>NZ_JBXAIJ010000002.1:0-1794849 GCF_058796095.1 Achromobacter sp. GW823-FHT04E03 | reverse complement strand
ATGGCTCTTCGAGCTAAGCCCGAGCCGTCATGCGCCGCAGCGCGCCATGACTTGGAACGCGACGGCTCCCAGCTGACCCTTGCCAATCCAACCCAGGGACTCCACGTGCGGGGCGCTAAGCGTAACGTCCTGTCATGCCGCAGTTTTTCAGGCCGAGTCTATGGCCTGAAAAGCTTGACGGTGGACATTTTTTATTGCGCGGCGCTTGCCGTCTTACGCCTGGCCAGGCGCCGCAGGGCCAAACCGCTCGGAACCACGGCGAATTGCAGCAAGCCGGCGTAGAGCCAGGCCCAGGTCCAGCGGAAACGCCACGGAATGAATTCAGGCACCCCGTTGTCGTCGAAGTACGGGTCATGAATGACCAGCGCCAGGCCGACCAGATACGAAAGCACAAGGCATCCCGCCACGAACAGCCACCGCCGCGTAGCCGGGGCCTTCCAACCATGACGCCGGCCATGCACGGCGCCGGCCGCCAGGCTGATCAGCAGGCTGGCCGCGAACAAGACGGGGAATAGAAGAAAAGCCACGGCGTCGCTCCCGACTGCAGGTCCGGCGCCATTGTGCCAGCCGCGATCGCAAATGGCTCTCGGACGCGCACAGGGTGCTTTCCGCTTGACCAACACATAAGTATTGACTAATGTATTGTCATGCTCGAAACCGACATCTTCAAGGCCCTGGCCGATCCGACCCGCCGTGCCATCTTCGAAAAGCTCGCCGCCGGCGGCATGAACGCCAGCGCCCTGCGCGTCGGCATGGAGATCAGCCAGCCAGCCATGTCGCAGCACCTTGCGGTGCTGCGCAAGGCCCGCCTGGTGCGCGAGGAAAAACAAGGCCGTTTCGTGAACTATGAAGTCGACCCCGACGGGCTTGCGCTCATCGCCGGATGGCTGGCGAAGTACCGCGCTTACTGGCCGGCCCGCATCGAAGCCCTGAACGCCCTGCTCAAGGACATGGACCAATGAAGCCGACCGCGCCGCAAGACCCGCCCCAGGACATCGTGCTCGAATACGAACTCGACGCGCCGCCCGAAAAAGTCTGGCGCGCCATCAGCATCCCCGAATTCCGCGAGCAATGGCTGCCTGGACGGGCGCTGACCAGCGCCGAACCCGCGGACGCGACGCCTGCCGAAGAAATCCAATACCGCATGCGCGACGAGGAGCCGCCTTTCCTCGAAAGCCTGGTGACCTTCCAGATCCGGCCCGTCGCCGACGGCCGCACGCTCCTGCGCATCATCCACGCGCTGGACGACGCGCGGTTCGAACGCCGCGGGCGCCCAGCCGCCAACGACGCCGGCCCCTTCCTCATGCGCGCCGCCTGAACCCGGCCCAAGCGCAAGGCAATCGCAACCCAGGAGATTCGTCCATGCAGGACGTGATGCAATACGTACCCATGGTGGTCGAGCAGTCCGGCCGCGGCGAGCGGTCCTTCGACATCTATTCGCGACTGCTGCGCGACCGCATCATCTTCCTGAACGGCGAAGTCAACGACTCGGTGTCGGCGCTGGTCTGCGCCCAGCTGCTGTTCCTGGAATCCGAGAACCCCACCAAGCCCATCCATCTCTACATCAACTCCCCTGGCGGCGTCATCACCAGCGGCCTGGCCATGTACGACACCATGCAGTTCATCACTGCGCCGGTGCACACGCTGTGCATGGGCACGGCGCGCTCCATGGGCTCGTTCCTGCTGATGGCGGGCGAACCCGGCGAACGATGCGCGCTGGCCAATGCCAGCGTGCACGTGCATCAGCCTTTAGGCGGCTTCCAGGGCCAGGCCTCGGACGTGCTCATCCACGCCGAGGAAATGCGCAGGACCAAGGACCGCGTCACGCGCGTCTACGCCCAGCACTGCGGACGCAGCTACGAAGACGTAGAGCGCACACTGGACCGCGACTGCTACATGAGCGCGGAGGAAGCGCTGGAATGGGGCCTGATAGACCGGGTGCTGAAGCGCCGGGACCTGGGCGTCTGACACTGTACCGCCCGCCCCCGTCGCGCTGTACGGGTACGGATCCGCGCGGATTCGCTACCATAGCCGGACCATGAAACTCGTCATCGATCACCTCGTCATCGCCGCCGCGGACCTGGACAGCGGCACCGAATACGTCGCAGCACTGCTCGGCATCGCCCCCTCGGGCGGCGGCGCGCATCCGCGCATGGGCACCCACAACCGGGTGCTGGGCATGGCCGGCGGCATCTACCTCGAAGTCATCGCCATCGATCCTCAGGCCCCGGCGCCTGCGCGGCCACGTTGGTTCGGGCTGGATCAGGACGCCGTCCGCGCCCGCATCGCCCAGGGTCCCTACCTAGCGCATTGGGCGGCGCGGGTCGAAGCGCCGCTGGATCTGACGCGTATGCAGGCGGAGCATCCCGCACGCATCCCGCCCGCCATTCCCATGGAACGCGGGCAGTTGCGCTGGCGGCTGACGGTGCCCGACGACGGCAGCCTGCCCGCCTGGCGCGAAGCGGGCCATGCGGCCGGCGACGGTCTGCTGCCCACGCTGATCCAGTGGGACGTGGCCGACTACCCCGGCGTCAGCCTGCCGCGCCAGCACCTCACACTCAAGCAACTGTCCGGCAGCCATCCGCAGGCCGGGCTGCTGCGCCAAGGGCTGGCCTGGCTGGGCGCGGACCACCTGATCCAGGTGGAACAGGTCGACGGCCCGCCGCGCCTGAGCGCACAGATCGAAACGGCCGGCGGCCTGAAGATCCTGGCCTGATCGTCCGCCCCGCCTTGCAAAAAAAACCAGAACATCCGGAGACCCTTTACATGCATGCCACCCGCAAGCGATTCGACGAAGACCCTTACCTGGACCAATGCGAGGCCACCGTGATCGCGGTCAGCCCCGAGGGCGTCGAACTGGACGAGACTGTCTGCTACGCACGCAGCGGCGGCCAGGCGGGAGACAGCGGCACCTTGACGCTGGCCGACGGCCGCGCGCTGACGCTTGCCGACACCGTCTACGCCGAAGACCGCAAGCGCATCCTGCACGTGCTGGAAGGCGGCATCGCACCGCAAGTGGGCGACCGCGTCTCGGTGACCATCGACTGGCCGCGGCGCCACCGCCTCATGCGCCTGCACACCTGTCTGCATCTGCTGGGCGCGCTGGTGCCCGCCCCCGTGACCGGCTGCAGCATTTCACCCGACTCCGCGCGCGTCGACTTCGACCTGCCCGAATCCACGCTGGACAAGGCCGACCTGACCGAACGCCTGAACGCCCTAATCGACGCCCGCACCGGCGTCAGCATCAACTGCATCACGCCCGAGGAACTGGCCGCACAACCCGATCTGGTGCGCACCATAGGCGCCGCGCCCCCGGCCGGCACGGCCAGCATACGCATCGTCGAGATTCCCGGCGTGGATCGCCAGCCCTGTGGTGGCACGCACGTGGCCAACACCGGCGAGATCGGCGCGGTGATCGTTACGAAGATCGAGAAAAAGAGCCGCACCAACCGGCGCGTGGTAGTGAATTTCGCGTAAGGCGTAGTCTGGAGCCCGCCCCTGGCCGGAATCATGTATGTGTTGTTCGGCCGCCCGCGCGGCCGAACAACACGGGCAGCCCACGACTCGCCCCCGACCACAGCTCCAGCAGCGCAACTCGCCAAGACGCACGTAGCCCGCGACGACGGGCGACCTACGAAGCACAACCCAACGTCCGCAACAGCAGACCTTATTTCTTCCACCAGCGCCAGGGCGCGCGCAGAGGCCACTGATATCCGGCGCCCAGCACACGGGGCGCCAGCACGTGCCCGACCAGCACCGCAATGCCCGCGGCCGTCATCACGTCCGACAGATAGTGGTCCAGGTTGACCAGCCGGCTCATCGCCACCAGCGCCGCCAGCAGCAGGAAGACCCAGCGCCAGCGCGGCGCCAGGATGCCCAGCACCACTGCCACGGCAAATGCCGCATAGGTGTGGCTGGAGGGGAAGGAGTTGTACAGCTGGGCGCGCGAGAACGACTCGCCCACCCCGTAGATGCCTTTTTCGAAGAACAGCTCGGGACGCGCCCGCGCCACCGAACGCTTGAGCACCAGCACCACCAGTCCGCCGACCGCCAGGGTCGACAGCATCAGCAGGCTGCCGCGCGCCATGCTGGCGTAGCTCATGCGCACCGGATTGCGCCAGCCGCGCGCCAGGCCGACCAACCCGATCACGTAGAAGGCCAGCGCCACACCGATATAAGGGCCGCTTTCGCCGAGTTCACCGATCCATTCGAAGGATTCGTTCACGCCTTCAGATACCGACTGCTTGATCCACACCGCCAGCGGCAGGTCCACCCACAACGCGCACGCGCTGGCGGCCAGCGCCAGGGCGCAGCCCAGCAGCACCCAGGTCAGCGCGGAAAAGGGGTTGCGGAACTGGTCCGGCGCGGGGCCGGCTGAGGCGTCGGATACGGGAGCGGCCGCCGAAGGCGTCAGGGGATTGCTGTTCATCGATACCGCTATCGGGAAATGAGAAACGTTCCTGGGCTGCAAAATCAGCCCAGCACGCTATCGTAACGGCCTGCGCGCGCCAGACCAAGAAGCAAATGCGGGCAAGGGTTAAAATCCCGGGTTTCCTACCATTCTCTGCCCCCGGGATCTACACCCGTCACGGCGACCATCATGCAAGAAACCACCCTCAAGCGCGCCGACGCCGCGCCCGACGGCGCCAGCGCCGCCCTCCCCGCCGCAGACGCCGGCTCCCCCCGCAAGTTGTACATCCGCACCTTCGGCTGCCAGATGAACGAGTACGACTCGGACAAGATGGCCGACGTGCTACGCGGCGACCAGGGCCTGGAACTCACCGACAACCCGGAAGACGCCGACGTCATCCTGTTCAACACCTGTTCGGTGCGCGAGAAGGCGCAGGAAAAGGTCTTCTCGGACCTGGGCCGCGTGCAGCACCTGAAGAAGACCAATCCCAACCTGGTGATCGGCGTGGGCGGATGCGTGGCCAGCCAGGAAGGCGAAGCCATCGTCAAGCGCGCGCCCTACGTGGACGTGGTGTTCGGTCCGCAGACGCTGCATCGCCTGCCGGACCTGATCAAGCGCCGCCGCGACGAAGGCCGCTCGCAGGTGGACATCAGCTTCCCCGAGATCGAAAAGTTCGACAACATGCCGCCGCCCCGCGTGGACGGCGCCACGGCGTTCGTCTCCATCATGGAAGGCTGTAGCAAGTACTGCAGCTTCTGTGTCGTGCCCTACACGCGCGGCGAGGAAGTCTCGCGCCCCTTCGAGGACGTGCTGGTGGAGGTCGCCGACCTGGCCGACCAGGGCGTGAAGGAAGTGACGCTGCTGGGCCAGAACGTCAACGCCTACCGCGGCCGCATGACCGACAGCGACGAGATCGCCGACTTCGCCATGCTGCTGGAATACGTGCACGAAATCCCGGGCATCGAGCGCATCCGCTACACCACCTCGCACCCCAAGGAAATGACCCAGCGCATGGTGGACGCCTACGCCCGCCTGCCCAAGCTGGTGTCCTTCCTGCACCTGCCGGTGCAGGCCGGCAGCGACCGCGTGCTGGCGGCCATGAAGCGCGGCTACACCACCCTGGAATTCAAGTCGGTGGTGCGCCGCCTGCGCGCCGCCCGCCCCGACCTGACGCTGTCCTCGGACTTCATCGTGGGCTTTCCCGGCGAAACCGAGGAAGACTTCGAAAAGACCATGAAGCTGATCGAGGACGTCGGCTTCGACACCTCGTTCTCGTTCGTGTATTCGCGCCGCCCGGGCACGCCCGCCGCCGACCTGCACGACGACACGCCGCAAGACGTGAAGCTGCGCCGCCTGCAGCGCCTGCAGGCGCTGATCAACGAGCAGGCGGCCACGATCGCCCGCAACATGGTCGGCACGCGCCAGCGCCTGCTGGTCGAAGGCCCCTCGCGCCGCGACCCGAACGAACTGATGGGCCGCACCGAGAACAACCGCATCGTGAACTTCGCCGCGCCCGCGCGGCTCATCGGACAAATGGTCGACGTCATCATCACCGAAGCGCACACCAATTCGCTGCGCGCCCGGGTCGCCGACGTGGACCGCACTCCCCAAGAGGCCGAATGACCACTCCCCGCTCCCGCGCCCGCCGCAGCATGCCCATCGTCGTCACCCTGGACGGCGACAACACCCATCTGGCCAATCTCTGCGGCCCGCTGGACGAAAACCTGCGGCAGCTGGCCGACGGCATGAACGTCAAGCTCTCGCGCCGCGGCAGCCGAGTCACCATCGAAGGCGAACTCGCGGAACTCGCCGGCCGGATACTGCGCCGCTTCCACGAACAGGCCGTGCACCGCGCCCTGTCGGTCGACGACATCCAGCTCGGGCTGGTCGAGATCGGCGTCGGGCGGCAGGAACAGGAACTGAAGGAAGAGCAGGCCCGCGAGGCCGACCCGCTGCCCGCCCTGGACGACGAAAGCGACAGCATCGCCCTGCGCACCAAGCGCAGCGACCTGCGTCCGCGCACGCCGCGCCAGCGCGACTACCTGAACAACATCCTCAAGCACGACATCACCTTCGGCGTCGGTCCCGCCGGCACCGGCAAGACCTGGCTGGCCGTGGCCTGCGCCATCGACGCAATGGAGCGCGACACCGTGCAACGCCTGGTGCTGACACGCCCCGCGGTCGAAGCCGGCGAACGCCTGGGCTTTCTGCCCGGCGACCTGGCGCAGAAGGTGGACCCGTACCTGCGCCCGCTGTACGACGCGCTGTACGACCTGATGGGCTTCGAAAAGGTGCAGCGCCTGTTCGAAAAGCAGACCATCGAAATCGCGCCGCTGGCCTACATGCGCGGCCGCACGCTCAACCACGCCTTCGTCATCCTGGACGAAGCGCAGAACACCACGCCGGAACAGATGAAGATGTTCCTGACGCGGATCGGCTTCGGCAGCAAGGCGGTCATTACCGGCGACCCGTCGCAGGTGGACTTGCCGCGTGGCCAGGACAGCGGCCTGGCGCATGCGGTGAAGGTGCTGCACGACGTGCAGGGCATCGCCACCACCCGATTCACCAGCCGAGACGTCGTGCGCCATCCCCTGGTCGCCCGCATCGTCGACGCCTACGACCGCGCCGCAGAAGATGAAACCTGAACTGTCCCTGTCCGTGCAATACGGCGTCGAGGAAGCCCGCCTGCCCCGCTGGCGCCTGCGCCGCTGGGCCGAACGCGCGCTGGCGGGCGCGGCCGACGACGGCCTGGTCGCGTTTTCCGCGGCGGAGCTGAGCTTGCGGCTGGTTGGCGCGGCCGAAGGCCGGCGCCTGAACCGCGACTTCCGCGGCCGCGACTATGCCACCAATGTGCTGACCTTCGAATACGGCGTGGATCCGCTGGGCGTTGCGCGCGGCGACATCGTCATGTGCGTGCCGGTGCTGGTGCGCGAGGCCCGCGAACAGCGCAAGGCGCTCCTGGACCACGCCGCCCATCTCACCATCCACGGCGTGCTGCACGCGCTGGGCTACGACCACATCAAGGCCCGCGACGCCAAGCGCATGGAGGCCCTGGAGACCGCCACGCTGGCCGCCATGCGCATCGCCGATCCTTACATGGCAGCCTGACTCGCGGACTCGGGTCAACCCTGAGAAAAATTGGCCCCCACGCTGCGCGCCTTAGGCGCTTGCTGCCCCCCGAGGGGGCGATTTTTGCCTTGGGGCGGCCCGGCGGCAAAAATTGCCGCAAAATGGCGTCCAGCAAGGCGCAGATGGCGGCGGTTCCCCTCATTTTGGGGGCCGCCGTTACAAATTGCAGGCCAGTATCGGTTATGCTGGGCCCTCCATAACTTGTCCTCCCGGACGATGTCTGACCCTTATCCTGCTCCCGAAGCGACGCCTGCTCGCTCCTCCAAACCCGCCGCCAAATCCCTTCTAGACCGCCTGCTTTCCCTCGTGCGCCGCGAGCCCGAGGACCGCGAAGGCATCAAGGCCGTTCTGGAAGCCGCGCACGAACGCCAACTGCTCGACGCGGAATCCTACAAGATGATCAAGGGCGCGCTCGCCGTGTCCGAAGGCACCGTGGGTGACATCATGGTCCCGCGTTCGCGCATGGATCTGCTGGACGTCACGCAGCCCATTCCCTACCTGGTCGCCTCGGTCATCGAGACCGCCCACTCGCGCTTCCCCGTCTACGAAGGCGATCGCGACAACATCATCGGCATCCTGCTGGCCAAGGATCTGCTGCGCTGCATGCTGGAGCCCGGCATCGAGGTGCGCACGCTGGTGCGGCCCGCCGTCTTCATCCCCGAATCCAAGCGCCTGAACGTGCTGCTGCACGAGTTCCGCGCCAGCCGCAACCACCAGGCCATCGTCATCGATGAGCATGGCGGCATTTCCGGCCTGGTGACGATGGAAGACGTGCTGGAACAGATCGTCGGCGATATCGAAGACGAATTCGACGAAACCGAGGAAGACTCGATCTTCCCCGAAGGCGAAAACCAGTGGCGCGTCCTGGCGGCCACCGACATCTCGCACTTCAACGACGTGTTCGGCTGCCAGTTGCCCGACGACGAGTACGACAGCGTCGGCGGCTGGATGGGCGGACAACTGGGCCGCATCCCGCGCCGCGGCGACATCGCCGAATTCGACGGCCTGCGCCTGGAAGTGGCCCGCGGCGACGCGCGCCGCGCCATCTGGCTGCGCGTCAAGCGCAACGCCGCATCCCAAGCCCCCCGCTCCTCCGAAGACGCATGACCCAGTCCCCGCGCAGCCATAAACTGCGCGGCGCCGCCGGCCTGGTGCTGGCGGGCGCCGCGCACGCCCTGACTTTTTCGCCCGGTCCCCTGCCGGATTGGGCCTTGGCGGCCACACAGGTCCTGATGCTGGCCATCGTTGCGCGCGTGACCCTGTATGCGCCCTCGGCCAAACAGGCCTGGCTGCGCGGCTGGCTGTTCAGCTTCGCCAGCTACTCGCTGGGCCTCTACTGGATTTTCATCAGCCTGCACCGCTACGGCGATCTGGCCGCGCCGCTGGCCGTGGCCGCGGTGCTGGCGCTGTCGGCCTTCCTGGCGCTGTTCCCGGCCACGGCCAGCGCGCTGGCGCGCCGCTACGCGCCGCTGGAGCCGGGCTCTCCGCCCTCCCGCATACTGTCGGGCACGCTGGCCTGGGCTGCGATGTGGGCGGCCTTCGAATGGCTGCGCGCCGTGCTGCTGACGGGCTTTCCCTGGCTCAATATCGGTTACGCGCAAGTCGATAGCCCCATCGCAGGCTGGGCGCCGCTGCTTGGCGTGCACGGCATGGCCTTCCTGGCCGCCTTCGTCGCCGCTGCCCTCGCCAGCCTCTGGCAGCCCTCGCGTAAAAGCGGGACTGGCTCGCGCCACGCCCTGGCCGCCGGTATCGCGCTGGCCCTGGCCGCCGCTGGCTGGCCGCTGTCCCGCATCGACTGGTCCACGCCGTCCGGCGATCCGCTGAACGTGCGCCTGGTCCAGGGCAACATCGAGCAGTCGCAGAAGTTCGACCCCGCCCTGCTCGACCAGAGCCTGGTGCGCCACCTGGACCTGGCAGCCATGCCGCCGGCTCCCGGCGTGCCCGCGCCGCAGTTGATCATCTTGCCGGAAACCGTGCTGCCCATCTTCCAGGACCAGCTGGATCCGCGCGTCTGGGCGGTCTGGCGCGACCTGGCCGCCCAGCGCAATACCACCATCGCCATGGGCGTGCCGCTGCACGACCGCGTCAATGGCCGCGAGCGCTACACCAACAGCGTCATGGGCTTTGACGGCAATACCCCGGTCGAACAGCTCGTGGCCGGCACCACCGCCATGCGCTACGACAAGCGCCACCTGGTGCCCTGGGGCGAATACGTGCCGCCCGGATTCCACTGGTTCGTCGACATGCTGAACATTCCGCTGGGCGACTTCGATCGCGGCGCGGTACGCCAGACGCCCTTCGCGGTCGGCGGCCAGCACATCGCGTTCAACATCTGCTACGAAGACCTGTTCGGACCCGACCTGTTGCCCGCGCTGCAACCCGGCCCCAACGGCGAACCGGGCGCGACGATACTGGTGAACGTGAGCAACCTGGGCTGGTTCGGCGACTCCTGGGCCTTGCGCCAGCATCTGCAGATCGGCCGCGTGCGCACCATGGAAACGGCGCGGCCCATGCTGACCTCCACCAACACCGGCATCACCGCCGCCATTGACGCCAAAGGCCGCGTCGCGGCCCAGCTTGCGCCGCTGCAGGCCGGTGTGCTGCCGGTGGCCGTGCAAGGCATGACGGGGCTGACGCCATACGCGCGCTTTGGCGACAAGACGGCGCTGGCCCTGATCGGCCTGGCGCTGATCGCCGCGTTCGGCAGCGGCCGCAAGACGCGTCGCGCCTGAGGCGCCCTCAAGCGAACAGATTCGCCGGCAGCGCGCCGCTCTCCCCGGGCGGGCGCAGCGGCCCGCTTCCGGCGCCGGTACGCTCGATCGCGTCCGCGATGGCGTCCATGTCATCGCCATCCAGTTCCAGCGACGCTGCGCCCAGCAGTCCATTCACCTGAGCCGCGCTGCGGGCGCCTACGATCGCGCCCGTGACGCCCGGCCAGGCCAGCGTCCAGGCCGCCGCCACGGCCGCCACCGTGGCGCCGTGGCGTTCGGCGATGGGCTTGAACGCATCGGCCAGCGCCAGGTTGCGCTCGATGCCGGGCGAGGCGAACTCCGCGTTGCGCGCGCGCCAATCATCCGCCGGCAGAGCACGGGCGCGCTCCACGCTGAAGGCGCCGGTCAGCAGGCCGGACTGCATCGGGCTGTAGACGATCACGCCCGTGCCGTTACGTTCGCACCACGGAATCAGCTCCGCGCCCGCGGCGCGCTGAATGGCCGAAAACGGCGGCTGCAGCGTATCCACATGCCCCAGCGCTTCTGCCTGCTGCAGCTGGGCAAGATTGTGGTTGGACAGGCCCACCGCCCTGACCTTGCCCTCCCGCTTCAGATCCAGCAGTTCCTGCCAGTACACCTCCAGCGGCGTGCCATCGCCCGCCGGCCAGTGGATCTGGTAGAGATCGATGCGTTCGACGCCCAGCCGGCGCAACGAATCTTCGATTTCGCGCCGGATGCTGGCCGGCGCGCCGGTGCGCCGCGGCATCGCCTGCGGCTGTTCCGCAGACCAGGTCAGGCCGCACTTTGTGAACACGTAAGGCCGGGCGTCAGGCGCCATCTGCGCCAGCGCGCGGCGCACGATCTCCTCGGAATGCCCCAGGCCGTACACCGCCGCGGTATCGATCCAGTTGATGCCGCGCTCGACGGCCCGGCGGATCGCCGCCACCGAATCGGCGTCGTCCTGCGGCCCCCACCCCACCGCCCAACCGCTGCCGCCGATGGCCCAGGCGCCCAGCCCGATGCGGGTGATGTCCATGCCGCTCTGGCCCAGCGGGCGTGTGGGGAACGAAGTCTTGCTGCTCATGGCGATGTCCGTGTGTGCGGGTCCGGCGCAAAAAATGCCGGATCGACGAAAAAAATTTCCGCTCACGATAGCATTCTCACAAGTCTTTGATTTACTTGATTTCTGCATCAATCACGCTAGCTCAAGCTGAGCAATAAAAGCGCGAAATCGGCCCTAAAATGCCTTCCAGCCCCCTTTTTTTCACGACTTTTTAGCTTTTTGCCTCATCGCGACTTGCACACCCAATTTAGTTCGTGCATAATCTCGTTTCTTCGCCAACGGCACTAAACAAAACCGGCAACGAACTACGAAAAAGCACTCGGTAAAACGTGTGTTCGGTTTCGTAAAACGTTGAACGGGCTGATTAGAAAGACGGGGGTATAGCTCAGCTGGGAGAGCGCTTGCATGGCATGCAAGAGGTCAGCGGTTCGATCCCGCTTACCTCCACCAGTCAACGGCGAAGGATGCAGTACCAGTTTGCAAGTCCAAGTCCCCTTCGTCTAGAGGCCTAGGACATCACCCTTTCACGGTGAGTACAGGGGTTCGAATCCCCTAGGGGACGCCAGTTCTTCTGGCAGCAGTATGTAGTGATGCAGTTGAAGTGACAATGTAGTTGAGTACGCCGCTGCGGAGCGGTAGTTCAGTTGGTTAGAATACCGGCCTGTCACGCCGGGGGTCGCGGGTTCGAGCCCCGTCCGCTCCGCCAAAGCTCTCGCTCAGAGTCTTTCAAGAGCTCCGTTTTCGGGGCTTTTTTGCTTTATATAGTGTGAGACCTTGTTGTCTGTAGTTTGGGGCATCGAGGATCCTGGGGGGTATAGCTCAGCTGGGAGAGCGCTTGCATGGCATGCAAGAGGTCAGCGGTTCGATCCCGCTTACCTCCACCAGTAAGCAGTACGGTAGTAAAGTAGTTCTGTTTTGTTCAGGTCCCCTTCGTCTAGAGGCCTAGGACATCACCCTTTCACGGTGAGTACAGGGGTTCGAATCCCCTAGGGGACGCCAGTCTTTCTGGCATGTAGTACCAAACTGCCTTGACACCGCAGTGCATTGAAGAAGTCAGAGTAAACCGCTGCGGAGCGGTAGTTCAGTTGGTTAGAATACCGGCCTGTCACGCCGGGGGTCGCGGGTTCGAGCCCCGTCCGCTCCGCCAAGCACATCACGCAGTTCGCAAGCGCCTCGGCCTTGCCAGCCATAGAAAGCTCCGGTTTCCGGAGCTTTTTTGCATTCCGGCCCGCATCATCTAGCGGCAGCCATCTTCCCCGCCATTGCCCCCTACGCTCAGACTCGTCCATTTCGCCATCTGGACAGCCTTTCAGTGCGCCTTCATTCTCTTTGCGTCGTGCCCTGCGAAAAGAAGAGGACTACGTGACCGCGAACGCCGCCGCTCCCCATCCGCACCGCCAGCATCTGCAACGCATCATCGCAGGCCTGAACGAAGGCATCATCCTGCTCGAAGCGGACGGCGCCATCGCCTGGGCCAATGCCAGCGCGCTCAAGCTGCATGGCACCGATAACCTGGATGAACTGGGCGGCACGCCAGCCGGCTACCGCAAGCGCTACAGCCTCAGCTACCGCAATCATCACCGCGTGCCAGCGCGCCAATATCCGCTGGACCTGCTGGCCGCGGCCGAGCCGTTCGACGAACTGCTGCTGGACCTGGAACGCAAGGACGATGACGCGTTCCTGCGCAACATACGCGCCAGCGGCCTGAACCTGGACGGCAGCGAAGGGACCGACTACCGCGTCCTGATCCTGCATGACCAGACTGAGCAGATCAATGCCGAAGTACGCTTCGAGCGCGCCTTCGGCGCCAATCCCGCGCCCGCCCTCATCTGCCGCCTGTCCGACCTGCGCTATGTGAAGGTGAACCAGGGCTTCCTGGAGATGACCGGCTATGCACGCGACGCCATCGTGGGCAGGTCGGCCTATGAGCTGGACGTGCTGGACGGCGGCGACGACAAGGACAACGCGATCGCCAGCCTCAACGAGGGGCAGACCATTGCGCAGCGCGAGGGCGTGTTGAAACTGGCGGACGGCAGCGTGAAGTTCGTCATCGTCGCGGGCCAACCCATCGACATGCAGGGCGAGCCATGCATGCTGTTCACCTTCATCGACCTCGAGGCCCGCAAGCGCACCGAACTGGCCCTGCGCGAAAGCGAGGAACGCTTCTCCAAGACATTCCGCCTCGCGCCCGTGCCCATGGCCGTCTGCGAGGGCGAGACCCTGCTGGCGCTGGACCTGAACGACGCTTTTGCCACGGCCGCCGGCGCCTCTGCGCAGGACGGCATAGGCCAGACGCTGACCGGATTGGGGCTCCAGCTCGCCGAAGATCTGGAGGCCAGCCTCAAGCGCGGTGAAAGCGCCCGCAACCGCGAGGTGGCATTGGCTGCCCGGGACGGCAGCCGGCTGGATTGCCTGCTGTCGGCCGAACCCGTGACTATCGGCGGGCAGCCGCGCGTATTGCTGGCGGTCCAGGACATCACGGAACGCAAGCGCTCCGAGGCGGAACTGCTGACGGCGATCGAGGCCGTCATGCAGGACACTTCCTGGTTCAGCCGCAGCGTCATCGAAAAGCTGGCGCAACTGCGTGAGCCGGCGCCCGCCACCCGCGACGTGGCAGAACTGGCGCAGCTCACTTCCCGCGAACGCGAGGTGCTGGGCCTGATGTGCCAAGGCCATGACGACGAGGGCATTGCCCGGCAGTTGAAGCTGTCGCGCAACACGGTGCGCAACCACGTGGCCACGATCTACAGCAAGATCGGCGTGCACCGCCGCAGCGCGGCCATTGTGTGGGCGCGGGACCGCGGCATCACCGGGCATGAACAGGCGCAGACGCGAAACAAGCGCGCCAAGGGCTGACATCCCTCGACTATTTACAATTTGATTCAAAATAAACGACTGCCCGGCGTCCCCGAAGATGTGCGCCACTTAGAAGTCGACGCCCCTCAAAATCTTCCATTTCCAACAAAAATCACAGCAACAGGCCGTTAATTTCGGCCACGCAGCCTGCATTGCGCAAACCCTGCGCAGCTTCTTACGATCCGCCGATCCTGCCCTTGCCCGACAAGCGGCGCGATCCCCGCAAGACCGAAAGGAGCCCATCCGTGCAGACCGCCTACATTCCCGTCCCGACCGTCGCCAAACCGACCGCCGCCCCCGCCTGGAGCGCCGCCGACATCATGGCGCTCTACGAGTTGCCGTTCATGGATCTGGTGTTCCGGGCGCAGCAGACGCACCGCGCTCATTTCGATCCCAACGCCATCCAGCTGTCCAGCCTGCTGTCGATCAAGACCGGCGGCTGTCCCGAGGACTGCGCCTACTGCCCGCAGTCCTCGCACTACGACACCGGCCTGGACGCCGACAAGCTGATGCCCCTGGCGGACGTGGTGGCAGCGGCCCGCAAGGCCCAGGAAGGCGGCGCACAGCGCTTCTGCATGGGCGCCGCCTGGCGCAGCCCCAAGCCGCACCACCTGGAGGCGGTGGCCGAGATGGTCAGCGCGGTGAAGGCCCTGGGCCTGGAGACCTGCGTGACGCTGGGCATGCTGCGCGAGGGCCAGGCCGAACAGCTCAAGAGCGCGGGCCTGGATTACTACAACCACAACCTCGACACCTCGCCCGAGTTCTACGGCAAGATCATCTCCACCCGCACCTACCAGGACCGGCTGGACACGCTGGACCGGGTGCGCGACGCCGGCATCAACGTGTGCTGCGGCGGCATCGTCGGCATGGGCGAATCGCGCCGCGAGCGCGCCGGCCTGATCGCCCAGTTGGCCAACATGGAGCCCTATCCCGAGTCCGTGCCGATCAACAACCTGGTGCAGGTGGAAGGTACGCCGCTGGCCGGCGTCGAAGCCCTGGACCCGTTCGAGTTCGTGCGCACCATTGCCGTGGCCCGCATCGCCATGCCGCGCGCGGCCGTGCGCCTGTCCGCCGGCCGCGAAGCCATGGATGACGCGTTGCAGGCCCTGTGCTTCATGGCGGGCGCCAACTCCATGTTCTACGGCGACGCCCTGCTGACCACGGCCAATCCGCAGATGGAAGCCGACCAGCGCCTGCTGCAGCGCCTGGGCATGCGCATCGACGCCGCCCAGCACACGCACCACGACGCCACGGCATGCCGTTGACTCCCGGCCTCCTCTACCTGCTGGCCAGCGTCGCCTGCAGCGTCACCGTGGCCGTGCTGCTGAAGCTGGCGCGGCGCTATCAAGTCGACGTGCGCCAGGCCATCGCCATGAACTATGCGGTGGCCGCCCTGCTCTGCTGGGCCGTGCTGCGCCCGGACCCGGCGGCGCTGCTGACCCCACAGACGCCGTGGCTGGTGCTGGCCGCGCTGGGCGTACTGTTGCCCAGCGTGTTCCTGGCGATGGCGGCGGCCGTACGTCATGCCGGCATCGTGCGCAGCGACGCGGCGCAGCGCCTGTCCCTGTTCATCCCGCTGCTGGCGGCCTTCCTGCTGTTCGGCGAACCGGTAAGCGGCCGCAAGCTGGCCGCGACCCTGCTGGCCGCCAGCGCCTTGTACTGCCTGCTGCGCCGCGCACCCCGCGCGCAGACGCCGGGCGAGGACACGGCCGCAAGCAGCCGCGCCATGTGGCTGTGGCCGCTGGTGGTCTGGGTGGGGTATGGCGTCATCGACATCCTGTTCAAGCAGATGGCGCGCGCGGGCACCGCTTTCGCGGGCGGGCTGCTGCTGGCCTTCCTCGTCGCCGGCGTGCTGATGCTCTGCTACCTGCTGTGGCGCCGGGTGCGCTGCCAGCTTCGGCACCTGGCCGCGGGTGCGGCGCTGGGACTGGCGAACTTCGGCAACATCCTGACCTACATCCGCGCGCACCAGTCGCTGCCCGAGCACCCCGCGCTGGTGTTCGCGTCCATGAACATGGGCGTGATCACCCTGGGCACGCTGGTCGGCGCACTGGCCTTCCGCGAACCGCTGACCCGGCTGAACCTGCTGGGCATCGCGCTGGCGCTGGCTGCCATCGTGCTGATGGCGCCCTGGTAAGGACGCGACCCCGGCCTCAGGTGCCGGTGCGCCTCTGGCGGCCGTCTTCGGCCGCGTCGTCCGCCACATCCGCCGCCACATCCGCCGCGGCATCGCCAGGCGGTTCCGCAGCGGGCGGCTCAGTGGCTGCCACCGGCGCCACTTCGGGCTGCACCATTTCCATGGCGATGTCGGTTGCTGGATCCACGCGCGGATCCAGCACCGCCGCGGCGGGCGAGCTCTGCAGCGTGTCCGGCATGGGCACGAAATGCGTGGGCGCTTCTTCCACCTGATGCGCACCGGTGACGCGCGTGGGACGCACATGCCAGACCAGGATCAAGGCGCAGGCGGAGATGAACACGTAGTACATGCTGGGGCCGGCCAGGGACATCAGCACCCCGGCAATCATCGGCCCCACGCATGCACCGACCCCGTAGGTCATGAGCAGCACGGCCGACAGGCTGACCCGGCGCTCGGATTCCACGTGATCGTTGGCGAACGCCGCGCCCAGCGGGTACAGCGTGAACTGCAGCACGCCGAAGACACAGGACATGGCCACCAGCGCCCAGTACGGCAGCACGATCCAGCCCCACATGACCACCGGCAGCAGCACCAGCAGCAGCGCATTGAAGCGGATCAGACCGGCGCGGTTGATGCGGTCGGAAAGCCAGCCCATGGGCCATTGCGACAGCAGGCCGGCGGTCACTGCGGCGGCCACGAAAATCGCCGCCTGCGAGGTGGACAGGCCATGCTTGGCGCCATAGACGGCCGCCAGGCCATAGAACGCGCCGGAAAGGTTGCCGGCCACGAACAACACCGTCATCGACAGCGGCACGCGCCGCATGAAGAAGCGTATGTCCAGCGGCGCCGGCAGCGGCGTGGGCGGGTGCGAGCGCGCGGTGACGGCGATAGGCACCAGGCACAGCACCAGGCACATGGCCACCAGCGTCAGCGGCCGCAGGTCCAGCGTGGCATAGGCCGTCAGGGCCAGTTGGCCCAGCACGGTGCCCAGGCCGGACACGACCATGTAGACGGAGAAGACGCGCCCGCGCTGGTGGTTTTCGGTCTGCTCGTTGAGCCAGCTTTCGATGACCATGAATTCGGTCACCATCACGATGCCCGAAATGACGCGGAACACCAGCCACAGCGGCATGGATTCGACCAGCGTCTGGGCCAGGATCATGCTGGTGGCCACCGCCGCACAGGCGACGAACGCCCGGATGTGGCCCACGCGGATGATGAGTTTGTGCCCCAGGCGGGCGCCGCACACCAGGCCCAGGTAGTAGCCGGCGATCAGGGCGCCGATCCACACCTCGCTGACAGACTGCGCTGTCAGCCTGAGCCCCATATAGGTGTTGAACAGACCCGTGCCGATGAGCATCAGCAAGGTCGCGAAGTAAAGCGACGAAAAGGAGGAAAGGGTGGCGAGCATGGCGTCGGCAACCGCTGCTGGCGGCAGCGCAACAGGCCGCGAAAGCGGCCCGCTGCGCTAAGCGGTAAAACAGGAACTGCGTGGGATCAGACTTGCGACAGCATCGTGGCGGCGTCGCTGACTTCGAACTTGCCGGGGCCTTCGACGTTCAGCTGCTTGACCACACCGTCGACGATCAGGGCCGAGTAGCGCTGCGAGCGCACGCCCATGCCGCGCTGGATCAGGTCCAGCTCCAGGCCCAGTTCCTTGGTCCACAAGGCGGAACCGTCGGCCAGCATGCGGACCTTGCCTTCGGTCTTCTGCTCGCGGCCCCAGGCGCCCATGACGAACGCGTCGTTGACCGACACGCACCAGATTTCATCGATGCCCTTGGCCTTCAGGGCCGCAGCCTGTTCCACATAGCCCGGCAGATGCTTGGCCGAGCAGGTGGGCGTGAAGGCGCCCGGCAGGGCGAACAGCGCAATGGTCTTGCCGCGGGTCAGGTCGGCGACCTGGAACGCGTTGGGGCCCAGCGAGCAGCCGGCGGTTTCGGTTTCGATGAATTCGGTCAGGGTGCCGTCCGGCACGCGATCGCCGACTTTGATCGTCATGTAGATCTCCAGGAGGAATAGGGGCAATGCATTGGGGCAGGAGCGCCCCACAGGCTCCATCATAGTTCCTGCGCGGCCGCCTTGCTGGCCAGCCAGCGTCAGGGAAAGAAAGATGCACAGTCTGAAACGACTCCACACCAAGGCTACACGGGCGCGAAACGGCTGATTGCCATAATGTTGTGGTTGCAATCACCGCCCGCGCACGCCGCGCTGCCGGCTGGCGGGCATCTAGCGGAGATTCATCGATGCGCAAGATCTTGACCGGCCTGGCCCTGGCGCTGACCTCGGCCGCCACGGCCTGGGCGGCTCCCGATGCCGCCGAACAGGCCCAATACGACTCCTTCGTCATCGCCGCCGGCGCCTCCAACGGCGCCGCCCGCGCCTGCGGGGCTTCCGAACCCGATCTGGCCCAGCACCAGGCCACGGCCCGCAAGAACCTGCTGCAGTATGCGCAGGAATATGGCTTTCCTTCGGGCGGGTATGACGGGCTGTTCCAGAAGGGACAGGCGCAGGGAACGGCGATGATGGAAGAGATGAAGCGATCGGGGGTGGACGGGTGCCGGGGGGTGTTGGGCGGGTTTCAGGGGGAGAGGGTGATGGAGTATGAGGATATGAAGAGGGCGTTGGCGGAGGTTAGTGATGGGTTGCCGGGGGAGAAGGCGCAGTAGCAGGTTCTGTTTCTGTTTCTGAAGGTTCAGGTTCTTGAGACGCCAGTCGCGGCGGCGGGGCCAGAGGCGCGGGGCAACGATTGCGGTCCGGAGCCTTCGCTCCGGACTTCCCCTTCGTCATCTTCGTCACCGCCTTCGGCGGTTCCTTCAGATTCCCTCGGGCTTATCGACGCCCCGCGCCTCTGGCCCCGCCGCCGCGACTGGCTCTGCTGGTTGAAACTTCCTGGCCCCAGGGACGAACGGTGTGCTTAGGGTTCTCGCCGCCGGTGGGGTTTGGCGATGGATCTTGCGGGGCCCGCCCCCGGCCGGCCGCGCGGGCGGCCTCTGGGGGCTTACGCGGTGTCTTGCGATTCCCGATGGCGCTGCGCGCTGGTGGGGAGTGATCGTGGATATCACGGGCACTTTTTCATGACGGCCCATCAAAGCCCGTTGGCAAGTCAATCGCCACTTGAACTCCAAAGCCGGATGGGTGGCGCGCGTACGGGTCTTCATGCGCAAACGGCTGCCCGCCGCGCGCCACCCATCACCGCCCCCCTCCCCCTAACGGCAACGCCATCAGAAAACCCACCTACGCATGCGCGCTAGCGATCACAATCACACTTCAAATAATGACGTATGTATTAATCGGCCGCCCGCGCGGCCGATTAATACGGGCGCCCAAGACTCACCCCCAACCACGGCTCCAGCAGCGCAACAAGCCAAGACGCACGTAGCCCGTCGGCGCGGGCGGCGTGGCGGCTCGCAACCTCGATGCGCCCGAGGGAATCTGAAGGAAAGGCCGCAGGCCTTGACGAAGATGACGACGGGGGAGTCCGGAGCGAACGCTCCGGACCGCAATCGTGGGCGCGAGCCGCCACGCCGCCCGCGACGACGGGCGACCTACGAAGACTCGTGCGCACTCATAGCGCCCAACAAGCCCCAAGAAGACCCAAACGAACCCACGAAGATCAAAGCCCGTTCTGCTTGAACCAATCCAACATCCGCGTCCAAGCCTGCTCCGCCTCAGCCTTCCGATAAGAAGGCCGATAATCCGCATGAAACGCATGCGGCGCGTCCGGATACACATCGATCCGCGAAGCCTTCGCCGCCGCCGGCCCCTGCGCCAGTTCCAGCCGCATCTTGTCCACGTCCGCCATCGAAATCCCGGCGTCCTTGCCGCCATAGGCTCCCAGCACCTTCGCCTTCAGGTCGTTCACCTGGCTCAGCACCGATTTGGGCTTCAGTTCCGAAGGCTGCCCGCCCAACTGGCCGTACCAAGCCGCGCCGGCCTTGAGCTTCGGGTTGTGGGCCGCGTACAGCCAGACCTGGCGGCCGCCCCAGCAAAAGCCCACGATGCCCAGCCGGTCCGGATTGCCGCCGTTGGACGTGGCCCAGGCCGCGGTCGAGTCCAGGTCGGACATCACCTGCGCGTCCGGGACCTTGCCGATGATTTCCGCCTGCAACTTGGGGATCTCGGTGTACTTGGACGGATCGCCCTGGCGTGCGAACAGCTCGGGCGCGATGGCCAGATAGCCCTGGTGGGCCAGCCGCCGGCACACGTCCTGGATGTACTCGTGCACCCCGAAAATCTCCGACACCACCAGCACCGTGGGCAAGTCCTTCTTGCCCTTGGGCGCCGCGCGGTATGCCGGCATCTTGCCGTCCTTGACCGGGATGTCCACCTTGCCGGCGACAAGGCCGTTGACGTCCGTGGTGATCGTGGTCTGCGCCACGGCCTGTCCGGCCGCCAGCGAAAACCCCGTCGCCACCGTGGTGGCCATGAAACCCCGCCGGTTCAGCCGCAGGGGCGGCAGCAGGCTGTCGAAGTGCGCGTCCTGGTCATTCATCGAGAATCTCCTGGCAAAAAGCTGGCAGGGGCGGCTGGACGCCGCCTTCCGGACCAGCCTGGTTCACTTCAGGGAGAAGTCCACGCGCGAGGGTTGCCCCTCGTCCTTGATGCCATCCGCGTCCAGTTGCGGCGCAACGATGAACACGCGATCCGCGAGTCCTTCCTGGGCTTGCAGCTTCTCATAAACCGCCTGCGCGCGCGCATCGGCCAGTTGGCGCAACTGCTCGTCGCCCACCGGCGCCACGCTGCGCAGCATCTCCTCCATCTGCACCGCCGGCACGGATTTGGACATGCCGATGAAGTTGCGCGGCTTGTCCTTGATGTCCGTGTCGTCGTAGACCTCTTCCAGATACTTGGCGCGCTCCGCGCCCGAGACCTCGACGCCGGCCGGGTTCGGCTTCTTGCCGCGCGGCGCGACGTCCGCTGCCTTGGCGGCGCGGATCTTGGCGTCGACCCAGGCCTGGCGCAGGCCTTCCATGTCGGTCTTGGGATCGGCGCGGCCGCTGATGTCCATCTTCAGGGCCGGACGGTCCGTCAGCGCCTTGGTCAGCGTGTCGATGCGCTGCAGGCTGTCCTCGGTCAGCGCCGCGCTGCCCGGCGCAAATTCCACGTAGGACAGTTCTTCCCCGCCGCCGAAGGCCGAGGCCAGCAGACTGAAGGGCGAAGTCACCGCCTTGACCACCAGGTTCAGCAGCACGCGCACCACGATGCCGCCCACCGAGAACTCCGGATCGTCCAGCGAACCGGAAATCGGCAGGTTGATGTCGATGTTGCCGCGCGAGTCCTTCAGCAAGGCCACGGCCAGCAGCACCGGCAGCTTGGTCGCGTCGGGACTGTTGGTCTTGTCGCCGAAGGTCAGCTGGTTCAGCACCACATGGTTGGTGGCTTGCAGCGCGCGGTCCTTGATCTTGTATTCCAGGTCCACCGAGAGCTTGCCGCGCTTGATGGGGTAGCCCACGTACTTGGCCGAATAGGTGTTGAAGCGCGGCAGGTCCACGCCCTTGGCCGAAGCCTTCAGGTCCAGCGACAGGTACTTGGCGAAAGGCTGCACCACCCCGCTGATCGACAGCGGCGCGGTGGTGTAGACGCGCCCGGTAACCTTGACCTTGGCGGGCTGGGGATTGGTGGACGACACCGCCGTGATCGAACCTTCGATGCTGGAGAGCTCGGCCACGTAGTTGGGCTTGACGAAGCGGTCCGTGAAGGTCATGCGGCCGCGGTTCAAGGTGACGCTGTTAACCGAGATGTCCGGCATGCCCCCGCCCCCCTTGGCGGCGGGCGCGGCGGGTGGCGGCGCGGCGCTGCGGCCAGGCGTCTGGGTGTCCTGGGTGATGGAGCCCCCGGCCTGGCCGGGAGCCGCCACCAGGTCCATGACATTCAGGCGACCTTGGGCGTTGAGCAGCACGCGGCCGTAGAAATCCTCGAGCGCGATGTCGCCCAGCTTGGCGCCGATCTTGTCGCCCGCCACCGAGATGTCCATGCCGGTAAAGCCCAGGCGCTTCCAGTTCAGGAAGTCATCCTTGTTGACTCGGTCCTGCAGGTCCACGCCGGTGACTTCGACGCCGCCCTTCCAGCTGGCCTTCATCGGCGCCGAACCGGCCGCGGCGGCGAACTCCGCGTTGCCCTTGGCGCCCAGCGTGATGGCGCGCACCGTGGCGTTCAGGCTGGAGGCCGCATAGGGCGCAAAGGACGCGACGTTCAGTTCCGACAAGTCCACGGAGGTTTTCACCGTCAGCGGCTGCGGCGTGAACGCGCCCTTGAGATCGAGCTTGCCATTGCCCTGGATGCCGGCGGCGGCCAGGGTGAAATTGCTCTGGCCCGGACCCATGGCCAGGCGGTCGGCGGTCACGCGCAGGCTTTGCAGCGCGATGTCCACGGCGGGCTTGAGGGATTCGTCGCGGGCCTTGAATTGGGTCAGGTCGGCCTGCACGGCGCTGGCGGATGCATCCACCGCGCCGTTCGTTTCCTTCACATGAACTTGCGCGCTGGCGGCCAGGCGGCCATCCAGCAGCGCGATCGGCGCCGCGTTGCGCACGGCCGGCGCCAGGGGCGCCAGCGCAATGTTGCCCAAGCGCACGCCCAGTTCCAGCGACAGCGGCTTCAGGACCAGCGGCCCCTTGGCGCGCAGCCAGCCGCCGTCGGTGCTGTTGTCCATGGTCAGCCACAAATTGATGGGCTGGCCGGACACCTGCGGCAGGGCCACGCCCTCGACCGTCGCGGCCAGGCCGGTCATCACGTAGTCCAGCTTGCTGACCGCGTCGGTGACGTAGACCTCGCCTTCGTGCAGATTGAAGGCATCCAGCTCGACCTTCCATTCAGCGGGCGCGGGCGCCGGCTGAGGCGCGGCGGCGTCCACGGCCGGGGTTCCTGCCGGAGTCGTGGCGGGGGGAGCGACGGGCGTTCCCGCGGCGGGAGCGCCCGCAGCGGGCGCTCCTGCGGCGGCGGCCGCTGCTGCTGCAGGCGCAGCGCCCTTGGCGGAGGGGTCCGAGGTTGCGCCCGCTGCGGCCGGCGCGCCCTGGGCCTGGGGCTGGGCCGGGGCCGCGGCGGGACCGGCTTTGCCACCCGCCTTGGCCGGGTCCAGGCCGCTGGCCTTGCGCAGCTTGTCGGCCACCGGCGTGGCGGTCGGCTCCACGCCGCCCAATCGTTTCAACCCGGCGACCACGTCCAGCCAGTTCAGGTTGGCATTGGCGTAGCGGCGCACATGGATCTGCGGCGCCCACAGGCCCACCTCGCCCACATAGGCGTGGCGCGCAATGGGCTCCAGTTCCAGGCGGGTGACCGTCAGCGCGCTCCAGGCGACGAGATTTGCGCCAGCGGTGTCGCGCAGGTCCAGCCGCCGCAGGCCAAGGTCTCCGACCACGCGGATCTTGGGCGGCGCGTCCTTGGGCTGCTCGAACACCACTTGCAGGTTGGAATCCAGCAGCGCGCTTTCCACCTTGAACGGCAGCGGCATGGGCCAGACGTCCGCCCACTTTTCCAGTTGCAGCCCGTTGAAGGCCACGCGCAGCGTGGACGAGGGCACCTTGTCGAAGGGGCGCGCCACGCCGTTCAGATCAAAGGGGCTGCCGTTGATGCGCAGATGCACGCGCGGCTGCACATCGATGTCGGTGGCGTAGCCGAACGTGGAGATGAACGGCACGCCCACGCCCAGCTCGTCGACCACCTGCTTGCGGCCGGTGACCTTGTCATCCAGCGTGATCGTGCCATTCTCGATCACCATATTGTTCAGCGAGAAGCGCGGCAGCCCTTCGTCCGGCTTGGGCGGTTCTTCGGGCTGGGCGGCCGTCAATTCGGCCACTCGTTGCTGAATATCAGAGAAATTGAAGCGCGTGACGTCCTCGCGGACGATGGCGATGTTAGGCTCGCGCAGCGTCATTCGATCGACGACCGGCGCAAACCAGAACAGGGAAGTCCAGGCCGCGCTGACGTCCAGCTCGGCCAGCGTCAAGAGCGGCGTCTGCGAATCGGGCTGGGCCACGGCCAGGTCGCGCGCGCGGACGGTCAGCGTGAAGGGATTGAAGCTGATGTCGCCGACGGAGACGTCCCGCCCGATCATCTTGGAGACGTCCTGCACCAGGACGTTGTGCAGCACTTTGGGGACTTGCCAGGCGGCAACCCCGAAAAGGATCAGTACGAATGCCGCAATACCCAGAAGAATCTTGCCGACCCGGCGGGTTAACCGAAGCTTGGGCATCCGCAAGGGCATTGCGCGTCTCCTGATACGAATTGAAGGACGAGCGTTTCCGTCCTTCTAATGACTACAGGCGCGATTATCGCGCCCCCTGCACCGCTCGTCTATCATAGGCGTATCGATGGGCCGATCCGGCCAGCCGGGACCGCCCTTTTCAATCATTAACAATTATCGCTCCCGATTCCCATGTCCACGCCCACCCCAACCTTGAGCCACCTGGATGAAGCCGGGCAGGTCCGCATGGTCGACGTCATCGCCAAGACCGACACCGAGCGCGTGGCGATCGCCACCGCCAGCGTGCGCATGAACGCCGTCGCCTATGGCCTGCTGACCCAGCCGGGCCAGGGCAAAGGCGAAGTCCTCAACACCGCCCGCGTCGCCGCCATCCTGGCCGCCAAGCGCTGCGCCGACACCATCCCGCTGTGCCACAGCCTGCCGCTGGCCTTCGTCGGCGTCGAGTTCGCGCTGGACGACGCCGAACACCGCATCGACGTGCTGGCCACCTGCCGCACCAGCTACAAGACCGGCGTGGAAATGGAAGCCATGATGGCCTGCAGCGTCGCCGCGCTGACCATCTACGACATGTGCAAGGCTGCCGACAAGGGCATCGTCATCGAGCAAGTTCGCCTTAAGTACAAGGCAGGAGGAAAAAGCGGTGAATGGCGCAACGATTAATCTTCTCTACTTCGCGCGCGTGGCCGAACTGGTCGGCAAGCGCTCCGAAGCCTGGCCACTGGAAGGCGAGTCCACCGGCGCGCAGCTGCTTGCCGCGCTGGGCGAACGCTACCCCCAGCTGGCGCCCTCCGCGCGCCTGAAGCTGGCCATCAACCAGACCCACTCCAAGCCGTCCGCGCCCATCCGCGCGGGCGACGAGGTCGCGGTATTCGAACCCGTCACCGGAGGTTGAACGCCATGATCAGCGTCCAGGAAGCCGACTTCGACGGCGCCGCGCTCACGGCCGCGCTGCGGGAGAGCGCCGGCCCGGGCGTGGGCGGCATCGTCACGTTCGTGGGCTATGTGCGCGACTACGCGCCCGACACGCCCACCGACACGCTCTTTCTCGAACACTACCCAGGCATGTGCGAACGTGAACTGGAAGAGATCGCCGCGACCGCCCGCGCGCGCTGGAACCTGGCCGGCACGGTCATCGTGCACCGGGTGGGCGCGCTGCACCGCAATGCCCAGATCGTCTTCGTCGCGGCGGCCAGCGCCCATCGCGGCGACGCCTTCCGCGGCTGCGAATACATCATCGACGCGCTCAAGACGCGCGCGCCCTTCTGGAAGCGCGAAACCCTCGCGGGCGGCAGCAGCTTCTGGGTGGAGCAACGCCAATCCGACCAGGACCGCACGCAGTCCTGGGATGAAGACACCACCGCCTAGAAGAGGAAAATCCATGAGCGACGAAAGCCTTGTTTCGCTGGCCTGCGCCGTGCTTACGGTCAGCGACACCCGCAGCGCGGGCGACGACACCTCCGGCAATCTGCTGGCTCATAGCCTCGCGCATGCCGGCCATCAGTGCGTGCGCCGCGACATCGTCAAGGACGACATCTATCAGATCCGCCGCATCATGAGCGACTGGATCGCCGATCCCGAGGTGCAGGTGATCCTGACCACGGGCGGCACGGGCTTTTCGCATCGCGACCACACGCCCGAGGCCATCATGCCCCTGCTGGACCGCGAGATTCCCGGCTTCGGCGAGCTGTTCCGCCAGATCTCCTATACCGAGATCGGCAGCTCCACCATCCAGTCGCGCGCCTTTGCCGGCTCGGCCAACCAGACGCTGATCTTCTGCCTGCCCGGCTCGAACAACGCCTGCGAAACCGCCTGGGCGCAGATCATCCGCGAGCAGCTGGACAGCAGTCACCGCCCCTGCAATTTCGCCACCCATTTCAAGCAACGCGAAGAAGACAACTGACCCATGCTGGATTTTGATCAAGCCCAGACCCTGCTGGCCAACGCCGCGGGGCCGCTGCAACGCAGCGAAGAGGTGAGCCTGGCCGATGCCGCCGGCCGCGTGCTGGCCGCCGATCTCACCGCCACCGTGGACATACCGCCTGCCGACAACAGCGCCATGGACGGCTATGCGCTGCGCGTGGCCGACTGGGGCGCCGGCGTGCGCCTGCCCATCCAGCAGCGCTGCTACGCGGGGGAAATGCCGGAACCGCTCAAGCCTGGCCACGCCATCCGCCTGTTCACCGGCAGCCTGATTCCCGAAGGCGCGGATACGGTCGTCATGCAGGAAGACACCACCGAAGCCGACGGCCAGGTGGAAATCTCGCGTGCGCCCAAGGCCGGCCAGCACATCCGCCGCCGCGGCGAAGACACCATGGCCGGCGCGCCGCTGCTGGCCGCGGGCACCGTACTTGAAGCCGCCCACGTGGCGCTGATGGCTTCGCAAGGCCTGGCCCGCGTGCAGGTGTTCGGCCAGTTGCGCGTGGGCATCCTGACCACCGGCGACGAGCTGGTGCTGCCCGGCCAGCCGCGCGCGGCCGAGCAGATCTACAACTCCAACGGCCCCATGCTGGCCGCCCTGGCGCGCGGCATGGGCGCCCTGCCCGTGCACGTGCTGCACGCCCGCGACACCGAGGCCGACCTGCACGCCGCATTCAAGACGCTGCTGGCCGATTGCGACCTGGTGGTGAGCGTGGGCGGCGTGTCGGTGGGCGAACGCGATCTGGTCAAGCCCGCGCTGGCCTCGCTGGGCGGCGAACTGGCGCTATGGAAGGTGCGCATGAAGCCGGGCAAGCCGGTGGCGCTGGCGCAGATCGACGGCAAGCCCGTGGTCGGCCTGCCCGGCAACCCGGTGTCGGCCTACGCCGTGTTCACCCTGCTGGTGACGCCGCTGATGCGCCGCATGCAAGGCCGCGAAACCCTGTTCCCGCCGACCAGCCTGCTGCCGCTGCGCACCGAGCATCCACGCCAGGACAGCCGCGAGGAATTCCTGCGCGTGCAGCGCCGTCTGGCCGACGACGGCAGCGCCGAACTGGTGCCCTACGGCCATCAGGGTTCGGGGGTGATCAGCTCGCTGCCCTGGGCGACGGGCCTGGCCCGACTGCCGGCCGACGTGCAAGTGCAGGACAAGGACCGGGTCGCCTACTACGACCTGCGTCACTGGTTGGCGTAGCGCTCGGCCCGCGCCAGCTCATCTGGCGTGTTGACGTTCATGAAGGCATCGGGCGCGTCGTCGAAGCAGGCTTCGACCGCGCCCATCCTCGCCTGCCACAGCCCCACCTTGCGGTCCCCGGCCCGCAGGTATGCCAGCAGATCGGGCAATAGCGACGTGCGCAAGGCCATGCAGGCCGAATGGCGCTGTCCGTCCGCCACCGCATAGGCCATGGGCGCATTGGCGGACTCGGCCGCGCGCACCAGGCGCGCTGCCAAATCCGTGGGCAGGAACGGCGTATCGCAAGGCGCCACCACCAGCCAGGCCTCCTGGCGTGCGGCATCCAGGCCCGCGGCAATGCCCAGCAGCGGCCCTTGCCAGGCGCCCAGATCGGCTTCGCCGTCCTGCACGACGGCGCCGTAGCGGGCATAGAGATCCAGGTGACGGTTGGCGCTGATGACGAGGCGCGACACCTGCGGCGCCAGGCGGCGCGCCACGTGCGCCACCATGGGCTCGCCGCGCAACACGACCAGGCCCTTGTCCTGTCCGTTCATGCGCGCGCCCTGGCCGCCCGCGAGGATCAGGCCGGCGATGCCCCTGCTGGCAAACGCTTCAGCCACCGATGTAGCTCATCTCGATCTTGCGCGCCGGGTCGGCCATGTTGCGGCCGCGCAGCTCGGAATAATGGTCGTTGCGCCCCGCCCAGATGCCCGCGATGATGCCGGCGAGTTCGGCATCGCTGGCCCCGTCGCGCAGCGGTGCGCGCAGGTCGTAGCCATCGTGCGCAAACAGGCACAGGAAGAGCTTGCCTTCCGGCGACAGGCGCGCGCGCGTACAGCCGCCGCAGAAGGCGTGCGTGACGCTGGAGATGACGCCGATCTCGCCGCCGCCGTCCAGGTAGCGCCAGCGTTCGGCCACGCGGCCCATTTCGCCGCTGGCCACGGGTTCCAGCGGATAGGCCGCGCCGATGCGGTCCAGCACTTCCTGGCTGGGCACCACCTCGGCAAGATTCCAGCCGTTGGTATTGCCCACGTCCATGTATTCGATGAAGCGCAGGATGTGGCCTGAATGGCGGAAGCGTTCGGCCATGGGCAGGATCTGCCCGTCG
This sequence comes from Achromobacter sp. GW823-FHT04E03, assembly GCF_058796095.1. NCBI lineage: Bacteria > Pseudomonadati > Pseudomonadota > Betaproteobacteria > Burkholderiales > Alcaligenaceae > Achromobacter > Achromobacter sp. GW823-FHT04E03. The sequence continues at coordinate 1,766,143 of NZ_JBXAIJ010000002.1, read as the reverse complement.
TTCAGGCCGCGTCGCACCACCATGTTGACCTTGACCGGCGCGAGCCCGGCCTCGGCCGCGGCGTCGACGCCGCGCAGCACGTCGTCGGGCGTGAAGCCGCTGTCGCTCATGCCCTGGAACATGGCCGGGTCCAACGCATCCAGGCTGACGGTGACACGCGTGAGCCCGGCGCTCTTGAGCGCCTCGGCCTTGCGCGCCAGCATGCTGCCGTTGGTGGTCAGGGTCAGGTCCAGCGGGCGGCCGGCGGGCGTGCGCAGGTCGGCCAACTGGCCCACCAGGTTCTCGATATGCTTGCGCAGCAGCGGCTCGCCGCCCGTCAGGCGGATCTTCTCCACGCCCAATTGCGTGAAGATGCCCGCCAGGCGGCTGATTTCCTCGAACGACAGCAGCGCCGAATGCGGCATGAAGGTGTAGCTGCTGTCGAAGACTTCGCGCGGCATGCAGTAGGTGCAGCGGAAGTTGCAGCGGTCCGTGACCGAAATCCGCAGGTCGCGCAAGGGACGCGCGCGCTGGTCCAGCGCGGGCTGTCCGTGCGGCGGCAGTTCGCCGGGCGCCAGCGGGCCGCTGCGGCGATCGGCAAGAAAGATCACTTTGCTCATGGGAGCATCATATCCCGGCGCATCGCGTTTCGCGCTCATGGAAAGGCCTCCTGCAGCGACTGCAGCCTGCCGGTGTCGCGGGCGTCGTAGCCCGCCAGCTGGCCGACGTAGCCGACGTAGTCCGGGCTGCGCATGATGGACAGCAGGTCGCGCATGGCCGGCGTCTCCAGCGAGGCCTTGCGGATGGCGAAGAAATAGCGTTCCCGCACCAGCGGGATGAAGTCCAGTCCGAAGCGGCAGGCGGCCGTTTCCACCCCCACGCCCGTGTCGGCCATGCCGCTGGCGATGTGCGCGGCAATGGCCATATGGGTGAACTCGTTGGTTTCGTAGCCCTGGACCTCGCTGATCGAGACCCCCGCCCGCTGCAGCATCAGGCCCACCAGATAGCGCGTGCTGGAGCCGATCTGGCGGTTGACGAAACGCACGTCGGGCCGCGCCAGGTCAGCCATGCCGCGTATGTGCTTGGGGTTGCCGGCGGTGACGAACAGGCCGGCATTGCGCACCGCCAAGTGGATCAGCATGTACTCGTCAGCATGCAGCCATTGGGCGTAGCGTTCCATGATGGGCGCTTCGAAATCGCCCAGCGGCACCTGGAAGCCCGCCAGGTCGCACTCGCGACGCTCCAGCGAGGCCAGCGCCTCGATGGCGGTGCGGTAGCGCAATTCCAGGCCCGGCTTGCGGTTGCCCATGTGCTGCATCAGCGACTCCACCGCGAAGCCGTGGCTGGCATGCAGCCGCAGATGCGGGCCGCTCTCGGACAGCAGGCGCTCCAGTTCTTCCTGCAGTTCCGAGGCCATGCTGTCCAGCGTGGGCATCAGGCGCGCCTCGATGCGGCGGTTGGCCCACAGCAGGCGCTGCGCGAACGGCGCCAGCTGCGTGCCCTGGCGGCGGTTGGTGATGAGCAACTGCGTACCGAAGATTGCCTCGAAACGGCGCAGCACGCCCCAGGCATGCCGGTACGACAGGCCACAGGCGCGACAGGCCCCGGCAATATTGCCAGTGGCATCGATCGCGGACAGCAGCGCCAGCATATCCTGCAATGGCACGGGTGCCGGGTCGTCGTCTCCGCCCAGGGTCCATTGCGGCCGCAGGCCGATACGGAACTTATATGTCATTTATTTCTTATTGAAGACGGTGAATTACCCCGTTAGAGTACACAAATAACGCGGTTGGAGGGAGTTTTATATGTTTTTTAAAACATATAAAACCGAACAACATCCAGCCCGGCACAACAGCAACACAGGAGGAGACCGACGTGCATCAGCGCGAGGCAACATCCGATCTGGCGTCCAGCGGCGGCGCCCGCGGCGGCCAGATGGCCCTGGACGCGGCCCAGGCGTCCCACACCCCGGCCATCGCGGCCACCGCCCGCATACTCGCCCGGCTGAAGGACCAGCCCGGCCCGCTGCTGCCCGTGCTGCACGCGGTCCAGCATGAACTGGGCTGTATTCCGGCCGCGGCGGTGCAGACCATCGCCGAGGCCCTGAACCTGTCCCGCGCCGAGGTCCACGGCGTCATCACCTTCTATCCGCATTTCCGCAGCGAACCCGCGGCGCGCCACACCCTGGAGGTCTGTCGCGCCGAAGCCTGTCAGGCCATGGGCGGCGAACATCTCGCCGCCCATGCGCGCACGGCGCTGGGCTGTGATTTCCACGCCAACAGCAAGAACGGCGATTTCACCCTGGAACCGGTGTACTGCCTGGGCCTGTGCGCCCAGTCGCCGGCGGTGATGATCGACGGGCGGCCCCATGCCCGCGTCACGCCGGAAAAGCTCGACCGACTGCTGGCCCGCACGCGGGAGGCGCAATCATGAGCTCCCCCATTGTCATCTACGTGCCGCGCGACGCCGCGGCGCTGGCCATGGACGCCGACACGGTGGCGCGCGACATCGAACGCGCCGCCGACGCCCGCGGTCTGTCCGTGCAGATCGTGCGCAACGGCTCGCGCGGCCTGCTGTGGCTGGAACCCATGGTCGAAATCACTACCCCGCAAGGCCGCATCGCCTACGGGCCGGTGCAGCCCGAAGACGTCGCCGCGCTGTTCGACGCCGGCTGGCTAAGTGGCGGCGAGCATCCGCTGCGCCTGGGCCTGACCGAAGAAATCCCCTACCTGAAGCACCAGGAACGCCTGACCTTCGCCCGCGTCGGCGTGACCGATCCGCTGTCCCTGCAGGACTACGCCGCCCATGGCGGCCTGCAGGGCCTGCAACGCGCCCTGGCCATGGAGCCCGGGCAGATCGTCGACGAAATGGTGGCCTCGGGCCTGCGCGGCCGCGGCGGCGCGGCGTTCCCGACCGGCATCAAATGGAAGACGGTCGCAGGCACCCCCGGCACCCAGAAATATATCGTCTGCAACGCCGACGAAGGCGACTCCGGCACCTTCGCCGACCGCCTGCTGATGGAAGGCGACCCCTATGTGCTGATCGAAGGCATGACCATCGCCGGCCTGGCGGTGGGCGCGACCTACGGCTACATCTACGTGCGTTCGGAATATCCGCAAGCGATCGACACGCTGGAAGCCGCCATCGCGCGGGCGCGCAGCGTGGGCTGGCTGGGCAATGACGTGCACGGCAGCGGCCGCCGCTTCGACCTGGAAGTGCGCAAGGGCGCGGGCGCCTATATCTGCGGCGAGGAAACCTCGCTGCTGGAAAGCATCGAGGGCAAGCGCGGCGTGGTTCGCGCCAAGCCGCCGCTGCCGGCGATCTCGGGCCTGTTCGGCAAGCCCACGGTCATCAACAACGTGATTTCTCTGGCCACCGTGCCCATCATCCTGGCCAAGGGCGCCGCCTATTACCGCGACTATGGCGTGGGCCGCTCGCACGGCACGCTGCCGTTCCAGCTGGCCGGCAACCTCAAGCACGGCGGCCTGGTCGAGAAGGCCTTCGGCCTGAGCCTGCGCGACCTGCTGTACGGTTTCGGCGGCGGCAGCGCCTCCGGCCGCCCGCTGCGCGCGGTGCAGGTGGGCGGCCCGCTGGGCGCCTACCTGCCGGAATCGCAATGGGACGTGCCGCTGGACTACGAGGCCTACATCCAGATATCCGCCATGGTCGGCCATGGCGGCCTGGTGGCCTTCGACGACACCGTCGACATGGCGCGCATGGCGCGCTATGCGATGGAGTTCTGCGCCATCGAATCCTGCGGCAAATGCACGCCCTGCCGCATCGGCTCCACCCGCGGCGTGGAAACCATAGACAAGATCGTCGCGGGCGGCCCCGGCCGCGAGCAGCAGGTGCATCTGCTGCGCGACCTGTGCGACACGATGCTGGGCGGCTCGCTGTGCGCCCTGGGGGGCATGGCGCCCTACCCGGTGCTGTCGGCGCTGAACCACTTCCCGCAGGACTTCGGCATCGAGTCCTCCCAGTCTGCCGCGCACGCGGCCTGAACCCGAGACCGACATGCTAGAAACCGTCATCAAGCGCGATCGCGACCTGGGCACGCCGGCGCGCGAGTCCGCCGTAACCGTCACCCTGACCATAGACGGCCAGGAAATCACGGTGCCCGAAGGCACCTCGCTGATGCGCGCGGCCGCCGAGGCCGGCATCAACATTCCCAAGCTGTGCGCCACCGACAGCCTGGAGCCCTTCGGTTCGTGCCGGCTGTGCCTGGTGCAGATCGAAGGCCGCCGCGGCTATCCGGCGTCGTGCACCACCCCCGCCGAGAACGGCATGGTGGTCTACACCGAAACCCCCAAGCTGCACGACCTGCGCCGCGGCGTGATGGAGCTGTACATCTCCGACCACCCGCTGGACTGCCTGACCTGCCCGGCCAACGGCGACTGCGAGCTGCAGGACATGGCCGGCGTGGTGGGCCTGCGCAACGTGCGCTACGGCTACGACGGCGCCAACCACCTGAAGAGCGAAAAGGACGAGTCCAATCCGTACTTCACCTATGACGCGTCCAAGTGCATCGTCTGCAACCGCTGCGTGCGCGCCTGCGAGGAAACCCAGGGCACCTTCGCCCTGACGATCTCCGGCAAGGGCTTCGAGTCGCGCGTGTCGCCGGGGCAGGACCAGCCCTTCCTGGACAGTGAATGCGTGTCCTGCGGCGCCTGCGTGCAAGCCTGTCCGACCTCCACGCTGCAGGAAAAGACCGTCATCATGATGGGCCAGGCCGAGCACTCGGTCGTGACCACCTGCGCCTATTGCGGCGTGGGCTGCGGCTTCAAGGCCGAGATGAAGGGCCAGGAAGTGGTGCGCATGGTGCCCTGGAAGGACGGCCAGGCCAACCGCGGCCATTCCTGCGTCAAGGGCCGCTTCGCCTGGGGCTATGCCACGCACAAGGAACGCGTGCTCAAGCCCATGATCCGCAAGCACATCACCGACTCCTGGAAGGAAGTGTCCTGGGATGAGGCGATCAACTATGCGGCCTCCGAGTTCCGCCGCATCCAGGGTCAGTACGGCCGCGATGCGGTCGGCGGCATCACCTCCTCGCGCTGCACCAACGAAGAAACCTGGCTGGTGCAAAAGCTGGTACGCGCGGCCTTCGGCACCAACAACGTCGACACCTGCGCGCGGGTCTGCCACTCGCCCACGGGCTACGGCCTGAAGCAGACGCTGGGCGAATCCGCCGGCACCCAGACCTTCGATTCCGTCATGCACACCGACGTGGTCATCGTGATGGGCGCCAACCCCAGCAGCGGCCATCCGGTGTTCGCCTCGCGCTTGAAGCGCCGCCTGCGCCAGGGCGCGCGCCTGATCGTGATCGATCCGCGCCGCATCGAACTGGTCAGTTCGCCGCACATCAAGGCCGACTTCCACCTGCAGGTGCGCCCCGGCACCAACACCGCCCTGTTGTCCTCGTTGGCCCACGTGATCGCCACCGAAAACCTGATCGCCGAGGACTTCGTGGCTGAACGCTGCGAAGCCAAGGCCTTCAAGGAATGGCGCGACTTCGTCTCGCTGCCTGAGAACTCGCCGGAAGCCATGGAAGAGATCACCGGCGTGCCGGCGCAGGCGGTGCGCGGCGCGGCGCGCCTGTACGCCACCGGCGGCAACGGCTCGATCTACTACGGCCTGGGCGTGACCGAACACAGCCAGGGCTCCACCACCGTCATGGCCATCGCCAACCTGGCCATGGCCACCGGCAACATCGGCCGCGAAGGCGTGGGCGTGAATCCGCTGCGCGGGCAGAACAACGTGCAGGGTTCGTGCGACATGGGCTCGTTCCCGCATGAGCTGCCGGGCTACCGCCACATCTCCGACAACACGGTGCGTGCGCAGTTCGAACAGGACTGGGGCGTGACCCTGCAGCCGGAACCCGGCCTGCGCATCCCCAACATGTTCGAGGCTGCGCTGGGCGGTTCGTTCAAGGGCCTGTATTGCCAGGGCGAGGACATCGTGCAGTCGGACCCCAACACGCAGCACGTGGCGGCGTCCCTCGCTGCCATGGAATGCATCGTGGTGCAGGACCTGTTCCTGAACGAAACGGCCAAGTACGCCCACGTGTTCCTGCCCGGCTCCTCGTTCCTCGAAAAGGACGGCACCTTCACCAACGCCGAGCGCCGCATCTCGCGCGTGCGCAAGGTCATGGAACCCAAGAACGGCAAGTCCGACTGGGAAGTGACGGTGGCGCTGTCCAACGCGCTGGGCTACCCCATGAACTACAAGCATCCCAGCGAGATCATGGACGAGATCGCGCGCCTGACGCCCACTTTCACCGGCGTCAGCTACGAAAAGCTGGACAAGCAGGGCAGCCTGCAATGGCCCTGCAACGAAGAAGCGCCCGATGGCACGCCCATCATGCACATCGACGAGTTCGTGCGCGGCAAGGGCAAGTTCATGATCACCAAGTACGTGCCCACGGACGAGCGCAGCACGCGCCGCTTCCCGCTGCTGCTGACCACGGGCCGCATCCTGTCGCAGTACAACGTGGGCGCGCAGACCCGGCGCACCCCCAACGTCATGTGGCATGGCGAGGACGTGCTGGAACTGCATCCGCAGGACGCCGAGGACCGCGGCGTGAAGGACGGCGACTGGGTCGGCATCCAGAGCCGCGCGGGCGAGACCGTGTTGCGGGCCACGCTGACCGACAGGGTGCAGCCGGGCGTGGTATACACCACCTTCCATTTTCCCGAGTCCGGCGCCAACGTCGTCACCACCGACAGCTCCGACTGGGCCACCAACTGCCCCGAGTACAAGGTGACGGCCGTGCAGGTCACGCGCGTGTCGCAGCCTTCGGAGTGGCAACGCCAGTGGTCGCGCTTTGCGGACATCCAGCAAAAGCTGCTGCGCGAGCGTTCGCGAGAAAGCGAGGCGGCGCTGACCGGGAAATAACCGCCAGCCCGAAACGCCAGGACGTCGACATGCCCACGCCACCGCCTTCCCGCCCCGATTGCACGCAGGTACAGGTCACCCGCGTGCGGGGCGGTGTCCTGGTCCCCAAGATCGAAACCGACTCCGTGGCCGAGGAAACCCCGGTGGCGCTGGAGTTCAACGGCATCAGCCACGCCACCATGCTGGCCACGCCGGCCGACCTGGAAGACTTCGCGGTCGGCTTCGCGCTGTCCGAAGGCATCATCGACGGCATCAGCGACGTGCGCGGCATCGACCTGCTGCCGCAATGCGACGGCATCGTGGTCCAGCTGGAAATTTCCACTGCCTGTGAAGTGCGGCTGAAGTCCCGCCGCCGCGCCATGGCCGGGCGCACCGGCTGCGGCCTGTGCGGCGTGGAAACGCTGCCCGAAGTGCTGCGGCCTGTCGCGCCCGTCACCAACGGCTCGCCCGTGCGCATCCAGGCCGTGCTGGCCGCCATGCGCGACATGCGGGCGCGCCAGGCGCTGCACGACATCACGGGCGCCACCCACGCCGCCGGCTGGGCGGGCGCCGATGGCGCCGTCGCGCTGGTGCGCGAGGACGTGGGCCGCCACAACGCGCTGGACAAACTGATAGGTGCACTGGCACGCCAGGCCATGCATGCTGGCGACGGCATCGTGGTGGTGTCCAGCCGCGCCAGCTTCGAAATGGTGCAGAAGACCGCCGCCGCCGGCGTCGCGGTGCTGGCATCCGTCTCCGCACCCACCGCGCTCGCCATCCGCCTGGCCGATGAAGCCAACGTCAGCCTGCTGGGTTTTCTACGCGGCGACGACGCCACACTGTACTCACACCCCCAACGCATCATCTCCTGAACCGGACTTCACGCAAGCATGGAAATCGGCAACCTGATCCGCATGGCCAACCGCATCGGCCAATTCTTCGAAGCCATGCCCGACCGGCCCGAGGCCCTGGAGGGCGTGGCCAACCATATCCACAAGTTCTGGGAGCCGCGCATGCGCAATGAGCTCCTGAACTTTCTCGAACAAAACCCCGACGGCGACGCCGGCGGGGAACGACTGCACCCGCTGGTGCTGGAAGCGGTCACCCAGAACCGCCAGCGCCTCACACCGCTGGCCCGCGTGGCGTAACGCGTCGGCGACAGGCAAGACGGCAGGAACAATCACAAGAAAAGGCGGCGGGACCGGCCGGATGCCGGACCACGCGCGCCAACGAGCGGCCCCCAAAGAGGAGACAACATGCAAAGCACTGCCACGCTGGACCTGCCCGGTTCGAAGCCGGGTTTTTTCGATAAGGAACGCACCATCGCCGGACCGGGCTTCTCGCGCTGGCTGGTTCCCCCGGCCGCCCTGGCCATCCACCTGTGCATCGGCATGGCCTACGGTTTCTCGGTGTTCTGGCTGCCGTTGTCCAAGGTCGTGGGCGGCGCCAAGCCGCTGGCCTGCCCCGCGGACATGAGCCTCGCAGCCGAGCTGTTCGCCACCAACTGCGACTGGAAGATCTCGACCATGGGGTGGATGTACACCCTGTTCTTCGTGCTGCTGGGCTGCTCGGCCGCGCTGTGGGGCGGCTGGCTGGAACGCGCGGGCCCGCGCAAGGCGGGCGTGGTGTCGGCCCTGTGCTGGTGTGGCGGCCTGGTCATTTCGGCCATCGGCGTGTACCTGCACCAGATGTGGATGCTGTGGTTGGGCTCGGGCGTCATCGGCGGCATCGGCCTGGGACTGGGCTACATCTCGCCCGTGAGCACGCTGATCAAGTGGTTCCCCGACCGCCGCGGCATGGCCACGGGCATGGCCATCATGGGCTTTGGCGGCGGCGCCATGATAGGCGCGCCGCTGGCCGACCTGCTGATGCGCCACTTCGCCACGCCTGAATCGCCGGGCGTCTGGCAGACCTTCCTGACCATGGCCGCGGTGTACTTCGTCTTCATGATGTCGGGTGCGCTGGGCTACCGCGTGCCGCCGACCGGCTGGAAGCCCGAGGGCTGGACCGCTCCGGCCAAGCATGCCGGCAACGCCATGATCACGAAGGGCCATGTCCATGTGCAGCGCGTCTGGGGCGTGCCGCAGTTCTGGCTGGTGTGGTGGGCGCTGTGCCTGAACGTCACGGCGGGCATCGGCATACTGGGCATGGCCTCGCCGCTGCTGCAGGAAGTGTTCGGCGGCGGCCTGATCAACCAGCCTGAACTGGGCTACTCGCAACTGGACAAGAGCCAGTTGGCGGCCATCGCCGCCATCGCCGCCGGCTTCACCGGCCTGCTCAGCCTGTTCAACATCGGCGGCCGCTTCTTCTGGGCCAGCCTGTCCGACAAGCTGGGCCGCAAGACCACCTACTTCATCTTCTTCGTGCTGGGCTTCGCGCTGTATTCGGCCATCCCCTGGACCGCGCACATCGGCGCGCTGGCCCTGTTCGTGGCCGCCTTCTGCATCATCCTGTCCATGTACGGCGGCGGCTTCTCCACCGTGCCGGCGTATCTGGCCGACCTGTTCGGCACGCAGATGGTCGGCGCCATCCATGGACGGCTGCTGACGGCCTGGTCGGCGGCGGGCATCTTCGGACCGGTGCTGGTGAACTACATCCGCGAATACCAGCTGTCCATCGGCGTGCCGCGCGCCCAGGTGTACGACATCACCATGTACATCCTGGCCGGGATGCTGGTGCTGGGCTTTCTGTGCAACCTGGCGATCCGGCCCGTGAACCCCAAGTACTTCATGAATGACGAGGAACTGGCGCGCGAGAAGGCGCTGGCCCACGAACGCGCCGTTGCCACGGAAACGCACGGGGTCGGAACATCCGCGTTCCGCACGCCGGCGGCGCTGGTGGTGTTTGCCTGGGCTTGCGTCGGCATCCCCCTGGCCTGGGGCATCTGGATCACGCTGCAGAAGGCGGTGGTGCTGTTCCACTGAGCCCAAGCGGACGCCGCGACGGGGCGCGAAGCTGCTACATTGGCAGCCCGCGCCCCTTCTTTTTTGCTTTATCCATGACCACCCTGCCCCGCGCGCCCCGCCTTGCTGGAGCGACACGTTGACCGTCCCTGAAATCCGCTGGGAAGAAAACCAGACCCCGCACGCCGCCCGCTGGCGCTCCGAATCCGGCGCCGCGCCGCCCAAGCGCGTAGTGGTGGCGGACGACACCATGACCGCCGACATGGCCTACCGCCAGGCCTGCGAAGGTGTCGGCCTGCTGTGGCGCGGCGACTTCCAGAACGCGCGGCAACTGCTGCAGGCCATCACGCGGCGGGTCGACAAGCGGCCCCGCAAGCCCGTGGACAGCCTGCTGGACGCCTTCAACCAGCACCGCCAGATCCAGTCCCAGCGCGCCCGCATCCTGGGCATGCTGCTGATTCCGTTCGACGCCGGCCACGGCATTCCGCTGCGCCGCGCACCCGACGCCCGGCTCGCCTGCGAAGAGGCCCATGGCCCCGCCGAGGAGCCCTACGTCGCGTCGCTGCGCGAGCTGCTGGGCCTGATCGGCGCCTTCGAATGGCGCAAGAAGGGCGTGGAAATTCCCGCCCTGAATGCCCGCATCCATCCGCACTACGGCGTGTTCTCGCCGCTGCGCGGCGAGTACGTCGACCTGGTGGCGCGCACCCCGATGCCGCGCGGCAGCGTGGCCTTCGACATCGGCACCGGCACAGGCGTGCTGGCCGCCGTGATTGCGCGCCGCGGCGGCAAGCGTGTCATCGCGACCGACACCGATCCGCGCGCCCTGGCCTGCGCCCGCGAAAACCTGGAGCGGCTGGGCCTGTCCAAGCAGGTCGACGTCGAAGAAACGGACCTGTTCCCCGAAGGCCGGGTCTCCCTGATCGTGTGCAACCCGCCGTGGCTGCCCGCCCGCCCCAGCTCGCCCGTCGAGCATGCGGTCTACGACCCTGACAGCCGCATGCTGCGCGGTTTCCTGAATGGGCTGGCGGCGCATCTGACGCCCAATGGCGAGGGCTGGCTGATCCTGTCGGACCTGGCCGAACACCTGGGCCTGCGCAGCCGCGAAGCGCTGCTGGAAATGATCAGCCAGGCCGGCCTGCGCGTGATCGAGCGCATCGACACCCGTCCCACGCACGGCCGCGCGCAGGACGCGAGCGACCCGCTGCATGCCGCCCGTTCGAAGGAAGTCACGTCCTTGTGGCGCCTGGGCGCAGCCTGACGCGGCCCGGCCTGACGCGGCCCGGCCTGGTGCAAGCCCCCGGGGCGCGGCTTCAGGCCCGCCCCGCCGCGACGTTCACGCTGATGGCGATGATGAAGACGTTGAAGAAAAAGGCGATGACGCTGTGCGTCAGGGCTGTGCGGCGCACTCGCCGGTTCACGATCTGCACGTCCGACACCTGGAACGTCATGCCCAGCACCAGCGCGAAATAGGCGAAGTCCCAGTAGTCGGGTTCATCGGTACCCGGGAAATCCAGCCCTTTGTGCATGGCGTTGCGGTGGCCGTAATAGCCATGCGCGTAGTGCAGCGCGAAGATCATGTTCATGTAGAGCCATGACAGGATGATGGTGACGGCGGCGGCCAACATGGCAAGCACGTCGCCCGCGCCGCCTTCCCCCCGCAGTTCGACCCACAACGCCATCATCACCATGCAGGACAGCGCCACGCTGCTCCACAGCACGCCGGTGCGCCCCACGTCCTGCTGCTGCGCATGCTGGCGCATGGCCGCCGCGCTGGTGCGGCCGAACACCCGCGCCGTCATCAACAGGAACACAAGCGCCCCCGCATCGAATCCCAGCAGCAGCGACAGCACCCAGGGCACGCCCAGGGCATACAGGCCGCCCGCCGTCACCAGCAGCAAACCAGCGCATCCGACCAGGCGACGATGCGCATGGAAAAACGGCAGGGCGGCGCCAGCGGCGGAGTCGTCCTCGGGCTCGAAATCCTTGAGCGGCGGCATGCGGCTGCTCCTTTTGGTGTGAGCAGCCCTAACGCTAACCGATGCCGAGCAAACCGACCAGCGCGCCGCCAAACAGCAGCCACAACGGATGGATGCGGGTGAAGCTGCCCAGCAGCGCCACCACAGCGGTAATGGCGCCCAACAGCCAGGTATGCACCGAGGCTTCGGTGATGAGCGCCGCGCTGGCCGCCACCAATCCCACCGTCATCGGGAAGATGCCCGCCTGGATGACGCCGCGCCAGGGCCGGTCCTTGAAGCGTTCCCACAGGCCCAGCGCGATCACAGTGATGATGGACGACGGGCCGAACTTGGCGATGGTGGTGACGAGCATGCCCAGGCCGCCCGCCACATGCCAGCCCACCAGCGTGACCACCATCAAATTGGGACCCGGGGCGGCCTGCCCCAGGGCGAACAGCGCGGAAAAGTCCGCCGCCGTCATCCAGCCATGCACGTCCACCACCTGCCGCTGCATCTCGGGCAGGATGGTGTTGCCGCCGCCGAACGCCAGCACGGACAGTTCGGAAAAGATCAGGGCCAGGGCGATCAGTGTGTGGATCATCGACGTTGCCTCCAGACCATCAGGATGCTCAGCGGCGTCAGCACCGCCATGGTGGGCAGCAGCGGAATGCGCAGCACGGCGATGGCAATGAAGCAGGCCGTGGCCACCACGCCGGCCAGCCAGTCGCGGCGCTTCACCACCGGCACCCCGATCTTCACCGCCATGGAAATCAACAGGCCCGCGGCCGCGGCCGCCAGACCGGCAAACAGGTGCTGGATGTGCGGATCGTTCTGGAAGCGGTCGTACACCATGCCCAGCAGCACCACGATGGCGGACGGCGCCAGGATCAGGCCCATCAGCGCCGCGAACGCGCCGCGCGGCCCGCGGAACTTCATGCCCAGCGCCACCGACAGGTTGATGATGTTGCCGCCGGGCAGGAACTGGCACAGGCCCAGCAGATCGGTGAACTCGGCGCCGCTGAGCCAGCGGTGCTTTTCGACGACCATGCGGCGCGCCAGCGGCAAGGCGCCGCCGAAGGCCGTCAGGCCGAGCATCAGGAAGCCATAGAACAATTGCCCGCACGTGGGCGGAGGCCGCAGATCGGCCTCGGAGGTGGAAGGTGCTGCGTTCATCATTTTCATGCCGGCGCCGCCGAAGCGGCGCGGAGTGGAACCAGGGAAGGACAACGAGATTGCAGCCTACTCTTCGCCTTGGATAATGTCTAATATATGACTATCTATATATTCATATCGGTTGAATATGGCATCCGTAGACTTGAGGCTGTTGCGCTACTTCCTGGCCGTGGCCGAGGAATCCCATCTGACCAAGGCCGCGGCGCGGCTGGGCATACGCCAGCCGCCGCTCAGCCAGCAGATCCGCGTGCTGGAGCAGGAACTGGGCGTGACGCTGTTCCACCGCCTGCCGCGCGGCATGGAGCTGACCGAAAGCGGCCGCGCGCTGCTGGACGATGCGCGCAATATCGTGGCCCTGGTGGACCAGGCCGTGGAAGGCGTGCGGCGCGTGTCGCAGGGCGAGGCCGGGCGCCTGACCGTGGGCTTCACCGGGTCCGCGGCGTTCCATCCCTTCGTGCCGTCCGTCATCCGCCGCTTCCGCGAAACGGCGCCCAATGTGCGGCTGGTGCTGGAGGAAAGCAGCACCGGCGAACTCATGGAGGCCGTGGGCGCGGGCCGCGTGGACGTGGCATTCATCCGCGGTCCCTATGGCCTGGGCCCGGGCGTGGTGGTGGAAACCGTGCTGGAAGAGCCCATGCTGGCCGCGTTTCCCGCCGACCACCCAACCGTCAAGGGCCGGCCGCGCAAGCGCATCGCGCTGTCGGAACTGGCCGACGAATCGCTGATCCTCTACCGCCGCCACAGCGGGCCAGGCCTGTACGACGCCATCATTGCGGCCTGCGGCGCCGCCGGTTTCAGCCCGCGCGTGGCCCAGGAAGCGCCGCGCATGCTGTCCACCCTGAGCCTGGTGGCAGCCGGCCTGGGCGTGTCGCTGGTGCCGGCGTCGCTGCGCCGCGTGAACATCGAAGGCGTGGTCTACGTCAACCTGGCCCAGCCCGCGGAACTGCGCGCGCCGCTGAACCTGATCTGGCGCGACGAAGCGCTCTCCGGCGCGGCCCGCAAGCTGATCGGCGAGGCGCGGCGGCAGCGCGAGGAATCGCCGGCCTGAGCGCGCAGCGCTACACTGCCCGGCACCCCGCACTCCGCATTGCAGCCATGTTCCCAGATTCACCCATAGGCATCTACGACTCCGGCGTCGGCGGGCTGAGCGTGCTGCGCGCCATCCGCGACGCCCTGCCCCACGAATCCCTGCTGTACGTGGCCGACTCCGCCCACGTGCCCTATGGCGAAAAAACGCAGGACTACGTCGAGCAGCGCGCCAGCACGATTGCCGATTACTTCGTGTCGCGCCAGGCCAAGGCCATGGTGGTGGCCTGCAATACCGCCACCGCGGCCGCCATCGCCCAGCTGCGCCTGCGCCATCCGCAACTGATCATCATCGGCGTGGAGCCGGCCATCAAGCCCGCCGCGCACCTGACCACGAGCGGCGTGGTCGGCGTATTCGCCACCACCGGCACTCTGGCCAGCCCCAAATTCGCCGCGCTGGTCCGGCGCGAGGCGCCCGAAGTCCGCATCCTGTTCAGGCCCTGCCCCGAGTGGGTACGGCTGGTGGAGCATGGCGTGCTCAGCGGCCCCGAGGCCGAAGCCGCGGTGCGCGCTCCCGTGGCTGAGCTACGCGAGGCCGGCGCCGACGTGCTGGTGCTGGGCTGCACCCACTTTCCCTTCCTGCGCGACGCGATCCAGGCGGCCGCTGGCGCCGACGTGCCGCTGCTGGAGACGGGCGCGCCCGTGGCGCGCCGGCTGCGCCACCAGTTGCAGGAACGCGGCCTGTTGCGCGCCGACGGTCCGGGCGGATTGCGCCTGGAGACCAGCGGCTCGGCCGAGGCATTGAGCACTCTCGCCGCACGGCTGCTCGGGCAGGCCCCGGCCGTGCACGTCCTGGAGCCGCGCTGGCGCTGATCCCGCGCCGAGTCCGCCGCCCGGCGGCGCGCGCTGATTGCGCCCGGTTTGATCCTGCGCATGACGCGCCTGTCCGATTCGGCGAATAATTCGGATACAGTGGACTACAACGCCGCCCGCGGCGCGCACAAGGAGACGCTCATGAAACGCATCCTGATCCCCGTGGACGGCTCGCAGCCCGCCGTCCATGCGGTCCAAGCCCTGCTCGACGCCCGCAGCTACGACCCCATCGAACGCGTGGAGCTCCTCACGGTCCAGATCCCCCTGAAAGCCGGCAAGATCGGCCGCGGCCTGTCGCAGGCCGAGATCGACGCCTATCACGAGGAAGAAGGCCGCAACGCGCTGCAGGCCGCCAGCGAACTGCTGACCCAGGCCGGCGTGCCCTTCCAGACCCACATCGAAATAGGCGCCGCCGCCGAAACCATCGTGCGCATAGCCGGCGAATCCGGCGCAGACGAAATCTACATGGGCTCGCGCGGGTTGGGCTCGGTGTCGTCCTGGTTCCTGGGTTCGGTCGCGACCCGCGTCCTGCATCTGACGGAGTTGCCCGTCACCCTGGTCAAGTAACCGTCAAGGAGCATCCATGCTGAACATCCTGGTCCCTGTCGACGGCTCCGACAACGCCAACCGCGCCGTCCTGTACGCCCGCCAGCTCGCCCAAGGCGCCGGCGCCGCCCGCATCCATCTGCTCAACGTCCAGACGCCCGTGCAAGGCCGCGCGGGGCTGTCACGCCTGATCACGCAGGACATGATCGACGAGTTCTACCTGCGCGAAGGCCAGGAGGCCGCGGACGAGGCGCGCAAACTGCTGGACGTGACCGGCGCCGACTACACCAGCCACGTGGCGTTTGGCCACGCGGCCACGGAAATCGCCGGCTACGCCCAGGACCACGGCTGCGCCCGCATCGTCATGGGCACGCGCGGCAACGGCTCGCTGACGAACATCCTGATCGGCTCGGTCGCCAATCAGGTGCTGCAACTGGCCGAAGCGCCGGTGACGCTGGTCAAGTGACCCCCGGGTGCCGGCCTCAGGCGGCCGGCAGCCACAACGACACCCTCAAGCCGCCCAGCGGCGAACGCTCGGCTTGCGCCTGGCCACCATAGGTGCTGGCCAGGTCGCGCACGATGTCCAGGCCCAGGCCCGATCCGGGACGCTGCTCGTCCATGCGCACGCCGCGCAGGAAGATGCGCTCGCGTTCCTCGTCGGCTATACCCGGGCCGTCATCGTCGATCTGGATGAGCAACTGGCCCTGGCCGGCGGCGCTTGCGCTGACCTGCACCTGGCGCTCGGCCCATTTGCAGGCGTTGTCCAGCAGGTTGCCAACCATCTCCTGCAGATCCTGTTCTTCACCGCGGAATACCAGGCCCTCGGCAAATTCCGGCATTTCCAGCAGCAGTCCGCGCTGCGCATACAAGCGCTGCATGACGCGCAGCAGCCCCTCGATGGGTTTGCGCAGCGGTGTGCGGCTGTCGGCCGCGCCAGACGCGGCGGCGGCGCGGGCGCGCGCCAGGTGATAGTCGATCTGGCGGCGCGCCATGCCGACCTGCTCCTGTACCAGCGCCGCCAGCGGCCCTTCCTCGCGCGCCGCGGCATTGCCCAGAATCGTCAGCGGCGTCTTCACCGCATGCGCCAGATTGCCGGCCTGCGTGCGCGCGCGCTGCACCATGTCGGCATTGACGTCCAGGACGCGATTGAAGTCGTCGACGAGCGGCTGGATTTCGCTGGGAAAGCGGCCTTCGATGCGCACGCTGGCGCCCCCGTGCTGCCCGGCGAGCTGCCGCCTGAGCCTGGCCAGCGGCCGCAACCCGACCAGGACCTGGACCACGGCCGCCAGCGTCAAGCCTGCCGCCAGCGCGCCCAGCGAAATCAACAGCATGTGATTGAAGCGCTCGATCGGCTCCGCCAGCACCTGGCTGTCGGCCGCCACGATCAGGCGCAACGGCGCTGCCTCGGTCTCGGCCGGTTCCAGCGTGCGCGTCAAGGCGGTCAGCCTATGCTTTTCCGGCCCCGCGATTTCATACACCCCGTCGGCGCTGTCCGCGGCGGGCAACTCCAGCACCTGATCCCAGAGCGAACGCGAGCGCGCCGCGCCCACGGCCGCCGGACGGCCCTGTTCGTCGAGCCGGTCGATTTGCCAATACAGGCCTGATAGCGGTTGCTCCAGGCGTGGATCGCTCAGGGGCGGCGAGACCACCAGGCGACCGTCCGGAGCCGTGTTCACCGCGGCCGTCAGCTGGTTCAGGTGCAGGGTCAGCTCGGCGCGCAGCTGCTCGGTGATGTGCTGGCGGAACAAGCTGCCCAAGCCCCAGCCGGCCAGCACCACCGTGACCAGGATCCAGGCCAGCGTGCCGGCCAGCAGGCGCCAGCGCAGCGAGCCGGGCGCGCGCGCGCGCTGCGGCATCATGCGGCGCAGGCCAGGCGGTAACCCAGGCCGCGCACGGTTTCGATGGTATCGGGCGGCAGTTTCTTGCGCAGCCGCGCGATGAACACATCGATGGTGTTGGAGTCACGGTCATTGTCCTGGGCGTAGACGTGCTCGGTCAGCTCGCTGCGCGAAATCACTTCGCCCGCGCGTTGCATCAGCACGGCCAGCACCTTGAATTCATGGCTGGTCAGGGACAGCGCCTGGCCGTCCACCGTGACCTTGGCCTGCCGCGTGTCCAGCATCAGCGGACCGCAGCGCCATTGCGCGCTGGCGTGGTTGCTGGAGCGGCGCAAGAGCGCCCGCACCCGCGCCAGCAGCTCTTCCATGTGGAAGGGCTTGGTCAGGTAATCGTCGGCGCCGGCATCGATGCCGGCGACCTTCTCGTGCCAGTTGTCGCGCGCCGTGAGGATCAGCACCGGCATGCCCTGGCCGCCCGCGCGCCACTGCTTGAGCACGGTGAGGCCGTCCATGACCGGCAGGCCCAGGTCCAGCACCACCACGTCGTAGGTCTCGACCGCGCCCATGTACTGGGCCGTTCCGCCGTCCGCGGCGGTGTCGACGGTATAGCCCGCTTGGCGCAAGGCATCGGCCAACTGCGTGGCCAGCGTCGGTTCGTCTTCAACCACGAGTATGCGCATCAGTGCTTGTCCCGGAATTGGATGTCGCGCCCCTTCACGCCCAGCACCTTGCCGTCGCGCGCGTCGATCTTCAGCTTGACCAGCCGGCCGCCGCTTTGCAGCAGCCGGATCTCGTAGATGAACTCGCCGTCGTCCTCTTCGAACTCGACCTTGACCACCTGCCCAGGATAGTCGCGTTCGACGATGTCCAGCACCGAACGCAGGGGCAGCACCTTGCCGGCCTGCAAGGCCTGGCGCGCTTGTTCGTGGTCGCTTTCATCGGCCAGGCCCGCGTTGGGGCCCGCGGCCAGCGCCAGCATCAGCGCGCCGCAGGACAGCCAGATTCGGGTACGAGTTCCTCGGGTCATGGTTTCTTTCGCATTCGGGGTTCGCCATAAGAGGCGATTGTCCGCCCAGTTATAGCGCCGGAAAAATGAACGGCACGTGAACGGCAGCTTCAGAATTGGTTCATCCGCACACCCGAATAATGCGGTCATGGTCGCCATTCCGGCAACCCGCAACAACCTAGGAGCCATTCCATGACCGCAATCCGCAACACCCTGGCCGCCCTGGCGCTTGGCGCCGCAACCCTGACCGGCGCCGCCGCCGTGCACGCCCAGACGACCGCCCCGGCGCCGGCCCAGCCCGCCGCCACTGCCCCCGCCAACGCGACGCTGACCGTGCGCCAGATCTACGACACGCTGACCGCCGCGGGCTATCGCAACATCACCGAGATCGAGCTCGAGCACGGCCGCTACGACGTCAAGGCCGACAACGCGCAAGGCCAGCGCGTGAAGCTGCGGGTCGACGCCCAGAGCGGCGCCGTCCTGCGCAGCCGCATCAAGGACTGAAGCGCCGGCGCCTACGCGCCTACCCCGCTCCGCCCGCATCCGGCGGGCCGAGCGTCCCGACATGGACACCATCATGAAACCGATAGGAACCGGCGCCGCCATAGGCGGCTTTTTGCTAGTCCTGACCCTGGCCTGGGGCCTGGACGCGTTCATCCTGCAGCCGCCGGCCACCGGCGCCTGGTACTGGGTGGCGCGCCAGCAAGGCCTCTACCTCACCGGCGTCTGGTCCATCGGACTGATGGCATTGATCATGCTGCTGGCGCTGCGGCCCTCGTGGCTGGAACGCCCGCTGGGCGGCATGGACAAGATATACCGGTTGCACAAATGGGCCGGAATCCTCGCAGTATCAGCCGGCGCCGCCCATTGGTTGCTGAAGCTGGCCAGCGGCCCCTTGAAGAGCCTGGCGGACGCGGGCAACCGCCCCGCCCGCGACGTCGTGCTGACGCTGTTCGAAAGCTCGCGCGGCCTGGCCAAGGACCTGGGCGAGTGGTCGATCTACCTGCTGCTGGCGATGCTCGCAATCACCTTGTGGCGGCGCTTTCCCTACCGGGGCTGGCGTCTCCTGCACCGCGCGATGCCTGTGCTGTTCCTGGCGCTGGCGTTCCACACGGCAGCGCTGGCTCCCGCGCGCTACTGGAGCGGTCCGGTCGGCCTGCTGCTGATTCCGCTGCTGGCCGCCGGTTCTTATGCCGCCCTGGTGGCGCTGCTGGGACGCGTGGGCAGCGGCCGCCGCGCGCAAGGCAGGATCGTGTCGCTGGCGCACCAGCCAGGCGATATCCTGGAGGTCAGCTGCGAACTCGACGCCAATTGGCGGGAGCATCAGGCGGGACAGTTCGCCTTCGTCACGTTCGACCGCAAGGAAGGCGCCCATCCCTACACCATCGCCAGCGCCCCCGTGGCGGGCGAACCTCGCGTCACGTTCCAGATCAAGGCGCTGGGCGACTACACCCGCGGCCTGGCGCGCACGCTGCGCATCGGCCAACCGGTCGCCGTCGAAGGCCCCTATGGGCGCTTTCAACTGGAGCCGGACGCTGCCGCAACATCGCAGGTCTGGGTGGCGGGCGGCATAGGCGTCACCCCTTTCCTCGCATGGCTGGAAGCCCTGCAGGAAGGACAAGCGCCAACGCCGCGCGTGTGGCTGCACTATTGCGTGCGCGATGCCTCGGCAGATCCTTTCGTGCCGCTGCTCAAGGAACGCTGCGCCGCGCTGGACGGCGTGACGCTCGCCATCCATAGCGCGCACGATGGCGATACGCTGACGGCTGGAGCACTGGCGCAGGGCGAGGTGGCCGCGGGCCGCGTCGCCGACGTCTGGTTCTGCGGCCCCGCCGGCCTGGCCGACGCGCTCAGGCGCGGCCTGCACAAGCTGGGCGCCAAGCCCGTGCGCTGGCATCAGGAGGCGTTCCAGATGCGTTGAGCGCGCCGGGGCTACGGAGGTCCAAGCGTATGATGGACCTCACCGCCCACGGAGCATGCGTCATGCCCACCCCCCGCATTCTGCTGGCCGCCGCGATGGCCGCCGCCACTCTCAACGCCTGCGGCGAAATGGCCACCTTGCCGGTCGAAGCCGGCATGGGCCCGTCGCCCCAACTGCCCGCCCCCAATCCCACCACCATACCCACCGTGAAGACGGCCAAGGCCGTGGGCTGGCCCGCGGGCGCACAGCCCGTCGCAGCCAACGGGCTGTCGGTAACGGCGTACGCCAGCGGCCTGGATCATCCGCGCTGGCTGTACGTGCTGCCCAACGGCGACGTGCTGGTGGCCGAGACCAACGCGCCGCCCAAGCCCGAGTCGGCTTCCGGCGGCTTCAAGGCCTGGGTCGCCGGCCTGGTGATGAAACGCGCCGGCGCCAGGACCCCCAGCGCAAACCGCATCACCCTGCTGCGCGATGCCGACCACGACGGCATCGCCGAAACGCGCAGCGTATTGCTCGACGGCCTGAACTCGCCCTTCGGCATGGCCTTGATCGGCAATCAGTTATACGTCGCCAACGCCGACGCCGTGCTGCGCTTTCCCTACGAAACCGGCCAGGAGCGGATCACCGCGCCCGGCGTGAAGGTCACCGACCTGCCTGCGGGCCTGAACCACCACTGGACCAAGAACCTGCTGGCCAGCCCCGACGGCAGCAAGCTGTACGCCTCTGTCGGCTCCAACAGCAATGTCGGCGAAAACGGCATGGACATCGAAGAGGGCCGCGCCGCCATCTGGGAAATCGACGTGGCCAGCGGCAACAAACGCCTGTACGCGACCGGCCTGCGCAACCCCGTGGGCATGGCCTGGGCGCCCGACGGCAAAACGCTGTGGACGGCCGTCAACGAGCGCGACGAACTGGGCAGCGACCTGGTGCCCGACTACATGACCTCGGTGCGGGATGGCGGTTTTTACGGCTGGCCCTACAGCTACTTCGGCCAGCACGTCGACAGCCGGGTCCAGCCGCCGCGTCCGGACCTGGTAGCGCGCGCCATCGTGCCCGACTACGCGCTGGGCCCGCACACCGCCTCGCTGGGGCTGGCCTGGTCGGGCGGGTCGCGCCTGCCCGCGCCCTACACGGACGGCATGTTCGTGGGCCAGCATGGTTCGTGGAACCGCGATCCGCGCAGCGGCTACAAGGTCATCTTCGTGCCGTTTCGCGACGGCAAGCCCGACGGGCCGGCGCGCGACGTGCTGACGGGCTTTCTGAACGAAAGCGGCGAAGCCCAGGGACGGCCGGTAGGGGTGGCGATAGACCGCCAGGGCGGCTTGCTGACGGCCGACGACGTCGGCAATGTGGTGTGGCGGGTCGCTCCCGCTTCTACAATGGCCGCTCCCAAATAATTCAAGACCAGGAGTGAGCATGAGCACGGAAAAAGTGGCAATCGTCACCGCCGGCGGCAGCGGCATGGGCGCGGCGGCGGCGCGCAAACTGGCGGCTGACGGCTGGCGCGTAGCCATCCTGTCCTCCTCCGGCAAGGGCGAGGCGCTGGCGCAGGAACTGGGCGGCCTGGGCGTCACGGGATCCAACCGCTCGCCCGAAGACCTGGCGAGGCTGGTGGACGCCACGCAGCAAAAATGGGGCAGGATAGATGCCGTGGTCAACAGCGCCGGCCACGGCCCCAAGGGCCCGCTGCTGGAGATCAGCGACGAGGACTGGCACCTGGGCATGGAGTTCTACCTGCTGAACGTGGTGCGCATCGCGCGCCTGGTCGCGCCGGTGATGAAGCAGCAGAAGTCCGGCGCCATCGTCAATATCTCGACCTACGCCACCTTCGAACCCGAAGCGCTGTTCCCGACCTCGGGCGTGTTCCGCGCCGGGCTGGCCGCCTTCACCAAGGTGTTCGCCGACGAGTACGCCGAACACAACGTACGGATGAACAACGTGCTGCCGGGCTTCATCGACAGCCTGCCTGAAAAGGAAGACCGCCGCACGCGCATTCCGATGGGCCGCTACGGCACCGCCGAAGAAGTCGCCGACCTGATCGCATTCCTCGCATCCGACGCTTCTTCCTACATCACCGGCCAGAACATCCGCATCGACGGCGGCATCACGCGTTCGGTCTGAAGCTCATGCTTTAGGACTAGTCTCTCGTCCGAATGACGGTATTGAAGCCTGCCCGGGGCTTCAGTACCGTAGGTTTTCGCATTCGACGAGGTGCCGCGCATGTCCGCTACGCCGTCAGCGGCTGCGCCGCAGTCCGCCGATACTTCCCACGCAAAACCGACCCCGGGCCAGGCCTCGCGTTTCCTGGCGCAGGCCACGTTCGGCCCCACGCCCGCCGAGATCGACGCCGTGGTGCGCGACGGCTACGCGGCCTGGCTGGACGCGCAGCTGGCCATGCCGCCGTCGCAGACCCATTTCGACTGGCTGCTGCAGCAGCGCAAGAACACCGAGGAGTTCAAGGGCAACGGCATCAACGCGCCCCTGGAATCCACACTGTGGCGCAAGTTCATCTCGGCCCCGGATCAGGTCCGCACGCGGGTCGCGTTTGCCCTGTCGGAGATCTTCGTGGTGGGCGTATCGTCCATCACCGCGTCCTGGCCATTGTTCGGCGCCGCGGGTTTCATGGACCTGCTGGCCGAGCATGCCCTGGGCAACTACCAGCAACTGCTGACGGCCGTCACGCGCAACCTGTCCATGGGCTGCATGCTGACCTATCGCGGCAACCGCAAGGAAGATCCCAAGACCGGCCGCCATCCCGACGAGAACTATGCCCGCGAAGTCATGCAATTGTTCAGCATCGGACTGTTGGAGCTGGAACCGGACGGCGCCAAAAGAATGGTCAACGGCGCGCCCGTGGAAACGTATACCAACGCGGACGTGCAGGGGCTGGCCAAGGTCTTCACCGGCTGGGACATCAACGGCCCCGAAACCGACGTCGAATTCCACCGCCGCCCCATGGCCTTGAACAATGCGCTGCACTCGCTGGCCGAGAAGCGCTTTCTGGGCGCGGTGGTGCCGGCAGGCACCGACGGTCATTTGTCGCTCAAGCGCGCCATGGAAGTGATCTGCGCCCATCCCAACGTGGGCCCCTTCATCGGCACGCAGCTGATCCAGCGGCTGGTCACCAGCAATCCCAGCCGCGCCTATGTCGCGCGCGTGTCGGCCGCCTTCAACGACGACGGCAGCGGCAAGCGCGGCAACCTGAAGGCCGTGGTGCGCGCCGTCCTGCTGGACCCGGAGGCGCGCAACCCCGACCTGGCCGCGCCCGGCTGGGGCAAGGTGCGCGAACCCATCGTGCGCTTCGCGGCCTGGGCGCGGGCTTTCGGGGCGACCTCCAACAACGGCGCCTGGGCCATGCCGGACACCACTGACAACACGATCCGGCTGGCCCAGAGCCCGATGCGATCCGCCAGCGTCTTCAATTTCTTCCGTCCGCGCTACGTGCCGCCGGTGACCGAGCTGGCGCGCAGGAACCTGGTGGCGCCGGAACTGCAGATCACCGATGAGACCAGCATTGCCGGCTACCTGAACTTCCTGGCCATCTATGTGGACCGGGGGTGGGAGGATCTGCAGACGCCCTACGCCGCCGAGATCGCGCTGGCGCAGGATCCGTCCGCGCTGGTGGCGCGGGTGGCGCTGCTGCTGGCGGGCGATGCCTATTCCGCCGAGACCGCCGGCAGCATCGCGCGCGCCGTGGCCACGATACCGGCGGGCCGGCCGCGCGACCGCGTGCGCGCCGCCATCATGCTGGTGGCCGCCAGCCCCGAATACCTGGTGCAGAAATGAAGAATTCCCGCCACGCCGCGCAAACCAGCCGCCGCGAATTCCTGCTGCGCGCCTGCGCGTTGGGCGCCACGGGCGCCGCCGCGCCACTGGCGCTGAACCTGGCGGCCCTGGGCGCGGCTGCGGCGCAATCAGCGCCAGCCTCCTCGTACAAGGCGCTGGTCTGCGTGTTCCTGTACGGCGGCAACGACCCCTACAACTCGCTGGTTCCCTACGACACGGCCGCCTACAAGGCCTATGCCCAGGCGCGCACCGACATCGCCCTGCCACGCAACGCCCTGCAGGCCACGGCGCTGCGCGGCAAGGAACCCGCCTCCGGCGGCGCCCAGTTTGCGCTGGCCCCATCGCTGGCTCCGCTCAAGCCCTTGTATGAAAGCGGCGACATGGCAGTGCTGCTGAACATCGGTCCGCTGGTTGCGCCCACCTCCAAGCAGGAATACATAGGCGCGCGCGTGCCACTGCCGCCCAAGCTGTTTTCCCACAACGACCAGCAGTCGTACTGGCAGGCGCTGGCGCCGGAAGGCGCGGCGTCGGGCTGGGCCGGGAGGCTGACGGACCTGTTCGCGGACGCCAACGCGCAGCGCACCTTCACGGGCATCACCGCGGGCGGCAGCAGCGTGCTGCTGGCCGGACGCAAGATCGCCGGATACCGCGTGGGCATCAACGGCTCCACGCAGATAGACCTGCTGGGCCGCGACATGTATGGCTCCAGCGCCTGCACGGCCTTGCTGCGCCAGCTCATCACGCAGCCGCGCGAGCACCTGATGGAACGCGAGATGTCGCGCATCGCCGCGCAGTCCATCGACGCCGACGGGCGCCTGCGTGCAGCCCTCGCGGACGTGGCCGTGCCGGGCGAGTTCTCGTCCCCCCTGGCGCAGCAGCTGAAAATCGTCGCCCGCATCATCGCGGCGCGCCAGGCGCTGGGCGCACGCCGCCAGGTTTTCTTCGTCTCGCAGAACGGCTATGACAACCACGCCGGACTGAACGACACCCACCCCGCGCTGCTCAAGGAACTGGGCCAGGCGCTGGCCGCGTTCCAGCAGGCGCTTTCCGCGATAGGCGTGGCGGACCAGGTGACCACGTTCACGGCATCCGAATTCGGCCGCACCCTGGGCTCCAACGGCAACGGCTCCGACCACGGCTGGGGCTCGCATCACTTTGTACTGGGCGGCGCGGTCAAGGGCGGCCGCTACTACGGCAGCCATCCGGAAATCGCCCTGGACGGCCCCGGCTTCGTCGACAACGGCCGCCTCTTGCCGACCCTGGCCGTGGATCAGTTGGGCGCGTCCCTGGGCGGCTGGTTCGGCGCCAACCGCGAGGATCTGGGGCTGGTGTTCCCCAATCTGCGGCGCTTTGATGCGCAGGCGCTGGACCTGCTGCCGCGCGCTTAAGGCCGCGCCGGCGGCGGCGAACTCACAGCTGCCGCGCCTGTTCGCGCAGCAGATACTTCTGGATCTTGCCCGTGGCGGTTTTGGGCAACGGGCCGAACACGAAAGTGCGCGGCACCTTGAAACCGGCCAGGCGGCCCCGGCAGAAGCTGGTCAGTTCTTCCGCCGTCGCGGCGCTGCCATCCTTCAGCGTGACGAAGGCGCAAGGCGTCTCGCCCCACTTGGCGTCCGGCCGCGCCACCACGGCGGCTTCCAATACGGCGGGATGCCCGTACAACGCATCCTCGACCTCGACGGTCGAGATGTTCTCTCCGCCTGATATCACGATGTCCTTGGCGCGGTCCTTGACCTGCAGATAGCCGTCGGGATGCACCACGGCCAGATCGCCGGTATGGAACCAGCCTCCGGCGAAGGCTTCCGCCGTGGCCTGCGGGTTCTTCAGATAGCCCTTCATGAGCGTGTTGCCGCGCATCATGATTTCGCCCACGGTGACGCCGTCCGGCGGCACGGGCGCCAGCGTGGCGGGATCCAGCACGCGGACCTGTTCCATCGTGTGCTTGCGCACGCCGATGCGGGCCTTCAGCGCAGCCTGCTCATCCAGCGGCAGATCGCTCCAGGCCTCGTGCCAGGCACAGCTGATCGACGGACCGTAGCTCTCCGTCAGGCCGTACAGATGCGTGACGTCTATGCCCAGTTCGTCCATCGCCGCGATGACGGCGGCCGGAGGCGGAGAGCCGCCGGTGAGCGCCTGCACCGGCCGGATCGCGCGCCGCTTGATTTCGGGCGGGCTGTTGATGAGCATGCCCAGCACCACCGGCGCGGCGCAGAAATAATCGACCCCATTCGCCTGGATGGCGTCGAAAATGGCGCCGGCCTCGACCCGCCGCAGGCAGACATTGGTTCCCGCCAGCAGCGCGATGGTCCAGGGAAAGCTCCAGCCATTGCAGTGGAACATCGGCAAGGTCCAGAGATACACCGCATGCTGGCGCATATCGCAGGCCAGGGCGTTGCCCATCGCATTCAGATAGGCGCCGCGATGGTGGTACAGCACGCCCTTGGGGCTGCCGGTGGTGCCGGAGGTGTAGTTCAGGCACAGCGACTGCCATTCGTCCGCCGGCCAGGGGAACCCGGCCGCCGCGTCGCCCGTCTCCAGCAGGGCTTCGTAGTTCATTTCCCCGAGCAGTTCGCCCGGTCCGCCGTATTCGGGATCGTCGATGTCCACCACGCGGATGCGCCTGCGGGTCTTGGCCAAGGCCTGCGCCATGACGGGCGCGTACTCCCGGTCCGTCAGCAGCACCACCGCGGCGCCATGATCCAGGATGAAGGACAGTGTTTCGGCGTCCAGCCGGGTGTTCAGGGCATTGAGCACCGCGCCCGCCATGGCGACCCCGAAATGGGCCTCGTACAGCGCCGGGATATTGGGCGCCATCACGGCCACCGTATCGCCGGGCCGCACCCCCAGGCGCGCCAGCCCGCTGGCCAGCCGGCGGCAGCGTGCATAGGTTTCGCGCCAGCTCTGGCGCAGTGCGCCATGGACGATGGCAGTGCGTTCCGGGTAGACCTTCGCCGCGCGCTCGATGAAGGTCAGCGGCGAAAGCGCCAGATGGTTGGCGCTGTTGCGTTCGATATCCAGGACTTGCAGGTCGGGGGTGTCGGCGGGCATCGGAGTCTCACAGTAGCGAAACGCTCACCACGCCCTTCAGGCGTCGGCTGGCGGGGTCAGGCCGCGCAGCGTCGCGCGCAGCAGGGAATCGCTCAGGTCCGCATCCGCCTGCATCAAACGCTGCAGCAGGCGGTCAGGGCTGTCGCCGGGAGTCTCCAGATGCCAGCCATACAGGTGCAGCCCGTTCAGCACATAGGCATCGTCCAGGCCTTCCAGCACGGCATGCTGGCGCGGCGCGCGCGCGGACGGCGGCAAGGCATTGTCGGCGCAGTCCGCGACGAGGATGGAAGTCGGCCTGGAAAAGTAATCCGCCACCCGCACGCGGGCCTCTTCCAGCCGGCGTAGCGCCGCGGCATCCAGAGGTTCATCCGCCAGCCGCACTTTGAGCAGCAGGTTGCGTTGATCGAGTTCAACGATGTGCAGGTCTTTCTCGACCCAGTCCGCATGCACTGGCGCGCTCTTGCGGCGGAAGACTTCCGCGGCCGCCAGCCCCGCTCCCAGGCCTTCGCCAGCTAGCAGCTGCTTGAAAAAGTCGCGCTCGGCCATGGCGCGGTCCAGTTCCTGCAATTCCAGGTCGAGCGCATGGCGCTCGCGCAGGCATTGCGCGCGACGGGCGTGCAATTGCTCGTCTGCCGGGCCGCGCTGCAGATCCAGCCACCCCGCCAGGCGCACGCCGCTGCGCTGGCCCAGGCGTTCGATGCAGCGGCGCAGCTCCTGCAGAAACAGCGCCGCGCCCGCTTCGTCCTGCGCCAGATCCGGCGCCAGCGCCGGAAGCAGCAGCAGGCGGCCCGGCGGCTCACTGGCGTAGCTTGCCAGCGTCATGCCCTGGCCGTCCTCGAGTATGCCCGCGCCCGGCGCCTCGGCCAGAGTCGCGCAGGGCTGGAAACAGCGCGCGGCTTCGGTGAAGAGCGTGCGGAAAGGCTCGCCCGCCTGGCGCGGCAGCGCAGCGCCGTCGATCGGCTGGCTGCGCACCCGCCGCGGCCAGAGCGGATCGGACCAGTCGTAAGGAAGAATGTCCTGCAAGGTATGCACGCCCACCGTGCGCGGCGCGGGCACCAACGCCACCAGGGTGCCGCCCGCGGCCAGCAGGCGCTTGAATTGTTCGCGCCAATGGCGGCTGGTGGCCAGCAGCCATTCCGACGCGCCCACCCCCAGCACCGGCGGATCGGCGCGTTCGCAGGCCGCCTCCAGCGCGGGGTACAGGCCGGCGGGATTCCATATGAGCACGTCCGCCCGGTCCAGCGAGGCGGGCTGATCAAAGGACAGAACGGCATCCAGGCTGTGGGGCGGGAGCGCCAGCGCAAGGTCGAGCGTAGAAATATTCATATCGCTAATCCGTACTTGACTTTCGAAATCAATATATCATAAAGTCTAGTTAACTAGACAAATATACAAATCCTATATACATATTCCGGAAACCAGCTGTCATGTCCACTCTTACGAACGTCCGCAGCGAGTCCCCCGTCTCCAGCAGCCCCGTGGCGCTGGACCGCGACTCCCCTCTGCCGCTCTATGTGCAGATCAAGCGGCGCGTGCTGATGATGATCCTGAACTGGCAGCAGGAAAGCGACCGCTTCCACACCGACCACGAGCTGAGCGAACAATTCAACGTCAGCCGCATGACGGTGCGCCAGGCCATCCAGGAACTGGTGGACGAAGGCTATCTGCGGCGGGTCCGCGGTTCCGGCACCTTCGTCTGCGCCCCCAAGATCGACGAACAGTTCAGCCCGGCCATGGACTTCATCGACCAGTGGTCCGCACACGGCCGTCCCCTCAGCCTGCGGGTGCTGCACTGCGCGCAGGAACCGGCCTCGGCCGTCGTGGCGCGCGAACTGGACGTGGCGCCCGGCACCCCGGTCTGGAGCATCCTGCGCCTGCGCACGGTCCAGCAGGTGCCGATCTCGATCGACTACCGCTATGTGCGCACCGACCGCATCCCGCACATCGACGCCCGCCAGGCCGAGGCGGGCTCCCTGCTGGAGCTGATCGGCCGCCAGGTCGAGCTGGCCTACGGCAACCTCAAGATCGAGGGCGGCGCGGTGCAGGCCGAACATGCCGATTACCTCAGCCTCCTGCCCGGCGATCCCGTCCTGACGCGGCACCTGGTGTATTTCGACAAGCAGGACCGGCCGGTCATGTCCGGCCTGTCGCATTACCGCGCGGACCAGGTCCGGTACTCGGTGCGCGTACCGCTGCAGAACGGCGCAGGCAAGACGGACCAGGTGTCGGACTCGCTCGAGTTCCGCAACCCACCCGGCGTGGCGGAGGCCTAGCCGACTACGTTTTCGCTGTTCGTGGAAGTTGCTGCACCCCCTTAAATCCCGCATCAGGCACAGGAGTAGCACCATGACTTGCTTAAAGACGTTTCTGGAGTTCTCGCGCCGCGCGGCCATCGCGCTGCCGGCCGCCGCGCTGATGCTGGGCATGCACGCCGCCAGCGCGCAGGATACGGTGCGGATAGGATCCATCCTGTCCGTGACCGGTCCCGCCGCCTTCCTCGGCGAAGACATGAAGGCCGGCATGGAAATGGCCATCGACGACATCAATGCCGCCGGCGGCATCGGCGGCAAGAAAGTCGAATGGGTGTTCTACGACGCCGAAAGCCAGACCGCCAAGGCCATCAACGCCACCAAGCGGCTGCTGTCCCAGGACAAGGTGGACATCATCGTCGGCGGCGGCAACATGAGCGGCATCGCCATGGCCATGGTGCCGATGGTAGACAAGGCCGCCACGCCCTTCATTTCCACCGAAGGTTCGA
Source organism: Achromobacter sp. GW823-FHT04E03 (assembly GCF_058796095.1). Lineage (NCBI taxonomy): Bacteria > Pseudomonadati > Pseudomonadota > Betaproteobacteria > Burkholderiales > Alcaligenaceae > Achromobacter > Achromobacter sp. GW823-FHT04E03. Next base: position 1,736,461 of record NZ_JBXAIJ010000002.1, on the reverse strand, counting down.
TGCAGATCGTGATGCCGGTGGCCGAACGCAAGTACGTGTTCAAGAGCACCGTGGACGACGACCAGGTGATCGACCGGGTGCTGGACTACTTCGACAAGAAAGGCATCAAGCGCGCCGCCCTGCTGGCCGACAACAGCGGCTTCGGCCAGAGCGCCGTCGAACAGATGAAGCGGCTTGCCGCCAAGCGCGGCATCGACATCACGTATGAATCCTTCAACCCCGCCGACACCGACCTGACTCCGCAGCTCACGCGCATCAAGAATGCGTCGGTGCAGGCCATCATCTGCTGGACCGTCACCCCGGCTGGCGTGGTGTTCATCAAGCAGGCGCAGCAGCTGGGCCTGGACAAGCTCACCCTGGTGCACAGCTACGGTTTCGTCGACCAGCGCTACATGAAGCTGGCCGGCGACTCGGTCAAGGACCTGCTGCTGGTCAGCGTCAAGTTCCCGGTGGGCCAGGACCTGCCCGACGCCGACCCGATCAAGACGCGCATCGTGGACCTCAGCAAGCGCTTCGAGGCCCGCTACAAGCGCAAGCCCAACCAGTTCGTGGCCCAGACCTACGACGCCATCATGTTGGCACGCGCCGCCCTGGACAAGAGCGGCGGCGACAAGGAAAAGACCCGTGAACAGCTGACCGCCATCACCGGCTACCAGGGCGTGGGCGGGGTCTTCAATTTCTCGCCCCAGCGCCACTCGGGCCTGGATAAGGACGACATCGTCATGCTGGGCTACCGCGACGGGCAGTTCCGGCTGGCCGACTACAAGTAAAGCAGTTCCATCTCCGCAACCTCCACTCACGCGCGCCGCGGGCGCTGCAAACCAGGGAGTGCAGTCATGAACGTAGCAAGCGCCGAGCCGCGTACGATCCTGGACGATCCGGAAAGCATCTTTCCGCTGGACCTGGACACCCGGATCCCCAAGATCCGCGACCTCTACCACCTGGCAACGGTCAAGCAGTGGGACCCGCGCACCGACATCGACTGGCATCTGTTCGACGCCTCGCAGTACACGCCCGAGCAGCGCTACGCGGCCCGCCAGTACTGGAGCCGCCGGGCCTGGAGCGAATACGGCGCCATCTCGGAAAGCCCTGCCCTGCAGATCCGCTTCTGCCACGACAAGTGCGAACCCGACCTGCGGCTGTTCTTCACCATCCGCTCACAAGAGGAAAGCCGCCACGCCGAAGCCTGCTACCGCATGGCCGAAGCGCTGGGCGGCTACATGGAGCAGCCGGCCCAGGCCGCCTACCAGGGCTCCGTCGCCACCCATGGCGTGCGCAAGATGGCGTTGGATCCCGAGGTGTCGGTCGAGGCCATTCTCGCGGCGCTGGTCTGCGCCGCCGAGGAAATCGCATTCGACGTCTTCCGCCACCTGGTCGAAATCACCCGCGATCCCGTCGCCAAGCAGATCTGCGCCCGCATCATGCGCGACGAGGTGCGGCACTGCGCGTTCGGCTGGCGCTTTCTCGACCACCGCATTCCGCAGATGTCCGCCGCCGAAATCAAGGTGGTGGAAAACGCCGTGATCAACATGATGGAAAAGGTCGAGCTCAACGGCTATCACAGCGCATGGCTGGCGCCCGACAATCCGGCTTCTCGCGCCGAAATGGAAGTGGACCGGCTCACCTGGGAAGCCGGCCTGGGTTCCACGGTCGAAGAACTGGAGAAGCCCCTGTTCGTTGAAACCGTGCAGCGCGTGCGCCGCCAGATGGAGCCTTGGGGCGTGCATCTGCCCCTGCTGCACCACCCGAAGATCGGCGAATTCTGAACGCGAGGAAACCCGACATGAACGCAGCCACGACCAGAATTCCCGTTGAGCGCCGCTTCCCGCTGACGCTCAAGCAGTCCATCACCTCGATCCGCGAACTTTACGAAACCGGCAAGCAGCAGCGCTGGGCGCCGGAGACCGATATTCCCTGGGCCAGCCTGGATCCAGGCGCCCTCGACGCGCAAGTCCGCGATGCGGCGCGCCTGACCTGGAGCCGCCGCGCCTGGGTGGAATACGCCGGCTTGAGCGAAACGCCGGCGCTGCTGGTGCGCCTGTGCCTGGAGAGCGGCCGCGAGTCCGACCCCAAGTACTTTCTCACCGTGCGCAACACCGAGGAAGCCTGGCAGATCGAGTGCTTCCACCGCTACGCCACCTTGCTGGGCGGCTACCTGAACCGCCCGCCCAGCCCGCAGCAGGAAGCCATCTTCAACCAATGCCGGCACCGCCAGGTACTGGATGCCGCCTGCCATGCCGACGCCTTCTTCACCACGCACGCCGCGGTGGAAGACGGCCTGGAGCTGGAACTGTTCCGGGCCTACCTGGAGAACGCCCGGGAACCCGTTGCGCGCCGCATCCTGGAACAGTGCGTGCAGGCCAAGGAGCGTCACGCCACCTTCGGCTGGCTCTATGTGGCCGAACGCGCCGCGGCCTGGTCCGACGCCGACCGCGCCGCCGTGGCGCAGGCCGTGTCGGGCTATCTGAACGAGGTCGAACTGCGCGGCTACCACTGCCCCTGGCTGGCAGAGCCCGACGGCGCCGAAAGCCGTGCCAACGCGCTGACGGCCGAAGCGGGCCTGGGCGCTGCGTCCGCAGACCGGGAGTATGAGGTCCTGTGGTCGTACCTGGAGACGGTGACGCGGCGCCTGGCCGAGTTCGGCGTCGAACTGCCCGGCATCGCGCTCACCTCGCGCCGTCCCAACTGAGCCGGCGCCGGGGCTTCGCCATGGACATGTCCGCGCAAATCATCCAACTGCTGGTCGCCGGCATCACCACCGGCAGCATCTACGCCATCGTGGCGGTGGGATTCAACGTCATATTCAAGAGCACCGACGCCATCAACTTCGCCCAGGGCGAATGGGTCATGATGGGCGGCATGGTGGCGGCCGCCTGTTATGCGGTCGCCGAACTGCCGCTCTGGCTGTCCTGTCTGGCGGCGGTGGCCCTGGTGGCCTTGGCGGGCGGCCTGTCCGAACGCCTGGTGATCCATCCGCTGAAAAAGCCCGCGCCCCTGCTGGTGACGCTGCTCAGCATCGGCCTGGCCATCTGTACCAAAAGCCTGGTGATGCTGGGGCTGGGCAAAACGCCGATGGGCTATCCCGCATTCTCGGGCGACACGCCGGTGCCGCTGGCGGGCGCGCAGATTCCGCCGCAGAGCTTCTGGGTGATGGGGGTGGCGCTGCTCTTCATGCTGGGCACGCATTTCTTCTTCGAACGCACCCTGCTGGGCAAGACCCTGCGCGCGACCGCCATCGACCGAGACGCCGCCGCGTTGGTCGGCATCAACGTGCGGCGCTCGGTGACGGTGGCCTTCGTGCTCGCGGCTCTGGCCGGCGGCATCGCGGGCGTGATCATCGCGCCGCTGACCTTCACCTCCTATGACCACGGCACCATGCTCGGCTTCAAGGGCTTCAGCGCGGCCATGCTGGGCGGGCTGGGCAGCCTGCAGGGCGCCTTGCTTGGCGGCGTGCTGCTGGGCGTGATCGAGGCGCTGGGAGGCGGCCTGATTTCCTCGCAATACAAGGACGCGCTGTCCTTCATCGTGCTGTTGCTGGTGCTGTTCTACCGTCCCCAGGGCTTGCTGGGCAAAGCCGAAATCAACAAGGTCTGAAGGGGGTGACGATGAAATCCGAAATCCATCCGCCCGGGGACGGCGCGCGCCACGACCTGCGCATCCTGCTGGCGCTGTGGGGCCTGTTCCTCCTGTTTCCGCTGGTGGCGCCGAACAGCTATGCCGTAGGCCTGGCGGTGACGTTCAGCATCAACCTGATGCTGATCGCCAGTCTCAACCTTCTGATGGGCTACTGCGGGCAGATATCCATGTGCCAGGCCGGCTTCTTCGGCCTGGGCGCCTATGTCAGCGGCGCCTTGTCGGCCAAGTACGGCCTCCCCGCACTCGCCTCCATCCCGGCCGCGCTGGCGGTCGCAAGCACGGCGGCGCTATTGATCGCCCTGCCCGTGCTGCGGCTGCGCGGTCACTACCTGGCGATGGCAACGCTGGGATTCAACGCCATCCTGTCGGTGCTGTTCGTCGAACTGGTGGACTACACCGGCGGCCCCAACGGCCTGTCGGGAGTCGAGCCCATCACCATCGCGGGCTATGCCTTCGATACCGACCGGCGCTTCTTCTACCTGGCCTGGGCCGCGGGCCTCCTGCTGATGTGGGGCTTCCTCAACCTGACCCGCTCGCGCATCGGTCGCGCCATGATCAGCGTGGCCGGCAGCGAGGTCGGCGCGGCCAGCCTGGGCATCAACACCTATGCGCTCAAGGTGGCGGTGTTCGTGCTTTGCGCCGCGGTGGCGGCCCTGGCGGGTACGTTCTATGTCCATTTCAACCAGTTTGCATCGCCGGAAACCTTCAGCTTCTCCGCATCGGTGCTGCTGCTGGTCATGGTCGCGGTCGGAGGCTGGGGCAAGTACTGGGGGCCCTTGTTCGGCGCGCTGGTCTACACCGCCGCGCCCGAACTGCTGCGCGCCTTCCACGACGTGGAGCTGCTGCTGTTCGGGCTGGGCATGATCCTGGTCCTGATGTTCTTCCCGGGCGGGCTGGCGGGACTGGCGCAGCGGCTGTGCCGGCGTTCCGCAAGCCTGCCCGCATCCCCGGTGGCGGCAACGAAGGGAAAGGTGCGCCATGGCTGATCACGATTTCCTGTCGGTGCGGGACCTGGGCATCAATTTCGGCGGACTGGCCGCGCTTGCCGACCTGTCCTTCGATCTGAAGCAAGGGCAGATCAAGGGGCTCATCGGTCCCAATGGCGCGGGCAAGAGCACCTTGTTCAACATCGTCGCGGGGCTGCTGCAGCCCGGCAACGGCGACGTTTGCTTTCGCGGCCGCTCGGTGCGGGGCCTGCCGCCGCACCAGCGCGTCAGGCTGGGCATCGCCCGGACCTTCCAGAACCTGCAGATCTTCAAGGACCTGACGGTGCTGGAGAACGTCATGGTGGGCTGCCATGCGCGCTTCGGCTCCGGCCTGTGGGCCTGCATGCTGCGCACGCCCCGCCAGCGCCGCGACGAGCGGCAGATGCGCGACATCGCGATGCAACGGCTGGAGCAGCTGCATCTGGCCCGCCAGGCTGATGTGCTGGCTGCGGACCTGAGCTTCGGCCAGGCCAAGATCCTGGAAATCGCCCGCGCCCTGGCCGCCGATCCCACCTTGCTGCTGCTGGACGAACCCGTCGCGGGCGTGCCGCATGCCGAAGTGGCGCAGGTGGCCCAGGTCATACGCGAAGTGAACGCCAGCGGGGTAACCGTGCTGCTGGTCGAGCACAACATGAGCTTCGTCATGCAGCTGTGCGACGACATCCTGGTCCTGAACTACGGCCGCAAGATCGCCGAAGGCCAGGCCGACGCGGTGCGCGTCGATCCCCTGGTCCTGAAGGCCTATCTCGGGGAGGACATGCCCGATGCTTGAAATCACCAATCTGTGCGCCTCTTATGGGGCCGGCGACGTCCTGCGGGAAACCAGCCTGGAGATTCCCGCCGGGCAGATAGGCTGCCTGCTAGGCGCCAACGGCGCCGGCAAGACCACGGTCATGCGCAGCCTGAGCGGCCTGCTGCGCCCCCTGCGCGGCAGCGTGCGCTTCGAGGGCGAAGCGATAGAGGCGCTACCCGCCGACCGCATCGTCGACCGCGGCATCGTGCTGGTGCCCGAAGGCCGGCGCGTCTTCGCACCGCTGTCGGTCAGCGAAAACCTGGAAATGGGCGGCTACAAACTGCTCAAGCAACGCCGCCAATCCGAGTTCCGCCGCAACCTCGACTTCGTCCTGGACCTGTTCCCGCGGCTGTCCGAGCGCGCCCGCCAGGCTGCGGGAACGCTGTCCGGCGGCGAACAGCAGATGGTCGCGATCGGCCGGGCCCTGATGAGCAGCCCGCGCCTGCTGATGCTGGACGAACCGTCCATGGGCCTCGCGCCCCTGGTCGTGAAGGACATCTTCCTGTCGCTGCGGCGGCTCAAGCAGGAAGGACTGACGCTGTTCATCGCCGAACAGAACGCCAGGCTGACCTTGAGCGCCGCGGACTACGGCTACGTGCTGCAGGAAGGCCGGGTGGCGTATTCGGGCAGCGCCCAGGCGCTGCGCGACGATACACGGGTACAGGCCGCCTATCTGGGCGCCTGACAGGAGACAGGTGAAGCGATGACGTGTTCTTCCCAGGAGCAGGCGATCGATCCGGAGCAGGAAGCGCAGTACAACCTGCGCGCCCGGCACCCCGAACGCGAGGAAATCTACTTTACCTATGCGCGCCGCAGCGCCGACACGCGCAGCCGGCGCGAGGCGCGCCTGGACCTGCGCTTCGGCGAGCGGCCCTCGAGCGTGCTGGACCTGTTCGTTCCCGACCACGTGCCGGCGCCACCGCTGCTGGTCTTCATCCATGGCGGCTATTGGCGCGCCCTGGACAAGCACGGCTTTTCGTTCATCGCCGACGAGTACCTGGCGCGCGGCGTCGCGGTGGCGCTGCCCAACTACACGCTGGCGCCGCACGCGAGCGTCTCCGAGATCGTCGACGAAGCCTGTATGGCCGTCTCCTGGCTGACCGCGCAGGGAGAGCGCCACGGCTACGACGCCAGCCGCATCGTGCTGTCCGGCCATTCCGCCGGCGGGCACATGGCCGCCCGCGCGCTGTGCCGGGACCTCGTGCCCGCCCTGGCGGGCAGGATACGCGGCTACGTGGGCTTGAGCGGACTGTTCGATCTGGAGCCGCTGCTGCGCACTTCCATCAACCGCGATCTCCACATGAGCGCGGCCGAAGCCCGCAGCCTGGGGCTGTACCAACGCGTCGCGTTGTACGAAGTGCCCATGGTGTTCGCCGCCGGCGCGCTGGAAACCGAGGGCTTTCGCGGCCAGAGCCGGGATTTCTCGCAGCATTGCGCCAGCCATGGCCACGAGGTGGAGAACCTGGTGGTGCCGCAGCGCAACCATTTCGATCTGCTGACCGATTTCGCGGGCGGAAGCTATCCGCTGTTCAACAAGACGCTCGATCTGCTGCTGCCCGGCGCGGGCCGGGCCTGATCTTTCACGAGGAGTCCCTATGGCAGGCCAACCACTCAATCCCGCGGGCGTCTGCGCTCCGCTGGGCCCCTACAGCCAGGGCGTGCTGACCGAAGGCCCCGGACGCTGGCTGCACATTGCCGGCCAGGTGGGAGTATCGTCGGAGGGCGCGCTCGCCCAAGGCTTCGAAGCCCAGGCCCATGCCGCCTGGCGCAACATCCAGGCCATGCTGGAGGCTGCGGGGATGAATGCGGGCGATCTGGTCAAGGTCGTGACCTACATCACGGATGAAAGCCAGTTGCCGCTGCTCGGCCCCGTCAGGCTGGCCTATCTGGGCGAGGCCCGTCCCGCCGCGACGCTGGTCGTGGTGCGCGCCCTGGCGCGGCCCGAGTGGCTGATCGAAGTGGAAGCGTCGGCGTACAAGCCTGCATGACCCGCGCGGCGGCATCGCCGGAAGGAGGATGAGCATGTTCGAGGACCTACGCAACAAGCGGGCCCTGGTGACCGGCGCCTTTGGCGGACTGGGCGCGGAGTTCGCGCGCACCCTGTCCGCCGCGGGCGCGCACGTGGCGCTGGCCGGGCGCAGGCTGCAGGCCGGCGAGCAGCTGGCCGCGGAACTGGCCGCCGCCGACCGGCAGGCCTGCGCCATCGCGCTGGACGTGACCCAGCCCGACAGCGTCGCGGGTCTGTTCGATGCCGCATCCGAGCGCCTGGGCGGCGCCATCGACATCCTGGTCAACAACGCCGGCATTACCACCGCGCGCCCTGCGCTGGAACACAGCGAAGCCGACTGGATGGACGTGATCGACGTCAACCTCAACGGCACCTGGCGGGTGGCGCAGGCAGCCGGACGCCACATGCAGGCGCACGGCGGCGGCAGCATCATCAACATCGCTTCCATCCTGGGGCTGCGGGTGGCCCAGCAGGTTCCCGCCTACGCCGCCTCCAAGGCCGCGCTGATCCAGCTGACGCAGGCCCTGGCGCTGGAATGGGCGCGCCACGGCATCCGCGTCAATGCGCTGGCGCCAGGCTACATAGAAACCGACCTGAACCGCGAATTCTTCGCCAGCGACGCGGGGCAGGCGCTGATCCGGCGCGTGCCGCAGCGCCGGCTCGGGCAGGCGCGGGAGCTGTCGGCTCCCCTGCTGCTGCTGGCTTCCGACGCCTCTTCCTTCATGACCGGATCGGTCCTGGTGGTGGACGGCGGACACCTCATTTCCACGCTTTGACTCCGGGACGCAATATGGACTTCAGCCTCACGCCAGAAATCGAAAGCTACCGCCTGCGCATCAAGGACTTTGTCGAGACGCACATCCTGCCGGTGGAGGCGGATCCGTCCTCCTACGACGAACACGAGAACATCCGCGAGGAAGTCCTGCAGCCGCTGCGCCGCCGCGCGCGCGAAGCCGGTCTGTGGGCCCTGCAGATGCCGCGCGAGCGCGGCGGCCAGGGCCTGTCGCGCGTCGGCATGGCGGCCTGCTACGAGGAAATGAACGTGTCGATCTTCGGACCCGTGGTGTTCAACAGCGCGGCGCCCGACGACGGCAACATGATGGTGCTGGAAAAGGTCGCCACCGAGGCGCAGAAGGCGCGCTGGCTGCAACCCATCGTGGACGGCAAGGTGCGCTCCTCGTTCGCCATGACCGAACCGCATCCCGGCAGCGGCTCCGACCCTTCCATGATGCGCACCACCGCCACTCTGCAGGACGGCAAGTGGCGGGTGCATGGCAAGAAATGGTTCATCACCGGCGCCGGCGTGGCGCAGCACTTCATCCTGATGGCCAAGACCTCGGACGATCCGCGCAAGGGCCTGACGGCCTTTCTGTTCGACGCGGACCAGCCCGGCTGGCGCATCGAGCGGCGCATTCCCATCATGGGCCCGGAGGAACACGGCGGCCATTGCGAACTGGTATTCGACGGACTGGAGATTCCTGACGAAAACCGCCTGCTCGGCGTGGGCGACGGTCTGAAGGTCACGCAGATCCGCCTGGGGCCCGCGCGGCTGACGCATTGCATGCGCTGGCTGGGGCTGGCCCGCCGCTCGCTGGCGATCGCGCGCGAGTACGTGGCGACCCGGCAGAGCTTCGGCACCGCGCTGGCCGAACGCGAAGGCGTGCAATGGATGCTGGGCGAATGCGCCATGGCGATCGAAATCGGCCGCCTGCTGACGATGCGCGCCGCGGTCGCCCTGGACCAGGGCAGCTACGCGCGCAAGGAAGTCTCGATGGCGAAGATCGTCGTCTCCGAAACGCTGCACAAGGCGGTAGACACCGCCATCCAGCTGACCGGCGCGCGCGGCTATTCACGCGATACGGCGCTGGCCTGGATCTACCGCTACGCGCGTCAGGCCCGGCTGGTCGACGGTGCCTCGGAAGTGCACAAGATGGTGCTGGCTCGGTTCCTGATGGACGAAGGCGACGACTTCTGGCGTTGGCAGGCGCAGGACGCGGCCGGGGCGCAATCGTGACGGGCGCGGCGGCGGACGCCATCGACGGCCAGGACGCGCTGGCCGCCTACCTGGTGCGCGCAGGGTATGCGGGACGGGCGGAGGAAGTGGCGCTGCGCCGCCTGGCCGGCGGCCAATCGAATCCGACCTACGTCGTGACCACGGACAAAGGCCAGTACGTGCTGCGCAAGCAGCCCGCGGGCAAGCTGCTGCCCTCGGCGCACGCCATCGACCGGGAATTCCAGGTGATGCGGGCGCTGCAGCGCAGCGACGTGCCCGTGCCGCGCATGCTGGACTATTGCGCCGATGACAGCCTGCTCGGCACGCCCTTTTATCTGATGGACTACGTGCAGGGACGCAGCTTCGTCGACCCCGCCCTGCCGGGCCTCGCGCCGGCCGAGCGCGCCGCCATCTACGCGGAAACCAGCCGCGTGCTCGCGGCCCTGCATCAACTGGATTACGCGGCCCTGGGCCTGGAAAGCTATGGCCGTCCAGGCAACTACTACGCGCGCCAGATATCACGCTGGACGCGGCAATACCGCGAAAGCCGGCCGGCGGCCGACCTGCCCGCCATGGAAGCGCTGATCGACTGGCTGCCGCGCAACATTCCCGCCAGCGACGAAACGCGCCTGGTGCATGGCGATTTCAGGCTGGACAACCTGATCTTCCATCCCACCGAACCCCGCGCGCTGGCCCTGCTGGACTGGGAGCTTTCGACACTGGGCCACCCGCTGGCGGACCTGGCCTACTACAGCATGTGCTGGCGCGTATCGCCGCAGCTGTGGCGCGGCGTGGCCGGCTCCGACCTCGCCGCGCTGGGCATCCCCGGCGAGGACGAAGTCGTGGCCGCGTATTGCCGGGCGCGCGGGCTTGCGGGGGTGTCCGATTGGGGCTTTTATCTCGCCTACAGCTTCTTCCGCATGGCCGCCATCCTGCAAGGGGTTGCCGCGCGCGCCTCGGGCGGCAATGCCGCAGCCGACGACGCCCGGACCATGGGCGCCAAGGTGGAACCGCTGGCCGAGCTGGGATGGGAGTGCGCGCGCAACGGCAGCGCGGGTTGACGCAACGGCGTCAAGGAGCGGGCTGAAAGCGCCAGGCGGCGGACTGGCGTCCGCGGCGCAACCGCTCTATAACCTGATAATCGCGCCGGCGCGTCAGCCGGCCGCCCCCACTTCCCCCGCATCCATGACCCAGACCTGCTCCCTGGCGCTGCAACCCGCCACCGAAGACGACCTGCCCTTCCTGCTCACCCTGCGCAAGACCACCATGCAGGAACACCTGCAGCGCGCGGGCGCGCCCCTGGATGACGACCACCATCTGGCCCGCATCCGTTACCGTTTCGAGGACGCCCGCATCGTCTGGCTGGACGGCCGGCCCGCCGGCCTGTTCAAGCACGGCCGGGACCCGGCAGGCTGGCGCATCGTGCAGATCCAGATCGATCCCGCCTTCCAGGGCCGCGGGCTGGGCCGCCGCCTGCTGGAGGGCGTGCTGGACGAGGCCGACGCCGAGGGCGTCCCCGTCACCCTGAGCGTGCTCAAGGGCAACCCTGCCCGGCGCCTCTATGAAGCGCTGGGCTTCATCCCCGTGGAGGAAACCGACCTGGAATATGAAATGCGTCACGAACCCGGCGCGGTCCGGCCGGCTGACCCTTTGCAACTTCTTTCAGCCCGGCTGGAATAAAGCCGGGACCGGCAGCGTCTGTAGGGGGCAGTCTCCCACTTTCCCTATCTACGTACGAGGCACACCATGCGCAAACACATCGCCGCAGCCCTGGCCATCTCCGCCGCCGCCCTGTTTTCGGCCGGCGCCCAGGCCCAGGCCGTCAAGACCCAGGACGGCATGCTGGTCAACAGCGCCGGCATGACGCTTTACACCTTCGACAAGGATGCCGGCGGCAAGAGCGCCTGCAACGACCAGTGCGCCAAGATCTGGCCGCCCGTCATGGCCAGCGCCGACGCCAAGCCCATGGGCGACCTGACCGTCATCACCCGCGACGACGGCAGCAAGCAATGGGCCAGCAAGGGCAAGCCGCTGTACACCTATGCCAAGGACGCCAAGGCGGGCGACAAGACCGGCGACAACTTCAAGGAAGTCTGGCACGTTGCCAAGCCCTGATACGGTGTCCGCCATCACACGCAGCAACCCATGCGCGCCGAAGACGAAGCCCTGATCCTGGCCTGCATCCCCAGCCTGCGGCGCTATGCCCGCGGGCTGACGGGCGACCCCCACCGGGCCGACGACCTGGTCCAGGACACGCTGGAGCGCGCATGGAGCCGCTATTCGCGCTGGCAGCGGCGCGGCGAGCTGCGCGCCTGGATGTTCGGCATCATGCATAACCATTTCATCGACGGCGTGCGCGCCAGCAACCGGCGGGCCGAACAGACCGCCCCGGGCGAACTGCCCGACGCCCCGGTGCGCGCCACGCAGACAGACCACCTGGAGGTGCGCGACCTGGACCGCTGCCTGCAAGCCCTGCCCGCCGAACAGCGGGAAGTGCTGTTGCTGATATGCGTGGAAGACCTGTCCTATCAGGACACCGCCCGGATACTGGACGTGCCGATGGGCACGGTCATGTCGCGCCTGTCGCGCGCCCGCGAAAAACTGGGCGCGCTGATGCAGGCGCGCGACACCGTCAGCAAGCTCCATCGCGTGAAATGACATGAACGAGAAACGCCTCCATGCGGTGCCCGGCGCGGGCACCCCGATTACCGAAGCCGACCTGCATGCCTATGCGGACGGCCAGTTGCCGCCCACGCGCCGCGCCGAGGTCGAAGCATTCCTGGCCTCCCATCCGCAAGACCAGGCCCGCGTCGACGAATGGCGCGAGCAACGGCGCCTGCTGCACGCCATGCTGGACCCGGTGCTGGACGAGCCGCTGCCGCTGCGCCTGCCCCTGGCGCGGCCCTCGAACCCCTGGCCCTGGCGGGCCCTGGCCGCCGGCGTGGCGATCGCCGCCATCAGCGCCAGCGCCGCCTGGATCACGCGCGGCGCCATGGACGCCCGCCAGCTGCAGGCCGCGCTGGCGACCGCCGCGCCCGAACGCATTGCGGGCGGCTATGCCCAGCGCGCCGCCATCGCCCACGCGGTCTACGCGCCCGACATGGGCCGGCCTGTGGAGGTCGGCGCCGACAATGAAAAAGGCCTGGTGACCTGGCTGACCAAGCGCATGGGCGCGACCATGCGCCCGCCGTCGCTATCGCAGGCCGGCTACGAACTGGTGGGCGGCCGCCTGCTGCCGGGTGGTGCGGGGCCGGTCGCGCTGTTCATGTACGGCGCGGCCGACGGCCAGCGCCTGACGCTGTACGTCACCCGCGAAGCCGCGGGCGGGCAGACCGCGTTCCAATTCACCCAGGAAGGCCCGGTGCGGGTGTTCTACTGGGTCGAAGGACAGTTCGGCTACGCGCTGTCAGGCGCGGTCAGCCGCGAGGAACTGCTGCGCGTGTCGCAAGAGGTCTACCAGCAGCTGCAGGGCTAGTCCGGGGACGCGAGGCCCAGCCCGCCAGCATGCTCGCGCGCCTGGTGCAGCATGTGCAGCGTGATCTTGCGGACCTCCGCTCGGCTCATGCCGATATGCGAACGCAACATCCGCGCCGCCTCCTCGGCTCGCCGCGCCAGCACGGCCCGCAGGATGGCCGCGTGCTCGTCGTAGGTCGCATCCACGCGGAAGTCCTTGGTGAAATCCAGCCGCCGCACGATGCGTATCTTCTCGGTCACGTCGCGATGGATCTGCGCCAGCTCCGGGTTGCCCGCGGCTGCCACCAACGAACAATGAAAGGCCTCGTCCAGCTGCGCCACCAGCCGGCCGTCCAGGATGCGTTGCCGCGGCGGCGCCAGCCACACGTCCTTCAGCGCGCCCAGCATGCCTGCCTCGTCCATGTGCTCGCGCGCGCACAGCCGTTCCACCGCGGCCTGCTCCAGCACCACGCGCACGTCATACAGCGCCTCGAAGCGTTCGAAGTCGAAAGGCCGCACCTGCCAGCCGCTGCGCGGACGGGGCAGCACGTAGCCTTCGCGCTCCAGCCGCGCCAGTCCCAGCCGCACCGGCGTGCGGCTGACGCCCAGCCGCGCCGCCACCTCGGCCTCGGTGAAGCGCTCGCCCGGCAGCACACGGAAGTCGAACAGGTCGGCTTTCAGCCGCTGATAGACCTGGTCGGCCAGCGAACCGGCCAAGGCCGGCGTCTGGCGGATGGCGGGAGCGGCCAGCGCGGATTCCAGGCGCATGGTCAGGCCACGGGGCAGGTCGCGTCTTCGGCCAGAACGATGAGCGGGTCGCCCGCGTTCACCGGTTTGCCCGGCACGCAGCGGATCGCGACCACGGTCCCCGACGCCGGCGCGATGACGGACAGCTCCATCTTCATGGCCTCGACCACCACCAGCGTGTCCCCCGCCGATACGCTCTGACCCACCTGCACCGGGATCTTCCAGACGTTGCCGCACATGTCGGCGCTGACCAGGCTTTCGCCTTCGCGCAAGGCCGCTTCGGCTTCGGGCTCGGGTCCGGCCGCCGCTTGCTCCACCGCGGCATCTTCTGTTTTCCACAAGGCCACCTCGGCGTCGAAGGCGCTCTTCTGGCGTGTCTGGAACGCGGCGATGCTGTCGGCTTCTTCCTCCAGGAAGCGCTGGTGCGCCGCGAAATCGAACACCTCTTCCTCGATGCGGACCGTGGCCCGGCCTTCGCGGAAGTCTTCGCGCAACGCATCGAGTTCGGCTTCCGTCACCGGATAGAAGCGCACCTGGTCGAAAAAGCGCAGCAACCAAGGCTTGCCGTCCTGGAACACAGGGTTCTTCAGGAATTTGTTCCAGATGGGCAAGGTGCGTCCGACCAGCTGATAGCCGCCGGGCGAATCCATGCCGTAGATGCACATGTAGACCCCCCCTATGCCTACCGTGCCTTCGGCGGTGTAGGTGCGGGCCGGGTTGTACTTGGAAGTCAGCAGGCGGTGGCGCGGATCTATCGGCACCGCGCAGGGCGCGCCCAGGTACACGTCGCCCAGGCCCATGATCAGATAGCTGGCGTCGAACACGATATCGCGGACCTGCTTGCGGCTGGCCAGGCCGTTGATGCGCCGGATGAAGTCCACATTGTTCGGCAGCCACGGCGCACTGGCGCGCACGGTTTCCAGGTAGCGCTGCACTGCGCCCAGCGTGGCCGAATCCTCGAACGCCATGGGCAGGTAGACCACGCGGGTAGGCACCTTGAGCGTGGCCACGTCGGCCAGGCCGCTCTCGATCCGCAGCAGGCGCTCGATCAACGCGCCTTGCAGGATGACACGGCTGTCGTAGCGGATCTGCAGCGAACGCACGCCAGGCGACAACTCCATCACGCCGGCGACGGGCTCGGCATTGAGCGCCTCCATCAGCAGATGGATGCGCATGCGCAGCGCCAGGTCCAGCACGTTGTCGCCGTATTCCAGCAGCAGGTAGCCGTCGCCCGCCTGGCGGTAAGAAACCGCAGGCCGCGCGCCCTGCGCCGGCAGCGCCGCCACGATGGGTTCCGGCACGGCGGCGGGCGCCAAGGCTTGCGCGGGCTGCGCGGGCGCCGCCAGTTCGGCCACGCAACGGTCCTGCGCCGCCTCCAGCGCCACCGCCTGCTGATAGTCGATGCGCACGAAGCGGATCCGGTCGCCCGGTTTGACCTGCCCGACCTTCCACAGTTCGGCGCGGGCGATGGTGACGGGGCAGACGAAGCCGCCCAGGCTGGGGCCGTCGCGCGTCAGGATCACGGGGCTGTCGCCGGTGAAGTTGATGCTGCCGATGGCGTATTCGCAATCGTGGATATTGGACGGATGCAGGCCCGCCTCGCCGCCGTCCTCGCGCGCCCAAGTTGGCTTGGGGCCGATCAGGCGCACGCCCAGCCGGTTGGAGTTGTAGTGCACTTCCCAGTCCGCGGCGAAGAAGGCCTCGATGGCTTCGGGCCGGAAGAAATCCGGCGCGCCGTGCGGGCCGTAGAGCACGCCGATTTGCCAGGTATTGCCATAGGCCGGAACCAAGCCGGCGGGCGCGGCCTGCGGTTCGGACACAGGTGCGGTGGCACCGCAGTCCCGCTCAGGACGGATCCGCGGCAGCATGTCGCCCACGCGCAAGGTGCGGCCGGCATGCCCTCCAAACTGGCCCAACACGAAGGTGGAGCGGCTGCCCAGGTAGACCGGCACGTCCAGGCCGCCGCGCACCGCCAGATAGCTGCGGCAGCCCGACAGCGCGCGGCCGGTCGCCAGCACCTGGCCGGAACGCACGGCCACCGGCGTCCACATGGGCACGGGCTCGCCATCCAGGGTGGCGGCGCAGGCCGCTCCCGTCAGCGCCACGATGGCATCGCCGTGAAAGCGCAAGGTCGGGCCGACCAGCGTGGCCTCGATGCCCGCTGCGTCGGACGCGTTGCCGACGATGCGGTTGGCCATGCGGAAGGCATAGTCGTCCATCGGGCCCGAGGGCGGCACGCCGATGTCCCAGTAGCCCACCCGCCCAGGGTAGTCCTGTACGCTGGTGTAGGTGCCTGCCGCCAGCACCTCGATCGCCGCGGGCCGGTAGGCAAAGGTTTCAAGAAAGCGCGTGGACAGCTCGCCTGCGCGAAAACGCGCGTCATCCACGATCTGCCGCAGATAGTCCAGGTTGGTGGCGATGCCGTGCAGGCGCGTGCGGGCCAGCGCGTGCGCCAGCTTGTCCAGCGCGGCCTCGCGCGTGCCGGCATGCACGATCAGCTTGGCCAGCATGGGGTCGTAGAACGCCGGCACCTCGGTGCCGGTCGCGACCCAGCCGTCCACCCGCAGGCCTTCTGGAAAGAACACGTCGGTCAACACGCCAGGCGACGGCTGGAACTGGCGCAGCGGATCCTCGGCATACAGGCGCACCTCGATGGATGCGCCTTGCGGCGCGCGCGACATGGCGGCGTAATCCAGCGCTTCGCCCGCGGCCACGCGCAGCATGCATTCCACCAGGTCCAGCCCGGTGACGGCTTCCGTCACGGGATGCTCTACCTGCAAGCGGGTATTGACCTCCAGGAAATAGAAGCTGTCGCGCGCCGGGTCGTAGATGAATTCCACGGTGCCGGCGGAACGGTAGTTGACCGACTCGCCCAGCCGCACGGCGGCAGCGTGCAGCGCCTGGCGCGTGGCGGCGGGCAAAAGCGGCGCGGGCGTCTCTTCGATGACCTTCTGGTTGCGGCGCTGCACCGAGCAATCGCGCTCGCCCAGGGCCAGCACACGGCCGGCGCCGTCGCCGAAGATCTGCACCTCGACATGGCGCGCATTGTCGACGTAGCGCTCGATGAAGGCGCCGCCGTCGCTGAAGAAGTGCTCGCCCATGCGCTGTACGCTATCGAAGGCCGCAGTCAGCTCGGCCTCGTTGTCGCAGCGCGAAAGGCCGATGCCGCCGCCTCCCGCCGTGCTCTTTAGCATCACCGGATAGCCGATGCGCTCGGCCTGCGACAGCGCGGCGCCCAGACTGTCCAGCAGGCCCGTTCCCGGCGTCATCGGCACGCCGGCCTCCGCCGCCAGTTCGCGGGAACGGTGCTTCAGGCCGAACTCGCGGATCTGCAAGGGCGTAGGGCCGACGAACGCAATGCCCGCGTCTTCGCAGGCTTGCGCGAACTCGGCGCTTTCGGACAGGAAGCCGTAGCCGGGATAGATGGCTTGCGCGCCATGCTCGCGCGCGGCGGCCAGCAGCAGGTCCATGCGCAGGTAGCTGTCGGCGGCCTTTTCGCCGCCCAGAGCCACGGCCACGTCGGCCGCGCGCACGTGCGCGGCATTGCGGTCCGGGTCGGAGTAAACGGCCACGCTGCGGATGCCCAGCCGCTTGAGGGTGCGGATGGCGCGGACGGCGATCTCGCCGCGGTTGGCAATCAGAACGGTATCGAACACGGTGCGACTCCCTGGTGTCTTGCGGGTTATCGAAAGCGGAGATCAGGCCAGGCTGGCCAGGTAGGCGCGCCAGCCGCCGAACTCCGTGATGTCGCGCGCGCCCTCCAGGCCGCGCGGCTCGCAGATGAATCCCTTGACCTGGCGGCCGTCCGCCAGCTCCAGCGTGCCGATGCCCAGCGGCGCGGGGATCTCGGCCACGAAGGCGCCGAAGGCGGCCAGCGGTACGTCCCAGAGTTCGACCTCGATGGGCGCGCCGCTCGCGGACTTCACCAGTCCGGGCTTGGGCGGCGTGGTGTTGGCCAGGGCGTACAGGCGGTAATCGCCGGCCGTGCGCGCCGCTTCGACGAACACGGCGCGGCGCGAGGTCAGTTGGTGGTTCAGCGGCATGCCGCGCAGGTGCGCCCCCACGACCGACACGCGCACCGTGTCACGCGCGGGGAGGACCGCATGCTCGGCTGCGGGCAGCGGCGCACCGGTGGCGCCCAGCGGCAGCGCCAGACGCGCCTGCCACTGGCGTCCGAACTGCGCCAGCGCATGGTCCTGCCAAGCCATGCCGATCAGCGTGATGCCCGCGGGCAGGCCGTCGCCGCGCATGCCCGCCGGCAGCGCCAGCGCCGACAGGTCGGCCAGGTTCGTGAAGTTGGTGTAGATCCCCAATCTCGAGTTCAGCGTCACCGGATCGGCTTCGAGCTGGGCGATGGTGTAGATCGTGGGCGTAGTCGGCACCACCAGCGCATCAAAGCCCGCCAACGTCTGATGGATGTCGCCCGTCAGCTCGGCGCGCCGGTACTCGGCTTTGAACGCGTCCAGCGCGCTGTAGTTGGCGGCCTGTTCGACGATGCCGCGCACCACCGGATGGATGGCCTCGGGGTTCTGCTTCCACAACGCTTCCACGGCGGCAAAGCGCTCGGCCACCCAGGGCCCTTGGTACAGCAGCGCCGCCAGCTCGCTGAATGGCGTGAAGTCGATGGGTTCGACCGTTGCGCCGCTGGCCTTCAGGTCGCTCACGGCCTGATCGAACGCCGCCGCGGCCTGCGCATCGCCGAAAAATTCCAGCTGCGCGGGAATCGCCAGCCTGGGTTGCGCCGGCCAGGGATTTCCGCTCCCTACAGGCTGAGCGCGCGAATAGGGGTCGCGCGCGTCCCAACCCGCTGCAATGTCGGCTACCAGTTCGGCGTCGTCCACCGTCAGCGCGAACACCGACACGCAGTCCTGCGTGCGGCATGCCGGCACCACGCCTGCCGCGCTGAGCCGCCCCTTGGTGGGCTTGAGGCCCACGATGTTGTTGAACCCCGCCGGCACGCGGCCCGAGCCCGCAGTGTCGGTGCCCAACGAGAAAGCGGCCAGGCCGCGCGCCACCACGGAAGCCGAACCCGAACTGGAGCCGCCGCTGACGTAGTCCGGATTGAACGTATTGGGCACCGCGCCCAGCGGCGAACGCGTGCCCACCAGTCCGGTGGCGAACTGGTCCAGGTTGGTCTTGCCCACCAGGATGGCGCCGGCCGCGCGCAGGCGGGCGACCACGGTCGCATCTTCCTCGGGCGTGTATGCGAATTCCGGGCAGGCCGCCGAGGTGGGCCAGCCGGCGGCGTCGATATTGTCCTTGATGGCAAACGGCACGCCGTAAAGCGGCAGCCGCGTCAGGTCGCCGTTGGCCGCTTCCAGCAGCCCTTGCAGAGCGTCGAGCTGCCGCGCCAGCATGGCGCCGTCCACGCGCTTGATCCAGGCATTGTCTGGCGCGTTGCCGCGTTCGGCCCAGGCGGCCAACAAGGTCTCGGGCGTGGCGCCCTCATTGCGATAGGCGGCCTGCCACTGCGCGATCGTCCAGGCGACGGGGCCTTTGTGCGTTGCTACGGCGTTCATGCTGGAATCCTTTCTTGTATACAAGTACGGATTCCCAAGCAATCGGCGTGCCATGTCGGACGCCGCCCCGCGCCTGCCCCGATTCCCTGCGGCAAGGGGCCGCCTGCGGCACGAAGCCATCGCCGCGGCGCCACATGCGCGCACCGCCAGCGGGCGGCGCGCGCACCCATGTTGTGCACGCGGCACCAGATCGGCCCGTGCCGCCTGGCGCGCCGCCATCCGTGGCGCGCCCTTCGTCTACCCCCTTTCATATAGCGGACTGCAAGTGCCCGCGCGGTTGGCATGCCTTTTGCTTTTAGGTCCTCGTTGTCGTGTGTTTTCAGATCGTTCTCGCCGGCACGGCCGGCACATTCCAATCAGGAGTCACCATGAAACGCAGACTAGCCCTTAAGCAACTGACCGCCGTGAGCCTGTTGGCCATGTCCGGATGGATGCCGCAGGTACTCGCCGCCGAGGACACCATCAAGGTCGGCATCCTGCATTCGCTGTCGGGCACGATGGCGATCTCGGAAACGTCGCTCAAGGACGTGGCCCTGATGACCATCGACGAGATCAACGCCAATGGCGGCGTGATGGGCAAGAAGCTCGAAGCCGTGGTGGTGGACCCGGCGTCGAACTGGCCGCTGTTTGCCGAGAAGTCGCGCCAGCTGCTGTCCCAGGACAAGGTGGCGGTTGTCTTCGGCTGCTGGACCTCGGTGTCGCGCAAGTCCGTGCTGCCGGTGTTCAAGGAGCTCAACGGCCTGCTCTTCTACCCCGTGCAATACGAGGGCGAGGAGCTCGAGAAGAACGTGTTCTACACCGGCGCAGCGCCCAACCAGCAGGCCATACCCGCCGTCGAATACCTGATGAGCGAAGACGGCGGCGGCGCCAAGCGCTTCGTGCTGCTGGGCACCGACTACGTCTACCCGCGCACCACCAACAAGATCCTGCGCGCCTTCCTGCATTCCAAGGGCGTCAAGGACAGCGACATCGACGAGGTCTACACGCCTTTCGGCCATTCCGACTACCAGACCATCGTCGCCAACATCAAGAAGTTCGCCACGGGCGGCAAGACAGCCGTCATCTCCACCATCAATGGCGACTCCAACGTGCCCTTCTACAAGGAGCTGGGCAATGCCGGCCTGAAGGCCACCGACGTGCCGGTGGTGGCGTTCTCGGTGGGCGAAGAGGAATTGCGCGGCGTGGATACCAAGCCGCTGGTGGGCCACCTGGCCGCGTGGAACTACTTCCAGTCGGTCAAGAACCCGGTGAACGACGCCTTCATCCAGAAATGGAAGGCCTATGCCAAGGCCAAGAACCTGCCCAACGCGAATACGGTGGTGACCAACGACCCGATGGAAGCCACCTACATCGGCATCCATATGTGGAAGCAGGCGGTGGAGCAGGCCAAGACCACTGACGTGGACAAGGTGATCGCAGCCATGGGCGGCCAGAAATTCAACGCGCCCGACGGCTACACCATCGAGATGGACAAGACCAACCACCACCTGCACAAGCCGGTCTACATCGGCGAAATCAAGGCGGATGGCCAGTTCAGCGTGGTGTGGAAGAGCAAGGGTCCGATCCGCGCCCAGCCCTGGAGCCCGTACATCCCGGGCAACGAAGGCAAGCAAGGTCTCTAACGCACCGGGAACAAGCAGCCATGCGCATCGCGGCAATCGCACTCTACTTGCGTCGTTTCCTGCTGGCATGGCTGGTGTCCCTGCCGCTCGCGGCCGCCCCGGCGGCGGCAAGCGGCGTGGACCCGGCCTTGCTTGCGCCGCTGGCCGGCGACGACACGGACGCCCGGCTCCAGGCGATTGCCGCGCTGGGCCAGCTCCCCGAACCCGAGGCGGCAGCGGTGCTGCAGGCGCTGGGCGAGGACCGGCTCTACGCCGCCGATGACGGCCGCGTGCTGATCGGCAACGGCGGTGCGCGCGCCATCGATGCGGCGACGGGCGCCGCCGCCGAGCTGCCCCCAGGCGCAGGCGCCATCGGTATCAATAACCGCCTGCGGCGCGCCATCGAGGCGGCGCTGGCGGGTTCGCGCCTGTACTCCGAGCAGCCCGCCGAGCGCCTGGCTGCGGCGCGCCGTCTGCAGCAGACCGGAGACCCGGCGCGCCTGCCCATGCTGGAAAAGGCATTGGCGTCCGAAAAGAACGAAGCCGTGCGCGACGCGCTGCTGATCGCGCAGGCCAACCTGGAATTGAAAAGCGGCGATCCCGTCAAGCGGCGCCATGCGGTCGAGGTGCTGGGCGCCACCCGCAACGCCGCATTCCGTCCCACCCTGGCCGCGCTGGCCGAGGAGCGCGACGGCGCCTATGCGGAACCCGACGCCGGCGTGCGTGAGGCCGCGGGCCACGCGCTCAAGCAGATCGACCGCCACCTGGCCACCATCGAATGGGCCGGCAACCTGTTCTACGGCATCAGCCTGGGCAGCGTGCTGCTGCTGGCGGCGCTGGGCCTGGCCATCACCTTCGGCCTGATGGGCGTCATCAACATGGCGCATGGCGAACTGCTGATGATAGGCGCCTATGTGACCTACGTAGTGCAGACGGCGTTCCGCGCCTGGCTGCCGGGCTGGCTGGACTGGTATGTGCTGGCCGCGTTGCCGCTGGCCTTCGCCGTGACGGCGCTGGTCGGCATGGCGCTGGAACGCACCGTCATACGCTGGCTCTATGGCCGGCCGCTGGAAACGCTGCTGGCCACCTGGGGCATCAGCCTGATCCTGATGCAGGGCGTGCGCACGCTGTTCGGCGCGCAGAACGTGGAGGTGAGCAATCCCGGCTGGATGTCTGGCGGCGTCACGGTACTGGGCGGACTGGTGCTGAGCTACAACCGCCTGGTCATCATCGGCTTCGCCTTCTTCGTGGTGTTCCTGGTCTGGGCGCTGCTGAACCATACCCGCCTGGGCCTGTTCGTGCGCGCCATCACGCAGAACCGCCGCATGGCCGACTGCGTGGGCGTGCCCACCGGCCGCGTCGACATGCTGGCCTTCGGCCTGGGCTCCGGCATCGCCGGGCTGGCTGGGGTGGCGCTGTCGCAGCTGGGCAACGTGGGGCCGGACCTGGGCCGCGGCTACATCGTCGATTCGTTCATGGTGGTGGTGCTGGGCGGCGTGGGCCAGCTCGCCGGCACCGTCATCGCCGCGCTGGGCCTGGGCGGCGTCAACAAATTCCTGGAGCCCTATGCCGGAGCCGTCATGGCCAAGATCACCATCCTGGCGCTCATCGTGCTGTTCGTCCAAAAGCGGCCGCAAGGCCTGTTCGCCCCTCGCGGCCGGAGCGTCGAATGAAACAGAACGCGCTGACTGACCTGAATCTGCTGACCCGCCGCCCGCTGTACTCGGGGCGGGTGTGGGCGGCCCTGGCCGCGGCAGTGGCGCTCCTGGCGCTGCTTCCCTTGCTGAATCTCGCTTTCCCTCCCGGCCATGCGCTGCATGTGTCGGCCTATGCCGTGGCGCTGCTGGGCAAGTTCATGTGCTACGCCATGGCGGCGCTGGCGCTGGACCTGGTGTGGGGCTATGCCGGCATCCTGTCCTTGGGCCATGGCCTGTTCTTCGCGCTGGGCGGCTATGCGCACGGCATGTACCTGATGCGCGCCATCGGCCGCGACGGCGTCTACCAGAGCGACCTGCCCGACTTCATGGTGTTCCTGGACTGGAAGAGCTACCCCTGGTACTGGTCCTTTACCGAGCACTTCTGGTACGCCATGCTGCTGGTCGTGCTGGTGCCGGGCGTGCTGGCCTTCGTGTTCGGCTACTTCGCCTTCCGCTCGCGCATCAAGGGCGTGTACTTTTCCATCATCACGCAGGCGCTGACCTTCGCCGCGATGCTGCTCTTTTTCCGCAACGACACGGGCTTCGGCGGCAACAACGGTTTCACCGACTTCAAGCGCATCCTGGGTTTCGACATCACCGCGCCCGGCACGCGCGCCGCGCTGTACTGGATCACGCTGGCCGCGCTGGCAGGCGCGCTGGTCCTTGCGCGCGCGGTCACGCAGAGCAAACTGGGCCGCGTGCTCACCGCCGTGCGCGATGCCGAGAGCCGCCTGCGCTTCATCGGCTACGACCCGCTGGGCTTCAAGCTCTTCGTCTGGACCCTGTCCGCGGTGCTCTGCGGCATCGCTGGCGCGCTCTACGTGCCGCAGGTCGGCATCATCAACCCCAGCGAGATGTCCACAGAGACCTCGATTGAAATGGTGATCTGGGTCGCCACCGGCGGACGCGGCACGCTGGTCGGCCCCATCATCGGCGCGGGCGCCGTCAACGGCCTGAAGACCTGGTTCACCAGCGTGCTGCCGGAATTCTGGCTGTACGCGCTGGGCTTGATCTTCGTGCTGGTGACGCTGTTCCTGCCCACCGGCATCGTCGGCCTGGCGCGCCGCATCTGCGCCCGCATCCAGGGGAACAAGGCATGAGCAGCACGCACATCGAATCCGCCGCGCTCGACGGCGGCCCCAGCGGCGATGCCGGCTACGGCCGCGTCAGCCCCAAGGGCCTGGACACCAGCCACGGCGCCATCCTTTACCTGGAAGGCATCACGGTCAGCTTCGACGGCTTCAAGGCCTTGAACGACCTGACGCTGGACATAGGCGTGGGCGAACTGCGCTGCATCATCGGCCCCAACGGCGCTGGCAAGACCACCATGATGGACGTCATCACCGGCAAGACCCGGCCCACTTCGGGCACGGCCTACTTCGGCCAGAGCATAGACCTCACCACGCTGAACGAAGCGCAGATCGCGCATGCCGGCATCGGCCGCAAGTTCCAGCGGCCCACGGTGTTCGAGCAGCACAGCGTGTTCGAAAACCTGGAGCTGGCGATGAAGACCGACAAGCGCGTGCGGCCCACGCTGTTCGCGCGATTGAGCGGCGAACAGGCCGACAAGATCGGCGAGACGCTGGACCTGATCCGGTTGCGGCCCGAAGCGGCGTTGCCCGCGGGGCTGCTGTCGCACGGCCAGAAGCAGTGGCTGGAGATCGGCATGCTGCTGATGCAGGAGCCGCAATTGTTGCTGCTGGACGAGCCGGTGGCGGGCATGACCGATGCCGAGACCGAACGCACCGGCGAGCTGCTCAACGAATTGCGCGGACGCCATTCGCTGATGGTGGTGGAGCACGACATGGATTTCGTCAATCAGATCGCGGGCGACGGCAAGGTCACGGTGCTGCACGAAGGCTCGGTGCTGGCCGAAGGGCCGATGAGCAAGGTGCAGGCCGATCCGCGGGTCATCGAAGTCTATCTGGGGCGCTGAGATGCTGGACGTGAACACGATCGACCAATACTACGGCGGCAGCCATACGCTGCGCGGCGTGTCGCTGTCCGTGCGCCAGGGCGAATGCCTGGCGCTCTTGGGACGCAATGGCGTGGGCAAGACCACATTGCTCAAATGCGTGATGGGCGTGCTGCCGGTGACGCGCGGCGACATCGCCTTCGACGGCGCGGACGTCACGCGCCTGGCGCCGCACCAGCGCGCGGCGCGCGGCATGGCCTATGTACCCCAGGGCCGTGACATCTTCGCCCGCTTGACGGTGGAAGAGAACATCCTGATGGGCATGGCGACCAAGCCGGCGGCGCGCGCGCGCCGCATCAAGGAAGAGGTGTACGAGCTGTTCCCCGTGCTGCGGACCATGCTGTCGCGCCGCGGCGGCGACCTGTCCGGCGGACAGCAGCAACAGCTGGCCATCGCCCGCGCTCTGGTGGCCGAGCCCAAGCTCATCATCCTGGACGAGCCCACCGAAGGCATACAGCCGTCCATCATCAAGGACATCGCCCGAGTCATCCACATGCTGCGCCAGCGCGGCGACATCGCCATCCTGCTGTGCGAACAGTACTTCGACTTCGCTCGCGAACTGGCGGATCAGTTCGTGGTGCTGTCGCGCGGCGTCGTGGTGGCGCGCGGCGACCGCGACGCCATCGACGGCGAGGATGTGCGGCGGCATCTGTCGGTTTAGGGTCTGCGCCGGACCTCGATTATTCCTGGCAAACGCTGGACGGCAGCCCCATCTGCTCCGATATAATCGGGCGCCATGTGCTCCGCTGCCTACCTGACCCGCCCCGCCGTGTGGATCGCGCTCGTCGCGATCCTGTGGGCGTCGTTGGCGCCGTCGCTGGCGCATGCACTGAGCCTGTCTCCGGCCAGCCACAACGCCCATCGCATCAGCGTCGACTTCTGCACCAGCGAAGGCGCGGGGCAAGCATCCCTGACCCTGGAGGTGCCGGGCGGCAGCAATGACGGCACCCAGGCGGACGATCACGGCGACAGCCATCATTGCCCGCTTTGCCGCAACCCCAACGCTGACGTGGGCATTCTGCCCGCGCCCGTTCCCGTCGTGCCAGCCCCTCTCGGCCGCGCCATCACGTATCCGCCGCTGTTCTTTCTCGCGGCCCATCCTCTTCATGCCTGGAGCGCGGCCCAGCCGCGCGCACCGCCCGCGGTCTGAGCCGGCGCGCCCCGCCGCCTGACGGCGGCCGGTTTGCGTCCACCGCTGTTATCCCGCCGCCACGTTCCGTCCGCGCCTCCCTGCGCGCCCGGATGCGTGCCGTCATTCAGGCTCATGCGTCCCGGCCAGCCCCGCCCGCTTTGCGAGGGCCGCCGAGCGCGCGGGCCGGACCACCGGTTCCAGACATGAAGAAGACCACGACCTACACCCTGCTGCTGGGCGCGCTCGCCAGCGGCTCCGCCCAGGCCCTGACCACGGAACCCGCCGTGCCCACCCTGGCGCCCACCACCGTGCACGGCGCCGCCTCCGAAGAGCCCGCGCCCAACGGCCCCATCGACCTGAACGTGCGCGACAGCACGGGCAGCCGCCTGGGCCTGACCCTGCGTGAAACGCCAGCCAGCGTCACCGTGATCTCGCGCGAACAGATCGAGGCGCGCGGATCCTTGAATACGCAGGAGATCGCCCGCGGCATCCCCGGCGTGGACAACGCCTCGCCCCCAGGCAACGCGGGCGCGGTCAGCTACCGCGGATTCTCCGGCGGCCAGGTCTCGCAACTGTTTAACGGCATTTCCGTGCAGTACGACTCGATCGCGGCGCGGCCGGTGGATAGCTGGATCTACGACCGGGTCGAAGCGATCGGCGGTCCCTCCACCTTCCTGTTCGGCGCGGGCGCGGTCGGCGGCGCCATCAACTACGTCACCAAGCTGCCCGAACGCGACACCTTCTACGACGGCCAGCTGCGCGTGGGTTCGTTCGACAGCCGCCAACTGTCAGCTGGGCTGAACCAGCAACTGGCGGGCGAGCCCGGCGGCCGCGGCCACTATCTGCGCATCGATGCCAACACCGGCTCCAGCCACGGCTGGGTCGACGGCAACCATTCCCGCGCCAGCCAGGTGGCCGCCTCGCTACTGTCCGACCTGGGCGCCGACGTGACCCAGACCTTTGCCTTTGAGTACCAGCGCGAACAGGTGGACCGGCCCTACTGGGGCACGCCGCTGAAAACCGACGCCAACGGCGTGGTGCAAGGCACGGGCCGCATCCTGGATGGCACGCGCTTCAAGAACTACAACGTCAACGACGGCCTGTACGAGCAGTCGGTGCTGTGGGCGCGGTCCCTGACCGAATGGCGCGCCGGCTCCAATCTGACCTTCAAGAACACGCTCTACTACTATCGCGCCGAGCGCGATTACCGCAACCTGGAGAACTACCGCCTGAACGCGGGCAACAGCCTGGTGCTGCGTTCCGGAGCGCTGTTGCAACGGCACGAACAAAGCTTGATAGGCAACCGCGTCGAGGGCCTGTACCGCTCCACCCTGGCCGGCCTGCCCAGCGACTGGTCCTTCGGCGTGGACGTCAGCCAGAACAAGATCACGCGCTATCCGACCAGCCTGCCCGGCCAGGTCGACGCAGTGGATCCCTACGACTTTTCGGCCGGCGATTTCTACGACATCCCCGGCATGAAGCGCGGCCACGTCGCCGACCGCGACAACCGCATCCGCACGCTGGCGCTGACGATGGAGAACCGCACCACGGTGCTGCCGGGCGTGGCCATCGTGTCGGCATTGCGCAAGGACTTCATCGACATGGACCTGACCAATCGCCGCGCCGTCACCGCCGCCTCGCCCGCCAGCGCGCAGCGCAGCTACTCGCCGCTGACCGGACGGCTGGGCGTGAACTGGGAGCTGAGTCCGGAGGCCTCGCTGTACGCGCAGTACGCCACCGCGGCCGATCCTCCCTCGGGCATCCTGGCCACCGCCTCGTTCGCCGACGTGCTGAACAATGACAAGCTCACCACCGGCAGGCAGGCCGAGGTGGGCGGCAAGTTCAACTTCTGGGACGGCCGCGGTTCAGCCACCGTGGCGCTCTATGAGATCAAGCGCAAGAACATGGCGACCTCGGACCCCAACAATCCCGGCGTCAGCGTGCCCGTGGGCGCGCAATCGGCGCGCGGCATCGAGCTTGCCGGCGGCCTGCAGCTGACCTCCCAGCTATCCCTGCAGGGCAATGTCGCCTTCGTCGATCCCAAGTACGACGACTTCTCGCAGTCCGTGGGCGGCGTGGCGGTCTCGCGCAACGGCAACGTGCCCACCAACACTCCGCGCCGCCTGGCCAACGTCTGGCTGGACTATGCCTTCCTGCCCGACTGGACCGCCAGCATGGCCGCGCGCTACGTGGGCCGCATGTACGCGGACGCCGCCAACAGCGTCTGGACGCCGTCCTACACCGTGTTCGACGCGGCGCTGTCGCACCGGATCAACCGCAACCTCAGCGTGACGGCGCGCGTGCGCAACCTGACCGACAAGGTCTATGCCGCGAACGCAACGCCGACCATGTACTACCTGGGCGCGCCCCGCTCGTTCGAGCTCACCTTGCAGGCCCGCTTCTGAGCGGCGCGCCAGGACAGACCGCCATGAACACGACGCTACCCTCCTCCGCCCGCCATCGCGCCGGGCCGCCGCTGCCGGCGCGCGCCAAGCGCTGGCTGTACCTGATCCATCGCTGGGCGGGCATCGTGCTGTGCCTGTTCTTCGCCATGTGGTTCATCTCCGGCGTGGTGATGATGTACGTGGGCTATCCCAAGCTCACGCCGCAGGAACGCCTGACGCACTTGCCCGCGCTGGATTCCGGGGCGATCAGTGTCACACCCGCGCAGGCGCTGGCGGCGGCGGGAGCCAAGGACGCCGCCGGCATGGCGCTGGCCGCCGCCCGCGGCGGCGCGCCGGTCTACGTGATTCCCGGCGAGGCGCGCCGCGCGCCAAGGATGGTGGACGCCGCCAGCGGCGCTCTGTTGCCCCCGGCCGATGCCGCGACCGCGCTGGCCACGGCCCGTGCCTGGTCGGCAGGCCAGTATGCCGCCCGCTACCTGGGTACCGTGGACGAAGACGCCTACACCCATTCACGCGCGCTCGGCCCCGACCGGCCGCTGCACCGGGTGGACCTGGACGATCCCGCGCATACGCGGCTCTACATCTCGTCCGCCACGGGCATGGTGGTGCTGGACGCCACCCGCGCCGAACGCGTCTGGAACTACGCGGGCGCCTGGATCCACTGGCTGTATCCGTTCCGCGGCAATGCGTTGGACGGTTGGTGGCACGACATCGTGGTGTGGCTGTCGGTCGCAGGCGTGCTGCTGGCCGTGACGGGCACGGTGGTCGGCATCCTGCGCTGGCGCTTTTCGCGGCCCTATGCCAGCGGCAGCCGTTCGCCCTACCGCGAAAACATGATGCGCTGGCACCACCTGAGCGGCCTGCTGTTCGCGGCCATCACCATCACCTGGATCTTCAGCGGACTGATGTCGATGAATCCGTGGAAGCTGTTCAGCAGCGGAGCGCCGCCCTTGGCCCAGGGAGCCTATGCCGGCGCGCCGGGGAACACGCTGGCCACGCCCCGGGAACTGATCGCAGCCCTGCCCGCCGCCCCGCGCGAATTGCGCTGGGCCCGCGCCGACGGCCAGGACGTGGTGCTGGCGCGCAGCGCCGCAGGCGCCCCGCTGGTGCTGTCGGCCGGCAACGCGCAGCCCTACACGTTCGACCCGGCGGCCCTGCGCGCCGCCGCCGCCCGGCTGGTCCCCGGCGCCCGGCTCGCCAGCGCCGAAACGCTGCAGGCCTATGACTTCTATTACTACGCCCGCGACGAGCACGCGATGCTTGGCCATGTCGAGAAGCCGCTACCCATATGGCGGCTGACCTATGACGATCCGCAGGCGACCTGGGTCTATCTGGACCCGCGCACGGGACAGATCGTGAGCCGGCAGGACAGCGGTTCGCGCACCAGCCGCTGGCTGTTTGCCTTTCTGCATAGCTGGGACTGGACCGGCCTCTTGTCGCGCCGTCCGCTATGGGACGCCCTCCTGGTGTTCCTGAGCCTGGGCGGCGCGGCGCTCAGCCTGACCGGCGCGGTGATAGGCTGGCGGCGGCTGGGCAAGAAGCTGCGGGCCTGAAGCGCCGGCGCGGATGCACTATGCTCACAGCCTTGCATGACGATCTACCGGAAAGAGGAGCTTCCATGTCCGACGTAACCATCTATCACAACCCCAAGTGCGGCACCTCGCGCAACACCCTGGCCATGATCCGCAACGCCGGCATCGAACCGGAGGTCGTGCTGTACCTGGAAACGCCGCCCTCGCGCGCCACCTTGAAGGCACTCTTCAAGAAGGCCGGCGTCAGCGTGCGCGAGGCCCTGCGCGAGAAAGGCACGCCTTACCTGGAACTGGGCCTGGACGACGCTTCCCTCTCGGACGACGCGCTGCTGGACGCGATCGAGCAGCACCCCATCCTGCTGAACCGCCCCTTTGTCGCTACGCCGCTGGGCGCGCGCCTGTGCCGCCCGTCGGAACTGGTGCTGGACATCCTGCCCGCCCCGCAGCAAGGCGCCTTCGCCAAGGAAGACGGCGAAGCCGTGATCGACGCGCAGGGCAAACGCATCCAGAAGTAAAAGGACGCAGTCCGCGGCCTTTTGTAAGCGGACTGACGGCTGGGATCATTACCATCGCGGCAATCGTTTCATTACGCCGCGATGACAAGTCATGAATCCCCTTGAAAGCCTCAATCAGTCCCTTTTTCTCTCGATCAACGCCGACCCGGCCACTCCGGTTTGGCAGATCCACGCCGCCATGCTGGTGGCGAACCGGCTGATCCTGCTGGTGCCGGTCGTGTTGGCCGCCCTGTGGCTGTGGGGCGGCCGGCCGCAGCGCGAGGTCGCGCTGAAGGCGCTGGCCAGCATCGCCGTGGCGCTGTTCGCAAGCTACCTGTGCGGCGCGCTGTGGCCGCATGCGCGGCCCTTCGTCATCGGCCTGGGACACGCCTTCTTCCCGCACAAGGCGACGTCGTCGTTTCCCAGCAACCACACCATCATCATCGCCACGCTGGCGTTCGCGCTGATCTATGACCGGCGCTGGGCCGGCTGGGGCTGGCTGGCGCTGGCCGCGGCCGTGCTGGTGGGCGCTTCCCGCGTCTACCTGGGCGTGCATTTCCCCCTGGACATCCTGGGCGGACTCCTGCTGGCGCCGGTGGCCGCCGCGCTGACCGCAATGGCGTGGCGCCGCTGCGGCGAACCGCTAACGGGCCTGACGCAGGGGCTGTACCGCAAGGTCCTGGCCCTGCCGATCGCACGCGGCTGGATCCGCGCCTGAACGAACGCCGCGCTCAGTTGATCGCGACCTTGGCGTCCTTGACCAGCTTGGCGTAGTTCTCGGTATCCGTGCCGATGCGCGCCTTCATCTCGGCTGGCGTATCGCCGATAGGCACAGCGCCGATCTCGGCCATCCGCCGCGAGAAGTCGGGCGAACGGATGATCTTGACCATCTCGGCATTCAGGCGCCCGACCACGTCCGCAGGCGTGGCCGCCGGCGCCAGCACGCCAAACCAGGTCCCCATGTTGAAGGGCTTCAGACCGGCCTCCTCCATGGTCGGCACATCGGGCAACGCGGCCGAACGCTGATTGGTGGTGACAGCCAGCGCGCGCAGCTTGCCGCTCTGGATGTGTGCCAGCACCGGCGTCACCGTGTCGAAGGACATGTCGATCTGGCCGCCCAGCAGGTCAGTGGTGAGCGGCCCGCTGCCCTTGTAGGGCACGTGCAGCAACTGCACATGCCCTTCCTTTTCGAACTGCGCGCCAATCAGGTGTTGCCCCGTGCCCATGCCGTTCGAGCCATAGGTCAGCTTGCCCGGCTGGCCTTGCGCCAGTTTCAGCAAGGACTTCACGTCCTGCGCCGGCAGCTTGGGATTGACCACCAGCACGTTGGGCACCAAGGCCACCGTGGTCACCGGCGCGAAATCCTTCTGGAAGTCGTAATGCAGGCTCTTGTAGACGCTGGTCGCAATGGTGTGGTGCACGGCGCCCATCAGCAGCGTGTAGCCGTCGGGCGCGGCCTTGGCCACGTAGTCCGCGCCCAGGGTCGAGCCCGCGCCTGGCTTGTTCTCCACCACCACCGGCTGGCCCAGGCTCTTGGCCAGCTCCTGGCCCAGCGCGCGCGCCAGCACGTCGGTGGTGCCGCCGGCCGGAAACGGCACGACCAGGTTCACGGGCCGGGCCGGATAGCCCTGCGCCTGCGCGCCGCCGGCGAAGGACAGGCCCGCCAGGCAGGCCAGCGCCAGGATGCGCGCAGGGTTCGTTCTCTTGTGCATGCTTGTCTCCTCGGTACGAATGGAATTCGCTTGTTCTCGTGGATCCCGCAGCGGGCCTGGGGTCTTGCGCCCCGATCCCGCTTCGGGTTTGCTTCGCCTATGCGGCCTTGGCCCTGTCCGCAGCCGCCAGCTTCGCGCACACGGCCGCCGTGACTTGCTCCGTGGTGGCGGTTCCGCCCAGGTCGCCCGTGTGCAGAGAAGGATCGGCAGTCACGCTTTCGATCGCCTGCATCAGCCGCGCGGCGGCCTGCGTTTCGCCCAGGTGCTCCAGCAGCATGACCACGGACCAGAAGGTGCCGACCGGGTTCGCCAGGCCCTTGCCCATGATGTCGAAAGCCGATCCGTGGATGGGTTCGAACATGGAGGGATAGCGGCGTTCCGGGTCGATGTTGCCGGTGGGCGCGATACCCAGGCTGCCGGCCAGCGCCGCCGCCAGGTCGCTCAGGATGTCGGCGTGCAGGTTGGTGGCGACGATGGTGTCCAGCGAGGCGGGGCGGTTCACCATGCGGGCGGTGGCCGCGTCGACCAGTTCCTTGTCCCAGGTCACGTCCGGAAACTCGCGGCTCACCTCCATGGCGATCTCATCCCACATGACCATGGCGTGGCGCTGCGCATTGGACTTGGTGACTACCGTCAGCAACTTGCGCGGACGGGATTGCGCCAGCTTGAAGGCGAAGCGCAGAATGCGTTCGACGCCCGCGCGGGTCATGATGGACACGTCGGTCGCGGCTTCCAGCGGATGGCCCTGGTGGACCCGGCCGCCCACGCCGGAGTATTCGCCTTCGGAGTTCTCGCGCACGATGACCCAATCCAGCTGTCCCGGCGCACAGCGCTTGAGCGGCGCGTCGATGCCGGGCAGGATGCGCGTCGGACGCACGTTGGCGTACTGGTCGAAGCCCTGGCAGATCTTCAGCCGCAAGCCCCACAGGGTGATGTGGTCGGGAATGTGCGGATCACCGGCAGAACCGAACAGGATGGCGTCCTTGCCGCGCAGCGCATCCAGGCCGTCGGCCGGCATCATCACGCCGTGCTTGCGGTAGTAGTCGCCGCCCCAGTCGAAATCCTCGAACTCGAAACTCAGGCCGCCGTCCCGGGCCAGTTCCTGCATGATGCGCTGTCCGGCGGGTATTACTTCCTTGCCGATGCCGTCGCCGGGGATGGTTGCGATGCGATAGGTCTTCATGTGCCGACTGGGCTCCTTGCTGGTGAGATGCTGTCGGCACTGTACTGAGGCCCGCGGCCTGCGGGCGCCGTGGAATTCACAACATCTTTTACCTGGAGTTGAAGGTGGCAGACGGAGAAAGCGGACGCACATGAAAAAACAGCGCCCGCATGGGGCGCTGTGTCAGGTTGCGGCCATGAACCAGCCGCGGGCGCGCTGCGATCAGCAGCGGCCGATGTTCAGGTCGGAGATCAGGTTGTTGAAGTTCTGGCGCAGGCTGTTGGCGTCGTCTTCGATGGTGGGACGCATCATCTTGAACGCGCCGGTGCGCGCGGCGTCTTCCTTGTAGCGGCCATTGTTGGTGTGTTCCAGGATCTTGCGGCCGGAGGCCAGGAAGCCGTTGACGTTCATCATCATGCCGGAGCAGCCCTTGGCGTCGGCTTCACGCGTCTTCTTGTCGAAGCCCAGCGCCATTTCGTTCATCTTGTCCAGCTCCTGCTTGAACGCGTCCTGGTCGGCGCCCAGGCCCTTGCCCTCAAATACGCCCGAGGCCTTGTCCATCGTGGCCTTGCCGTAATAGACCATGCCGGCGCGGTAGTAGGCGACCGTGTCCTTCTTGGCTTTCTCGAAGGCTTCCTTGGTGTTGGCCGTGTCCTTGATGGAGATGCCGCGGTAGAAGCCGTTCTCCGCCTTCACGACTTCGGTCAGCGCCGCGACATAGGCCGGACTCTTCTCGCGCGCCAGCGCGCCGTTGTCGGACAGGAAGGTCTTGGCTGCGGCATAGTTCTGCAGTTCGTGGCTCAGCGGCGCCAGCTTGCCCAACGCATCCGAGAATTCCTTGGCCGGCCCGTCGATCTCGGCGATGGGCGTCGTCATCGCCAGCGCGCGGTCGAGCTTCTCCTTGGTGCGCTGGATCGTCGAATCATTGCTGATGACAAAATCCTTGAGCGGCTTGCCTTCCTTCAGCGCCGGGACGGCATAGGCCTCGTAGCGTTCCAGCGCCTGCTCGAAAGTCGTGGAAATGCTGTTGGCGGTGTCGACGTACTGGTTGTACTTGGTGATCTCGGCCTGGGCGGTGGCCGCCTCGGGCGCTTTCGCTTCCTTCTTGGCGCTATCGTCGCCGCACGCGGCGAGCGCCAGCGTGACGGCCAGAACTGCGGACATGCGCAAGGGGCGCGGCATAAACATCTTTGTTTCCTGTTGCGGGTTGCTCTGAAGGGGACGCATGATATGCCCATCAGATGCTTAACAAGCTACAAATCTATTCAACGCTGTCACAAGAATTTTCAAGCCATCTCTGCTCGTGATCCAGCAGCCAGCGCTTGCGGTGCAGTCCGCCGCCGTAACCGGTCAGGGCGGCGTCAGCGCCCACGATGCGGTGGCAAGGCACGACGATGCCTATGGGATTCGCCCCATTGGCCGCGCCCACCGCTCGCACGGCTGCGGGACGCGCAATGCGATGCGCCAGCGCGCCATAGCTGATCGACTGGCCGCCCGACACTTCGCGCAACGCCCGCCACACTTCCCGCTGGAAGTCCGTGCCGCCCGTGGCCACATCCAGCGCGTCGATGGCGCGCACGTCGCCGTCGAAGTAATCCAGCAGCGCGCGCCGCGCGGGCGAGGCCTGGGCCGCATCGCGCAGCGCCACGTTCTGATGGCGGTACTGCCTGCGCAGCAACAGATGCATGCGCGCTTCGTAGTCTTCCCAGTCGACCGCCCGCAGGCGCCGCTGCTCGTCGCTCAGGACCAGCATCAGGCCGATGGGCGTGGGTACGCGTTCAAGCAGAAATGTCTGGGTACGGGCTGGCATGGAATGGCCTCCTGCGATGATCGACGCAAACAATATAGGCGGGGGAGCGAGCCATGCGCTGGCGGTTTTCGGACAGGAATGCCGCATCCACAACACTGTCCGAAAACCGCTAGATCCGACGCCCGCCGCGGCGTTAGCATGATTCCATGGACCTGAACCACGACGCCTGCTACAGCGCCATCCAAGTGCGCGACTCCCGTTACGACGGCCGCTTCTTCACGGCAGTGAAGACCACGCGCATCTATTGCCGCCCGGTCTGCCCCGCGCGCACGCCATTGTCGAAGAACGTCACGTTCTACGCCACCGCGGCGGCGGCGCAGGAAGCCGGCTATCACCCCTGCCTGCGCTGCCGACCGGAGACCACGCCGGAAGTCGGACCCGGGCATGAACTGCCCGACAGCGTGGCGCGCGCGCTGCAACTGATCGAACTGGGCGCGCTGGACGAGGACGGGGTGGACGCGCTGGCGCAGCGCCTGGGCGTGGGCGAACGCCAGTTGCGGCGCCAGTTCCGCCAGCACCTGGGCGCCTCGCCCGTGGCCGTGGCCCAGACGCGGCGCGTGCTGCTGGCCAAGCAGCTGATCCACGAAACCCGGCTGCCGATGGCGGAGATCGCTTTCGCGTCGGGCTTTGGCAGCATCCGCCGCTTCAACGAGATCTTCCATGACCTGTTCGCGCGCGCCCCGGGCGAGCTGCGGCGCTCCGGCAAGCCGGAAGTTTCCGCGGCGCAGGAAGGCGAGATCAAGTTACTACTGCGCTACCGTCCGCCCTATGACTGGGACGCCATGCTGGCTTTCCTGCGGCTGCGCGCGATTCCCGGCATCGAACACGTCACGGACGACAGCTATGCGCGCACTGTCCTGCTGGACGGCTGCCAGGGCACGGTGACGGTGCGCCCGGGCCGCGGCGATGCGCTCGAGGCCACGGTGCGCTTTCCCCGGCTGCAAGCGCTGCCGGCCATCATCGCGCGCCTGCGCCGCGTCTTCGATCTGGCCAGCGATCCGGTCGCCATCGCCGCGCAGTTCGCCAGCGATCCCGTCATGACCGAACTGATCCGCGCGCGGCCCGGCCTGCGCGTGCCTGGCGCCTGGGACGGCTTCGAGCTGGCCATGCGCGCCGTGCTCGGGCAGCAGATCACGGTGGCTGCGGCCATACGCCTGGCCGGCAAGCTGGTGGCCGCGCACGGCGCCGCCATGACCCGTCCCGAAGGCGCGCTGACGCATGTGTTCCCCTTGCCTGAAGCCGTGGCGCCGGCCGAGCTTGCGTCGCTGGGCATGCCGCGCAGCCGCGCGGCCACCTTGTCGGCGGTCGCCGCGGCGGCAGTGGCGGACAAGCATCTGTTCGATGCCGCCGGCGGCCTGGAAGACGCAGTGCGCCGGCTGCGCACGATACGCGGCGTGGGCGAATGGACGGCGCAATACATCGCGCTGCGCCAGTTGCGCGAGCCGGACGCGTTTCCGTCCGCCGACATCGGCCTGATCCGCGGACTCGAAAGACTGGAAGCACGGACCTATACCCCGGCTCAATTGCTGGCCCGCGCCGAAACCTGGCGGCCTTGGCGCGCATACGCGGCGCAGCACCTGTGGACGGCCTGAGCGCGGCCCGGGTTCACCACTGGTCTTCCGCGCCCTTGCGGAAATACGCCACCAGGAAGTCCACGAACACGCGCACCTTGGCCGACAGGTGGTGCCGTTCCGGAAAGACAGCGTAGATGTCGGCTTGCGGCAAGGCGTAGTCTTCCAGCACCTGCACCAGCCTGCCGCTGCGCAGATAGCGCGCCAGATCCCATTCGGCGCGCTGCAGGATGCCCAGGCCGGCCAAGCCCCAGGTCAGCGTCACTTCCCCGTCATTGCTGCTGAGGTTGCCGCGCACCTTCACGGTCTCGCTGCGGCGTCCCTTGGTGAAACGCCACAGGCCGTACGCAGCTTCATTCTGCCGCAGCACGATGCACTGGTGCCGCGCCAGGTCGTGCGGCGTGGCAGGCACTCCGTGGGCCTTCAGGTAGCCCGGCGACGCGCAGACCAGGCGCCGGTTAGGCGCGATCTTGCGGGCGATGAGGCGGGTGTCGGGCAGGTCGCCGAAGCGCACGGCCACATCGACGGCGTCCTGCACGAAGTCGGCCGGGCTGTCGGTCAGCTGCAATTGCAGCGACACCTCGGGATATTTCCGAGCGAACTCCGCAATCGCGGGCGCGATGTAGCTGCGGCCGAAACCCAGCGGCGCGTTGATCTTGAGCAGGCCGCGCGGACTGTCCTGGCGGCTGGCGATCAACTGGTCCAGGTCTTCGATCTCGCCCAGGATGCGGCGGGCGTTCTCCAGGTAGACCTCGCCTTCCGCGGTCAGGCTCAGGCGTCGCGTGCTGCGATTGACCAGCCGCACGCCCAGCCGCGCCTCGATCTGGGCCAGCCGCTTGCTGACCGCGGCCGGCGTGACGCCCAGCTCGCGGGCGGCGGCGGACATGCCGCCGGCGCGCACCAGTTCGACGACCAGCTGCAACTCGTTGGAATGTCCCATGGCCCCTCCAGGTCCGCAGGGTGCGCGGCACCCTGGCGCGGGGCGGATCAGTCGCGGAAGTTTTCGAACTGCAGCGGCAGGTCGACGTCGGTCTTCTTCAGCAGCGCGATGGCGGTCTGCAGGTCGTCGCGCTTCTTGCCGCTGATGCGCAGCTTGTCGCCGTTGATCTGCGATTCCACCTTGAGCTTGGCGTTCTTGATGGCGGCGATGAGCTTCTTGGCCACCGGCTGCTCGATGCCTTGCTTGATGGTGACCTTCT
The DNA here is from genome assembly GCF_058796095.1 of Achromobacter sp. GW823-FHT04E03. Taxonomy (NCBI): domain Bacteria; kingdom Pseudomonadati; phylum Pseudomonadota; class Betaproteobacteria; order Burkholderiales; family Alcaligenaceae; genus Achromobacter; species Achromobacter sp. GW823-FHT04E03. The sequence goes on along the minus strand of NZ_JBXAIJ010000002.1, from coordinate 1,699,036 downwards.
GGCGGGCGCCACCCAGGTTTTCAAGGGGATCGGCCACGTCCAGGCAGCGCACATCGATGCCGCGGGCCGACAGGCGGCCGCGCAGGATGTCCAGCATCTGCTTGAGCTGGAAGGCGCTGGAAGCGACCTGGGTCACGACAAATTCGTCGAGCTCGAACTTGGCGTCGGTGCCCTTGAAATCGAAGCGGGTGGCCAGTTCGCGGTTGGCTTGATCGACAGCGTTGGAGAGTTCGTGTTTGTCGACTTCGGAGACGACGTCAAAAGTAGGCATGACACGGGGTCCTGTTGGGTAAATGTTGAAAAAGGCGAATACCAGCGTAACGCCTATTTTACCGGCCCCACAGCCCGAGTCACGCCATCAGCACCAGCAGGCGGCCGGCCTGCAGGGGATGCGCGATCACCTGCGCGTCGATACCGTAGGCCAGATACAGATTGGCCGGCGTCAGGACCTCTGCCGGCGTCCCCTGGGCGATGCCGCGTCCGCCGCTGAGCAGCAGCAGGCGGTCGCACCAGCGGGCGGCCAGATTCATGTCGTGCAGGATCACCAGTACACCCGTATTGCCGGCATGGGCCAGCTCCCAGGAGCGCCGCAGCAGGTCGCCCTGGTGCTTGGGATCCAGGCTGGCGGTGGGTTCGTCCAGCAAGAGGTAGCGCGGCTCGTCGCGTTCGCGCGCGGCATGGCATTGAACCAGTACGCGGGCGAACTGGACGCGCTGCTGTTCGCCGCCGGACAGCTCGGGATAGCGCCGCCCGGCAAGATGCGCGGCGTCGGCCTCGCCCAGCGTTTGCGTCACCAGCGCGTCCACCACGGATGGCGCCAACTCCGGGAACGGATAGGCGCCCATGGCGACCACCTCGCGCACGCTCAGGTCGAAGGTCAGCCCCGGCTTTTGCGGCAGCACGGCGCGGCGGCGCGCCTGCTGCCGGTGCGGCATGGCGGCAAGCGAGGTTTCGCCCAGACTCAGCTGGCCCGCATCGGCAGGCAATTCCGCTGACAACACGCCCAGCAAGGTGGATTTGCCGGCGCCGTTGGCCCCCAGCAGGCCCACGACTTCTCCCGGACGAATGTCCAGCGATACATCGGTGAGAATGCGCGCTGCGCCGCGATTCACCGTCACGTTTTGCGCGGTTAGCGTCATCCTATCCTCCGTCCGCGCGCCAGCAGCCACAGAAAGAACGGCCCGCCCACCAGGCCCGTCACCAGGCCGATAGGCAGCTCCGCCGGCACCACCACGGTACGCGCCAGCCAATCCGCGAGGATCAGCGCCAGGCCGCCGGCCAGGATGGTCGCAGGCAGCAGCCAGCGGTGATTGGCGCCCAGTGTCATGCGCACCAGGTGCGGCACCACCAGGCCGACGAAGACAATGGTGCCCGTGGCGGCGACCAGGGGCCCGACGACGAGCGCGCTGGCCAGCACCAGCCTGGCCCGCACGCGCTTGAGCGTGTAGCCCAGATGCTGGGCCTCGCGCTCGCCCAGCAGCAGCGCGTTCATGACGCGCCACTGGCTCATCAGCCACAGGCTTACCAGCAGCACCCAGGGTCCCAGGAAGGCCAGCACCTTCCAGTTCGCGCCGCCCAGGCTGCCCATGTTCCAGAACGTCAGGTCGCGCAGCTGCGCGTCGGTGGCGACGAAGGTGAACAGGCCGATCAGGCTGAACGCCATGGCCGTGATGGCCACGCCTGCCAGCAACAGGCCCGCCACGCCCGGCACGCGCCGGCCCACCGCGTAGGCGCAAAGCGTGGCCAGCAGGCTGCCGGCGAAGGCGGCAGGCGCGGTGATCCAGAAGCCGCCGGACGTCAGCACGATGGCGGCCACCGCCCCCAGCGCGCCGCCCGCCGAGATGCCGATCAGGCCGGGTTCGGCCAGCGGATTGCGGAACAGCGCCTGCATGGCCGCGCCAGACACCGCCAGGCCCGCGCCCGCCACCAGCGCGAACAGCACGCGCGGCAAGCGGATGTCGATCAGCACATTGCGCCACAGGGCAGTCTCCGGCGTGGGCGCGCCCCACAGCAGGGTCGGCAGCTCGCGCAAGGGGATCGCCACCGCGCCGTTGGCGGTGGCGGCCACCACGGCCAGCATCAGGGCCGCTGCCAGCAGGCCCAACGCCAGCGGCGCGCTAACGCGCCATGACATGCGCAACCTCCTGCTTGAGCTGGGTCAGCGCCAGCGGCAGGCGCGGTCCCATGCCCAGGATGAGCAGGTCGTCCATCACGACGACGCGCCGCTTCGCGGCCGCCTGGGTGGATGCGATGCCAGGCATGCGCAGGAAGGCGTCCATGCCGCCGCCGGCGTCCAGCGATGCCTGCGTCACGATGATCAGGTCGGGCGCCAGCGCCCCCATGGCCTCGGCCGACAAGGGCTTGTAGCCATGCTGGTCTTGCAGCACGTTCACCAGCCCCGCCAGGTGCATGACTTCGTTGGCGGCGGTGTCGCGGCCGGCGCCTTGCGGCGAGCCTGTGCGATTGATCAGCAGCAGCGCCCGCGCGCGCGTCGCGGGTACCGCCTCGGCGCGCGCGAGCTCGCGCGTGACGTCTTCCACCATGCGTTCGCCCGCCGGCGCCACGCCCAGCGCATCGGCAATGCCGCGGATGCGCGACTTGAGCGAATCCACCGACGGCGCGTCCGACACGGTGACGACGCGCACGCCGACGTCCGCCAGGCGCTTGAGCGCGTCCGGCGGTCCGGCCTGCTCGGAAGCCAGCACCAGATCGGGCTTGAGCGACAAGACGCCTTCCACCGGTACCGAACGGTAGTAGCCGACGCGCGGCAGCTTGGTCGCGGCCTCGGGATAGAGGCTGGAGAGATCGTCTCCCACCAGCTTGTCGCCCTGCCCCAGCTGATACACGATCTCGGTCACGGTGCCGCCCAGGGTCACCACCCGGGCGGGCGGCGCCGCGTACGCGCCGAGCGCGATTGCCCAGCCCGCCGCCATTGCCAACCATTTTTTCATCGCTACGTCCTTATGGGCTCAGGCGGCCAGCGGCACGCTGCACAGGCTGATCATCAGTTCGCGCCATTGCGCCAGCTCCGGCTTGCCGGGCTTGCGCTCGCCGAAGAACTGCGCGATCAGGTCGCCGGTGGCGGAATACAGCTCCAGCGAGGTGACCCAGCCGTCCGTGGTCGGCTTGTTCACCACCCAGGCGGACGCGATGGCGGTGGTGTCCAGGTGCAGGTTGAACTTGGGGTCCAGCACGTTGTACCAGGGGCCGGTGCGGCGCAATTGCTGCACCGGGCCGGTATGGATCTGGATCATGCCGCGGTTGCCCACGAAGCACATGATGGACAGCCCGGACTGCGCCGCGGATTCCAGCATGCGTTCGACGGCATCGGCCGGCACCTGCTGCGCCAGGTCCTCGCCCGCGGCCGCCAGGGCGGCCAGGCGCGACACCTTGAACTTACGCAGCAGGGGGAAGAATTCGTGCGTGTCCTGCATGCCCAGCCAGGCCTCGCGCCACTGCGCGCCGTCCTCGACCCGGTCGGCGTCGGCGGCGGGCGCATAGGGCTGGGTCTCGGGCCATTGCGCCTCGCCCGCGAACTTGGCGACCAGGGCATCGTAGGCGGAGGCATCGGTGGCGTCGGTGCGGTAGACCTTGTGCACCGCCACGCCCGCGCCGTCGAAGAACTGCAGGCTGTGGCGGCCGTCCTGCTCGACCGCCCAGGCCGACTTCCAGGCCGTGAAGAAAACGCGCAGGTCGATGTCCGGCCCCAGCACCAGGCCTACCGGACCGTCGGCCTGGATGTCCTCATACACGCCGTGACGCTCGTGCACACACCAGTCGTTGCGCGTCAGCGCCATGACCGGGCCCAGCGTGCCCAGTTCGCGGAAGATCTCCTGGGGCGTGCCGTGCAGGGCGGTGGCCTTCAGGCCGCTGCATTCGGCCGCGACCCACTCGGCTTCGGACACTCCCAGCGATTGCGCCAGGTTGCGGGCGCGCAGCTTGGGTTGCGAGGCGGCCAGGGCCTCGTTGCGAGCGCGCAGTTCCTGGGCGCGGGACATGAAATCGGTGTTGCTCATCGTGGGCCCTCCGGCCGTTGCTAAGGTTTGCGTAGACCGCCGCCGTCCCGGCATTGCCCGGACCGGCGGCGGGTCAGGATCAATACTGGTATGTCAGTGAGACGCGCAGGCTGCGTCCCGGTTCCGTGTACCAATCGACCGGCCGCGGAATGGCGATGGCGCCGGCGGTCGGCACGTTGATGGCCTCCCAATACTTCTTGTCGAACAGATTGAAAACGCCTGCCTGCACCTGCAGCCCCTTCACCGCGGCCGGACGCCAATAGCCCATCAGGTCCACCACGCCGTAGCCGGGCGCCTGGAAATCGGGATTGCGCGCCGTGGCCGTGGCCTCGGGATACTCGACCTTGTCCCGCTTCAGGGCGGTAGTCAGCATGGCGTCCACGCCCCACACGTCGCGGCCGTAGCCCAGGCCCAGCACCGCCTTCAGCGGCGCCACCGAGTTCAGGTACTGCCCCGTGCTCTCGTCCTTGCCCACGGCCCACGCCAGCGAGCCCCAGGTGCGCCAGCCTGGCGAAAACTTCCAGTGCGCGCTGGCTTCGGCGCCATAGATGCGCACCTTGGCGCGATTGACGTTGCCGGTCACGCCCAAGGGATACTGTCCGGCCCAGCCCGGCTGCCACTGGGGCGAGGACGCGTTCAGCGGCACGTCGCCATCGATGAAGTTCTGGTAGCGGTTGTCGAACAACGATACCGCGCCGCCCAGGGAATCGGAACCGATCTTGGCGCCCAGCTCCCAGCCCTTGCTGGTTTCGGGCTTCAGATAGGGATTGCCCACGCGCAGGTAGGTGCCGGGGCCGCCGTAGTTGGTGTAGAGCTGGGTCGGGCTGGGCGCCTTGAAACCGTAGGCGTATTGCGCGTAGAGGCTCAGCTCATCCGCGGCCTTCCAGGTGGCCAGCAGCTTGGGCGAGAAACGGCTGCCGCTGTTGGACGGCGGCAGCGCGCCTGCGTTCGGGTTGCTTTCGTAGCTGGCCGTGGACTGCGGCTTCTGTTCGTAGTGGTCGTAGCGCAGCGCCGGCATGATGGTGTAGCGGCCGTCGGCGAAGCTGAATTCGTCCTGCACCCACAGGGCCCATTGATTGCCCTTGGATTGCGGCACATCGGCCTGGTTGGTGTGCAGCATGTCGCACAGGCGCGGGCCGAAAATCGGCCGCGGTGCGCCGGGAGGGATCACGGGACAATTGTCGTAGCCCCCGGAATACTGCTCGGTCTTGTTGCCATACCACTCCCCGCCTACGGTCCACAACTGCGACACCGAGGCGCCCGCCAGGCGCTTGGTGACTTCGGCATTGGCGCCGAACATGGTCTGCCGGATGGAGTTGCTGCGGCCATAAGGCCCGCTGGGATAGCCGTAACGGAACGGATCGCCCGGTATGGCGTAGGCCCGGGAATCGACGCTGCGCACGCCGCTCAGCGAGCTGTCCAGCTGCAGGCGCTGCCAGTAGACGACCGCGGTGGCCGTGTCGATCAGGCTGTCCGCACCGGGCGCCTTGTACGAGTAATCGAGCGACACCCGTTGGCGCTCGGTTTCCTTGCGGGTGCTGTTCTCGCCGTACAGATAGCTGGTGCCCGCGCCCTGCTCGAACATATTGTCGATGTCGGCGTTGCGCTTGAAGTATTCGCCGGTCAGGCCGAAGCGGTGGCCGCCTTCGACGCGCTGCTGCAGCTTCAGCAGGAAGCTGCGCTGGTCGTAGTCTTCCGGGCTGGGTTCGCTGCGCTTGGGTCCGTAGCCGCCCACGTCGCCGCGGTTGTCCAGGGCATGGCCGTTGCGTACGCCCGCCTGCACCAGCCAGAACGTATTGCTGTGGATCTGGCCCGCCAGGGCGGCGTTGGCGCCCCAGCTGCTGTCGGCCGTGTCGTAGTCGGTCTTGGCCAGCGCGCCGAAGGTCTTGCCGTCTGTCAGCAGGTCCGACGGTTGCAGCGTGTACAGGTCGGCAGTGCCGGAAATCGCGCCGGAACCGCCGCCGCTGGCGTCGGCGCCGCGCACGATGTCCAGCCGCGACAGGCTGTTGAAATCCACCGCTTCCAGCCCGCCCTTCAGGCCGCGCGCGCCGTCGTCCAGCCACGGCAGGCGGATGCCGTCCACGCGCGTCAGCACGCGATCCTGATCCAGGCCGCGGATGTTGATGCTGTTGGTCGTGCGGTTGAAGCTCACGCCGGGCTCGGCGCGCTTGCCGAAATCGCTCCAGTTCTTGACTTGAAGTTCGTCCAGGCGCTTGCGGTCGGTGCTGGTTTCCCAGGCCGGCGCGACCGGCGCGCCCTCGCCTTCCACCTGGACGGGCGCCAACTGCGTCACATCCGCGGGCAATGCCTGCAACACGTAGACGCGGGCGCCGCGCTCCTGCACGCCCAGGCCGCTGCCCGCCAGCAAGCGCGCAAAGCCCTCATTCACGGAATAGACCCCATCGAGCCCCGCCGTGCGGCGCTGGCCCACCAGCGCCGCGTCGAACAGCACCGTCACGCCCGCGCTGTCGGCAAAGCGCGGCAACGCCTCGGCCAGCGTGCCCGCGGGAATGCGATAGCCGCGCGCCTGCGTCTGCTGCGCGGATTGCGCCCACGCGGCGCTTGCGGGCAGCAAGGCGGCGGACAGCGCGGCCAGCGCCAGGGCGGCCTGCACGGCGGCGGCTAGATGCGTCATGCGGCATTGCAGGCCTCGGGCTGGTCGGGAGCCGCTTGCGCGGCCGGCGGGGAGATAAGCCATGGTCGTCCTTTCGATCCAAAAGGTGTCGGCATTCGTTTGCCTCTACAGACCATGACCCTCGTGAAATCCGAATCGGACAGCTGGCCCTCCACTTTTTTGTAACAGCGCGGGTTCAGGCCTCGGCTGCCGCGCGCAAGGTGATCGTCACCCAGTACGGCGTGCGATAGCGCACCTGCACCGGCAAGGTCGCGGGCAGTGCCGCCAGGACCGCATCGGTGTCGCGCACCTGGAACGCGCCCGAGATGCGCAAATGCGCCGCCTCGGGATCGCAACGCAGGATGCCGGAACGGTAGCGGCCCAGTTCGGCGGCAAAGGCGTCCAACCGCATGCGGTTGGCGTACAGCACGCCGCGCTGCCAGTCGCTGGCATGCGGGTCCGCGGGGGATGGCGGCGATGCGCCCTCGTCCGTCAGGCTGCTCTGTTGGCCAGCTTCCAGGCTGATCAGGCTGCGCGGATGCGCGGCGCTGCCGACGCGGACCCGCCCTTCCTGCACGCTGACGCGGCACAGGCCGCCTTCCTGGCGCACGCAGAAACGCGAGGACTGCGCCTCGATGTCTCCCTGGCTCGTGCGCACCACGAAGGGCCGCGGCGCAGGCGCCGTGTCGGCCACGGCATGCACCGCGATCTCGCCGGCGCGCAGGCGCACCAGGCGAGCCGTGGAGCTGTACATCACGTCGACGGCGCTGGCTGTGTTCAGCAGCAGCGTGGATCCATCCGCCAGCGCCACTTCGCGCCGCTCGCCCGGCGCGCTGCGGTAGTCCGCGGTCCAGTCGAGCGGATCGGCGCGCCAGGCGGCCCAGCCGACAGGACCGGCCACCACCAGCGCAATCAGTGTCTTGAGCGCAGCGCGGCGGCTTCTGAGCTCGGGCCGGTTCAAGGTCGCCATGCCCAGCGCCGCCGGGATCAGGCCGAAGCGTTCGTTCACGCGCTGCGCGCGCTGCCAGGCGTGCTCATGCTCGGCCTTGCTGGCGCGCCACAGTTCACAGGCCCGCTGGTCGGCGTCGGTGGCGCGGCCCGAACTCAGCCGCAGCAGCCAGCGCGCGGCCTCGCGCGCCACGCTGCGTTCGACGGCGGGCAGTTCGGACGCCGCCTCGGCCTGGGCGCTCAGATCGACGCCATGATGCATTGTTCGAATCCCTTGGCGATGTAACGGTGCACGGTGCGCAGCGACACGTTGAGGCGGGCGGCTATTTCGCCATGGCTCAGTCCTTCCAGCTGCGCCATCAGGAAGGCCTGGCGGGCCGGCAGGGACAGGCCAGCCAGCATCTCGTCGATTTCCTGCAGCGTTTCCAGGATGATCAGGCGCTGTTCGGCCGAGGGCGCCAGCGCCTCTGGCATCAGGGCCAGGGCTTCCAGATAGGCCTGCTCCACCGAGCGCCGCCGGTGGTGATTCAGCAGCAGGCGCTTGGCGATGGTGGTGAGATAGGCGCGCGGTTCGCGCAGGGCGTCCAGTTCATGGCGGTGGCGCAGCACCCGCACGAAGGTGTCCTGCGCCAGATCGGCCGCGTCGAAGCTGTTGCCCAGCTTGGCGCGCAGCCAGCCATGCAGCCATCCGTGATGAGCGCGGTACAGCAGTTGGACGTTGTCGCTGGCGGCGACCGCGGGATTCGGCACGGGTGGCTCCCTGAACTTTCAATCACAAATAGAAATCAATCTCATTCTAAATGCAAAACCATGATTCCGGTCAAGTCCGCGCGCCGCGCTTGACGGCGATATGATGGGGACGGATTCCTCCCTACAGGCCTGCCCCATGCTCTATGCCGCGCTCAAATTCATCCACCTGATGGCCGTGATCCTCTGGGTCGGGGGCATGCTGTTCGCGCACTGTTTCCTGCGGCCGGCGGCCGCGCAACTGGAACCGCCGGTCCGGCTGCGGTTGATGGCGTCGGTGCTGGGGCCATTCCTGAATGCCGTGCTGGCGGCCATCGTGCTGATCCTGTTTTCCGGCGCGCTCATGATCGGCCAGGAAGCCAGCCAGGCCGCGCAGACGGGCGGCTCCTTCTTCATGCCGCGCAGCTGGACCCTCATGGCCTCGGGCGGCCTGGTCATGACGGCCATCTACGCCTACATCCGTTTCGTGCTCTACCCGCAGTTGCGGGCGGCGGTCGCCGCATCCGACTGGCCCCAGGGCGGCCAGGCCATGGGCGGCATACGCCGCTGGGTCGGCATCAACCTGCTGCTGGGCATCGCCATCGTGGCCATCGTCTTTCTTGCGTAGGCGGATATCAGCCGGCGCCCGCCAGCTATCGGGCATGCGCAGGCTGGTATCGGAATTCTTTTGCTTGGTGCAATACGCATTACATCCGCGCTGGCCACACTGCGGATGACTCTCGCGGGCCTACACAAACAAAAGGAATCTCCATGATCAAGCGTGTCTTCCAGCTGGCCGCCCTCGGCCTGTTCGTATCCGCCTCGGGCGCGCATGCCGCCGCCCCCATCGACAACAGCGCCCTGGACCAGACCGGGTTCCGAGAACACAAGGCGACCTATGGCGTGGTCTACCGTCTGCCACAGGACGTCAACGCCATCCTGGACGCCAAGATCAATGGCACGCTGAAAGCCGACCTGCTCAAGCTGGGCCTTAAGACCGAGGCCGAAACGCCCAACATGCCGCACGTGACGGTGGTGCACATCCACAGCGCCGACCCGCAAACGCCCGCCCGCATGCTCAAGGCCCTGCCCAAGCCGCCGGCCCCGCTGCAGGTCACGCTGAAGAACTTCTATCCCACCGAAGCCGCCAAGGGCGCGGGCCATCCGTGGTGGCTGGACCTGGGCGTGGTCAAGAGCGGCCAGGGCTTCGAGGACATGATGCGCTACAACACCGTCGCCACCGCCGCCCTGGCGCCGCTGCGCGACGGCCCCTTGCCGCGCGTCACCGGCCCGGTCTACGCCAAGATGGGCGACGCCGGGAAAGACCTGGTCAAGACCATGGGCGTGAGCGGCGTGAACATCATGCAGGACGGCAAGGAAGTGCGCGCGCACAATCCGCACACCACCCTGGTCTACAGCATGGCGATGTACGACACGCGCCTGCAGGACGCCATGAAGCAGGAGTCCGACAAGTTCAACGCCGTGCTGCCGGACGGCATCAACACCACCTTCAAGGACGTGTCCATCGTCGAGATCGGCTTCGCCGGCAACGTGGTGCGCGAGATCTACCGCGTCAGCCTGGAAGACGGCTCGGCCATCGACGTGGCGACTGGCAAGAAGGTCGGTTCCTAAGCCGCACTGGCTGCGGGAGCGTCCGCGCGTTCCCGCAGCACCTCGCGGATCTGGCCGCGCAGCCAGGCCTGCAACGGCGACGTATGCAGGCGCCGCGGCCACACCATCACCAGTTCGATCTTGCGCAGGCTGGCAGGCAGTTCCAGCGTCGCCAGCGGGAAATGCCGGCCATGCACCTGCGCCACGCTGGCCGGCATGGTGGTGGCGTAATCAGTGTCCAGCAGCACATAGGGCGTGATGCCGAAGCCGGACAGGTAGGCCGAAAATTCCAGCCGGCTGGCATCCGGCTTAAGCGCGCGGTCGAAGTTGGTTTCCCGGCCATACATGTGCGCGAAGGCGAACCACTTGATGGACGGCAGATCCGCCAGCGCCAGCGCGCGCTTGCCTGCCCAGGGATGCCGCGCCGACACCACGCACACGCGCCGGTCCTTCAGCAGCGTATCGCGATGAAAACGCGCCGGCACCTTGCCGAACAGGCCGATGGCCATGTCCAACCGCTCCGCGTCCAGATCGTCCGGCACGAAGTCTCCGTGCACCGACTGGAAGCGCAGTGTGATGCCTGGCGCGGCGCGGTGCAGACGCTCGATCAGCGGCGCTGCCAGCAGGATCTCGCTATGCGCGCCGGTGCCGATATTGACCACGCCGCTGGCCTTGGCCGGGTCGAAAGCCTCGGCCGGACGCAGCGCCGCTTCGATCTGCGCCAGCGCGTCATGCACCGCCGAATGCAGTTCGAGCGCCCGTTCCGTCGGAATGAATCGGCCCTTCACCACCACCAGCAAGGGATCTTCCAGCCGGCGGCGCAGGCGCGCCAGGTCACGGCTGATGGCGGGCTGCGTCTTATGCAGCAGGGCTGAACTGGCGGTGGCGCTGCGAGTGCGCATCAGGACGTCGAACGTCAGCAGCAGGTTCATGTCCAGCCGGCGCAGATAGGGCAGGGATTGGGCGTCGCTCATGCCGCCCATACTATGCCTGAAATGCATGCATTGAAAATTCCATACCGTTTTCGACATATACAGCTTGCGCAGCCAGCATTGGGCAAGGCGGTCAGCCTTGGCTACAGTCCGCGGCAGATCGGGGCCTTCCGCACCCGACCCGACTTTCCGGAGACTGCCGCAATGATCCCCCTGGGCCTGACCGCCGCGCGCTGGCGCGCTTCCCCCCGCCGCTGGATGGCGGCCGCGCTCACCGGAGCTGCGCTGCTCCTGGGCGCCGCACAGCCGGCCGCTGCGGCGGGCTTTCCCGAACGTCCCGTGACGCTGGTGGTGCCCTTCCCCGCCGGCGGCACGCCCGACATCCTGGCCCGCATCCTCAGCGACAGCCTGGCCAAGCGTCTGGGCCAGCCTCTGATCGTGGAAAACCGCGCCGGCGCCGGCGGCAATATCGGCGCGCAGGCGGTGGCGCGCGCCGCGCCCGACGGCTACACATTGCTGATGTGCGCCTTCGGCTGCACGGTCGCGCCCTCGCTCTACCAGCCCGCTCCCTACGACATCGTCAAGGACTTCGCGCCCGTCGCCATGGTCGGGACGGTGCCCAGCGTGCTGGTCGTCAATCCCAAGGTGCCAGCGCAGACCGTGGCCGAGCTGCTGGCCTACGCCCGCGCCCATCCGGGCAAGCTGAACTCGGCCTCGTCGGGCGTGGGCGGCTCGGCCCACCTGGCCACCGAATTGCTGAAGCTGCGCACCGGCATCGATGTGGCGCACATTCCCTACAAGGGCGCCGGGCAGGTCGCGGCCGACCTGCTGGGCGGCCAGGTCGACATGTATTTCGACAACCTGCCGGCTTCGCTGGCGAACATCCGCGCGGGCAAGCTGCGGGCGCTGGCCGTGGCCAGCGCCAAGCGCGCGCCGGCCATTCCAGACGTGCCGACCTTCGCCGAAGCCGGCGTGGCCGATTTCCTGATCACGCCCTGGTTCGGCATCATGGCGCCGGCCGGCACGCCGGACGCCACGCTGGCCGCGCTGCACCAAGCCTTCAACGACGCCTTGCAGGCGCCGGAGGTCGCCGCCAAGATGCGCGAATTGGGCGTGGAGACTGCCGCCGGGCCGCGCCAGGCGCTGGGCGACTTTGTGGTGGCCGAGACCGCGCGCTGGAAAGACGTGATCCAGGCCAACCGCATCCGGGCCGAATGATGACGGACGAACCCGGCCGCGACGCATCGGACGCGCTCGCGCCGATCCGGCTGCGCGACATGGGCGCCTTCCACGTGGGCGGACGCGAGGTCAGCCTGTCGGGCCTGCCACGGCGCGAGGTGGTGATGGCCGAAGGCGGCCAGCCCGTCGCGCTGGACCCCAACGGCACCTACCGCGTCGAGCAGATGTATGCGCAGTACTTCCTGGCCGAGCCGGCCAGTGGCCGCCCGCCGCTGGCCTTCTGGCATGGCGGCGGCATGACCGGCGCGGCGTGGGAGACCACGCCCGATGGCCGCCAGGGCTGGCTCCATGCCTTCCTGCGCCGCGGCTGGGACGCCTATCTGTGCGATGCCGTGGAACGCGGCCGCTCAGGCTACGCGCCGGTTCCCGAGATCTGGCCGGAAGGCCCCATCGTGCAGGCGCAGGAAGACTGCTACACGCGCTTTCGCATCGGCCGCCCGGGCACGCGCCCCGGCCCCGGCAGCGCCTATGGCAACACGCAGTTCCCGGTGCAAGCCTTCGGCGAGCTGGCCGCGCAGATGGTGCCGCGCTGGGTGCATACCGACGCCGCCGTCCTGCGCGGCTATCTGGCCTTGCTGGAGCGGGTCGGCCGCATGATCGTCATCTGCCATTCGCAGGCGGGCGTATTCGGCATCCGCGCGGCCGCCGCCCGGCCCGATCTGGTGCGCGCCGTGGTGGCGCTGGAGCCGGCCAGCATCCCGCAACTGGACGCCGGCTACCGCACGCCCACGCTGGTCCTCATGGGCGACAACATGGACACGGACCCGCGCTGGCCGCGCATGCGCGAGCGGGTGCGCGATTTCGCGCGGCGGCATCCCTGCGTCACCTTGCTGTCGCTGCCCGAGCTGGGCATCGCCGGCAATTCGCACATGCTGATGATGGACCGCAACAGCCTGGACCTGGCCGCGCGCGTGCACGAGTGGCTGATGGCCCTGCCGCCGGCCTGAAATCCCGCTGCGGACGGAGCCCCGCCTGCTGCCATTTCGTGGCAGCATTATGGATCCTCCATCCCCGCCCGCCCCCATGTCCCGCACCGAACGCCTCCTGGGCCTGATGCAGACCTTGCGCTGCCATCGCCGCCCCGTCAGCGGCCGCCAACTGGCCGCCGACCTGGGCGTCAGCATACGCACGCTCTACCGCGACATCGCCACCCTGCAATCGCAGGGCGCCGAGATCGAGGGCGAACCGGGCGTGGGCTACGTGCTGCGGCCCGGTTTCATGCTGCCGCCGCTGATGTTCAGCACCGAGGAGATCGAGGCACTGGTGCTGGGCACGCGCTGGGTCGCGGACCGGGCCGACCCGCGCCTGGCGCAGGCGGCGAGCAACGCGCTGGCCAAGATCGGCGCGGTGCTGCCGGCGGAAATGCGCGACGGGCTGGATGCGATACCGCTGCTGGTCGGGCCCAGCGCGATGCAGGTGGTGGACCGCGTGGACCTGTCGCTGATCCGCCACGCCATACGCTGCGAACAGAAGATCGACATCACGTACCGCGACGACAAGGGCGCCGATTCCGCGCGGGTGATCTGGCCGTTCGCGCTGGGGTTTTTCGACAGCGTGCGCATCGTCATGGCCTGGTGCGAACTGCGCCAGGACTTCCGCCATTTCCGCACCGATCGCATCGCCACGCTGACGCCCGGTGAGCGTTATCCCAAGCGCCGCCATGCGCTGCTGAAGGAGTGGCGCGCGATCGACCGATCGCCCAAGCAATGCGGATGAAAATGCAGATAAAAGCTACTGCCAAAAACTGACAGCACCCCTGTCTAAGATGAGCGCGTCTACCACCCGGAGCGCATCATGTCAGACACCAATTTCGTGATTTTCTACGTCGAAAAGCCCGCCGCCAGCGCCGCGTTCTACAGCGCCCTGCTGCAGCGTCCGCCCCTCGAAAGCTCCCCCACCTTCGCACTGTTCAGGCTGGATTCCGGCCTGATGCTGGGCCTGTGGTCGCGCTATACCGTGGAGCCGGCCGCTGCCGGCCGCGGCGGCGCGACCGAACTCGCCTTTACCGTTTCGGACGCGCAGGCGCTGGACCGCCGCCACCTGGACTGGAGCCTGCGCGGCCTGCCCATCCTGCAAGCGCCCACCGATATGGATTTCGGTCGCACCTTCGTGGCGCTGGATCCCGACGGCCACCGGCTGCGCGTGTTCGCGCCGGCGCCGCAGGAACAGGCTGCGCAGCAGCCTGCGCCCGCCTTGGCCAGCGCCTGAAGCCCGGCCATGGAATACGGGCCTGAGGCTTGCGCCTCAGGCCCGCGTCTGAACCGGGCGCAGCTATGTCAGGAACGCTGGCCGCGCGGGGTCAGCGCAACGGCTTCGCCGCGCCGACGGAACAGCAGCTGATAAAGCACGGCCAGCACCAGCAGGAAAGGCACACCGAACACCAGCGTCATCTTGAAGACGCTGGTGAAGTAGGTGGTGGCCAGGATCGCCAGCATCGCGCCCGCGCCCAGCAGGGTCAGCACCGGAAAGCCCGGCATGCGGAACGACAGCTTGCCGCCCCCTTCGCGCGCCCAGCGGCGGCGGAAGCAGTAGTGGGTGACGAAGATCATCATCCACGTAAACAGCGCGCCGAACATCGAAATCGCCATCATCAGCGTGAACGAGGTCTCGGGGTACAGCACGTTCAGCACCGCGGCGATGGCAATGCCGCTGGTCGACAGCAGCAGCGCGTTCAGCGGCGTGCCGCTGCGCGTCAGCTTGCCGAACGCGGACGGCGCATGGCCGGCGCGCGACAGGCTGAACATCATGCGCGTGGTGATGTAAAGCTGGCTGTTCATGGCCGACAGCGCCGCCACCAGCACGATGAAGTTGATGACGCCCGCCGCCCCCGGAATCTCCAGCGCCTGCATCACCTTGACGAAGGGACTGCCGCCCTTGCCGGCCTCGTCCCAGGGCACGATGGCCAGGATCAGCGCCAGCGTCAGCAGGTAGAACACCACCAGCCGGACGATGGTGGCGCGGAACGCCTGCTTGACCGCGCGTTCGGGGTCTTCGGCCTCGCCCGCGGCCACCGCAATCATCTCCACGCTGAGGTAGCTGAAGATCGAAATGACCACGGCGATCCACATGCCCCAGACGCCGTTCGGGAAGAACCCGCCGTGCGAGGTGTACAGGGCGGTGCCGTACTGCGGATTGCCCCAGACCACGTAGGCGCCCAGGATGATGAAGGCGACGATGGCGGTGATCTTGATCGTGGAGAACCAGTATTCGACCGTGCCGAAAGTCTTGACGCTCATGGCGTTGATGAAGATCAGCACGGCCGAGAACAGGCAGACCCACTGCCAGCCGGGCACGTCCGGAAACCAGAACTTCATGTACTCGGCCACGGCGGTAACTTCGGTGCCTACCGCCAGCACCACGCAGGACCAGTACGCGTAGCGCACCAGAAACCCCGCCAGCGGGCCGACGTAGTGCTCGGCATAGGCGCCGAAGGAACCCGAGGTGGAATGCGCCACCGTCATTTCCGCCAGGCAGCCCATCAGCAGCAGCGTGATCAGGCCGCCGATGGCGTAGCTGATGATCACGCTGGGTCCGGCAAAGCCGATGGCGAACTTGCTGCCCAGGAACAGGCCCGTGCCGATGGCGCCGCCGATGGCGATCATGCTCATCTGCCCCGACGTCAGCCGCCGCTTCAGGCCCTGCTCGCGTTCGGCGATCTCGCCGAATCCTTTTTGTTGTTGCATTGTCTCCTCCAGGTCCTGCGCTCTCTTTGTGGATGTAGGGCCGGTTTGGCCCGCGCAATGGGGTTGTGTTGCGGCGCTCAGGTCACGGCGGCGCGGTGCTTGAATTCCGGCTTGTCCCAGGAACGCGTGTCCAGCACGTCCTTCAGGATGTCGACGGCGTCCCACACGTCGGCGTAGCCGAAGTACAGCGGCGTCAGGCCGAAGCGCAGCACCTCGGGTTCGCGGTAGTCGCCGATCACGCCGCGCGCGATCAGCGCTTGCATCACCTCGAAGCCGTTGGGATGGCGGAAGCTGACATGGCTGCCGCGGTCGGCGTGCTTGCGCGGCGTCACCAGCGTGAGCGGATGGCCGGCGCAACGCTCTTCGACCAGCGCGATGAACAGGTCGCCCAGCGCCAGGGATTTCTTGCGCACCTCGGCCATGTCGGCGGCGTGCGCCACGTCCAGGCCGCATTCCACCAGCGACAGCGACACGATGGGCTGGGTGCCGCACAGGTAGCGGCGCACGCCGCCGGCCGGCTCGTAGGCCACGGTCATATCGAATGGCCGCGTGTGGCCCCACCAGCCGGATAGCGGCTGCCAGAAGTCCTTGGTGTGGCGCGGCGCCACCCAGATGAAGGCGGGCGAACCGGGGCCGCCGTTCAGGTACTTATAGGTGCAGCCCACGGCGAAGTCGGCGTCGGCGCCGTTCAGGTCCACCGGCACCGCGCCCGCGGCGTGCGCCAGGTCCCAGATCGCCAGCGCGCCGCGCTCGTGCGCCAGCGCGGTCACGGCGGCCATGTCGTGCATCTGGCCGCTGCGGTAATTCACGTGCGACAGCAGCATCACCGCCACGGACTCGTCCAGCGCCTTTTCCAGCGGCAGTTCATCGTCGATCAGGCGCATTTCATAGCCCTGCTGCAGCAGGTCGATCATGCCCTGGATCATGTAGAGATCGGTGGGGAAGTTGTCGCGTTCGGACAGGATGACGCGGCGCTTGGGGTGCTGGTGCTGCTGGATGCGCAGGGCGGCGGCCAGCGCCTTGAAGATGTTCAGCGAGGTCGTGTCGGTCACGACCAGTTCGCCTTCGCGCGCGCCCAGCAGGCGGCCCAGCTTGTCGCCCAGGCGGGTGGGCAGTTCGAACCAGCCCGCGGTATTCCAGCTGCGGATCAGGCCCGCGCCCCATTCCTGGCCGATCACGGCGGCAGCACGGCCGGCGGCCTCCTTGGGCAGCACGCCCAGGGAGTTGCCGTCCATGTAGAGGACGCCGGGCGGCAGGTCGAAACGGTCCTTCAGGGGCGCCAGGGGGTCCTGGCGGTCGGCATTTACGCAGGCTTCACGGGTGTTCATTTTGTGCTCCGGGGGGCTATATTCTGGATACATACTATCAGCGCGATCAGGCTGATAAATTGCAAATTCAGGCGCGGATTACCCTAGGTTTCCGCATTGAATTGCACATAATCAACTTTTTTGGAATTTGATTGCACCATGCAGATCGACGCCATAGACCAGCGCATTCTTTACCGGCTGCAAGAGAACGGCCACCTCAGCAACCAGGACCTGGCCGAGCAGGTGGCGCTGTCGCCCTCGGCCTGCCTGCGGCGGGTGCGCGCGCTGGAAGAAAGCGGACTGATCCGCAACTATCGCGCCGTGCTGGACGCCGAAAAACTGGGTTTCGAGCTGGAGGCCATCGTCCACGTGTCGCTGGACCAGTCGCGTCCGGGCTGGCATGAAGAATTCCTGGCCGGCATCGCCCTGCATGACGAGATCACCGAGGCCAGCATCGTGACTGGCGCCTCCAACTACATCCTGACGGTGTGCACGCGCAACCTGAAGGCGTTCTCGCAGTTCGTCGAAGACAAGCTCAGCAAGATCCCGGGCGTGCGGAACCTGTCCTCGCATATCGTCATGCGCAAAGTGAAGAACCGCGGCGGCATGCTGCCGCTGGCAAGCTGGCGCTAGCGGCCCGCTGAAGCCCCGCTCAGGCCGGGCTCAGCCGCAGGAAGCCGAACACCGTCACGAAGTGGCAGGCGGTGCCGCCCATGACGAACAGGTGCCAGATGCCATGGGCATGCGGCCAGCGCTGGTCGTTGGCGTAGAACAGCGTGCCGGCGGTGTAGACCGCCGCGCCCGCCAGCAGCCAGGCCAGTCCGGCCGCGGACAAGGCGCCCGCGATCGGCGCGGCGAACATCACGCCCAGCCAGCCCATCGCCAGATACAACGGCAGGGCCGGCGCCGCGCCGCGCGCCCACCACAGCTCGCGGCTGATGCCCACCGCCGCCAACAGCCAGATCGCCACGCCCATGGCCGCGCCCCAGCCGTGCTCCACCGGCCCGTAGGCCAGCGGCGTGTAGGTGCCGGCGATAAGCAGGTAGATCGCGCAATGGTCGGCCTTGGCCCACCAGGCCTTGCGGCGGCCGCGCGAGCAATGGAACAGCACCGACGAGGCATAGACGGCGATCATCGAAGCGGCGAACACGGCGCAGGCGATGACCTGCCGCGTATCCACCTTGAGTTCCGCGGCGCGGGCGATCAGGGCGCCCGATGCGGCCACCGCCAGCGCCAGGCCGGCCAGGTGCGTCGCGCCGTTGAATCGTTCGCCCTTGTACATGCACGCCCTCCGCCAGCCGGCCACGCGCCGGCGCCATCCATGATGGCGCCCTTGTGTGACAGGCCGAGGTCAGGACACGCGGCCATCAGGAAACGAAGTCCACCGCCGCCGGATAGCCCTCCAGCGCGCGCGCCGACAGGATGGCGCGCTGCACCGCGATCGCCATCGCCTCGGCCGCCATCACGCCCAGCAGCATGACGTTGCCTGGCTTGCCGGACGTGCCCGTGCCCAGCGCAAAGATGGTGTCGCCATCCAGCATGGTGTGGATGGGATTGATGGTGCGTGCCAGGCCATCGTGCGCCATGCCGGCGATCTTCTGCGCCTGCGCCTTGGTGAGCTTGGCGTCGGTGGCGACCAGTCCTATGGTGGTGGCGGTGCCCGGGCGCATGGACTTGGGCAGGTCGCCCGCCAGGATCGCCGCGCGGGTATCCAGCAACATCTTGCCGTCGGCGGTGCGCGCGCCAGCCAGGACGCGCCCGGTGGCCGGGTCCACCACGTCGCCCACCGCATTGACCGCGACGATGGCGCCCACCGTCACGCCCGCCACGGTCAGCGAGGCGCTGCCGATGCCGCCCTTCATGGCGCGCTTGGGACCGTACAGCTTGCCCACCGTCGCGCCCGCCCCCGCGCCCACGTTGCCTTCCTGCGGCGCGGCGTCCGTGGCCGACTTGCAGGCCTGGTAGCCCGCGGCCGCGTCAGGCCGGATCGAGGCGTCGCCCACGCCCAGGTCGAACAGGATGGCCGAAGGCACGATGGGCACGTGCGCCACGCCCACGTCGAAGCCGATCTTCTTTTCCTCCAGATAGCGCATGACGCCCGAGGCCGCATCCAGGCCGAAGGCGCTGCCGCCGGACAGCACCACGGCATGCACTTTCTCCACCATGTTGACGGGATTGAGCAGGTCGGTCTCGCGCGTGCCCGGCGCCGCGCCGCGCACGTCGACCCCGGCGGTCGCGCCGGCCTCGGCGATGATGACCGTACAGCCCGTGGGCCGGCGCGTATCGGTGTAGTGCCCCACCCGCAAGCCCGCCACCTGCGTGATGCTGCCGCTGCCCGGCATCAGCCGCGTACCGTCCGCGGCCTGGGCAGGCATTGCACTTGCTGCTGCCGCGCCGGCGGCCGCCATCATGAAAGCCCGCCTGTTCCATTGCTGTTCCACACCGATCTCCACTGAAGTCCTGCCTGGATGGACCCCGGCGGCACGCGCCGGAGCAAGGGTATCGCCATATGACTTGCCGCTATATTTTTACTATTCCTTATGCTTTGTGGAAAAATAGACGCGTTGTTAGAGTGCGGCTACGCCGGAGGGCATTGCAGGCACGGATGCTCTCCACCCGAGATATCTGCCATCCGTGGAGCACCGCCATGAAACTCTTCCGTACGCTGTTCGTCGCCGGCCTCGTCCAGGTCGCCGCGTTGTCCGCGGCCCATGCCCAATCCGGACTGGACCAGATCAAATCCGCCGGCGTGTTCAAGATCGGCACCGAAGGCACCTACGCCCCCTTCACTTTCCATGACGCATCCGGCCAGCTTACCGGGTTTGACGTGGACATCGGCCGCGCCATCGCCGAACGCCTGGGCGTCAAGGCGCAATTCGTCGAAGGCAAATGGGACGGCCTGATCGCCGGCCTGGACGCCAAGCGCTACGACGCGGTGATCAACCAGGTCGGCATCACCGACGCGCGCCGCGCCAAGTACGACTTCTCGGATCCCTACATCTCGTCGGCCGCCGTGCTGATCGTGCGCGACGACAACACCAGCATCAAATCCTTCGACGACCTGAAGGGCAAGAAGTCCGCCAACACGCTGACCAGCAACTTCGGCAAGCTGGCGCAACAGCATGGCGCGGAAGTGATTGCTGTGCAGGGCTTCAACGAAGCCATCGACCTGCTGACCTCGGGCCGCGTCGAAGCCACGGTGAACGACAACCTGTCGTTCCTGGACTTCAAGAAGCAGAAGCCCAATGCCAAGGTAAAGATTGCCGCCACCGACAAGACCGCCGAGTTCAGCAATTCGGGCGTGCTGATCCGCAAGGGCAACCCCGAACTGCAGGCCGCCATCAACAAGGCGCTGGCCGACATCAAGGCGGACGGCACCTACAAGACCATCTCGGTCAAGTATTTCGGCACGGACCTGTCGGCGCAATAAGCGAGCGGAGCGCACATGACGCTACCCCCCTGGCTGCAATCCGTCCTGCCCGACTGGCTGCTGGCGCAACTCGGCAACTGGGCGGTGCCGGCCTGGGTGCAGTTGATGCTGGACTCGTTCTGGCCGCTGCTGCACGCGGGGCTGGTGTTCACGGTGCCGCTGACGCTGATGTCGTTCGCGCTGGGCCTGGCGCTGGCCTTCGTGGTGGCGCTGATCCGGCTGTTCGGCCCGGCGCCGCTGGTGGCCGTGGTGCGCTTCTACGTCTGGCTAATCCGCGGCACGCCGCTGCTGGTGCAGCTGTTCGTGATCTTCTACGGCCTGCCCAGCGTCGGCATCGTGCTGGATCCGCTGCCGGCCGCGCTGATCGGCTTCACCCTCAACGTGGGCGCGTACAACTCGGAAGTGATCCGCGGCGCCATCGAGTCCATCACCAAGGGCCAGTGGGAAGCGGCCTACTCGCTGAGCATGACGCGGGCGCAGGCGCTGCGCCGGACCATCCTGCCGCAAGCGGCGCGGGTAGCCGTGCCGCCCCTGTCCAACTCCTTCATCGCGCTGGTCAAGGACACCTCACTGGCGGCGGTGCTGACGGTGCCCGAGATCTTCCAGGCGGCGCAACGCATTGCCGCCGTCACCTATGAACCGCTGATCCTGTACACCGAGGCGGCGCTGATCTACCTGGTGTTCAGTTCCGTCCTGTCCGCCGCGCAGGTGCGCCTGGAACGGCGTTTCGGCCAGCACGCGGTCTTTACCGAGAAAACCCGATGATCCGCCTGGAAAAGATAGAAAAGGCGTTCGGCGGCAATCCCGTGCTCAAGCAGGTGGACGTGAGCATCGCCGAAGGCAGCGTCACCGCCCTGATCGGCCCGTCCGGCAGCGGCAAGAGCACCTTGCTGCGCTGCGTGAACCTGCTGGAAGTGCCGGACCGCGGCACACTGGAGATCGGCCCGGAAACAGTGCATTTCGAACCCGGCCACAAGCTCTCGCGCGATCAGGTCCAGCGCGTGCGCAAGCAGACCGGCATGGTATTCCAGAACTTCCAGCTGTTCCCGCATCAGACCGTGATCGGCAATGTCATGGAAGGCCTGCTGACCGTGCAGAAGTGGCCGCAGGACCGCGCGCGCGCCCGCGCCGAGGAACTGCTGCGCAAGGTCGGCATGCTGGAAAAGCGCGACGCCTGGCCCGCCAACCTGTCGGGCGGACAGCAGCAGCGCGTGGCCATCGCCCGCGCGCTGGCGCCCGCGCCGCGCGTGCTGCTGTGCGACGAACCGACCTCGGCGCTGGATCCGGGCCTGGCCGCCGAAGTGGTGGACGTGCTGCGCCAGCTCGCCGCCGAAGGCATGACCATGCTGATGGCCACCCACGACCTGCGGCTGGCGGCCAGCGTGTCGCGCGAGGTGGTATTCCTGCTGGACGGCACAGTGGTCGAATCCGGCGATTCGCGCACGCTGTTCAGCCAGCCGGCCGACCCGCGCACGGCGGCGTTCATCTCGACGTTGACGCAGGAAGCCGCGCTGTAGATCAGGCTACTTCGGCGGCAGAGACCCCGCCGGATCGACCGCCTGGCCGTCATAGCGCAGCTCGAAATACAGCCCGACCTGCTTGCTGTCGCTATTGCCCATTTCAGCGATCTTCTGCCCCTGGCTGACGCGCTGTCCTTCCTTGACCAGCAGCTTGCTGTTGTGGGCGTAGATGCTCAGGAAGCTGGCGTTGTGCTTGACGATGACCAGGTGGCCATAGCCGCGCAGGCCGCTGCCGGAATAGGCCACCGTGCCCGGTGCCGCGGCCACCACCGGCGTGCCGGAGGAATTGCTGATGACGATGCCGTTGGAACCCGATCCGTCGTAGCCGCGCGTGACCTTGCCCTGGGCGGGCCAGACCAGCGAGATTGCGCCCGGCGGCGCGGTGCGGCGCTTGGCGGTCGAGGTCGACGACTTGGGCGAAGGCGCAGGCTTGCCGCGCGCCTTGCTGGGCGCGGTGGACGTGCTGGCCTGCCCGGCCGGCGGCTCGACCCGCAGCAATTGTCCGACTTCGATGGAATTGGAATTCGACAGCTTGTTCCAGCGCACCAGATTGCTCACGCTGGTGCCCTGCTTGCGCGCGATCTGGGTCAGCGTGTCGCCCGATTGCACGCGGTAGTAGCCGGGCTGGACCTTGGTGGTGCCGCAGGCGGACAGCAGGGCCAGCAGCGCCACGGCCAGCACGCACATCCACAGGCGGAAGGACGGCCTGCCCTGGCGGACGACGGCGGGCAACGTGGGAAGAGGCAGGGTCTGGGCGGACGAGGAAAGCACTGAAACCTGGGGCACTGAGTGGGATGTCGGGGATTTGAGTGCGTTCAAGGGTACCAAGATTTTGGCGCGCCATGGGCGCTGGCGTCAGATGCTTGCGCCCGTCGCGCGGGATAGAATGCCGCCATGACCCGCCTGATCCGCCTCCAGCACCTCGGCAGCGCCGCACGCGCGCGGGGCGTGCTGTGGCTGGCGCTTCTGGCCCTGGCGCTGCGCGCGCTGGTGCCGTCGGGCTACATGCCCGACGCCCGGGCGCTGCACGACGGCCGGCTTGAAGTCACGTTCTGCTCGGCCGCCGGCGATGTCTCGACGCTGGCGCTGGCGTTGTCGCCCGAAGACAAGGGCAAGGCCGGCCACGACACCGCCGATGCCGGTGCGCTCTGCCCCTTCGGCCTGCTGGCGCACGTGGCGCCCGCACCCGCCCCCGCGCTCACTCCCCTGCTGCTGGCCGCTGGCCGGCACGCACTGCCCGCGCCCGCCAGCGCCACCCCGCCCGCGCCCGCCGCCGCGGGTCCGCCGCTGGGTTCGCGCGCCCCGCCACGCCTCGTCTGACTCCGCCACAACGCGCGGCTCCGCCGCGCCCCTGGACGAACCGTCAAGCGACGAGGTTTTCATGCATTCCCCCCTTCTGCGCGCGCCCGCCGGCGCGGCGCGCTCCCATGCGCCCGATCCGCGGCGCCGCCTGCTGCTGTCCTCTTTCGCCCTGCTGGCCCTGGCAGGCTGCGGCCCCGATGCGCCCAAGCTGCACGGCATGGATCTTTCCGGCATGCCGTCCGGCGACTTCCAGCTGCAGGACACCGAAGGCCGCGAACGCAAGCTGGCCGACTACGCCGGCCAGCCGATCATGCTGTTCTTCGGCTTCACGCAATGCCCGGACATCTGCCCCACGGCGCTCACCCGCGCCGTCGAGATCAAGAGCCTGCTGGGCGCGGACGCCAAGAAGCTGCGCGTCCTTTTCATCACCGTCGATCCTGAGCGAGACACGCGGGAAATCCTGCGCGCCTATACCCAGGCCTTCGACCCGGACTTCGTCGGCCTGCGCGGCGATGCCGAACAGACGCGCGCCGCCGCACAGTCATTCAAGGTCTTCTACCAGAAGGTCGCCACCGGTTCGTCCTACACCATGGACCACACCGCGCTGACCTACGTCATCGACGCCAGCGGCAAGCTGCGCATCGCCCTGCGCCATCAGCAAAGCGCGCAGGAATGCGTGGACGACCTGCGCACCGTGCTCTGACCTGAATCCATATATAGAGAGGCAACCCTCATGAAAAACACCGCGATCAAATCCCTGGCGGCCGCCGCCTTGGCCTTCTGCGCCCTGGCCGGCGCCAGCCCCGCCGCATTGGCCCAGGACGCCGCCCTGAAGGTGGACGACGCCTGGGTGCGCTCCACCGTGCCCAGCCAGCACGCCACCGGCGTCTTCATGCGCCTGACCTCCGTCTCCGGCGGCCGCCTGGTCGGCGTGGAATCGCAGGCGGCCAAACACGTGGAAATCCATGAAATGGCGATGCAGGACAACGTCATGAAGATGCGCCAGGTACCGGGCATCGCCCTGCCCGCGGGCCAGGCCGTGGAGCTCAAGCCCGGTGGCTATCACGTGATGCTGATCGACCTGGCCGGCCAGATCTCGCCCGGCGAGCACGTCGCCCTGACGCTCATCGTCGAGGATGCCGACAAACGCCAGCGGCGCGTGCCGGTGGACGCGGTGGCGCGTCCGCTGAACGCGGCAGCCGCCCCGGCCGCCGGCCACGGCCACTGAGCCCGCGGCGTCCCCATGAAAGTGGCTTGACAGCTGTGCTGCACGCCTGAAACAGCTTCCTTGCAACAAGGCCGTCCTGCGTGCAACACCGCGCCGCGCGCCGGGTCGAATTGGAAAAGGCCCGGCGCGCGCCATCGCGGCGCGCCGGGCCAGGCTTTCCCGCATCCAGGAATCGCCCGCGGACAGCATCGCGGGCGTAGGCGCGGCCCGCAATGGCCGCAAGCTTTGATTGCCAGGAGCGTTTCATGAAGACCCTCAGCAAGACCTTATTGCTATGCGCCGGCATTGCAGCCGCCGGGGCCGTCCAGGCCCAGACCACGCAGTACACCCACGACCTCTATGGCGACTGGCGCGTCACCTATGCCGCCCCCGCCGCCAAGACGGCGGACCAGGTCAGCGCCGAACTGGCCCAGGCCAAGGCCAACGGCCAGTACACGTTCGGCGACGAGGACTATCCACCCCCCGTCATGTCGCACCAGTCTGAAACCCGCGCCCAGGTTGAACAGGAGTTGCAGCAGGCGCAGATCCAGGGGCAGATGGCATCCGACCAGGAAGACTACCCTCCTCCCGCGATGGCCCACAGCGGCACCTCTGACATCCATTAATACAGAGGCTGCAACCGCGGCGGATCCGGGCGTCGCGCCCAAATATCAGGGACACACCAATTCCCCGCCGACCGGCGGCGGCGCCTGATTCGCCATACAATGCCTGCACATCCACCGCCGGCCAGCCTGAAGGCGCGGCGGGGCAGCCGGCCTCCCAGCGCCGCGCCCCGGATGCCAGCGTTCCGCGCAGCCGGGCGCGTACCCGCCGGCAGCCTGCCGGCACCTCTGTGTCTGGATATGCCCGGTAGTTCCGCCTTTTCATTCCTGCGTACCCTCTGCAGCCTGCGCTGGCTCGCCATCGCGGGCCAGGCCGCCACCATCCTGCTGGCCAGCAGCGTCCTGGGCCTGGCCCTGCCGCTGGAGCCGCTGTGGATCGGCGTAGGCGCCCTGATCGGCTTCAACGTCTACGCCAGCCTGCGCCTGCGCCACCGCCGCGACCTGTCCCACGCCACCGCCTTCGGCCACCTGTTCGTGGACATGGCGGTGCTGGCCTGGATGGTGGGCTGGAGCGGCGGCATCAGCAATCCTTTCGGCATGATGTTCCTGATCCTGACCGCGCTGGCGGCCCTGGCGCTGCCGCGCAACTGGGCGCTGGCCGCGGCCGTGGCAGGCATCTCGGGCTACGTGGCGGCCGCGATCTTCGGCCAGCCCCTGCGCGGCGACGTCGATACCCATACCCTGCTGCTGTGGGGCATGGGCGCCAACTTCCTGATTTCGGTGGTGGTGGTGCTGGTGTTTTCGACCCGCCTGGCCTCGGACCTGCGCGACCGCGAGCGCGAATTGGCACGGTTGCGCGAACGCTTCACCCGCAACGAAGGCATCGTCGCCCTGGCCACCCACGCGGCGGCCATGGCGCATGAACTGAACACCCCGCTGGCGACCATGACCCTGCTGGCCGACGAGATCGCCGCCGAGGTCAAGGACGAAGACCTGCGCGCCGACGTTTCCACGCTCAGCCAACTGTTGGCCCTGTGCCGGGAACGTATCCGCAATCTGGCGGTCCCAACCGCGGTGGACCTGGTCCGCGTGGTGGGGCAATGGCGTCTGATCCGGCCGACCATCGATCTGCAGCGCTCGGGCACCCTGCCCGGCAGCCTGCGGGTCGATCCGGCCATCGCCCACTTGCTGCAGGCCCTGCTGAACAACGCGGCGGACGCCGGCGAAGCCGCCGATGTCCCGCGCGTGGACCTGCATCTGGAATACGGTTATGGCGCCCTGCGCGGCGAAGTCAGGGACTACGGACGGGGTTTCGATCCCGACCAGACCCTGCTGCCGGCGACCAGCCTGTTCAACAGCGGCAAGCCGGGAGGGCTGGGCGTGGGCCTGGCGCTGTCGCACGCCACGGTGGAACAGATGGGCGGCGAAATGACCATGACCGCCGCCGAAGACGGCGGCACGCGTATCCGCTTTTACCTCCCGCTGGGGAGTACCGGGACTTGAGTGCAATGAACCCAACCGATCTTGGCCTGCTGATCGACGACGACGAGCTGTATGTGCGCACCTTGCAGCGCAGCCTGTCGCGTCGCGGCCTGGAAACCCGAACCGCCACCGGCATCGCCGAGGCGCTGCGCGTGGCCGAGGAAATCCGCCCCGCCTTCGCCCTGGTGGACCTGCGCCTGGGCGAAGACTCCGGCCTGACCCTGATCCGCCCGCTGCGCGCCCTGCGCGCCGACATGCGGATCCTGCTGGTCACCGGCTACGCCAGCGTGGCCACCGCGGTCGAGGCCATCAAGCGCGGCGCGGACGACTACCTGCCCAAGCCCGCCACCGCGCCAATGATCCTGCGCACCCTCGGCCTGGTGAAGCCGGAAAACGTTACGATCGAAACCACCATGACGCCGTTGCACCGCCTGGAATGGGAGCACATCCACCAGGCCCTGCACGAAACCGGCGGCAACGTTTCGGCGGCGGCGCGCCTGTTGGGCATGCACCGGCGCTCCCTGCAGCGTAAACTGGCCAAAAAACCGGGGCCGGAACGCGAAGTCCTCATCGACTGATTTGTGCAGATGCGACAAATCGTCGCATACCCTGCATGTGCGGGTGCGACATATCGTCGCACCCTGGAACCTTGCAGCAAGCCCCTGCCCCCCTAGGAAAACCCTGTATCTGCTCCCCTTGGGGCGGAATCCTCCCAGGCAATGCGACCATTCGTCGCATGCTTGACCCATATCAAGCCGATAGGATGGACGTTGCTGCCTAGCAGCATTCCAGTCTGCTGCTATGCAGCATTTTCCACCTTCCATCCAAGGCTGTACGTGAAACACCCCCTCCTTGCGACCCTTACGCGCATTCTCAGCGTCGGCGCGGTCATGCTGCTTGGCGGCTGCAACATGGAAATCCTCTCCCCCAAGGGAGATATTGGCATCCAGGAAAGGACTTTGCTGTTCACGACGACCGGGCTCATGCTCATCGTCGTGATTCCGGTCATCGTCATGATCCTGGTTTTTGCCTGGAAATACCGCGCATCCAACACCAAAGCTGACTACCAGCCCAAGTGGGCCCACTCCACGGCGATCGAAATCGTGGTCTGGACCGTCCCTTGTATCATCGTGGCCATCCTGGCCGTGATCACCTGGCGCTCGACGCACGCGCTGGATCCCTACAAGCCGCTCGTGTCCGAACACAAGCCGGTGACCATCGAGGTGGTTTCGCTGGATTGGAAGTGGCTGTTCATCTACCCCGAGTACGACATCGCCACGGTCAACGAGATCGCCTTCCCGGTCGATGTTCCGGTCAATTTCCGGATCACCTCGGCCACGGTCATGAACTCGTTCTTCATCCCCCAGCTGGGCAGCCAGATCTACTCGATGGCCGGCATGGAGACCAAGCTGCACCTGAACGCGCGCGAAGCCGGCACCTACGCCGGCATCTCGGCCAACTACAGCGGCGCCGGCTTCTCCGGCATGCGCTTCAAGGCCATCGCGATGTCCCAGGACGGGTTCGACAACTGGGTCAAGGAAGCCAAGGCTGCCCCGACCGCGCTGACCCCCGAGGTCTATGCAGAGCTGACCAAGCGCAGCGAGCACAACCCGGTCGTCAAGTACTCCTCGGCGCCCCCCGCCATGTTTGATTTCATTCTTGGCAGCACCATGACCAAGATGGCCGGCGTGGACTCCGCCACGTGCACCCCCACGTCGAACAATCTGATCGCAGGAATTAACTAACAATGCTCGGGAAACTCACCCTCGAGGCCATTCCGTACCATGAACCCATCGTCATGGTTACGCTGGCCGCCGTGTGCCTGGGAGGCCTAGCGGTCTTCGGCGCCATCACCTACTTCCAGAAGTGGAAGTACCTCTGGACGGAATGGCTGACCACCGTCGACCACAAGCGCATTGGCGTGATGTACATCATCGTCGCCCTGATCATGCTGCTGCGCGGCTTCGCCGACGCCATCATGATGCGTACCCAGCTGGCGGTCGCATCCGCCGACTCGGCCGGCTTCCTGCCGCCGCACCACTACGACCAGATCTTCACCGCCCACGGCGTCATCATGATTTTCTTCATGGCGATGCCCTTCATCACCGGGCTGATGAACCTCGTGGTGCCGCTGCAGATCGGCGCCCGCGACGTGGCGTACCCGTTCCTGAACTCGCTGAGCTTCTGGCTGTTCGGCGCCGGCGTCGCGCTGATGATGATCTCGCTGTTCGTGGGTGAATTCGCCGCGACCGGCTGGCTCGCCTATCCGCCGCTCTCCGGACTGGACTACAGCCCGAGCGTGGGGGTGGACTACTACATCTGGGCACTGCAGATATCCGGGCTGGGCACCACGCTTAGCGGCATCAACTTCATCGTGACCATCCTGCGCATGCGCGCGCCGGGCATGAGCCTGATGAAGATGCCGATCTTCACCTGGACCTCGCTGGTCACCAACGTCCTGATCGTCGCCGCCTTCCCCGTGCTGGCTGCAACGCTCGCGCTGCTGACGATGGACCGCTACCTGGGCACGCACTTCTTCACGAACGACATGGGCGGCAACGTCATGATGTACGTGAACCTGATCTGGATCTGGGGCCACCCCGAGGTCTACATCCTGGTGCTGCCGGCGTTTGGCGTGTATTCGGAAATCGTCGCCACCTTCGCCCGCAAGACCCTGTTCGGCTACAAGTCCATGGTCTACGCCACGGCCGCCATCGGCGTGCTGTCGTTCCTGGTCTGGCTGCACCACTTCTTCACCATGGGCGCGGGAGCCAACGTCAATGCCTTCTTCGGCATAGCGACAATGATCATCTCGATCCCGACGGGCGCGAAGATCTTCAACTGGCTGTTCACCATCTACCGCGGCCGCCTGCGCATCACCACGCCGGTGCTGTGGACGCTGGGCTTCATGATCGTGTTCGTCATCGGCGGCATGACCGGCGTGATGCTGGCCATCCCCGGCGTGTCCTTCGTGCTGCACAACAGCCTGTTCCTGATCGCCCACTTCCACAACACCATCATCGGTGGCGTGGTGTTCGGCTGCATTGCCGGCATGACCTACTGGTTCCCCAAGGCTTTCGGCTTCAAGCTGAATGAGCGCCTGGGCCGCTACTCGTTCTACTGCTGGTTCGTCGGCTTCTTCCTGGCCTTCATGCCCCTGTACATCCTGGGCTTCAAGGGCATGACGCGTCGCCTGAACCACTACGACAACCCCGAATGGCAGCCGTACCTGCTGGTCGCCCTGGCTGGCGCCGCGCTGATCATGCTGGGCATCTGGTTCCTGCTGCAGCAAGTGTTCGTCTCGATCCGCCAGCGCAAGCAGAACCAGGACATCACGGGCGACCCCTGGGATGGCCGCACGCTGGAATGGGCCATCTCTTCGCCCGCTCCTTTCTACAACTTCGCCCACGTGCCGCACGTTGACTCGCTGGACCAGTTCTGGGAAGACAAGCAGAACGGCAAGGCCTACAAGCGCCCGGCCAAGTACGAAGACATCCACATGCCGAAGAACACCGCCGCCGGCGTATTCATCGGCGCCTTTGGCCTGGTCATGTGCTTCGCGCTGATCTGGCACATCTGGTGGCTGTCCATCGTCGGTTTCGTCGGCATGATCGGTTCGTTCATCGTCCGCGCCTATGACCGCGACGTCGACTACTGGGTCCCGGCCGCGGAAGTCGAACGCATCGAAAACGCTCACTTTGACAAAATGCAGAAGGCCGCCTGAGCCATGATTCAAGCCGTAGCCACTCACCCCCACGCGGGTCACGACGATCACGCGCATCATGACGATGGATCCAAGACCGTATTCGGTTTCTGGGTCTATCTGATGAGCGACTTGCTGATCTTCTCGGTGCTGTTCGCCACGTTCGCGGTGTTGTTCAACGCCACCGCGGGCGGCCCGACGGGCAAGGAACTGTTCGATCTGAAGTTCGTGCTGGTCGAAACGCTGTTGCTGCTGTTCTCCAGCTTCACTTTCGGCATGGCCAACCTGAACGTGCACGCCAACAACAAGAGCCGCGCAATGGGCTGGTTGATGGTGACGTTCCTGTTCGGCGCGGGCTTCATCGCGATGGAAGTCTATGAATTCCATCACCTGATCTCGATCGGCGCCGGCCCGGGCCGCAGCGCGTACCTGTCGGCATTCTTCACGCTGATCGGCACGCACGGCCTGCACGTCACCTTCGGCCTGATCTGGATCATCGTCCTGCTGGACATGATCCGCCGCCATGGCCTGGACTCGATCAACAAGCGTCGTCTGGCGTGCCTGAGCCTGTTCTGGCACTTCCTGGACATCGTCTGGATCTGCGTCTTCACCTTCGTCTATCTCATGGGAGCCATCTGATGTCGCACTCCGCTGCGGCCGCACACGGCCACGACGATCACGCCGCCGACCACGGCAGCCTGAAGTCCTACATCATCGGTTTCGTGCTTTCGCTGCTTCTCACCTTCGGCTCCTTCGGCCTGGTGATGAACGGCGGACTGTCCCACGCCATCACCATCGCCGGCGTGGTTGCGCTGTGCGTGCTCCAGTTGCTGGTGCAACTGGTGTACTTCCTGCACATGGGCGCATCGAAGTCGGCCCGCGACAACCTGGCCACGTTTGTCTTTACCGTAATGATCATCGCCATCATCGTCGGCGGTTCGGCATGGGTGCTGTACAACATGAACGTCAACATGGGCCACGCCATGTAATGACGGCTTGCCGTTGAAGCAAAGACAGGCGCCTGCGGGCGCCTGTTTTTTTGTGCGCCGGCCTGTGGGGCCAGCCTTGCGGCCAGGCAAGGATTGCGGAGGCATTTCGTTATATATTCAACACCATAACGATTTAATTAACAGTTTAATTACTGCTCCTGGCCCAACCATGCACGTCGTTTCCATCGCCTCCGCAGCCCCCCCGGCCGACAGCGCCGGTCCCACCTTGCGGTTCGCCGGCGCGCTGCTGCGCCATGCGCCGCCCGGTCATCCCGACGCGGGATTCTTCGCCACGGTCATCGGCAAGAGCCTGGCCTGCGGGGACCTGGGACGCTGCGGCCTGTCATCCCGGGAACTGGAAGGCCTGATCGCGCGCCTCTTTCCCGGCGCGCTGACGGGCCATGACCCCGCGCTCGCCGCCTTGCGCGAGCAAGCCGCCATCTACCCGGCCCGCGGCATGGATGCGGCTCAAACCGAATTCACGCGCCTGCTGCGCGCGCTGCTGGACACCTGGGCCGCCCCCGGCGCGGGGACCACGCCCTGGGTCAGCAGCGTGCTGACCCACGCCTGTCTGCGGCCCGACCATCTGTGGCGGGACCTGGGTTTGTCCGGCCGCGAGGACGTGACTTTCCTGCTGGCGCGCCACTATCCGGGACTGGTGGTGCGCAATGTGCGCAACCTGCGCTGGAAGCAGTTCCTGGCCTATTCCGCCTGTGAACAGGCGGGCCTGCCGCCGGCCGCCGCACCGGGCTGTCCGGCCTGCGAGGACCATGGCATCTGCTATCCGGAAATGCCCGACTGAAGTCCGGCTTCAGAACCGGTACGTCGCGCCCAGGCCCGCTCCCAGGCTGCGCCCTGCCGCCGGTTCGTAGTAGCGCCCATTGGTCTCGTTGACGATCACGGAGCCGGCGTAGCGGCGGTCGAACAGGTTGTCCACGCGCCCATAGGCGTTCAGTTCCCAGGGCCCCGCCTTGAACACATAGCCCGCGCTCAATGCGGCCACGAAGTAGGCGGGCGCATCGCCGTCGTTGGCGTCGTTCACGTAGATCTTGCTGAGGAAACGCCCTTCCACCGTGGCCTGCCAGCCCTCGGGCGGCGCCCAGGCCAGCGAGGCGAAGGCGGCCTGGGCTGCGATGCCGGGGATCTTGTTGCCGGCGCGGATGTCGCCGGGTCCGTCATCGGCGTAACGCGCATTCAGCCATGTATAGGCGAACTGCGCACGGCCGTGACGGGCGAATTCGCCGGACCAGCCCAGTTCCACGCCGTCGCGCCGCGTGCGGCCGGCGTTCTGGTACGTGGTTCTTCCGCCCGAGCTGCCCGCGGACACGATTTCATCGTCGGTGCCGGTATGGAACACCGCGGCCGTCAGCAGGCCGCCAGCCAGGTTGGCCTTTACGCCCGCTTCCAGGTTGGTGCTGAGCGCGGGCGCCAGCCCGAAATTCAGGCCGGGCTGGCCGCCGGGCCGATACGAGATCTCGTTGAGCGTCGGCGTCTCGAAGCCCCGGCCATATGAAGCGTAGAAGCTCAGGTCGGCGTTCGGCGCATAGCGGATGGCCGCCACCGGCAATGCCTTGCGATAGCGCGCGTCGCCGCTGTCGTCGGCATTGCCCGGCGCGATGTAGTGGTCGCTGGAATCGAAGCTGACGGTGCTATAGCGCAGGCCCGCATCCAGCGTCCAGCGTTGCGACACCTGCCAGGAAGCCTGCAGATAAGGATCGGCGTTGTAGACGGTATTGGTTTCGTCGCGCCGCAGCGCCCCCTGCACGCCCAGTTGGCGGCTGGCGCCCGTGCCGGTGTAGTTCTGGTAGCCCTTGCGGTCTTCGCGCATGGAATCGTAGGCAAAGCCGCCGATCAGGGTCAGCGGCCGGCCTGCCATCGCCAGCTCGGAGGTCCAGCGCAGGTCCGCGCCGCCGTACTGGCGCTTCAGGTCGATGACCCCGCCGGCCTGGGTGGGCGCCATCTGCGCGGCAGGGGGAATCGCCTGGTGCTGCGTGGTATCGCGCTGGCCGTAATAGACCATCACCCGCAAGCTATTGCGGCTATCGACCTGGCGCTCGTAGATCGCGCCGCCCTGGGTCTGCCTGACCGTCTTGCGGGTGTCGTACTGCTCGGCCAGCGGCGCCGCGCGCGGGTCGTCCTGGAACTGTTGATAGGTCAGGCCCAGCGGATCCTGCGCCTTGAGGTCCACGCTGTTGGCCACGAGGGTCAGCCGGCTGGCGTCGTCCAGCTGCAGGCCAAGCTTGGCGTTGCCCAGGTTCTTGCGGGCGGCGCTGTGGTCGCGGTAGCCGTCGGTGGTGAAGCGGGTCAGGTCCAGCACGTAGTCCAGTCCGCCGCTGGCGCCATTGGCGCGGGCGCCGTAGCGCCAGGTGCCATAGCTGGCGCCCCAGCCGCTGGCCGTGAGCGACGGCGGCGCCACGCCATCCTCAGTCGACACCTGGATCACGCCGCCCGAGGAATTGCCGTACAGCGCTGAAAACGGCCCCCGCAGCACTTCGACGCTGCCGATGGAGCCTATGTCGATGTTCGAGGTCTGTCCCTGGCCGTCCGGCATGGTGGCCGGGATGCCGTCCACGTACAGCCGCACGCCGCGCACGCCGAAGGTGGAACGCGCGCCAAAGCCGCGGCTGGAGATCTGCAAATCCTGCGCGTAGTTCTGGCGGTTCTGGATCTGCAGGCCGGGCACGCCGGCCAGGCCCTCCGACAGGTTGATGCCCGGCTGCTGCAGGCGCATGGCCGCGCCCTCCACCACATTGACCGAAGCGGGCGTGTCCAGCACCGCGGTGCCCAGGCGCGTGCCGGTCACCACTACCGCAGGCAAGAGCGGCTCAGCCTCCTGGGCCCAGGCAGTTCCGGCCGGAAACGACGCCAGCAGGCCATGCACGGCCCAATGCCCCACGCCCGTACGCCACCATCGCCGCTGCGTCAAACACGCCTCCTGTAGGGGCCGCGGCGGGAATCGGTTCTAATACCCGCCATGGATAACTTGCAAGACATCGAACGCCGCCTGCTGGAGCTGGAGGTCAAGGCCAGCTTCTCGGACGACATGCTGGAACAGCTCAACCAGATCATCGTGCGCCAGCAACAGCAGATAGACCGGCTGATGCGCGAAGTGGCCGACCTGCGACAGCAGGCGCCCGAGGGCGGCGCGCCCTTCCGCAGCCTGCGCGACGAAATACCGCCGCACTACTGACGCTGCGCCTGCGGTACTGGCGGCGCATCCACGCTGCCCTTCTCTCCAAGCCCCCAAACCGCATGGAATCGCCGGATTCCAGGCTTGCGCACGCCTGATAGTCCGTCCCCAGTTCCATCAATGGAAAATATATCCTAAGAAATTGGCTATCTTTCCACTGATGGGAATATCTTTTACCAATATACGGGTTTATCCCTAGTCCGATTCAGCGCACTATTGAGCCATCGGGAAACAGCAACGAACCAGACGGATAGGCCGCCGATTCGCTCCCAAAGCTCTTGAAATCGGAGATTTACCATGAAGACCCTCGCTACCGCTTTGATGATGTCCCTGGCCGCGCTAAGCGCCGGCGCCTACGCCGCCTCGCCCAACATCGAACCCAACAACGTCCCGTTCCAAGGCGTCTACGGCACCCCTTATGAAGGCCCGACCCGCGCCCAGGTGCAGGCTGAACTGGCCGCCGCCAAGGCTGCCGGCCAGATGGCTGAAGTGGAACCGAACAACGTGCCTTTCCAAGGCGTCTACGGCACGCCCCACACCGGCAAGACCCGCGCTGAAGTGCGCGCCGAACTGGCCGCCGCCCGCGCCGCCGGCCAGATGGCCGATGTGGAACCGAACAACGTGCCCTTCCAAGGCGTCTACCACGGCAACTAAGCGCACGCAGATTTACCCCTCCCCTTGTTGTACCTTGGCCGCCAGTGTCTGGCGGCTTTTTTTCGCCTGTGCGGAAAGCGCCGGCCGCGCTTCATATGGCGGGACGCTCCGGGCTCAAGTGTGGCCTCAGGGTAAAAACCGCGAGTTTCAACGCCCCCCGCAAAGCACTGTTCCATCCGTTCGCGTACTATCGCCCCAAGATCAGGCATAACACTACGACTCAACAGGGAGCCCATCTTGAAACACACCCGCGTTCTCGCCTCTTTGCTGGTGGCTTGCGGCATCGCCGCGCCGGCCTTTGCCGCGCCTCCGGTGATGCTGAACAATGCCATCATCACGCAGATCCCCAAGGCCGATCAGCCCTCCTTCCATGAAGCCGTGGCACAGTCGCTGAACAGCTCGGCCGACGGCCAGCGCACCCAGTGGAGCAGCACGCACCAGCCGCGCAAGGCGCCGCCCATCACGGTGCAGCTGACCCCCACGCAAACCAGCAAGGTCAAGGACGACCGCGTCTGCCGCTTCCTGGTTGGCGATTTCGCCCGCGGCGCCACCACGGAAAAATGGCAGTTCTGGTTCTGCAAGCAGCCGGACGGCACCTGGAAGGCCAGCAGCAACTAAGCGCGCCGGATTCCAGCGCCCGAGCGCATAAAAAACGCGCCGCTCCATCCCGGGATGGAGCGGCGCGTTTTTTCTCGCCTTGTCTGCGCGCCGCAACGGCGCGCAAGCAGGATCAGGCCGAGGCTTCGACGCGGTTGGCGTCCAGCACGGTCATCGCGGTCATGTTGATGATGCGGCGCACGGTGGAGCTGGAGGTCAGGATGTGCACCGGCGCGTTGGCGCCCAGCAGGAACGGACCCACTGCAACGTTGCCGCCAGCGGCGGTCTTCAACAGGTTGTAGGCGATGTTGCCCGAGTCCACGTTCGGGCACACCAACAGGTTGGCCTCGCCCTTGAGCGAAGACGAAGGCAGGATGCGCATGCGCAGCGCTTCGTCCAGCGCGCAGTCGCCGTGCATTTCACCGTCGATCTCGAGTTCCGGCGCGGCCTGGCGCACCAGTTCCAGCGCGCGGCGCATCTTCGCGCCCGAGGCCGAACTGCCCGAACCGAAATTCGAGCGCGACAGCAGCGCGATCTTGGGCGCCAGGTTCATGCGGGCCATTTCCTGCGCCGCCATCACCGTGAACTCGGCGATCTGCTCGGCCGAAGGTTCATCGTTGACGTGCGTGTCCACCAGCACCACCGTGCGCTCGTTGAGCAGCAGGATGTTCATGGCGGCATACACATTGTGGCCGGGACGGCGGCCGATGACCTCGTCCACGAAGCGCAGGTGGTCGTGGTACGCGCCCACCGTGCCGCAGACCATGCCGTCGGCGTCGCCCAGGTGCACCATCATCGCGCCGATCAGGGTCAGGCGGCGGCGCATTTCCACGCGCGCCATTTCCTTGGTGATGCCGCGACGGCACATCAGTTCCCAGTACGTGGTCCAGTACTGGTGGAAGCGTTCGTCATATTCCGGGTTGGTGACTTCGACGTCCTCGCCCAGGCGCAGGCGCAGGCCGAACTTCTCGATGCGCGACAGCAGGACCGCGGGACGGCCCACCAGGATGGGACGGGCCAGGCCTTCATCGACGATCACCTGCACCGCGCGCAGCACGCGCTCGTCTTCGCCTTCCGTGAACACGATGCGAGACTTGCCGCCTTCGCGCACGATGCGCTTGGCCGCCGAGAACAGCGGCTTCATGAAGGCGCCCGAGTGGTACACGAACTGCTGCAGCTGCTCTTCGTAGGCTTCCAGGTCCGCCAGCGGACGCGTCGCCACGCCGCCTTCCATCGCGGCCTTGGCCACCGCCGGGGCGATGCGCACGATCAGGCGCGGATCGAAGGGCTTGGGGATCAGGTATTCAGGGCCGAACGAAATGTCGTAGGTGCCATAGGCCGCCGCCACGACTTCGTTCTGCTCTTCTTCCGCCAGCTCGGCGATGGCGTACACCGCCGCCTTTTCCATTTCACGGGTGATGGTGGTGGCGCCCACATCCAGCGCGCCGCGGAAAATGTACGGGAAGCACAGCACGTTGTTGACCTGGTTCGGATAGTCCGAACGGCCGGTCGCCATGACCACGTCGTCGCGCACCGACTGCGCCACTTCCGGCAGGATCTCGGGCGTGGGGTTGGCCAGCGCCAAAATCAGCGGGCGCGGACCCATCGCCGCGACCATTTCGGGCTTGAGCACGCCGCCCGCCGACAGGCCCAGGAACACGTCGGCACCCTGGATCACTTCGGCCAGCTTGCGGGCGTCGGTCTTTTGCGCGAAGCGCGCCTTGTCCGGATCCATCAGCACCGTGCGGCCTTCGTAGACCACGCCTTCGATGTCGGTGACCCAGACGTTTTCCAGCGGCAGGCCCAGGTCCACCATCAGGTCCAGGCAGGCCAGCGCGGCCGCGCCTGCGCCCGAGGTCACCACCTTGACCTGCTTGATGTCCTTGCCCACGACCTTCAGGCCGTTGATGAAGGCGGCCGAAACGGTGATGGCCGTGCCGTGCTGGTCGTCATGGAAGACGGGGATCTTCATGCGCTCGCGCAGCTTGCGCTCGACGGTAAAGCACTCCGGCGCCTTGATGTCTTCGAGGTTGATGCCGCCGAAGGTGGCTTCCAGGCCCGCGATGATCTCGACCAGCTTGTCCGGGTCGGTCTCGTTGATTTCGATGTCGTACACGTCCAGGCCGGCGAACTTCTTGAACAGCACCGCCTTGCCTTCCATCACCGGCTTGGAGGCCAGCGCGCCGATGTTGCCCAGGCCCAGCACCGCGGTGCCGTTGGTGATCACGCCCACCAGGTTGCCGCGGCCGGTGTACCGGTACACATTGGCCGGATCGGCCACGATTTCTTCACAGGCCGCCGCCACGCCAGGCGAGTACGCCAGGGCCAGGTCGCGCTGGTTGACCAGCGGCTTGGACGCCACGACGGAGATCTTCCCCGGGGTGGGGAACTCGTGATAGTCCAGTGCTGCCTGGCGATCCGATTGCGTATTCATGGGGCTGAGCCTCCTAGTCTTGATATAGGAAAAATTCTAGGCTCCAATACATAAGCAGATCATTCAACTTTAATATCGTCCCATAATCTTTACCTTATGCATCGCCTATGACAGCATTTGATCCGGACCTGGTTATCCGGAAACTGACCTCGCGGCTGAAGATGCGCCACCTGGTGCTGCTGCTGCAGATCGAGCAGCACGGCTCGCTGACCCGGGTGGCCGAGCACATGGCCACCAGCCAGCCAGCCGTGACCAATGCCCTGGCCGAACTGGAAAGCATGTTCGACGTGCCCCTGTTCGAACGCTCGGTGCGCGGCATGACGCCCACTCCGCTGGGCGCGGTGGTGCTGGCCCGCGCCCGCGCCCTGGTCCACGACCTGGGGCATCTGGTCCAGGAAATGGAGGCCGTGGCGGCCGGCCACGCCGCCCATCTGCACATCGGCGTCATCCCCTTCGTGTCCGGCCAGATGCTGTCGTCCGCCATCAGCCGCACCCTGCCCCAAGGCCGCCGCATCACCGCCACCATCCACGAAGGCCAGGGGCCGGCGCTGCTGCGCCAGCTGCGCGACCATACGCTGGATATGGTGGTGGGCTGGGCCACTCCCTCGGTGGACATGGACAACCTGGGCTTCGAGGTGCTGTACCACCAGCAGCCGCGCCTGATCGCCAGCCGCAGATTGGCGGCCCGCCTGGGCCGCTCGCGGCTGGAATGGAACCGGCTGGCCGACCTGGACTGGATCCTGGGCACACCGGACAGCCCGATCCGCGAACAGGTGTCCGAGATCTTCCTGCGCGCCGGGCTGGCGCCCCCGACGCCGTCGGTGCAAAGCGATTCGTCCAAGCTGATCGGCGAAATGATCGTGGCCAGCGACCGCGCCGTCGCCATCCTCCCCGCAGACATCGCCGACGAGCTGGTGCGCATCGCCGGCGCCGCCATCGTGCCGTATTCCTTCGACTGGACCCTGCCGCCGATCGCGCTGTTCACGCGCGCCGAGGGCCTGCGCCGCAACGTCGACGCGCTGTTCGCCGCCGCGCTGCGCGAGGCCTACACCAAGGGCGCGCGCCTGCCCGCCTGATCCGCGCGGCAGGAAAATTGCCAACAAATGCAAATACGCTCGCGCCGCGGCGGCGCGCCCTCCTATACTTCCCGCGCCAAGCAACAAGCAGGAGGGCACGCAGTTTGTTCACACTTCCGCCTATCAACCCGGGCCGCGGCGCAATCGCCCTCCTCACCATCGCCGCGCTTGCCGGATTGTCCGGCTGCAATTCGCTGCTGAACGAAGGCACGGGCGCCGCGGCCGGTATCGCCGGCACCGCCATCGCCAACAAGGTCACTGACAACGCCACCGTCGCCACCGGCATCGGCCTGGGCGTGCAGGCCGGCGCCAAGGCCGCGCTGGCCTACGCCCAGCGCAAGACGCGCGGCGAAGAACAGGACGCCATCGCCATGGCCGCCGGCCCGCTGGCGGTGGGCAAGGTGGCCAACTGGCAGGTCAAGCACCAGTTGCCCATCGAAAGCGACGCGCAGGGCCAGGTCACGGTCAGCCGGCTGATCGGCGGCGTGAACCTGGAATGCAAGGAAGTGGTCTTCTCCATAGACACGCCGGCCGACAAGGCTGGCGCCGATCCGCAACGCGAGTTCTACGTCACCACCGTGTGCCGCGACGGCGAGCACTGGCGCTGGGCCAGCGCCGAGCCCGCCACAGCCCGCTGGGGCTCGCTGCAGTGAGGCGCGCCGCAAGCCTGCTGGCGCTGGCCGCCTGCCTGGGCCTGGCCGGCTGCCAGAGCTCCTCGATCGGCGGCGCGGCGGGCGCCGTGGTCGGCACCGTCAGCGGCGCAGCCACCGCCAATCCGGTGGCGGGCTACGCCATTGGCGTCACGGTCCAGGCGGCGGTGGATGCCACGGTGAAATACGTGCTGCGCGAGTGGAAGAACGACCAGCAGAACGTCATGGCCAACGCGGCGGGCGCCCTGCCCATCGGCCAGGTGCGCCAGTGGGAAATCCGCCAACCGCTGTCCATAGGCAACGAGCGCGGCGGCATCCAGGTGGTGCGCGACATCGCCACGCCGCTGACCCATTGCCGCGAGGTGCTGTTCACGGTGGAGCAGAAGGACGCACCCGCGCCCGCCTACTCCAGCATGATCTGCCAGCAGCCTGGCGGCCAGTGGAAGTGGGCCGCGGCCGAGCCCGCGGTGGCACGCTGGAACGGGCTGCAATAGCCTGAGCGCCGGGCCGCTGGCCTCTTGATCGCGCCGGGGCGGGCGGGTGATACTGCCTGCAAGCCCCTTGCCCCAGACTCCCCATGAACTCAGGCCAGTTCGTCATGCAGCGCAGCGCCCTCGCCGGCGTGCAGGCCGTGGCCGCGCACAGCCGGCATGCGTTCGCGCGCCACACGCACGAGCAGTTCGGCATCGGCGTCATGCGCCAGGGCGCCCAGGTCTCGCATAGCGGCCGCGGCCAGGTCGAGGCCGGCCCCGGCCACGTCATCACGGTGAACCCCGGCGAAGTGCATGACGGCGCCCCCATCGGCAATGGCGAACGCGCCTGGCAGATGCTGTATCTGGACCCCGATGTGGTGGCACAGGCCGCAGCCGAACTGGACGCAAGCGGCCTCGGCTACGAATTCGAGCACCCAGCACAGGACCGCCCCGCGCTGGCGCGCGACGTGCTGGCGCTGTATGCCCAGGCCACTGCCGGCGCGGCGCCGCTGGCCTGCGATGCGCTGCTGCTGCGCATCCTGGCGCAGGCGCGCGACCGCGATGCCGAGCGTCTGGCCCGGCCCGCGCGCGCCGCCCCAGACGCCATCCGCCATGCCCGCGCGCTGATCGACGACGACCCGGCGGCCTCGCTGTCGCTGGCCGACCTGGCCGCGGCCAGTGGCCTGAGCCGCTACCAGGTGCTGCGGGCGTTCGCCCGCGACACCGGCCTCACGCCCCACGCCTACCAGGTGCAGCGACGCCTGCTGCTGGCGCGCAGCCTGATCCGGCAAGGCTCGGCCCTGGCCGATGCCGCGGCCGCGGTCGGCTTTGCCGACCAGAGCCACATGACCCGGCTGTTCGTGCGCGCCTACGGCGTATCGCCGCGCCGCTACGCGCTGGCCGCGGGCTGAGCCCTGCAATTTCGTTCAAGACCCGGCCGCGCCCGGCCGCTTAGCCTGGGCGCCTCTCTCTGAACAGGCGTGGGTCGGGTAATGAACAATCGGATGCAGGGCTATTGCTATCTGGCGGCCGCCATGGCGCTGGTGGGCAGCACGGTAGCCGCCAGCAAGATCATCGGCACGGGCTTGCCGCCCTTCACCGCGACGGCCTTGCGCTTCGCCATCGCACTGCCCTGCTTCGCCCTGCTGATGGCGTTGACCGGCGCGCGCCTGCCGCGGCTGGCGCCGCGCGACTGGCTGCTGCTGGCCGTCCAGGCCATCGCCGGCAGCGTCGGCTACACCGC
The DNA here is from genome assembly GCF_058796095.1 of Achromobacter sp. GW823-FHT04E03. Taxonomy (NCBI): domain Bacteria; kingdom Pseudomonadati; phylum Pseudomonadota; class Betaproteobacteria; order Burkholderiales; family Alcaligenaceae; genus Achromobacter; species Achromobacter sp. GW823-FHT04E03. The sequence goes on along the minus strand of NZ_JBXAIJ010000002.1, from coordinate 1,657,447 downwards.
GCTGCTGATCGCCGGGCTGCAACGTGCGTCGGCGGTGGACGGCGGCATCATCCTGGGCACCTTGCCGCTGGTCTCGGCTGCCATCGCCATCCTGCTGCTGGGCGAACGCCCGGGCAAGGCCACGCTGGCCGCCATCGTCGCCGCGGCCTTCGGCGTCTGGCTGATGATGCGCCATTCGGCCGGTCAAGGCGGCGCGCGCTCGCTGGCGGGCAACGCGCTGATCCTGGGCGCGGTGCTGTGCGAAGGATTATTCATCCTGTTGAACAAGCGGCTGCGCCAGCCGGTGGCGCCGCTGGCGCTATCGACGCTCATGACGGGCTTTGGCCTGGCATTCTCGGCCGTGGCATGCGTGGCGGAAGCGCCGTGGGATCTGAACTTGCCCGCTTCGGCGGTGGCCGCGGTGGCCTACTACGCGCTGGTGCCCACCGTGGGCGGCTTCCTGCTCTGGTATGCGGGCGCGGCCCGCGTCAACGGCGCCGAAGCCGCCTTGTTCACCGCGCTGGCGCCGGTATCGGCGGTAGCGCTGGCCGCCGGACTGCTGGGCGAATCCTTGGCTCCCGCGCAGCTGGCCGGCATGGCTTGCGTGCTGGGCGCGGTGCTGGCGCTGGGCGGGTCCGGGCTGCGCTCGCGCGGCCAGCGGCTACCCGCCGGACCCGCAGCCGCTGCCGACGACGCCCCCAGCGGCCCTAGCCGCGGCTGAAGGCCAGCGCAAACTCGTCGGAAAAAATATCGGCCAGCGAGCGCCGCAACGCGGCGGCGCGTTCGGCCCCGTAGGCCGCCTCGAAGCGGCGCTGCGCGTCTTTCCACAGACGCTTGGACTCCGCCAGCTTGGCGCGTCCCGCGTCAGTCAACGCCACGCGGCGGCTGCGCCCGTCCAGCGGGTCGCGCGACATCTGCACGTAGCCGTCGCGCTCCAGCGGCTTGAGATTGTGCGCCAGCGCCGAGCGGTCCAGCACCATGTTGCGCGCCAGGTCGGTCATCGACGGCGTGCCCGCGCGCGCGATATGCACCAGGATGGAATGCTGCGACACCTTCAGGCCGCAGGGAGCCAGCACCGTGTCGTACAGCTGCGAAACGCGCCGGGTCGCCTTGCGCAGCGCCGCGCCGTTGCAGATGAGCGGATCGGGTGCAACGGAAGCGGCGGAAACGGAAGGCTGTTCGTCGGGCATGGCAGGCGCAAGAAGTGGAGGACGGCAAGGACTCAACGCTACCGCCGGCGTGGAATCGAGTCTAGCGCAATCTTGACTTTTATTGGCATATGCACGTAAATATTCGAACGCCACCCAAGGGTTCCTTCCCATGTCCGCGCCACCGCCGCCCCGTCCCGCCAATGCGCGCCTGCAGGCCATGCTGCATGCGCCCATCGCCCCCACGCTGGTGCGCCTGGCGTGGCCGAACATCCTGATGATGCTGGCGCAGTCCTCCACCGGATTGATCGAGACCTGGTTCCTGGCGCGCTTGGGCACGCCGGTGCTGGCGGGCGTGGCATTGGTGGTGCCGGTGCTGATGCTGATGCAGAACATGTCGCAAGGCGCGATGGGCGGCGGCATCTCGGCCGCGGTCGCAAGATCGCTGGGCGGCGGCCGGCAGCGCGAGGCGGACCAGTTGGTGCTGCACGCCGTGGTGCTCAACGGCCTGCTGGGCCTGGCGTTTTGCGCACTGCTGCTGCTTGGCGGCCCGTGGCTTTACCGCGCGCTGGGCGCCGAGGGAGAGGCGCTAGAGGCCGCCCTGGCCTATTCCGACGTCATCTTCGGCGGCATCGTCCTGATGTGGCTGATGAACGCGTTCGCCAGCGCCATCCGCGGCACGGGCAACATGCTGGTGCCTGGCGCCGTGATCTGCGGCGGCGCCCTGCTGCTGATCCCGCTGTCTCCGTGCCTGATCTTCGGCTGGGGGCCTTTTCCCGCGCTGGGCGTGGCCGGCGGCGGCTGGGCGCTGGTGATCTACTACGCCCTGGGCGCGCTGATCCTGGGGCTGTACTGCGCCAGCGGACGCAACGCGGCGCGGCTGGTGCCCAGCCGCCTCTATCCGGGCCTGATGCGCAATATCCTCAGCGTGGGCGCCCTGGCCACCATCAATCCCCTCCTGACCAATGCCCTGGTGGCGCTGACGGCGGCCCTGGTCGGCGCCTATGCCGGCACCGCAGCGGTCGCCGGCTATGGCATCGCCGTGCGCCTGGAGTACCTGCTGATGCCCATCGCCTTCGGCTTGGGCGCGCCCATGGTGGCAATGGTGGGGTCCAACATCGGCGCGGGCCAGCCCGAACGCGCGCTGCGCATCGCCCTGACCGGCGGCGCGATGGCCTTTGTGCTGGCGGAGGCCATCGGACTGGCGGCGGCGTTCTTCCCCGAGGCCTGGCTGCGCCTGTTCGGCGCGCAGGACCATATGCTGGAAGCCGGCGCCAGCTATCTGCGCACCGTCGGCCCGGTCTACGGCTTCTTCGCCCTGGGTTTCTCGATGTACTTCGCTTCGCAGGGCGCCGGCCGCCTGAAATGGCCGCTGATCGCGGGATTCCTGCGTCTGCTGCTCGGCATCGGCGCCGGCGCCATTGTCTTGCGCCTGACGGGATCGCTGAGCCTGTTCTTCGCCATCGCGGCGCTGGCGATGTGCGTCTATGGCCTGGTCATCCTGGGCGCCGTCGCGTCGGGCTCCTGGTTCGACCGCCCGGTCCAGGGCTGGCGCCGGCTGTTCGCGCGCTCCTAGCGGTCCGGGCGCGCAGGCGCGTCGCGCAGCGCGTATTCCACCAGCGCTGCCGCGTAGGCCGGCAGCGTGTCGCGCACGCATAGCACCAGGTCGCGCGCGGCCCAATCGTCGGCCAACGCCACGCGCCGCACGCCCGCGGCCCGGCCATAACGCGCCGCCGCCACGCGCGGCACGATGGCAATGCCCACGCCCTGCCCCACCATCCGGCACACGGCATCGAAACTGCGCAGCCGCACGCGGTACGACAAGGCCTTGCCGCCACGCCGCGCGTGATGGGCGATGTGTTCCTGCAAGGCGCTGCCCTCGACCAGCCCGACGAATTCCTGGTCGGCCACGTCGGCCAGCAGCACCGACTGGCGGCCGGCCAGCGCGTGGTCCGGCGGCACGATCAGCGTCAGGGGATCATGCCGGAAGGTCTGCGTATGCAGGCCGTGCAGATCGGCCGAATCGGCCAGCACGCCGATGTCGCAGGCGCCTGCCCGCAACGCGTCGGCGATCTCGTGGCTCAAGCGTTCTTCCAGGTCCACCGAGACGCGGGGATGGTCCCTGAGAAATGCGCCCAGCACCGGCGGCAGGTATTCGCTCAGGGCCGTGGTGTTGCACAGCACGCGCACCAACCCTTTCAGCCCCAGGCCGTAATGGTCCAGCTCGCCGCGCATGCGATCCATCTGCGCCAGCACCACGCGCGCATGGTGCGCCAGCGTGCGGCCCGCCGGCGTGGGCTCGACCCCGCGCGGCTCGCGCAGCAGCAGCGGCACGCCCAGCGTGTCCTCCATGCCGCGGATGCGTTCGCTGGCCGATGCCAACGTCATGTGGGAGCGCTTGGCCCCCGCGGTGATGGAGCCGGTTTCCTGTACGTTGAGGAACAGCCGCAGATCGGTGAGGTCGAATCGCATGCAAAAAGCGTAGCACGGCAAGCCTCAGGCTGTGCCATAGGACAACTACGCGAGATCCCGATACAAGATCCAAGGCGCTGCGGATGACAATGAACTCCCGCCCTTCCAATCCAGGGAAATCCCATGAAAACCATCATATCGCGGCGCCCCCGGGTCCATTGGCCCGCTCTTGCCCTGCTGGCCCTGAGCCTGCAAGGCTCAGGTTTGGCCGTAGCCGCCAGCCTGGACCCTCACACCACGCCAGCGCAGAAATACGCGCTGGCGCTGGAAGCCCAGACCCAGGGCGACTATGCCGCCATGACGCAGTGGCTGCGCGCGGCCGCCAGCGACGGCCACGCGCCCGCGCAGCGCATGCTGGGCATCGCCCTGCTGGGCGGCCCGACGCTCTACGGTGAGTCCCTGCGGGCCGACCTGTGCGAGGGACGGCGGTGGCTGCTGCGCGCCGCCCGCCAGGACGGCAAGGGCGCGGACGACGTCGCCTACGCCCTGTTCGGCCGTCCGCGCGACGGCCTCACCGTCCGCTGCGAGCCCGCATGAACCTCCTGGACCTGTTTCCCGGCGGCACGCCCGTGCTGCTTGCCGTCACCGTATCGGTGTTCATCCTGGCCGGCGTGGTCAAGGGCGTCGTGGGGCTGGGACTGCCCACCATCTCCATGGCCATGCTGGCGCTGGTCATGGCTCCCGCCCAGGCCGCGGCATTGCTGATCGTGCCGTCCCTCATCACCAACCTCTGGCAGGCCCGGCCTTGGGTCACGCTGCCCCAGGTGCTGCGCCGCATCGGCGCGATGCAGGCCGGCGTCTGCGCGGGCACGATAGGCGGCGCGTTGTGGCTGGGTCCGCCTTCGGGACACTGGGCCAGCGTGTGCCTGGGGCTGGCCCTGGTGGCCTATGCCGCCTGGGGCCTGTTCGGCTCGCCGCCCAGGGCGCCGCAGCGCCATCAAGGGCTGGTGGGCGTATCGGTCGGCGCCATTACCGGGGTCATCACCGCGGCGACCGGCGTGTTCGTCATCCCCGCGGTGCCTTATCTGCAAGCCCTGAACCTGGGCAAGGACGGCCTGATCCAGGCCATGGGCATCTCGTTCACGGTGTCCACCGTGGCGTTGGCGATCGGCCTGGGCGTCACCGGCGGCTACACGCCCGAAGCCGCCGGCGCGTCCCTGCTGATGTTGCTGCCGGCGCTGGCCGGCATGGCGCTGGGCGCATGGCTGCGCGGCAGGATGTCGGCGCAGGCCTTCAAGCGCTGCTTCATGGTGAGCCTGGCGCTGTTGGGCGCCTACCAGGCGGTGCGGGGCTGGACGGCCTGAGCCCGGCTCTCAGCCGGAGCGTCAGGCGGCCATCCGCCTTTCGTCCACGAAGCCGATGGACACGGACATCTCGCGCCAGCGCGCCAGTTCCTGCTGCACCGACTGGATCTTGGCGCGCGCCTGGTCGAAGGCGTCGCGCCCCAGGAACAGGTGCAGGGGCGCATATTGCGCCTGCGCCGCATTGATCAGCGTGCGCGCCATCTTGGCCGGATCGCCGTCCGCGTCGCGCGCCTGCGCCTTGCGCGCCGCGAGTTCGGGCGCTTGCTCGCCGTCCGCCGTGCGCAACGCGCCCGGGTAGACCAGCGACACCCGGATGCCGAATGGCGCGGCCTCGGCGGCCAGGGCTTCGGTCAGGCCGCTGACGGCGAACTTGGCGGCGCTATAGGCGCCCCAATCGGCCCTGCCGCCATCGAAGCCCAGGATCGACGAGATGTTGAAGACGTGCCCGCTGCGCTGCGCGCGCATGCGCGGCAGGACCGCGCGGATCACGTTCAGCGTGGCAAACACATTGATGTCGAAGGTGCCTCTCAGGTCCTCGTCCGGCAGGCTATCCAGCGCGCCGCGCAGGCCATGGCCCGCGTTGTTCACCACCACGTCCAGGCCGCCGAAGGCGGCCACCGTGGCATCCACCGCGCGCTGCACCTTGCGCTCGTCGGCCAGGTCCACCGTCAGGGGCAGGAACTGCCCCTCCAGCTTGGCGCCCACCGCGTCCAGCAGCGCATCGCCGTCCTGCGAGGTCGCCGCGACCTTGTGGCCCAAGTCCAGCAGCATCTTCACCAGGACCAGGCCCAGCCCCGCGGATGCGTCCGTCACCAACCAGATTTTTTCGGTATTCATGCGATTCCCTTCCCTTGCGTGCGCTGCCGGCAATGCGCCCGGCAGCGTGGCAGAGCCAGCGCATCCGCAATGGACACGCCGTCTCGACCCTGGAAGAGATGGTAAGAATCGCGAGCCTGCGCGTACAGGCTCGTTCTTGCGTGAATCCTGCCTATTCCTGCAACGGTGTGTTCCGCTGGCGCTCAGCCCAGCGCGCTGCGGTAGTGCTCGCTGTCGAATGCGGGCGCGCTTGCCGCCTGCGGCGCTGCTGACGGTTCCTGCGCCGCGCCAGGCGTCTCGACGCCGAAGAGAGAGAGTTCCGCGTTGACCAATGCCAGTATGAAATTTGCCATGATGACTCCTAGGATTTCGCGTCCGGACCGGCGCGGGCCGCGCAGGTCTTATAGAGGACATGGATGCCATGGTGCGGGCCTGGCCGCGCGCCGTCCATTTGCTTTGTTCAATGGCGCCGATTGACGGCATGCAAGCCTGGAAGCGCCCGCAGCTGGAATGACGGATAATTCGGGTGTTTCCCGCGGCGCCGCGGGGAACGGCACTGTTTTTCCGGGCCACGTGCCCGCCCGCATTCGGAGTCAGTCATGCATCGCGGTATCGAGGCGATCGAAAAATTCATGGAATCCGTCGGCCTGGCCTGGCGCCCCGGCTCGACCGAGCGCGCCGAACTCAAAGTCAGCTACCGCATCGGCAATACCCGCCCGCTGGGCATAGACCGCACGCTGGTCGAGTTCCACTGCGATCCCAAGCGCGCCAAGGTCTGGGTGCCGGAATTCTCGCGCACCAGCTTTCACCAGTGGTTCGAGGTTCCGTACCAGGAATTCGAATTCACCCCCGGCGGCTCGATGCTGAAGATCAAGGCCCCGGCGCGCGGCAATGCCCCGCCTTACAGCGTGGGCATCAAGCCCCTGGGCTAAAGCCCTGCCGCTGCCGCCCGCGGCGGCAGCGTCCGCTACAGCTGCTTGTACATGATGGTGGTGCCGTCGAGCTTGGCGGCATCATGCGGATCGCGGCTGAATCCCGGTATCACTCCCACGGTCTGATAGCCCTGCGACGCGTACAGCGGCTCGGCGCTATCGCCCGTGCGCGTGTCCAGCGTGATCAGGCTGCGTCCCTGGCGCCGCGCCATGGCTTCCGCTTCGGCCAGCAAGGCGCGGGCCAGGCCGCGGCGGCGGAAGTCCGGATGCACCAGCAGCTTGCGCACCTCGGCGCGGTGCGGCTGATTGGGCGGCGTGTCCCAATCCAGCTGCACCGATCCCGCGACGCGTCCGTCCTGCCGCGCCACCCACAGCGCCGACTTGCCGCCGGCGACCGCCGGCAACACCTTGGCTCGCCAGAACGCCTGCGCGTCGTCCGACGAATACGGCAGCACGAAGCTGACGCTGGCGCCGCCCTGCACGCAGGCGCGCAGCAGTTCGCCCAGCTCGGGCACGAGAGCGTCGGCGGCATCCGCTGACAGCAGGATCAATTCAGGATTCGGATGGGACATGGCAGGCTCAGACGATGAAGAGCAGATAACGGGCGCCGCAATGCGGCGGGGTTGAAAATTCGCTCGCGCCGAATAGCTGGTAGCGCAGGCAGTCGCCCTGGGAAAGGCGGTGCGCCTGCCCATCGACGGTGATGGCCAGCTCGCCGTCCAGCATCAGCAGGTGGTGTTCAAGCCCTGGCCGGGGCGACCGCTCGTAGGCGATGCGCGTACCAGGCTCCAGTTCGCACGCCAGCACCTCGCCCGCCAATTGCTGCGCGGGCGGGGACACCGAGCGGCGGCGGAATCCCGCGCTGCCGTCCACCCACACGGCCTGCGCCTGCTGCGGCACCAGCGGCACGAAGTCATCCTCGACCATCAGCATCAGGCGCGACATGGTCAGGCCATAGGCCGCGCACAACTTGCCCAGCGCGCTGGCGGTCGGGCTGACTTCGGCGTTTTCCAGGCGGGACAGGGTGGCGCGACTGAGACCGGCGCGGGCGGCCAGCTCGTCCAGCGACCAGTTGCGCTCCTGGCGCAACGCCTTGAGCCGGGCGGCGATGCGGCCGTCCAGATCGGCCTCGGCGGTGATGTTGTTTTCCATATAAGAGAATTTCTCTCAAATACGGAAAATCGTCAAGCTTCCCAGAGAAAGGTGGCTGCCGGAACCGGCCCGCGCCGCGATTTCGGCACAATACGGGTCATGTACCTGGCCAAACCCTTGATGATGACTGCCCTTTGCCTGAGCCTGCTGAGCGGCTGCGGCTTGCCGCCGCTGGATAACCGCAGCGAATCCCATGCGCTGACGCCGGAGGCATCGCAGGACACCCCGCTGGGCCGGGCCATCGCGCCGCTTGCTGCCCAGCACCCGGGCAAGTCCGGCATCCACCCGTTGCCCGACGCCTATGACGCCTTCGCCGCCCGCATGCTGCTGGCGCGCGCCGCCGAACGCAGCCTGGATGTGCAGTACTACATCTGGCACAAGGACATGACGGGCACCATGCTGCTGGAGGCCCTGCACGAAGCCGCCGACCGCGGCGTGCGGGTGCGGCTGCTGCTGGACGACAACGGCACCTCGGGGTTGGACGAGGAGCTGTCCGCCCTGGACGCGCATCCCAACATCGAAGTGCGGCTGTACAACCCCTTCGTGCTGCGCTGGCCCAAGCCCCTGGGCTACGTGACGGACTTCAGCCGCCTGAACCGCCGCATGCACAACAAGTCCTTCACCGCCGACAACCAGGCCACCATCATCGGCGGGCGCAACGTCGGCGACGAGTACTTCGGCGCGGCCAGCGGCGTGCTCTTCACCGACCTGGACGTGCTGGCCATCGGCGCCGCGGTCAATGACGTGTCGACGGATTTCGACCGCTACTGGGCCAGCGACTCGGCCTACCCGGTCGACCGGCTGCTTAAGAAAACCGACCCCGGCGAACTGGACGAACTGGAACAGGCCGCCGCCCGGGTCGAGCGCTCTCCCGAAGCCGCCGCCTATGCCGACGCCATGCGCAAGCTGCCCTTCATCCAGCAACTGCTGCGCGGCGAGCTGACGCTGGAATGGGCCGACACGCGCATGGTCAGCGACGATCCGCGCAAGACGCTGGGCACCGCGCCGCCCGAGGCGATGCTGCCGCATCAGCTGCATGAAATCATCGGCACCCCCACCACCGATCTCGAACTGGTGTCGCCCTATTTCGTGCCTACCGCCGTCGGCACCGAGTCCTTCGGACAGATGGCGCGCAGCGGCGTCAAGGTCAAGGTCCTCACCAATGCGCTCGAAGCCACGGACGTCGCCGTGGTGCATTCCGGCTACGCCAAGCGCCGCAAGGATCTGCTGGCCAGCGGCGTGGAACTCTACGAAATGAAGCGCATGGGCGCCGAAGTCGAGCGCAACAAGAGCATGGGCCCCTTCGGCAGCTCGGGCTCGAGCCTGCACGCCAAGACCTTCGCCGTCGACGGCAGGCGCATCTTCGTCGGCTCCTTCAACTTCGACCCGCGCTCGGCCAAGCTCAACACCGAGCTGGGCTTCGTCATAGACAGCCCCACGCTGGCGCGCCACATCGCCGACGCCTTCGACAAGGACATCCCCAAAGCCGCCTACCGCGTCTGCCTGGACGACAAGGGCCAGCTCTATTGGCTGGAACAGCGCAACGGCGACACCATCCGCCACGACACGGAGCCCGGCACGACCGTGTGGCAACGCCTGTCGGTCTGGTTCGTGTCGCTGCTGCCGCTGGAACCGCTGCTGTAGGCCGGCATGGCTACCAACCTGGACCTGTTTGGGGAGGACGGCGACGACGGCGCCGCGCAAGGCGGACGCGTCGCGCTCGGCCCGCAATCCGTGGTGCTGCGCGGTTTTGCCCTGCCGTTGGTGGACGCGCTCCTCGCGGGAGTCGATGCCGTGACCGCGCAGGCGCCCTTCCGGCACATGGAAACCCCCGGCGGCTACACCATGTCGGTGGCGCTGACCAATTGCGGACAGCTGGGCTGGACCAGCGATGCGCGCGGCTACCGCTATGCGCGCATCGATCCGCTCTCCGGCCAGCCCTGGCCCGCCATGCCCCAGGCCTTCATGCAGCTGGCGCAGGCCGCCGCGGCCGAAGCCGGTTTTCCTGGCTTCGAGCCAGACGCCTGCCTGGTCAACCGCTACGAGCCGGGCTCGCGGCTGTCGCTGCACCAGGACAGGAACGAACGCGACTACGGCGCGCCCATCGTCTCCGTATCGCTGGGCATGCCCGCCATGTTCCTCTTCGGCGGCGACCAGCGCGCGGACAAGGCCAGCCGCACGCCGCTGTTCCATGGCGACGTGGTCGTGTGGGGCGGGGTCGACCGGCTGCGCTACCACGGCATCATGCCCATCAAGGACCTGCCGCATCCGCGGCTGGGCAGCCAGCGCATCAACTTCACCATCCGCCGCGCCGGCTGAGCGCCGCATGAGGGTTCCCCGCGTCTGGCCGGGCGCAAGCGGCGGCTCTACTATTGCGCACCCCTCATGCTCCGCCTACCGGATTCCCATGCGCACACGCACCGCCCTGGCTTTGCTCTGCACCCTCGTATCGGCGCCTTCCTGGTCGGGTGAAGCGCCCGCCCTGATCGAAAATTCGCTGGGCATGACCTTTGTCCGCGTGCCGGCCGGCAGCTTCCAGATGGGCAGCGACGAGACGCCCGAGGCGCTGGCGCGCGACTATCCGCTTTACCCGCCGGACCGCTACGCCCAGCTGTTCGATGAAGCGCCGGTGCATACGGTGCGCATCACCCGTCCGTTCTACCTGGAACGCACGGAAGTCACCGTGGGCCAGTTCCGCCGCTTCATCGAGGCGTCCGGCTACGTGCCGGAGTCGGAGGCCGACGGCACCGGCGGCTATGGCTACAACCCGCAGTACGACCCCGACAAATCCGAGCGCGGCGACGCCTTCGAAGGCCGCGACCGCCGCTATTCCTGGCGCAATCCAGGCTTCGCGCAAGGCGATGACCATCCCGTGGTCAATATCAGCTGGAACGACGCCACGGCGCTGGCCCGCTGGCTGACCCAGACCGAAGGCAAGGTCTACCGCCTGCCCACCGAAGCCGAATGGGAATACGCCTGCCGCGCCGGCGCGCGCACCCGCTACCAGAACGGCGACGATCCCGCCGCCATGCCCGACGTCGGCAACGGCTTCGACGCCGACGCCGCGCCGCTCTGGCCCAAATGGCAGGCGCATGCCTCCGCCCGCGCCGACGGCAACGCCTTCACCGCCCCGGTCGCCAGCTATGCGCCCAATGCCTTCGGCCTGTACGACATGCACGGCAACGCCTGGGAATGGGTCTCGGACTGGTATGGCGAGGACTACTACGCGCATTCACCCGTGGACGACCCGCAAGGCCCCGCCAGCGGCAACGTGCGCGTACGGCGCGGCGGCTCCTGGCATACCTGGGCGTTGTACACGCGCGCCTCCTACCGCAACTGGAACACGCAGGAAACGCGCTATCCTCTGGTGGGATTGAGGCTGCTGCGGGAGGCGGATTGAAACAAGACTGGATATTGCGAGCCGCGCCCTCGGGCCAGCTGGAGCGCATCGAAGCCTATTTCGGCGGTCCAGGCTACGGCATGCACCGCCACGACACCTACGCCATCGGCCGCACGCTGTCAGGCGTGCAGAGCTTCCACTACCGCCGCGGGCTGCGGCACAGCCTGCCCGGCGGCACCATCGTGCTGCATCCCGACGAAGTCCACGACGGCCAGGCCGGCACCGAAGCCGGTTTCCACTACCGCATGATCTACGTCGAGCCGGCGCTCATCCAGCAGATCCTGGGCGGACGGCCGCTGCCATTCATCCCGGGCGGCATCTCGGCCGATCCACGCCTGTACGCCGCCAGCGCCAGCCTGCTGCAGGACACGCATGATCCGATCGACCCGCTGCAGGAAGACGACGCGCTGTACGAGCTGAGCCATGCCCTGTGCGCCGCGGCTGGCGGCAAGCCCGGCCGCCGCAGCGCCGACTACGCCGCGGCCGAGCGCGCCCGCCAATACATCCACGCCTCGCTCGAACGGTCCATCACCCTGGAACAGCTGTCAGCGGCCGCAGGCACGGACCGCTGGAGCCTGTCGCGCGACTTCCGCGCGCTGTTCGGCACCAGCCCCTACCGCTACGTAATGCTGCGCCGCCTGGACCAGGCCCGGCGCCTGATCGCCGCGGGCATGCCGCTGGCGCAAGCGGCCGCCGCGTCGGGCTTCACCGACCAGAGCCACCTGACGCGCCGCCACGTCCAGACCTACGGCATGGCGCCCGACCGCTGGCGGCGCATGCTGCGCCGCTGAACGCGGATTCGCGCAAAGCTGCTCGATCGTACAAGACGGCGTCGGCGCAGCCTTCTATGCTGGGGTTTGCTCAACCCTATGCGACAGTCCTCCCCATGCCCGAAATCCGCACCATCAACTTCGCCGACAAACTGGCGCTGATCTCCGAACACTGGATGCCCAAAGTCGTCGCCGAGATGAACGACTACCAGTTCAAGCTGGTGAAAATACAGGGCGAATTCGTGTGGCACAGCCATGCCGACACCGACGAGACCTTCATCGTCATCGAGGGCCGTCTGCGCATCCAGCTGCGCGACGGCCACATCGACCTGGGCCCTGGCGAAATGGCCGTGGTCCCCAAGGGCGTGGAGCACAAGCCCTGTGCGCCCGAGGAAGTCAAAATGCTGCTGATCGAGCCGCGCGGCGTGCGCAACACCGGCGACCAGGGCGGCGAGCGCAGCGCTCCCAACGACGTCTGGATCTGAGCCCGCCGCCATCTGCTAAGGTGTAATCCCATCAGGAGCAAGCCATGTCAAAGATCATGCTCGTCACCGGCGGCGGCCGCGGCATCGGCGCCGCCGTCGCCAGGCTGGCTGCCCGCCGCGGCTACGCGGTAGGCGTCAACTACCATTCCAACGCCGACGCCGCGCGCGCGGTGGTCGAGGAAATCGTGCGGGGCGGCGGCCGCGCCGTCGCGCTGCAGGCCGACGTCTCGCAAGAGGACCAGGTGCTGCGCATGTACGGCGAACTGGACCAGCAGCTGGGCCGCATCGACGCGCTGGTCAACAACGCCGGCATCCTGGAGCAGCAGATGCGCGTGGACCAGATGAGCGCCGACCGCCTGCTGCGCGTGCTGTCCACCAATGTGGTCGGCGCCTTCCTGTGCGCCCGCGAGGCAGTGCGCCGCATGTCGACGCGCCATGGCGGCCAGGGCGGCGCCATCGTCAACGTCTCGTCCGTGGCCGCCCGGCTGGGCTCGCCCAACGAGTATGTGGACTACGCCGCCTCCAAGGGCGCCATGGACACGATGACCATCGGCCTGTCCAAGGAAGTCGCGCCTGAAGGCATCCGCGTCAACGGCGTACGTCCCGGCACCATCTACACCGACATGCACGCCAGCGGCGGCGAACCCGGCCGCGTCGACCGCCTGAAGGGCGCGATTCCGCTGCGTCGCGGCGGCACGGCCGAAGAAGTCGCAGGCGCCGTGATGTGGCTGTTCTCGGATGAGGCCGGCTACACCAGCGGTTCGTTCATCGAGGTGTCCGGCGGCAATTGAAACGCCCTACGGCTTGGCGTCGGAAGCAATGACCTTGTGTTCGTGCCTGGCGGCGATGCGCGCCTCGACGCGCCGCAGCACTGCCAGCACGAACAGCGCCATCACGGTGCTGACCACGGCGGTGGCTTCGCGTCCCATGCCCGCCGCCACCCCGATCGCCGCCGTCATCCAGATGCCTGCCGACGTGGTCAGCCCGCGGATCTCGCGCTCGTCGCTCAGCTTGATGATGGCGCCCGCCCCCAGGAAGCCGATGCCGGCGATCACGCCCTGCAGCACGCGGCTCAGGTCGCCGACTTCCATGCCGCCTTGCAGCGGCACCAGCACGAAGATCGCCGCCCCCAGCGCCACCAGCATATGGGTGCGCAAGCCGGCGTCCTTGCCGCTGCGCTCCCGCTCATAACCCAACAGGCCGCCCAGCAGCATGGCCATGCCCAGGCGCAACACGATGCGGGTCGCCTCGCCCACATCGGGGATGTCGGCGAATTCGCTGCGCACGGTGGACCAGATTTCCAGCCAGATTTCCGTCATCGCCGTCCCCTCATGGGAAATGGTCGGACCAGCATAGCAGGCGCCGCGCGACGGCTGCCATGCTGCGCACGCACTGGCACATGTGGGCACAACTGGTTTACAACCGACCTGGCGTCGCGCGGCATCGCGGACGGAAACGACCGGAGGGTTACATGGATTTGCAGCTAGACGGTAAACGCGTGCTCATCACGGGCGCATCCAAGGGCATAGGCCTGGCCTGCGCGCTGGCCTTCGCCCGCGAAGGCGCCGAACCGATACTGGTGGCGCGCGACGACGCGGCGCTGCGCACGGCGGCCGAGACCATACGCGATGCGACCGGGAAGCAGGCGCGGGCCGTCACGCTGGACCTGGCCCAATCCGGCGCGGCGCAACGCCTGAGCCAGGAAGCGGGCGATATCGACATCCTGGTGAACAACGCCGGCGCGGTGCCGGGCGGCGCGCTGGACCAGGTGCAGGACGAGCGCTGGCGCGCGGGCTGGGAACTGAAAGTCCACGGCTACATCGACCTGGCCCGCCACTACTACCCGCGCATGCGCGACGCCGGCGCGGGCGTCATCGCCAACATCATCGGCATGGCGGGCTCCGCGCCGCGCGCCGACTACATCTGCGGCGCGGCAGGCAATGCCTCGCTCATCGCCTTCACTCGCGCCCTGGGCGGGGATGCGCCGCGCCACGGCGTGCGCGTCTTCGGCGTGAATCCTTCGCGCACCCGCACCGACCGCGTGCTGACGCTGGCCAAGCAGCGCGCCCAGGCGCGCTGGGGCGACGAAAACCGCTGGCAGGAGACGCTGTCGGACCTGCCTTTCGGACGCCTGATGGAACCCGGTGAGGTGGCCGACATGATCGTCTTCGGCGCCTCGCCGCGCGCGGGCTACCTGAGCGGCACGGTGATAGACCTGGACGGCGGCGAGCAGTACGCGCGTTGAAGCCCGTCCCGCATGTCTGGCCCTAGGCGGCCTGGCGCCAGCCCGCCAGCAGACCGGGCAAGGCGGCCATGTCGGTGAACACGTGGGCCACGCCCACGCCGCGCAAGGCTTCGGCGCCGCTATGCCCATTGGCATCGGGGCTGTAGCCGAACACAGTAGCGCCGGCGGCCACCCCAGCCGTGGCGCCGGTCACCGTGTCTTCCACGATGGCGCAACGCCGAGGGTCCACGCCCAGCGCCTGCGCAGCGGCCAGGTACACGTCCGGATAGGGCTTGCTGCGCGGCATTTCGTGGCCGCTGAAGACCCGCTCGCGAAAGCATTCGGCAATGCCGACCTTGGCCAGCTGCAGCTCCACCTTGCGGCGGTCCGCGCCCGAGGCCACGGCGATGCGGCCGTCCAAGGCCACGTGCAAGGCCCGCACCGCGTCCGGCGCGCCGGGGATCTCGACCAGGTCGCGGTCCAGCGCGGCATTGCGGCGCTGGCGGAACTGATCGAACCAATCCGGCGTGATCGTGGCGCCCGTGCGCGATTCGATCAGCGGCAGTTCGTCCCTGACGGCCTTGCCCGTGAAGATCTGCATGGTTTCCGCATGCGTGATGCCCCAGCCCAACTCATTGAGCATGTCGGTCAGCACGCGGCTGGTGATGGGTTCGGAATCGACCAGGACGCCGTCGCAGTCGAACAGCACGGCATCGAAGGGAAAATCAGTCATTGCAGCAACGTCGGGAATGTCCATGAAGCCGGTAAGCATACTGCAGGCCTCCTGCGCGACGCAGGAGGCTCGCCTGGCATCAAATTCCGACAGACCTGATCCGCAACGGCGGGCCATGACCCCGCCGGCGCCGAGCGCACTGGACGCCGTCATGCGCTGAGCCCGCGACGGACGGGCTCCAGGCGACTTCGGCGCGGACCTCGATTCATCCGTCCCAGTTTTCTATAATTGCATTTTGACAATTCAATATGCAAAATGACGGTCATGCATATCCCTGCCGTCACGCCCCGCCACGCCGCCTTCACCCTCAATGGCGTCCTCCATACCTGCCTGGACCTGCCCGGCATGTACGGCGCCCAGTACTTCCGCCTGCCCGTAGTGCTGCGGCTGCTGCTGGAAAACGCGCTGCGCAACATGCACGACGCGGAGCGCGACGCGGCCGCCGCGGCGCTGTTTGGCTGGCTGGAGCACGGCACCAGCGAAGCCGAGATCGCCTTCCAGCCCGGGCGCGTGCTGATGCACGACACCACCAGCACCCCGGCCCTGGTCGACATCGCCGCGATGCGCGACGCGCTGGCCGAGGGCGGCGTGGATCCTTCCGCGCTGAATCCCGTGCTGCCCGTGGACGTGTCGGTAGACCATTCGCTGGCGGTGCAGTCCTATGCGCGCGCCGACGCCGCGGAATTGAATCTGGACCTGGAGCTGCGCCGCAACGCCGAGCGCTACCGCTTCCTGCGCTGGGCCTCCAAAGCCCTGTCGAATGTGCGCATCCATCCGCCAGGCACCGGCATCATGCACACCATCAACCTGGAACAGCTGGCGACCGTGGTTTGCGGGCAGGAAGACGCCGACGGCATCGCGCTGCATCCGGACATGATGATAGGTACCGACAGCCACACGCCCATGGTCAACGGCATCGGCGTGCTGGGCTGGGGCGTGGGCGGCCTGGAGGCGCAGACGGTGATGTTCGGCATGCCCACGCTGCTGCGCATTCCGGACGTGATCGGCGTGCGGCTGACCGGCGCGCTGAGCGCGGGAGTCAGCGCGACCGACCTGGCGCTGACCGTGACGCAGCGCCTGCGCGAGATCCAGGTGTCCGGCGAATTCGTGGAGTTCTTCGGACCCGGCGTGGCCACGCTGCCGGCCGGCAGCCGCTGCGTGGTGGCCAACATGGCGCCCGAGTACGGCGCCACCACGGGCTACTTTCCCATCGACAGGCAGACGCTGGCCTATCTGCGCCAGACGGGCCGGCCCGAGACGCTGATCGCGCAGGTACAGGCCTACGCCGAGCGCGCCGGCATCGCCTATGACCCCGCTGCCGAGCCGCGCTACACCCGCGTCGTCGACATCGCGCTGGACCGCGTGCAGATGCATGTGGCCGGTCCGCGTCGGCCGCAGGACCTGCATCCCTACGGACACACCAAGGCCATCCTGGCCGGCTTGGCGGACGCGCCGGCAGTCCCTGCGCGCGGCCTGCCCCGCTACGCCGTGGCGATCGCAGCCATCACCAGCTGCACCAATACCTCGGATCCACGGCTGCTGTCCGCAGCTGGCCTGCTGGCCCGCAAGGCGCGCCAGGCCGGCCTGCGCGTGCCCGCCTGGGTGAAAACCTCATTGGCTCCCGGCTCGCCCGCGGCGGCGGCGTATCTCGCGCGCGCCGGGCTGCTGGAAGATCTGGCCGCCGTGGGCTTCGACATCGTGGGCTACGGCTGCACCACCTGCATCGGCAATTCCGGCCCCCTCCCCGAACCCGTGCGCGCGGCCATGGCGGCGGGCGCGGTCCATCCCGTGGCGGTGCTGTCCGGCAACCGCAATTTCGCTGGCCGCATCCATCCGGACCTGGACCTGGGCTTTCTCATGTCGCCGGCGCTGGTCATCGCCTACGCGTTGGCGGGCGACGCCGAACGCGACCTGAGCTGCGAACCCGTGCAGACCGCCCCCGACGGCCGCGCCATCCATCTGCGCGAGCTCTGGCCTGACGACGCGGAGATAGACGCCGCGCTGGCCGCCGGCCAGCAGCCCGCCGATTACCGCCAGGCCTTCCGGATCGCCAGCGCCAACCCGGCATGGCATGCGCTGCAATCGCCGGACTCGGCGCGCTTTCCCTGGGACCCCGCCTCCACCGCGCTGCGCCGCCCGCCGTTCGCCAGCACCGAAGCGGCCGGCCAGTTGGGCCGCTACACCGCGCATCCCCTGCTGGTGCTGGGCGACGACGTGACCACCGATCACCTGTCGCCCGCCAGCGCCATTCCGCCGGACAGCCTGATCGCCGACTTCCTGGTCGAACGCGGCGACGACCGCAACGACCTGAACGTCTTCGCATCGCGCCGCGGCAACTGGCAGGTCATGCTGCGCGCCGCGTTCTACAGCAAGAGCCTCGTCAATCTGCTCATACCCGAAGCGCCGGTTGGCCACACCCTGCATGCGCCCAGCGGCCGGGTGGAGCCGATCTGGGAGGCCGCCGGCCGTTACGCCCGGGCCGGCCAGCCCGTGGTCCTGGTGGCAGGCGAACGCTATGGCACGGGTTCCTCGCGCGACTGGGCCGCCAAAGGACAGCGCCTGCTGGGCATCCGCTGCGTGCTGGCGGTCAGCTTCGAACGCATCCACCGCTCCAACCTGATCGGCATGGGCATCCTGCCCTTGCGCCTGCCCGCCGGCGTCACGCCGGCAACACTGCGCATCCGGCCCGGCGACCGGATCGAGATCGATGCCCCGGCCGCCGCGCTGACGCCGCGCATGCCCGTGGCCGTGCGCCTCTTGCGCGCCGGCGGCGCCGCCGAGACGCTACAGGCGACGGCGGCGGTCGAGACCCGGCTGGAAGTCAGGCTGCTGCGCATGGGCGGCGTCATTCCCGCTATCCTCTCGGACACCATCCATTCCGCCGTCCGCAACGCATGAGCGCCCAATCCAATACCGCCGCGAAAATCCTGGCGCTGATCCAGGCAGACCGCCTGCCCGCGGGCGCGCACCTGACCGCGCAGAAGATCGCCGACCGGCTGCGCCTGTCGCGCTCGCCGGTCAACGACGCGCTGGGCATCCTGGAGCAACGCGGCATCGTCTCGCGCAAGCCCAACCGCGGCTACTTCCTGGAACGGGATCACGCCGCGCTGGCGGACTTGCACGGGGACCTGGCGCCGCCCTTCGTCGACGACATCGTCACGCACAGCTACTTCAAGCTGGCCGATGAACTGCTGCGCGGCGAACTGCCCATGCAATGCAGCGAAGCGCTGCTGCGCGCCCGCTATGGCCTGACGGCGGCGCAGACCCAAGCCCTGCTGGGCCGCATCGCGCAGGAAGGCTGGGCAGAGCGGCGGCCCGGCTATGGCTGGGAATTTTCATCCATGATGACCACCCCTGACAGCCTGCTGCAGTCCTACCGCCTGCGGCTGGCGCTGGAACCGGCCGCGCTGCTCGAACCGGGATTTCACATCGACAAACAGGTGCTGGCGCGTTGCCGCGCGGCCGAAAAGCACCTGCTGGACGGCGGCATCGCCACCGACACCGCCGACCAGCTGCACGAGCGCGGCGTACGCTTCCATGAATCTCTGGTGGAGGCCTCGGGCAATCCCTTCTTCATCGACGCGATCAAGCGGGTGAACCGCGTGCGCCGGCTGCTTTCGTACCGATCCATGCAAGACCGCAGCCGCTACAAGCAGCATTGCGAACAGCACCTGGCCATCCTGGACCTGCTGGAAGACGAACGCAACGAAGAGGCCGCGGCGCAGCTGGCGGAGCACCTGCGCAGCACGCTGGACAACCTGGCCCGCATCAGCGGGCTGCTGGCGTCCTAGCGCCGGTCAGAAGTCCATCGACGCGGATAGCATCAACGTGCGCGGCACCCCTTGGGAGATCGTGCCATACGAGGCCACTCCCGACCAGTAAGCCTTGTTGAACACGTTCACCACGTTGGCCCGCAGCGTGAGGTCCTTGCCATAGACCTTGGTGGCATAGCGTGCGCCCAGATCGAAGGTGGTCCACGATGGCACCGACTGGGTATTGGCCTGATTGATGTATTCGCTGCCGGTGTGCATCACGCTGCCGGTCAGGGTCAGGCCCGCGACCCAAGGCGTATCCCATTCCGCGCCCAGGTTCACCGACACCTTGGGCACGCCCACCGGCCGGTTGCCGACCAAAGCACTATTGCCGGCGCGCGTCAGCTCCGCGTCCAGCCAGGTCACGCCGCCCAGCAGGCGCAGGCCGCGCCACGGTTCGCCGGCCAGGTTCAGTTCCAGGCCCCGATTGCGCTGCTCGCTGTCCGCGCCGTACACGCCGTTGGTCAACTGGCCGCTGGGCTTGGTGATCTCGAACGCGCTCAGGGTCAGCATGGCGCTGTCCAGGTCCACCTTCACGCCCACTTCCTTCTGCCGGGCCGTGTAGGGCTTGAACACCTGGCCGGCGTTGGAGGCGGTGGCCGGCGCCACGTCGCCCTTGCTCAGGCCTTCGATGTAGTTGGCATACAGCGAGACATTGCTCCAGGGCTTGATGACGATGCCCGCCAGCGGCGTGGTCGCGCTTTCGTCATAGCTGACGGTGCGCGCGCCGGTCGTGGCATTGAAATTGCGGGATTGGATGCGCTGCTGGCGCACGCCCAGCGTAAGCTGCGCGCGCTCGTCCAGGATGCTGAGCGTATCGGCCAGCGCCAGGCCGGAAAGATCGGACGAGGAAATCTTGGGCACGTTGGCCGGCGCCGGGATATCTTGCTGCGGCCGCGTGATCGGATGGTAGATGTTCGACGTGAGCGGCGTACCCGTCACGCTGGCCTGCGAATTCCGGTCGCTGTACAGGCTGCCCATGAAGCTGATGGCATGGCGCACCGGGCCTGTGTCCAGCTTGGCGCGCAGGCCTGCGTTGTAGGTGCTGCGGTTGACTTCGAACCTGAAGTTGTTCGGCGTGACCACCGTGTCGCCGGCCTCGTTGACAATGGTGGGCGTCTGGTCCGACAGACGCGACACATTGGTGTCCGAGCCGCCCGCGTCGGCGAACACCGTCAGGCGGTCGCTGATGTCGTACTCGATCCGCAGCAGCGCCGATTGCCCATCGGACTTCCACCAGCCCCAGGGCTGGGTGGCGTTGCGCCGTCCATCTGCCGCATGCGGCACGTCGATGCCGGCGGCCACCAGGAACGGCCGCGTGGGCGCGTCGATCTTTTCATTCTGCGTCAGCAGGTCCAGCGAAGCGCGCAGCCGCTCGCCCTGGTAGTCCAGCGACAGGGCGCCGATGTCGGTGCGCGAATACAGATTGTCCAGCGGCGTATCGCCCTGGCGGTGCATGCCGTTGACGCGCACGCCCCATTCCCCGTCCTTGCCGAAGCGACGGCTCAGGTCCGCGCGCGCGCCCAATTGCGAGTCGCCCACATAGTCGGCGGACACGCGGCTCAGGTCCTGCGGCAGCGCCCGCTTGGGCACCATGTTGATCACGCCGCCCACGCCGCTGTTGGGCGACATGCCGTACAGCAGCGCGGCCGGCCCTTTCAGCACTTCGACCCGCTCGATGTAGTCGGTGAAGACGTGATAGTTGGGCGCCACGCCATAAACCCCGTCAAAGGCGATTTCGCCCAGGTTGCCTTCGCCGATGGGAAAGCCCCGGATGTAGAACGAGTCGGTCACGCCGCCGATCTGTCCGGTGAAACGCACCGAGGGTTCAACGTTCAGCGCGTCGGCCAGCGTGACCGCCTGACGGTTCGCCAACAGGTCCGAGGTGTAGTTGGTGACGTTGAACGGCGTATCCATCACGTCGCGGTTGCCCAGCAGGCCCAGGCGTCCGCCCCTGGCCACCTGGCCGCCCTCGTACTCCGCCGGCAGCGCGAAGGGGGCCGCAGCGGCGCCGGCGACGGTGACCGCGGGCAGCACGATGGCCGACTCGTCGGACCCCGACGGCAGCTTGCGCAGCGAATAGGCGCCGCCGCCCTGCTCCGACAAGCCATAGCCCGACCCCGACAGCAAACGGGAAAAGCCTTCCTTCACGGTGTAGTCGCCGTCCAGTCCGTTGCTGTGCAGTCCCGCCACCATGGCCGGATCGAACGACAGCGGCACGCCCGCGACGGCGGCGAACCGGGCCAGCGCATCGCCCAGCGGGCCTGCCGGGATCGCGTAGGACTTGCGCGCCGCCGCGCTGACGGCGTCGGCGGCCAGCGCTGGCGGCGTGGTCCCCGCCCCAGCCAGCAGGGCCAAGCCCATGCCGGCGGCCCGCAGCAGCGCCGCCAGCGGCGGCAGGACAGCTGTTCCACGGGCCGGGCATGGCGGACGGGAGATTCGGGAAACCATGAAGCTATCCTTCGTAAGGGTCTGGGTGGCGCGCGATACGCGGCGGTTCACCCGGTACACCGGACGAAGCGGAAAAAAGGTTCAGCCCGACTGAGATTAATTTGTAACGCCGGCGCGGGCGGCAACCGTGGTCCAGTACGGCGTGATCCGGCTCACTCTCACGGGCAGGGTCTTTTCCAGCAACCGCAAGCTGGCATCGGTGTCGTTCAAGGGAAATGCCCCCGATACCCGCAGCCCTGCCACCGCCGGATCACAGCGCAACACGCCGCGGCGATACCGGCCCAGCTCATCCACCAGGTCCGCCAGGCGCCAGTCGCGCACGGCGAGCATGCCCTGCTCCCATGAGGCGGCCGTGGCGTCCACCGCCGCCTGGGGTCGCACCTCGCGCCCATTGAAGACGGTCTGCTGCCCGGCCGGCAGCACCGTGGCGCCGGCCCCCGCCGACTTGGGCCGGATCTCCACTGCGCCCTCGAACACCGCCACGCGCACGGCGTCGCCTTCGTCGCGCACCAGGAACCGCGTGCCCAGCGCGCGTATCGCGCCTTGCGCGGTCTGGACGACAAAGGGCCGCTGCAGCTGTGGCGAGTCGCGGCCCGTGGTCAACAGGATTTCGCCCGCCCGTAGCCACAACGTGCGCTGCCTGGCGGTGTATTCGATATCGACCGCGCTGGCCGTGTTGAGCACCAGCTGCGTGCCGTCGGTCAGGTTCATGCGGCGTTGTTCGCCCGTCGCAGTGCGCGCATCCGCGCTCCATTCGCGCCAGGGCAGCTCGCGTCCGGCCAGCCAGGCCGCCGGTCCCAGCACCAGCAGGCCAGCCAGCGCCCGCAGCGCCTGCCGGCGTCGCGGGCGATCCAGCCGCCGCAAGGTATCGGCGGCGACACGCGGCGGCACCTGGCCGAATCCGCGCAGCATTTCTTCCGCACGCTGCCAGGCCGCGGCGTGCGCGGCGCTACGGCCGCGCCAGCGGTCGAAGGACTCGCAGTCCGCCGGCGACAAGGTCTCGGATTGGAAGCGCACCAGCCAGCCGGCCGCTTCCTTCAGGATGGCGGGATCGATCACGCGTCGGCCTGGCTTGCGATCAGGCATGCGGCCAGCGCCGCCTGCACATGGCGCTTGACCGTGGACAGCGACACGCCCAGGCTTTGCGCGATCGCGTCGTAGCCCATGCCGTCGAACTGCGACATCAGGAAGATCTCGCGCGTTTTGGCGGACAGCGTCCGCAACGCCGTATCGATGGCGCGCAAGGTTTCCAAAATCAGGGCGCGCGCTTCGGGCGAAGGCGCCTGCTGCTCGGGCAATTGCGCCAGCGCGGCCAGAAAGGCCTCTTCCAGCGCCCGCCGGCGCCAGTGGTCCACCACCAAGCCCTTCGCAATGTGGGTCAGCAACGCGCGCGGCTCGGCGCCCACGTCCGTCCTGCGCCGCCCGGCCATCAGCCGCACGAAGGTATCGTGGGCCAGATCCGCCGCGTCGAAAGAATTGCCCAGCTTCCTGCGCAACCAGACCGACAGCCAGCCGTGGTGGTCACGATAGAGTTGCGCGACGGGATCGGCGGGCGGCGAGTCGGACGTAGGCAAGGCGCACCTGGCTATAGAATCTAAATAGGAACTATTTATATTCTAGCGTATCCCCCCGCCCGCCATGGACGCGCCCGCGGCTACAGCGGCATGCCAGGCGCCGCACGGGTAATGCTTGGTAGCGGACAGGCCTGCCTATTCCGTCAGTAATCCATGGGAACGTGGCTTTGCGCCTCTCGCAGTTCCTGGATGTGGCGCTCGGCTTCCTGTCTTTCGACGGCTGGCGGCAAAGGGCGCCAGCTCACCATGTTGCCGGGCGTTTTCACCGGCATCCAACCCAGCACGCTGTACAGCGTGATGGCCGTGCATCCTGTGTCGTATCGCGTTTCGTAGTACCCCTGCCGGTCCGGCTTGGTATCGCCGGACGTCCAATCCAACTGAGACATCCACGTCTCCTCTTTCTGAAGCTTGTAGTCCCGCCACCGGGCGAACGACGCTTGATCGTATAGCGTCCCCGTGTGCCTGTGCTGCCACCTTGCGCCCGCTTTGCAATTCTTGATAGAGGGGAATCCCTGACATTCTGTTAGGCGTCGATTGCTAAACCTGGAAAAGCGGGGCTAGGATGTAGCAAAATATTCTTACAAACACGGGAGCGGGGTCTTCGCTTGCACGGACTATTGGGCGAACCGCCATGCCGAAACTGGCCCTGATGCGTTATCCAAAAGATCGGCTGGCTGCGCTGGCGGGCGCGAGCGCGCTGCGCGCCATACGCGAGGGCCTGCTCTGGACCCTGCCGTGCCTGCTGGTCACGGCGCTGTTCCTGGTGCTGTCCGTCGTCGCCCGGCAACTGGGCCTGCCAGCCACCGTCGTGGAACTGCTGACCGCCGTCCACGACAAGCTGACGAACCTCATGCCTATCCTGGCCGGCACATCCATCGGCTACATGCTGTCGTTCCGCCACCGGGTGCCGCATCTGCCCACCGCGTTCCTGTGCCTGTCCTACGTGATGATCGCCGACGGCCTGATGGCGCCCTACCCCCAGGCCGCCGCCACCCTGGTTCTGTTCATCGCCATCGTTTCGCCCTTGTTGACCGTGCCATTGATGGCGTGGCTGCACCGCCGCCGCTGGACCCAGCTGGCGCCCGACGGCGTTATCAGCGAAAACGTCCGCGACACGCTGAACATGGTCGTGCCGGGCCTGCTGACGGCCACCCTGGTCGTGCTGGCGTTGTCCGCCGCGCTGCAGATTCCCGCCGTGGCGAAATTCAACATCCCCTTGAGCCTGGCCTCGCTGGACAGCCCCTTCACCTCGGGCGCGCTGGTCGCCGGCCTGAATTCCCTGCTGTGGTTCTTCGGCATACACGGCTACCACGCGCTGGCTCCCCTGATGAGCGTCATGGACCAGGCGGTCATGCTGAATGCCGCCACCCAGTCCGCCGGCTACGAAGGCATGTATGCCTTGAACAGCACCCTTCTGGGCGCTTTCGTCTTCATCGGCGGATCGGGCGCGACGCTGTCGCTGGCGGTGGCCATGCTGGTGTTTGCGCGCGGCGAATCGCTGCGCCTGCTGGCGCTGGCCAGCCTGCCCGTGGCGCTGCTGAACGTGAATGAAATCCTGCTGTTCGGGCTGCCCCTGATCCTGAATCCGCGCCTGCTGGCGCCGTTCATCCTGGCGCCGGTGACCAACGCCATCCTCGCTTTGGCCGTCGTGCAGCTGGGCTGGCTGCCTTCCGCGACGACGACCCTGCCGCTGACCTCACCGGTGCTGTTCAACGCCTACATCGCGGCCGGCGGCAGCCTGGGCGGCGTGGCGCTGCAGCTGGTGCTGGTGGCGCTGGGCGCGTGTTTGTACGCGCCCTTTGTCGTCGCGCTGGAGCGACAGCGCCAGGAAAGCGCCACCGTCTACTTCAAATCGCTGGACACGACCTTCACCCGGTTGCAAGAAGAATCGCTGCTGTACGCGCACGATCCCGTGGTGCAGACCTATGCCGACCGCGCGCGCCGCAACGCCGAAAACACCCGCATCCGCGCCATCAGCCAATACGACTTCCATCTGGAGTTCCAGCCGCAGGTGTCATTGCGCAGTGGCCTGTGCACGGGCTGCGAAGCGCTGCTGCGCGCCACCGGCCCCGACGGCGCGCGGCAAACGCCGGTGGAATTCCTGCGCTGGCTGGCGCAGGCCGACCTGATGCGAGAGGTGGACCTGTGGGTGGCCAGGCAGGCCGTGCAGCAATGCCTGCAATGGCGCAAGCGCGACTTCGCCTTGCCGATGACCATCAACGTCACGGCCGGCACGCTGACGTCCGGCGACTACCTGGAGAAACTGATCAAGGTGCTGGCGCAGGCTGGCGGCCAGGTCTCGGTCGAGCTGACCGAGGACGCGCTGGTGGAGGACACGCAGGCGCTGCACACCGCCTTCGACCGCCTGCACGCGATAGGCGCCCGTATCTACATCGATGATTTCGGCACCGGCTATTCCGCCCTGAGCTATCTGCACCAGTTCGAAATCGACGCGGTCAAGATCGACCGCAGCTTCGTCGTGGCGCAAGACAGCGCCCGCGGCGCGCTGGTCCTGAACGGCCTGCTGCGCTTTTGCGAAGCGCTGAACCTGCAGATCGTGGTGGAAGGCGTGGAAACGGACCAGCAGCTGATGGCGCTGGAATCCCCCGCCGAGATCGTCGTGCAGGGGTGGTACTACAGCAAGGCATTGTCGGGCGACAGCCTCATGGACTACGCGCGGCAGCGTCAGGCTGCACCGCCGCTGCGGGCGCAGCCTGCGCCCGCGGCGCCTACTTGATGCCGATGAACGGCAGGGCCGCGTTCGGCACCTGCGTGGTCGGCAGCACGCCGTCCCACTTCTCCACCGCGTTCAAGCTCACAAGATTGGTGTTGGCGGCCAGGGCCTCGGCCTTGGCGCGGATCGCGGCCGCTTCGGCGTCGCCGCGCATGCGGATGCCGTCGGCCTCGGCCGTGAACTGCTGGCGGCGCGCGTCGGCTTCCGCCTTGGCCTTCACCACCTGGATTTCGGCGTTGATCATCGCCGTTTCCTTCTGCTGGCGGGTCGTCTCGATCTGCACCTGCGCCAGCATGCGCTGTTCGATCGAATGCTCATAGGCCTGCGAGAAGCCGACTTCCTCGATCTGCACGCCCACCACCTGCACCGGCGCGCCTTCCATCGTCTTGAGCACGGCAGTGTTCACGTCCTGGCCCAGCTTCTGGCGTTCCTGGATGGCGCGCACCGCGGTGTACTGGCCGAACACGTTCTTCACCGAATCCGGCGTCTTGCGCTCCAGCACGCGCATCTGCAGATTGCTGATGGTGCCGTACTCCGAGTACAGCTCGGCCACGTGCTCGGGCGGCACGCGATAGGTCACCGACACGCGTAGCGTGGCCGGCTGTTGGTCATAGCTGTAGGCTTCCAGCTTTTCAAACACGAACGTGTGGTCGCGCACCGACACCGTCATCACGTTGTCGATGAACGGCGTCTTGAAGTCCAGGCCCGGCTCCGACACGCGCACCAGCTTGCCGTTGCGCAGCACCACGCCGCGCTCGCCCTGATCGACCTGGAACCAGGAATCGAAAGCCAGGAACAGGATCAGCAAAAACAACACCGCCGTGATCAACGCGATCTTGAAACTACGCGGCTTTACGGCACCAATCGTCTTGACCATCTGGATATCTGTCGGCTTCACTTCGAATCCCTTTCTGATTTTGAACGTTTACGGTCCGAGAGCACGGCGGCGATGCCGCGCGCCAGCAAATAAGCGACCACGGCCGCCCCAACCAAGATCAGGAAATACCTCATCGTGCGTCCCCCCCCCGGAAAATAAGCAGGGGATTCTATCGCGAGTGGAACATCAAACGAATTGTGGCGATTGTTGCGATGGCGACGGCAACAGACAGTGGCGCGAGTCCAACGACAGCGCTACGCTAGGCACCTCTACACTGCAGGAGCCGCAACCATGCACCGCACACCCTCAATGATCATTGCCATCCTTGCCTGTGCCGCCGCGCTCGGCGCGCCAGCCCAGGCCGCGCCGCCCGAGGGCAAAGGCAAGCCGGATCACGCGGGCCAAGGCAACGGCAACGGTAACGGCAATGGCAATGGCAAGAACAAGGGCCAGCAGAGCCAGGACGGCGGCGTCAGCGTCACGCTCAGCACCGCGGGCATCACCGTTTCCACCGCGCGCGGCTATGCCGTGCAGGCCGGGGCGACGGGCTATGGCTCGCTGCCGCCGGGCATACGCAAGAACCTGGCGCGCGGCAAGCCCCTGCCTCCGGGCATCGCCAAGAAGATGGTGCCCGGCCCCATGCTGGCGCGCCTGCCCGTGCACCCGGGCTACGAATGGCGCGTCGCGGGCAGCGACCTGATCCTCGTGGCCATCGCCACCGCCGTCGTCGCGGACGTCCTCACGGGCGTGTTCAACTAGGCGCCGCGCGTCATGGACGCCGCCACGCGGCGTCCATAGTTCCTAGCATCAGGCCGCACACTGTTACGTCCCTGCCGCGGATCTATCTGCTACCGTTGAATCGCCTCGCGCCGCGGCCCTGGCCCGGCGCCCACGACGGAGACCGCGCATGCCACGTCCTTCCGAGTCCGCGCCGCTGATCGGCGTGATCCCCCCCTACATGCTCGATCGCCTGGCGCAACACGCCGACGCGCGGGTCAGCATGCCCGCGGTCAAGACGCTGATCATCGACCAGCAGCAGCGCAGCCTGCGCGAGATGGCGGTGCAGCCGCCGCGCGCCAAGCCAGCCCGCCCCAAGAAGGCGGCGCCCGCCGGCACACCCCAGCGCGCCGTGCACGACGCCGCCAACACCACCACGCTGCCTGGCAAGCTGGTGCGCGCCGAAGGCGCCCCCGCCAGCGGCGACGTGGCAGTGGACGAAGCCTATGAACATCTGGGCTCGACCTACAAACTGTTCTGGGATGTCTACAAGCGCCACTCCATCGACGGCCTGGGCCTGCCGCTGGTGGGCACCGTGCATTACGGCGAAGACTACGACAACGCCTTCTGGAACGGCGCGCAGATGGTGTTCGGCGATGGCGACGGCGAAGTGTTCAACCGCTTCACGGTGGCGGTGGACATCATCGGCCACGAGCTCACGCATGGCGTGATCGACGCCGAGGCCGCCCTGCTCTACCAGGGCCAGTCCGGCGCCCTGAACGAATCCCTGTGCGACGTCTTCGGCGCGCTGGTCAAGCAGCACACGCTGGGCCAGGACGCGCGCGACGCCGATTGGCTGGTGGGCGCCGGGCTGTTCAAGCCCAGGATCCGCGCTCGCGCGCTGCGCTCCATGGCGGAGCCCGGCAGCGCCTACGACGATCCCCTGCTGGGCAAGGATCCGCAGCCCGCGCACATGCGCGACTACGTGGACACGCCAAACGACAACGGCGGCGTGCACATCAATTCCGGCATTCCCAACCGCGCCTTCTATCTGGCGGCCACAGCGCTGCAAGGCCCCGCGTGGGCCGGCGCGGGCCGCGTCTGGTACGACGCGCTGTGCGACAAGCGCCTGCGCCACGACGCCGACTTCGTGCAGTTCGCGAAACTGACACTGGCCGTCGCGGCGGAACGCCATGAGGCCGCCGTGCGCGACGCCGTCGCCCGGGCGTGGGCCGGCGTGGGAGTCCAGACATGATCGAGCTGCCGTCCCTGGACCTTGCCATGCTGGTGCGCCTGACCCGCGAAGGCGGGCTGGCCTATGTGCCCGCATTGGCGCAGCCTCGCAGCATCGACCTCGTCACCTGCCCGCCGGACCTGCGGCAGGAGGTCTGCGACGCCCTGCAACGCGCCGCGCCGGTGGCCGTTCCGCGCTGCGCACCGGCGGGCGGCGACCAGCGCTACTTCCACGTCGAGGTCGTGTACGAAGGCGACGGCGTCGCGGACGTCAGCTTCGACGTGCCGGAGACCGACGCGCCCGAGCCGCTGGTGCGCTTGTGGAAAAGCCGGGCCGGACAGCCTTGAGCGCGGCGTCCCGGTATTGCCCGATCTGGATGGCGCGGCCCGCGTAAAGACCGGTAGCCGCCATCGCCAGGCACAAGACCGCGCACAGGGCCAGCGCCAGGCTCCAGTCTCCCTGCGTGTCATGCAGCGTGCCCGCCAGCGCAGGGCCGCTTGCCGCGAACAGATAGCCCACGCATTGCGCCATGCCCGACAGCGCCGCTGCCTGCTGCGCATGGCTGGCGCGCAGGCCCACGAATGCAAGGCCGAGGATGATGCCGCCGCCCGTGCCCAGGCCCATCAGGACGATCCACAGCGTCGCCCAGCCAGGCGCGACGATCAGGCCGGCAAACGCGACAAACGAGGCCGCGGCCGAGCAGAACGCCGCGCCGCGCTGGTCCTTCAGGCGCCGCACCACCGGAGCCAGGAACAGGGCCGGGACGGCCGACATGAGCTGCAGCAGGCCATGCAGCGCGCCGGCGCGTTCCGCCGTGTAGCCGGCATCGCGCAAAATGGCCGGCAGCCAGCTTACGCCCACATAGAACACGAAGGAATTGATGCCCAGGAACAGCGTCACCTGCCAGGCCAGCGCAGAACGCCACAAGCGGGGGCCGTGCGGCGCATGCGCCGTGGATGCCGCAGGCGCGGTGTGGTTGGCCAGTTGCGGCAGCCATAGCAAGGCGCTGAGCACGGGCACCACCAGCAGGCAGCCCGAGGAAAAGCGCCAGGTCGCGTCGGACAGGCCGGCCAGCGGGATGGCGATGGCGGACGCCAGCCCCGCGGCCAGGCTCATGGTCAGCACGTAGGCCGAGGTCAGGCCCGCGACCTGCTGCGGGAAATCGCGCTTCAAGAGGCTGGGCAACAGCACGTTGCCGATGGCGATGCCGGCGCCGATGACCACGGTGCCCAGGAACAGGCTCCAGGCCGGCCCCAGCGTGCGCACGACGATGCCCGCCGCGACCAGCAGCATGGCGGCAAACAAGCTGCGCTCCAGCCCGTGGCGGCGCGCCAGGCCCGCGGCGAACAGCGACACCACGGCAAAGGCCAGCAGGGGCAAGGTGATCAGCATGCCCGCGGCGGTGGCGCTCAGCCCCAGCTGCTCGCGGATCATGCCGGTCAGCGGCGGCACGCCGGTAATGGGCGCGCGCAGCGCCATGGACATGCAAAGAATGCCGGCGATCAGCAACACGGGATGGCCGGCGGGACGTTTGGAAGTAAGGGGATGCGAATTCATGCCATCAGCTTAAGCATCGCCGCCTTCGCCGAATTTCGACATAATGACAAATTATCCCTAAATTCGGTCAAGGTGATATTCAATGCACCGCCTGGACGATCCCGCCCCGTTCTTCAACCCCGATATCGACTCGCAATGGACCTATGCCATGCGCGTGCACGCGGACGAGAACGATCAGGAATCCCCGCCGCACCGGCACGCAATGGGACAGCTGGTGCTGTCCTTGCAGGGCGGGGTGACCTGCTCCGTGCCGCAAGGCCTGTGGATGGTGCCGCCGCAATGCGGCGTCTGGATTCCTGGCGGCGTGCCGCACAGCAACCGCGTCACGCAGAACGGCCGGGTGTGTTTCCTGTTCGTACCGCCAGACGCCGCGGGCCTGCCTGGACAGTGCTGCACGTTGGCGATCTCGCCGCTGGTGCGCGAACTGGTCGCTTATCTGGCCGACCTGGCTCCGCAGGACACCGCCACGCCTTCCAACCGGAAGCTGGCTGAAGTGCTGGTCGAGCAGTTGGCGCGCATGCCGGCCGAACAACTGCACCTGCCCATTTCGGAACACCCGCGCCTGCGTGAAATCGCCGATGCCCTGCACGCCGATCCCGCCGACCGCAGCACGGTGGCGCAATGGGGCAGGCGCGTCGCCATGAGCGAACGCACGCTGGCGCGCCTGGTGCAGCAGGAGCTCGGCATGAGCTTCGGCCGCTGGCGCCAGCAGATGCACATCATCCAGGCCTTGCAGCGTCTGTCCGCGGGCATCTCGGTGCAGCGCACGGCGGAAGACCTGGGCTACGAGTCCGTCAGCGCCTTCATCACCATGTTCCGCAAGACGCTGGGCAAGACGCCTGCCCGCTACTTCGCGGACAAGGCCGACGGTATCAATTGACGGCGGGCGGATAGTCCAGTTCGCCCGATTTCATCTGGCCGCGCAGGCGCGCCTCGCGCAGTTCCGCGACCGTCTGGTCCCGGGTCTTGTCCGATTGCGACGGCAGCGCGGGCGGATAATCCTGTTCGCCATACGTGACCAGGCCGGCCGCGCGCGCGGCGTCGAGTTCTTCGCGCACCTGCTGGCGGGTCTTGGTGCTGACATGAGGCAGATCCACCGGGTATTGCTGTTCGCCGTAAGTCACCAGGCCGGCGGCCTTGGCTTCCATCAGTTCTGCGCGCACCTGTTCACGGGTCTTGCCTTCGGCATGCGCGGCGGCGCCGACGAGCGCCATGCTCAGCGCCAGGACGGAGAGTCGAAATGTATTCATGAAATCCTCTGCGGTTAACGAGTGCTGCAATATTCGTTCGCCTGCCCGCCGGGATAAATCCCGCGCGGCGCAATCGAAGGTTGCCCGCCGCGCAAGCCTCGCCGCACACCCGCGCAGCACCCCGCGCACCCTTGCGTCGGGCGCAAGGGTGGGTTGATCCAGGAATGGTTTTTCCGCCCCCCGCATCTACCTAGACTGAATAGCTCCTGTTATCCAAGGACGCTATTCCATGTTGTCTTCCTCATCTCCGGGCAGGGGCGGCCCACGATCATGACGGCCGCCGCTCCCCCCACCCCGCCCGCCGCGGCGGCCTTCGGCTGGCGCATCCTGACCGGATTGCTCGGCGTGCTGCTGGCAGTGATCCTCGCCGGGCTCAACGAAAACGTGACCAAGATGGCGCTGCCCGACATCCGCGGCGCGCTGGGCATCAGCTACGACCAGGGCACCTGGTTCGTCGCCGTCTACGCCGCGGCGTCGGTATGCGCCATGGCGTTCGCGCCCTGGTGCTCGGTCACGTTTTCATTGCGCCGCTTCACGGTCACGGCGCTGGCCGCCTTCGCGCTGTTCGGCGCGCTCTGCCCGTTTGCGCCCAACCTGCCCGTGCTGCTGTTCCTGCGCACGCTGCAAGGCCTCGCGGGCGGCGCGCTGCCGCCCATGCTCATGACGGTGGCGCTGCGCTTCCTGCCGCCAGGCATCAAGCTCTACGGCTTGGGCGGCTACGCCCTCACGGCCACCTTCGCGCCCAGCCTGGGCATACCGCTGGCGGCCTTCTGCACCGAGGTGCTGGGTTGGCGCTGGGCCTTCTGGCTGATCGTCGCTCCCGCGGCGCTCGCCGCATGGGCCGTCTGGCGCGGACTGCCCCAGGATCCGCTCAAGCTCGAGCGCTTGCGCTTGTTCGACTGGCGCGGCCTGCTGCTGGGCGCCCCGGCGCTGTCCATGCTGGTCATCGGCCTGTTGCAGGGCGACCGGCTGGACTGGCTCAACTCGCCGCTGATCTCCGTGCTGCTGGGCGGCGGCGGCGTGCTGATGGTGCTGTTCATGGTCAACGAATGGTCGCATCCCCTGCCGTTCTTCAAGATCCAGCTCCTGCGCCACCGCAATCTCAGCCATGCCTTGCTGACGCTGGGCGGCGTGCTGATCGTGCTGCTGGGCGTGATCCTGATTCCCTCGTCGTTCCTAGCGCAATTGCGCGGCTACCGGCCGCTGGAAACGGCGCCGGTGCTGCTCACCATGGGCCTGCCGCAGCTGATCGCGCTGCCGCTGGTCGCGGCGCTGTGCAACCTGCGCCAGGTGGATTGCCGCTGGGTGCTGGCCTCGGGCCTCGGGCTGCTGGCCGTGTCCTGCCTGCTGGGGTCGCAACTGACGCCCGTCTGGTCGCGCGAGCAGTTCTATCTGCTCGAAGCCGTGCAGATCTTCGCCCAGCCCATGGCCGTGATCCCGCTGCTGATGCTGGCCACGGGCGGCCTGGCGCCGCAGGACGGCCCCTGGGCCTCATCGTGGTTCAACACCATCAAGGGTTTTGCCGCGGTGGCCGCCACCGGCCTGCTGGACGCGCTGACCACCTCGCGCCGCAATTACCACTCCAGCATGCTGGCCGACCAGCTGGGCAACTTTCCGCTGAGCACGGCCGGCGAAAACGCTGCGGCGCTGTCCCGCCGCATCCAGGAGCAGGCCGCCGTGCTGACCTCCGCCGACCTCTATCTGTGCATGGCCGGCGTGGCCGTGCTCCTCATCCTGCTCATCCCCTTCGTCGCGACCCGGATCTACCCTCCGCGCGCCGCGGCCTGAAATCGAGTCCATATCATGCCATTCCCTCTTTTGACTTCTCCCCTTCCCCGCGCCGGCGCCCTCGGCGCCCTGGTCCTCCTGGCCTATGCGGGCTGGTCATGGTCCGCCACCGGCGCCGCTGAATCCACCGACGACGCCACCATCGTCGCCGATCACACCATCGTCGCGCCGCAGGTGTCCGGCTTCATCGACGCCGTGCTGGTCGAAGACAACCAGGCCGTCAAGCAGGGCCAACTGCTTGCCCGCATCGACGACCGCGACCATCAGGCCGCGCTGGCGGCCGCAAGCGCCGAGCTCGCGGTGGCGGCGGCGCGCCTCTCGGACGCGGCCGCCACCCTGGAACGCCAGCAGGCCGTGATCGAGCAGGCCGTCGCCGTCACGCGCGCCGACCTGGCGGACATCCGCTATGCCGAAAGCGAGGCCCAACGCCACCGCAGGCTGGCCAGCGAGGGCGCGGGCACCCAGCAAGCCTATGAACAGGCGCGCAGCCGGCTGGACATGGCGCAGGCTCGGCAAGCCGAACACACAGCCACCTTGCAAGCCGCTCGCAAGCAACGCGACGTGCTGGAAGCCAACCGCGAGGCGGCACAGGCCGGGCTGCTGCGCGCGCAGGCCCTGAAGGACCGCGCGGAACTCAATCTGTCGCATACCCAGGTCGTCTCCCCTATCGATGGCATCGTCGGCCGGCGCTCGCTGCGCGTGGGCGCCTACGTCAGCCCGGGCACGCCCATCCTCGCAGTGGTGCCGCTGCAGCAAGCCTATGTGGTGGCCAACTTCCGCGAAAAGCAGTTGACCCGCATGCGTCCGGGCCAGCTCGCGACCATCACGGTCGACGCCTATCCGGATACGCCGCTGCGCGGCCGCGTCCAGAGCATCGCGCCAGCCACGGGCCTGAGCTTTTCACCGGTAGTCCCCAGCAATGCCACCGGTAACTTCACCAAGGTCGCGCAGCGCCTGCCCGTCAAGATCGTGCTGGATGCGCCGGCCGAAGGCGCGCCGCCGCTGCGCGCCGGCATGTCCGTCGAAGCCGTGGTCGATACCGGCGCCGCGGCAGAGGAGTCCACGCAATGATCCCGCGCCGCTTGCTCAATGCCATGCTGGCCTGCACACTTTCCGCCTTGGCAGGCTGCGCCGTGGGCCCCGACTTTCAGGCTCCCCAGGCGCAATTGCCCGCGCAGTGGCGAGTACCCGACGCCTCCGCCGCGGACAGCGTCCCCGTGCCGCAAGATGTGAACACGTCCTGGTGGGACAGCTTCGGCGATCCCACCCTGAGCGCCTTGATCGCCGAAGCGACCGAGGCCAACCTGGACATACGTATCGCCCACGAACGCCTGCTGCAAAGCCGCGCGGCCTTGCGCGTGACCGAAGCCGACGGCCTGCCCGCCGTCGGTGCGGGCGCAAGCTACAAGCGCGGCCAGAACAGCGAGGTCGGCCTGGCCGACCCTTCGGGCCACGGCGGCAAGTCCTCATTCAACCTGTGGCAAGCGGGCGTGGACGCCAGCTGGGAACTGGACCTGTGGGGCCGCGTGCGGCGCGAAGTCGAACAGGCCGGCGCCCAATCCCAGGCGGCGCTGGAGGCGCAGCGCGGCGTGGTCCTGGCCATCCGCGCCGAAACGGCGCGCAACTACATCCTGCTGCGCGGCACGCAGAACCAGCTGGACGTGCTGCGCCAAACGCTCGCCAATGCCGAACGCAACCTGGCGCTGACCCGCCTGCGCCAGCGCGAAGGCGTCGCCACCGAACTGGACGTTTCACAAGCCGATGCGCAGGCCGCCTCCATCGAAGCCGGCGTGCCGCCGCTCGTGCTGCGCATCGAACAGCTGATGAATGCGCTGGCGCTGCTGCTGGAGCAACCGCCCGGCGCGCTGCAACCGCGCCTGGCGGCGGTGGGCCCGATACCGGGCGGTCCCCTGCAAGTCCCCGTCGGGCTGCCGAGCGAACTGGCCGAACGCAGGCCCGACATCCGCCGCGCCCAGGCCAATCTGCATGCGGCCGTCGCAGCCATCGGCGTGGCCGAGGGCGATTTCTATCCGCGCATCACGCTATCGGGCAACCTCGGCCTGCAAGCCCTGCAGTTGCGAGACCTGGACTCCGACAATGCCGGCGTCTTCGGCGTCGGCCCCGCGTTGCAGATTCCCATTTTCCAGGGCGGCCGGCTGCGAGGCCGGCTGCGGCTGCGCGAATCGCAAGCTCAGGAAGCCGCGCTGCTGTACCAGAAGACCGTGTTGAATGCCTGGCATGAAGTCGACAACGCCATGACCGCCTACCAGGCGCAGCAACTGACCCGGGTGAGTCTGGAGCGCGCCTCCGAGAGCGCCCGCCAGGCGTTGCTCAACGCGCAACGCCAATATGCCGCGGGCGCGTCGGACTTCGTGAACGTGCTCAGCGCGCAGAACGCGGTGCTGGCCAGCGACCAGGCCCGCGTGTCGACCCAGGCCGCGGTGTCGCTGGTGCTGGTGGATCTGTACCGCTCGCTGGGCGGCGGCTGGGAACCGCCCGCTGCGGGTCTCAGCCCTGCTTCGGCCCCGCGATGATGAACAGCCGCGGGAACGGCAGCAGCACCGTGCCGTCGGCCAGCGCCGGATAGGCCTCTTCGATCAGCGACTGGTAGCGGGCCAGGAAACTGGCCTGCCCGGCAGCGTCCAACCGGTCCAGGTAGGGCCGCAACGCCGTGCCCTTGAACCACTCCACGACCGCCGCCGCGCCTGCCAGCGGGTGATGGTAGGTCGTTCGCCACACGTCCAGCAGGCCGCAATGCGGCTTGAGCAGTTCGTAGTACCAGCCCGCGCTGTGCCGCGGCGGATGCTTGAATCCGCCGATGGCGGCGGCCCAGGGCGCTTCGCCTGCCACCTGGCGCGCCAGGCGGTGGGCCGGCTCTTCCAGGTTATCCGGCGTCTGCACCGCCAGGCTGCCGCCCGGGGCCAGCTTGCCGACCAGGCGCGGATACAGCGTCGCGTGGTCCGGCACCCATTGCAGCGCGGCGTTCGCCAGGATCACGTCGTAGGTCTCGGGCGGATTCCACGTGGCGATGTCGGCCAGTTCAAATTGCAGCCCCGGCAGGCGCTTTCGCGCCGACTGCAGCATGTCCTCCGAGCTGTCCATGCCGCTGATTTCGGCGTCGGGGTAGCGGCTGGCGAGCACTTCGGTAGAGTTGCCGGGGCCGCAGCCCAGGTCCACGGCGCGCTTCACGTCCTGGTTGGGCAAGGCGGCGACCAGATCCCGCACCGGACGGGTGCGTTCGTTTTCAAAGGCGGAATACTGTTTGGCGGACCAGCTGGTCATGACGGCTCCTTGCGGCTTTTGGACTGTCCAGCACTCTACGCCCGCCGCACAGGCGCGACAAATCCCAAAAAATGCGCCCGCCATATCCGTTGGATATGGCGGGCGCTTTGCCTCTGGTCGCGGGATTATTCAGCCGCGAGTTCCTGCTTGGAGGCGTCCGAGCGGGTTTTCCACAGCGAGAACAACACGCCGCCAGCAATCAGGCCGAAGGTCACCGACAGGGACAAGGCAGCTGGCACCTTGCCGATGAAGCCGACCAGGAAGATCTTGCCACCAATGAAGACCAGGACCAGAGCCAGGGCGTACTTCAGGTAATGGAAGCGGTGGATCATCGCAGCCAGCGCAAAGTACAGCGCACGCAGGCCCAGGATGGCGAAGATGTTGCTGGTGTAGACGATGAACGGGTCAGTGGTGATGGCGAAGATCGCCGGCACGGAGTCCACCGCGAACAACAGGTCCACAAACTCGATCAACACCAGCGCCAGCAACAGCGGCGTAGCCCAACGCACCTTCTTCGACGTGGCGGGATCGGTCTCCATCACCCAGAACGCGTTGCCGCGCAGCCCTTCCGTGACGCGCATGCGGCGCTTCAGGAACTTCAGGATCGGATTGGACGCAATATCCGGCGTCTGGTCCGCAATCATCCACATCTTGATGCCGGTGAACACCAGGAAGGCGCCGAACAGATACAGCAGCCAGCCAAAGTTGCTGACCAGCGCCGCGCCCAGGCCTATCATGATGGCGCGCAGCACGATCACGCCGAGGATGCCCCAGAACAGCACGCGGTGCTGGTACTGGCGCGGAATCGCGAAGAAACTGAAGATCAGCGCGATCACGAAGACGTTGTCCATCGACAGCGACTTCTCGATCATGAAGCCCGTGTAGTAGGCCATGCCGCTGGCGGAACCCATCTGCCACCAGACCCAGGCGCCGAACAGCAGCGCCGCGGTGATGTAGCCAGCCGAAAGCAACAGGCTCTCGCGCACGCCGATCTCACGGTCTTCCTTGTGCAGCACGCCCAGGTCAAAGGCCAGCAAGGCGACCACGATACCGATGAATAGCAGCCAGCTCCAGGCCGGGGTGCCGAAGAAATCGGCGGAGAGTAAGGTGAGCAAGGTGTCCATGATGTTCCCGCTTGTGTTCGAAGGGGCTCATGATCCGGATCCGGGGCCGATGGAGAAATCAGCCTGAAAGTGAGTTAAGGTTCGAAAAAACCGAAGTGATTCCTGCCATGCTCAATTATCGACACCTGTATTACTTCTGGATGGTTGCCAAGGAAGGCGGCTTTTCCCGCGCCGCCGAAAGGCTGGACATGGCCATCCAGACCATCAGCGCGCAAGTGCGCGAACTGGAAAA
The DNA here is from genome assembly GCF_058796095.1 of Achromobacter sp. GW823-FHT04E03. NCBI lineage: Bacteria > Pseudomonadati > Pseudomonadota > Betaproteobacteria > Burkholderiales > Alcaligenaceae > Achromobacter > Achromobacter sp. GW823-FHT04E03. The sequence continues at coordinate 1,619,400 of NZ_JBXAIJ010000002.1, read as the reverse complement.
AAACCTGGGCCACCAGCTGCTCAAGCCGGCCGGACGCGGCGTGGCGCTGACCGACGCGGGCGAGGCCGCCTTCGCCCGCGCCGAAGAGATCTTCCAGATCGGCCAGATGCTGCCCCAGGAAGTCCGCGCCGCCGCCACCAAGCCCGCCATACGGCTGTCGGTGGGCCTGTCGGACGGCATTTCCAAGCTGGCCGCGCAGGCCCTGCTGGGCCCGGTGCTGCACACGCCGGACCTGCGCCTGACGTGCCACGAAGGCGAGGTCGAGGAACTGCTGGGCGAACTTGCCCAGCATCACCTGGACCTGGTGCTGGCCGGCCAGGGCGCGCCCGCCAACCCCAACCTGCGCCTCACCAGCGACCGCCTGGTCTCGTCGCCAGTGGACTGGTACGGTCCCGCCAAGCTGGTGCGCAAGGCCGACACCCTGGACTTTCCACGCTGCCTGGAACGCCTGCCGGTGCTGCTGCCCACCGGCCATTCCGTGCTGCGCCAGACGCTGGACCGCTGGTTTTCCGAACAAGGCATCTATCCCAACGTGGTCGGTGAATTCGAGGACAGCGCCCTGATGTCGGTATTCGCGGCCCGCGGCCTGGGCGTGTTTCCGCTCAGCCGCCTGGGCGGCGGCGATATCGGCGTGCTGCGGGGCTTGCGTCCCCTTGCCCGCTGCGACGACGTGCACGAGGAAATCCACGCCATCCGCAACCGCCGGGGGCAGCACCATCCGCTGGTCCAGATCGTGCTCGCCAAGGCAAAAACTTCGGTTTTTTCTTAACGTTTGTCACAACCACGCTGGTTTTTCAGAAATAGAATCCGCCTTATCGTGGACCCTCTTTTGAAACATCGGAGTACCACCTCAATGAAAAAGATCATCTGGCTCGCCTTCGCCGTGCTTGCAGCACTCTGGACCGGGCTGGTTGCGCTGACGCTGCAGCTGACCAACTGGGTCCTGTCGACCATCGCCACGACCCAGGTTCCCGGCACGGCGCTGGATACCTCGCAATGGGTTCCGCCCGCCTGGGCGGCGGCCTGGGTCGACCCCGCCTGGCTGCAGACGCTGCAGGGCGGCCTGGTCTGGGCCGCACAGGGCCTGAACCAGATGCTGCCCTTCGCCGGCAGCCTCGGCACGCTGATCTCCGTACTGGCCTGGATCTTCTGGGGCTTCATCATCGTCGGCCTGCTGGTGCTGGCGCTGATCCTCCACTGGCTGGCCGGCAAGCGCGAGCAAGCCGCGGCGCCCGGCCGCCAAGTGGTGTAATAGGGCAGGCAACGCGGCAACCCGGCGCGCTGCCCCTTACAAGAGGAGCGTGCCGTGCCCACCGTTCATTCCCCTGCCCCGAAGCTGTTGCTGGCGGCCCTGCTGGCCATGGCCGCCACGGCGGCGCAGGCGCACCCCGTGCGCTCCGCCTACGGCGTCGAGGTCTGCACGGTCACGGGCACTTCCGGGGAATACAGCGTGCGCGTGCGCAACACCGGCACGGCGCCCCTGGCCCGCGCCGAAGTCAACGGCGTCAGCCTGGATTCCAGCGGCCACGCGGCCGGTCCTCTCACCGTCAATCTGACCGACATCCCTGCCGGCAAGTACAAGACTGCCGTGCTGGGACGTCCCGGCAATGGCGCCGCGCTGGTCAGCATCGCCACTTATGTCACCGCCAATGGCGCGGAAACCCACCAGCAGGATCTGTTCGCCGGCAAGGTGGCGCACGTTTCGCCGGGCTCAGCCCTGCAATACACCCTGGCTCCGCTGGCCGTACGCGGCTGGACAGTGGCCTATGGCACCAAACAGGATCCCAAGCTGGAAGCCGGGAGCGCCGTGCTGCTGATCTACCCCGTCACCCTGGGCAAGAAGCGCGACGCGACGCGCCCGGATGCCGGCCGCACGCCGGCCGACGTGGTGCCGCTGGCGCCCTGCGGCGCGGCCGCCGGAGCAAAGAAATCCTGAACGCGTTCAGGTGCCGCTGAGCAGGTCGCGCTCGTTCAAGAGCGCATAGACGATCTCGGGCCGGTTATCGAAACCGCGGCGGATGGCGGCGGGAATCGCCGTGCGCGTCTTGCGGCACAACCCCAGCTGGTCCTCCAGCTGGATCGCAATGCCGCGCGAGGTGCGCACCTCGTTCTCGCTGGGCGTGATGTGAATCACGATGCCCAATTGCGCATGGATGCGTCCCTGCATGGCGCGCAGGTCCTCCAGGCTGGAGATGTTCTCCAACCGCGCCACAAGGCGCTTTTCCTCTTCCTTGGTCAGCCGCAACACGCGGACGTCGGCAGACGGATCGGCCAGCAGCCGGTCACGGTCACACATACAGGCGCCCGGCGGACATTCTTGGCGGATGGGAAACGGAAAATTCATGGCGGGCGGAGCGCGTCGCGGCAATCTTGCGTATCTTGGAATTCTACCCAGGATCCTGCGCCGCCCGCCGGGCGGCAAGTCCTGGTTTCCCCGCAAGCCGCTGCGGCATAATGCCTCACCGAGTTCACGGCGCGGAGGGCGCCCGCATGAAAGGATTCCTGTCGCTGGCGGCACTGGCCGCGCTCTTCATGCCCGGCCAGGATGCCGCCGCGCGCGACTACTCGTACGCTGTCCGGCCCGGCCTGCCTGCCGTGGTGACCATTACCGAGCTGCCGCAACAGCGCCTGAGCGTACGCGTGGGGGACGGGTCCGCTCAGCAAATCGCGGACATCTCCGGCGACGAGGAGGTGGACCAGTTCCAGGACGTGGACGTCGACCATGACGGCTACCTCGACTTCGTCATCGGGCAGACTGGCGGCAGTACGCAAGCGATTTCGCGCATCTTCCTGTACCGCCCCCAGGACGGGCGCTACCAGGAGATCCCGTATCCCGATGCAGTGGCCAGCCCATGCCGCGGCTTCGTCAATCCCGAATTCGACGCGGCCAAGCCCATTATTTCCGTGGCGTGCCGCTACAGCGCCGACACCTATGGCTTCGAGCAGTACCGGGTGTGCCCGGACGGCTCGGCGCGGATCATTTCCTGGACCCGGCGCGTAGGCGAATCGGAGCGCAAGATTCCGCATCCCGGCGCCAAGGGCGCCACATGCGCCGCGCGGACTGGCCGCTAAGGCGCCAATCCCCCCGAAAATCCCCCCCTGCGCAATGGCGCCGCAAACGCCGCGGCCGCTATAGTTGCGCTTCCGCCCACCAGGCTCTACGTCCGAGGACACCCCCGCCGTGCTGATTTTCCACAACCCTGTCCACGAAAAACACGCTGGCCGACAGGAAATGTTCCGCGGCAAGCTGGTGCCCTGTCACGAAACCCCGGCGCGCCTGGAGTACGTGCTGCAAGCGCTGAACCAGCGCGGCATCGGCGCATTGCGCACGCCATCGGCGGCGGACCTGGGCTTGGTCAAGCGCGTGCACGCCCCGCGCTACGTGGACTTCCTGGAAACGGCCTGGCGCGACTGGGTGGCGCTGGATCCGGCCAATGCCGGCCTCGACATCCTGCCTTCGGTCTGGCCCGTGCGCGGATTCCGCCACGACATCGAACCGACCAACTTCGCCGCGCGGGTCGGCCTGTTCTCGTTCGACAGCGGCTGCCCGCTGACCGCGGGCACCTGGGAGGCCGCCACCGCAGGCGCCGCCTGCGCCATCGACGCCGCGCGCGCCGTTTCCGCGGCAGGCGGCCCTCGCGTCGCCATGGCGCTCACGCGCCCGCCCGGCCACCACGCGGGCTCCGACTTCTTTGGCGGCTACTGCTTCCTTAACAACGCGGCGCTGGCCGCGCAAGCGCTGCGGGAAGCCGGCGCCCAACGCGTTGCCATCGTGGACGTGGACTACCACCACGGCAACGGCACGCAGAGCATCTTCTATGAACGCGCCGACGTGCTGACCGTATCGGTGCACGGCGACCCGACCACCGAGTACCCCTTCTACCTGGGCTACGCCGATGAGCGCGGCGCAGGCGCTGGCCTGGACGCCAACCTGAACCTGCCGCTGCCCGCCGGCACCGGTTTCGCCGCCTGGACGCGGGCATTGGAACAAGGGCTGTCCGCCGTGCGCGCCTTCAAGGCTGACGCAGTGGTGATCGCGCTGGGCGTGGACACCTACGAAGGCGATCCCATCTCCAAGTTCCAGCTCAAGAGCGCCGACTACCTGCACGTGGGCCGCCTGCTGGCAGGTCTGGGCCTGCCGGCGGTGTTCACGATGGAAGGTGGCTACGCCGTGGCGGACGTGGGCGTCAACGTCGCCAACGTGCTGGAAGGCTACGCAGGCTGAACGGCAGACGCTTTCAGTCGCGCGTTTCGAGCACCTTGTTGATACGCAGCGCCAGCAGCGTGCAGGCAGCCCCCGACAACAGGTAGACGCTGACCGCCACCAGCCCGAAACGCGCGGACAGGCCCAACGCGACCAGCGGCGCAAATGCTGCGCCGATCAGCCATGCCATGTCGGAGGTCAGCGCAGCGCCGGTATAGCGGAAGCGCCGCGTGAAGTTCGCGGTGACAGTGCCCGAAGCCTGGCCATAGGACAGCCCCAGCAGCACGAAGCCCACCAGGATGAACGCATCCTGCGCCTTGGGCCCGCCGCCCAGCAGCCAGGGCGTGAACAGCGCGAACACGGCAATCAGCAGGGCCAGCAGGCCCAGCGTGGTGCGCCGTCCGATGCGGTCGGCCAGCCAGCCCGAGGCGATGGTGCCCAGTATGCCCAGCACCGCGCCGACGATCTGCACGATCAACACGTCCTGGATCTGCTGGGTGGCGCTGACCGCGATCCAGGACAGGGGAAACACCGTGACCAGATGGAACAAGGCATAACTGGCCAGCGCCGCGAATGCGCCGATGAACAGGTTGTAGCCTTGCTCGCGCACCATCTGCGCAACGCTGATCGGTTCGAGTTCGCCCTCTTCCAGCAGCTGCGTGTATTCCTCGGTGACGACCAGGCGCAGCCGCGCGAACAGCGCCACCACATTGATGGCGAACGCCACGAAGAAGGGATAGCGCCAGCCCCATTCCAGGAAATCGGCTTCGGTCAGCGTCACGTGCAGGAACAGGAACAGCGCGCTGGCCACCATGAAGCCCACGGGCGCGCCAAGCTGCCCCAGCATGGCATACCAGCCGCGGCGGTTGGGCGGCGCATTCAGCGCCAGCAGCGACGGCAAGCCGTCCCATGACCCGCCCAGCGCCAGCCCTTGCAGGCAGCGGAACACCGCCAGCAGCGTGATCGCATGCGCGCCGATGACGTTGTAGCCCGGCAGGAAGGCCATGCCCACCGTAGCCGTTCCCAGCAGGAACAGGGCGATGGTGAGCTTGGTCGCACGCCCCCAGCGCCGCTGCGCCGCCATCGAGAGCGCCGTGCCGATGGGCCGCATGATGAAGGCGAACGAGAAGATGACAAAGGACCAGAGCGTGCCTTCCAGCCGCGGTTCGAAGGGGAAGAAGACCTGCGGAAAAACCAGCACGCAGGCGATGCCGAAGACGAAGAAATCGAAGTATTCGGAAGCGCGCCCCACCACCACGCCCACCGCGATTTCCCCTGGCGCCACCTTGGCGTGGCTACCGCCGCCGGCCGCGGGGAGTGAGGGAGCATGACCGGGATATTGCGTGGTGGTCGCCATGTGAATGCTCGCTGAAAGGAGGTTCGGAACAGATCCTGAAACACACCCGCGCGCCTGCAGCCCATATCGCGCAGAGCCGCTCCGTCATTGGGATGCAGCCCTGGTCTGCGCGCGTCGCCCTGCACATTTTTGTTCTTTTTACCCTAGATTTTTCGCGGCTTCCAGCGTAGTGTTGCGTTTACTTCCCACGGTTACGTTTCGGGGTATGGTCATGCCGTCCTTCCCAAGGTTCCGCGGATTGGTCCTGGTTGCCGCGCTGCCATTGCTCGCCGGATGCAATGCAGTCCTGCTCTCGCCCTCGGGCGACATCGCCTTGCAGCAGCGCAACCTGATCATCATTTCCACCGGCTTGATGCTGTTGATCATCGTGCCGGTGATCCTCCTGACTTTCGTGTTCGCGTGGCGCTACCGGGCCAGCAACAAGGAAGCGCACTATGACCCTGACTGGAATCACTCCACCATGCTGGAGCTCCTGATCTGGGCCGCGCCGCTGCTGATCATCATCGCGCTGGGCGCGCTCACCTGGGTCAGCACGCACCAATTGGATCCTTACCGCCCGCTTGTGCGCCTGTCCGAGGGCCGCGAAGTGCCCGCCGGCACCAAACCGCTGGTGGTGGAGGTCGTGGCGCTGGACTGGAAGTGGCTGTTCATCTATCCCGAACAGGGCATCGCCGCGGTGAACGAAATGGCGGCCCCGGTGGACCGTCCCATCCAGTTCAAGATCACTTCGTCCACCGTGATGAATTCCTTTTTCGTGCCCGCGCTCGCGGGCCAGATCTACGCCATGCCGGGCATGCAGACCACCCTGCACGCGGTGATCAACCATCCCGGCGAATACGAAGGCCTGTCCGCCAACTACAGCGGCTCGGGCTTTTCCGGCATGCGCTTCAAGTTCCACGGCGTGGATCAGCAGGGCTTTGACAAATGGGTGGCTGACGCCCGCGCCTCCAACACCACGCTCAGCCGCGAAACCTACCTGAAGCTGGAGCAACCCAGCGAACGCAACCCGGTGCAACGCTATGCGTCCAGCGCGCCCGGCCTGTTCGAGGCGATCGTCAACCGCTGCGTGGAACCCAACCGCATGTGCATGCGCGACGCGATGGCGATCGACGCGCAAGGCGGCATGGGCATACCCGGCGCGCTCAATGTCACCACGCTGGACGCCGGAACGCGCGAGCGCCTGGGCCTGACCGGCGCGCCGCGCAAGTATGTGGGCGCGATGTGCACCGCCACCGAAGGACTGGTCCTGTAGCGGATCGCTGGCGCACGGGGCTTCGTGAAATTGCGGTCTTTTTGCTGGAATCGAGATGCCTGATCAACCAGACCTCACCAAGCTGATCTTCGGTAAGTTGACCTGGGAAGCCATTCCCTACCACGAACCGATCCTGCTCTTCACCTTCATCGCGGTCGCCATCGGCGGCATCGCGGTGGTGGGCGCCATCACCTACTTCGGCAAATGGGGCTACCTGTGGCGCGAGTGGTTCACCAGCATCGACCACAAGAAGATCGGCATCATGTACGTCATCCTGGGCATCGTGATGCTGCTGCGCGGCTTCGCCGACGCCATCATGATGCGCCTGCAACAGGCGGTGGCGTTCGGCGATTCCATGGGCTACCTGCCGCCGCACCACTACGACCAGATCTTCACCGCGCACGGCGTGATCATGATCTTCTTCGTGGCCATGCCGCTGGTCACGGGCCTGATGAACTACATCGTGCCCTTGCAGATCGGCGCGCGCGACGTGGCCTTTCCGTTCCTGAACAACTTCAGCTTCTGGATGACCACGGGCGGCGTCATCCTGGTCATGATGTCGCTGTTCGTCGGTGAATTCGCGCGTACCGGCTGGCTGGCGTATCCGCCGTTATCGGGGATCCTCCAGAGCCCCGACGTGGGCGTCGATTACTACATATGGGCCCTGCAGATAGCGGGGGTAGGCACACTGCTTTCCGGCGTCAACCTGCTGGTCACCATCGTCAAGATGCGCGCGCCGGGCATGACCATGATGCGCATGCCCATCTTCACCTGGACCGCGCTGTGCACCAATGTGCTGATCGTGGCGGCTTTCCCGGTGCTGACGGCGGTGCTGGCGCTGCTCTCCATGGACCGCTACGTGGGCACCAACTTCTTCACGGCGGACTTCGGCGGCAACGCCATGATGTACGTGAACCTGATCTGGATCTGGGGCCATCCCGAGGTCTACATCCTGATCCTGCCGGCCTTCGGCATCTTCTCCGAAGTGGTTTCCACCTTCTGCCGCAAGCGCCTCTTCGGCTATGCGTCCATGGTGTACGCCACGGTCGTGATCACGGTGCTGTCGTACCTGGTGTGGCTGCACCACTTCTTCACCATGGGATCAGGGGCAAGCGTGAACTCGTTCTTCGGGATCACCACCATGATCATCTCGATCCCCACGGGCGCCAAGATCTTCAACTGGCTGTTCACCATGTACCACGGCCGCATCCGCTTCGAGGTCCCCATGCTGTGGACCCTGGGGTTCATGGTGACCTTCGTTATCGGCGGCATGACGGGCGTGCTGCTGGCCGTGCCGCCCGCCGACTTCGTCCTGCACAACAGCCTGTTCCTGATCGCGCACTTCCACAACGTGATCATCGGCGGCGTGCTGTTCGGGCTGATGGCCGGCATCACGTACTGGTTTCCCAAGGCCTTTGGCTACAAGCTCGATCCGTTCTGGGGAAAATGCTCGTTCTGGTTCTGGCTGGTGGGCTTCTACGTCGCCTTCATGCCGCTGTATGTGCTGGGACTGATGGGCGTGACGCGGCGCGTGAATCACTTCGAGGACATGTCCCTGCAGATCTGGTTCCAGGTGGCGGCCTTCGGCGCGCTGCTGATAGCCTGCGGCATCGCCAGCTTCCTGATCCAGCTGGTGGTCAGCTATCGCCGCCGCGAGTCGCTGCGCGACGACACCGGCGACCCCTGGGACGGCCGCACGCTGGAATGGTCGACCTCGTCGCCGCCGCCCAACTACAACTTCGCCTTCACGCCGCGCGTGCATGACCAGGACGCCTGGTGGCAGATGAAGCAGCACGGCTACCTGCGGCCGCAGCAGGGCTTCATTCCCATCCACATGCCCAAGAACACCTGGGCGGGCATCGTCCTGGCGGGTATCAGCGTGGTGATGGGTTTCGCCTTGATCTGGCATATGTGGCCGCTGGCCGTGCTGTCGTTCGCGGCGCTGATCCTGGTGTCCATCATTCACACCTTCAACTACAAGCGCGACTACTACGTGCCGGCCGAAGAGGTCGTGCGCGCCGAAGACGCCCGCACAAGGTTGCTAGCGAAAAATGTCTGATACCCTGGCCCCCAACCTGCCCGGCGGCGCCGCGCCGCCCGCGGAGCCCATGTTCCACGTCCCGGGCGAACACCACCCCAAGAACGGCACCCTGCTCGGGTTCTGGGTCTACCTGATGAGCGATTGCCTCATCTTCGCCTGCCTGTTCGCCACCTATGGCGTGCTGGGACGCAACTATGCGGCTGGCCCTTCCGGCGCGGACCTGTTCGACCTGCCGCTGGTAGCGGTGAATACCGCGCTGCTGCTGCTGTCTTCCATCACCTACGGTTTCGCGATGCTGGAAATGCGGCGCAACCGCGTCGGCGCCACCCAGCTATGGCTGGCAGTGACCGGCATCCTGGGGCTGGGGTTTCTGTCGCTGGAACTGTACGAATTCGCGCACCTGATCCACCAGGGCGCCGGCCCGCAGCGCAGCGCCTTCCTGTCGTCCTTCTTCACCCTGGTCGGCACCCACGGGCTGCACGTCACCTTCGGCATCGTGTGGCTGGTGACGATGATGATCCAGGTCCAGATGCACGGCTTGATCCCCGAAAACCGCCGCCGCCTGATGTGCCTGTCCATGTTCTGGCACTTCCTGGACCTGATCTGGGTGGGCGTCTTCACCTTCGTGTACCTGATGGGAGTGCTGCCATGACCGCGCACCTGGATCATCCGGCCGATCACGGCCACGGCGGCCACGACCACCACGACGACGATGACGGCGCCGCCCATGGCACCTTCAAAAGCTACATGACCGGCTTCGTGCTGGCGGCCATCCTGACCGCCATCCCGTTCTGGCTGGTCATGAACCAGGTCTTCTCTCAGTCCCGGACCACCGCGCTGGTGATCCTGGCGTTCGCCGCGGTGCAGATCGTGGTCCACATCATCTACTTCCTGCACATGGACACCAAGTCCGAAAGCGGCTGGAACATGTTGGCGTTAATATTCACGCTGGTGCTGGTCGTAATCACGCTCAGCGGATCCATCTGGATCATGTACCACCTCGACTCCAATATGATGCCCATGTCCACACACGACATGCGGAAAATGCCCTGATGGCCGCAGTAAACGACTCCACTTCCCGCGACACCTCCTCCCGTAATCCGCGCAGCAAAGTTACCCTGGTCATCCTGGGGGTGCTTGCTGTTGCCATTTTTGCGGGCCTCTGCGCCCTGGGCACCTGGCAGGTGCACCGGCTGGCCTGGAAACGCACCCTGATCGCGCAGGTCGAACAACGCGCCCATGCGGCGCCCACGCCGGCGCCGGCCCAGGCCGAATGGCCCGCGCTGACTTCCGACAACGCCGAATACCGCCGCGTCACCGCCAAGGGCACCTACCTGTACGACCGCCAGACCCTGGTGCAGGCCGCGACCGAGCTGGGCAGCGGCTACTGGGTCATGACTCCGCTGCAGTTGCCCGAAGGCGGCACGGTGCTGGTCAACCGCGGCTTCGTGCTGCCCGAATGGCGCAAAAGCAAGTCGGCCATACAACAAACGCCCGAAGAAGCCAGCGTCACCGGCCTGCTGCGCATGGGCGAGCCGGCTCATGGTTTCCTGCGCAACAACGATCCGGCGACCAACCTCTGGTACTCGCGCGATCTGCCCGCCATCGCCGCGGCGCGCGGCCTGACCGACGTGGCCCCCTACTTCATCGACGCCGATGCGACGGGCAAGGACGGCAGCGGGCGCACCGCTCCCGTCGGCGGCCTGACGGTGCTGAACTTCCCCAACAATCACCTGAGCTACGCCATCACCTGGTACGCCCTGGCAGCCATGGTGCTGGTCGGCGTTTTCATCTTCGTGCGCGAGGAAAAGCGCGCGCGCCGCAAGGGCTGAATCCGCCGGCTGCGGCCGGTGTCCTACAATGAGGGCTGGGAACAGCGCTGAGCTACATGCTCGCGTGCTGTTCCCTTTTGTTTTTTCCACCCCTCAACCAGGAGTCCCCAAGGATGAAAAAGACGCTGCTCGCCGCCGCAATGTTCACGACTTTTGCAGGCGTTGCTCAGGCAGAATCGTCGGTAACTCTCTATGGTGTCATCGACACCGGCATCGGCTACAACAAGATCAAAGGCGATGGATACGACGGTAGCAAGATAGGCATGATCAACGGCATCCAGGCCGGCTCGCGCTGGGGCCTGCGCGGCGCCGAAGATCTGGGCGACGGCCTGCGCGCCACGTTCAAGCTGGAAAGCGGATTCGACTCGGCCAACGGCCAGCGCGGACAGTCCGGCCGCCTGTTCGGCCGCCAGGCCACCATCGGCCTGGCCAACGACGCCTGGGGCTCGCTGGAGTTCGGCCGCCAGGCCACGGTGGGCTCGAACTACCTTGCCGACATCGACCCCTTCTACACCAGCTACACCCAGTCCAACATGGGCCTGGGTTTCAGCGCCGCCAACACCATGCGCTGGGACAACATGGTGATGTACAAGACGCCTTCGGTGAACGGCTTCGAACTTGGCATCGGCTACTCGTTCAATGCGGACGACACGACCGCCGACCAGACGGGTTTTCGCACCGCCGACAATACCCGCGGCATCACCGCCGGCCTGCGCTACGTGCAAGGTCCGCTGAACGTCGCGCTGACCTACGACCAGCTCAACGGCTCCAACCGCGGCTCCATCGACCATGACGCCACGCCGCGCCAGTACGCGCTGGGCGTGTCCTACGACCTGGAGGTCGTGAAGCTCGCCGCCGCCTACGGCCGCACCACCGACGGCTGGTTCGTCGGCCAGGACCTGCCGGCAGGCACGCCCTTCAGCGATGAATTCGGCACCAACCGCTTCGTGGACGGCTTCAAGGCCAACTCCTACATGCTGGGCGCCACTCTGCCCCTGGGCAGCGCAAGCAGCCTGTTCGCGTCGTGGCAACACGTGTCGCCGAACAACGACAAGCTGACCGGCGGCGACACCAACATGAACGTCTGGAGCGTGGGCTACACCTACGACCTGTCCAAGCGCACCAACCTGTACGCCTATGGTTCGTACGGCAAGGACTATGCCTTCATCGACGGCCTGAAGAGCACGGCCGCCGGCGTCGGCGTGCGCCACACGTTCTAAGCAAGTCAGCGGAGCGGCTGCGGGGCCGCTTCCGCTGTCGGCGAATCCGTCCGATTCGAAGCCCCCTGGTATCGGGCTTCTTTAATATCGCCCGAGAGCCTGACGTCATCCGCATGTACGTCCAGGAGGCTCTCATGCACAAACCGCTCCCCCATACTTCTGCTTTCCCCGCCGCGGGTACGCTCGCGGTATACGCCGCGCTGGCGCCGGATCACCGGCAACTGGTCAAGGACACCATGACCCAGGATCTCGATGCGCTGGAGCAAGCCGCCGAGAAACCCGACGCCCTTGCCACCGCCCAGATGCTGCACCGCATACAGGGCGCGCTGCTGGCCCTGCAGATGCGCGCGCCAGCCTCGCACTTCGAGGCGCTGGAAGAAGAACTGGCAGAAGGCCTGTCCGCCGCCGCAGCCGCCAGAATCCGCCGTCAGGCCACCGTCGTGCGCGGCCTGATGGACAGGCTGCATGCGTGGCAACCCGTTCCGGTGCAATCTGCAGGAAACACGCGTCCCTCATGATCGGCTATCTTTGAAACCAGATCCTGAAACGGACCATGCCCTCTACCTCTCTTCCCGCGCGTCGCGCTTTTCCCGCCCGCCGGCAACGTTTGTTGCATGCGTTGGCCGCGGCTTTGCTGCCGCTGGCCCTCGCAGCCTGCAACGGCGGCGGCGACGACCATGACGACGAACCCGTCACCGTCGCGCCGCCTCCCGTCGAAGAAACGCCCCCCGCAGAATCCCAGCCGCCGCGCAATACGGCCTATCTGCAGGCCAAGCCGGGCGACGTCATCCAGGTCCGCATCGAGGAACTGCATCCCACCCAGGCCGCCATCGGCTACGACCAGATCTACTACAAGCTCGGCCGCTGGCAAGGGGACTTCGAACGCCCGACCTGGGCGGACAAGCCGGCACTGCAGCTGGACTACCTGAACCGCACGGTCGGCAAGAAGTTCGACGACTACTGCGAAGACATGGGCGGCGCCGAGCGCGCGCAGGAATTCCAGAGCATCGCCGAGGCGCGCGCCGCCCGCCTGGACCAGCCGGCCACCTATGCCTGCAAGAACGCCCCGGGCACCAACGCGGCCAACCTCAAGACGGTGGTGGTCGGCTGGGACGGCAACCTGTATCTGACCGACGGCCACCATACCTTCTCGTCGCTGCGCGAAATCGCCGATGGCGGCCCCAAGCTGCCGGTCTGGGTCAAGGTCGACGCCAACTACAGCACCCTGCCCAATGCGGCGGCGTTCTGGCAGCGCATGGTCGACGAACGCCGCGCCTGGCTGCGCGACGGCCAGAACCAACCCATCACCGTGGACCAGTTGCCCGCCCGCCTGGGGCTGGCCAGCGCCCAGGAAGCCGGCGGCATGCAAGAGGACCGCTACCGCTCGCTGGTGTACTTCACCCGCGACATCGCCTACAGCAATGGCAACCTGCCGGAGTTCGCGGAGTTCCTGTGGGGCGACTGGCTGCGCCGCCAGGCCGCGGGCGGCCAGCTGCCGGGCCTGGACCAGTACAAGATGATGGCGCCCGCCGCGCCGGCGCAGATCCTCGCTGTCAGCACGCTCGACAAGAGCCTGGCGCCTGCCGGCTCCAATGACAGCTATGCCGCCGCGGTGCGCGACGCCTCCCTGAAGATGAGCGCATTGAAGGACGCCGACATCGTCTTCGATGACCGCGACGCTGCCGGCCTGGGACGTATCGCGCTGTCGCCCGACGCCGCCAGCGGCTCGCCCACCAAGAAGGCGCGCGACACCCTGGAAGAACTGCCGCGCAACGACGCCAAGAACGATGGCAGTCCGCGGGGCGCAGGCAAGCTGTGGTTCGCCGTGAACTACCGCAACTGCGGCAAGCCCGCGACGGGCACCTGCTGGGGCTGGTAAGCCGCGGCGCCCGCCCACGCGCGCTAAGCGTCGATCTGCATGGCGGGCCGGGCCTGGACCCGGTCCATCCATGCCCGCACATGCGGATGCGACGCCACTCTGGCGCCCAGATAGGCGCTGTAGCCGACCACCGAACCGACCACCAGGTCGGCCAATGAGTAGGCCGCGCCCAACATCCAGGGCTGCCGCGACAGATGGCCGTCCAGCACGGCCAGCAACGCGTCCACGTCATCCAATACGCGTTCCGCCTCGACGCCGCCGGGCGCGTCAGCGCCCTGCGTGGCGAGATACAGGCGCATCACCGCCGCGCCGTAGCTGACATAGGACCAGGCGCACCACGACATCGCCAGCAGGCGTTCGGGCGTGCCGGCGGCGGGCCACAGGCCGCGCTCCACGCCGTAGCGCTCTCCCAGCCATAGCTGTATCGCCAAGGTTTCGAACAAGGGAGCGCCGTCCACTGTCAGCGTGGGGACCTTCCCGTTGGGATTGAGCGCCAGGAATTCGGGGCGATGCTGTTCCCCCGTCCTGATGTCCACCTTGATGCGTTCATGCGGCACTTGCAGTTCAGCGAGCGCGCTGGCAACCGGGGTTGCGCTGGACATGGGGTGCCAATAGAAGACGATAGACATGGGCAAATCTCCAATTCGATCAAGGGATGTGCGTCGCGGCCCCTGCCGCTGACTACGGGGGCCACTGTAGAATCCATTGAGGACAGATTCCGCCCTCGATACGCGCTATCGTGCCGCCATGCTTACTTCCAGCAACCGCCTCCTGCGCCTGCTGTCGCTGCTGCAGACCCGCCGCCATTGGGCCGGGACCGAACTGGCCGCGACGCTGGCGATCCACCCCCGCACCCTGCGGCGCGACATCGACAAGCTGCGCGAACTGGGCTACCCCGTCCATGCCAGCAGCGGCGTGGCCGGCGGCTACGCCTTTCGCGCGGGAAAGGCGCTGCCACCCCTGTTGTTGGACGACGATGAAGCGCTGGCCGTGGCGCTCACGCTGCGCACGGCGGCCACGGGCACGGTGGGCGGCATCGAGGAAACCGCGCTGCGGGCGCTGGTGAAGCTGGAGCAGGTCATGCCGCAGCGCCTGCGCCACCGGGTCGACGCGCTGCGATCGGCCATCGTGCCGATCCCGCGCGACGGCGCGGCGGTCGACGCCACCCTGCTGGCCACGCTGGCAGCCGCCTGCCGCGACCAGTTGCGGGTCGGCTTCGACTATGCGGACGGCAAGGGCCGGGCAAGCACCCGGCTGGTGGAGCCGCAAGGCTTGGCGCATACCGGATACCGCTGGTACCTGGTGGCCTGGGATCCCGCGCGCGAGGACTGGCGCACCTTCCGTATCGACCGCATCGCGGGCGCCCCGGAAGTCGGCGCGCATTTCGCGCCGCGCCCTCCGCCCGAAGGCGGCGATCTGCGCGCCTATGTCTCGCGGTCGGTCAACATGGCGCCGCATCCGGAGCCCGCGCGCGTGATCCTGCACGCGCCGCGCGCCGTCATGGCCACGCGCATCCCGCCGGGCGCCGGCCAGGTCGAAGCGCTGGACGAAGCACGTTGCGTACTGCAATGCGCCGTGCCCAGCCTGGACGCGCTGGTGTACTGGCTGATGGCGCTGGACGTCGAATTCGAGGTGCTGGCGCCTGCGGCGCTGCAGGACCGCCTGCGTCTGGCCAGCGAACGGCTGGGGCGCAGCCTGGAAAAAATGGCAGTTCCCAAAGCGCGCGGATAGCGGTCGGATTTGGCTGTTTTTCGGCCTATCCCATTCTGTGTATTTCGCCCGCGATTCGAGTATCTTGGCTGCTTTCCAAACATTTCCAGAAATCACGCCATGAGCAACGTTCCCGACGCCGACGCCTTCCTGCAATTCCTCGTCAACCTGGTGAACAACGGCAGCCAGATCGAGAGCATCGGCGTCACCCTGCAGATGGGCGGCATGCTGGTGTCGGGTTCCATCGTGTCCGGGGCAGAGTACTTCGACAGCTTCGCCGCCAGCTTCACGGGATCCCTGGACAAGGTGGACGACGCCACTCGCAAGGCCGTGCATGCCTCGCTGACGGAACTGGGCGACGTCTTCCGCGTGCCCCAACCCGCTGACCCGCTGCCGAACTACATCCATCTCGCCGACGCCCTGTTCTTCACTGCCGACGGCACCCCCATCGCCGGACAGCCCACGCTGTGGCGCGGCCGCACCAGCGCGGTCGACGGCTTCGTGCTGGGCCGCCTGCAGGAAGAAGCGGCCGGCTGAGGCCGCCGATATCCCTATTGCGCATAGGTCCCCGCCCCGGTTCTCGGGCGCGGGGCGCGCCGCTACGCAAAAACCACTACGCTATGGGTTTGCCTCCGCCCCCAACCCTGAGTCCGCCCGCCTTCTCTCCACTTGAAGCAAGGGCTCGCTTGAAGTCACTCCCCCGCATGGAAAGACTCCGCATCGTCCTGGTCGACGACCATCCCCTGGTCTTGATGGGGATGCGCGACCTGCTGGAAAAGGACCTCAACTTCGAGGTCACGGCCACCCTGCCCGGGCCGACCGCGCTGATCCAGCACCTGCAACGCGATATGCCGCACGTGGTCATCACCGACTACTCCATGCCCGGCGACGACACCTATGGCGACGGCATCCGCCTGGTCAAATACCTGACGCGGCATTATCCGGACGTCCAGATCGTGGTGCTGACCATGGTGTCGAATTCCATGATCATCTCGGCGCTCTACGACGCCGGGGTGGCCGCCGTGGTGCTCAAGCGCGACAACCTCACCGAAATCATGACCGCGCTGGAAACGCTGCATGCCGGCCGCAAGTACTATCCGCCCGGCTTCCAGCGCGACGGCGCGGCCGATGAGCGCAGCAAGTTCATCGGCGAACGCATCAACAGCCTGTCGCCCAAGGAATTCGAAGTGCTGCGCCACTTCATCCGCGGCGAATCCATGATGCAGGTGGCCGAGGCCTTGAAGCGCAGCGTCAAGACGGTCAGCGGCCAGAAGATCTCGGCCATGCGCAAGCTCAACGTCCGCACCGACCAGGAACTGATCGCCTTCTGCGTCGAAAGCGAAATCTTCCAGTAGGCTGTCCGTTTTCCGGGAATTCAGGCAGGAACGCGCAGCATGACGCAAAAAGCAATCGAGACGGTGGCGGGCCAGGAAGTGGACCGCAAGCTGATGCAGGGCTTGATCGAACAGTCGGCCGGCCGTCCGCTGTCGTTCCATGACTGCGACTTCCAGGACGCGGATTTTTCGCGCCTGGATCTGCGCGGCGCGCAATTGACCGCGTGCGCGATCGCTGGCGCTTCCTTTCAGGGCGCCACGCTGGCGGACTCCGTCTGGCTGCGCTGCCGCGGCGGCCAGGTGGATTTCGCCTCATGCGACGCCAGCGATGCCGTCTTTGAAAACTGCGACCTCAACAATGCCAACTGGCGCCGCGCCCGGCTGGCCGCCGCCCGTTTCCAGGGCTGCAAGCTCACCGGCAGCGACTTCGACGGCATCGCCTGCCTGGGTTGGTCGCTGGAGGAATGCCTGCTGGTCGGCGCGCTGCTGCGCGGCGTGTCGTTTCGCAAGACCGACGTGCGGCACCTGGACTTCTCCGATGCCGACCTGACCGGCAGCGATTTCCGCGACACCGTGTTCCATGGCGGCAGCCTGCGCAACGCCATCCTGAAGAATGTCCGCTTCGAAGGCGCCGACCTGCGCGAAGCCGACCTGGGCGGCCTGGACCTGAATTCGGCCGCGCGCCTGGCAGGCGCCACCATATCCAAGACTCAGGCGGCAGCCCTACTGGCCGAATTGCGCATCAGCGTGATCTGAAGCGCGCCGGCTGCGGCGGACAAAGCGCTGCTCGACCACCACGCTGCCCCACTGCCGGCCTTCGGACTCCTCGGCCAGCGTGAAGCCGGCAGCCTCGTAGAGATGCCTGGCTGCATCCAGCCCCTTGAAGGTCCACAAGTACGTCTCGTCGTAGTGGGCGTCGACAAACGCCATGGCCCGCTCCAGCAGGACGCGGCCCACGCCCATGCCGCGCAGCGACTCGTCGACGATGAACCAGCGCAGGTGCGCTTCACGGGCGGCAAGATCGCCATCGATGACGATGGAAGCCAGCGTCCTGCCGTTGTCCACGTACAGCCAGATGTTCTTGCCGGTGGCGGGCAGGCCTTCTGCGAACTCGGCCAGCTCGCTCGCGACCTTGCGTTCGAAGTACACGCCGAATCCCGAGGCCTGCGCGTAATAGCGCGCATGCAGGCTGGCCACGTCGCCGATGCAGCCGGGCAGGTAGCCCGCGTGGATCTGCTCTGCGATGCCGCCCGTGACGGCGGGCGCGGTGTTGGGGTTCTCGTGCGACAGGGCGTCGGCGTAAAGGGAAAGAAAGCGGATCAGCGACTGCTGGTCCTCTGGCGCCAGTTGGCGCAATGCCCGCGAAACCTGGTCGGTGGCGAACTGGTCTATCTGCGTACGCAGCCGGGTGCCGGCTTCGCTCAGGTACAGCCGCGACGAGCGCGCATCGTCACTGTCGGCCTCGCGCGTCAGCAGCCCGGCTGACTCCAGCTTGGCGACCTGACGGCTGGTATTGGACTTGTCCAACCTGAGGATGGCCGCCAGATCGCGCGCCTGGATGCCCGGCTGCAGGCCGATCTCGATGATGGCGTGGACGGCGGACGGGGCCAGCTCGCTGCCGGCCAGCGAGCTGCGCATGAAGCCTAGCTCGCGCACCAGTTTGCGTGAGAACTCCCGCAAATCCCGGATCGTCTGATCGCGGGACTGGATGGGGGTATCGATCAGATCCATGGCGCGCCCTTAAAGTTGCGATTCGCAACCAATATACTTGCGGATCGCAACCAATTCAACATTTTTCGCGCCAGCCGCTGCCGCGGCCTATTTCGGCCGCTTGAACCCCGCGCGCGCGGCCTCGACCGTCTGGCGGCAGACGCAGCCGCTCATGTGATCGTTGACCATGCCCACGGCCTGCATGAAGGCGTACATGGTTGTCGGGCCCACGAAGGTCCAGCCGCGCTTCTTCAGGTCACGCGACAGCGCCGCCGACGCCGGCGAGGTCGGATTGCCATTCCAGTAGTCCAGGTCCACGGTCGCGGGACGGTCCTGGGCCGGCGGCTCATGGCTCCAGAGCCAGGCCGACAATGAACCCGTCTCGTCGGCCAGGGCGCGTGCACGCCTGGCATTGTTGATGGCGGACACGATCTTGCTACGGTTGCGCACGATGCCCGCGTCGCCCATCAGGCGCTCGACGTCGCGCTCCGTGTAGCGCGCCACCCGCTCGAAGTCGAAGTCATCGAAGGCCGCGCGGAACGCCTCGCGCTTGCGCAGGATCGTGATCCAGGCCATGCCGGCCTGAAAACCCTCCAGGCAGATCTTCTCGTACAGGCGGCGGTCATCCGCCACCGGCCTGCCCCACTCATGGTCGTGATAGTCGGGCATGGACGGCTGCCAGAAGCAGCGCGCCACGCCCTGCTCGTCCGTGATCAGGCCCGGATCGTTCTTGTTCATCTCATCGGTCTTCATGCGGCGACTTACTGCTTGCCCGGCACCGGGCAGCTCAGGTCGCCTTCCTCGCACTTCAGGTAGCCCTGCAGTTCCTTGGTGCGCGCCTGCGTCAGTTTGTCCAGGCACAGGCTCAGCGTCATGGGATAGGCGCTGCCGCCGGACGTGCTGCTGGACGCGAAGGCGCACTCCGCATCGCGAAAGAACAGCCAGGCCTTCTGGGCGGCATGCAGCTGGGTCGTCGCGTCCCGGTCGTTCTTCAGGCGCGCGGTCACTTCCTTGTAGGCGGCGTTCAAGGCGGCGTCGGACTTGCGGTACGCCTGGTCGGCGCACAGGCTCATGTCCGTCTGCGTGGCCGCGTTGCCGCAATCCAGCGGCTGCGCCTGCGCGCTTGCGGCCAGCGCAAGCGCGGCAGCGGCGGTCATGATGGCGATACGCATGGAATTCCTCCTGTGTGGCTGGTGAACCAGGAAAGTGTCGCACGGAACAATGGCCTCCCGCAGCGGCGGCTGCGCCCCCAGTGGCCTAAGATGGCGGCTATGAAGATCCAATTGCTCTCCGACCTGCATCTTGAAACCGACCCGGATTTCCTGGCCCGGCCCGCGCCCGGCGCCGATCTGCTCGTGCTGGCCGGGGACATAGGCTCATACCGCCGCGGTTCGCTCATGACCGGCGACGACTTCGGCCTGGGCAACTATGCGCCGAACAAGGGCTGGCCCACGCCCGTGGTGTATGTCCCCGGCAACCACGAATACGACAACGTCGATTTCGACGAGACCCACGCACGGCTGCGCCAGCTTTGCGGCGAACTCGGCATCCACTGGCTGGAACGCGAGACGCTGGTCATCGATGGCGTGCGCTTTGTCGGCACCACGCTGTGGACGGATTTCGACGCGCTGGCCGCGCCCGGCGACACCGTCGGCGCGGCCCTGAAAAAGCGCGAAAAAGCGTTTCGCGCGGCGGACTTCTATCTGGAAAAGGCCGAAATGCGCCGCAACGGCGCGCCCTTCATGGCCGAGCAGATGCGCGAGCAGGGGCTGCTATGCCAGCAATGGCTGCAAGACGCCCTGCGCGCGCCCCACGACGGGCCGACCGTGGCCATCACCCACTTCGCCCCCACCTTGGCGAGCGCGGATCCGCGTTACGGCGTCACCCCCGGCACAGCAGGGTTCTGCAATGCGCTGGACGCCCTGCTGCCCCTGGCCGACGTCTGGATGCACGGCCATCTGCACTGTCCGCAGGACTATGTGAAGAATGGCTGCCGCATCGTGGCCAATCCGCTGGGCTACGCCAAGAAGGGCGAACAGCAGGACTTTGCGCCTGACCGCCTGTGGGACGTGACGGCGTCTAGAACTTGAGGCTGGCGCTCAAGGCGTAGGTGCGCGGGTCGCCCGCCTTCACGTAGTCCGGCGACTGGTATAGCCAGTAACGCTTGTCGGCCAGATTGTTGATGCCCGCGCGGAACGTGGTTTCGTAGCCGTAGATGCGCGTGTCGTAGGTGGCGCCGATATTGACGATGGCGTAGTCGGACACCTGGACCGCATTCGAAGCGCCCAGCATGGTGCTGCCGGTGTACTTCACGTCGGCCCTGAGCTTCAGGCCCGGCAGTTGCGGAACCGAATACGCGACCTGGGCCGCGGCGACGAACTTGGGCGCGCCCGCCACCCGGTTCCCGGTGAAGCTGGAACCCTTCTTGTATTCCGAATCCAGGAACATCAGGCTGCCGCCCACGTTCCAGTTCGTCGCAATGCGCGTGGAGGCTCCCAGCTCCAGCCCTTGGTAGATCGACTTGCCGTCCTGCACCAGCTCATTGGCGGCGTTGGTGTATTCCGCCTTCTTCTCGATGCGGAACAGCGCCGCCGTGGCAGCCCAGCCGTCCTGGTTGGTCTTGATGCCCAGTTCGTACTGCTTGCTCTTGAGCGGGTCCAGCAGCGCGCCGAAGTTGGCGTAGGTATTGCCCACCGACGACCCCGGCTCCAGCGACTCGATGTAGCTGGCATAGGCCATGGTCTGCGGCGTGATGTTGTACATCAGCGCCACCGTCGGCGTCAGCACGCCGTTCTTGTCGTAGCGCGAATTGCGCACGCCCGCCGCGTCGAAACCGACCTGTTCGTAGTCGGTATAGCGCAGGCCGCCCAGCACGGACCAGCCGCCGGTCAGGTCGATGGTGTCGCTTGCGAACAGCGCCTTCTGCGTGATCTCCGCGGCGCGGTACAGGTCCAGGCTGCCCTCGCTGTAATAGGTGTTGGTGTTCTGCGTGCGCAGATTGCCCGTGCCTTGCAGCTGGTACACGCCGTTGGCGCTGTAGTCGTTCTTCTGCTTTTGCCAGGACGCGCCCGCCACCACCTGGTGTTTCAGCGGGCCGGTGCTGAACCTGCCTTCGAGCATGCCCTGCCATTGGTTGTAGGCATAGGCCTCACCGTAATCCGAGCGATAGTCCTGGTAGTCGCCCGCCTGGTTCTGCAGGAACAGCACCGATTCATTGCGACGGGTGCGAGTGGAGCTGTAGCTGTAGTCGGCGCGCACTGACCAATCGGACGACAGCTGGTACTTCAGCCCGGTCGAATAGAAGCGGAATTTATTGTCGGCATACGGGCCCTGGCCCACCAGCCTGCCGTTGTCGTTGCGCACCGGCGACGGCAGCTCCGAGCCCGCCATCTGGCCAGCGTAGATGGTCGGCTCCTGCCCGATCGCCTTGCGGTTCTGGTAGATGGACTGGAAGTCCCAGGTCAGCTTGTCGGTCAGGCGCGCGTCCAGCGCCAGCGACACCGAATCCCGATACAGCGAGCCGCCGTTATAGGTATTGCCCTCTTCATGCGTGGCGTTCAGGCGATAGCCGAAGCGGCCGTCGCCGCCCACGCGCCCGCCCAGATCGACGTGTTCACGCAGGAGGCCCTTGGACACATAGCCCAGCTCGATGCTGCGCACCGGCTCGTCGGTCGGCTTCTTGGTGACATAGTTGATCAGTCCGCCCGGCGAACCGAAGCCGTACATGAAACCGGATGCGCCCTTGAGCAGGTCGATCTGTTCGAAGTGCTCGTAAGGCAAGGTGGTGACGTAGCTAAGGAAGGGCTTGCCGTCGATGCGGTAGGAATTCTGCCAATCCAGCGGCAGGCCGCGCACGCTCAGATAACTGGCCCAGGCGCCGTAGGAGGCGCTGTTGTCGGTGACGGATGCGTCCAGGGCGAACACGTCGCCCAGCTTGCGGACCTGCCGCTCCTCGATATCCGCGGCGGTGACCACGGCCGTGGAAAACGGCGTCTCCAGCTGGCTGCGGTTGCCCAGCGCCCCGCTGTTCACCGGCGCGGACAGATGCTCCAGCGTGTCGTCCAGCGAGGTCGCGTTGACGGTCACTGCCGGCAACTGGGCCACGCCTTGCGCATCCCCCCCGACCGTCGGCGGCGGCGTGCCGGCGGCCTGGGCCTGGACGCCCCCGGAATGAACGATGCCCAGGGTCAGGGCTAGGGCATAGGGTGCAACGGCATGCCGCGCGTGCTTGCGCGCGCGGCACTTCCTGGCGGAAGCGGGACGGACCACGTTGAATTCTCCAGAGCGGGAGGGGAAGAAATGTCGACTTCTTATAAATAAGACTGATTCGCAATTATATTAATAACTGCGAACTTCCCCATGCCGCTCTGGCCCTGCGGTCACTGCTTGGACGCTTTCTCCAACTGATCGCGCAGCCGCTCCTCCTGGGCGCGCAGCTCCGCCGTGAACTCCTCGCCGAAGTCGTCGGCCTCGTACAGCGGGCGGATCTCGATGTCTGACGGGCCGGGCATCGGATTCGGACAGCGCTTGACCCATTCGATCGCCTCCTGCAGCGAGGCGCACTCCCAGAGCCAGTAGCCGGCGATCAGCTCCTTGGTTTCCGCAAAGGGGCCGTCTATCACCTGCCGGCTGCTGCCGGAAAAGTGCACCCGTGCGCCCTTGGAGCTGGGTTTCAGGCCGTCGCCCGCCAGCATCACGCCCGCCTTGACCAGTTCCTCGTTGAACCGCCCCATGTCGGCCAGCAGTTGCTGGGTGGGCATCACCCCTGCTTCGCTATCGGCGGTGGCCCTGACTTGAACCATGAATCGCATCTCGGTCTCCTTGTGTGGATGGTGGAACTTGCATGCTCCATCCACACGACGAACCGCGCCAGTCGAAATCGACAGCCGCCAGGAAAAAAAGTGTATCCGTGGCCGGGTCGGCGTCCTCCATGAAAAAACCCATGACGCCCGGAAAGCGTCATGGGTTCTTGCCGCCATGGCTGACGGGGCGATCAGCGCATCACGGCGCCGGATTCGGCTGGCGGGCGTGGATCTTGTCGATCGCCTCCAGCACCTCGGCCGACAGGGTCACGTCCACGCTGTCGATGTTCTCCTTCAGCTGTTCCAGCGTGGTCGCGCCGATCAGGTTGCTGGTGACGAAGGGGCGCTGGTTGACCCAGGCCAGGGCCAGGTGGGTGGGCGAAATGCCGTGCGTGCGCGCCAGTTCGACGTAGGCGCGGGTGGCGGCCTCGGCCTGCTCATTGCTGTAGCGGGTGAAGCGCGTGTAGAGCGTCAGGCGGGCGCCGGCCGGGCGCGCGCCGTCCAGGTACTTGCCGCAAAGCATGCCCATCGCCAGCGGCGAATAGGCCAACAGGCCCACGCCTTCGTGGTGCGAGTACTCAGACAGGCCGATCTCGTAGACGCGGTTCAGCAGGCTGTAGGCGTTCTGGATGGTTGCGATGCGCGGCAAGCCCTTGTTCTCGGCATGCCGCAGGAACTGGCCGACACCCCAGGGCGTTTCATTGGACACGCCGATGTGGCGCACCTTGCCGGCGCGCACGAAGCCCTGCAGCACCTCCAGCGTTTCCTCGATCGGCACGGTGTACTCGTCCTGGACCCAGGGATAGGACAGCTTGCCGAAGGTGGCCGTCGTGCGGTCGGGCCAATGCAGCTGATACAGGTCCAGGTAGTCCGTTTGCAGGCGCTTCAGGCTGGCATCCAGGGCCGCAGTCAGATTCTTGCGGTCCAGGTGGGTCTTGCCATCGCGGATGTGGCCCGGACGCTTCGCGTCGCGCACGGGACCCGCCGCCTTGCTGGCCAGCACGATATCCTGGCGGTGCTTGCTGCGCGCCAGCCAGGTGCCGATATAGGTCTCGGTGAGGCCCTGGGTTTCGGGCTTGGGCGGCACCGGATACATTTCGGCGACGTCAACCAGATTGATGCCACGTTCCAGGGCGTAGTCCAGCTGCTGGTGCGCCTCGGCTTCGGTGTTCTGCTCGCCCCAGGTCATGGTGCCCAGTCCGATCAGGCTGACATCCAGGTCGGTACGGCCGAGTTTGCGGTATTTCAATTTCTGCTCCGTGCGGTGTCGCTTACTAGGGAAGCGACACCTTACTCCAAGAAGCTTTTCAAATACCTGGCAACGATCCGCGGCTGCGGGTTATTCGCCCCTTGCCCGCCGCGCCGCACTCGGCATACGCTCTATCCCCAAATAACCACCGGAAATCAACGTGCTGCGCGAAATTGATGAAACCTACGTGTTTTTCATCTGCGTAATCGCTTGCCTGGCCATCATCGAGCTGGGCTTCCGGTTGGGGCGCAGGCACCGCCGCGCTTCCGACGACGCCGCCAAGACCCATATCGGCGCGCTCCAGACCGCCTTGCTGGGCCTGCTGGCGCTGCTGCTGGGCTTTACCTTCGCGATGTCGGTGACGCGTTTCGAAACGCGCAAGAACCTGGTGCTGGAAGAGGCCAACGCCATCGGCAACGCCTATTGGCGCTCGCAGCTGCTGCCTCCCGCGGCCCGCGATCCCATCGCGAAGCTCTTGCTGGAATACACGACGACGGCGCTGGAGTTCAGCGACGCCGACAACGACAAGGAGCGCCTGGCCGCGGCCAGCGTGACGTCGCGGCGCATCGAGCGCCAGATCCGGAGCACGGCTGCGAGCGTCCTGGAGAACCCGCCGTCGATATCCACGGTCATGTTCATCCAGGCCATCAACGAAATGGCCCAGGTCAATGAAAAGCGCCGCGTCGCGCTGGAAAACCACGTACCCGAGCCCGTCTTCTATCTGCTCTTCATCGTCACCGGCGGCGCAATGGGCTTCATCGCCTACGGCACCGGGCTGCACAAGCGCAGGCGGCTGATCTCGACCGGCCTGTTCGCCACGCTTATTTCCCTGGTGCTGACCTTCATCCTGGACATCGACCAGCCAGCCAGCGGCGTCATCATGGTCAGCCAGGAGAGCATGGTGCGGATGAAGGCGACGCTGGAGCAGGAGCGCTAGGCGCGCGGCGCCTGCGCCCCCCGTCCTGGCACGCGTCAGTACTGGTAGCGCATCGTCAGCATGGCGCTGCGTCCCGCCCCCCACGCGCCCTGGCTGTAGAACCCGATCTGGCTGTAGTACTTGCGATCGAACAGGTTGTTCACATTGAGCTGGGCGCTCAGGTTGCGATTGAAGCGGTAGCGAGCCATCAGATTGGTGATCGCATAGCTGCCCTGACCGACTCGCTCTTCTCCGTTCGGGCCGCTTGCCATCGTGTACACATGGCTTTGCCAGTTGACGCCGCCGCCCACCGTCAGACGGTTCCAATCGCCAGGCAGCGTATAAGTCGTGAACACGCGCACCAGGCTGCGCGGCTGGTCGGTCTGTATGGCATTGCCATCGCCGTCGCGCGCAGTCCAGTGCGACCAGCCCGCGGCAAGGTTCCATCCCGGCATCACTTCACCCGAAACCTCCAGGTCAAAACCGCGGCTGCGCGTGCCCTGCGCAGCGGTGTAGGCCTGGTTGATGGTGCCCGGCACCATGTAGCCCGGATCGACCTGGGCCACATTGTCCTGCTCGATCTGGAACACCGCGGCGCTGGCGTTCAGCTTGCCGTCCAGGAACTCGCCCTTGATCCCCGCTTCGTAAGACTTGCCCTCGAGCGGATCGAGCCAGTTGCCGCTGCGGTCCTGATAGCTCTGCGGATTGAAGATGCCGGTGTAGCTGACGTAGGCCGTGTAGGTCTCGTTGATGTCGTAGAGCAGGCCGGCATAGGGCGTGAATTCGTTCTTCTTGAAAGACTGGCGGCTGCCGCCGCCAAAGCCGACCGAATCCGTTTCCCACGTGCTGTAGCGGCCGCCCACGATGAGCTTGAGCGGATCGGCAAGATTGAAGCGCAAGGCGCCGTACCAGCCCGTTTGCTTGGTGGTGTACCGATTGGCGGTGACCGAATCGCTGCTCCATTCCGGCTCCGTATACGAGCCGTCCCAGTCGAGGAAATTGCCCACGGCCGCGCTCGACAGGGCCGAGCGGTAGTCGAAGTCGCCGTGCTGGCGGTTGAAGCTGGCGCCCACGACAGCCTCGTGGCGGCGGCCGAACAGTGTGAACGGACCGGATGCCTTGACGTCCAGGCTGTTCTGCTTGCGGTCTCCCACGTACCACGCCGGCGATGCGTTCACACCCAGGCCGGTGTCGCGGTCGGGCCAGCCATAGAGATAGAGAAGCTTGGCATCCATCTCGTTCTTTGAATGCGAGCCCACCGCGTTGACAGTCCAGCCATTGTCGAAGCGGTGTTCCAGGCTGGCGAAAGCGCCCTGGGTCGTGCTACCCCACGAACTCCAGTCCGCCCCGGTGTTCAGCGAACGGCTCCAGTCCGTGCGGCCGCCGTCGGCGTACCAGAGCGGGAAGCCGCCCCAGCTGCTGCGTTTCGGGTCGTTGTCCTGGTAATTGAAACCCACGCTCAGCGTCGTGCGGGAGGTGATGTCCGCGTCCACCACGCCATAGAACACCTTCTTGCGGTTCTGGTAGCCATCCAGGTAGGAGTGATTGTCCTGATAGGCCGAGACGATGCGTCCGCGCACACTGCCGGCGGAGTTGAGCGGCGTGGAAAGATCCACCGTGCCGCGATAGGTGTCCCAGTTGCCAGCGCTGACGCTCATGTCCGCCTTGAACTCACGGCTGGTGGCGTGCTTGCGTACCAGGTTGATCGACGCGGACGGATTCCCCGCGCCGGTCAGCAGGCCGGTGGCGCCCCGCACCACCTCGACCCGGTCATAGATGATGGGATCGAGCGATGACTCGCCCGCGGCATAGCCGGTGTCGAAGCTCGTCGGAATTCCGTCATACATGTAGTTGCTGACGCTGAAGCCCCGGGAATTGAACGAATACCGCTCGCTGTCATAGTTCTGCACCGAAATACCCGGCGTGCTCGCCATCACGTCAACCAGCGAAAGCATGTTCTCGTCGTCCATGCGTTGCCGCGTGACCACCGTGACCGACTGCGGCGTTTCACGCAATGTCAGCGGCAGCCCCGTACTGGCGGCGGTGGCGCGCGGCGTATACGAACCGGTGCCCTCGGTGGTGGTGCTGTCGGCGTTGCCGATCACCTGTACGGACTGCAAGGTGGCCACGCCCTCGTCCTGAGCCGTGGCAGTGCCGCAGGCCAGTGCCATCAGCACCAGGCAAGGCGTGCGCCGCAGGACGAGGCGTGGACGAACGGAACGAGTGCGGCCGGCGGGCCCGGGGTGTTGCATGTTGGCTTCCTTTCCCATGTTGAAACTTCTAATGGGAAGAAAGTGTAATGCAAACAATTCTCAGGTGCGTTATTGAATAACCAAGCATCACCTGCTGGACGTCCGTATCGTTTTGGGGACGCAACCTGGTTGCAGGCAGACCGCCCGGCCGGCCGGGTAGCTTGTCGAATGGCGCGTCAAAATGAAAACTGGCGCGGCCATCGTCGCGGCCGCGCCAGAAATTCCGGCTACCCGGTAGCGGCCAAGGCCGCTCGTGGCTGTGCCTCAGCCCGCCTTGCCCGCCGACGCCAACGCCTGCGCCGCAGGCTCGCCCGCGTCCGCACAGGCCGCCGGGCTGCGCTCGGCAAGCGCTTCCAGCAACTCGGACGACGGCACGAAGAACAGGCCGCCCGTGACCGCGTGGCTGAAGTCGAGCAGGCGGTCGTAATTGCCGGGCGGACGTCCGACGAACATGTTCTCCAGCATCAGCTCGATGGGACGCGGCGAACGCGCGTAGCCGATGAAGTACGTGCCGAATTCCCCGGATCCCGGCCGGCCGAACGGCATGTTGTCGCGCAGGATCTTCAGTTCCTGGCCGTTTTCCTCGATGGTCGTCAGGGCGCTGTGCGAGGACGAGGGCTTGATGTCGTCGTCGAGTTCCACGTTGGACCACTTGTGGCGGCCGATGACCCCTTCCTGGCCTTCGACCGTCAGCGCATTCCAGGCCTTCATGTCGTGCAGGTACTTCTGCACCAGCACGTAGCTGCCGCCGGCGAACTCGGCGTCCTCGTCGCCGATGACGGTGAAGTCGAATGCTTCCTGCCCTTCCGGATTCTCGGTCCCGTCGACGAAGCCGATGATGGCGCGGCGGTCGAAGTAGCGAAAGCCATGGACCTCATCCACGACCGTCACGGCATCGCCCAATCCGCCCAGCAACAAGGTGGCCAGTTCGAAGCAGAAATCCATCGAGTCCGCGCGGATGTGCAGCAGCAGGTCGCCCGGCGTCGCCATGGCCAGGCGCTCGCCGGAACCGAACTCGCGGAAAGGGTGCAGCGCGGCGGGACGCGGCGCGCCGAAAAGCGTGTCCCAGGCCGTGGAGCCGAAGGCGGTGACACAGGAAAGATTCTGCTCGGGCGCGCGCGTGCCCACCGTGCGGACAACGGCGGCGACATCGGCGCACCAGCCACGCACGGTTTCGGCGGCGGCGGCGCCTTCGTTGAGGGTGGCCACGATGAAAATCGCGTGGCGGGTCGTCGTATTGTGGACGGCTTGGGATAGGGGCTGACGGTCAGACATCGGATCGGGGACCTCAAGAAAGCGAGCGCGGCGGCGCGAAAGGGCTAGTCCGATTCTAAGCGCGGACTGTGTACGTGCGCACCCGATTGGTTACGGCACCGCCCTCAACCACTCGCTCACCACATCCAGCACGATGCGGCTTTGTTCGCGGTGCGGCACATGCCCGCAGTTCTCCAGCAGCACAGGGCGGCCGCCGGCCAGCGCCGCGATCTTTTCCTGGTGTTTGGGGGAACCGTATTCGTCGATTTCGCCATGCAGGGCAAGCACGGGGCAACGCACCTGGCGCAATTGCTCGTCCAGGTTCCAGGCGGCAAACTCGGGCGACAGCCAGGTGTTGATCCACGCGCCCAGCACCCATTCGGCTTTCTCGCCGTGATACTTCTTCAGCCGGTCCAGCTGGCCGGGTTCTGCGAAATTCTGCTTGGCGGCCCGTATGCCTTCCAGTGTGCGGTCTTCGGCAAACATCTGTGCGGACTCGGTGATCAGCGTCCGGCAATCGTCGGCATACACGCCGGCGCAGCAGACAGCCATGCCACCGCCCACGCTATGGCCGAACCCCACGTAGGGGCCGATGCCCAGCGCTGCGCGCAGGCTGCGGAATCCGCCCTGCGCTTCTTCTTCCACAAAGCCGGGTTCGAACACGGCGGTATTGGGATCGGAGCGGCCAAAGCCCAGGCGGTCATAGGCGATGACGCTGCGCCCGGTGGCCTGCGCCAGTTGTTCAGGGAAATCGCGCCACAGCTCCACGCAACCCAGCGAATCATGGAACAGCACGATGGGCGCTGCGGCAGCGGTCTCACCGGCGGGATCCCAGCGCCGCGCGAAAAGGCGGCCCTGGCTGGTGTTCACGTAGACATCCTGGCTGGTAACGGCAAGCATGAAAAGTCCTGGGGAGAGTATGCGACGATGCGCCATCGCACCGCGCTCCGATTATAGGAAAGCCGGCGGCCTCACCGCAGTCCGGACACCACGCCTGCGGCGATGATGAGCAGGACCAGCGCGGAAATCGCCGTGTAGGCGTAGTCGCGCTCGCGCAGGAAAATGGCCAGCATCAGCGCCACCCGCGCCACTGGCAGCAGGATGAACAGGGCCACCCCGACCTTGACGAGTCCAAGGTCCCGCAGGCCGCCATGCGCGGGCAACAGGAAATCCACAGCCATGCCGGCGGCGATGAGGGCCGAGGCGAGCCAGGTTCCGTACCACAGCAAGCCGGCGATGGCGCGGTCGCGCCGCGCCTGTTTGTCCACCGTCTGCGTCATGCCGGGCCTCCCGGGATATGCACGCCCAACGCGCTCAGCAGCATCTGCACAGCCAGCAGGGACAGCACGATCACGAAGAACAGCCGCAGCTTGTCCGCCGGCAGGCCCATCAGCAGGCGGGCGCCGAGCAAAGCGCCCGCGACCGAACCCAGCGCGACCGGTCCGGCGATGCCTATGTCGATGTCGCCGCGCACGAAATAGGCGCCCGCGCTGGCGGCGGCGGTCACGCCGATCATGAAATTGGACGTCGCCGACGAGACCTTGATGGGCAGCTTCAGCGCGGCATCCATGGCCGGAATCTTGAGCACCCCCGAGCCTATTCCGAGCAAGGCCGAAATCAGCCCCGCGCCATACATCAGCGACAACCCCAGCGGCACGCGGTCCACCTGATAGTGCACCTCCCGGCCCAGCGCGCGGTCGGGGAAGCTTGCGTGCAGGCGCAACGCGGTGGCCCAGCTGGCGGCGCCGGGCGCAATCGCCACGGCCTCGCGCCGGCGCGCCAGCATCTGCTGCGCGGACAGCGCCAGGATCACTGCGAACAGGCCGTAGAGAAATCCGGTCGAGACGATGCCGATGAGGAACACGCCGGTCAGCGCCCCCAACGTGGTGGCCGTCTCCAGGACGATGGCAAGCCTGACGTTGGTCAGCCGCCCTTTCAGGAAAGGCGCGGCGCTGCCGCAGGAACAGGCGATCACCGAGATGATGCTGGCCCCGATGGCGACATGGATGTCCACGCCGAACAGCAGCGTCAGGATGGGCACGATGAAGATGCCGCTGGCCATCCCCAGCACCCCGCCCAGCGCGCTGGCGCCGAAGGCGGCGGCGAACAGCCAGAAGATCGTCGAGGTCTCCATGGCCGCCGCTTCAGGTCGGCTTGCGTGGCTGGCGCGCCAGGCGGGTACTGAAGCGGATCAGGTCGCCGCGGTAGTACAGCTTTTCGTAGTCGACGGGCCGCTGCCGCTCGGTGTAGGACGTGCGCTCGATGAGGAAGATCGGGCTTCCCGTAGCGACGCCCAGCGCCTGCGCGACGCGTTCGTCCGCCGTCACCGCTTCCAGCTGGTACTCGGCCTCGATCAGCGGCAGGTCGTAGCGCAGCTCCAGCAGATCGAAGATGGGCTCGGCCTCCAGGTCGTTGCTGGCGACTTTTTCGCCCACGTCCAGCGGCAGATAGGTTTCATCAAACGACATGGCCGCGCCGTCCGCCAGCCGCACTCGCTCGATCCGATAGACCAGCGCGCCGCGCGCCACGCCCAGTTGGCGGGCGACGTCTTCCGTGGCCGGCACCGGGCGCTTGTCCAGCAGGCGCGCGGTCGCCCGGCGGCCGAGCGCGGTCATATCCTCGACGAAACCGCTCAGGGCCGTCAGCGGCTGCATCAGCTTGGGCTCCGTGACGAACGTGCCTTTGCCGCGCCGGATTTCCACCAGCCCGCGCGCAACCAGGTTTTCCACCGCCTTGCGCACCGTGCTGCGGCTGACGGCGAAGCGCTCGATCAGTTGATCTTCCGTCGGCAACCGGTCGCCAGGCGACAGGCTGCCGGACGAGATTTCCGCAGCCAGGGCCATTTCCACCCGGGCATAAAGAGGAGCATATTCGGCATCGTTTTGCATGAAGACATCATAACATCATGATGTCATGATGATGCAAGGGCGAACATGCATTACGGATGTCGACGCCGGCAACTGGTAGTCTTCGCAGGCCTGCCCGGCGCCTTCCGCGCCGGCGCCACTCTCAAGCGAGACACGATATGAGCAATTTCATGCACAGCGCCTCAGTTCCCGTCCTGACTCAAATGCTGTCGGCCCTGTCCGACGTGCTGAAGAAAGCGGAAGCCCACGCCACGGAAAAGAACATCGATCCGGACGCCTACCTGGGCGCCCGCCTGTTCCCCGATATGTTCCCGCTGTCGCGCCAGGTGCAGATCGCCGCGGATTTTGCCAAGGGCATCGCCTCGCGCCTGGCTGGCGCGGAAGTGCCTTCGTGGCCGGATAGCGAAGCCACCTTCGCGGGCCTGCAAGCCTTGATCGCCAAGACGCTGGAGCACCTGGCTTCGTTCGGCCCCGAACAGTTCGCGCAGAGCGAAGCGCGCGAAATCGTGCTGCGCCCCGGCACGCCCAAGGAAAAGAAACTGAGCGGCAGCGCCTATCTGCTGCACTATGGGCTGCCGCAGTTCTTCTTCCATGTGACCACGGCCTACGACCTCCTGCGCCACAACGGCGTGGAAATCGGCAAGCGCGATTACATGGGCAAGTACTGATCCGTTTCAGCGGGCCCCAAGCCATTGGGGCCCGCGCCCGGCGGCTACTCCGCGTAGCCCGGGTTGCGGCGGTCCAGGCGGCGCAGCAGTCCCGGCCAGGCCAGCATGGCCTTGTGCGCGCGGTCGGCCTGCGATTCCACCGTGGCGTTCTTCAGGATGTCAGGCGGGATGTAGGTCAGTTCGCCACCGGCCTGGGCCCGCACCTGCACCATGCAGGCGGCCTCCAGCCGGTGCATGGCCTGGAACGCTTCGGCCATGCTCTGCCCCACGGTCAACAGGCCATGGTTGCGCAGGATGAGATAGCTGTTGCTGCCCAGGTCCCGCACCAGGCGAGGCTGTTCCTCGGGATTGAGCGCCAGGCCTTCGTAGTCGTGGTAGCTGAGCGAACGCAGCACGATGAACGCGAACTGCGACAGCGGCAGCAGGCCGGCCTTCTGCGCCGACACCGCCACGCCGTTGATGGAGTGCGTATGCAGCACGCACATCGCGTCCTTGCGAGCCGCGTGGATACAGCTATGGATGGTGAAGCCGGCTGGATTGATGTCGTACTCCGACTCCATCACCTTGCGCCCGTCCAGATCGATCTTGACCAGGCTCGATGCCGTGATTTCGTCGAACATCATGCCGTAGGGGTTGATCAGGAAATGTTCGGTCCCCGGCACCTTGGCCGTGATGTGGGTGAAGATCAAATCGTCCCAGCCGAACAGCGCCACCAAACGGTATAGCGCCGCCAGATCCTTGCGGACCTCCCATTCCGTTGCGCTGACCTGTTCGCGCACGCTGGCGCCCTTGCCTGCCGTATCCATGTTGTCTCCGTGTCTTGATGATTGCCCGCCGCGATCGGGCGGACGCTGTCTGGCACTTTATTCGTTTTGGCGGCGGCCGGCACGGGGCGCGGCCAAGGAGCGGTCACCCCGTCTCATGGAAAAAGGGCGCCCGTCGGACGCCCTGTTCGTTTCCCGCCGTTTATTGCGGTTCGATCACTGCGGTTCGATCTTCGCGTCGATCGCGCGCTGGGTCCAGACCTGGCGCTGCGACTGCGCGAAGGCCTGGTGTTCAGCCACGCTGTTGGGCGAGACCTGCATGCCCAGGGATTCGAAGCGCTGCAGCACGTCCGGCTCGCGCAGGATGGCGGCGACTTCCTGGTTCAGTTTCTGCACGATGGCGTCGGGCGTCTTGGCCGGCACGGCCACGCCGACCCACACGACCAGGTCGAACTTCTGGTAGCCCAGCTCGGCCAGCGTCGGCACGCTGGGGAACTCCTTGGCGCGTTCATGGCCCGTGTAGGCCAGGCCGCGCAGCTTGCCGGCCTGCATGAACGAGGTCACGACAGAGAGGTCGGCGAACAGGTAGTCGACGTGGCCGCCCAGCAGGTCGGTCACGGCCGGCGGCTGGCTCTTGTACGGCACGCCGTTGGCCGCGGCGCCCGCCACCGTGTTGAAGGTGGCGCCGGCGATCTGGCTGGTGGGCGAGCCATACGCGTAGTTCAGGGGCTTGGCCTGCGTGGCCTTGACCAGTTCCTGCAGCGACTTGTAGGGCGCGTCCTCGCGCACCACCAGCATCATCGGGATGGTGGCGATGCGCACGACGTGCGTGAAATCCCCGGTGGGATCGAACGGCAACTTACGGAACAACGCCGGCGTGGCCGAGTGCGTCGAACTGCTGGTGAGGATCAGCGTGTAGCCGTCGGGCTGCGCGCGCGCGACGAACGAGGCGCCGATGGTGCCAGACGCGCCGGGCTTGTTCTCGATGACGACAGGCACGTTCAGGCGCGGGCCGAGCTTCTCGGCAATGATGCGCGCGCTGGTGTCGGTGGCGCTGCCCGGAGAGAACGGCACGACGATGGTGATGGGCTTGTCAGGATAGGCGCCCTGCGCCAATGCCACGGACGGCAGTGCGCCAGCCAGCGCGGTCAGGACGGTGAGGCTGCCAGCGGCCAGCAGGCGGCGGCGGACGCCGAACGGTCGGATCATGCTTGTCTCCTGTGAGGGGCCGCGGGTCGGCCTCTTGAACTCTGACCGTATGATGCTTGCGACCCGTTTATCCCAACAAGGGACTAATTTTCATAGACTTATTCCAAACCGGGATTAATTCTCCGAAGCCTGGCGCTGCCGCAGATATTCCTCGGTCGCCTGCAGGAAGGCTGAAGCCGCCAGCGACAGCCGCGCGTTGCGGCGCTGGATGAGCCAGAGTTCGTGCCCGTGCTTGCGAGCGCCGTCTATGGCGAGGATGCGCAGGCCCAACTGCCGCGCCAGATCGCAGGCATAACCGGGCACGACCGTTATCCCCAGGCCCGCGCCGACCAGCTTCAACGCCGAGGTCAGCATGCCGGCCTCGATGCGGTAGCGGAATTCCAGGTTCAGGTCGGCCGCCACGCGGTCCAGGCTGCGCCGCACGCTATACACGTTGCGTAGCATGATGTGATCATGGGCGGCCACGTCGGCCCATGACACCGAACGCTTGCGCGTCAACGCATGGCGCGGCGCGCACACCGCGTACATGGTGTCGCGATAGATGACCCGGGTGGCCAGTTCTTCCGAAGGGATCTCGACCGAGACGATGCCGAAGTCGGCGCGGCCGTTGCGCACGTGCTCGATGGTGTCGTCGGTGGAAAGTTCGAACAAATCCAGCTTCACGCTGGGATGGGCGCGGTGATAGTCGGCCACCACCTCGCCCAGCAGGCCGACCATCATCAGCGGCGAAGTGGCCACGCCCACCGTGCCGCGCTCCAGCGTGCGCAGGCCCGACATGCTGCGCTCGGCGGCGCGCACGGTGCCCAGGATTTCCTGGGCATAGGCGTAGAAATCCGCCGCGCCGTCGCAGGGCGTGACGCTGCGGGTGGAGCGCTCGAACAGCGGCTGGCCGACCTCGGCCTCAAGTTCGGCGCAGAGCTTGCTGACGGCCGATTGCGTCACGAAGGCCGCGCGCGCGGCCGCCGTGAAACTGCGCAGTTCGTATAGCGCGCAAAACACGCGCAATTGCTTGAGAGTGATGTTCATGGTCGAAGTCGCCGCCAGGCGCCGCCGGCCATGCCGGCCTCAGCGCGCAGGCTCGAGCATATCGCGATCGGCATCCTGGCGCGGCGCCTGGCGCCTGATCTCGCCCGGCGTGCGCGAGAAGCGCACCGGGATGCCGGCGGCCACCAGCGGCCCTTCGGTCGGATGTTCCACGCGCTGGAAGAAGCCCGTCGCCTTCAGGTGCGGATCCTCGAACAGGGCTTCCGGCGTGTTCACCCGCGAGTGCGGAATGTCCGCGTCCGCCAGCAGCGCCAGCCATTCCTCGGTACCGCGCAAGGCGACGATGTCCGCCAGGTCCTGATAGAGCTCGTCGAAGTGCCGCGCGCGCGCGCTTGCGTCGACATAGCGCGCGTCCGCCGCCAGGTCCGCACGTTCGGCCAGGGCGAAGAAGCGCCGCCACTGCGCGTCGGTGTAGGGCAGCAGCGCCAGGTAGCCGTCGCGCGTACGGTAGGGACGCCGCTGCGGCGACAGCACGCGGCTGTAGCCCATGGGTCCCCGCGGCGGCACGAAGCTGTGGCCGCTCATGTGTTCGATCAACGTGAAGGAGACCAGGGTCTCGAACATGGGGACCTCAACCGCCTGCCCCTGACCCGAACGCTCGCGCTCGTACAGCGCCATGGGTATGGCGTAGGCCAGCGTCAGGCCCGCCACCTTGTCGGCAAGGATGGTGTTCACATAGGCCGGCGCGCCGCTGTTGCGCCCCTGCAAATCGGCCAGTCCGCTCATGGCCTGGATGATGTCATCGAAGGCCGGCCGCGCCGCATAGGGGCCGTCCTGGCCGAAGCCCACGGCCGAGCAATGGATCAGGCGCGGGTTGCGCGCGCGCAGCGTGTCCGCGTCCAGGCCCAGGCGCGCCAGGGCCGCCGGACGCACGTTGGACACGAACACGTCCGCGCCATCGATCAGGCGCAGCAGGCTTTCGCGATCGGCCGGCGTCTTGGCATCCAGCGTCACGCTGTACTTGTTGCGGTTGAGGTTCAGGTAAGCCGGCCCCATGCCCGGACTCGCGGCCGGAGCCGAGGTGCGGAACACGTCGCCTTCGGGCGCCTCGACCTTGATGACCTCCGCGCCCATGTCGGCGAGGATCTGCGTGCCGTACGGCCCCATGGCCACCGACGTCAGGTCGATGACGCGCACGCCCGCGAGCGGACCGGCCATTACTTGGCCTCCTGCTGCTTCTTGCGATTGACGAAGGGCGCCATGTAGCGGCGCGGCTCGTCGGTGGTGAAGGCCTCGCCGAACGCCGCCACGCTGCGATCCAGGCCGGCCTCGACAGTCGACTCGCTCCAGTAGCGCAGCAGGGCCTTCTGCGAACGCACGGCGATCGGACCGCTTTCGGCGATGGGCGCCACGGTGCGCTCGACCAGGGCGTCCAGCGCGCCGGTCTCGCTGACGAATTCCAGGAAGCCCCACTGCCGGGCCTGGGTCGCGTCCACGGTCTCGCCGGTCAGCAGCAGCCAGTTGGTGGGGCCGGGACCGATGATGGCCGGCAGCAGCACGGCGTGGATCACGGACGGAATGCCCACGCGCACCTCGGGCATGCCGAAAACCGCGTCCGCCGAGCCGAGGCGGATGTCGCAGGCCGCGGCCAGCTCCATGCCGGCGCCGAGGCAGAAGCCGGGAATGCGGGCAATGGTGGGCACGGGAATCGCGGCCACGGCGTCGCACAGGTCGCGCAGCCGGGTAATGAACTCGCGCGCGCCCTGCGGGTCGAGTTCGGCCATTTCATAGATGTTGGCGCCGCCCACGAAGGCACGCTCGCCCGAGCCGCGGATGACGACCGCGCGGGCATCGTCCTGCGCGCCAATCCAGCGGGCGGCCTCGGTCAGGCTCAACGTGACCGCCGAGGCCAGGATGTTCAGGCTCTTGGCATCGTGGATCTGCAAGGTGTAGACGCCGCGCTCGTCGCGGGTCACGAGGGCATGGGAAAAGGCGGGAACAGGCGCGGTCATGGAAACTCCAGCTAGGGTTATGGCAACGATGCTAAGGGCGAGGTTTCATCACAACAAACGAGTAATTTTCATGAAATAAGTCTGGAATGGAATAAATACCGAAGCACGGACGGCTTGGGTACGATAGCCGCCCAACCGCAACCCGCGCGGATGCTCGAAGCCCGATGAACCACGCCCCCCCCTCGCATCATTACACGCCCGGCCACCTGACATCCTTCTACTGGAGCGGCGACGCCATGCGCAGCCGCAGCGTCAGCGGCACGGTGCTGACCGCCACGCTGGACGTACCCGTGCCGCCCGCGCGCGTGCTGTCGGATTGGGAGCGCGAGATGGCCACGCGCCTGTATCTGGAACCCGGGGACGTGGAGCAGATGCCGCTGGCGCGCACGCAGGCGCGCTGGCCCGAATACGGACTATGCCTGCGAGCCATGCGCGACTGGGCGCACGACCGGGGGCTGTCCGACGTGCTGGCGAGCGCCGACATCGCCCTCATGGCCTGCCGCGGCGCCCGCTACCACCATGACGGCTGCCAATATGGCGGCGCCGCCTTCTGCAATCTGTTCCTGAGCGAAGACCGGGGCCTGGACGTGCACTTCCCGGCCGCCGGCCTGCGCATTCCGCTCGTGCGCGGCACCGCCATGATCTTCGATACCTGCCAGCCGCATGCCGTCATCCCGCGCGACGGCAAGGGTTTTCGCGAGGCCGACTTCGCGGCCGGCCTGGACCTGGCGCAATTGTTCCTGACGTGGGAACTGCCTATTGAAGACGCCCGCATCGCAAGCGCGCTCGGCATCGCCTTCGATGTCGATCCGGCTACCGCCGCGCGGCTGGATGAGGAACAAGTGCGGATGGATGGAGCCCGGGCGGCGATCGATCCGAAATCCGGGCGGTGGCTCGCTGAGGACTGAAGCGGCAACGCAGCACGCCGGCGATCAAGACCCCGGCAGCGCCGCCCCCATGGCGGCAAACAAACCGCCGCACACCTTGTTGAAACGCCGGCCGGCGCGCTCCAGCCAGGGGCGCACGCGATGCGCAAGGCGCGCCAACACGTACTCGACCAGGAACTCCACCACCACGAAGGTGCCGGCCATGATCGCGAACTGCGTGTACAGGCTGCGCGCAGGATCAATGAACTGCGGCAGGAAGGCGCCGTAGAACAGCAGGGCCTTGGGATTGGAAATGGCCGACAGCAGGCCCTGGCTGAACATGCGCATGCCGCGTATGCGCGGCATGTCAGGGGCCGGCTGCAACTGCACGCCCGGGGCGCGCCAGAGCTGGATGCCGAGCCAGATCAGATAGGCCCCGCCCGCCCACTTCAATACCGTCAGCGCTGGGCCCCAGGCCTTGAGCAAGGCGCTGATACCCAGCATCGACAAGGCGATGAGCGCGACAAAGCCCACTGCGCCGCCCGCGATGGTGCACAGGGCCTTGCGGTGCCCATGCAGTGCCCCATGGGTCAGCGCGAGCAGCGTGTTCGGTCCGGGGGTTACCGACAGGCCGATGACCGCGACCAGATAGATGAGCCAGCTATGCAGCGCCATGGCGGAGTGCGTGAAAGAAGGGAAAGCGGCCAGTCTAGACCGCGGCGCCAGAGCTGCGCAAATGCGGCCGGAATGGAAGCGGACCGGCAGGCGCCGCTCCCCCCTTCCGCGCCGCCTGCTCTGGCGGCCTGCCGCTCAGCGGCGGAACCCTCCACCATGGAATCCGCCGAAGCCGCCGCCCCAGCCTCCCCGGCCGCCCATGCCGCGCCCCTGCCAGCCGCCGCCTTCCGCGCCCCCCATGCCGCGGTCGCGCCAGCCGCCGCCCTGCATTCCGCGGTCCTGCCAACCGCCGCCCTCCATGCCGCCCATGCGGTCGTCGGAATAGTCGCGCGCCTGGCGCTGGCCGTTCAGGTAATTGCCGCCGGACTGCGCGCTGGGCTGCACGGGCTGCCAGCCCGAACTGGTGTGCTGCTGCCAGCCGTTGTCGTTGTGCTCGTAGACGTTGCCGTTGTGGTCCGCGTACACGTTGCCGTTGTTCCACGCCATGCCGCTGTTCGTGTTGCGGTCGTACGTGGCGCCGCGCCGGTCCACGCTGCTGACGCCGTCGCCCGCCGTGCCGGTCGCCGTGGCCGACGAGATGGTGCTGCGGCCGGTGTTGGCATTGGTGCGCACGTCCTGGCGGCCGGCAGCCCATTGGCCGTCGTCGTTGGCGACCACGCCCGCCCGGCCAGCGCCCGAGGCGCCGGTCGCCGGGTTGGTATAGGCGTCGCGCCGCCCTGCAGCCGCATTGCCGGTGTACTCGTTATAGGCCGCGCCGCGCGTGCCTTCGAAGGCTGCGCCGGTCTGGGGGTTGTAGCCCTCGGCGTGGGTGCCCTGCCATTCGGTGCCGGTCCAGCCGTTCCAGCCGGCCGCGTGCGTGACCACGCCGGAGCCGCCCCAGGCGCCATAGACGTCGACCTGGTTCACGTTGACGCCGCCCCAATAAGGCGCGCCCCAGTATGGCCCCCAATAGGGCGCCGCGCCGCCCCAGGTCTCGCCGGCGACGAAGCCGAAGGCGAAACCGGTCGCGGTGGCGAAGGCCGCGTCGTAGCCATAGCTGGGCGGATAGCCCACCCAGGTGTCCTGCACGATGACCGGCGGATACGCGTAACCCGTGCCATACACCACGGTGCCGTCGGGACTGGCCACCACGCCCATGTAGCCCGGCGTGTAGCCGAACACCACGCTCTGCGGGGTGGATCCGTACACCTGCACGTAGGTGACGTAGTGCAGCGGCGAGCTGACGGGTATGGCGTAGATGA
Organism: Achromobacter sp. GW823-FHT04E03; assembly: GCF_058796095.1. NCBI lineage: Bacteria > Pseudomonadati > Pseudomonadota > Betaproteobacteria > Burkholderiales > Alcaligenaceae > Achromobacter > Achromobacter sp. GW823-FHT04E03. The sequence goes on along the minus strand of NZ_JBXAIJ010000002.1, from coordinate 1,579,102 downwards.
TCGCCGGCACATGGTCAGCCACGCGCCACGGCCCCATGGGCGAATCCGATACGAACCAGACAGCGCGCGACAACGCGTAGTAGCGGCCTTCGGCCTGTATCACCGGCACCTGCGAATTGGCGGCGTAATACAGCGCCGTACCCTCGATGGGCCGCAGCGTCGGGGAGCCGCCGGCATATTCCACCTGCAATTTCGCCGCGCTGCGCGACACCGTGGCGGTCTGCGGAATGGTGGAGGCAATCAGCGCCTCCTTGGCCTGCGGCGTGCCCGGCACCGAAGCCAGCACGCCCGACTGCGGATCCTTTGACGGAATCTTGGCGAAATCGCGCGGCAGCTGCTTGCCCGGCACGTAGGACCAGGGGCCGTCCAGGCTGGCGCCCCGGAACCAGCGGCCGGACACCAGCACGTAGTAGCGGTTGTCGCCCGGATTCATGAACAGGGCATGATCGGCATTGGTCACCGACAGCAGCGAAGTCCCTGGCACCGGCCGCATTTCAGGCTGGCCGACGGTCACCAGCAACTCGGCCGGCGCGGTGGACACCGCGATGGCGGGCGCGCGGTGCGGCGCCTTGCCGCCATGCGGCAGCATCGGGTCCGGCTCGGCCTTGCGGCGCGCCGCAACAGCGGCGGCCAGCAGGGCCTCGGGCGGCTGCGGCAGGTCCGTCCACGGCCCGGTGGCGGTGCGCGCTTCGTACCAATGGCCAGCGGCCTGCAGGAAATAGCGGCCCGCGTTGTCCGCCAGCATCAACGCGCGCGTGTTGACGACCCGGCGCCAGCCTGCGGCATCAGGCACCTCGGCCAATACAGGTCCGCCGTCGATCAGCACCAGCACGGTCGGCACCGTGCGGTAGATGATGCGCGGCGGCGCGTTGTCCACCGGGACGGTTTTCGTGGCCGGGTTGTTCTGGGACAGCGTATAGCTCAGTTGCAGTGCATCAAGCCGCGTGACCACGCCCTTGGCCGGCAGGCGCGCTTCAAGCTGGCTGCGCAGCTTGGCCGCGGCTTCCGGCGAGGTGGGCACCTGCACGCGCTCGATCCGGATGTCCGACAGATGCACCAAACCCGCCGGCTTGTTGACCTCGGCACGGGCGGAAAAGTCTGCCACGCCGTAGGTGGGATTGCCCTTGGCGGCGCCAACCGCCACCGCCATGCGGCCCGTAATGCGGTCGGCAGTCCAGGTATCGATCTGGGGTTGATAGAGCTCCACGCGCGTGCCGTCGGCGGCCTCGAAACTGCGCGGCCATTGCAGCGAACGCGCGGCCTCTTCCTGCGCATCGGATTGGGCGGGCGCCGTTTGCGCCGGGGTCTGTCCCTGGGCTTGCGCCTGCGCCGCGCCGGTTGGCGTCAGGCCCGCGCCGGCAGCCATGCCGGCCACGGCAAGGGCGAGAGCGAGGCGAGAAAGGCGCCCGGGCGGGTCCGCGGGCGCTGACGATGTTGTCGGGAAAACATGCACGCGCCACAGTCGGGTCAGGCTACACATCTCGCGCTCCTCGTTGAGGGCCGCGGCCGCCAGTCGGGCCCCCGGCCACTCTGATTTCCCGCAGCGCCGCCGCTACGGGCCAAGCCTCGACCGGCCTGCCTGCAAGGCGTCCTGCAAGGGCCGGCTTCTGAATAAGCAACAGAACGTTAACACCGCTGAAAAGCTATTGCCCGCTTTTATCAGACCTTCTATAAAACATCTCATCAGGGCTGCTGCTTATGCCCGATTGCCTTTCCGCTGCAATCCAACTAGAAGCGCGGCGCAACGCCCGCCAGACGCCCGCGCTACGGCGTGTCGCGCCCACGCCCGGCCCTCTGTCCGCGGCGCTTCGGCCGTCCCGCGAAGACTCTCCTGCTGCAGGTTCACGCCATCAAGTCGCCGTGGAAAGGAGCAGTTCATGGTCCCTGCCCTGACTCATCCCGGGGTGTATGTCCAGGAAATTCCCGCAGGCGTGCGCACCATTGCAGGCGCGCCGACCTCGGTTGCCGCGTTCCTGGGCACGGCCATGCGCGGACCGCTCAACCATCCCGTCCACATCCAGGATTTCGCCGACTACGAACGCGAGTTCGGCGGGCTGGCCGAGGGCTGCGAACTCGGCTACGCGGTGCTTCAATTCTTCCTGAACGGCGGCGCTCAAGCCTGGGTCGTGCGCGTGGCGCAGCCTGCGCAGAACGATCCGCTGGACGCGCATGCCGCTTTCATCGGCCAGCGCGCGCAGCGCCGGGGCCTCTACGCGCTGGACGATGCCCATGCCTTCAACCTGCTATGCCTGCCCGGCATCACGCACAGCATCGTGCTGGCCGATGCCGTGTCCTACTGCAAAGAGCTGCACGCCTTCATGATCATCGATGCGCCGCCGGCGGCGGCTGATGCGGCCTCCATGGCGGCCGCAGTCATGGGTGCGGCGCTGCCCAGGTCCGATCATGCCGCGCTGTATTTCCCTTGGACCCGCGCGGCCGACCCGCTGAAGAATGGCCTGCCGCGCCTGACCGCGCCTTGCGGCACGATCGCGGGCCTGTATGCGCGCACCGACGCCGACCTCGGCGTCTGGAAAGCGCCAGCCGGCATCGACGCGGGCCTCGCTGGCGTCCTGTCCCTGGCCGCGGCGGTCAGCGACGACGAGAGCCGCAACCTGAATACCCTGGGCGTCAATTGTCTGCGCACCTTTGCCGGACGCGGCGCGGTCTGCTGGGGCGCGCGGACCCTGCAAGGCACGGACCACTTCGCCTCGGAATACAAGTACGTGCCGGTGCGCCGCCTGGCGCTGCACCTGGAACAATCGCTCTTGCGCGGAACGCAGTGGGCCGCGTTCGAGCCCAACGACGAGCCGCTTTGGGCGCAGATCAGGCTGAACGTCAGCGCCTTCATGAATGCACTGTTCCGCCAGGGCGCCTTCCAGGGCGGCACGCCCCGCGATGCCTATCTGGTCAAGTGCGATGGCGAGACCACCACGCAACAGGACAGGGATCGGAGCATGGTCAACATCCTGGTGGGATTCGCTCCGCTCAGGCCGGCCGAGTTCGTGGTCATCCGGGTCCAGCAACGCGCCGGGCAAACGGAAGGAAGTCCCCCATGAACGCACCCACGGAACCGCGCATCCTCGCGTTTTGGGACACCGGCGTCCAACACGACCCGCGCGCTCGGGCGCAGGCCTTCGAGGCTGCCGAGGAACTTGCGCGCGATACGGGGCTGGCGCTGCATCGCATCGACCTGTCCAGGATCGTCAGCAAATACATCGCCGAAACCGAGGAAAACCTGAGCCGCCTGTTCGAGTCGGTCGAGCAGCGCGGCGCGGTCCTGTACTTCGACGAAGCCGACGCTCTCTTCGGCAAGCGCGCGAACGTCAAGGACAGCCATGACCGCTACGCCAATATCGAGGTCAGCTACCTGTTGCAACCCATGCAGTCCTACCGCGGCCTGGCGTCGCGGGCCGCCAGCCTGAAGTCCAACCTGGACAGCGCATTCCTGAGGCGGCTGCGCTTCGTGGTCCAGTTTCCGGCGCCCGCGCCGGATCAGCGCGCGCGCCGCTGGAGCCGCGCGCTCTTTACCGCCGACACCGGCGCCGAAGTCACCATGGCGCGCCTGCTGCAAGCCGTCCGCGCCGATGCAAGCCAACACGCCCGGCCCCTGCCTGGCCTCAAGACGAGAGAACATCCATGAAACCCGTGATCAACGAATACGTACGCGAACTCAGCCACCCCGGTTACAACGCGGCCCAACGCAATGCCTTCGTCGCCGCCATGGTGAGCAAACGGCTGATGCGGCGCACGGAGCAACAGCCCGCAGCGGACGAGGCCGCCCCCGCGCTGGCCAGCTCATTGAACGACAGCGCCGGCGCCGCTGACGCGCGCGCCGGCAACGACCCGACTTGAGCGCCGCGCCGCCGCAGAATGGCGCTGCGTGCGATGCGGGCGCGGCGCGCGCAGGAAAACCTGGCCGGCCGCCACGGTATCATCAGGCCTGTTGCGCCGGCTTGCCGCTTTCCCGCGGCAAGCCGGCCATGCCACTCCCGCCCACATTCTGCATGACGCGATGACCCCCTATATCTCGGCCGGCATACTGCTTCTAGGCGCTCTCGCCGCCATCGCTTACCGCCGCAGGCGGCAACACACAATGGGCACTGCCGGCCGGCGCCTGGGCAGCGATCTGGTCGCGGGCGGCGCGCTCTACGGCGTGGCCGCGCCGCCCATCGGCGGCGCAGGCGTCATCATCGCGCTGACGGCCGTGACCCGCGATCCCGAGAACCTGCTCATGCTGGTCTACGCCCTGCCCTGGTTTTACATTTTCGGCTTCGTGCCCGCCCTGCTGTGCGGCATCGTGGCCGGCGCGTTGCGGCCGGCGCATCCGTCCTGGCGCGCCTATGCCGCGATGGCGCTGGTCGGCGCCGTCTATGGCTTCGTTTTCCTGACGGGTTTTATCTCCCAGGGCAGGCCCTGGCTGGAAGAGCTGGGCTTCCCCCTGACCGTCGGCGCGGCGCCCGGCGCGCTCAGCGCGTTCCTGTGCGCGCGCCTGCTGTATGGCAAGCCTGGTCGCCGCGGCGAGCCGGGCGCAAAGACGCCGCAAACGGCTTGAAGCCGCAACTGCCTGGAGCGGCCGCCAGCCTCACGGCTTGCGTCCGCTGACGCGCCCTGGCGGCTCGGCGTGCAGGTCGCGCGCAGCGCCGCCGCCGAACGCCGTCAAGGCGCGAGGCGTGGGTGGCGACGTGGAGATTTGCCTGGCCGTTTCCAGCATCATCGGAACGAAGCGCGACACCGCGCGCTTGACCGTCCACTTGGCCGCCGACACGGACAGCTGCAGGCCCGCCACCACTCGCTGGTTCAGGTCGTAGACCGGCACCGCCAGCGCCAGATCCCCGCGGTAGTACTCCTCTTTGCAGCAGGCGTAACCCTGCTCGCGCGACAGGCGGATCTGCGCCATCAGTTCATCCAGGCCGGTCAGCGTGTTGGCCGTGTACTTCACGCGCTCGCTGGCCTCCAGGGCCTCGCAAGCTTGCTCGTCGCTCATGCCGGCGAGGTACACGCGCCCGGTGGAGGAGCAGTACATCGGGATGCGCCGGCCCACGGGCATGTGCACCAGTAACCGCAAGGGGCTGGGAAAGCGGCCGATGTAGATCATGTCCTGCCCGGCCGGCTCCGCCAGGTTCACGGTTTCGCCGGCATTGCGATTGAGTTCCAGCAGGAAGGGATTGGCGCGGTCCAGCAGCGGATGCGATTCCAGGTAGCGGCAACCTGCGTCCAGCGTGCGGGACGACAGCGAATAGCGCTTGCTGACAGGGTCCTTGTTGAGCAGCCCCAGCGCTTCCAGCGTGAACGCGAAGCGCTGCGCCGCGCTGCGGGTGATGCCCGCTGCGGCGGCAATGTCCGGCAGGCTCATGGAGGTGTGTTCGGCATCGAAGGCATCGAGCACGGCGATGCCCGTGGCCAGCGATTGGACGTACAGCGTGGAGGTTTCCGGATTCATGGCTGGGCTGGGCGGCGCAGGCAGCCCAGTCTATTAGTGTTCGATACGCAGAGATTGCATTCCAATTCAAATGAATGCAAGGAAAAGCCGCGGTTCTTTTGATGCATTCTACCTTTTTCGCATCAGGTAATCTCGGGAAAACCCTTAAATAAAAAGCGCTTAGCTAAAACCGGAGTTGATTGACAGGCTTTCCTTGGCCGGATTATAAAATCTACATGCGATAGAAGCTTATCGCTATTCGATACGATAATGCGCACCTGACAAGGACGAAATCGGACGTCCGGTACACCGTGCAGGCGCGCGATTCCAGCTTCCAAGGGGATTCCGATGCTGCACAAAGTGTTGAAAACGTTGTTGGCGACGGCGCTGTGCGCCGCCGCCCTGTCGGGCGCGCACGCCCAGACCGTCAAGGTAGGCGCCACGCCGACCGCGGTGCCGTTCAACTTCCTGGATCCGAAGACCAATACCCTGCAAGGCGTGATGATCGACATCGCCCACGCAGTGGGCAAGCAGGCCGGCTTCACTGCGGAAGTCATGCCCATCCCGTTCGCCTCGCTGGTGCCGGCCCTGCAGACCAACAAGATCGAAATCATCGCCTCGGCCTTCGCCAAGACGCCGCAGCGCGCCGAAGTGGTCGATTTCACGCAGTTGGTGGTGGAGTACGGCGAGGCCCTGATCGTGCCGGAGAAGGACAAGACCGATTACAAGAGCATTGCCGACCTGAAGGGCAAGACCGTCGGCGTGCAGATCGGCACGCTCTACGTCGAGCCGTTGAAGGCCGCGCCCGGCCTCAAGGAAATCAAGATGTACGAAACCATGTCCGACCTGGTGCGCGACGTGGCGCTCGGACGCCTGGACGCGGCCTTCGGCGACGGACCGGTGATTTCCTACCAGGTCCGCACCCAGGGCGTGCGCAACGTGCGCTACGTCGAAAGCTATCAGCCTGCCATGCCCACCAACATCGCGCTTGCCGTGCGCAAGGGAGACGCCGAACGCGTCAAGCAGCTCAACGCGGCCATCGATGTGCTGCGCCAGGACGGCACCCTTGCCGCCATCATGAAGAAGTGGGGCGTCGCGCCCTGATCCCGAGCGCCGCGGCCCGATCCGCCGCGGCGCGCCGCCTAACAGGTATCCAAGATGTTCCAGTCATTTTTCAGTGACGCCGCGGAGTTCTTCCCGGTGCTGATGCAGGGGGTGCTGACGACCATCGCCATTACTGCGGCGGCGCTGGTCATCGCCACGGCGCTCGGCCTGTTCTGGGCTCTGCTGCGGGTCAGCGGCGTTGCGCCGCTATCGCACGCCAGCCGCATCCTCACCAACATCATCCGCGGCGTTCCCATCATCGTCGTGCTGTTCTACATGTACTTCGTGCTGCCCGAAATCGGTATCAGCCTGACCGCCTTCCAGGCCGGCGCGCTGGGCCTGGGCATCGCGTACTCCTCGTACATGTCGGAGGTGTTCCGCTCGGGCATCGACGCGGTCGATCCCGGCCAGTTCGAAGCTGCCCAGTCACTGGGCATGTCGCGCGCCAAGCTGATGCGCCGCGTGGTGCTGCCGCAGGCCTTCAAGGTCGCGCTGCCGCCCTACGGCAACAACGTGGTCATGATGCTGAAGGATTCCTCGCAAACAGCGGTCATCACCGTGGTCGAGCTGTCCATGCAGAGCAAGCTGATTGCCTCTTCCACCTTCAAGAGCGCCACCATCTTCACGCTGGTAGCCCTCATGTACCTGGCCATGAGCCTGCCCATGATGTACTTCATCGGCAAACTTGAACGCCGACTGGGGCGCCGCCAATGATCAAGATCGAAAACCTCAGCAAGTCGTTCGGCGCCCACCGCGTGCTGGAAGGCATCGACGCCGAAATCCGGCAAGGCGAAGTGGTCTGCCTGATCGGACCGTCCGGCTCCGGCAAGTCCACGCTCCTGCGCTGCATCAATGGCCTGGAGCGCTACGACGGCGGCCGCATCACGATCGACGGCATCACCGTGGACGCGCGCCGCAAGGACATCCAGAACATCCGCCAGCGCGTGGCCATGGTGTTCCAGCGTTTCAACCTGTTCCCGCACCGCACCGCGCTGGAGAACGTCATTGAAGGCCCGGTGCACGTCAAGGGCGAAAGCGTCGAGTCCGCCACCGCCCGCGGCCGCGAGATTCTGGCGTCGGTCGGCCTGGCCGAGAAGATGAACCACTATCCGCAGCAGCTCTCCGGCGGCCAGCAGCAGCGCGTGGCCATCGCCCGTGCGCTGGCGATGGAACCCGAGGCCATCCTGTTCGACGAGCCGACCTCGGCGCTGGATCCGGAACTCGTGGGCGAGGTGCTGTCCGTGATGCGCACGCTGGCCGAGAAGGGCATGACCATGGTCATCGTCACGCACGAAATGGACTTCGCGCGCAACGTCTCTGACCGCGTTCTGTTCCTGGAAAACGGCCGTATCGCCGAACAGGGCCCCTCGCGCGAAGTGCTGACCAATCCCCGCAACGAACGCATGCGTGATTTCCTCAAACGCGTCACCCACGCCCAGTAGCTCCGGCACCATGAACAACGATCTGTTTTCGCCCGCAGCCACGCTGTGGGCCGCGACCGCGCCTGCGCGCGCCGCCTCGCCGGCGTTGGCCGGTCCGCTGCATGTCGACGCCGCCGTGGTCGGCGGCGGCTTCACCGGCCTGTCGGCCGCCTTGCATCTGGCCGAGGCCGGCTTCAAGGTGGCGCTGTTCGAATCCCATGAAGTGGCCCACCGCGCCTCCGGGCGCAACGGCGGCCAGGTGGTGCCGGGATTCAAGCCCGGCCCTGCCGCGCTGATCCGCCGCTTCGGCGCGGACACGGCCACGCGCATGATGCGCTTTGCCTACGGCAATGCCGATTACCTTTTCGAACTGGCCGAACGCCTGCGCATCGATTGCTCGCCCACCCGCAATGGCTGGATCCAGGGCGCGTTCTCGGCGGCGTCGGGCAGCTATCTCAAAAGCCGCGCGCGCGAGCTGAACGCCCATGGCGGCGACGTCGAATACCTGGACGCCGACGCGATGCGCGCGGCAACCGGATCCTCGTTCTGGCCCGCGGGCCTGCGCGAAAAGCGCGCAGGCGCGGTGCAGCCGCTGGCCTTCGCCCGCGGACTGGCGCACGCGGCGCAGGTCGCAGGCGCGGCGGTGCACGACCACTCGCCGGTGTCCGCCATCGCGCCCACGCCGGACGGCGGCGCGACGCTGAGCGTGAACGGCTTTGCGGTCCAGGCACGCCACGTCGTACTGGCGACGGACGCCTACACCGACCGGCTGTGGCCGGCCGTCGCGCAGTCGTATGTCAACGTATCCAGCGCACAGATCGCCACCGATCCCCTGCCGCAAGCGCTGCAGGAGCAATTGTTGCCGCTGCGCGCCGGCATCTCCGAAACGCGCAAGATTACCTACTACTGCCGGATCGACCCGGAAGGTCGCTTCGTCATCGGCGGCCGCGGGCACTCGTCCGAGCGCCTGGATCCGTCCACTGGCGAACAGTTGCGCCGCGCCGCAGTCGCGCGCTTCCCGCAGTTGGCGGACGCCGCGTGGCGCCACGGCTGGGCCTGCCGCGTAGGCATGACCATGGACGACCTGCCTCGCGTGCATCGGCTGGCGCCGGGCATCTGGACCGCCTACGGCTACTGCGGACGCGGCGTGGCCATGGGCACGGCGCTGGGCCGCGTGCTGACCGACGCCATCCGCGGCGTGCCGGCAGGTGAACTCGACTTCCCCGTCACGCCCATCGAGCGCATGCCCTTCTACCCGGCGCGGCAATTCGGCGCCACGCTGGCCATCAACTGGTACCGCCTGCGCGACGCGCTGGGCTACCCCGCCTGACCCCCTGCCCTGGCGCTTTCACTTTGCCATGACGACACAAACGCAATTTCCTGCCACGGTGGACGTGGCCATCATCGGCGGCGGCATCATAGGCGTGAGCACGGCGCTCGCGCTGGCGCGCGGCGGCGTGCGCTGCGCGCTGTTCGAGAAAGGCACGCTGGCCTGCGAGCAGTCCTCGCGCAACTGGGGCTGGGTACGCACCTTGGGACGCGACCTGCCCGAAGTGCCGCTGGCGCTGCGCGCCAACCAGCTCTGGCGCGAGATCCAGGCCCAGGTCGAAGTCGGCTACCGCCGCAACGGGCTGGTCTACCTGCAAGAAAACGAGACGGACGCCGCCGAGCACGAAAGCTGGCTGGCCAAGGCGCGCGCCTATGGCGTAGAGGCCGACATGCTGGGCCGCGAAGCAGCCCTGCGCCTGCTGCCCAGTTCCGCACGCGCCTGGACCGGCGCGCTCTACAGCGCCGCCGACGGCGTGGCGGAGCCGCAGATCGCCACGCAGGGCGTCGCGGCGCTGGCGCGCCAGGCCGGCGCGCTGATATACGAAAACTGCGCCGTGCGCGGCGTGGAGACCAGCGCTGGCCGCGCCGACACCGTCATCACCGAACGCGGTACGCTGCGCGCGCAGGCGGTGCTGGTGGCCGCCGGCGGCTGGTCGCGCCTGTTCTGCGGCAATCTGGGCGTGGACTTTCCGCAGTTGAAGGTGCGCGGTTCGGTGTTGCGCACCGAACCTTTCGACGCCGGCGTTTCGCTGGCAATCAACGGCAAGGACTTCACCTGCCGCAAGCGCGCCGACGGCGGCTATACCGTCTCGCAGTTCTCGGCCTCGCTGGCCGAACTGGTGCCGGACAGTTTCCGCCTGATGGGCAAGTTCCTGCGCGCCTGGATCGCCAACAACTCGCTGGTCCGGATCCGCTTCAGCAAGCGCTTCTTCGAAGAACTGGCGACGCCGCGCCGCTTTCCGGCCGACCGCGAAACGCCTTACGAGCGCTGCCGCGTGCTCGATCCCGCGCCGTACAAACGCGGGATCGACCAGGCCTGGGAGCGCCTGCTGCGCGCCTTCCCCGTGTTCCAGCAGGCCCGCATCGCGCAATCCTGGGGCGGCTACATCGACGTGACGCCGGACGCCATGCCTGTCATCGCGCCGGTCGCCGCCGTGCCGGGGCTTTACTTGGCATCCGGCTTCTCCGGACACGGATTCGGCATCGGTCCCGCGGTGGGTGAAACCTTGGCCGCCCTTATCCAGGGGAACGAAACACCCGTCGATATCAGGCCGTTCCGGCTGGAGCGGTACGCCTGAGGCATGCGCGCTGCCCGGCCTTTCAGGACGGCGCACGCGCCGTCTACCCCCGCAGCGCCGCCGCCAGCCCCCGCACCTCGCCCAGCGCGCCCGCCACGCCCTGCTCCGCCAGCACTTGCGCAAGCCGCGAGCCGACCACCACCAGATCGGCATGCCGCGCGACGAGCCGGGCTTCATCAGGCGAACGCACGCCGAAGCCCGCAGCCACCGGCAGCCTGGTATGCGAGCGCAGCCGGTCCAGGTCCTGGGCGATGCGGCGCTCGTCAGGCAAGTCCGCGCCCGTCGTGCCGGCCAGCATGATGTGATAGACAAACCCGCTGGCGTCGCGCAGCAAGCCCGCCAGCCGCGCGTCCTCGGACGTGGGCGCGGACATCCGGATCAGATGCAGGCCATGCGCGCGCGCCGCGCGGCTGATCTCGTCGGCATGTTCGAGCGGCAGGTCAATGAGGATCAGGCCGTCCGCGCCCGCCGCGGCCGCGTCCTCGATGAAGCCTTCAACCCCATGCCGCAGGATGGGATTCAGATAGCCCATCAGCACCAAGGGCGTATGCGCGTCCGCCTCGCGGAAATCGCGCACCAGGGTCAGCGTGCGCTTCAGGGTCTGGCCGCCGGCCAGCGCACGCACGTTGGCCCGCTGCAGCACGGGACCGTCCGCGACCGGATCGCTGAACGGCATGCCGAGTTCGATCACGTCCGCACCCGCCGCGCGCAAGCCGCGCAGCAGCTCCAGGCATGCGGCAGGATCGGGATCGCCCGCCGCAAAATAGGTCACCAGCCCACTGCGTCCAGATTGACGCAGCTCCGCCAAGGTTCGATCAAGCCGGGTCATGCCGCCACCTCGCCAAATTGAGTCACCGTGTCCATGTCCTTGTCGCCGCGTCCGCTCAGGCACACGACGAGAATCTCGTGGCGCGCCATCCGCGGCGCCAGCTTGCGTACGTAGGCCAGCGCATGCGCGCTTTCCAGCGCGGGCAGGATGCCTTCCTTGCGCGTCAGCCAATGGAAGGCCGACACGGCCTCGGCATCCGTGACCGACACGTAGTCCACGCGCTTGCGGTCATGCAGCAAGGCGTGTTCGGGCCCGACGCCCGGATAGTCGAGGCCGGCCGATATCGAATGCGCGTTGACGATCTGGCCGTCTTCGTCCTGCAGGTAATAGCTGCGGCAGCCGTGCAGCACGCCCTCGTGGCCCGCGCTGATGCTGGCCGCATGCGCCCCGCTGGCCAGGCCCAGCCCGCCGGCTTCGACGCCGTACAGACGCACGTCTGCCAGTTCCAGAAAGGGGTAGAAAAACCCCATCGCGTTGGAGCCTCCGCCTACGCAGGCCACCATGGCGTCGGGCACGCGGCCGGTCTTGGCCGCGATCTGCTGGCGCGTCTCCTCCCCGATCACCTTCTGGAACTCGCGCACCAGCCAGGGATAAGGATGCGGTCCGGCGCCGGTGCCCAGCAGGTAGTACGTGTCGGCGGGATGGGCGATCCAGTCGCGCAAGGCCTCGTTCATCGCGTCCTTCAGGGTGGCGGTGCCGGCGTGCACCGCGCGCACCTCGGCGCCCAGCATCCGCATGCGGCGCACGTTGACGGACTGGCGCTCCATGTCTTCGGCGCCCATGTAAACCACGCACTGCAGGCCGAACAGGGCGCAGACGGTGGCAGTCGCCACGCCATGCTGGCCCGCGCCGGTTTCGGCAATGATGCGGCGCTTGCCCATGCGGCGCGCCAGCAGGATCTGCCCCAGGCAGTTGTTGATCTTGTGCGCGCCGGTGTGGTTGAGGTCTTCGCGCTTGAGGTAGACCTGCGCGCCGCCCAGCTCCCCGGAAACGCCCCGCGCCAGGAACAGCGGGCTCGGCCGGCCCACATAGTCGGCCAGCAGGCCGCGGTAGGTCTGCCAGAAGTCCTCGTCCGCCAGCGCCGCCTTGAACTGGCGTTCAAGTTCGTCCAGGGCGGGGACCAGCGTTTCGGGCATGTAGCGGCCGCCGTAGGGGCCGAATTGGCCTCGGCTGTCGGGCGCGGCCGGATGGATGGCGAGTGGCATGGATAGGTTTTCCGTGACAGGATGAGTAGGATTTTCCTTATGCTATCGTCACAAAATACTTATTTGAATCAATGATTTATTTCCCATATATGTAAGCTCAGCTAACAGTCATGAGACGTCTGCCATCCCTCAATGCCCTGCGATTCTTCGACAGCGCGGCCCGCCAGGCGAGTTTCACGCTGGCCGCCAAGGAACTCTGCGTGACCCATAGCGCAGTCAGCCAGCAGATCCGGCAACTGGAAGAATGGCTGGGCTGCGCCTTGTTCGAGCGGCGCGCGGGGCGCGTCCACCTGACCGCGGCGGGCCTGGACCTGCAGCGCGCGGCGCATGACGCCTTCGACCTGCTGGAGCGCCGCTGCGACGAACTCAGGCGCGGCACGCAGCCGGCCGAATTGGCGGTGGGTGCGCCCGCCAGCTTTCTTTCCAACTGGTTGATCCCGCGGCTTGAACAATTCGAAGCCCTGCATCCGGACATCCGCATCAGGCTGCAGACAGCCGCAGATGCCGCCCTGTTGAACACGCAGCGCGTGGATGCGCTGATCCTGGCCGGGCGCGCCTGGCCGCAAGAATGGGGCGTCACCCCGCTCTTCGCGGAAACCATAGGCCCGGTCTGCACCCCGACCCTGGCCGCGTATATCCGCGATGCGGCCGACGTGCTGGATATGCCGCTGCTGCACACCAGTTCGCGGCCCGACGCCTGGAAGGATTGGGCGGCGCGCCAGGGCATCGCGCTGACGCCACGGCAAGCGGGGCGCGAGTTCGACCATCTGGGCCACATGCTGGAGGCCGCCGCGGCCGGGTTGGGCGTGGCCATCGCGCCGGCGGTGCTGGTGGAGGCCGAACTGCACCGAGGCAGGCTGGCCGCGCCGCTGGGCTTCATCGAAAGCGGCGCGGCCTTCAGCCTGTGCCTGCGCAAGGATGCGGTCCGCGCCGACGCCGCGCATGAACGCCTGCGCGACTGGCTGCTGGCCAGCGCCGGCGCGAACTGACGCCCTCCACGCTGCGCGCGCAAACCGGTTACCCTTGCGCGCCGAACCACACTGCCGCAACGTATCCATGAAAAAGCTCTGCGCGATGTTGGGCCTGCTGGTCCCCACGCTGGCCAGCGCCGCCTACAGTCTTTCCGCCACCGAGGCGGCCGTGCTGGAAGCCGTGCTGCGCGACGAGCTCGACACCTACCTGCAAGGCGGCAACAGCCTTATCGGCGCAAGGCTCGGCCTGCCCGCCGCGACCGCCGAAACCGTGTCCCGGGCTTATGCCAACGGCCCGACTGCGCGCTTTCCTGCGTCGCTGGATGTGACCATGCTGATCGCCGGCCCGGTCGATGCCGGCAAGCGCACGAACGGACGGATAGTGTCGTTCGCCACCTCGGGATCGCCGACTGTCCAGGCCCAGTTGCCGGCGGGCCTCCTGCCCGCTCCACGCCTGGCCTTGGCATGCAGCCGCATGGAATTGATCGACGAGTCACCCACCTTCATGGACTGCCGCGACGGCGCGCTTGCCGGCAAAGAGGAGACTGCCCGCCTCAAGCGCGACCTGGACGACTTCTACCTGGGCAAGCCGACCGCCGTCCAGGTGTCCCAGCTGGCCGTCAACATATCGGTGTACGCCAGCCTGCTGGCGCCCGGCCACGGCTGCCCGAAGGACATCGAAACATGCCGCCAGGCCATCCAGGCCGTCGACGGCGCAAGCCAAAGCAAGCAACTGCCGGCAATCGTGCGGCGCTTCCAGCAGGCGGGGCTGGATCTCAGCCCGTACCAGGGCGATAAGGCCATGGCCGCGCCGAACCGCTAGCGCGGGCGGACCGGCCGCGCCATGCCGGAATGAGGGCCACGGGGCCGTCTGTACCGCCCCCATTTACCGCCATCCCACACCGCTATACTGGTCCCACCTCAATACCCCTTACGCGCCGCGCCTTTTCTGCTGCGCCCCGTTATGCACGTCTTGTTGGCCATGCTGCGCCCCCTTGGCCGGGCGCTACTCCGTACCGTCGCCACTCTGCTCTCCGCCCAAGCGTTCGCCGGTCCGCCGACGCTGGCGCAATGCCATGGCATCAAGGACATGGCTTTCGTCGCCCACCTGGACGACGACCTGCTGTTCATGAATCCGGACATCGCCTCCAACATCCAGGCAGGCGGGTGCGTGCGGCTGGTCTACCTGACCGCAAGCGATGCTGGCGAAGGCGATACCTACATGCTGGGACGCGAGCGCGGCGTGCGCTCCGCCTATGCCTATATGGCGCATCAACCGGACGAATGGAAAGAAGACGCCGGCATCGCGGGCGGACGGCACATCGCGCGCTTTACCCTCAAGGGCAATCCGCGCGTGCAGCTTTGGCACATGCGCCTGAAGGATCCCTGGCTGGGCAAGGGCTGGGGCAGCCTGACGCCGCTGAGCCGCACTGAATCCGTACCCGGCCAGAACGTCGACACGCTCGGCCCCTATGCCGAGTCCTACACCCGCGAACAGTTGATCGACACCCTGGCCGACCTGATCCGCCAGTACGCGCCGACCACGGTACGCCATCTCGACGATACGATCGCCGTGCCTTACACGCAGCTGTGCTGGCGCTGCGCCGGCCATGGCCATCCCGACCATATCGCCAGCGCGCGGCTGGCGCGCGAAGCCATGCTGCGCGCGCCCGGCAACTACGCCGAGATGGGCTACGTCGATTACCCCAGCCAGGAGCGCGCCACCAACCTGACTCAGGCCGAAATCGCCAGCAAGTCGCTGACCTTCCAGCACTACGCCTGGAACGACTACCACTATTGCGCCGGCCCCACCGGCTGCAAGGAGCCCGCCGGCCCCGCGGCCGCCTGGGTGCAGCGCGCCTATTACGTGTCGCGCCAGGACATCGCGCCGCAGCTCTACCCGGACGGGCGCGGCGGCCTGGTGGTGTTCGCTGCCGGCGAAACCAATGGCGCCGTCAACCGCTGGGACGCGGACCAGCGGCGTTGGCAAAGCCTGGGCGGGCGCACCAACGGCCCGCTGGTGTCGTACACCCATACCGACGGCACGGCCGGCCTGATGGCGCGCGACCCGCTGGGCGGCGTGTGGGCCAACAAACAGCGCCACGACGGCACCTGGCAAGGCTGGCAGGCCTTGGGTGGCCTGCGCGTGACCCAGATCCCGGCGGTTGCGCCGCGCGGCGAAGCCGCCGCCGTGGCGCTGGGCTACGACGGCCTGCTGCACTGGATCACGCCCTCCGGCGTCGACGGCAGCTGGGGCGTCTGGCAGGACCTGCCGCCGCTGGAGGGCGTGACCGGCGCCCCCGCTGCGGCGCTGGGCGGCGACGGACGCTACATCATCTTCGCGCTCACCGGGACCGGCGAGCTCCACTACACCCGCCAACTGCCGGCCGCCAAAGGCCAGCTCCCCGAATGGCAGGACTGGCGCCGCGTGCCCGCGCCCCAGGCCGCCGGCGGCCTGGCAGCGATCCGCAATCACCAGGACCGCGTCGAACTCTATTTCCGCCAGCGCGGCAACAACCATCTGACCCGCCTGATGGAGACCGGCGACACCACCGATCTCGACATGGAATGGAGCGCGCCGACCGACATGGGCGTGCCCTATATCGGCCGCCCGGCCATTAGCGCCGACGCCGGCGGCAACGTCATGATTGCCGTGCTGGAACGCGCCGGCGGACAACTGTGGCTGGTGGAACACGGCAGGCCGTCCAAGCTCGACGCCCAGGCCGCCTCGCCGCCTGCGCTCAATCTGGTCAATGGCACGCTCTACATCGTCGCCCGCGCCACCGGCGCCCCGCAGCGCTACGAGGTGCTGTCGCGCCACGATGGCAACTGGACCCGCGGCGTGACCCTGGAGGGCGTGCCATCGGCCGGCGGCGGCCCCTTCGAAACCGTGGCCGCGCGCCCCATCGACCTGCCCAAGCTCGGCGCCAACGACGCCAACAAGGCGGCGGTGGTGCGCCCGTCTGCAGAGGATCCCGGCACGCTCAGCGTGGGCCGCATGCCGACGCAGGCCTCCCAGGCGGCGACGCCGACCACGGTGCGATGATGATTTCAGATCTTGTCATCCCTCGTTACCAGAGGGAAAATCCAGCCTAGCCGCGGGGCCCGGCCCGCGAGCGCGCCAAGCGCCATGTCGCCGCAGGGGGGAATCGCAAGTGAAGGATGCAGTCCAGTACCAGACTCACCCCGCCACCCTGCTTGAACCCGATCCCTCGTCGGACTGGCTCTACCACTGCGCGATGAGCCTGCTCAAGCTCCCCGCCGACGACGCGATCTCCGAACAGCTGGCCTACATGGGCGAGACCTCGGACGTGGACCGGTCATGGATGATCGAGTACCGCCCGGACATGCTGCGCCTGCGCAATACCCATGAATGGTGCCGCGGAAAGACCGAACCCTTCGTCGCCGAACTCCAGGACGTGCCGACCACGCTGATCGCCTGGCTGCACAAATTCATGGTCAAAGGCCAGGCGGTCGCCATCCACGACGTCAACGACCTGCCCCGCACCGCGCGCGCCATCCAGGTCGAATTCCAGCGCCAGGGCAACAAGAGCGTGCTGAGCGTGCCGGTTTTCCATGACGGGAAGCTCTACGGCATCATCGGCTTCGACACCACCGTGCGGCACCGGGCCTGGTCCGCCGCCGAAGTCCGCGCCCTCTACCAATGCGCCAACCTGATAGGCCAGGCCAAATACGGCAACAGCCGCGAGCGCGGCCGCGCGCCGCGCTACGACAGCGCCACATCGGTGATCTATCTCAGCATGCGCGGCGTGGTCCGCGGCGTGCAGCCTGAAACCATCGTAGGCGTGCGCTCGGCGGGCAACTACAGCGAAATCTGGCTGGAAGACGGGTCGATGGTGTTGGACTCGCGCGCGCTGGGCATATGGTCGACCCTGCTGCCGGAACAGACCTTCTTCCGGGTGCACCGCACCGCCATTGCGAACGCGTTGCATGTCATGGACGTGGACCGCCGCAGCGTGGACAAGTGGCTGATCCGGATGCGGGCCGTGGACGAGACCTGGCCGGTGTCGCGCTCCTACCGCAAGCCGCTGCGCGAACGCATGGGCATCTGAACCCGGCGCACCTCTGAAATATGCAGTTCGTCATGCCGGCATGTTGTTTCGTCCTGCCGCAAGTGGCCGCGCAACGAGTTTTTGGGATCATCGCAGGCGAAGGAACATCCGTTCCCAAAGTCCCGCAGAGAGAACCGCATGCTGACGTCCCGCATACTGCCGCGCATCACCTCCCTAGCCTTGAGCGCCGCCTGCGCACTGGGCGCCAGCCAGGTCCGCGCGGCCGACCTGGCGCTGCAGGATGCCGTCTCCATGGCCGGCATGCAGCTGTACCTGAACTCGGGTGCGCCAGGAATGATCATCGCGGCCGTGCGCGGCGACGAGGTCGTGATTCAGGGCTATGGCGAAACCGCGCCCGGCAGCGGCGTGGAGCCGGATGGCCGCTCCATTTTCAGGATCGCTTCAGTATCCAAGGTGTTCGCTGGCGAC
Organism: Achromobacter sp. GW823-FHT04E03; assembly: GCF_058796095.1. Classification (NCBI taxonomy): domain Bacteria; kingdom Pseudomonadati; phylum Pseudomonadota; class Betaproteobacteria; order Burkholderiales; family Alcaligenaceae; genus Achromobacter; species Achromobacter sp. GW823-FHT04E03. The sequence continues at coordinate 1,561,024 of NZ_JBXAIJ010000002.1, read as the reverse complement.
GTGTTGGCGGCGTTGGCAGCCAAGGACAAGCTCAAGCTGACGGATCCGCTGGCCAAATATGCGCCGGAAAACGCCAAGGTCGAAACCAACGGCCGCCCGCTGACGCTGCTGGACCTGGCCACGCATTCGGCCGGCCTGCCGCGTGAACTGCCCAATCCTGACGCCAAGCCCTCCGACAATCCGTTCGCCGCGTTCGACCGCGCCTATTACTGGAAATGGATCGGCAGCCACAAGCCGGCCTATGTGCCCGGCACCACCACGCTGTACTCCAACCTGGGCTTCGGCCTGCTGGGCGATGCGCTGGCCAAGGCCGGCGGCGCGGACTATTCGACCGTGCTGGCCAACGAGGTGCTGAAGCCAGCCGGCATGACCGACACCACCAATGCGCTTAACGAAGCGCAGAAAAAGCGCCTGATGACCGGGCTGGATCCCTTCGACAAGCCCGATCCCAATGCCCCGGTGCCGGACGTGATGTACGCCAGCGCCGGCATCTACTCCACCGCCGACGACATGGCGCGCTGGATGCGCTGGCACCTGGACGGCGCCAAACAATCGAAGCAGGCGTCGTTGCTGGCGCACACGATGTGGCTGCCCTATGACGGACTGAAGTCCGTCGTAGGCACGGAAGTCACCGACGCCGACGGCATGGGCCTGGGCTGGGTCGTGACCCTGCCGCGCAATGGCGCGCCCTTGCTGCTGGGCAAGAGCGGCGGCCTGGGCGGCTTCATGTCGTATGCCGTGCTGTCGCCCAACCGCGGGCTGGGCGTGTTCGTCGTCGCCAGCCGCGTGAATTTCGCCATGTTCAACAATATCCATTCCCAGGTGCGTGAACTGGCGGCCGAGCTGGCGCGGTGAACGGACCCTGCCGGCCGCTGCGCCAGGCCGCAGCGGCCGCGCTGCTGGCCGTGGCCGCGCAAGGCGCGTGCGCGCAGGAAGCTCGGGACATCTTCAAGACGGAGATCTTCCTCACGCCCTACAGCGAGCTGGGCGAGGGCGGCGAAACCTATCCGCAGCTGAATGGCCGCTTCCTGCTGATGACCGGCTACACCGGCTTCTTCGGCGTGCAGGACGACAACGGCCAGCTTCCCCGCTCGCACTGGAGCAGCGTGCAGCCCACGGCGGAGGCGGCCCTGGTGCTGCAGCTGACGCGGCAGTTTTCGATCCGCACCAAGGCGACCTTCAACTCGTCCACCAACGACACCAAGGACAATGCGTTTTCCGACCTGGGCGTGGACCTGGACAACCTGTTCGCCGCCTATACGGCGGACAACTACGCGCTGTACGGCGGCAAGATGGACCTGGGCTTTGGCGACGCCTGGCACGTGGTCGACGGCTTGTACACGGGTTTCAACGAGAACTCGGAGTTCCGCGGCTCGATCGGGGTGGGCGGACGCTACACCCTGGATACCGCGGGCCGCGGAACGCACTCCGTGGCCGCCATGCTGTTCAAGCGCGACAACACCGCGATGAACCGACGCTTCAGCCTGGACGGCGGCCTCATCGGGCCCGATCAGCCGCCGCTCTTCAGCGACCAGTTGAAGTCCTTCATTCTCTCCTACGACTTCCGCGATCTGCCCGGACTGGAAGGATGGTCGGGCGGGGTGGACGCGGGCCGGCTGCATCTGGATCCGGATCAAGGAAAAAGCGCCAATACGGTATCGGCCCGCTTGCGCTACGACGCGCCGCTGGCCAACTCGTGGAACCTGAGCTGGTTCAACGAAGCCACCTATTCCAGCGCCTTTCGCGGCGCCCCCGTGTCCAACGGCAACGGCGTGACCTCGGTCTCGTTGTCGCGCGACCGCTGGCAGCTGACCGCGACAGCAGCCGTGCGCAAGCTTTCCGGCAGCGGCCAGAAGCTGGCGCAGTACGGCCTGCTGGACGATACGGATTGGGGCATTTCAGGCGCGGTTACCTACGTCACGCCCATGGGCTTCATCGTGCAGGCCGGGCTCACGCATCAGCGCGACCAGGCCCTGCGCATCAACCAGGGCGTTTTCCGCATCGCTTACCAAGCAGGATTCTGAGGCCATCATGAACCGCAAACACACGCTCGTCATCGGAGTCATCCTTCTTGCGCTGGGCGGCGCCACCGCAGCCTGGTCGCAGTCCGTGCCCATCGCCAGCGCACCGAATCCGCCCGCGGACGCCGTCGCCATCCCTGCAGGCAGCAAGGAACGCGCGCTGCGGGAACTGCCGCAAATCATCGCGGACATCATGCAGCGCAGCCGGGTTCCGGGCATGGCCGTGGCCGTGGTCATCGACGGCAAGACCGTGCTGGCGCAGGGCTACGGCACGCGCGAGGCTGGCAAACAGGCGCCGGTAGATGCGCAGACCGTGTTCCAGATCGCATCGATCTCCAAGTCGCTGTCGGCGACGGTGGCGGCCATTGAAGTGTCCAAGGGCCGCGCAGCCTGGGACGATCCGGTCTCGCGCTACCTGCCGGACTTCAAGCTGAGCAATGCCTACGTGTCCGAACGCGCCACGATCGGCGATTTCTTCGCGCACCGCTCCGGCCTGCCGGGCACGGCGGGCGACGACCTCGAAGACCTGGGTTTCAGCCGCGACGACGTGATCGCCCGCCTGCGCCTGCTGCCGCTGGACGCCTTCCGCACGTCCTACCACTATGCCAACTTCAGCACCACCATCGGCGCCCAGGCTGTGGCCAAGGCCGCCGGACGCCCTTGGGAGCAGTTGGCCGACGAACAGCTTTTCAAACCATTGGGCATGAAGTCGACCAGCTACCGCTACGGCGACTTCGAGGCGCGCGGCAATCGCGCCGTGCTGCACGCCTACCAGAACGGCCGCTTCGTTCCCACGGGCCAGCGCGACGCCGACCAGCAGGCGCCCGCGGGCGGCGTGTCCTCCACCGTCGTCGACCTGGCGGAGTGGCTGAAGCTGCTGCTCGCCGACGGGCAATACCAGGGCAAGACCCTGATCGCCCCTGGCGCCCTGCTGCCGGCCCTGTCGCCCCAGGCATACAGCGCCCGTGCGCATGACCTGGACTCGCGCTCCGGCTTCTACGGCTATGGTTTCAACGTCAACACGGAACTGGGCGGACGTCCTTCGATGGGACATTCCGGCGCCTTCCTGATGGGAACGGGAACGACCTTCCGCATCGTCCCTTCCGCCGGCATCGGCATCGTGGTGCTGACCAATGGCGCGCCAGTGGGCGCGGCCGAATCCGTCGCGGCATCGTTCACAGACACTGCGTTGTACGGCAAGCCCACGCGCGACTGGTTCGCGGCGTACAACGGCGCCATGAAGGCGTTTTTCGAACCCCAGGCCGATCTGTCCGGACAGGCCGATCCCGCCAAGCCGGCGGCGTCGAAAGCGCTGTCGCAATACGCCGGCAGGTTCGACAATCCCTACTACGGCCCGGCCGAGATCCAGGAGGCCAACGGCGCGCTGACCCTGGTGCTGGGGCCCAAGGGCATGCGCTTCCCCTTGCGGCACTGGGACGGCGATACCTACGCCTTCTCGCCCGCGGGCGAAGCCGAACTGGTCGCCTCGCTGGCGTCCATCGTCTTCAAGATGGACCAGGGGCGGGCCCAGGGCTTCGACATCAAGTTCTACGACGACAACGGCCTGGGCCGCTGGGTCCGCAAGTAGCCTTCCACCCTGCCGCGCCGCTTGCTCAGAAGCGGTAGGCGGCGCGCAGGGTCAGGGACTGGTCGCGGTATTCCCCGTTGCCGCGCAAGGCGTATTCCGTCTTCAATTCCACGCCCTTGGGCGTGACGTATTCCAGGCCGGCTGACAGGTTGCCGTAGGTTCTGGGCATGCCCGACCGCAACGTGAAGGGCGTCGCGCCCGGTCCATTGAGCTGCATCGTCGTGACCACGTCGCCGCCGCTCAGAAAGCTCATCCCGCCGGCCACGTATGAGCGCAAGGTCGCGCCGTTGGCCAGGTCCTTGCGCCCGCCCAGCTCGATCATGGGCGAAGCCATGAACGAGGTCGTGTCGTTGCCGCGCACTTTCAGGTTCAAGGCGCCCGCGCCCTGTTCGCTATAGCCGTCCTGCCGGATATGATTCACGTCCAGATCCACATAGGGCCGCAAGTACCAGGACGGCTGGCTGAACTCGTAGGCGGTGCGCAGCCTGGCCGCAAGAAAGGACGACTCCGGCTTGCTCCTGGCCGTGCCGTCCAGCGTGCCGCGCGACATCCTGCTCTTCTCCACGCCGCCGTGCACGGCAAGCGAGACCTGCCACGGCGCATTGTTGTACTTCAAGGCCAGGCCGCCCGCGTAGGTATCGCTGTTGCCAGAGAAGTCGGCGGCCGACGTGGTCTTGCCATAGGCATAGCTCAACGAACCGCCCAGGAACCAATTGGTGGCGAACTCGCGTTGCGCGCCCAGCGTGAGCGTGCTCTGGCGAACGCGGTACCCCTCGTCGTCCGAGGTGGCCTTGCGCTCGGTCCAGTTCGTGTCCAGGCGGGTCCAGACGCAATCGCCCTCGCGCAGGATCGTGCTTTCGCCGACGAAGGCCGGGCAGCTCATCATCCGGTTCATCGACGCGTAGGAGGCATGCATCTGGTTGGCGGCGCGGGCGAACTGGCCGTCGTGGGCGATGCGGTTCAGGGCGTCGCGGTACTGGTCCGCGTTCTGGACTCCCGTGAACTTGTCGAAGGTGGACGCATCGCTCGCTTTCCCCTGGTCCCACAGCGTCTGCAGGGAATTCGCGATCCGCGCGCGATCCGCGGAAAGCGGCAACGCCGCGGGCGTGAAGTTGGCATCCACAGAAATGAGCGGATCGCGCAGGGCGCCCGCGCCATTGTTCTTCAGCGCGTAGCTGAACAAGGGACTGTCGCTGGCGGTCGCGGGCATGCTGGTTTGCGCGGCGGCGAAATGGCCTATTCCCAGCCATACATTCTTCACGGGATTGTGCAGCACCGGCTTGACGGTGCCTGCGAAGGTCGATGCGCCCGTCACCGAAATGAAGTCGCTGTTATGGCCGCCGAAATTCAGATCGGGCCGGTAGGTTCCCGTATGGTTCAGCGCGCCCGTGATGCGCGTGGTCGTGTACACGCCCGGTCCGCCCGGATTCAGGAGGCCGGCGCTGTCCAGGTCGCCCTGGAAGCGGGCGCCGCTGTACAAGGCGCCGCCCGCGTTGTTGTGGAAGAGGCTGCCGCCGCCCATGAGCACGTCGCCCGCCACGGTTCCGTTGTTGTTGACGACGGCTGCGCCGGCCACGTCTATGGCGGTCTGCGCCTGGATGACGCCGGCGTTGGTGATGGTGGCGCTGGCCAGCGGCGCGATCGCCAGGATGCCCGTGCCGGATGCGCTGCTGGCGCTGACCAGGGCGTTCTGACCCAGGTTGATCGAGATGGCCCGGCCTCCGCCATAGGCGCCATTGCTGATGGCGACCACGGCCGGCGAATTGGCGCCGGTGGCGACCACCTGCGCCGCGTAGCCGATGTCCACGCTTACCGGCCCGCCATAGGCCGGTTCGTTGCCGGGAGTGCTGTACTGATAGAGGCTGCCGTCCTTGAACACGCCGCCCCCGCCCACGCTCATCGCCAGGATCGCAGGCGCGTTCGCGCCCGAGGTCTGGACCGTGCCTCCCGTGCCGATGGCCACGTTGACGGCCCCGCCATTGCCCATGCCGCCAGTGAGGCCGGCGTTCTGTATGAGACCGGTCGTGTAGTGCGCGGCTGACTGGTCGCCCGCCAGCCCGCCGCCGCCGCCCACGCTCTGCGCCAGTATCCCGGCGGCGCCGCTGCCCGAGGTGACGACCCGGCCCGCGATCGACAAGCTGACGACGTTCCCGTCACCGCCTTGCGCGGGAGACGAGACGGGCTTCAAGGTCACCAGCCCGGGCCGCGTTGCCAGGCCGGCGATGCCGCCCCCGCCGCCTATGCTTTGCGCGACGATGCCGTGCGAATTTACGCCAGCGGTGACGATGCTTCCGCCCACGTCCTGCGTCACGCTGACCGTTCCCCCCGGGCCGGCCATCGGCGCGCTGGAACCGAACGTGATGTTCGCCACGCTCGAGGCGGGCCCCGAGCCGTTGTCCATCGTCACCAGGCCGCCGCCGCCGCCCACGCTCTGCGCCAGCACGCCGAAGGAAAGCGCGCCGTGGGTCGCGATGCTGCCGCCCAGGTTCGACACGGCAACCGTGCCGCCCGCGCCGTTCACGCTGCTCGAAAAAGGGCCACCCGTATCGGTCGCCGCGCTTCCCACCCGGATATCGACGCCGCTAAGCGCCGCGCTGGACGACACCGCCGCCATGCCGCCCCCGCCGCCCACGCTTTGCGCCAGAATTCCCGGCGCAAACCACCCCTGCGTGGCGATGCGGCCGATGTTGTTGGCGACGCTGACCGTACCGCCGGCAACTTGGGCCAGGCCGAATCCGCTGCTGTTGTTCGACGGATAATCGCCGCCCAAGGTGATCGACAGGGACGCGTTCTGCTGGATCGCGGCGAGGCTGGCGTTGCGCAAGGCGAGCGTGCTGACGCCGCCCCCTCCCCCCACGCTCTGCGCCATGATCCCGGCGGAGCCGCCCGCGCCAGTCGCCAGCGTCCCGCCATGGCTGACGTTGACCGCGCCGCCCATACTCGTCGTCATGCTCTGCCACGAGTCGCCCGTGGCCCCCAATGCGACGGTGGCGGCGGTCTGGCTCCACAGGAACAAGGGCTGGTCGACCATCGATATGCCGCCGCCGCCGCCCACGCTCTGGGCCAGGATGCCGGGCGCCTGATAGCCCTGCGTGCTGATCCGGCTGGCCGAGGCGCCGGCGTCGACCGTGACCGCGCCGCCCGCGCCGCTGGCCCCGGCCACGCCGCCGTTGCGCACATTGATCAGGGATCCCAGCAGCAATCCGCCCTTGGTTCCCAGGATGCCGACGATGCGGGTGATCTTGTCGATGATCTCGGGCGCCTGGCTGCCGGCGCCCGCGGCCACGACAGCCTGCAGGTCCTGTCCGCTGGCCGCGCTTCTGCCGCCGCCACCGCCGATGCTCTGGGCGACAATGCCTGCCGAGCCGCTGCCTTGCGTGGCGATCGTTCCCGTGTTGGTGACGATGGCCGGATTGGACGCGCTTCCTCCGCCCGCTCCCGCCGCGCCGCCGTTGCCGCCGGTCTGGTGGGTGATGCTGGTCTGCGGCAACGCGACCGTGAACAGGTCCTGCGCGCCGGACTCGGCGGCCTTGATCAGCGCATCGATGCTGGACAGCAGCGTGGACGCCCCAGCCGAATCTATCGCCCCGGCATTGCCGCCACCACCGCCGATGCTCTGCGCCAGGATGCCCGGCGCCTGGTCTCCCGCCGTCGCGATGGCGCCATCGTTGCGCACGTCGAATGCGCTGGCAGCGCTACCCGCGCCGCCGCTGCCGCCGGTCGTGACCCCGACGGACAGGCTGACGGCCTTGCTGAACGCCAACTGCGGCCCTTTTTCCAGCCAGTCCGCCGCCTTCTCCAACAGGCCGGCGAGACTACCCGGCGCGCCCAGGATGTCGTTGAAACTGGCAGCGTCGTGCATCTGGACGATGCCGCCATTGCCCCCACCCCCGCCTATGCTTTGCGCGACGATGCCCGCCGACCCGGCCCCCGCCGTGGCAATGGCGCCGGTGCCGGCGTTCGCTGCCTGCACCCGGCCGCCGCTGCCGCCTTGCCCACCCTGCCCGCCATGCCGCACGGACAGTTGCAGATCGATCAGCGAATTGCCGATGACCGGCGTCTTGACCGGCGCCAGGACCCCGCCGCCATTGCCCCCGCCCCCGCCTATGCTCTGGGCCACCACGCCATTGCTTTGCGCGGCCGAGGTACGGATGCCTCCTTCATTCGTGACCAGCGCCGTGCCGCCGTCGCCGCCCCCTTGTCCCACGCCGCCGTTGGACACTGCCAGCGTGACCGCGCCGCTCGGGTTGTCGCCCAGCTGCGGCGCGATCGTGACGACGCGGGAATTCGCCAGTCCGCCGCTGCCGCCCCCGCCGCCTATGCTTTGCGCCAGCACGCCATTGCTGTGCGCGCCCATGGTCGTGATCGTGCCCTGGCGGGCTTGCGTGAATGACACGGTGCTGCCGGAGCCGCCGCTGCCGCCCTTGCCGCCCGTCGCCACCGTCACGTTCAGCCCCACGCCCACGCCGACCGCATTGGCCGAACCGCCGCTGCCGCCTCCGCCGCCTATGCTCTGGAGGATCACGCCCGAAGCATTGCCCGCGCGGGTCAGAATCCTGCCTTGCGAGGAAAACTGGATCAGGCCGCCGTTGCCCGCCGCGCCGCCCGTGCCGCCGATGGCGACCGACGCGATTACGCCGGTGCTGTTGGCGTCGCCGCCCACGCCGCCACCGCCGCCTATGCTCTGCAGCAGCACCGCGGCGCTGTTGTCGCCCGAGGTGTCGATGCCGCCGCTGTTGGCCATGGCGATGCCGCCTCCCGCGCCGCCCGTGCCGCCATGCCCGCCGCCCACGGCGATGATGCCGTTGCTGGACGAAGCCAGCCCGCCGCCGCCGCCCGCACTGTTGGCAATGACGGCGGCCGCATCGTTGCCGAAGGTGCTGATGACGCCCGCATTGGTGATGGAGATCGCCTGGCCCGCAACCGCGCCCGCGCCGCCGTCCCCGCCCCGTCCAAAAGCGCCGCTGGCGCCCCCGGGGCCGCCTTCTCCGCCCAGCACGCTGGCCACGATGCCTTTCGCGCCGACGCTGCCGTTGCTGCCAGCCGTGATCTTCCCCGTATTGACGATCGAGATGGCGCCAGGCGATCCGCCCGCGCCGCCGTCGTGTCCGCCGGACCACGAACCGTTGCCGCCGTTGCCGCCATTGCCCCCCTGGGTCAGCGCATAGACGCCGATCCCCCGGTTGCCGTCGGTCCTGATGGCGCCGCCGTTGGTCACGCTGACCTGGCCGGCATTGCCGCCCGCCGCGGCCTTGGTGTCAACGCCATTGGACGTCGACGCATTGCCGCCGATGGAACGGGCGATCACGCCGTACACGCCGTCGCCGTGGCCGCTGACTGACGTTCCGGCCGAGGACGTGAACATGACCCTCGAGGCATCGCCGCCCCGGCCCGCATCGCTATGCCCGCCGAAATCGCCCGTGTGCTCGGCCGCGCCCGCGGGCCCGCCCGACGAGATCAGACCCACCGCGGCACTGACATCACCCGGCCCCGGTCCGCGCGCCGTCACCGAACTCGTCCCTTGCAGTATCACGGACGCGAGTCCGGCGCTGCCGCCGTGGCCGGACGTGTAAGCGCCGCTGAAGCCGTCGGCGATGGCGCTGTCAGTCCCCGCGCCGCCCCAGGATTGGACCGCGACGCCGAACCCCGTGCCCATTACCGTAGCGTTGTCGAGCGTGATGCGCGCCTGATGCCCGTCGCCGCCGATGCCGTAACCGCCATTGGGTCCGTCCGCATTGCCCCACAGGCCGCCATTGCCGCCCGCGGAATACAAGTCTATTCCGCGGCCAGCAGCGTTGACCGTGCTGGCCGACAAGTTGTAGTCGATGATCCGCCCGCCGCCGCCATTGCCCCCCCAGTGATTTTGGTTGGCATCCCTGCCGTTGCCGCCATGGCCGCCGCCGACGTCGATCAGGATGCCGGTCTGGCCGGCCCCATTGGCGCTGATGCGCTGGTTGCGGTCCGTCTGCACGAAGTCGCGCTGGCCCCATTGGCCGTCATGGCCATTGTTGGGATGATTGCCGCTGGAACAACAGGCGCCGTCGGCGCCGCGCAGTTGATAGGACAGCGGCGCGGTCTGGGAGAACGCCGGCCGCCCGAAGACGTAGAGGGCGGAGATTCCCGCATGCAAAAGCAATGCCAGCCTGGAAAGCCGCAGGCCGTTGCGGCCGGGCTTTGGAATATCTTGCGGGGAGATCATGGCTGCAGCGGCGGAATTGGGCAAATTGAGAAATTCGCCGTTCACCGCGCGCCGTACAAGTCCAAGATGACGAATCAACCATCCCGGCTGACGAGTCGCCGCTTCCGGCCCCCCTATTTCGAATCGCGCACCGCCGCGACCACCTTGATCTCCACCGCCAGACCGGGTCGCGCCAGCGCGGCGACGCCGAGTATGGTCCAGGCCGGGAACTCGGACCGTATGTACTTTTCCTTCACCGCGCGGAACCCGGCAAGGTCCGCGCCGATGTCGACGTGATACGAGACCATTTCGACCACGTCTGTAAAATCGAGGCCCAGATGGCCGAGCACCGCGGCGATGCGCCGGAACGCCACGTCGGCTTGCTCCGCAGCCGATTCGGGCACGGAACCGTCAGCGCGCAATCCGATCTGCCCGGCGATGAAAACCAGCCCGTTGGCCGTGACCGCAGGCGAGTACTGGAACAGGTCGAAGATCCGGTTGCCGCCAAAGGCGGGATCGTCATCGGGAAGGCGCAGGCGCTCGATCTTGCTCATGGAAGTCCTTGTGCAACGCGGGCGTTGCTCGCTTATCGGGATTTGCAACTCTACTAGGGAACGCCGCGATGTCCACCTCCCCCGCCGACAACGTGATCACGCTGTATCGCGAACATGCCGACGCCTTCGAGAAACTGCGCGGCACGCAGCTGGCCGAACGCGCCTGGCTGGACGCGTTCCTGGATCTGCTGCCCGGCCCCGCTCCCCAGGTGCTGGACATAGGCTGCGGCAACGGCGTCCCCATCGCCCGCCATCTGATCGAACGCGGCTGCAGGCTGACCGGCGTGGATGCCTCGGACGCGATGCTGGCGAGGGCAAGAGCCTCGTTCCCAGGACACAGCTGGATTGAAGCGGACATGCGCAGCCTGCCGCCCTTGCGGCCCTTCCAGGGGCTGATCGCCTGGCACAGCTTCTTTCACCTGCGGCCTGAAGACCAGCGGCCCATGTTCCAGACCTTCGCACGCCTTGCCGCGCCGGGCGCCGCGCTGATGTACACCAGCGGGACACATCTAGGGGAAGCCATCGGCCGGTTCGAAGGCCAACCGCTCTATCACGGCAGCCTGGACAGCGCGGAGTACCGCGAACTGCTGCGCCAGGCCGGCTTCGAAGTGGTGCGCCACGTGGAAGGCGATACGACCTGCGGCGGCGCCAACATCTGGCTGGCGCGGCGGCATACATAAAACCTTTGAGTTACATCAAGGTTTGACCGGCCGACAACGCCGGCAAACGCCGCCCCTGCGCCATAATCAGAATGCCGCGGCCCCATTGGGGCTGCGCGGGGCCCACCCGGCCTCTTCGGTTTCCCTTACCTCGATCAGGCGGACCCGGCATTCATGCAAAGACTGATCCTCCCGCTCCCCGGCAACGAAGGATTCGCCAAGCGCCTTGCCGCCCTGTGCCAAGGTGAACTCGGCGCCGTCGAGACCCGCCGTTTTCCTGACGGCGAAAGCTACGTACGGCTGCATGGCGACCCGCGCGGACGCGCCGTCGACATCGTCTGCACGCTGGCCCGGCCGGATCCCAGCTTTCTCGGCCTGATCTTCGCGGCCGACACCGCGCGCGACCTGGGCGCCACAGAGGTCAACCTGATCGCGCCCTATCTGGCCTATATGCGCCAGGACAAACGCTTCCAGGACGGAGAAAGCGTGAGTTCGCTGTCGTTCGCGCGCCTGTTGTCGTCGACCTTCGACCGCCTGCTGACGGTCGATCCGCATCTGCACCGGCATCCGTCGCTGGCGGCGCTGTACACCATCCCGACCACCACGCTGCATGCCGCGCCGCGGCTGGCCAGCTGGATCGCCGGCAATGTGCAAGCGCCGCTGATCGTCGGCCCCGACGAGGAAAGCGAGCAATGGGCCGGCTCCATCGCCGCGCGCATTGGCGCGCCACACGTGGTGCTGCGCAAGACCCGTCACGGCGACCGCCAGGTCGACATCGAAGCGCCCGACCTCTCCGCCTGGCGCGACTGCACGCCGGTGCTGGTGGACGACATCGCCTCGTCCGGCCGCACCCTGGTGACGGCCGCCGGCAAGCTGGCGGGCATGCGGCCGCCGCAATGCGTGGTGGTGCATGCGCTCTTCGCCGAGGACGCCTGGTCCCAGGTATCCGCCTGTTTTGAACGCGTCGTTTCCACCGACGCGGTGCCCCATCCCAGCAACCGCATCGAACTCGCGCCCTTGCTGGCCAATGCACTCCTGCGCGACCTGCGCGATTGATCACCCGATTTGAAAGGAACCCGCGATGACGCTACGCGAGCATTGGCTATCTGGCCACGGCCCCATCCAGCACCGCGCTGAAACCGTCGAGCGCATCGATGCGCTGGTGCAACGCCTGGCGGCGAGCGGCCGCATCGCCAGCGCGGACGATGCCTACGCCATGCTGGCCGCGGCCGACCGCCTCAGCTGCGCCGCCATGAACGTGGTGGCGCACATGACCTACGCACGCCGCATCGACCTGAACGGCGCACCGCTGGCCGCCGATGACTTCAAGCCCAACCCCGAAGGCCATACGGGCGGTTCGCTGAACATGGCGCCCGCCTTCGTCGCCTACCTGCTGGCCAACGCGTTGAGCGGCAAGACCCGCGGCTGGCTGATGGGCCAGGGCCATTGCGTGGCCGCCATCGAAGCCGTCAACGCCCTGACCGGCGACGTGTCGCCTGCGCAGCGCGGCCGCTATGACCGCAGCGAAGCCGGGCTGGGACGCCTGATCACGGACTTCTATTCCTACGCCATCGACGCCCGCGGATTGCCAGCCGTGCCGCTGGGCAGCCACGCCGGCCCCAACACGGCGGGCGCCGTGTCGGAAGGCGGCTACCTGGGATTCGCCGGCCTGCAATACGTGCACATGCCGCTGCCGGGCGAAAGCCTGGTGGCCTTTCTGAGCGACGGCGCGTTCGAAGAACAGCGCGGCTCCGACTGGGCCACGCGCTGGTGGCGCGCCGAGGATTGCGGCCAGGCCGTGCCGGTCATGATCCTCAATGGCCGCCGCATCGAGCAGCGCACGCAGATCGTGCAGGAAGGCGGCGCGCATTGGCTGGCCGAGGACCTGCGCCACAACGGCTTCGATCCGCTCATCGTCGACGGCCGTGATCCGGCGGCCATCGCCTGGGCCATCCTGGCGGCGGAAGACGCGCTGGCCGCAAGCCTCGCGGCGCCAGGCTTCCAGTACCCCGCCCGGCTACCCTACGTCATCGCCGAAACCGAAAAGGGATTCGGCTTTCCCGGCGCCGGCACCAACGCCGCGCACAACCTGCCGCTGGGCGGCAACCCTCATACTGACAGCGCGGCCCGCGACGCTTTCAACGCCAGCGCGGCCCGGTTGTTCGTCCCGGGGCCGGAACTGGACGCGGCGCTGGCGGCGCTGGCCAATCACGGAGCGCAGCAACGCCCGCTGGAAAGCGGACACCCCATGGCGCACCGGCATCCCGATGCGCCTGCCCTGCCCGAACCCGCCTGGGAAACCGCAGGCGCCCAAGGCAGCGCCATGGCGGCGCTGGACCGCTGGTTCGTCGAACTGGTGCGGGCCAATCCGCGCCTGCGCGTGCGCATCGGCAATCCGGATGAACTGGCCAGCAACAAGATGGGCGGCACGCTGGCCTTGCTGAAGCACCGCGTCGACCATCCGGAGGCCGGCGTGGCCGAAGACCAGCACGGCGCCGTCATCACCGCCCTGAACGAGGAAGCGGTGGCCGCCGCCGCGCTGGCGAACAAGGGCGGCCTGAACCTCATCGTCAGCTACGAGGCCTTCGCGGTGAAGATGCTGGGCCTGCTGCGCCAGGAAATCATCTTCGCGCGCCGCCAGAAGGAACTGGGACAATCCCCGGGCTGGCTGTCAGTGCCGCTGGTGGTCACCTCCCATACGTGGGAGAACGCCAAGAACGAGCAATCGCACCAGGATCCCACCATAGGCGAAGCCCTGCTGGGTGAAATGTCCGACACCTCCCGCGTGCTCTTCCCGGTGGACGGCAACAGCGCCGCGGCGGCGCTGCGCGCGGTCTACGCGCAGCGCGCGCACGTGGCCTGCATGGTCGTGTCCAAGCGCGAGGGCACGCAGCGCTTCGACGCCCAGGCCGCGCAGACGCTGATCGAACAGGGCGCCGCGCACGTCGCCGGCGACCCGAAGACCAGCGTGCTGCAGTTCGTCGCCATCGGCGCGTACCAGCTCGAAGAGGCGTTGAAAGCCCGCGCCCATCTGGCGCGGCAGGGACGCGAGTGCTGCGTATCCGTGGTGCTGGAACCTGGCCGACTGCGCACGCCGCGCGACGAGCTCGAATCCGCTTTTGTCCTGTCCGACGAAGCCGTCCACGCGCTTTTCCCGCCCGGCCTGCCGCGCGTGCTGCTGTGCCATACGCGCCCCGAACCCATGCTGGGCGTGCTGCGCCGGCTGGACGGCGGCCCGGCCCGCACCCGGGCGCTGGGCTACATCAGCCGCGGCGGCACGCTGGACGTGGGCGGCATGCTGTACGCCAACCGCTGCACCTGGGCGCATGCAGTAGATGCGGCCGCTGCCGTCGCGGGCTGGCGCCGCGTAGACGTGCTGGACGCGCCGCGCCTGCAAGCCCTGGACGGCAAGGGCAATCCCGCCGACCTCGCCTGATCATTCTGATGCTGCACAAGGAAACCATGCTCACACTGACCTGCCTGGGTGGAGCCGGCACCGTTACCGGCTCCAAGCACCTCCTGAGCCACGCCGACACGCACCTGCTGATCGACTGCGGCCTGTTCCAGGGCCTGAAGAACCTGCGCGAACTCAATTGGCAGCGACTGCCGCTGTCGCCCGCCGACATCGATGCGGTGGTGCTTACGCACGCGCATCTGGATCATTGCGGCTATCTGCCGCGGCTGGTGGCCGAAGGCTTCAAAGGCAAGATCCACGCCACGCCCGCAACCCGCGACGTCGCCGAGCTGATCCTGCTGGACAGCGCCAATCTGCAGGAAAAGGACGCGGACTTCGCCAACCGCAAGGGCTTTTCCAAGCACAAACCCGCGCTGCCGCTCTATCGCGTGGTCGACGCCGAACGCGCGCTGACGCATTTTTCCGATGTAGCGCTGCACCAGGAAACCGCCTTGCCCGGCGGCGCGAAGCTGACCTTGCGCCGCGCCGGCCACATCCTGGGCGCAACGACCGCGCAGATCGATATCGGCGGCATGCGCGTGGTGTTCTCGGGCGACCTGGGCCGCTACAACGATCCGGTGATGCACGATCCCGAGCCCGTGCCACGGGCCGACTACATCGTCATCGAGTCCACCTACGGCAATCGGCGTCACGACCCGGCCGATCCCGTCGAAGCCCTGGGCGCCGTGATCGAACGCACCGTGCAGCGCGGCGGCACGGTCGTCATTCCAGCCTTCGCCGTCGGGCGGGCGCAGACCCTGATCCATGCGCTGTGGAAGCTGCGCCAGGCCGGCCGGCTGCAGAACATCCCGGTCTACCTGGACAGCCCCATGGCCACCAGCGCCACCGAACTGCTGGACCGCCATGCCGGCGAGCACAAGCTCTCCCCGCGCGAATACGAGGCCGCCTGCTCGGCCGTGACCTATGTGCGCGACGTCGAAGAATCCAAGGCGCTGTCGGCCAACCGCTATCCCAAGGTCATCATCTCGGCCAGCGGCATGGCCACCGGCGGCCGGGTGCTGCACCATATCGCCGCCTTCGGCAGCGACCATCGCAATACCCTGCTTTTCTCCGGCTTCCAGGCCGCCGGCACGCGCGGCCGCAAGCTGCTCAATGGCGCGACTGAAACCAAGATCTACGGCCAGTGGACGCCCATCAATGCCGAGATCGCCGAACTGCCCATGCTGTCGGCGCATGCCGACAGCGACGAACTGATGCGCTGGCTGTCCGGCTTCCAGGAAGCGCCGCGCCGGGTCTTCATCGTCCATGGCGAACCCGAGGCCTCCGAAGCGCTGCGCGAACGCATCGAGCGCGAACTCAGCTGGCATGTCACCGTCCCGCTGCAGGACCAGAGGTACGAGCTGTGAGCAGCGTGCCGGAACTGAAGCCGCCCGCGCTGCGCGCCACGCGCATGCGCCTGCACGCGCAGCATCAGCCGATAGCGCTGATGCGCGCGGACTGCCACGTCTGCCGTTCCGAAGGTTTGGCGTCGCGTTCGCAAGTGCTGATCACCTCGAACGGCCACGAAGTACAGGCCCAGCTCTACCAGATCGACAGCGACCTGCTCGCGCTCGACGAGGTGGCGCTGTCCGAGGAAGCCTGGGACGCGCTGGACATACGCGACGGCGACAGCGTGCAGGTCCGCCACCCGCCGGTGCTGGAGTCCCTGGCCGGCGTGCGCCAGCGCATCTATGGCCGCCGCCTGGGCGAAGAGGATCTTGCCGCCATTGTCCGCGACGTGGTGCGCGGCCGTTACACCGACGTGCACCTGTCGGCCTTTCTCACCGCCACGGCCACGCTGCCGCTGAGCGTCGACGAGACCATCTTCCTGACCAAAGCCATGGTCGAAGTCGGCGACCGCCTGAGCTGGCAGGCGCCGATCGTGGTGGACAAGCATTGCGTGGGAGGCCTGCCCGGCAACCGCACCACCCCGCTGGTGGTCGCCATCGCCGCGGCCAACGGCTTGGTCATGCCCAAGACCTCGTCGCGCGCGATCACTTCGCCGGCGGGCACGGCCGACACCATGGAAATGCTGGCGCCGGTGGACCTGGGCATCGAGCAGCTGCAACGGGTGGTCCAGGCCGAGGGCGGCTGCATCGCCTGGGGCGGCGCCATGCACCTGAGCCCGGCCGACGACATCTTCGTGCGGGTGGAACGCGAACTGGACATCGACACCGAGGGCCAGCTGATCGCCTCGGTGCTATCCAAGAAGATCGCCGCCGGGGCGACGCATGTGGTGATCGACATCCCCGTCGGGCCCACCGCCAAAGTCCGCAGCCGCGAGGCTGCGGAACGCCTTGCCGGCCACCTGATAGAAACCGCCGCGCATTTCGGCCTGACCCTGCGCTGCCTGTATACCGACGGCAGCCAGCCCGTCGGCCGCGGCATCGGCCCCGCGCTAGAAGCCCGCGACGTGCTGGCCGTGCTGCGCAACGACGCCGATCAGCCGCAGGACCTGCGCGAACGCGCCGCTCTGGTCGCGGGCGCCGTGCTCGAAATCGGCGGCGCGGCGCCGCCCGGGCAAGGCATTGCGCTGGCACTACGGACCCTGGACAGCGGCCAGGCCTGGGAGAAGTTCGCCCGCATCTGCGCCGCCCAGGGCGGCCTGCGCGAACCGCCGCAGGCCGCGCACGTCGAACCTCTGGTCGCGTTGCAAGCCGGCCGCGTGACCCATATCGACAACCGCAAGCTGTCGCGCCTGGCCAAGCTGGCCGGCGCGCCGGAACGGCCTGCAGCCGGCGTGTCGCTGCACGCGCGGTTGGGCGATGAAGTCGCGCGCGGGCAGCCCTGGCTCTATCTCCATGCGCAGACCCGCAGCGAAATGGCCTATGCGCTGGAGTATGCGCGGCACGCCGGGGATATCGTGACCATCGAAGCCTGAAGCGGGCGGCAGCGCCGCCCGCCATTCAGCCGCCCGCCTAGAACTCCATCGAGGCAGACAGCATGAAGGTGCGCGGCGCGCCCAGCGCCAGGCTCGACAACTGCGGCATGCCCCAATAGGCCTTGTTCGTCAGATTGTTGATGGCGGCTCGCAGCACGATCGGGCGCTCAGCCACCGTGGTGGCGTAGCGCGCGCCTACGTCGTAGGTGGTGCGTCCCGCCACCGATAGCGAATTGTCGGCGCTGATGTACTGTTTGGACACGGCGGTTGCATTGGCCGTCAACGTCAGTCCCTGCACCGCCGGCACATCCCATTCCACGCCCAGCTTGCCCTGGAGCTTGGGAACACCGGTCGCCTGCTTGCCCTCGTTGGCGGCGATGGCGGTCTTCGTGACCTTGGGGTCGATGTACGCCACACCGCCCATCAGGCGCACACCACGCATCGGTTCGCCGAAAAAGCCCCACTCCACGCCCTGGTTGCGCTGTTCGCCGCCGAACGAGAAGACGTTGGTGACGGGGTCCGTATAGCTACTGGGCCGCTTTATCTCGAACAGGCTCACGGTATGGGTGAAATCCCCCAGATCGACCTTGACGCCGACTTCCGTCTGCTTGGTCTTGTAGGGCGGGAACACCTGTCCCGCGTTGGCGGCGGTGACCGGCGCGGTCTGGCCCTTGCTCAAGCCTTCGATGTAGTTGGCGTACACCGAAACGTTGTCGGTCGCCCTGATCAGCAGCGCGGCGGCGGGCGTCGTGGCGCTGGCGTCATAGCGGCTGGTCCGCGCCCCGGTCGTGACGCTGTAGCTGTCGGTGCGCACTTCCTGCCGCCGCGCGCCCAGCGTCAGCTGCACCCGGTCCTCTGCGAAGGACAAGGTATCCGCCAGGCCGTAGCTCACCAGGCGCGTCTTGCTGTGCAGGATCGGCGGCCAACTGGTATCGGGGGCCGGCCCCCACACAGGGTGGTAGATGTTGGTGACCCAGTCCGCCCCCGGCACCGTTCTGCGGCCGTAGTCCCGCTGGTTGTCCGAGTAGTACGTGGCATTCAACACCCACTGGTGCTTGATGCCGCCGGTCTGCAATTTGCCGCGCAAACCGGCTTCTCCGGACGTCTTTTTCACGTTCATGTTCAATTGGCCCATCGAGGTGCGATAGTCCCCCGCCTCATTGAACACCTGCGCCACCATGGCGCCGTTGTAGGTGTACTCGGACCGGCTGGTGCCGATGGCGGCGTAGGCCATCAGGTTATCGCTGACATCGAATTCGCCGCGGATCATGGCTGCCTTGTCCTGGTTCTTCACATAGGCCCAGTCCGGATTCAACAGGGTTTCAGGCTTGGGCGGCTTGGGCACGCCTATGCCAGGCGCCAGATTGATCCCTCGGGTCACGCCGTCCACACGCTCATCGCTGTCATACATGTCGATGGAAACGCGCGCGCGTTCGCCGCGCCAATCCAGGCCCAGCGCGGCCAGCTGCGCCTTTTTCTTCTGGTTGTCGACCGGGCCGTCGCCGTCCCTATACACACCATTGAAGCGCAGGCCGAACTGCTGGTTCTCGCCGAAGCGCCGTCCCAGGTCTATGTGCCCGCCGAACTGCGAGTCCGACATGTAGGTCGCCGTCAGGCGCGTCAGGGGATCGGCGCCCGCGCGCTTGGGCACCAGGTTGACGGTACCGCCGACGGAACCGCCTGGCGGCATGCCGTTGAGCAAGGCGGACGGACCTTTCAGGACTTCGATGCGCTCGAACATTTCCGGCGTGGTCCGGTAGTACGGCGCCATGCCGAACAGTCCGCCAAACGAAATATCGGTAGTGCTGGAGCTGAAGCCGCGGATCGAGTAGTTTTCGCTCCAGGCGCCGGTCACGCCGTTGCTGAACACCGAAGGATCGGTCCGGGCGATTACGTCGGTGATGTCCTGCGCCTGCAAGTCCTCGATGTACTTTTCCGTGTAGCTGATGACGGAAAATGGCGTCTCCATCGAATCCTTGTCGCCTAGAAAGCCCACGCGGCCGCCGTAGGTCACCTGTCCGCCGGCATAGGGTGCGGCGGGCGCTTCGGCCTGGCCCGTGACAGTCACTGCCGGCAGTGTTTTCACTCCTGCCTCGGCCGCCTGCTGGGCCCACGCCGGCGATGCCGCGCCGACGCTCAGTCCGAGCAGCGCCGCGGCGAGATAGTTGAGGGAAAAGCCAGAATGCGCGTGCCGCACCCGCGATGGCAGGCGTGCGGCGCGGCCGTTATGGCGACGTTTGCTCATGAAGTGCTCCGTTCGGTTGAGCTTGGGGCCGCCTGCGAAATAAGGCGACTGGGAATCATTTACATATGGACCGGCAATTTCCCCCGATCCCCGGACTGCATCAGTTCTGATAGGCCTTGAGAACGTCGTCGATCATGAGCGCCAGCGACTGTGCGCTGGCAGCCATGACGTACCAGGCTTGCGCATCGGCGAAGACCACGCGGCCGTTCTGCCAGGCGGCGGTCTGGCGCAAGAGCGGATTGCTCAAGCTCTCGGCGTTCAGCGTTGGCCGGCGCTCCATCACGGCAGTGCGATCCACCACGTAGATGATGTCGGGGTTGGCCTGCTGGATGAATTCGCTGGATATCGGCTGGCCATGCAGGCCGGCCTCCGCGTCGGGACTCGCAGGCTTCACGCCCAGGGCCCTGAAGATGAAGCCGTAGCGCGACTGGACGCCGAAGGAACTGAAGGCGCCGTTGTTGTGCAGCACGATGAGCGCTCTTTCGGGGCGGTCCTGGATGAGGCGCTTCGCCTCCTGAACCTTGGCGTCCAGCGCGGCGGCCTTGTCGCGTGCCAGGCTTTCCTTCTCGAAGATCCGTCCCAGCGTGATGAGGTGATCCTTGATGATCTCGATGTGATTGGCTTCGCTGTCGCGGTAGTCCACGTCGAAGTGGATCGTCGGCGCGATCTCGCTCAGCTCCTTGTAGTGGTTCGCCTGCAGCGAGGTGATCAGGATCAGGTCAGGCTTGGCCGCGTGCACCCGTTCCAGATTGGGCTGGACGATCGCGCCCGTGTCCTGCACATCCGCGGCGTTCTTGTACTTCTCCAGAAAGTGAGGCACGAAGTCCTTCGGCATGCCGGCGACCGGAACGCCCAGCTGATCCAGGAAATCCACCTCGTTCATGTCCAGCGCGACCACGCGCTGCGGCAGCTTGCCGATCACCGTGGTTCCCAGCTTGTGCTGCACAGAGACGGGTTGGTATGCCCCTTGCGCCGCGGGGCTGGTGGCGGCCGGCCGCGCCGCCTTGGACGATTCCGCCGCCTCCTGCCCGCAGCCCTGCATCACGGCCGTCGTGGCGGCCAGCAGGGCAAGCGCCCATGCCCTGCGCCCGTGCTTGAGGATCATTTCAGTTCTCCTGATGGATTGAAGTAGTTGCACAGGCGTCCGCGTGCGCCTTGCGTGATCTCGAAGTCCAGCCCATAAAGTTCCCGCAACCGGTCCTCGGTCACGACTTCGGGCACGCTGCCGGCGCAATGCACCGCCCCGGCCTTCATTGCAACGATGTGGTCGGAATAGCTGGCCGCAAAGTTGATGTCGTGCACCACCAGGATCACGGTGCGGCCGTGCTCGTCGCACAGGCGGCGCAACGCGCGCATGATCTGGACCGCATGCTTGATGTCGAGGTTGTTGAGCGGTTCATCCAGCAGCAGGCAGTCCGTCTGCTGGGCGATCGTCATGGCCAGGAACGCCATCTGGCGCTGCCCGCCGCTGAGTTCGTCGAGATAGGCCGCGCGTAGCGGTTCCAGCGAGAGGAACGCAATCGCCTCGTCGATCACGCGGCGGTCTTCCTGCGTCAACGCGCCGCGGCTATATGGGAACCGCCCGAAGGCGACGAGATCCTCCACCGTCAGGCGCAGATTGAAATCGGGCGATTGACGCAACGTGGCCACGCGCTTGGCGTAATCGCCGATACGGATACCCGATGCCCTGGCGCCCTCGATCAGGATCTCGCCCTCGCTCGGCTCCAGCAGCCGCCCTGCCATCATCAGCAAGGTGGTCTTGCCCGCGCCGTTGGGGCCGATGAGCGAGGTCATCCGCCCGGCGGGGAACTGCAAGCAGACATCGCGCAGCACCGTCTTCGGGCCATAGCTCTTCGAGAGATTCTTGATCGTGATCATGCGGTGCCTCGCGAGCGCGCCATCAGCGCCAGGAACCAGGCGCCGCAAACCAGGTTGACCAGGATGCCGACGATGGTCCGGTAGTTGAAGAGATGTTCGACCGCAAGCTGCGCCAGGATGAAAATGCCAACCGCGATAGCGCAACCGGCCGACAGCGTGGCGCGGTGCCGGCGCGTGCGCGTCAGGGCATAGGCGGTGTTGGCGACGAAGATGCCCATGAAGGCGGTGGGTCCCAGCAGACTGGTCGACACCGCGACCAGCACCGCAATCAGCGCCAGATGCAGCCGCAAGACGCGCTGATAATCCACGCCCAGGGAGATGGCCTGATCGCGTCCCAGCGAGATCACGTCCAGCGCCGGCAACGTCTTGACTCCAGCCAGGCACACGCCCGCGACGACGATCGCGGAAACCAACAACTGGCCCGGCTCCGCCTTGTTGAAGGAAGCCTGGGTGAAGCCGAGCAGAATGGAGAATTCGCCAGGACTGGTCTTCAATTGCACGAATTGCGTGAAGGTGCCGATCACCATCGTCAGCACCAGCCCCACCAGCAGCAGGAAGTACACGTTCTGCCTGCCATCGCGGAACAGCCAGCGGTGGATGATCCACGAATAGCCCAGCATCAGCAGCACGGACAGGAAGAAGTTGCCGTTTGCGCCCAGCAGGACCAGGCTCTGCGCCCCCATGGCCAGGACCATCAGGGATTGCAGCAACAGGTAGACGGCTTCGTAGCCCATGATGGCCGGCGTCAGGATCCGGTTGCCGGTGATGGTCTGGAACACGATGGAAGACCACGCGATGCAGATCCCGCCGATGAGCATGGCCGCAAGCCGGGCAAGCCGCTTGGGAATGATGTAGTCGAAGTCCAGGTTGGAACGGAACAGCAGGAAAGCCAGGGCCAATGCGATGACCGTCACCCATGCCGCCTGCCGGGGAACCGCGCGCGTCACCGGTGCCTCCAGAAGATCAGCATAAGGAACAGGATGCCGCCCACGCCGCCCGCGGTCAGTCCGATAGGCACTTCGAACGGATAGATCAGAAGGCGGCCCAGGATGTCGCAGGCCAGCAGCAGCGTCGCGCCTCCCAGCGCGACGACGGGCAAGGTGCGACCCAGGTTGTCGCCGTAGCGCAGCGCGACCAGATTGGGGATGACCAGCCCCACAAAGGGAATAGCCCCAACGGTAATGACCGTGGCGGACACGGTGACGGCCACCAGGATCAGCCCCAGCGCCACGGTGGCCCGATAGTTCAGGCCCAGGCTCGCCGCCATGCCTTCGCCCATGCCCAGGACGGTGAAGCGGTGCGCGTACAGATAGGTCAACACGACGATCGGCAGGATCAGGTAGATGATCTCGTAGTTGCCCTGCACGATCTTGGAAAAGTCGCCCAACATCCAGCCCTGCATGCTCTGCATGATGTTGTTGCGATACGCGTAGAACTCCGCCAGGGCGCTCAGCACGCCGCCATACATCAGGCCGATCACGGGCACGAGCACCGTATTCTTGAACTTGATGCGGCGGACGACTGCGACGAAGAGCAGGCTGGCCGCGAAGCAGAAGCCCAGCGCGAACAGCATCCGCGCCGCCGGCCCGGCGGCAGGCATCGACAGCATCGACACCAGGATGCCCAGCTTGGCGGCATCCAGTCCGCCCGACGTGGCGGGTTCGACGAACTTGTTGCGCACGATGTGCTGCAGGATCACGCCGCAGACGGCCAGCCCGATGCCCGTCAGCACCAGCGCCGCCAGGCGCGGCAGCCGGCTTGCGGTCAAGGTGAGCCAGGCATCACCCGACAGCGAGTACAGCTGCGGCCAGGCGATCTGGCGCGCGCCCACCAGCAGCGACGCGCCGCAAAGCACGATGAACAGGCCGACCAGGCTGGCACGCATCAGGCGTGCGCCCCTGCAATGCGCCAGCCGCGGGCAGCCTTGCGCTGATCCAGGAACTGCGCGTACCGCCCCTGGCTCTCACGCAAAGCTGCGGGCGTGCCTTGCTCGGCGATACGTCCGTCCTCGATCACCACGATCTGGTCGGCCATCGCCACGGTGGAAAGCTGGTGCGCGATCACCACCAGCGTGCGCTTCCCGCGCAGCCGCGCCAGCGTCCCGGTGATGATGGCCTGGTTCTCCGCGTCCAGCGCCGCGGTCGCCTCGTCCACCAGCATGATGGGCGCAGGGTTGAGCAGCGCGCGGGCGACGGCGATGCGTTGGCGTTCGCCGCCGGACAGCCGCGCGCCGCCCTCGCCTACCGGTGTGTCCAGCCCTTGCGGCAGGCGCGCGGCGATGCCGTCCACGCCGGCCTGTTTGGCGACATCCATCAACTCGGCATCGCTGCAGCCCGGCCTGCCGGCGCGGATGTTTTCGGCGATGGATCCCGTGAACAGATAGTTGTCCTGGAAGACCTGGCTGATCTGGCCAGCCAGCCTCAAGCTGGAAATCTGCCGCACGTCCACGCCGCCGACCAGCACGCCGCCCTGGTTCACGTCGAAGAAACGCGCAATCAGCCGCGCCAGCGTGGTCTTGCCGGAGCCGGACGCGCCAACCAGGGCAACCATGCTGCCCGGTTCGATACGCAGATTCACACCTTGCAGCACCTCGGGCGCGTGATCCGCGTAGCGGAAATGCACATTGCGCAATTCGATCGAAGCATCGCGCGGTTCCTGCGGCGCATCGGACTCCGGCAGCGGCGGGACGGCATACAGCGCTTCGATGGCGTCGAGTTGCCCGCGCGCGCCGCGCAGCACCTCCCCATAGCCGACCACCTCCAGCAACGCATCGATATAGCGGACCGCAAGCATCAGCGCGACGATCGCGGCCACGATCTGTCCGGTTGCCAGCGGGTTGCCCAGGATGCCGTCGAGCCACCAGGCTGAGGCGGCCAGCAGGACGGCAAAGACGGCCTGCACGGCCCAGACGTTGAGAACGGCCGCCCCGGCCGACAGCCAGATCACCCGCGCCCCGGACGCGCGCTGTTGTTCCACTGCCTGTTCGAGCAGTCGCGTGCCTCCGCCAGCTCCGTTGAACGCGCGCAGCACCGACTGGGCCTGCGCGAATTCGACCATGCGCTGGCTGGCATCGGCAAAGCGCTGCTGGAAAGCCTCATCCGCGCGCCGCGCCAGTCTTGCCGTGAGCGCCAGCAAGCCTGCCAGCAACGGCAGCGCCGCCAATGCGATCAGGCCCAACAGCCAGTGCTGCGCAAACAGTGCGACGACGAGCACCGCTGGCGTCACCACGCCGGCGATGACGGGCGTGAAGACATGCGCGGGGAGCTGGGCCACAGACATCATGCCTTGCGTGACGACGTGCCCGAGACGGGCCGTATTCTGCGGCGTGAACCAACCCACGGGCAGGCTGGCCACATGGTCGCCGAGGCGATGGCGGGCGTCTTGCAGGATGGCGACGCCCACGCGCACGCCGGCCCGCTCCACATGGCGCCGCAGGCCCCAGCAGACCGCTACCCCGGCCAGCAGCGCGGCCAGCCACGGGGCGGCAGCCTTCACGTCCGCTTCAAGCAGATGCGTGAGCAGCGGCGCCAGCGCGGTAATAGTCAGCCCGCAAAGCACTCCGTAGGCCACGGCCATCCAGCCGTACCGGCGCAGGACAGGCGCGTCCTGGCCCAGCAACAGCATGAAGGTCTTCAGCATGCGGCCACCTCTTTGTCATCGGAGTTTTCGTAGCCGCCCTGCGCCCACAGCCGGGCATAACTGCCGCCTTGCGCCAGCAACTGCTCATGCCGGCCTTGTTCGACGACGGCGCCGTCCTCGACGACCAGAATGCGGTCGGCGTGCATCACCGTATCCAGCCGGTGCGCGATCACCATCACCGTGCGCCCCCGGGCGAAGCGCGACAACGCGCCCTGGACCGCCGCCTCGTTGCCGGCGTCGGCCGCCGCCGTGGCCTCGTCCAGCACCAGCACGGGAGGATCCAGCAGCACGGCGCGCGCAATGCTGGCGCGCTGGAGTTCGCCGCCGGAAAGCTGCGCGTCCTCGCCGATCACCGAATCGTAGCCGCGCGGCAGCGCCAGGATGCGCTCATGGATATTGGCGGTGCGGGCGGCGTCCTCGATCTCTTGCAGGGTCGCGGAGGGCCGGCCCAGCGCGATGTTGTCGCGCACGCTGGCATGGATTAGGCGCACTTCCTGCAATACGAAGCCCACGCGCCGGTAGAGCTGCGCGCTCGCGATCCGCCTGAGATCGGCGCCGCCCAGCGTGATGCGCCCTTCGTCGGGGTCGAAGAATCGCAGCAGCAGCCGCGCCAGCGTGGACTTGCCCGCGCCCGAGGGCCCGACGATGGCGGTGACCGTGCCGGGTTCCAGCGTGAAGCTGATGCCCGACAGCGTCCGGCGCTCCCCGCCATAGGAATAACCCACGCTCTCGAACCGGACTTCATGGCCCTCGGGGATTTGTTCCTGGCCGGGCGCCAGCGGTTCCAGCACCGGCGTCTCCAGCAGCGCCTGCACGCGCTGCGCGGCGCCCGCGGCGCTGCCCAGATCGTGCAGCAGCGTATGCAGCAACAGCACCGGCGCGCATATTCCCGGCGCCACCAGCGCGAACGGCAGCACATCCACCGGCGCCATCCAGTCCAGCCCGACGAACAAGGCGCCAAAACCCAGCACCACGCCCAGCACCGTGACCGGCGCGACCATTGCATGGGCATGCGCCATCGCCGCCACCAGCGGACGGGTAAAACTGGCAAACGCCTCGGCGAAGGCGTCGACGGCCTCGCGATAGCCGCGATGCGCCTTGCCTGCATCGCCGAATGCCTTGACCACGGGGATGCCGCCGACGAACTCGACCGTTGCGCCATTGAGGCGCCCAAGCCGCTCGACGAATTCCTGCATGTTCGCCCCGCCGGCCTTCATGGCCCGGCGCAGGAACAGGAAGAAGCCGGGGAACGGCAGCAACGCCGCCAACGCCATGCGCCAGTCCTGCGCGAACAGGTAGATGACCGAAATCGCAATAGCGCCCGCGGCGCGTCCCACCGCCGTGTAGAAATGCGCGGCCAGGCTGTGCAGCGTGCCGATGTCGTCCTGCATCGCCTGCTTGACCTCGCCCGACGCCCTGCTGGTGAACCAGCCCAGCGGCACCTGCGACAGCCGCTGCGCGGCGGCCAGGCGCAGTCGATGCGTAAGGCGGTTATCGGCCAGATGAGCCGTCAATTCGCCGGCCGAGATCAGCGCCATGCCGGCGAACATGCACGCCAGGCTGGCGACGACAGTCCACCAGATTCCTGGCCAGGCTTGAGCGGTCGCGGAAGGCTCGGCGCCAGCGAGGACGATACGGGCAATTTGCGCGATCCCCGCCAGCGGCACCAGGGTAAGCATGGTGCCCACCGCGGCCAGCGCTGCGGCGGCCATCAATTGCCCGCGTACGGGGGCCAGCACCAAGCCTAGCGGACCGGGTTTCCCAGGCTTGGCCGCGGCTGCTCCTGAACTGCTCATGAAATCGACTTACCCAGATGTTGGTGATAATTATTTGCATCACTATAAACTAAATTCTCGAATTAGTTTCATGTCAATAAACTAAATAAATCGGGCCGGGTTAAAGTGAGGGCTGAATGACGCCAAGGAACCAGGAACAGCCATGACACCGCCAGAGCGCCGACCAGCGCGGGGACGCCCTCCCACCATCACCCGGGAGCGGATTGCCGACGCCGGCATAGCGATGGGCCTGCCGAACATCACCTTCGTCGGGCTCGCGGCGGCACTGGGCGTCAGCCATATGGCGCTGTACAAGCACGTGCCCAGCCTGGAGGAACTCAAGCGCCTGGTCGCCGAGGAGATCTTCAAGCGCTGGCAGATACCGCAAGCCTGTAGCAACGACCGCGGCGAACTGAAGGAATACCTGACCACTTTCGCCGCGTCCGTGCGCGAGTTCGTCAAGGCGCACCCAGGCGTCACGCCCTACGTGATCCGCAGGCTGGCTGCAACGCCTTCCATGCTCGCCAAGATCGACGAACAGCAGCGGCACATCGCCAAGGCCTACGGAATTTCCAGGGAACAGTCCCGCATCCTGCTGGCGACGGTGGCCTTCCACGGTATGGCGGTGGCCGACACGGTGTATTCGGTCGCCGGCCTGGAGCCGGTCGTGGAGGCGGAACGCGCGGCGGAAGAATCCGAGATGGAAGTGGAACTGGACCAAGGCATGCAGGCGCTGATCATCGGCCTGCTCGCCATGCTGGATAACGGCCCCCCGCGGTCCGACGCCGCCGCGCCCAAGAAGCGCGTCCCCGGACAGGAAAGAAAGCCGTCCAAGGGCTGAGGGCCGGCCGCGCGGCCCATTGCCGGAATGGCAATCCCGCTACGCAATCGGCCATTTCGGCAGCCTGGCCTTGCGGTACGGCAAGCTGCTCCAGTCCGGGCTGGCGGAACCGGGCGCGGCCACGTACAACACCGCCTTGGCCAAGGGCGCGTACCTGGCGTGGAAGTGGTGCGCGGACTTCACCACGATCAGGCGTTGCGCCGTCAGGTCGCAGCCCAGCTGGGTAAAGAGGTCCGTGTGATAGGCCTGTGTACGCAGCGAGACCAGGACGACCAGGATGCCGTCCACGTCGACCAGCGCGCAGTCGCCCAAGGCGATGCGGGTGTTGGAGTTACCCGTCATGTACATGTCCGCATGCGTCGCCACGACCCGGCAGCGCGCGTCCACGGGGCTGCCGGACAACGGACCGACCTTGCCGCCGATACGCAGGTCCAGCTCCGCGCCGAGGCCAGCGTCGAACGCAATGCGCGCCGCAACCGGATCCCACAAGGGACCGATGGCGGCATTGCGTATGCCGCGCTCGCGCATCCTGGCCAGCAGATAAGTGGAGTCTCCGGCTGCGCCGCTGCCGGGATTGTCCGAACGGTCGGCCAATACGATCGGCCCGTCGCCATGGGCCAGCGCTTCATCCAGCGCCTGGTCCACGCAGCGGTAGGGCACCATGAGCTGCTCGCGCATGCCGATGAGTTCATCGGCCAGGCGGCGCGCCAGCGCTTGCGCGGCGCTAGCGTCGCCATCGGCGTAGACCAGCACCTTGGTGCCCATTTCCGGCACGTCGCCGGTGGCGAAGCCTTGCGCCGCCGAGATCGACAGGATGCCGTCGCGACCTTCCAGCGCCTTGATGTGGCTGACGAAGCCCTGCGCCGGTTCGCGCGTGGTGTGCATGGGCACGATCATGTCGCAGTCGATCAACGCCGCGACGGGTCGCGTGCGCCCGGCCTGCGCGTCCAGGCACAAGGCCAGCAGGTCCTCGGCGCGCTCCAGTACATCGGTGTGGGGATATTCCTTGAACAAGACCAGCACCGTGGCCTGCTCCACCATCAGCGGCGTGAGATGCGCGTGCGGATCCAGCTCCGCGCCCACCACCACGTCGGGGCCGACGATCTCGCGCACGCGGCGCAGGATGTCGCCCTCGCAGTCGTCGTAGCCGTCGGCCACCATGGCGCCGTGCAGGCCCAGCAACACCATGTCCACCGGCATCGCCGCGCGCAGGTCGGCCAGCAACTCGTCTCGCAAGGTTTCGTAGGCCGCGCGCGTGGTGGTGCCGCCCGGCTGGGCCGAAGCCACCAGCCCTTCGACCAGCGTCCAGCCTCCTGCGCTTGCGCCTTGGCGCGCAACCCATAGCGGTCCGGCGTAGAACGTCATATGGTCGGGATGCGTGCCGCCGGGAAGATACTCGCGCGACTTGAACGCTGCGAGGCCGGTAGGCAAAGGCGAGAACGTATTGGTTTCGGTGGCGAGGGCGCCGGTGAATATGCGCATGGGGCGACTCCAGGGCGCGGCGCGCCGCTAGCGGTTGAAAGGCGACGGCCTTGCGGCTTGCCCGCCGGCCAGGAACAGCTCCAGATTCTGAGCGCCGCCAGACCCGCCCACAAATTCCAAATCATGAACTGTCCATAACCTTTCATATGCGCGCGGAAAGGCTTTCGGCCGGCCTATCGTTTTCCCTTAAAAGCAGCCGATCTGCGCGCTTTTCGCCGCGATTTTCCCCGAAAAAGCGCACACCATAACCTTGGGTTATCCATGGGAACACGTTAGCTATTTGTGCCTCGCTGGTGTGCCGCCGATCATCCGCGATACGGAACGCAGTGCCTCTCTCATGTGGCGGCAATGACGGACATCCGATCCATACAAGGGGAAAACTATGTCGTCGACCTGGACCGCCGCGCGCGCCGCGGCGCATGCAGCAGCCTGTCCGGAGGCCCGGCCATGAAGATCTTCAGCGCCGGCCTGGGCACGGAAACCAACACCTTCGCGCCCATGCCCACCAGCCTCGCCTCCTTCCAGGACCGCGACTACTATCCGGCGGGCACGCATCCGGACTCGGTGACCTTTGCAGGCGCGCCGCTGTACGTGGCACGGCAGCGCGGCCGCGAGGCCGGCTGGACGCTGGCCGAAGGCCTGGTCACGTCCGCGCAGCCGGGCGGCACGACCACCCGCGCCGCCTACGAGACGCTGCGCGACCAGATCCTGGCCGACCTGCGCGCGGCGATGCCGGTGGACATGGTGTTGCTGGGCCTGCACGGCGCCATGGTGGCCGACGGCTACGACGACTGCGAGGGCGACATCCTGCGCCACGTGCGCGAGATCGTCGGCCCCGATGTGGTGGTGGGCGCCGAACTGGATCCCCATGCGCACCTGAGTCCGTTGATGGTGGAACAGGCCACGGTGCTGGTCCTGTTCAAGGAATATCCCCACACCGACATCCGTGAACGCGCGGAAGACCTGCTGGCCTTGTGCCTGGACGCGCAGGCCGGCCGCACGCGACCCGTCGCGGCGTTGGTCGACTGCGACATGATCGTGCCCATGCACACCACGCGCGAACCGGCGCAGGGCTTCGTCAGCCGCATCAAGGCGCTGGAAGGCCGCGACGGCATCCTGTCGATCTCGGCGGCGCAAGGCTTCGCCACCGGCGACGTGCCGGAAATGGGCACCAAGGTGCTGGTCTACGCCGATGGCGACGCTAGCGCCGCGCAAGCGCTGGCGCGCCGCCTGGCCGATGAACTCATCGGCATGCGCGAGCAGCTCATGGTGCCCTACCGCAGCGTGGACCAGGCGCTGGACGAAGCGCTGGCCTTCGGCGACGGTCCGGTGGTGCTGGCCGACCGGCCCGACAATCCCGGCAGCGGCGCGCCCGGCGACGCCACGTTTGTCCTGAGCCGCATGCTGGAACGCGGCGTGACGAACGCGGCGCTGGGTCCCATGTGGGATCCGGTTTCGGCGCGCATTGCGTTCGACGCCGGTCCCGGCGCGGTGCTGGACCTGCGCATTGGCGGCAAGGTCGGTCCCTTGTCCGGCGACCCTCTGGACCTGCGCTGCACGGTCAAGGCCATCCAGGCCGACATGATCATGACGGGCCTGTCCGGCGCGCCGGCAGCGATGGGGGACTGCGCGCTGGTCGAGACCCAGGGCATCGAGATCGTGCTGACCTCACTGCGCAACCAGGCCATCAACATGGACCTGTTCACGCAGCTGGGCTGCGATCTTTCTTCCAGGAGGATCGTGGTGGTCAAGTCCGCGCAGCACTTCCATGCCTCGTTCTCGAAAGTCGCGCGCCACATCATCTATGTCGGCGGCAAGGGCGTCGCCACGCCCGACTGGAAAACGCTCACGTACCGCAATATCCGGCTGCCCAAGTGGCCGCTCTAAGAACCTGCCGGCGCGCGGACGCCGGCGCCTCCACCAACAAGATGGGAGCCTAGCGCGATGAAAAAACGCCTGCTTTGCCTGTTCTCGACGGCCACCCTCGGCCTGGCCTTCACCCTTGGCGCCGCGCCGGCGCACGCGCAGCAGGCCAAGACCCTGCGCATCGTGCCGCACGCCGACCTGAAGGTGCTGGATCCGACCTTCACCACCGCCTACATCACGCGCAACTTCGGCTACATGGTGTACGACACGCTGTTCGCGATGGACTCGCACAGCAAGCCGCAGCCGCAGATGGTGGAAAAGTATTCGGCCAGCGACGACAAGAAGACCTGGACCTTCACGCTGCTGCCTGGCCTGAAGTTCAGCGACGGCCAGGCGCTGACCACCGCCGACGTGATCGCGTCGCTGCAGCGCTGGTCCGCGCGCGACAACATCGGCCAGGCCATCACGCGCGCCGGCGGCAAGTGGGAAGCCGTGGACGCCAACACCTTCAAGCTGACGCTGGACCAGCCGTTTGACCTGGTGCTCGAAGGCCTCGCGAAGGTGTCCAGCTATCCCGCGTTCATCCTGCCCCAGCGCCTGGCCTCGCAGCCGGCCGACCGCCCGCTGACCGAGGTCGTAGGTTCCGGCCCTTACCTCTTCAAGCGCGCCGAATGGGTGCCCGGCAGCAAGATCGTGTTCGAGCAGAATCCGAACTACGTCGGCCCCAAGGCCCAGGCCGACGGCCTGGCCGGCAACAAGACCCCGCACATCCCGCGCGTGGAATGGCGCGTGCTGCCCGATTCCAACAGCGCCACGGCCGCGCTGACCAACGGCGAAGTCGACATGATCGAACAGGCGCCGGCGGACTACATCGACGCCTTGCGCGGCAACAAGAACGTCAAGATCGGCGTGATGGAGCGCGCCCAGGGCTACATCATCCTGAACCAGTCCATGCCGCCGTTCAACAACGAGAAGGCGCGCCAGGCCGTGGCCCACCTGGTGGACCAGGACAAGTTCACCGCCGCCATGGGCTACCCGGACGACCTGCGCATGAAGTACTGCGCCACGGTCTTCATCTGCGGCGGCCCCAACGACACCACCGCCGGCGCGGCGCCCTACGCCAAGCCCGATCCCGCCCTGGCCAAGAAGCTGCTGGCCGAAGCCGGATACAAGGGCGAGAAGGTCGCGATCCTGCTGCCCACCGACCTGGCCTACCTGAACTCCGCCACGCTGGTCGCCATCCAGGCGCTGCAGGACATCGGCGTCAACCTCGACATCCAGTCCATGGACTGGGCCACGCTGACCGCGCGCCGCGCCCGCAAGGAACCCATCGACAAGGGCGGCTGGAACATCTTCCTGTCGGCCGCTTCGGAATTCAACGTCGACTCGCCCATCAGCAACACCTACCTGGGCGCGGTGTGCGGCAACAGCCTGCCGGGCTGGCCCTGCGACAAGAAGCTGGACGAACTGCGCGCCCAGTGGATTGCGGCCACCAGCTCGGACGAGCGCAAGCGCGTGCTCGACCTGTTCCAGGAGCGCGCCTATGAAGCCTTCCCCGCGATCTCGGTGGGCCAGTATTCGCGGGCATTCGCGTCGCATAACAGCCTGAAGAACGCGGAAAAGATCTGGAGCCTGCCGAACCTGTGGGTGCTGGACAAGTAATCCGCAGCCAGCCTAATCGATACGCGAGACAACCATGGGTTACATCATCCGGCGAGTGCTTGCCATCGTGCCTGTCATGGCAGTGGTGGCGGTGATCGTCTTCCTGCTGATCCACCTGTCGCCGGGAGACCCGGCGGCGCTCATCGCCGGGGATTTCGCCTCCGCCGACGACATCGCCAAGCTGCGCGTGGCGCTGGGCCTGGACGAGCCGCTGTGGCGGCAGTTCGGGCTGTGGGCGGGCAAGCTGCTGCAAGGCGACCTGGGCACGTCCATCTTCACCCACGTGCCCGTGACGCAGCTGCTGGCGCAGCGGGTGGAACCCACGTTGTCCATTGCCGCGCTCACGATGCTGGTCTCCATCATCGTGGCCGTGCCGCTGGGCGTGCTGGCCGCCTACCGCGCCGGCACCTGGATCGACCGCCTGGTGATGCTGTTCGCCGTGCTGGCGTTCTCGGTGCCGGTGTTCCTGGTCGGCTACCTGCTGATCTACGGCTTCGCCATCAAGCTGCAATGGCTGCCGGTGCAGGGCTATGTCAGCCTGTCCGAGGGCGTGGGCCCGTGGCTGCGCAACCTGACCCTGCCCTGTATCAACCTGGCGCTGGTGTACATCGCGCTGATCACCCGCATGACCCGCGCGACCGTGGTGGAAGTGCTGCACGAGGATTACATCCGCACGGCGCGCGCCAAGGGCCTGGCGGTGCTGCCCGTGCTGGAGCACGCGCTGCGCAATGCCGCCATCCCGATTGCCACCACGGTGGGCGTGGGCATCGCGCTGCTGATCGGCGGCGTGGTCGTAACCGAGACTGTGTTCGCCATTCCCGGCATCGGCCGGCTGGTCATCGACGCGGTCCAGCACCATGACTATCCGGTGATCCAGAGCGTGCTGCTGCTATCGGCCGGCACCTACGTGCTGATCAATCTGCTGATCGACCTCAGCTACCGGCTGTTCGATCCTCGCATCCGTTACTGAGCCGCCGCAGGAAAGAATCATGTCAGAAAGCTCGATTTCCACCAGCCCGCCCGTGGTGCTGCACGAGGCGCTCAGCGCCAGCGGCCGCCGCTGGCGCTGGATACGCAAGCACCCCACCCTGATCCTGGGCCTGGCGCTGCTGTTGATCGTGGCGGGCCTGGCCATCGCCGCGCCCTGGATCGCCACGCACAACCCTATCAGCATCAATCCGCTGCAACGCATGAAGCCGCCGTCGGCCGAACATTACTTCGGCACCGACGCGCTGGGCCGCGACGTATTCAGCCGCGTGGTGTGGGGCGGCCGCGTGTCGCTCGTGGTGGCCATCGTGGTGGCGCTGATCGCGACCGCGGTCGGCGTGGTGCTGGGCCTGATGGCGGGCTTCGTGCGCTGGGCCGACGCGATCATCATGCGCATCATGGACGGCATGATGGCCATTCCCGACATCCTGCTGGCCATCGCCCTGATGGCGGTGATCCGCGCCAGCCTGACCACGGTGATCATCGCGATCGCCATTCCGCAGGTACCGCGCGTGGTGCGCCTGGTGCGTTCGCTGGCGCTGACGCTGCGCGAACAGCTTTACGTCGAAGCCGCCCACGCCGTGGGCACGCGCCTGCCGGTGATCCTGCGGCGCCACGTGCTGCCCAACATGGTCACGCCGCTGGTGGTGCAGGCCACGTTCATTGCCGCCACCGCGGTGCTGACCGAAGCGGTGCTGTCGTTCCTGGGCGTAGGCGTGCCGGCCCAGGTGCCCAGCTGGGGCAACATGATGGCCGACGCCCGCAACTACGTGGCGGTGGCGTTCTACACCATCCTGTATCCGGGCATCCTGCTGGCCGTCACCGTGCTGGCGATCAACCTGATGGGCGACGGCCTGCGCGACGCGCTCGACCCCCGCCTGACCAACCAACGCTAGGAGCACGCCATGGCAATCTCTCCCGCCGCCGTCGCCCCTGGCGATGTGCTGCTCGAAGTCGACAACCTGCGCACCTACTTCGATACCGTGTCCGGCACCGTGCGCTCGGTGGACGGCGTGTCCTACCAGGTGCGGGCAGGCCGCACGCTGGGCGTGGTCGGCGAGTCCGGCTGCGGCAAGAGCGTCACCGCGCTGTCCATCCTGCGGCTGATCCCGACGCCGCCCGGGCGCTATGCCGGCGGCCAGATCCGCTACCGCGGCACCGACCTGCTGGGCCTGACCGAAAAGCAGATGCGCCAGATCCGCGGCAACCGGATCTCGATGATCTTCCAGGAACCGATGACCTCGCTGAACCCCGTGCTGACAGTGGGCCGGCAGATCGCGGAAACGGTGATGCTGCATCAAAAGCTCGGCCGCCGCGAGGCCTACCGCCGCGCTGAGGAAATGCTGCGCCTGGTGCAGATCGCGGAACCCGAGCGGCGCGTGCACGAGTACCCCTACCAGCTTTCCGGCGGCATGCGGCAGCGCGTGATGATTGCGCTGGCCCTGGCCTGTAATCCCGAAGTGCTGATCGCCGACGAACCGACCACGGCGCTGGACGTGACCATCCAGGCGCAGATCGTGGACCTGCTGCGCAGCCTGCAGCAGAGCTTGGGCATGGGCATCGTGCTGATCACCCACGACCTGGGCGTGGTGGCCGAATGCTGCGACCGCGTGGCCGTGATGTACGCAGGCCGCAAGGTGGAAGAAGCGCCCGTCACCGAACTGTTCGACCGCCCCCTGCATCCGTACACGCGGGCGCTGATGGCGTCGATGCCGTCGATGAACGCGTCGACGCAACGCCTGGCCGAGATCCCCGGCATGGTGCCCGCGCCCAGCGAGCTGGGCAAAGGCTGCAGCTTCGCGCCGCGCTGCGCCTACGCCACCGACCGCTGCCGGGCCGAAGCGCCGCAATTGCTGGAAC
Source organism: Achromobacter sp. GW823-FHT04E03 (assembly GCF_058796095.1). Classification (NCBI taxonomy): domain Bacteria; kingdom Pseudomonadati; phylum Pseudomonadota; class Betaproteobacteria; order Burkholderiales; family Alcaligenaceae; genus Achromobacter; species Achromobacter sp. GW823-FHT04E03. The sequence goes on along the minus strand of NZ_JBXAIJ010000002.1, from coordinate 1,525,454 downwards.
ATGGCAGCGACCACGTGGTCGCCTGCCACGAAGCGGCGCGCGTCGCCGCGCAACCGGCCCCGCAGGCGGCCGCTTCGACGCCCCCCGGCGCCGCCCTGACTGGAGTCCAAGCATGAGCGCCCGCAACCAGCCCGCCGCCCCGGCCACGCCCTTGCTGGAAGTGCGCGACCTGAAGATGCACTATCCCGGCGCGGGCGGCTGGTTCAAGCCGCGCCGCAAGGTCATCCAGGCCGTGGACGGCGTTTCCTTCTCTGTCGCCCGCGGCGAGACCCTGGCGCTGGTGGGCGAATCCGGCTGCGGCAAGACCACCACCGGCAAGTCCGTGCTGCGCCTGATCCAGCCGACCTCGGGATCCGTGCGGCTGGAAGGCGAGGAAATCCTGGCGCTGTCGGCCGAGCAGATGCGCAGCCGCCGGCGCGACATGCAGATCATCTTCCAGGATCCGTACGCGTCGCTGAATCCACGGCTGACGGCAGGCGACATCGTCGGCGAACCGCTGCAGAACTTCCCGGCCTCGGGCGGCCGGTCACGCGCCGATGAGATCGCCTGGCTGTTCTCCAAGGTCGGCCTGCGTCCGGAGGCGATGAAGAAGTTCCCGCACGAGTTCTCCGGCGGCCAGCGGCAGCGCCTGGGCATCGCGCGGGCGCTGGCCCTGCGGCCCAAGCTGATCGTGTGCGACGAACCGGTGTCCGCGCTGGACGTGTCGGTGCAGGCGCAGGTGATCAACCTGCTGATGGACCTGCAGGAAGAGATGGGCATCGCCTACCTGTTCGTCGCGCATGACCTGGCGGTGGTGCGCCACATCAGCCATCGCGTGGCGGTGATGTATCTGGGCCGCATCGTCGAGGTCGCCGACCGCGACACGCTGTTCTCGCGCCCGCTGCACCCGTACACGGAAATCCTGCTGTCGGCCGTCCCGGTTCCCGATCCGCACAAGCCCGCGCAGCGCAAGCTGCTGCAGGGCGATCCGCCCAGCCCGGCGAATCCTCCCAGCGGCTGCCGCTTCCACACGCGCTGCCCGCTGGCGCAGCCAGTGTGCAAGGAGAAGCAACCGGTCCTGACCCAGCGGCCAGACGGCTCGGACGCCGGGCAGCACTGGGTGGCGTGCCACTTCCGATGAGCGCGCCACGCCTGCTGGCGGGTCCCCTGCCGGTCGGCGATCCGGTCTTTGGCCGCGGCATCGCCGAACTGCGGGCGGCCATGGCGGCAGGCGCGCTCAGCGCCACGGACCTGGTGCGCGCCTACCTGGCGCGCATCGCGGCGTACGACCAGGCCGGGCCAGCGCTCAACGCGGTCATCGCGCTGAACAGCCAGGCGCTGGCCGAGGCCGCCGATCGGGACAGGGAAAGACAGCGCGGGGCGGCGCTGGGGCCGCTGCACGGCATTCCCCTTCTGCTCAAGGACAACATCGATACCGTGGGCATGCCCGCCACCGCTGGCTCGCTCGCGCTGGCCGGCCGCCGCCCGCAGCGCGACGCCGACGTCGTGCGCCGGCTGCGCGAAGCCGGCGCCGTGGTGCTGGGCAAGACCACGATGCACGAACTGGCCAGCGGCATCACCAACGTTTCTTCACTATCCGGCCGCACGCGCAACGCCTACGACGCCGCCCGCGTTCCCGGCGGATCCAGCGGCGGTAGCGCCGTCGCGGTGGCGTCCAGCTTCGCGGCGGCCGCGATAGGCACCGACACCAGCGGCTCGATCCGCATCCCCGCGGCCTTCAACCAGGTCTGGGGCCTGCGGCCCACGGCCGGACGCTACAGCAACGCCGGCGTGGTGCCGCTGTCGCCGACGCTCGACACGGTCGGCCCGATGGCCCGCAGCCTTGCTGATATCTCAGCCCTGTGGTCGGTGATGGCGGGACAAGGCGAAGACGCGCGCGGCGCGGACCGGGCCTGGCGCATCGGCACGCTGGAAGCATTCTTCGGCCCAGCCGGCGCGGAACTGGAGGTGTCGCGCCACGTCCGCGCGGCGCTCGCCGGCTGGCAAGCCGAGGGCGCACAGATCCAGCCAGTCGCGCTGGCGCTGGAAGACGCGCGCCTGATCGCCGCCAACGTCACCGGCCATGAATTCCGCGACGCGCTGGCCCTGTGCCTGCGCGATGCGGGTCTGCCCGTGCGCAGCCTGACCGACATCCTGGACGGCGGCTATCCCCACCCGGAAGTCGCGCCGCTGCTGCGCGAGCGCGACGCGCTGCGCGATCCCGACGGCAGCGCGCGCCTCGCGGTGCTGGCCCGCGCCCAGGCGCTGCGCGACGAATTGTTGACTGCCATGGACCAAGGCCAGCTGGACCAGCTGGCCTATCCCAGCGTGCGTGGCGCGCCGGCACTGCTGGGCCAGGCCCAGCGCGGCGGCAATGGGCTGCTCGCGGCGGTGACCGGGCTGCCGGCCTTGAGCGTGCCCATCGGCTTCACGCCCAGCGGAATACCCGTCGGCCTGGAACTGCTGGGTCGCGCGGGCAGCGAGCGCCAGCTGTTTCAGGCTGCGCGGCGCTTCCAGGCTTGAAAACTCCTTGCCGCGTAAGCAGCCGTAGCGGTCACGCTCTGGCCTCCTCGACGATCCAGTCGATGAAGGCGCGGACTTCCGGACGCTGGACCGCGCCGGGCCTGCTGACGGCGTAGTAGGCGAACCTCGCGGGCCAGGGCTTGTCCAGCGCCTGGACCAGGCGTCCGGCCGCGATCTCTTCCTGCGCGTGCGCGGCGGGCACCAGCGCAAGTCCCTGGCCCGCTTCCGCCGCCCGGATCAGCAGGAAATCGTCATCGAACGCATTGCCGCGCTGCGCCCGGGCATCCTGGGCCACGCCATGCGCGCTTAGCCACAGCGGCCAATCGGCGCGGTCCGCATCGTGCAGCAGCGGGTAATCCAGGCAGTCCGCCGGTTCGGCCAGCGCCGCTGCGAAGCCTGGCGCGGCCACCGGCACGAGCACCGGCGCCATCAGCGGCACCACATCCAGTCCCGGATAGTCGCCCAGCCCGTGGCGCAGGGCGACATCGACGTGGTCGCGCCGCAGATCGACCAGGGCAGGCGTCGCCTCTACCCGGATTTCGATGTGCGGATACCGTTCCTTGAACCGCCCCAGGCGTGGAACCAGCCAAGACGCCGCGAACGTCGCCACGGTGCTGACGGTCAGGCTTTGCCGCGCCTGCTTCGCGGCCAGCATGTCCACTGCCTTGTCGATCTGCGCGAACGCCGCGCTAAGCATCGGATACGCCTCGGCGCCCGCCTCCGTCATGCGCATGCCGTGGCGTTCGCGCACCAGCAGGGCGATGCCGAGCCGGTCCTCCAGCAGCCGGATCTGCTGGCTGACGGCGCCCGGCGTGACATGCAAGGCCTGCGCCGCCGCGGTGATGCTGCCGCGCTGGCTTACCTCGACAAAAGTGCGCAGCGCCTGCAGGGGAAGCGTTGCCGTCATTTTAGATTTCCTAAATTTAAAAGTGAGAAATGATCGCTGTACCCGATCCCGCTCAAGAAAGAAAATTTCAATGCCGCCGCGGATCCTGAATATTTAGCTAATCTTAAATGAGCAAGCCCATGCTGAATCTATACACCGATAGTTCTCCCAATGGCTACAAGGCCACCATCGCGCTGGAAGAACTGGAACTGCCCTACCGCCTGCACCATGTGCGCATCGCGCAGGGCGAGCACCGCCAGCCGGATTTTCTGGCCCTGAATCCGCACGGCCGCATTCCGGTACTGACCGATGATGAAACCGGCGTGGCGCTGTTCGAATCGGCGGCCATACTGCTGTATCTCGCGGAAAAGACCGGGAGGCTGCTGCCCACGGACATCCAAGGCCGCTGGGAAGCGATCAAGTGGCTGCAATTCCATTCCAGCAGCGTCGGTCCCATCATCGGGCAACGCGTGAACTTCGAGGTGTTCGACAAGGCGCGCAACCCCGCCGCGCTCGAACGCTACCAGCGCCTGACCGAGGATGCGCTCGCGGTGCTGGACCGCAGGCTGGCCGATCAGCCCTACCTTGCCGGCGACGCCTACTCCATCGCCGATATCGCGCATTTCGGCTGGAGCCACATCGCACGGATCATCGATTTCGATTTCAGCCATCACCGGCACCTGAGCGCATGGCACGAACGCGTGGCAGCGCGGCCCGCGGTCGCCAAAGGCATCACCCTGCCCGCGCCGGCAACGGGCGCTTGAAGGAAACAAGGACAGTCGGAATGGACACCACCCTCTCTCTCCATGGCACGACGGGAGCGTCGTACTTCGCTTTTTCCGCGCACCCCGGCTATCGGCGGATGTTCGCGCCCGACCGCCTGACGCTGGGCATCTTCCTGCCGCTGCGCTTCTATGAAGGCAGCATGGCGGTCCTTGCGGGGCAGGCCGAACTTGTGCGGCAGATCGACCGGCAGGAGTTTGCCGCCGTCTGGGTGCGCGACGTACCCTTGTACTCCCCTTCGTTCGGCGATGCCGGCCAGGTCTTCGATCCGTTCACCTACCTGGCCTTTCTGGCGGCGCAAACGAAGAAGATTGCACTGGCCACGGGCAGCGCGATCTTTTCCCTGCGCCCCCCCATCGATCTGGCCAAGGCGGCGACAACCATCGACCAATTGTCGGGCGGCCGGCTGGTGCTGGGGATTGCGTCGGGAGACCGTCCGGTCGAGTTTCCTGCCTATGGGCTGAATCACGACGAACGCGCTGCGCGTTTCGCCGAGGCGGTTTCGTACTTCCGTCAGTTGATGCGCCCAGGACGCCTGGAGATCGATTCGCCGCTGGGGCGCTTCAGCAACGCGGAATTCCTGCCCAAGCCCGCCGCGGGCGTCATTCCGCTCATCGTCACCGGTTCGTCGGGGCAGTCGCTGCCGTGGATCGCCGAACACGCCGATGGCTGGCTGACCTATCCCGACGCCACCGATACATCGACAGGACCCAAGCGCCTGGGGGCCAAGATCCGCGCCTGGCGCGCCCAGATTCCCGACGGCGGCTTCCGGCCGCACATGACCAATGAATGGCTGGACCTGGCCGAAGACCCCGACCATCCCCGCACGCCCTTGCATAACGGCTTCGTGCTGCGCACGGGCAGGAAAGGCTTGATCGCGTTGCTGGAAGAATGGCAGGAGGCCGGCGTCAATCACGCCGCGCTGGGCATCCAGTTCTCGCAACGGCCCGCGGCGGACGTGCTGCAGGAACTGGCGGAGGAAGTGCTGCCGCATTTCCCCACGCATGAAGGGCCTGGGACTTTGCCGGACGCTTGGTAGCTCACGCAGGCGGCTACGCTATCCTTGACGGTTTTCATCCTCCAACCCCGTCATGGCGCAGCCCTCCGCCCGCATACTCGAAGGAACCATCGACCAGATCCGCCTCGCGGTGCCGCTCGTGCGGCACGATGCGTTCCTGCGCGTAGGAACAGAAAGCGTGATCGCCGCCGGGCTGGAAGCGCCGCAGATCAATCAATTGCAGCGCCTGCATCAGCAGGGCATGCCGGCGCGCCTGGGTGTGATGGACGGCGAAGAGGGGCCGGCCGTCTTCTCCTGGGCGGTTCCGGCGCGTGGCGATCCCATCCCGCCGCGCTACTACCAAACCCTGAAACGGCGCGGCTGGCGCGAGGTCGTCATCGGCGGCGCGGTCTGCGCGGCGTTCGTGTGGCTGGCTTGGCTGCTCGGCATCGCCAGCCTCACACGCGTGTTCCTGATGGTCTTCTCGCTGGTCGTCGCCCTGGTGGCGCTGGTGGTGGCGGGTTCGGCCATGCACGGCCTCTGGCACAACCGCCGCCACCGCCCGCTGATCCTGGCCACCGAAGCGCTTTTCGATCCCGAGCAAAAGCCGGTTGCCGGCATACCTGCCCCGCCGCCCGAGCCGCCACGCCTGGAGCCGCTATCGACGCAGGACGAGGGCGAACCACCCATCGGGTACGTGCGGGGCCGCCTTACCGGCCTCACGCATGAGATGCGCCAGGTTCACAAAGGGCCGAACTATGGCATCTACCGCTACACGGTCAACGGCGTGGACTACGCGATGATCGCCCAGGAAGCGTTCGGCGACGCGCTGCCCTTCCTGGCCGAGGACGACCGCGTCGAATTGGCAGTGCGCACGGCCTCCGCCCACCAGGATGGCCGGCGCGCCGTCTATGCGCTGCGCAATCTGGAAGATGGCCGCTGCTATATGTGCCACCGCTACTACGGCGGCGAGCTAGGCAGGGACACGCCTATCCGCGTGGGCATGAGCCAGCGCGCGCGCCTGCTCAAGCTGATAGGCGCGTTGATGCTGACGGCCTGGCTGTTCGTGGTCGGCCTGCAGTTTTTCGCCGGACCGGACGACGGTTCGTTCCGGGACTTTCCCGAACTGGCCGTCTTCCTGCTGGCGCTCTTCTTCATCGTGTGGCTGGGCTTCGCCCTGCCCCTGCTATGGCTGGACACGCGCTGGCGCATGGGCAGGCCCACGCGGCGGCAGCGTTTCACGCAGCGGATCTACGCCATGCTGGACCTCGGTACGCCCCTTGCACCCTCGCAGCGCATCGAAGACGTGTAGCGCGCGCAGGCCTCAGTTGCCCAGCAGCTTCACCGTCTGCGGGTTGTAGCCGGAATACGCGCCGCCGCAGCCCGTATAGGCTTGCGCTGCGGCGGGCAGGCCGGTAGCGCGGACGGAGAGTTCGCCGCGCGCGCGGATCTCCCTGTAGCGTTCGGCAGCCACCGTCTCATCCGGCAGGAAGTACAGCCGCACGCGCTGCAGGCCCTTGCCTGGGTCCTTGCCGCTCGCCGCGCTGAAGGCCGGGACGTTCACTGTCGCCTCGCGCCAGGTCCCGGGTTCTTCCAGCGTCTGCCAACGCACCCGCAAGGGCTGCTCCAGATCGAGCAGGACCGGGCTACCGCCACGCACCGGATCGCAAGGCTGCCGCAGCACGCTGCGCGCCGCCTGCGAGCCCATGTCATAGGCCTGGCCGTTGATCTCCACCCGGGCGATGGTCTGCGGCGTCAAGTTCTGCAGGCCGAATATCGCCACCCCGGGCATCCCGGCCGCCTCCATCCGGTCGTCGGTGGTGCCAGCGAAGCGCGCGATGCCCGGCGCCACCTCGACGTGATCGGCATAGTGGTAATAGTGATAAACCACCAGATCCGCTTCGCCCTGCGCGGACGCCGAGGGCAGCTTGCCCATATCCGGATACGGCTGGCGTTTCAGCGGCACGGACGCGCCTGGCGTTCCGTCCTGGCTGGAGTACACGTAGCGATCCACGCCGTCCTTCAGGCGCGCGCCGTCGTAGGGGAAATTCTCGCTGGCCGCGGCCCCCTGGTTCGGATAGCGGCGAAAGCGCGAAAACATGTATTGAGCCACCGACCCGGGCTCCAGGTACGGCGACGAGCCCGACGACACGCTCCCGCCGCGCCTGTCCGTCCAGATCGTGCGCCCGCTCAGATTGACATGCGCTTCCTCGATCGCTGGGTGCGACGCCTGGAAACGGTCCCACCTGCCCTGCTCGACGGAGTCGCTGACGGGCACGATGGCAAGTGCCAACACCGTGGGCAGGAACATCAACGCGTGGACGCGCCCCGGCACCTGGCCTTTATCGCGCACCATGTAGATGATCCAGCACAGCGCCAGCACCAGGGCCAGAGGCCCGCCGAACAACACGCCATAGCTCAACAGCGCCTGCGCGCCCCAGCCCAGATTGGGGCTGGAGACGAACACGATGCCCAGGAACGCCAGCAGTCCCGCCAGCAGGAAGGAGACGATGATGCCAAACAGGTAGTGCCGGATTTGCTTCAAGTGCGCAGTCCTCGCCGGTCGCGGCATCGGCGCCATCCCGGTAGGCATGGCAGCCGACGATCTAGTCTGGCGGCAGGATAACGCTAATTCCAGTTCCGCTCTGGATCGGGAAGCGGATTTTGCCTGTCAATCCGCCAGCGCCCGCCCTGTTCTCTACGATGACGGGCGGCCCTTCCAGCGCCCCCCGAGGCTCGTCGCCTACTTGCCCTTGCGCAGCGACAGCGGCACACCCCAGATCGGGTCTTCCATGCCCTGCTTGCCCAAGGGCGTGATCTGCATCGGTGTCATCTTGGCCAGAAGCTGACGGTGTTCCGCGCTTACGTTCTCAAGCCGCTCGATGTACTTCTGCGTGAACTCCATGGGCGCTGGACGCGTATAGACGGTCAGATCTTCGAGCGGGCATTCGATCATCTTCGGATCGACCGCGCGGCAGGCGGACTGCCGGTACTTGTAGCTCGGCGTCTTCAGGTGCATGCGCTGGCTCAGCACCAGTTGGCCGCCCTTGAGCGTGAAACTTGCCAGCGCCTGCTGCGGCGGGATGCGGGCCTGCACCTTGATCGCGGGGATATCGCGGGAATCGGTCTCTTCGCGATAGCCGGCCGCACCGAGCTGCGTGGTCTCGCTGTATTGCTGCTCGCCCCAGCTCACGCAGGCGCCCGAAGCCGCGTGCACGGCGGTGCAGACCGTGCGCGTCTTGGTCTCGGTGCCATAGGTAGCGTCGCGCCAGTTGGTTTCCCGGTAGAACTCGCGATAGAGCTCGGGCGACAGATAGGCGGTGCCGTTGGCGCCGCGGCCCGAACCCTCCTTGCCGCTCGCAGCGCCGACCTGGTCAAGCAAGGCATTCAGCTTGTAGTCGTCGCCACCGGTGAGCAGATATTTGCCCGGCGGCAGGATATGCACCTCGAAGGCCTGGAACAGATAGGTCGTCTTCTTGTCCCGTTGTAGCGAGTTGGTCTGAAAGCCGCGGCTGAAAGTTATGCGCGGATCCTTTTCGTACATCCAGATGACGCGCGAGGTCCATTTGGTCATTTCCAACGCGTCGCTCAGCGAACGATGCGGCATGATGTCGGCCACCAGCACCACGGCCATATCGTCCTTCAGCGCCGCGTCGATCAGGTCCAGCAGCTGGGCATAGCGCGGATCGTTCCTGGTGCCTTCGGCGCTCAGGAACGGATGAGGCGCGCAGCCAGACAGGGCCAGCGCGAGCGCCAGGGCGGACAGGGCAAGTCGCGGACGCGTCAGGGTCATGGATCAGTCCTTGGTATGAGCGGGATCGGTCGGTTGAGCGCGCATACTACTGGCTCGGGGCCAGATCGCAATCCTTGCATAGCGGCTGAAACACACGCCGGCCGGCTCCGATCCGGCGTTCATGCGGACCCGCGCAAGCGCCCGGCCATGCATCGCAGTCGCCAGGCCAATAACGGCGGGAGCCGCGGCCCCCCGTACTGCCGCGCCGCCTCGCATGGGCGCTCGGATCGCTGACACAAAAGGTTTGAAATTATTTGTTGCGATTGTTTCTCGTCTCGGCGACGCTAGGCGTCGTCCATCGCGATTCCGCCCGGAGACCCCCGCCATGTCGCTCGCCCTTTACGGCCATCCCTTCTCCTCCTACACGCAGAAGGTGCTGATCGCGCTGTACGAAAACGGCACTCCATTCGAGTTCCGCTGCATCGGCCCCGACACGCCAGAGCACGCGGCCGAATGGCTGCGCCGCTGGCCCCTGCACAAGTTCCCGCTGCTGGAAGACGGCGGCCGCAACATCGCCGAGACCAGCATCATCATCGAGCATCTGCAGCTGGATCATCCCGGGCCGCAGCGCCTGCTGCCCGCCGATCCCAGGGCGGCGCTGCAGGTGCGCTTCCTGGATCGGTTTTTCGACCTGCACGTCATGAACTGGACGCAGCATGCGGTAGGTGGCGCGCTCTCGGGCGACGAGAACAAGCGGCGGGAAACGCTGGCCCTGGCGGTGGAAAAGCTGGAAGTCGCCTATGCATGGCTCGAAACGCATCTGGCCGGCAAGACCTGGGCGGCTGGCGAGGACTTTACCCTGGCGGACTGCGCCGCCGCGCCCTCGCTGTTCTATGGCGACTGGACGCACCGCATCGCCGAATCGTATCCGGTGCTGCGCGCTTATCGGGCGCGGCTGCTTGCGCGTCCATCGTTCGCGCGGGCCGTGGAAGAAGCGCGGCCGTACCGGCCGCTGTTCCCGCTGGGCGCGCCGGACCGGGATTGACCCCGGGGCCGGCAGACGCGTCACTCGTTGCCAGCGGCCATGTCCCACACCTTCTGGGCGATGGGATTCTTCTGTTCCTCGATGATGTGCGCCATCAGGCCCACCGAACGGCCGATCATCGTCAAGGCCTTGCCCAACTCCGGCGTCAGGCCCATATCGAGCACGATGGCGCCCTTGGCCCCGGTGGCATTCAGCGGAATCTTGCGGCCCGACTGGCGGGCGGCCGCCGCGGCCAACTCGACGGCAAAGCGCGAGTAATTGCCGTAATAGCCGCAGTCCCTGGCGATCTCGAACATCTTTTCGCAACGGGGATCGCCGTCCACGTGTATGGGATGCCCCACGCCGGGAATCTTGCGCTTGGCCGCCTTGTTGGCCGCGACGCATTCCTCGGCATAGCGGCGCAGTTCCTCGTCCGTGTAGCTATCCTGCTTGGGCAGGGCGTCGCGCAGAAAGCGCGCGGCGTATTCGATCACGCCAAGAAAGCGGCTGCCTGCGCCCAGCAATCCCGCCGCCAGGGCGCCCTGCATGGCCTCGGGCGCGCCGTGCAGGGTCAGCCGCGCCGACAAGGCGCTGGGCGTGAGGCCATGGTCGGTCGCGCTCACCAGGAACAGGTTGAGCATGGTCTTGAGCTGCGGCGTGGGGAACTCGCCCAGCAGCTCCAGGGCCAGCACGTCGATGAAATCGCGCTGGAACAGGTCCTGCACCAGGTCATGGCCTCGCACCAGGATGGTATGGGCGTCGCCGCCTCCGATCTTGCTGTCGAACATCTCAAATCTCCGTGTTTTTTTCCGGGCAGCGGACGGCCGCTGCGCCGGCCTGCTATTCGATGACGGCATCCAGCGCCACCACGCCGCGCCCTTCGTCCAATACCACAAGCGGGTTGACCTCCAGCGATTGCACGTCGTCTCCCAGCGCCGTGAACAAGGCCGCGATGCGCAGCACGGCATCCACCAGGGCCGCCCTGTCGCGCGCCGGCAGGCCGCGATGGCTGGCCAGGCGGCGCGCGATGCGCGTTTGGTCCAGCGCGCGCTCGATCTGCTTGCGGCTGGCCGGCAGGTGGCAGCGCGCCACGTCGGCCTCGACCTCCACCCACACGCCGCCCGCGCCCACGCTCAGCACCGGGCCGAAGACCTCGTCGCGATGCAGGCCCACCAGCATTTCCACGCCGTCGACCACCATCTCCGACACCAGCACGCCGCGGATGGCCGCGACGGGTACCTGATGCCGCGCCGCGTTCGCGACAATGTTCTCGAAAGCCTGCCGCACTTCGGCTTCATCGCGCAGCCGCAGCTGCACGCCGCCGATCTCGCTCTTGTGCAGCACGCCGTCGGCCACCAGCTTGAGCGCCACCGGAAAACCGATGGCGCACGCGGCTGCCGCCGCCTCTTGCGCCGTGGCCGCCTGGGATTCGCGGGGCACGCGCACGCCGTACTGCGCCAGCAGCGCCTTGGCCTGCGCTTCATTGCAGGGCAGCGTTACGACAGGCGCGGCCGCCGGCAGGCCTGCGGGTGGAGCGTCCGGCGCCTCGTCGGCCCCCAGGTCCGCGTACGCGCTGACGCGCTTGAGCGCCTGCATGGCGTTGCGCAGGCTGTAGACCGGCGCGAATCCTTCCTGGATCAGAAGGTCGTGCGCCGGCCCGCGGCGGCTGCTCATCCAGACGGGCACGAAGGCCTTGGCGCCGCCCTGTGCGACCGCCAGCATGTTGCGCACCAGCCCTTCGGTGCTGGCCGAATAATTGGAGGTGATGGGATAGAGCACGGCGTCCACGCCCGGGTCCGCAAACAGCGGCGCCAGGCAGCGCCGCGCCAGATCCGGGTCGGTCAGCGCCTTGGTGGTCAGGTCCACGGGATTGGTCAGGGCCGCGTAGGCGGGCGCGTGCCGCGCCATCTCGGCCACGGTTTCATCCGCCAGCGCGGCCATGGCCAGCCCGGCTTCGCCCACCTTGTCGGCCGATAGCACGCCCGCGCCGCCCGACGATGAATACACGCAGATGTTGCGCAGGCGGCGCACGCCCACGCGCGATATCAGGCTGGCGACGTCCAGCAGTTCGTCCAGGTCTTCGACGCGGATGACGCCGTACTGCGAGAACACCGCGTCGTTGACGGCATCCTCGCCCGCCAGCGAGGCAGTATGCGATTGCGCCGCCTTCTTGCCGAAATCCGAGCGGCCGATCTTCAGCGCGATCAGCGGCTTGCCCGCGCGGCGCGCGGCCGCCGCCGCCGCAATGAAACGCGGGCCGCTGCGTATGCCTTCCATCACGGTGCAGATCAGGTCGGTTCCCGGGTCATGCGCCAGCCAGTTGATGAAGTCCGCGCTGTCCAGGTCCAGTTCGTTGCCGGTGGAGAACCAGCGCGAAAAGCACACGCCGCGCTCGTTGCCCTGCATGAGCGAACGGCCCAGGCCGCCACCCTGCGTCACCAGGCCGATGCGCGAAAGCTTTCCCGTCCTGCCGTCGTTGCGGAATTCGGTGGAAAAGGTCAGGCCCAGGCGCGGCGCCAGCATGGTCATGCCCGCGCAGTTGGGACCGTACAGGCGCATGCCGCTGCGCTGCGCCAGCGCCAGCATCTCGGCCTCGACCGTGCGCCCCGCTACGCCCAGCTCGGCGAAACCGCCCGTGAACACGATGACGTAGCGCACGCCCTTGGCGGCGCAGGCGCGCAGCGTGGCGACGGCGGATTCGGCCGGCACCAGCAGCAAGGCCACGTCGATGCCTTGCGCCGGCACCGCGTCCACGCTGGCATGCAAGGGTTTGCCGAAGAGTTCGCCGCCCTTGGGGTTGACCAGGTGCACCTCGCCGTCGAAATCCGAGTGCTCCAGCACGTTGACCACTGTGGTGTGGCCCAGCGTGCCAGGCTTGCTGGAGGCGCCCACGATCATGACCGAGCGCGGCCGCGTCAGCTCCACCAGATCGTCGAAGCGGACGTTGGGATCAAACTGGGAAGGACTGGCGCTCATGCGGCCTCCGGGCGGCATTTCATCAGGGTGGTCCATTCCGACTCCACCACGACCTCGCCGTTCTGGTTCTTCACCGTGCGCAGCATGGTCACGCGGCCCGTGCCGGGGCGCTTCTGCGACAGCGTCTTCTCGCCTATGCTCAATTCGACATGGATGGTGTCGCCGATGAGCACGGGCTTGCGCCACACGCAGCGCAGTTCGGTCAGCGCCAGCCGGGTGCCGTCCATCAGGCGGTACACCGGCATGCGGGTGGTCAGGCCCGACGCGATGGCCAGGGTCAGCATGCCGTGCGCGGCGCGCTGGCCGAAGGGATGGCTGGCGGCGAATACGGCATCCGTGTGCAGCGCGTTGTAGTCGCCGGACAGCCCGGCGAACTGCACCACATCCGCTTCGGTGACCGTGCGGCGCGGACTTTCCCAGGACTGCCCGGACGCCAGGTCCTCGAAGTACAGGCGGCGGCCCAGGTGTTCGTCCAGATCGAATGGCGTGCTCATGCGTAACGCCCTCCCGTCACGTGCACGGTCTCGCCCGTGGTGAAGCCGGCCAGGCGCGATGCGAGGAAGGCTACCGTCGCGGCCACATCGGCCGGGTCGCCCAGCCGGCCGACCGGCGTGTTGGTCTTGGCGCGTTCGGTCAGCTCTTGGTAGTCGGGGCGCTTCTGCATGCGCGGCGTCGAAATGACGCCCGGGGCGACCGCGTTGGCGGTGATGCCGAACTTGCCGGACTCCAGCGCCAACGAACGGGTAAAGCCGATCAGCCCGGCCTTGGCGGCCGAGTAGTTGGTCTGCCCGGGATTTCCCAGATGGGCGCGCGAGGCGATGTTGATGACGCGGCCGAAGCGCTGTTCCATCATCAGCGGCAGCACTGCGCGCGAGCAATGGAATGCCCCTTGCAGCGTCACGTCCAGCACCGCGTGCCAATCTTCCTCGGACATCTTGGTCAGATAACGGTCGCGCGCGAAGCCCGCGTTGTTGACCAGGATATCCACCTTCTTCCAGCGCTCGACCGCCTGCTGCACGGCGCGGCCGACCTCGTCCTTGTTGGTCACGTCGGCGCGCACGCCCAGGACGTTCCCGCCCAAGGCAGACAGTTCGGCGCAGGCGGATTCGATCGCCTCTTCATTGGCGTCGCACACCACCACATTGCAGCCTTCCTGCACGAAGCGCCTGGCCATTGCCATGCCCAGCGTGCCCGCGCCGCCCGTGATGAAAGCGGTGCAACCCTTCAGTTCCAGATCCATGATGCCATTCCATTCGAGTTTCAATGTTCCTGCCGCGCCGGGCCCGCCCGGGCCCGGCGTTCAATCGACCTGCAGCCGCGCCTTCTCCACCAGAGCCTGGGCGCCGGCCCTCTCCTTGGCCCAGAAGACCGCGAAGGCTTCGGGCGTGCTGCCCACCAGCGGCGTGTAGATGCGCGCGAAGCGTTCCTGCACTTCGGGCATCTGCAGGGTGTCGCGCAAGGCCTTGGAGAACTTGTCGACGATGGGTTGGGGCGTGCCCGCCGGCATGACCACGGCCTGCCAGGTCGTCACTTTGAAGCCGGGCACGCCGGACTCGGCCACCGTGGGCACGTCGGGCATGTCCGCCACGCGCTGGTCGCCGCTGACGGCAAGGGCGCGCAGCGCGCCTTCCTTGATGAAGGGCGCGGTGGTGGAGCGGCTGTCCACCATGAAGGACAGGCGCCCGGCGATCAGGTCCTGCAGCGCGGGCGCGCTGCCCTTGTAAGGCACGTGCGTCATGGGCGCGTTCAGGGCCAGCGACAGCGCGGCGCCCGCCACGTGCATGGAACTGCCGTGCCCGGCGGACCCGTACGACAGCCCCGCGTCGGGCTTCTTCGCCGCCTGCACCAGGTCCTGCATGGTCTGGAATGGCGAAGACTTCGGCACCACCACAACCAGCGGCGAATCGGTCAATTGCGTGACCGGCACAAAGGCCTTGCCCGGATCGACCTGCACGCCCTTGTAGAGATAAGTGTTGATGGCCAGCGGCCCGACGTTGGCCCACAGCGCCGTGTAGCCGTCGGGTTCGGCCGTGGCCACGGCCTGGTTGGCGATGTTGCCGTTGGCGCCGGGCTTGTAGATCGGCACCACGGGCTGGCCGAGCTTTTTGGACAGCTCGTCCTGCACCATCTTGAACGCGATATCCGAAGCGCCCCCGGGCGCGAAACCGATGACCATGCGCAGCGGACGGTCGGGCCATTCCGCGTGCGCGCCGGCCGCCAGCATGCAGGCGGCCAGGCCCGAGGCCAGCTTGACGATGAACTTCATGTTGTCTCCTGTGGGCGCCACGCTAGATCGTGGTGTCGTACTTGACGTTCTTGAGCTGGGTGTTTTCGTAGATGGCTTCCAGCCCGCGTTCCTTGCCGATGCCAGACTGCTTGTAGCCGCCAAACGGCGCATCGAACGACGTCCGCAGGCCGGTGTTGATGGCCACGCTGCCCGACTGCAGGCCGCGCGCCATGCGCAGGGCGCGGCCGCCGTCGCGCGTGTACAGCACCGCGGCCAGCCCGTAGCGCGTGTCGTTGGCGATGCGCAAGGCGTCGGCTTCGTCGCGAAAGCCGATCACGGATTGCACCGGGCCGAAGATCTCGTCCTGCGCGCTCTGCATGCGCGCGTGGGAGTTCAGCAGCAGCGTGGGCGGCACGAAGTAGCCCTTGGCCGTGTCGCCTTCCAGCTTCATGTTGCCGTAATGGACGGGCTGCGCGCCCTCTTCCCGCGCCAGCGCCACGTACTTCTCGACGCGCTGCTTCTGGGCCGAGCTGACCAGTGGGCCCATCTCGGTCGCTGGGTCCGCGGGCGAGCCGATGCGCACGGCGTCCAGGCGCTGCTGCAGCAGGCCAAGGAATTCCTCGCGCACGGAATCCTGCACCAGCAGGCGCGTGCAGGCGATGCAGACCTGGCCGGAATTCTTGATGATGTCGCCCGCGGCCACGGCCGCCGCCTTGTCCAGCGGCGCGTCCTCGAACACGATCAGCGGCGACTTGCCGCCCAGCTCCAGCGTGACGCGCTTGACGTCGGCGGCCGCGGACGCCTGGATACGCGCGCCGGTCACGGTGCCGCCGGTGAACGACACCCGTGATACCAGCGGATGAGTGACCAGCCGTTCGCCCACCGTGGCGCCGGGACCGTTGACCACGTTGATCACGCCGGGCGGAAAGCCGGCTTCCTCGAACAAGCGCGCCAGCGCCATGCTGGACAGCGGCGTCACTTCCGAGGGCTTGAGGATCACCGTATTGCCCGCGGCCAGCGCCGGACCGAGCTTGTTGACGGTCAGCGTCATCGGGTAATTCCACGGCATGATGAGCGCGCACACGCCCAGCGGCTCGCGTATCGTGAAATTGAGCACGTCGGCATTGCCCACCGGTATGGTCTCGCCGCGCAGGGCCGGAATGATGCCCGCGAAGTACTCCAGCGACGCCGGCATGCCCTTGAGCGAATCCAGCGAATGCGTAATGGGCTTGCCCACGTTCAGCGTTTCGATCCAGGCGAGCTTTTCGCGGTCGCGCTCGAACAGGTCGGCCAGGCGCCGCAGCAGCTTGCCGCGCTGCGCCGGCGTGGTCTTGCGCCAGTGCGTTTCAAAGGCGGTGTGCGCAGCCTGCACGGCGGCGTCCACATCTGCCGCCGAGGCTTCATGCACGCTGGCGAGCACCTGCGCCGTGGCCGGGTTGCAGGTATCGAACGTGCGGCCTTCGGCGCCAGCGCGCCAGTTTTCCCCGATCAGCAGTTCATAGGGGCGGGAATCGATGACATCCATGCGGGCGCTCCTTACGCGGCCATTTGCAGGTATAGGGATTGGATTTCTTCCGGCGCGAGTACGCGCGGATTGATGGGCATGGACGCGCTCAGCATGGCCTGGCTGGCCAGCTGAGCGGCGTCCTGCTCAGACAGCGCCAAGCCGGAAAAGCGCAGGGGAATGCCCGCCAGCCGCGCCAGCGACTCGACCGCCTCGATCAGGGCCAGGGCGTCCTGTTGTTCGTCGCCCGTCGCGGCTATGCCCAGCGCGCGGGCGGCCTCGGCGTAAGGCGCGGCGGCGGTCTGCGCCGTGTGGCGCGCCACCACGCTGAAGATCGGACCCAGCACTTCCGCATGCGCCATGTGGACGCGCGACTCCAGCGGCGTGCACATGGCGTGCACGGCGTCCACCTTGCTCATGCCGATGGCCAGGCCCGCCATATAAGCGCCCATCTGCATGTCGGCGCGCGCGCGCAGGCTGTCCGGCGCGCGCAGCACGTCGGGCAGCGCCCGCATGCACAGGCGCAGGGCCTGCAAGGCCATGGCCTTGCCGACAGGGGAAGGATCGGTATTGATCCAGGCGCCCAGCGCATGCAGCACGGCGTCGAAGCCGCCCTGCGCGGTGGGGCGCGGCGGCAGGCTGAGCGTGAGTTCCGGTTGCAGCGCCACCAGCGCCGGACGGGCGCGCAAGGAACGGTACAGGCGCTTGCGCCCGTCGTCGCCCTGGATCAGCGCGGCCGAGCTGCTTTCGCTGCCGGTGCCCGAAGTCGTGGGCACGGCGATGAAGAGCGGATCGGCGGGCTCGGCGGCGGCGTTCAGCCAGGCTTGCCCACACGGCGCCTGCAATTCGTCGGCATCGAACCCGCCCGCCAGGCAGGCGTAGACCGCCTTGGCCACGTCGATGGCGCTGCCCCCGCCCACCGCCAGCACGCTGGCGCAGCCCTGCTCGCGCGCCACGTGAAGCGCGGCCCGCACCTGGTCCATGGCGGGATTGGGCACCACGCCGTCATAGACATGCCATTGCAGTCCCGGCATGGCGGCAAGCGCCGCTTCGACAGCGGCGCCCGTAGCGCCCCAGGTGCCGGCATCGGTCACCACCAGCGGCAGGCGCAGGCGTGCGCCCGCGGCCGCCAAGGTTCTGGCCAGGGCCTTCCCGCCCCAATGGCAAACGCCAGGCCAGGACATCACGCCCTGGGCCTGTGGCGCACAATCCTGCTGACCGCTCATTTGTCCTCCTGATCTTGCATAATTTGCTATGCGAATTTATAATTCATTTAGTGAATTGATCATAAAAAAGGAGCTTGCCCATGTCAAGAGCCTCGCCTCGCGCGCCCAAGAACGACGCCACCGAAGATTCCGCGGAACCCGACCGCCAATTCGTCACCGCGCTGGCCCGCGGGCTGGACATCCTGCGCTGCTTCAGCGCCGAACGGCGCATGCTGGGCACGACGGAACTGGCCCATCTGACCGGCCTGGCCCAGCCCACGGTCTGGCGGCTGTGCCATACCCTGCAAAAGACGGGATTCCTGGCCGCCGTGCCAGGCAAGGACAAGCTGCAACTGGGCATCGCCGCCATCGCGCTGGGCGGCGCGGCGCTGGCGGGGCAGGAAGCGCTGGACATCATCCGGCCCATGTTGCAGGCGCTGGCCGACCGCTATCAGGTCGCGGTGGCGCTGGGACGGCGCGACGGCGACAGCATCGTCTACCTGCTGCGCTGCCAGGGAAATTCGCCGCTGCTGATGAATCTGCGCGTGGGTTCGCGCATACCGCTGTTCCATAGCGCGATCGGCTGGGCCTACCTGGCCTGCTGCTCGCCCGAGGAACGCGAGGCCCTGCTGCAAGAGGCCCGCGCATCCGGCAAGGCCGGCGATGCCACGGAGCAACAGGCCATTGCCGACGCTATCGCCCGGTATCCGGAGCGCGGCTTCGTCTATCACGAGCGCCCCGCCTATCAGATCAACACCGTCGCCGCCGCCATCGAGCTGCCCGCCGGCGAACGCTACGTGGTCAGCTGCGGCGGCCCGGCGGCGCTGCTGCCCCGGCAACTGATGCTCGATGAAGCTGGGCCCACGCTACGGCAGTTGGCGCATGAACTGCAGCCCATCCTGCTGATGGGGAGGCACGTGTGACCCAGCCTCTTGCTCCGGCCATTCCGCAACGCTGGCCCACCCGCATCACCGAACTGATGGGCATACGCTGGCCGTTGCTGCTGGGCGGCATGATGTGGCTGTCGGATGCGCGGCTGGTCGCCGCCATGGTGCGCGCAGGCGGCATGGGTTTCATGACCGCGCGCAGCTCACGCACGGACCAGGACTTCCGGCAGGCGCTGCGCGATTGCGGCGAACTGACGGGCGGCCTGCCGTTCGGCGTCAACCTCACGCTGTCGCGCCGCGCGGCCAATAACGAGTCCATGCTGACGCGGCTGCGCATCGCGCTCGACGCGGGCGTGCGCCTGTTCGAAACGGCGGGCCTGCCGCCCACGCCGCTGCTGCCCGCGCTGCGCGAGGCTGGCGCCATCGTCATCCACAAGTGCGCGCATGTGCGCCATGCCGTCGCGGCGCAGAACATGGGCGTGGACGCAGTCACGCTGGTCGGCATGGAAGAAGGCGGCCACCCCGGCAGCAACCAGCTGCCCACGTTCCTCAACGGCGCCTATGCCCTGGAACAGCTGCGCATTCCGCTGGCGCTGGGCGGCGGCATCGGCCACGGCCGGCAGATCGCCGCGGCGCTGGCCCTGGGCGCCGACGCCGTGGTGATGGGCAGCGTCTTCACGCCAGCGCAGGAGACCCCGGCGCACGCCGCGTACAAGCAGCGCGTGGTCGACACCAGCGAGCACGGTACCCGCGCCGTGCTCGGCAGCCTGGGCGACACCTGGCGCATCCTCGACAACGAAAACGCCCGCAAGGTCGCCGCGCTGGAACAGGCGGGCGCCAGCAGCTACGCGGACTTCGGCGAACTGATCAGCGGCGAACGCACCCAGGCCCTCGCCTATCAGGCGGGCCAGCATGAAGAAGGCATGCTGTCCATGGGTCCGGCGGTGGGCTTTGCCCGCGGCATAGAACCCGTGGAAAGCATCGTCCTGCGGCTGCAGCGGGAATGCGTGCAGGCCAGCGCGCGCTTCATGCGCATGGTCGATTCCGCCTGATTTCCCGCCCGTGCCAACGGGCCGTTCCACACCCCTCGCATCCCTGCCCCGCCCTGCGCGCGGCAGGGATTTTTCATGCGCCTGCGCGAACAGATCTGGCATCGGGCCGCAAGCCCGTTATTGCGGCGCTCCCGAGGCCGCAGTATCATCAATTCATTAAACGAATTATTAATTCGCAATGCGAATAACAAACGGATCGCCCAAGAATCCGTCCGCGCAACGCAAGCGCGCTCAACCCAGAAAAACAGGAGACAGGAATGAAGTTCAGCAAGATGGTTGCGGCAGCCCTGCTGGCCGCGGGATTCGCGACGGCGGCCTCGGCCGCGGAATGGCCGGACAAGCCGATACGCGCGGTGATCGGTTTTGCGCCCGGGGGGCCTTCCGACATCGCGTTCAAGATGATGCAGGACGAGCTGAGCAAGAAGCTCGGCCAGCCCGTCATCCCGGAATACAAGCCTGGCGCCAACGGCAATCTCTCGCTGCTGGCCGCGGCCAGCGCGCCCGCCGACGGCTACACCATCCTCTGGACCAATGCGGCCACCATCGCCGTCAACCAGTACCTGTACAAGGACCTGAAGATCGACCCGGCCCAGGCCTTCGCGCCCGTCGCGCAACTGACCGATTCGCCGCTGGTGGTGGTGGTGCCCAAGGATTCGCCCTACCAGACCATGGCGGACCTGATCAAGGCGATCAAGGCGGACAAGCAGGCAACGATCACCTACGGATCGCCGGGCTACGGCAGTTCGGCGCACACCGCTGCGTCCTCGCTCGCGCTGGCCTTGAACACCAAGCTCACGCACGTGCCGTACAAGGGCAGCGCGCCCGCGCTGCAGGACCTGGTCGCCGGACGGTTGACCTTCATGATCGACAGCCGCTCCAGTTCCCTGCCCTACATCAAGGACGGCATGCTGCGCCCCCTGGCGGTCAGCGGCGCCACCCGCGTCAAGGATCTGCCGGACCTGCCCACCATCGCCGAGTCCGGCGTCCCCGGCTTCAAGGTCACCACCTGGCAGGCCGTGGTCGTCCCCGCCGGCACGCCCAAGCCCATCATCGACAAGCTGGCCCGGGCGCTGGAAGAAACCGCCGCCATGCCCATCGTGCAGGAACGCTTCGAACGCATCGCCAC
The DNA here is from genome assembly GCF_058796095.1 of Achromobacter sp. GW823-FHT04E03. Classification (NCBI taxonomy): domain Bacteria; kingdom Pseudomonadati; phylum Pseudomonadota; class Betaproteobacteria; order Burkholderiales; family Alcaligenaceae; genus Achromobacter; species Achromobacter sp. GW823-FHT04E03. Next base: position 1,504,552 of record NZ_JBXAIJ010000002.1, on the reverse strand, counting down.
CCCGCTGGTCAGCAGTTCGCCCGAAGCGTTCGCCAAATTCTGGGCGGAGCACCGCGAGGTCACCCGCGACCTGGTGGAACGCGCCAACCTGAAGCTGGAGTAAACGCATGAGCAACATCGACCTGACGCCCGAACAACAGGAGCTGCAGCACAGCATCCGCCGCTTCATGCTGGCGGAAGTGGCGCCCATCGTCGCGCAGCACGAAAAGGTGCGGACCTTTCCGTTCGAACTCATGCCCAAGCTGGCGGAGCTGGGCTACCTGGGCGGCAACCTGCCCGAAGACCAGGGCGGACACGGCATCGACATGCCAACCTGGGCCATGATGATGGAGGAGCTGGGCTACCACTGGCTGTCGCTGCGCACCATCGTCAACATCACCAACGGCTCCATCAAGCGCCTGGCCGCCCACGGTTCGCCGGCACAGAAAGAGAAGTACCTCAAGCCGCTGATGGCCGGCCGCCTCAAGGCCTGCACCGGCCTGACGGAGCCGAACACCGGCTCCAACATCGCCGGCATCCAGACGCGGGCCGACCTGGTCGGCGACGAGTGGGTGCTGAACGGCCGCAAGCTGTGGATCACCAACGGCTGCGAGGCCGACTTCGCCATGGTGGTGGCGCGCACCTACAGCCCCACCTGCGAGGGCAGGCTGTCGACCTTCATCGTCGAACGCGCCCTGGCCAACTATGACGTGCGCAAGCTCGACACCATGGTGCTGCGCTGCACCGGCACGGCCGAACTGGGCTTCGCCGACGTGCGCATCCCCAAGGAAAACCTGGTCGGCGTCGAAGGCGCGGCCCTCGCCGGCACGCTCAAGGGCCTGGACGCCGCGCGCCTGAACATCGCCATGGGCGCCGTCGGCGCCGCGCAGGCGGCCCTGGACATGTCCATCGACTACGCGAAACAGCGCGAACAGTTCGGCCGCCCCATCGGCAGCTTCCAGCTGGTGCAGAAGCACATCGTAGACATGACGGTCCGCGTCGAAGCGGCGCGCGCCCTGGGCATGCGCGCGGCCCATGCGCTGGAAGCGGGCAAGGACGTGCGCCAGGCCTGCTCCATCGCCAAGCTCTACGCCACCGAGGCCGCCCACGAAGTGGCCAACATGGCGCTGCAAGTGCATGGCGGGCTGGGCTACTCGGAGGAATATCCGATCGAGCGCATCTTCCGGGATACGCGCGGCGGCATGATTCCCGAAGGCACGACGGAGATCCAGACGCTGATCGCGGGACGGGAGATTCTGGGGATGAATGCGATAGCCTGACGGGCGGCGCGCCAGCCCTCAGCCATCCCGCTCATGATTGGTGATGAAGTCCGGCGGCAACGCCGGGCCCCACACATACAGCGAATCCTCCGGCGGATAATCCCCCGACGGCCACTTCTGCCCCTCGGCGATGAAGTCGATGTCGTACGAATACTCGGCGTAGCTGCCCCAGGGATCGCGCACATAGCGGAAGTAGTTCGAACCCAACACGTGACGGCCCACGCCCCAGCCGTCCGCATACCCTGCCGCGCCCATCTGCTCCATGCCCTGCCCCACCGCATCGATGGACGGCACGCACCAGCTGCTGTGATGCAGGCCCAGGCCATGCGACTTGGCCAGCGCGATCAGGTGATGATCGCTGCCGTGCGGACTGTGGATGAAGGCGATGGCATCGCCCGAGGTATCCGACACGCGCAGGCCAAGCGCGTCCACGTAGAAGCGCGTGGCCCGAACCACGTCGGCGCTGAACAACAGGATGTGCGACAGATACAGCGGCCGCACCTGCCGCACCTGGCTGCGCGCCGGCGCGCGGCCGGCGCCGCCGCTGGCTTGGGGCGGATCTTGCGGCGCGGGGGCCGACGGTGAAGACTTGGCTGCAATCCGCAATTGCAGGGCCAGCCCGTCGGGCGCCTCAATCCAGAGCCCTGCGGGGTCGGCGTCCTGCGGCGCGTCGCGGCGGGCGATACCCAGGCGGTCCAGATTCACGGCGAACCGTTCCAGGTCGTCCGCGTGGACCCCCATGCTCACCCACAGCAGACGCTTGCGTACGCCCTTCAAGATGCGCGCCCAGCGGTGCGGATGGCCATGGGTGTACAACGCCAGGCAGCCGCCTTCATCCCGCACATCCAGGCCGAAACTCGAATAAAAGCGCCTGGCCTCTTCGAGATCGGGAACGCTGAACACGAACTCGTCCACCGAGTGCACGGCGAGCGGCGCTGTCTGCGCATTGGATTGCATGTCTGTCTCCAAGAATCTTGTTCTGGTTGCGGCAGGCTGCCCTGCGCTCATTGCTCGACGGCGACCTTCTGCGCCAGACCCTGGTACAGCGCCGTCTCCGTCTGGTAAAAGTCCCGCATGTCCGCCACCGAGTTCTGCGCCACCAGCTCCATACCCGTGGAAACAACATACTCGCGAAACGCGGCATCTTCCATGGCCTGGACGATCGCGCGGTTCAGGCTGGCAACGGTCGCGTCCGGCGTCTTGGCCGGCACCAGAAAGGCGATCCACGTGCCGTACACGAAATCCCGCAACTTTTCGCTGGATGCGGACAAGGGCGGCACTTGGGGCAGCCTGGGACTAGGTGCGGCGCCGGTCGTTGCGTAGGCCCGTATGCGGCCGGACTCGATCAGGTCCAGCGTCGACCCGCCCAGCGGCAGGAAGCTCAGTTCTATCTGACCGCCCATCAGGTCCTGCGTGACGGGCGGAACGCCCCGGTAGACGACGTGGTTGAACTTGAACTGGCTTTGCCGCGCCCATTGCTCGCCCAATAGGTGGATCATCGAGCCCGGACCGATATGTCCGAAGTTCAGTCCCTTGTCTCCCTGGGCCTGCGCCAGTTGGGTCAGTTCGCCCAGGTTCTTGGCCGCGACCGCGTTGCCGCCGGTCAGGATGTAGGGAAGCCGCGCCACCACCGCCACCGCGCGCAGGTTCTCCGCCCGGTACTTCACATGCTGCATCGTGGCCGGGGTCAGGATGGGTTCGGTCTGGGACGCGATCAACAGCATGCGTCCGTCCGCTGGCGCATTCAGCACCCGTTGCGTGCCGATGGAACCGCCCGCCCCGGGTTGGTTCTCGACGATGATGGTCCTGCCCAGCGCGGCCTGCAGCAGCGGCTGCAGCTTGCGCGCCACGCCGTCGGTGGGATTGCCCACCGGCTGCGGAACGACGATGGAGACGGGCGGCGCGTCGGCCTGGGCTTGCGCGTTCGCGCACGCCAGGATGCCGATCAGGAACTGCAGACTCGCGGCCACGCCGCTACGCAGTGCTTTCATTGCAGGCCTTTCTGGTTGGACTCGTTGGAAAGCCAAAGCTGCCGGGGATCTGGAATCCCCGCCACGGCATCACTCAAGTTGCAGGCGCGACACCATGGGGCCGAACTGGACGAACTGACTTTTCAGCAAAGCACTCATCTGCTCGGGACTGGAACCGCTGGCCTCGGCGCCCAGTTCGGCAAGGCGCTGGCGGATGGCGGGCTGCTGGACGGCCTTGGACACCGCCTGGCCGATACGCGCCACGACGGCGTCGGGCGTCTGCGCCGGGGCGAGCAAGCCGTTCCAGCCCTCGGTATCGATGCCGGTAAAACCCAGTTCGCTGACAGTGGGCGTGTCCGGCAGGGACGGCGAGCGTTGCGGCGAGGTGACCGCCAGCGCGGTCAAGGATCCGGCCCGGATGTCGCTCAGCGACGAAGACAATTGGTCGCCGCCCATCTGGATGCGGCCCGCCAGCATTTCGCCCTTCAAGGGCGCAGCACCCTTGAAGGGCACGTGCGTCATCGACGCGCCCGTCTGTTCCTGGAACCACATGCCGAACACGTGGATGTACGAACCGGGTCCCGTGGAACCGTAGGCGTAGTGGGTCGAAGGATTCTTTTTGAGCAGTTCCGCGAATTCCTTCAGGTTGCGGGCCGGCACCGAAGGCGTGGAAGTGATGACCAGCGGCACGTTGGCCACCACGCTCACGCTGCGCAGGTCGGCCAAGGGATCGAAGTTCAGCCGCTTCGCGCCCTGCGCCACCAGGGCGGCCAACGGATAGGAGATGTTGGCCATCAATACGGTATAGCCGTCGGGCGCCGCCTTGGCGACGGCATCGGCGCCCAGCAGCCCGCCCACGCCCGGACGGTTCTCGACCACCACCGGCTGCCCCAGCTCTTGCGACATGGGCGTTGCGATCAGCCGCGCGATCAGGTCGGTGGTTCCTCCGGCGGCAAACGGCACCACGATCTTCACCGGCCGCGCCGGCCAATCCGCCGCGCTGGCCACGCCCAGGCTGGACGCCAGGCCTGCGGCCAGCAACAGCCTGGCCCAACGACGCCGGGCGGGATTGCTCACGGACGACTTCACAAAAGCAGTTGCGATTCGCATGTCTGGAGTTCCAAGAGTAGATCGTGGCCGTGCGCCCCGGCGCGCGGATGGCGCCGGGGCCGCTGGATGCGTGGTGAGAAACCTAGGCGGACGGCGCCTCGTCGCGGATGCGGTTGCGCAGCGTACCGATGCGCTCGATGTCTACCTCTACCGTGTCGCCGTCCTTCATGTAGAGCTTGGGCGTGCGCCCGAAGCCCACGCCGGCGGGGGTGCCGGAGAAAATGATGTCGCCGGCCTGCAAGGTAATGGCCTCGCTGACGGTCGAGATCACGGTAGCCACGTCGAACAGCATGTCGCTGGTGTTGGACGATTGCATGGTTTCGCCATTGAGGCGGGTCTCGATCCGCAACCCGCTACCGCCAGCCGGCAGTTCGTCAGCCGTGACCACGTATGGCCCCCAGGTGCCCGTGCCGTCGAAGTTCTTGCCCACGGTCCACTGCGGCGACTTGAACTGGTATTCGCGCACCGAGATTTCGTTGCCCACGGCGTAGCCGAACACGTGGTCCAGCGCCTGTTCCTTGGCGATCCGGCGTCCGCCCTTGCCCAGCACCACGACCATTTCGCCCTCGTAGTCCAGCGTATCGCTGATGGCCGGACGCTCCACCACCGCGTCATGCGCGCCCAGGCTGGTCGACACGCGCAGGAACAGCGTCGGGTAATCGGGCTGGTCGTACGGGCTTTCCTTGGTGTGGTCGGCATAGTTCAGGCCGACGCACAGGATCTTGGGAGGTTCGATCGACGGCGACAGAAAGGTCGCGGCAGCCGGATCGATGAACTGCGTGGCCGCGGCTGCCATGCGCTCCAGATCGGCCAGCGTCTTGCCCTGGCGCAGCAGCGTACCCAGATCGACGCCTGGAGCGGACAGCAGCGCCAGGCGGCCCTGCACGAGTGCGGCGGCGCGAGGCGCGCCGTCGATTTGTAGGGTGGCCAGTTTCACGTGATCTCCTGATGGATGAGGGTTGAACGAAGAATATTTAATTCATAAAAATATATATATTCTGGTTTTCCCTGGATAACTTGAGCTTCATAGATAAAAACCTTATCGTTTCGCATGACCTCCGTTTCCACACCTTTCCGGACTGCGGCATCGGCCCTGGCCAATGACATCCGCGCAGACATCATCACGGGCAACCTGCCCCCGGGGGCACGCCTGCGCATCAAGGATCTCTGCGAACGCTACGACAGCGGCGCGATCCCGCTGCGAGAGGCGCTTTCGCGCCTGGCCACCAGCGGATTCGTGGTCGCGGAAGACCAGCGCGGCTTCCGCGTGGCGGACGTGTCGGCGGAAGAACTGCTGGACATCACCGAAACCCGGATCCACATCGAATGCGAAGCGCTGCGCCGCGCTATCGCGCTCGGCAGTCTGGACTGGGAAGAGCGGCTGGCCGGCGCGCACTACCGTCTGAGCCGCCTGCCCCTGCACGCTACGGACGGCTCCGGCTTGTCGGCTGAATGGGAACAAGCGCATTCCGCTTTCCATTCGGCGCTGATCAGCGGCAGCGATTCAAAGTCGCTCATCGCCATCGCCGAGCTGCTGCGCGACCAGACCGCGCGCTACCGCTACCTGTCGGTGCAGCTGAATTCCGGGACCAAAGCCGCCTCCGGCTCGAAAAAGGGCAAGGAACGCAACGTCGCCGACGAACACCGCAAGCTGCTGGAAGCCGCGCTTGCCCGCGACGCCGATACCGCCGCCAAGTTGCTGGCCCAGCACCTGCGCCAGACCACGCAGCTGGTGCTGGCCCAAATCCCCAGCCATTAGAAAGCTCCCCGCCTTGCGCCGGGCTGTCGGTCTTCCCAGGGAGCCGCCTCGCTACTCACGTCAAAATCACAACCTACCAAAGGTAAGTTACTATCGGTAGGTTAATTATTTTGATGGAGTGTAGACGCCATGCATGCGCTAATCGTTGTTGCACATCCCGATCCCGCGTCGCTGACCCACGCGGTGGCGCGACAGGTCGCTGAAGGAATTTCCGCTGCCGATGCCGGGCATACGTTCGAAGTCGCAGACCTGGCCGCCGAAGGTTTTGACCCTAGGTTCACCCAGCCGGACGTCGCGCTGGCCATGGGCAAGGGGGAGCCCCTGCCGGAAGTCGCCGCGGAACATGCGCGGCTTGAACGCGCCGATGCTCTGGTGCTGGTCTACCCCGTGTACTGGTGGTCCTTCCCGGGCTTGCTCAAGGGCTGGATCGACCGGGTGTTCACCCAAGGCTGGGCCTACGAAGATGCGGACGGCAAGCTGGTCAAGAAGCTGCAACGCCTCAACGTGCATCTGGTCGCTCTGGGCGGCGCCAACCAGCGCACCTATGCGCGGCACGGCTACTTCGGCGCCATGAAGACGCAGATCGACCACGGCATCTTCGGCTACTGCGGCGCCAACGTCGCCACCTCGGAATTGCTGCTGCCCTCCGACGCGGGCTTTCCCGCCGCCCATCTCGACGCCGCCCGGACGATAGGCCAGAAGATTTTCTCCTCGCGTGCTGTAATCCACGAGGAGGAAGTCCAACAATCATGACCGCAAAGATGCCAAGCCCCGCCAGAGCCAACCCGCAGCGCCGCCTGTCGCGCGACGAGCGCCAACGCCAGTTGCTGGACGTCGCCTGGAAGCTGATCAGCGACGAAGGCACGGACGCCCTGACCCTGGGACGGCTGGCCACGGAAGCCGGCATCACCAAGCCCGTGGCCTATGACCACTTCGGCACGCGCAATGGGCTGCTGGTGGCGCTGTACCAGGACTTCGACGTCCGCCAGACCGCGCTCATCGACGCCGCGATCGCCGCCAGCAAGCCGGCCTTGAAGGAAAAGGCCCGGGTCATCGCAGCGGGCTACATCGAATGCGTCATGACGCAGGGCCGCGAGATTCCCGGCGTGCTGGCCGCGCTGGGCGGCTCCCCGGAACTGACTGCAGTAAAGCATCAATACCAGCAGGCCTTCATCAAGAAATGCCAATCCATACTTGCGCCTTACGCCGGATCCACGGGAATATCGCCGGCCAGCATGTGGGCGATGCTGGGCGCGGCTGACGGCCTGGCGCACGCGGCCGTGGCTCAGGACATCAGCGTGGATCAGGCGCGCGACGAGTTGATGGATACCATCATGGCGATGGTCAAACGCAGCAAGTAAATCAGCGCAGCGGCATCGCCACCGGACGCAGCGGCGCCGCATCGCCGCCGCGGATCTTCAGCGGCCCGCCGATGAAGGCGAATTCATAGACCTGGTCGCGCGACAGCTCGTCCAGCGCCACCAGCTCGATGATGGGCACGCCCTTCTGCGCCAGCAGATAGGTATGCAACGGCACATAGTCGTCGGACACCTCTGAAGGGAAGGTCTCGAAACTGAGGTTGTCCGCCCCCAGAATCATGGCGCCGCCCTCCTCGACCAGATAACGCGCCGCGTCCAGGCCCATGCCCGGCGGCTTGGCCATGTAGGCCGCCGGATCGTTGTACAGCTTCATGCGGCCAGTGCGGATCAGGACGATGTCGCCTTCGCGCAGCTCGGTCTTCTGGCGCGCCAGCGCGGCTTTCAAGTCCTGCCGGGTAATGCGGTACTGATCGGGAAGCATCTCCACGCCCTTGAGCGCGGCCACGTCGATCAGCACGCCACGCGCCACCAGCGGCGGGAATTTCTCGATGCCCGTGCGCTTCCAGCCGCGGTCGCCCAGATGCTCGTCGGCCCGGAAGCCGTTCCAGATCTTGCCATGGATGCCGAAGTGGTTGAGCGCATCGATATGCGTGCCGGTGTGGCTGTACATCGAGAACGCCGTGCCGGTGTAGCTGCGCATGGCGTTCATGTCGCGGCCCACGCCCATGGGATCGTCGACTTCGGTGCCGCGCGGCGTGTGCGTCATCCAGAACTGGTAGTGCGGATCGCCCGCGTCCTGCCAGCTGGGCATGCCCACGTAGTATTCCGTGGCCAGGTCATAGACCTTGCCGCCAGCCACGCGCGACATTACCGCGGCGCGCGATTCGGGCGTGATCAGGTTGAGGCGGCCGATCTCATCGTCCGGTCCCCAGGGGCTGATGCCCACCTCCTGTCCGGAGGCCGGCGCCCGGGCGGGCGCGCCGTGCGCGAGCGCGTTGAAGCTGAGGGCGGCGCCCAGCGCCAGGCCGAGCAATTTTTGGGTGTAACGGGTAGTCATGATGCACCTTGTGCGTTTGGCTTCCGTCCCGCGGACGGAAAAATGGAAAGAAGGAAGACGTGGGCGACGCGCCGATACCCGGCGATCAGGCCTCGACCGCGGCGGGCATCAGCGCCCGCAGCCTGTCCCGCAGATCGGCCGTGGACATGGTGTGCAGACGGGCCCGGTGCGGCCCGGCTATCAACGTGGGTATGGAGTCGATGGCCAGCCGCGCGGCGGCGGCGCGATCGGCCTGCACGCGTAGCAGGGCTTCGTCGCCCTGCATGAGGGCGGCGAATTGGGCCCGGTCATGGCCCAGCCCTGCTGCGATGTCCAACAGCACGGCGTGATCGCCGACATTACGATGCTCGCTCAGGTGGGCATGCTGAATCGCGTCGAACATGTCCCAATGGCCCGCGTCGCCGGCCAGCAGATGCGCGGCCTGGCAAGCCAGCGCGCCGGCCATCCCGCTGGGGTAATCGAATGATTCGGCGCGCATGCCCTCGACGTCGATGCGGGGCAGGTCTTCATGGCGGGCGCAGGCTTCCCAATGGCCCAGGATCACCTGCTTGGCGCGCGGCATCGAGCCGAACACCTGGCACATCTGTTCAGGCGATTCCTGCAGCACGAAGCTGCGCTGGCGCACGGCAATGCCCAGTTCGGCCGCGACCTGGCGCAGGCGGGGAGACATGACATAGCACCAGCCGCAAACCACGTCATGGAAGAAGTCCACGGTGAGCGGCGCGGCGGGTGCGTAATTGGAGGTCGAAGTCATGATGGCGTCCATCTCGTTTCAATGGACGCCAGCTTAAGGACGGGCCGGCGCGGGAGTAAGGTGTCCGCCGGCAGGACTTTATTCGCTGCGCGTCAACAATCGCCGCGCATGGCCGCCGGCAGATGGTCCGCCATGAAATCCACAAAGGCCTTGACCTTGGGCTGCAAGTGGCGGCTGGTCGGATAGACCGCGTAGACATGGCGAGGCGCGGCGGGCTGTTGGGGTAAAACGCGCACCAGCCTGCCGCTGGCGATGGCGGGCGCGGCCAGGAACGACGGCAAGGCGCCTATGCCCAGCCCCTCTTCCAGCAGGTCCCGCAGCATCAGGCTGTTGTTGACCTGCACCAGCGCGGGTCCGGCCAACGGATCCGCCTGCTGGCCTGCATCCTCGTCCGCAACCGCGCCAGGGCTTTCGGCCAAGGTATAGCTGAGGATGTCATGCCCGCGCAGCGCGTCCACGCTTTCCGGAGTGCCGCGGCTGTCGAGGTAGGACGGCGCCGCGCACAGCACCTGCGTCAGCGACGCCAGCCGGCGCGCAATCAGCGAAGAATCGTCCAGTTGCGCGCGCAGCCGTATGGACACGTCAAAGCCCTGTCCCACCGCATCGACCAGCCGGTCTTCCATCGCCAGGTCCAGGCGCAGTTCCGGATATTGGCGCAGAAAGCGCGCCAGCAGCGGCGTCAGCACGCTCAAGGCAAACGAGACCGGCGCGTTCACGCGCAGCCGCCCCGACACCAGGCGGGACTCGCGCCTGACGGATTTTTCCAGGGCGTCCAGTTCGTCCAGCAGCCGGCAGCATTCGGCGTAATAGGCCGCGCCCGTGTCGGTCAGGCTCATCTTGCGGGTGGTCCGCTGGATGAGCACGGCCCCCAGGTGGGCTTCCAGCGCCCGCAACTGCTTGCTGAGCCCGGCGGACGACATATCCAGCGCCTCGGCCGCCTTGGCCAGGCTGCCCAGTTCGACGATGCGCCGGAAGGCGCGCATGTAGTTGAAGGTGTCCACCTGCGTTCAACCGCCGTCCGGCCGCGCCGCCTCGACCAGGTTGTCGCGCAGCGCGACAACCTGCTCCCTCAACGCCGCGAACTGATCGCCCGTGAGACCGCAAGCATCGCTCAGGTTGATGCTTGCGGTCTTCTCGCGCAAGCGCCGCCCTTCGTCGGTCACGCGCACCCGGACCAGCCGCTCGTCCACCGAGTCGCGCACGCGTTCCAGATAGCCCATGCCTTCGAGCTTCTTGAGTATCGGCGTGAGGGTGTTGGACTCAAGAAAGAGCTTTTCGCCCAGGCTGCCGACCGTCTGATCGTCCTCTTCGAAGAGGGCAATCATCGTCACGTACTGCGTGTACGTGAGCCCGAGCGCGTCGAGGATGGGGCGGTACACGCGGCCGAACGCCAGGTTGGTCGAATAAACCGCGAAACAGAGGAATTCCGCCAGCTTTCTCTGGGATGGATCGTTTGGGGTCTTGGGCTTCATGTGCACCTCGGTATCTGGTCTGCCTGATGGCGCCACTTTACATCGCATGCGATGCAGTCGTAAACGATTTGATACGAATTTCCTCGCTTCAGCCTCTTGACGCCGGGACTCGCGCTTCTTACCATGCGCATCAATCGCATTCGATTTAATCGAATGCGATTTAAATTCCAACTGACAAGGAAGTTCCCCATGCCCGCCCGTATCCAGAAAGTCCTTTTGACCGGCAAGACCCATACGACCCTCTCTCGCAACTATGTCTCGCAGGGCGGCGAGGAACGGCTCGATATCCGTCTTTCGACTCCCAACAACCCGGGCCTGGTCCAGGCTTTCGAAGACATCCAGCCGCATCCGACCGCCGAGCAGCTTTTCGCGGGCGCCTGGTCCGCCTGCTACACCAGTGCGCTGGACGTCATTGCCAAACAGATGAAGGTGCAACTGCCGAACGATCGCGCGGTGGACGTGGAAGTGGATCTGGGCATGGCGGGCAGCGCCTACCTGCTCCAAGCCCGCTTCAACGTGTTCCTGCCCGGACTGGACCAGGCGCTGGCCGAGCAGATTGCCCACGCGGCCGATGAAATCTGCCCGTACTCGAAAGCCACGCGGGGCAACATCGATGTGACCCTCAACGTCCATGCGGCCTGAAGGGGAACCGACATGCGCAAGCTCCTGCTCGTACTCATCCTGTTTGCCGGCGGGCTGGCGCATGAGCTGCGCAACCCGCTGAGCTGCCAGACCATCACGGCGCGCAACGACAACGGCGCGCGCCGGCAAAAGCGCGAGTCCTGACTCTCGCGCCCCTCTCTCCTTGCGTCGCGGTGCCTACCCATGCTGATCATTCTTGTAGCTTTTCTTGGCGGCGTTCTCACCATCGTGAGCCCCTGCATCCTGCCCATCCTGCCCTTCGTGTTCGCACGCGGATCAGGTTCATTCCGGACCCATGCCTTGCCGCTGCTCGCGAGCATGGCCGTCGCATTCGCGGCGGTCGCCAGCCTGGCGGCGTTCGGTGGCGCCTGGGTCGTGACGCTCAATGAGGGCGCGCGCTACGCCGCGATGGCACTGTTGGCGCTCTTCGGACTTGCGCTGCTGCTGCCCGCCGTGGGCGACTGGATGAGCCGGCCGCTGGTTGCGCTGGGCAATCGCCTGGCAGGCGCGGCTCCCGGCTCGCCGCGCGCGGCCGGGCTGCTTTCCATCGGGCTGGGCCTGGGTACCGGCCTGCTATGGGCGCCGTGCGCCGGCCCCATCCTGGGACTGCTGCTTACCAGCGCGGCGCTCAACGGCGCGAACATCCAGACTTCCTTGCTGCTGCTGTCATTCGCCTGCGGCACGGCGGTGGCGCTGGCCGCGGCGCTCTGGCTCGGACGCGGCATGGCCGCGACGTTGCACCGCTTCCTGCCTGCGGCCCAAGGCCTCCGCAGGGTGGCCGGCGCCGCCGTCATGGCCGCAGTTGCCGTGTCCGCGCTCGGATGGAACCCGGCGCTTCTCTCCAGCGCCTCTGCCTCGGGCGCAGCGCGGCTGGAGCAGCAATTGGTCGAACAGCTACGCCCGAACAATCCGGCCAAGACGTTCGCAGCCGCGAACGGTCCGCTGGCATCCCTGCAGGATGCCAACGGCTGGCTGAATTCGGGACCGTTGGGCGCCGCCGATCTCGATGGCAAGATCGTGCTGGTCGACTTCTGGACCTATTCCTGCATCAACTGCCTGCGCACGCTCCCCTATCTGAAGGCCTGGCACGACAAGTACAAGGATGCCGGGTTGGAAGTGATAGGCGTGCATTCGCCCGAATTCGCTTTCGAGAAGAGCGCCTCCAATGTGCGCCGGGCGGTCGCGGACCTGGGCATTCAGTACCCCGTCGCCCTGGACAACGGGTTCCGGATTTGGCGAGCGTTCCGCAATCAGTCCTGGCCCGCCTTCTATCTGCTCGATGGCCAGGGCCGCGTGCGGTACACGGTCGCGGGCGAGCACGATTACCAGCAGACGGAACGCGTGATCCAGCGCCTGCTTGCGGAAGCGGGCCGGACACTGCCCGACGCCGATGCCGCCCGGCCCGCGGCGCGCGGCGTGGAAGCGCCGCCGCAGTGGTCGACGCTGCGTTCGGGCGAAAGCTACCTGGGCTATGGCAAGGCCACGAGCTACGCGCCGGGCGGCACGCCGATCAGGCAGCATAAGGACGCGGTATACCAGCCCGCGGGCGAACTGGGCGCCAACCAATGGACGCTGGCCGGATCATGGCGGCTGGAGCCGGAACTTGCGGTGGCCACAGGCGCCAACGGCCGCGTCATCCAGCGCTTTCATGCGCGCGACCTGCACATGGTGCTGGGCCCTGCGGCGGACGGCCGGCCGGTGCGATTCCGCGTCACGCTGGACGGCCGGCCGCCGCTGGCGGATCACGGGGCCGACATCAATGAGCAGGGAGAGGGCGTCATCGAGGGGCACAAGCTTTATCAGCTCGTGCGGCAACAGACGCCGGACCGCGACCGCGTCTTCCAGATCGAGTTCCTGGAGCCCGGCGTTGAAGCCTACGCCTTTACTTTCGGCTGATGGCGATCTGGGGTTGCTTCGGAACGCCCTGCAGCAACCCCTTGAACGTGTCCAGGAACGCCTGGGCGCGCGCGGAAACCACGCGCGTCTGAGAGAGCGCATACAGGGTCGTGGGAGGCAGTTCCCACTCCGGCAACACACGCTCCAGCGTGCGCCGCGCTCCCCTGTGGTCCAGCAGCAGATCACACGGCATCCATGCGATGCCCGCGCCTGCCATCGCCAGCTGCACATTGAGCAAGGCGCTCTCGGTCACCACCGTCGATGAAACCGGAATGCGGCAACTCTCGCCGTTTCGGCGCAGTTCCCAGTCCGTCTCGGTCGCGACCACAAGCAACTCATGGTTGTGCAAATCCGCCGGGTCCCTGGGGCGCCCCGCGGCGTTCAGGTAGGCGCGCGATGCGATCAGGACGCGCCTGAGCTCCAGCACCGGACGCTGGATAAGCAAAGAATCGCGCTGAGGACCGCCCCGGATCGACAATTCAAAAGGCATCGGATTGTGCCCCGTTTCCCCTCCCCCCACCACGATGTCGAGCCTGACCTTCGGATAATCCCGGCGCATCGCCGCGACCAGGATAGGCAGCAATGCAGTGAGACTGGAAGGAATCGAAACGCGCAGCGTTCCTTCGGGTCGGCCGACATACGATTGAATGACCTCGTGCGCATTGAGCGCGGCCTCGACGTGGCCGACGCATTCCTCGAAGTAGCGGACACCGGCCGTCGTGGTGGACACCTTGCGCGTCGTGCGTACCAATAGCTGAGCGCCCAGCTGGCTCTCCAGTATCGACAGCCGCCTGGACACCGTGGAAACAGGCATGTCCAGCATCGCAGCGGCGGATGTGAATCCGCCGTGCTTGACCACTTCCACGAAGATGAGAATGTCCTGCAGGGATATTCCGCGATTTTCCATGAGCGTCCTCGGCGGCCCTTGATTCGAACAGCCCGACGCGCTTCCCCAGTTCGATCCCGCCTGCCTTGCGCCGCAGCTCTTTGCAGCTGCTGTCATGCTGCGGGGCGAGTGAGCCAATTCTGGAAGCGCGTCGGTCCGATGTGCGCATGCGCGCCCGCGACCAGCGAACGGTCGTCCAGCTCGCTGCCGTAGTAGCGCGCATGCACGTCGGCAACAACGGTGCGGGCATCGCCGCGCGCGGCCAGGAACTTGCGGCCCAGCTCGTCAAGTGGAAAGCGGTCCGGCCCTCCCACTTCGACCGTGCCATTGACCGGAGTCGCGACGGCCAGGTCGGCCAGCACCGCCGATACGTCGTCGGCCGCGATGGGCTGGATCAGGGCGGGAGACAGCCGGATCATGCCATTTTGCGCACCCGCGCTCACGATGCCCTCTACGAACTGGAAGAACTGGGTTGCGCGCAGGATGGTGTAGGGAATCTTCGATTCCCGGATCAGCTTTTCCTGGGCCACCTTGGCGCGCATGTAGCCGCTGTCCGGCAATCGCTCAGCGCCGACCACGGATAGCGCCAGGTAATGTTCCACGCCAGCCCGGGTTGCCGCCGCCAACAGATTGCGCCCAGCGGTTTCGAAGAACGCCATCACTGCCTGATCCTCGAACGACGGAGAATTGGACACGTCCAGCACTGCCTGCGCCCCGGCCAGGGCCTCGGCCAATCCCGCGCCGGTCAAGGTGTCCACGCCCGTCCTGGGCGATGCCGCAACGGTTTCATGACCGTTTGCGCGCAGCCGTTGCACCACATTCGACCCGATCAGGCCGGTACCGCCGATAACCACGATTTTCATGTTCCGCTCCTTGCTTGATTGCCGTCCCGTCGCACATCCCGACCGGGTGCTTGCAGTATGCTTAGCACCCGGGCGGAAGGCTTTGCGGCCGCCTTGTTTTTCCCTTGGATTTGGCTTGCGCATTCGTCCAGCCGACTGACCTGAAGCCAGGCGCACAAGAACGGCACAAGGAGTACGGAATGCAATTCTCTTTTGACAACTGCGTGCTGGACCTGGACCGGCGCGAGCTGCTGCGCGCGTCCAGCGCCGTTGCCACGGCGCCCAAGGTTTTCGACGTACTCGCGTACCTGATGGAGCACCGCGACCGCGTCGTCAGCCGCGACGACCTGGTCAACGCCGTGTGGCAAGGCCGGATCGTGTCGGAGTCGACCTTGGCCACCCACATCAACGCGGTGCGCAAGGCTGTGGGCGACGACGGGCAACAACAGCGCGTGATTCGGACCGTCGCCCGCAAGGGCTTTCGCTTCGTCGCGGCAGTGACAAGCGAACAAGCGCCGCAGGCCGCAAGCCTTCCGACGGCTTCCGCCTCCGCGAGCCAGCCGGTAATGCACGCCACGCCTGCTGAAGTTTCCGCTTCCGCGCCGGCGGTTCTCGCCAAGCCCTCCATCGCCGTGCTGCCGTTCGTCAATCTCAGCGGCGACCCGGAACAGGACTATCTGTCGGACGGCGTGATCGAGGACATCATCTCGGCCTTGTCCCAATACCGCTGGCTTTTCGTCGTCGCCAGGAACTCGAGCTTCGCGTACAAGGGGCACGGCGTGGACGCCAAACAGGTGGGCCGCGAACTGGGGGTACGCTATGTGCTGGAAGGCAGCTGGCGCAAGTCGGCAAACCGCGTGCGCACCTCGGCGCAACTGATCGACGCGACCACGGGAATACTGCATTGGGCGGGCCGCTTCGAGGGCGTGCTGGGGGACATCTTCGAACTGCAGGACCAGATCACCGAAAGCGTGGTGGGCGCCATCGCGCCGCAGCTGGAGCGGGCCGAGATCGACCGCGCCCAGCGCAAGCCTACCGGCAACCTGGACGCCTACGACTACTATCTGCGCGGCATGACCAAACTGCACCAGGGCACCCGCGAATCCGTCGACCAGGCGCTGCAACTCTTCCATACCGCTATCGCGACCGATCCGGATTACGCGTCGGCGTATGCAATGGCGGCGTGGTGCCACTGCTGGCGCAGGGTCAACAACTGGATGACGGATGTCGGGAAGGAGACCGCGGAGGGTATACGCCTGGGTCGCAAGGCCGTCGACCTGGGGCCGGACGACGCGGTTGCGCTGACTCGGGGCGGCCACGCGCTGGGCCAGCTGGGCGGGGACACCTCGGGCGCCATCGCGCTGCTCGACAAGGCGCTCAGCCTCAATCCGAATCTGGCCGCGGCGTGGTTCCTGGGTGCGTTCCTCAGGCTTTGGCGGGGAGAAGTCGAGGACGCCGTGGAGTTCTTGAAGCATGCGATGCGGCTCAGTCCCCGTGACCCGGAGCTCTACCGCATGCAGGCAGGCATGGCCACCGCGCATCTCTTCCTGAAGGATTTTGACGCGGCGGCGTCATGGGCGGAGAAGGCCTACCAGAACCTGCCGAGCTTCCAGATGGCGGTCGCGATAGGCGCGGCCAGCCACGCGTTGGCCGGACGGACGACGGACGCGCAACGCGGGCTGCAGAACCTGCGGCAGCTCAATCCCAGCCTGCGTCTGTCCACGCTTGCGGAATGGGTGCCCATCTGCGCGCCGCAGCATCTCGCAACGTTGACGGAAGGCCTGCGCGCGGCGGGCCTGCCGCAATAGCGGCGGCCGTCCCCCTCGATTCCATCAGTCATCGACCAGGATTTCGGGCGTGACCGACATGCCCACCTTCAGATTGGCGGCTGCAGGCTGATCCGCATTGATGCGAATCCGCACCGGCAGCCGCTGGACGATCTTGGTGAAGTTACCGGTGGCATTGTGCGGCGCGACTGCGGAATAGCTCACGCCGCTGGCGGGCCCCAGGCTTTCCACCGTTCCCGCCAGCACCTCGCCCGCCAGCGCATCGACCTCGATAGCCACCGCCTGGCCCGGCCGCACGCGCGCCAGCTGCGTTTCCCGGAAGTTTGCCGACACATAGACAGCGTCCAGCGGGACTATCGCGAGCAAAGGCTTGCCGACAGTGACGAAGGCGCCGACACGCACCGATTTCTGCCCCACGGTGCCGTCCACGGGCGCGGTGATGCGGGTGTACGACAACTTGAGTTCCTCCGCGGCCTGCACCGCCTGCGCCTGGGCGAAGGCGGCGCGGGCCTTTTCCAGGTCCGCCTGCAGGACATCCACCTGCTGGCGGGCAGCCAGCAGGCTGGCCTGGGCCTTTTCCAGGCTGGCCTGTTGAACGCTGGCCTGCATTTCGGCCTGCTGGCGCGCCTGGACGGTTCCCGAGCCGTCCGTCGCCAGGTTCCGATAGCGCGTCTGGTTGGCACGGGCCAGCTTCAGCGCGGCCTCGTCCACCGCCACCGCCGCCTGCGCCTGGCGGATGGAGGACTCCTGCTGGACCAGCCGGGCTTGCAGGCCGGCGACGCTGGCCTGGGCGCTGGCCGCCTGGGCCCGGGCGGCATTGGCGGCGGTGACGAAATCACGGTCGTCCACGGTGGCGAGCAGTTGCCCCTGCCTGACGGGCTGGTTGTCCTCGACCAGCACCTTGTCGATCCGGCCCGCGACCTGCGGCGCCACCATCGTGAAATCCGCGTGCACGTAGGCGTCGTCGGTGGACTGGGTGGATGCCCGGGATTCGGAACGGTTGAGATACAGGCCGCCGCCGATCAGCAGCATGAGCAGCAGCGCCGTGGTCGTGATCTTTGCTTTCTTCGGTAATGCCATGATGGACTATCCCTGAATGGAAGATGGAACTGTGGAAGGACGCGAGACCGGGCGCAGATCGGGAGGGGGTATGTAGTTCAGCCTCAACACGATGGGAATTAGCAGCAACGCCAGGACGCCCAATACGCGGTAGGCATCGGCGATCGACAGCACCAGCGACTGCTGGCTGACGATGCGCATGAGCTGCCCGGGCTCCAGGCTGTCCGGGACGTAGTTGCCGACCAGCGCCGCCTGGCCCAGCAGCATTTCCGCATGGAAGCGGCCGCGCACGGTCAACAGCTGCCCGACCACGGCGGCGCCCAGCACCGAGCCCAGCGCGCGCAGCGTATTGATTGCCCCCGAGACATAAGGCCCTTCGTGCGGTTGCACCACGCTGGTGATCAGGAACAGCATGGACACCACGGCCATGGGCTGCCCCATGGCTTGCAATGCCTGTGCCAGCACGAACTGCTCGCGGTTCCATGTGACCGTCAACTGCGCGCCTGCCAGGCAGGCGAGCGCGATCAGGACCAGCCCCGCCGAAAACACCATCCGCGCATCCACCCATTTCCGATACAGCAGCAACGCCACCGCAAAGCCCAGGACCAACTGCGGCAGCGCCACGATCAGCCCGATGGATGCCATTTGCGCGGGTCTGTAGTCCTGGATCGGCGCCAGATAGCCGGCCGGCAGCAATGAGCCGGACAACAGCACCACCAGCAGGAAAACGAACAGCGTGAAACCCAACACCAGATTCCGGCGACCCAGAACCTGCAGCTTGATGAACGGCATGGGGTGATACCACTCCGTCAGCAGATAGACGACCAAAAGAATCACGCCCGCTGCCAGCGCAAAGGTGACCAGGGGCGAGTTGAACCAGTCCAGCCGGACGCCCTGGTCCAGCGCGACGGCGATCAATCCGAACGCCGGCACGCCGCAAGCCATGCCGAACCAATTGGCCCGACGAAAGCGCCCTGCGTCCACAGGCTCGCGGTGCAGCCCCCAGCCGACCAGCGCCGCGGCGATCACGGCCAGGGGGATGATCTGCCAATACACCCAACGCCAGTCGAAGAGCGCGTCGGTCCACAGGCCGGCCAGCCAGATGGAGAGATTGGGGGCAAAAGTGGCGGTCATCGCATACAACGCCAGGCCGTACAGCCTGATGGGCGGCGGCAGGAACTTCAGCGCCGCCATCATCAGCAGGGGAATCGTGGTGCCGCTGGCGAGACCCTGCAGGAACCGCAGGGCCAGCAGCAGATGCAGGTCCTGGACAGCAGGCAGGACCAAGGCCAGCGTCGTGCACGTGCCCAGCATCCAGAGTTCGAAGCGGCGCACCGACAGCGTGATGGCGAACCACGCCGCGAACGGCATGGCAATCAGTTCTCCCGCACTGTATGCCGTCGTGAGCCAGGAACCCCCGTCAAAGCCGGCGCCCAGCGCGCCGCGCAGGTCCGCCAGCGCCAATGCGCCGACACGGTTGTTCAAGCCAGCCATCATGGCCGCGAGAAAGATGCCCAGAAGTCCGGCCATGGCGCGCATCGAAGGCTTGGGCTGGCCGTGCGCCGCTTGAGCGGATGGCGTGGCGCTCATGGCGTGGCCTGCGCTTGCGAATTCCAGCCGCCGCCCAGCGACTTGTACAGATTGACCACCGTAAGCGTGCCGTCGGTGGCGCTGGCGTTCAGACGGGTCTGGCTGGCAAGCAGGTTGCGCTGCGCGGTGAGCACGGTGAGATAGTCGGACGCCCCCTGTTCATAGCCGCGCTCGGCGGCCCGCAGCGCCTGCAGGTTCTGCTCATACGACACCAGCAGTTCATCGTGTTCGCGTTGCTGCTCGGCCCAGGCATCCAGTGCATTGTCCACCTCATGCCAGGCCTGCAGGACCGTCTGCCTGTAGGCCAGCGCCGCCGCCTTCTGCCGCGCTTCGTTGAGCGCCAGGCGCTGCACCAGCCTGCCGCCCTGGAAAATGGGCAGGTAGACCGTCGGGCCGATCGAGAAAAAGCGGGAGTCCCAGCTGGCCAGGTCGCTGCCATCGAACGCTTCCACTCCAAGTTGGCCGACCAGGGCGATGCGCGGATAGAAGTCGGCCTTGGCCACTCCTATCGCCGCCGTGGCGGCATGGAGCCGGGCCTCGGCGCGCTGGATGTCGGGCCGCCTGTGCGCCAGCTGCGAAGATACGCCGACTGGCACGCTGGCGGGCAGGGAGGGCAGCGGCATCGTGCCGCGCAACGTTTCGTCCAATGCGCGCGGCCGCTCACCCAGTAGCAGCGCCAACGCATTCAGCAGCGCGTTGCGGCGCTTGTTCAGCTCGGGCAACAAGGCCCGCACCGTCGCCAGCTGCGCGCGGGCCGTGGCGGTTTCGAAACGGGTGGCCACGCCATTGCGTTCCCGGCTCTGCGTCAAGCCCAGAACCCGCTCGGCGACCGCCAGGTTCTGCCGGGCGATGTCGAGCTGGGCCTGGGTGCCGCGCAGTTGCAGGTATGCGCGGGCCACCTCGGCCGCCAACGCCACCTTTGCGGCCTCGCGGTCGTACACGGTGGCTTCCAGGGAAGCCTCGGCGCCTTCGCGCAGGCGCCGGGCGCGGCCCCACAGGTCTATCTCCCATCTGGCGTTGAACCCCAGCCGCCAGAAGTCGTCGGGGGTGCTGGACGCGCCCAACGCGACGAACTTGCCGTTTTCGCTGAGCGCTTCGCGCGCATAACTGGCGCCCGCGTCCAAGCTGGGCAAGAGTTCCGACGAGGCGATCCCCAACTGCGCCCGGCTTTGTTCGATGCGCGCGGCGGCCATCTGCAGATCGAGGTTGCCGGCGGCGGCCTGGGCCTGAAGCCGGGCAAGCACGGGATCTTCGAACAGCAGCCACCATTGCACCGGCACCTCGGCGTCGGACAGCCGCGCGTGGCCGGCAGGCTCCTGCCTCGGCGCGAGATCCACCTCGGCCAGTCCATCGGCCGGCCGGACGAAGTCGGGCCCGACCGCGCAGCCCGCCAGCATCGCGGCGCACAACGCCGCGCTGGCGCAACGCCATAGCGGCGAACGGATCGGTGTCAACATCACGGCAGTTCCTTGTAGGTGAGCAACGCATTCGTCGGGACAAGCGACGAGGCCAGTATGCTCAGCCCCTTACGGGAACGCTTCGCGTACACCTTGGATTTCCATTGAGTTTGGCTTGGGGATTCGTCCAATCCGCCCGCAATCCTGGACAACCGCTGTCGGCCCGAAGTTGTGTCTTTTCATTTCGGTTTTGGCTAGAGAACGGAACAAAGATCCGCTATGTCTCAGCAACGGCCCAAACCGGCTTGAGCTGGCGCCGAAAATTCGCGCCTGGGACAGCAACCGAAGAAGTTAGAAATAATGCGAAATAAATTGCACTGCCCCCTCCGCTAAGGTCGAGCTAGCCATTGACTTGGAGGAGAGCGAGCATGAAGGCCATCGGTTCTGCTGCGATTCTGTCCGCGACTATCGGCTTATCCCTGCCCGCCGCGGCCCCCGCTCAGGTCTACCAGAACGGGACCGCGACGGCGACTTTCAATGTTTCCCTTACGGTGCAGGCAAACTGCACGATTGCGGCCGATCCGCTGGTGTTTCCCTCTACCGGCCTCTTGAGCGCCGCGGTGAATCAGGAAACGACAGTCAGGGTCACCTGCACCAACACCACGCCCTACAACGTAGGCCTGGACGCCGGCACGGCGGCGGGCTCGACGATCGCGAATCGCCTGCTCGTGGGCACCGCGCCAGGCAACACCACCACCAGCGTGGGCTATCAGCTCTACCAGAATGCAGGCCGCACGACGATCTGGGGCAACACGCAAGGCACGGACACGGTGGGCGGCACCGGCACGGGCGCGGCCCAGACGCTGACCGTCTACGGCAGGGTGCCGCCCCAGGCCGCCCCCAAGCCGGATACGTACCAGTCGACGGTCACGGCCACCGTCTACTTCTGACCGCGGATCGACATGACGACGCTTGGGATCGTACGCCAGGCGGCGGGGGCCTGTTTGTTCGGCATGGCGCTGCAAGCGCATGCCGCCAGCCTGCAGATCTCGCCGGTAATCCTGAACCTGGACGGCGCGGAACGCGCCGCCAGCATGACCTTGCGCAACGAAGGCGCCGAACCGATCTATGGCCAGGTCCGCGTGTACGCATGGAGCCAGACCACGACCGAAGACGTGCTGCAGGAGACCTCGGACCTGGTGGCCAGCCCCCCGATGATCCAGATCGCGCCGGGCGGCACGCAAGTCGTGCGCCTCTTGCAGCCCGAGGCCGCCAAGCGGCCCGGCGAAGCGTCGTACCGCCTGATCATCGACGAAATCGCGCCACCCGATCCTTTGCGCGCAACGGGCGTGCAAGTGCGGCTGCGCTATTCGGTGCCTGTGTTCGTGGGCGCGGCCCCGCAAACTCCCGCGCAGCGGCACCTGGCCTGGACCCTGGTGCGCAACGGTCCCGACTGGGCCCTGCGCGTCGACAACAGCGGCACGCACCGCGCGCAGCTCAGCGACGTGGCACTGGTATTCAACGGCCAGCGCCGCAGCCTGCGGGACGGCCTGCTCGGCTACGTCCTGGGCGGCAGCGCGCGCCAGTGGCCCCTGCCCTTCCAGCCCGCCGTGCACGGGGCGGTCACGGTCAACGCGCGGGTGAACAGCGTTCCCGTCCAGGCCGACGTGCAAGCCGATACAGGGAAGTGAAACATTGCACGCGCGCCATGCAGTTGACTCTGATGCTCGCCGCCGCAGCGGTCCATGGCGGTGCGCGCGCGCAATCCGCCCCTGAGACGGCCGTGGGACTGGCGGCCATCGACGTCTATCTGAACGTCAGCATCGGCGGCCAGCCCAGCCATCGGATCGCGCGATTCGAAGACGAGCATGGCCGCCTGTCGGCTCGCGGCGCGGACTTGCGCAGCCTGGGGATCGATACCCATGCCTTGGGAATAGCAGACGATGCACGGATTCCCCTGGAAGAGATCCCCGGCCTGAAGTACCGCTACGACGCGGCCGCGCAAGACGTCGATCTCGACCTGCCGGACCGGTACCGCATCGCGAACCGTATCGATGCGCGGGGCTTGAATCCCGTCGCAGCGGCCACGGCGGATCGCGGCCTGCTCATCAATTACGATCTTTATGCGCGCACCGACCGCGACAATCCGCTGGCGATCTGGAGCGAACAACGCTATTTCGACCAATATGGGGTCTTCAGCAATACAGGCACGGCTTACCTGTATCGCGACCTGCGGCGCTATGTCCGCTTCGACTCCAGCTGGACCCACTCCGACCCCGCCACATTGACGGCCACCCAGGTGGGCGACACGATTTCCGGATCGCTGGCCTGGTCGCGCTCCATACGCATGGGCGGCCTGCAATGGCGGCGCAATTTCTCATTGCGGCCCGACCTGGTCACGTTCCCCATGCCGGACTTCGCCGGCAGCGCCGTGGTGCCGTCCTCCGTCGATGTCTATATCAACAACATCCGCCGCTATTCGGGTGACGTCCCCAGCGGCCCCTTCGTGGTCGACAACGTCGCGGGCATCACGGGTTTCGGGCAGGCAAACGTCATCACGCGCGACGCCCTGGGCCGGCCCGTGTCGCAGTCGGTGCCCATCTACATCGATACGCGGCTGCTGGCGCAAGGCATGTCCAGCTATTCGGTCGAAGCGGGCTTTCTGCGCCGCGCGTATGGCTGGCGCTCGTTCGACTACAAGGACGATCCCGCCCTCAGCGGCACCTGGCAATACGGCGTCTCGAACGCACTGACCGTTGAAGCGCATGGCGAAGCCAGCGCCGGCCTGTACAACGCGGGGGCCGGCATGCTGGCCAAGCTGGGCATGGCGGGCGTCGTCAACGCGTCGCTGGCCGGCAGCCTGGGCAGGAACAGCGGCCTGCAGGTGGGCCTGGGCTATCAGTACGTGGACGAGCGCTACTCCATCGACATACAGAGCCTGCGCGCGATTTCCGACTACGCCGATCTGGCGGCCAACGACGGCATCCCCGTATCGCGCGCCAGCGACAGGGCGACGCTGGCCGTGCCCCTGGGCGGCGGGCAGACCGTATCGCTGAGCTATATCGGCCAACGCTATCCGGGCGTCGACGCCGCCCACATCGGTTCAGTGGCCTACACCACGCGGCTGGGCAACCGCGCCACGTTGAGCGTGAGCGCCTACCAGGACTTCAACGACAGCGACAGCCGGGGCGCGTTCCTCAGCCTGGGCATCACCCTGGGCGAAACCTCGTTCAATGCCATGGCCGGACGCCAGGACGGCGGCTCATACACCAACGCCAGCGCAATCCGCAGCCCCGATTACGGCGGCGGATTCGGCTGGGGCGTGCAGGCCGGCACCTACGAGGCGGGCCGCTACGAGCAAGGCTGGGGCCGCTACCTGGGACGCTACGGCGAGATCACGCTGGGCGCGCAGCGCTACGACGGACGCACCACGGGAGAGCTCGACGTGAATGGCGCCTTCGTGTTCATGGATGGCGCGGCGCAAGCGTCCCGGCGCATCGACGACGGCTTCGCGCTGGTCTCCACCGGCGAACCCGGCCTGCCCATCCTGCATCAGAACCGGGTCATCGGCCATACGGGCTCGAACGGCCGCCTGGTGGTGCCGGACCTGAACAGCTACCAGACCAACACGCTGGAACTCGACGGCATGGACCTGCCACCCAACGCGCAGGTGTCGGCCTATGCGCTCGACGTCGTGCCCCAGTCCCGATCCGGCGTGCTGGCGGAGTTCGGCATCACCCACGAGGCCGCGGCCACCGTCGATCTCGTGGACGGCAACGGCAAGCCGCTGCCGGTGGGCGCGCGGGTCGTGCACAGGGAGAGCGGGTCCGAGGGCGTGGTGGGCTACGGCAGCCAGACCTTCGTGCGCAACCTGGGCAAGCGCAATCATCTGGACGTCCAAGGTCCGGATCTTGCCTGCACGGCGCGGCTCGACTTCCAGGCCCCCGCCGACGGCAGCCTGCCGCGCCTGGGGCCGGTGGCATGCGTGGAGGCCCGGCCATGAAAACACTGATGGCCGCATTGCTGCTGGCGGCCCTGTGGCTGGGCGGGAACGGCGCGCATGCGCAAACTTGCACCGTGTCCATGACACCCATCACGTTTCCGAACTTCAATCCGGTGCTCGGCGCATCGGTAACGCAGACCGGCACGCTGACGGCGACCTGCACCTGGGGCCTGCTTACCCCGGGATATGCCCGCGTGTGCGTGAATCTGGGCATCGGCGGCGGATCGACCGTGCAAGACCCGCGGCAGATGGCCAATGGCGTCAATCGCCTGCAATACCGGCTATCGCCGAACTCCTCCATGAGCCCGCTGTGGGGCTCGGCCGCCAACGGATCCACGCCCGTCATCATCGACCTCACCCAGCCCCTGCTAGGCAGCCAGGCCACCGTCAACCAGCCCATTACCGGGCAGATCCTGTCAGGCCAATACACGGTACCCACAGCCAACAACGCCACGACCGCGTACTCGGAAACTTTCACCGGCGTGGCAACCTTCGACTACGGATTCTCCATCCTGGTCCGGCCCGCCTGCTCGTCGCTGACCACTCGCGGCAGCTATAACTTCACGGTACGCGCCAACGTGACCAACAACTGCACCATTTCCGCCTCCCCGTTGAACTTCGGGTCGATGGCTGACTTTCGCTCGGCGCGCCTGGCGAATACGACGCTGGCGGTGCGCTGCACGAACAACGACGCCTACCGGATACGCCTGAATGGCGGCCAGAACGGCACCGTAAGCCAGCGCTACCTGCGAGACGCCACCGGCACGCGGCTGGTAAGGTATGACCTGCACACGTCGGCGGACCGCACGATCCCCTGGGGCGACGGCACCGCGGGCACCGCCTTCGTCACCGGCACGGGAACCGGCAACGTCCAGCAGGTGCAAGTCTATGGACGGGTGCCCGCGCAGACGGCGCCACCCCCCGGGCAATACAGCGACGTGGTGACCGCGACCATCGAATTCTGAGGGTCAGAACACCACTGTCCAGTATTGGTCGCCCCCCGCCCGCTGCGCATGCCAGGGAGTTCCCTGGGAACATCGCACCGCGGGACGAGCCGGTCCCTGGCTGACCGTGCAGAGGCTGGGAACCGTGAAGCGCACGAGCATCGGCGCAAGCGGCGCGGACTTTGCCTGCTGGGCCGCCAGCCCGATGCTGCCTGCAAGCAAGAGTCCCAACGCCGGGAAGACAAATTTGGAGGTCATGAAAAAGCTCCAGACCAGAGTTGAGCCATCTGCACTAACGGCGACGCGCCGGATTTCTTAAGCGCGGCACGACTTCGCCCCCAATTTTTTGCCCAGATCGCACAGGAGATTCACTAGTGGTTAGATCCGCAACGACAGCATCGGTTCATTTCCCGCCTGCCGTCCTGGCAGCCCCATTGCGGCGGCGCCGACGGCCCAGGCCCTGGCTGGCGGCCCTGCTGCTGGCGACAATGCTGTGTTGCCTTGCCCTTTCCTGGCAAGCCCAGGCCGCGGGGCTGCTACAGCCGCAAGCCGCGGCGGCGTCTTCCTCGGCGCTGACTCCGGCGGCCCTGGCGGACTTGCTGGAGAATCCCGAAGCGCGCAAGGCGCTGGTGGATGAGTTGCGCGCGCAGGCCACCGGCGCAAAGCCTGCCGCTTCCCGTCCCGCAGGCGCGGCCCCTGCGTCCGCGCAGCCCGCCGAACCCGGGTTGCAGGAACGCATGGCCGACAACGTCCAGCGCTTCCTGACCGGCCTTGCGACCGACATGGGCCAGGGCGTGGAAGACATGCGCGCACTGGCCTCGGGCAGCAGCCTGCGCATGGACGGCGACGCCGCGGGCCATGCCCTGAAGCCTCTCGCCCTGGCCGCGGCCGCCACCATCCTCGCCTTCATCCTGCTACGGATGATCGCCATGTACGTCTACGGACGCATCGACCGCTGGGTCGCCGAACAGCGCCACACTCCCGAAGCGCCGCCCAAACGCGGCGCGCCTGCCTCCATGCGGGTGCTGTACCGGCGCGCCGGAGCCATCGTGGGCGCGCTGGCCATCGATGCCGGCGTGGTGGTGCTTGCCGCCATGGCAGGCGGCGCCGCAGCCCTTTGGAGCACGCCTGGCCGCGGCACGCTGGACACGCTGGCCGCGGTATTCCTGCGCGCCTTCGTCTCGGTGGAAATCGTCAAGGTGCTGGTCCGCACGGTGTTCGCCGTCAAGCATCCGCACCTGCGCCTCTTGCCCATGACGGATGACAACGCCAGGTACTGGAATGCGTGGCTGCTGCGCATCGCCACCGCGGCCGGCTACGGCACGCTGCTGATCGATCCCGTGGTCTCGGCCTCGCTGTCGCCCGCGCTGGGGCGGCTGGCCAACCTGCTGATCATGCTGGCCGTGTACGTGTATGCGGTGCGCGTCATCTGGCGCAACCGCCAGACCGTGCGCGGGCACCTCGACCGGCGCGCCGCCAGCGCGACGACGTTCATGGGCTCGCGGCTGCACATTCTGGCGCGCGTGTGGCATGTGCTGGGCATAGGCTACTTCACCATCCTGCTGGTCGTCAGCCAGGTAGACCCGACCAACGCCCTGCCCTTCATGGCCCGCGCCACCGCGCAGACCCTGCTGGTCATCGGCGTGGGCAGCCTGCTGATCCTGCTGCTGAACACCGTGCTGGCCAAGCCCATCAGGCTGCCGGACGACCTGCGCAAGCGCCTGCCGCTGCTGGAGGCGCGCGTCAACGCCTATGTGCCCGCCACCTTGAAGCTGGTCGGCCTGATCATTCGCATCGTGCTGGTGCTGCTGGTCCTGGACGCGTGGCGCGCTTTCGACCTGTCGCGCTGGCTGGCCTCGGATGCCGGCGGCGCCGCCATCCGGATGACGGTGAACATCGTCATCGTGCTGCTGATCGCGGCGCTGGCCTGGACCGTGATCGCCAGCATCATCGAGCATCGCCTCAGCCAGAGCGAAGGTCGCGGCATGCCCAGCGCGCGCGAGCGCACCCTGCTGGCGCTGTTCCGCAACGCGGCGCTGATCGTCATCGTGACGATGACGTTGATGGTGCTGCTGTCGCAGATCGGCATCGACGTCGGACCGCTGATCGCCGGCGCCGGCGTGGTCGGCCTGGCCATCGGTTTCGGCGCGCAGAAGCTGGTCCAGGACATCATCACGGGCGTCTTCATCCAGCTTGAAAACGGCATGAACGAGAACGACGTGGTGCAGGTCGCGGGCGTATTCGGCACGGTGGAGAAGATGACGATACGCTCGGTGGGCATCCGCACGCTGGACGGGGGCTACCATCTGGTGCCATTCTCGTCCGTGGACGTCGTCGCCAACCACATGCGGGACTTCTCGTACCACCTGGGCGAATACACCATCGCGCATCGCGAGAGCGTGGACGACGCCATCGTGCATCTGCGCGCGGCCTTCGCCGAGCTGATGACCGACACGGTGCTTGGGCCCGAGATCCTGGAAGACATCACGGTCGCCGGGGTCACCGCGGTCAACGAGAAGGGCGTGACCATCCGGATCCTGATCAAGACCACGCCGGGCATGCAGTGGGCCGTGCAGCGCGGCTACAACCGCCTGCTGAAGAAGCACTTCGACGCCGCCGGCATCGAACTGCCCTACCCGCACACCGTGGTGTACTTCGGCCAGGACAAGCGGGGCTATGCGCCGCCGGCGAATGTCTTCGTGCAAGCCGAGCGGCCCGACGAAGGCGAGGACGCCCGCGCCGCCGGCCACACCCGGCGCCCGCTGGAACCCGCGCCGCGTGGCGAGGACTCGGCCGAGGTGCTGGGCAACGAGCTGGAGGCGCGCGAGGAAGGCGAAGCGCCGCGCACGTAGCCATACGCCAAGAGCATCCATGGGCCCGGCCAGGCAAGGAGCGTCCGCCCCTTGTCGCGGGCGCGCTTACGCATTGACCGCGACGTCATATTTTGATAATTTCTTAACAAATTATGTCATCGCCGAATTGCCCTGCGCAGGGTGCTCCGCGGCGCTCCGGAGCCAGCACCGCCCCCGCCGGCAGCTGGCCACCCTACCCGGAGATTCCCATGACGGCTGTGCTGATGGTCGACGACCACGCAATGTTTCGCGAGGGTCTGCAACTGACCATTGCACGGCTGGCGCCCTCCCTTGAAATCTGCCTGGCATCGAACGGCAACGAGGCCATCTCGATGCTTGCAGCCCGTGCGGATATCAGTTGCGTGATCATGGATTACTACCTGCCGGACATCGGCGGCAGCGCGCTGCTCAAGCGCCTGCGCCAATTGCGCCCCGGCATACGCATCCTGGTGATGTCCGCCTCCGAAGACCAGAACGACCGCGACCGCGCGCTGATGGCAGGCGCGCGCGGCTTCCTGCACAAGTCCGCAAGCAGCCAGATGCTGCTCGCAGCGCTGGAGGAAATGCAATCGCCGCAAGGAACAGGCGCGCAGCCGCCCACCGCCGCGGCCATACCGTGCGCGGCCATGACCGATGAAATTGCCTTGCTCAGCGAATTGACTCCCAGGCAAAGCGACGTGCTGCGCCTGATATGCGCCGGCATAGGCAACCGCGAGATTGCGCTGCAACTGGACGTGGCCGAGAAAACGGTCAAAACTCACATCACCGCCATCCTGTCTGCGCTCGGCGTGCAAAACCGCACGCAGGCCACACTATTGGCGCGCCGGGGCGGCTTGCTGGGCAAACCCAAGTAACCGTTCCGCTATTCGTTCAACAGCGACAGGTACCGCGCCATTCCCCCCTCTTCCTGCGCGACTTCCTGCATCAGGTCCGCCAATGACATGCCGCCCCAGGCCACTGCCTTTCGCAACAGGTAGGGCGTGGGGCTGTGCGGTTCGATCGCCGCCAGGTAATCGGCGATGCGCGATAGCTGGCGGTAGGCTTGCGCGCGATTGGTCAGCGGACCCAACGACGCCACGACACCGGCGTCCACAGGATCATGAATGGCCGCGGCCTCCTGATCCGCATGCGCCCGGCCGGGCATTGTCAGCGCCGGCGCTTTCCTGGCATCGCCGGCGATGGTTTCGCCCTTTCCCCCTGACCGGATGCTGTGTTCGGCCAGCAGGCCGCCGGCCACGCGCGCCAGCCGGGCCAATACATCGGGAGTACGGCGCAGCCCCGGCGCGTCGCGCCCCAGCCGTTCGTCCAATCTGCGTTCCAGCCCTTCCCATGCGGCTGCGGCCGCGTCGACGAACCTCACCATGGACTGAAGTCCCGCACGGTTGGCCGGTAGCGCCGCATACGGCATCAAGGCATCCCGGCTGAGCGCAGGCTCGGCAGGTTCAGATTCAGATTCCGCATCCGTTTCGATGCCGGAAATCGCACGGGACGTATTGCAGGCGCGCTCCCAATCGTAGAGATTGATCTCGGGCGGCTCCCTGTCTTCGGCGCGCAGCAACGGCAGATGCAGCGTGCAGGCCAGCGACAGGGTGGTGTCCAGCCAGATGAACGGCGCACAACGCGCGTCGGCCGCGTCTTCGTCTTCCATCCGCGGCCAGGCGGTTTCCCAATAACGCTGCAGCAGGCCGTCCAGCACACGGATCCCCGCCGCCAGGCCTTCCAGGCCATGCAAGCGCGTCCAGGCTTCGCATAACCATGCCGCCACCTGCAGGTCCTTGCCCTGCGTTGCCAGAGCCTCCTGGCACAACGCGGCAACCAGCGGCCAATCCGCTTTTTGCAACGGACGGTCCCAGTCGCCCATCGGCAGACTGGCGTCGTCATGCCGGCGCGCATCCTGGATCTGCTGGTACACGGGTGCATAGCGCAGCGCGGCACCCGCGCCGCCTTCCAGCGGCAACGGCGCCAGCAGGGCTTCCAGTACCGCCCCCTCCAGCGGCATTGCTTCGTGCTTGCTCATTGCGCGCTCCATTCCGGCGCGCGCGCCGGAAAACTGTTCGGCCATTGCAGCGGTGTCTTCCTGCCTGCCGGCATCAGGGCGATGCGCAGGAACACCCGCCCCTCTTCCAGGTCCGGCACCCGCGCCATTCCAGCCGCGTTGGCCATTCCCAATGGAAAATCGAAGCGCAGCAGCGGGCCTGCTCCGCGTGGCCCGGCGTCGGCGGCCTGGTGGCGCTGCATCATGGAGATCAAGGCCCAAGGATCGCTGAATTGCCACGTCAGGATTCGCCCGTCGGTCGTCAGGGCGGGCTGCCGCGGGTCCGCCATCGCGATCAGCGGCGAATCCTTGGCGAACCGCAGCGTCAGCGTGACCGGCGTGCCGTAATTCCAGTGCAGGGTCCTGGACGCGTCGCCCAGAGCCAGGCTCTGCCCCCCTATGTTCAGCGTCCAGTCGATCAATTGGTTGGCGGCCAATTCATCGCTGCGGTTGGCCCGGAACTCCACATTCAGGTCATAGCCGGCCACCCCGGCATCCTCGGACGGGTACAAGGGCGCGAACAGGGCGCGGACCTGCGCGAAATTGTCGATGAACCTCATGACCGATCCGGATGGAGTCGCGCCCCTGGCTTCGCCGTCCGCATCCCGGTATGTTCCGGCCACTCCGTCATAACGCTTCAAGGTCTGGCCAAGTTGCCCGTAATCCGCCGACGCCAGCCCCGCGGAGCCTTGTGCGGCAATGGCTCCCACGCTGGCATACCGCGCAACCGCACCCACCGCGCCCGGATTGAACGGCGCGCGGCCCGCCACCAGCACGTTGAAGGTCGCGGAGAAATCCTCCCACTGCTGGCGCAGGTCGGACACATACCGTTGATTGCAACGCCCCTGCAGCGCGCTGTACAGACGTGCATACACGGCGCCGAAGTAATCGTCGCCGCCGGCCGGCGGCGGACCCGCGGGGCGCGCCCTGCAGCCGCCCGAAGCCGGGTCCGCCACTGCCTGCACGAACTGTTCCAGGCGCAGCAAGCTGCTGTTTGGATTGCGCAACCGATACCGCTCCAGATCCTGATTGATGGCGCGCCACCGTTGAGCCAGCGGCGAGGCCGCGCTGATGGGATCCAGCGCCACCAGGTACACCCCGGCCTCGGCGCCCAAGGTCAGGGCGCGCGCCGACTGATGGTCCAGATAGGGTCCGAGGCCGGCGGCGTCAGCGACGCCGAACATCGCCAGCACGGAAGTGCGCACGGCCGGCGCGGCGGCTTCCGCATCGAACCGGGTCGCGTACAGCTCCGAACGCTGCAGGCGCCGATCCACCTGGCGCAAATGCTCCATCGCGTCGCGGGACACCAGGGCATCCAGCGTGTCCGACTGCCGCGTCGCGCCCAACTCGGCCAACAAGGCGCGGATCCGCAGCAAGCGATTGCGCGCCGCCGTGAAAGCAGCGCTGTCTTCTCCCGCATCGGCCTGCGCCGGCGTGGCCGCTGCCATGGTCTGGTCGAACACCAGCCTGCCGAACTGCACGTCCAGCGTCCGTTCCACCACCGGTGACAAGGTGGGCGGCACGCTCTTCATCCCGTCCGCGAGAAAGCGCTTGCGCACCTCGCCCAACGCCAGGGCCTGATCCAGCTGCACGCGGTTCCAGACGATGACCGCGCCGCCGTCCAGAACGGGCGGCTGCAGGTCGCGTGGCGGGGCCATGAAAGGCTGCGCCAGCAGGCCCGCGAACGCGTCGCGCAACGCCAACCGGGAAGGAGACAACACATAGCGCGCCTCCTTGTCCTGCCACAGCAGGCCGCTGTCCGGCCCGTCCAGACGCAGTGCTCTTTCGCTCTTGAATCCCTCGAAGTCCGCGCGGTCGCGCTCGCGCGCCGCCGCTGCGGCCTCCGGCCCCAGCAGACGGTTCTGGGCAGCGCGAGCCATCGCGCGGTCATAGGCGGCGCCTGGCGTGAACGCGGCCTGACGCATCCATCCTCCCTTGCCGGCCGCCAGCAGATCCTGTTGAGCGGTGATCGCGGTAACCAGCCTGCGATAGCTGCCGCTCACCTGCGCCGCGTCTTCCGCGTTCATGGCGGCGTCCGTGATCTGGCGCGTGGACTGCGCCACGGCGCGCTCCGTGAGCAGCAGCGGATTATTCGCAAACAGGCGCCGGTTCAGCTGCGCCGACGCCTTCTCGAACGCGCAGCCGAATGCCTGCTGCAAGCTGGCCAAGCCCTGCTCTGCCGTCGGCGTCATGCCGTAGAGCACGTTTCGATCGTGGCCGCGGCTGAAGTACGGAAGCACGTTACCCAGATCGCCTTGCAGATCGGCGCCTAGCGCGTAGCGGACCACCTGCCGCAGCGCGTCGGCGTTGCCGCCGCCCGGCTGGCGCAGATGCTGAAACGCCCGCAGCGCCGCATCGAACTGGTCGGCGCCCGCCACGTACCGTTGCAATGCACGCAGTTCGGGCTGTTCATCGATGCTCAGACTGCCGGCGCTGCTTTCATCGCCCTCCAGACTGGCGGACGGAGCGCATATGCCGTCCGACGCCAGCAAGCCGCTCACCGGGTCCAGTCCTACCCCCGTCAGCTGCGACGCGCGCGCGGCCAGCTCACGCTGGATAGCCGTCACGGCAATTTCGCCGAACTCTCGGGCAAAGCGCGCACGCACGCGGGGAGTCAGATCGTCGATGCGCGACCAGGATCCCGGCATGAAGACGGTCCACCCGGAATCCACCTGCAGCCCCTGATCCAGCGTCAGCAAGGCCAGGGCGCGCCGCCGGTACCATTCCGCCGGCAGCTCCTGGCCCTGTTGCAACGCCACGGCGCGCTCGCGCGCATCGCGCCGGGTATCTTCCAGCGCTGCGACCAGAGGCGCGTTGTGCCGTCCCAGTTCTACCGTGGCGATGATCAATCCCCCGCCCCACACCCCGAGCAAGGCGATGCCGCCCCAACGTACCGCCCGGTGCAGCACGGGCCGGGTCAGATGTTGCGAGCGCGAAGGCCGGGTCAGTCCGTACTCCTGGAAGATCTTGCGTTCGAAAAGGTCCCGCAGGAAGGCCGGTTGGCGCAACAGGTCCGCCAGCGCCGGATTCGCGGCCTCACGGCCGTCGCCCAGGTACGGTTCGGCGTCACCGGCATCCACTCGCGGCCCCGACTCGGCTTGCCGCCCGATCGTGCGCGCCGCCAGCTCTCCGCTGTCTCCGGTCAGATAAATGCCGCGAAAGAAAAAAGGCTCGTGATAAGCGCTGGGCCGCAACAGCTCGTCCACGTATAGCTGCAGCTGCGCCTGCATAGCCTGGATGCGCGCCGGCAGCAGCAGGAAGCCGCGCGCGTCCGCGACGCCCGCGTCGACCGCGAACAGTTCCGCGCTGGCGTCCGACACGGCGCCAGTGATGGAGCGCATCGCCGTCTCCACCCAATCCGATTGATATGTGGTGGACAGGTCGTAGGGGGAAGACCAGCCCAGCATGCTGGCCCGCAGCGGTTCCGGCAAAGCTCCCGCGAACTCGCTGAAGCCCTCCAGGGCTTCGCAGTCCGTCACCACCACATAAACGGCAAACCGCATGGCGAACCGGTTCTGCGCCAACCACAGCCGCCGATGCGCCAGCTTGGCCCGCCGGGCAAGTTCCAGCTGGGAGTCCGTGTCGGCGGTCAGCAGCATGCCAGCAGGCACCGTGATCACCACCGAGTCAAAGGGCCGCTGCGGACGATAATTCCGGCACAAACCCAGGAATTCGTCCCAGGGCTTTTCGTTGCTGTCCTGCCCCGGCGCGTCCAGATAGGCCGCCTTGATATCAATGACAATGCCGCGGTCGAAGAAATTCCATGAAATCCCCTGCGTCGACGTCGGCCCCGCGGCTTCCGAGCCCAGCACGCTGGGTACGCCCGCCTGGGCTATCGGCAGTCCGCCGCTGCCGTCCCCCTCGTTGAGCACCATGATCCACGGTATGCGGTAGCGTTCGCCGCGCGCGGCGATGTTGGCCTCGATCAGCTCGACCGCCTGGCGGAAGGCATTGCGCAAGGAATCGGAGCGCAGCCGCACGACCTTGCGGTCCTGCTCGGGTTTCTTGTGGGCGCCATGCCTGGCGAAGTACAGGACTATGCCCAGCACGGAAAACACAACCAGGGTCAGCACGACGACCGACAACAGGAACAGATTGCTCGTCAGCATGGCAAGGCTCCCTGGATCACGTCACGGATGATCTGCATGGCGTCAGTCCCGGGCAACATCGGCGTGCAGCGCCTGACGCACCGGCCATGACTGCCATAGCCAGGCGATCTCCGACACGGCCAGCAGCGACGCCATGCCCAGCAGAAAGATGAAGGTCCATCGACTGACCGTCGGCAGCTTGCGCGGCGCGACGTGCGACAGGATGTTGGAGTACGCCGCCGGCGCCAGGACCCGGTCCCGGCCTCCCAGGTCCGCCCGCCGCTGATAGACGAATTCGTACAATTCCTCGCGATAGCCGCGCAGCCGTTGCGCCGCATCCGCACCGCGATAGCGGCCCTGAAACCCCACCGCCAGCGCAAACAGGTACAGGCGGGCGATGCTGCGGCGCGATGGCTCGCGCCCCGACAACAATTGCTCGATGCGCTGGAAAACCAGATCGCCCGCCACGTTGGTGCGGAACAAGTTGGATTCGAGCAGATAGGCGGTCCAGCGGTCACGCCCCGCCCACTCGGCATTCAACAGGATCTCATCGGCCAGGACCGCCTTCAGGTAGCGCGCGTCGGCCAGGTTCTCGGCGTCGAACCGGGTGCTGTCACGGCGTGCCTGCAATGTCTGGATCTCAAGCAGGCTCAGCATGTGCCGGCTGAGCTCCTGCGCCGCAGCCTCGGCCGATGGCGCCTCGCCTGCCGACACCCGCATCCGCACTCTCTCCAGTTCGTCCAGAAACCCGCGGAACTGGCTGGTCACCAGGTCGTCTTCGTCCCCATCGGGCCGATTGCGTGTCAGATTCGCCATGATTTCCCTTCCCTCAGCCCTTCACGAACAACAGCATTTCCTGGGGCCGCTGCGCACTTTCGCCCTCGTTGGAATTGGCGATCAGCAATGGCTCATCGCCCTGCACCAGGCCCGAGGCGGCCTGGATCTCGAACAACAGGTATCCCGAGCCCGAACGCAGGCCCAGTTCTTCGGCGTACTCGACATTGCGCCGTACAGCCCCCAGCACGCGACGGCTGCGCAACGATGGATAGACAGGCTGGGACCCGATGACCGCCCCTGCCATCCACGCCAGCAGGTCGCGGTCCGATTGGCCCCGCACGCCGATCACGAGCCGCTCCCCTATCCATTCCGGGCGCAGCTTCAGCGCGAAGGCGCCGTGGTCGAAGTCGAACTTGTACTGGCGGAAATCCTCGTTGATCTCGGAGCTTGCTTCCCGCAGAAAGCGCAGCATGGGCGTAAAGACGGAAAGCGGATCCGCATGGTCGTAGTCGGGTGGCGGCGGCGATATCGCGCCAGGCTTGAGCAGGCATAGCGATCCCGCCAGGGACGCCAGCGCCAGATACAAGGTCCAGGGGTGCAGATGCGGCGTGCGCAGGACGGCCTCGGCCATGGGCAAGCCTGCGAGCAGGCTGCGCAACCTGTCCCTGAGCTCCAATTGGGTCAGCCGGTCATCCACCCGGGACGATGGATTGGCCGTCTGCCGGGCGATGAAGGCAGCCTTGCCGCGCAACTGGCCCAGCAACGCCGAGGCCGCGACCCAGAGCGGGTTGTCGTGTTGCACTTCCAGCAGCGGCGGCAGGCGTTCGCCAACCCTGACGACCTCATTGTCCTTGTAGAGCGATCCCAGGCGCAGCGCCACGAACTGCGCGGCAGGCACGTCCCCGGCGGACAACGCCAGGTTGGGCAGCAGGCGCGAGATATCCGCCGCAGGGGCGTCGGACACCTGGTCCTCTACCGGCGCCCCGGCCACGGAACGGAATCGGCGGACTTGCCCTTCGCGTCGGGCCAGGGTCGCGACGGGCAAGGTCACGTAAAAGTCGATCGGACCGTCGGCCAATTGCGCCGCATGGGAATCCAGCGCCAGTTCCAGTCTTTCCGACGTGTCCGTTCGCGCGGCATAGGCAATGGCAGTGCCGTCCGGCATGATCGCTTCCAGCTCCAGAACCCGCACGATGCCGGCGGGCAACAGTCCGCTGTCCAGCACCAGCCGGCGCACGCCCCAGCTGAAGGGCGCCGCCGCCAGCGTCTGCCACGCCACCAGCGTGTCGACGCGCGAGGCCAGCAACTGGAAGTGCTGGGGCGCCAGCAGCATGCCTTCATGCCATTCCACGGCATCCGTCACCACAGTTTGAAGGCGGGTCATGCGGCGGCCCTCCTGGCATGCGCACCGGGCGCGCCGGGCAAGAATCGAAACCTATTCATCATTGGCCCGCCGTCACGGTAAATCCCTTGTTCTCCAGGCGGATCAGCAGCCGGCCGCTGAACGCGTCCACCCGCGCCCGATGAGCGCCCGGCGCCGCATAGCGCGCAAACACGAATGCCCCCGCCACGCGCGGGCCTTCGAGTTTGTCTCCGGGTACGCTCAGATGCTGGCCCGGAACCACCTCCCAACCTTCATATCGCAATCCCTGCGGATAGGTGTTGAGCAGGTCGTCCTTCCCGGCGAACCACTTGGCTGCCGTCAGTTCGGCAAAGCGCGCCAAGAGGGTTTCGTCCCTGACCAGCACCAGGTCGACCGCCACCGGACTATCGCCATTCGCGTCCGTGGCCGCGGATACCACCACCTGCTTCCACGCCGGCTTTTCGCCCTTGAAATAGTCCAACCCCAACGCGGAACATCCCGTCAGGGCCGCCATCAGCATCAATACCCCGCCTCGCGCAGCGCGCCATGCCCACCCCGTCGCTCTCATCACCTGGCTCCCAACCCGATACCCAACAATACGATCAGCAATCCCGCCAGCACCATGCAACTTCCCATCAGCATCAGCTGCATGCCGGAAAAGGCCAGTTGCAAAGGAGCGCGCCCCGCCGTCCCGTCGCGCCCGGCCGCCCGTTCGGACGAAAGGCCGTCCGACACCCAGGCCACGACCACGCACACGCATAGCAGGCTGAGCACCGTCCGCAATCCGTCGCACAACAGGTCAATGGCCACGAACAACACGCCTGCAGCTTCCACCGGCAGCTCGAGCAGCCCCAGCGTCAAGCCCGCGAACGCCACGTTCGCCGCTCCGCCATGTCCTGCCGACACGAAGGCCGCCGCCATCGACCCGGCCGCCACCAGCACAAGCTCCGCGCCGCCCAAAGGCCTGCCGTAAAGATTCGCGACGAATAGCGTCACCAGCGCGAAATACAGCGCCGCCCCGCCCCTCAGGAATACCGCACCGAAGGGCAAGGCAAGCTCAGCCACGCCGCGGCTGAATCCCAGGCGCGCGCTCATGACTTCGATGGCGTGCGGAACTGGCGCTGTCGCGCTGCCGGAGGCCAGCCCGACCAGCAGCGGTCCTTTCATCTCCGCCAACACGGACAGGAACGGCAGGCCTGCGCGGGCCGATATGACGGCCATCGCCGCGATCGACAGCACGATCGCCGACAACATGAAGCACAACAGGAAGCCGCCCATGGCGCCCAGCGTGGCCGCCTGCGCGTTCGACGTCAGATACGCGCTGGCGCCAAACGCCAGGACCGGAATCAGCAGATTTGCCCGGTCGATGATGATCCCCAACGCCCGGTACGAGCTTTCAAAGATTCCATCGAGCAACGCGGTACGCTCGCGCGACAACGAAGCGAAGGCCAACCCGAACAGCAGCGTCGCCACGAGAATTCCCAGCGTGTTCCCCTGCGCCAGCACGCGAAAGAAGTTGTCGGGCAGCAGCCCACGCATCACGCTCTCCCGCCGCGATGCGCCATCGCCCATTGCCGCGCCGGCATCCGGCGATTCCATCAGGCTGACGCTGTTCTCGGACAGCGCATTGCCCTCGCTCCAGACCAGCTCGCCCAACTGGGCATGTTCCTGCGGGCTCAGGTGCTTGCCCGGCATGACGGCCGCGCCCAGCAGGGTGCCGCTCACGGCGCACGCGCCCACCAGCGCCACCGCCAGGGCCGCGGTCAGCGCAATCCGCCTGCCCGGGCGCGGCATATCCAGCACCTGGCGCAAACCGAAGAAGATCGCCACCACCAGCAAGGGCATGGCGGCCATGTTCACCACCACCAGGTAAAGCTTGCCGACCAGGTAGGCGGCGTGCCCCAACGGCTGCGCCATGACGCCCGCCAGCGCCCCGGTCGCCATGCAGAAGGCCAGCAATACGGTGCTGCCGGAGAGGCGGTTCAAGGCGCTCATGTGGACACGTTCCAACCGCGCGTCAACGCATAGCGGACGGTTGCCGCCGCCAGCTCCTGCGTGCTGTCGATCAGCGGCATGGGCGCGTGCGCGATCGCCCCCGCAGCCAGCGGAATCTCGGTGCACCCCATCACTGCCGCCGTCGCCCCGCCGGCTTCGAGCTGCCGCAACGCCAGTTCCAGCTGGCTCGCAGCCGCCGTCAGGTCTCCCGCCTTGACCTGCGCGATGCAGGCGGTGATCCGCGCCTGCTCCACGGCGCCCGGCACCAGGAAATCGATACCTCGTTCGCTCAGGCTCGCCTGGTAGAAGCCCGACACCAGCGTGCCGCGCGTGGCCAGCACCGCGACCTTGCCGCCTTGCGGCACGGCGTCGGCGCAAACCTCGCCGATATGCAGCATGGGCGCCGCGCTGCGCCGCTGCATTTGCGGGTACCAGTGGTGTGCCGAGTTGCACGGCACCACCAGCAATCCGACGCCGCTGCGATTGAGCAGGTCCACGCCCGCGTACAACGCCGGCAACGGATCCAGGCCATCCCCCAGGATCGCGGAAGAACGGTCTGGCGTATGCGGCAGGTTCGCCACCACCATGGGCAGATGATCCTGGTCGCGCGCGCCCTGTGTCAGGCGAACAATGCGTCCCATGAAGTCCACCGTCGCCAATGGCCCCATGCCCCCAAGCACTCCGATCATCGTCATCGCGGCCTCCTATACCCGCAGAGGCCGCGGGCAAATAACCGACACCGCCGCCGAGTTGCCGATCACCAGGATCAGGGTGCGCAACATGTCGCATAGCGGATCGATGGCCAGGAAGAGAATGAAGGCGGCCTCGAACGGCAACCCCAGATAGGCGCAGGTGATCCCGATGAGCGACACGGTCACCAAGCCCGTCATGCCGGCCGACGCAAAGCCGGCCAGCACCGACACCAGCAACACCGTGGCCACCTCGCCCACGCCCAGCGGGCGTCCATACAGCTGCGCAATGAACAGCGTGGCGCATACGTAATAGACCATCGGCCCGACCCGCAGCAACGACACGGCCAGAGGCACAAGCAGTTCCACCCGAGCCCGGGCGAATCCGAGCTTGTCGGCCAGGCTTTCGATCATGCTAGGCATGCAGGCCGCGCTGTTGCGCGTCGCCAGCGCCAGCGCGAACGGCGCGCGCAGGGCTTCCAGCGTCACGGACAGCGGCTGGTTCGAACGCTTCCAGATGACTACCACCGCCAGCGACAACAGCAGCACGGCCACCGCAAAAAAGGCCAGAACGAACTGTGTCATCGCCTGCAGCGGCTCGATGCCAGACTTGGCCATCTGCGAGGCGCTCATGCAGAACAGGATCAGAGGCAGGGGCAGGCTGAGCCAGTGCATCAGCTTCTGGCAAGCGCAATACACGGTCTCGAGCACCTGGCTCAAGCCTACCGAAATGCGCTCAGGCACATAGCCCACCGCGATCCCGAACAGCAACGCGAACACCAGCGACTTCAAGGCGTCGCCGCTGGCCAGCGCGGCGAAGATATTGGTCGGCACCAGGCTGCCGAGCAGGTCGGCCAGGGTCAACGTCTTGGCGGGCACATCGGCGCCGTACAGATTCATCACAGTGACGCTGGAGGCGGAATCGCTGCCGACGATGAGGCCGAATGCCTGCAATGTCGCGCTGGACAGGTCGGCGCCGGGGTTCAGGATGAGCAGCACGGCCGCCCCGACCAAGGCCACCAGCGCGGCGGTGCCGGCGAAGACCGCCAGCACGCGCAGAAAAAGACGCGATGCGCCGCCGTCGCGAAACAGGCGCTGCAGGCTGAATATCACCGCCGAGATCATGAACGGCAAGGTCGTCATCTTCAGGAAATCGACGTACACCTCGCCGATCAGCGACAGGCTGCGGGAAAATGCCGGCAGGTAAAGCCCGGCAAGGCCGCCCAGCACCAGGCTCCCCAGCA
The DNA here is from genome assembly GCF_058796095.1 of Achromobacter sp. GW823-FHT04E03. Classification (NCBI taxonomy): domain Bacteria; kingdom Pseudomonadati; phylum Pseudomonadota; class Betaproteobacteria; order Burkholderiales; family Alcaligenaceae; genus Achromobacter; species Achromobacter sp. GW823-FHT04E03. Next base: position 1,463,763 of record NZ_JBXAIJ010000002.1, on the reverse strand, counting down.
CCAGCCAGGGATTGAGGACGATCGCGTAGAGTCGTTTCAGAGTCATGATGGTCCAGCTTGCGCCTGCCTCAGTGATTGGTGGCCTGCAAGACCACGTTGACGTCGAACCGCTCGCTGCGGTCCGCCAGGTACAGGTTGATAAAGCCCAGCAGCGCTTGATCCGACGCATTGACGGCCATGCCGAGCGTGTCCTCCAGATCCTGCAGCGTCACGACCCGCAACCGCAGCGAAGCCGTGGGATCGATCTTCAGCACGCGCTTGACCTCGAATTCGTCACGATAGGCGGCTGTGACCTCTCCGCTGTCCAGCGCGGCCAGCACGGCCTGCCAGGTGGGGTATTGCCGCACATCGGCCTGCGGAAAGTTGGCCGTCACGTAATCGGCATAAGAGGATTTGGCCACCACGCCGATCGTGCCGGTATAGGCGCGTATCACCTCCGGCACCGAGCGGCCCCGCGCCAGTTGCGCGAACTTGACGCGGTTGAGCAGCAGGGCGCGCTTGAGCGACAGGTATGGCGCGCTGAAGCTGACGACCCGCGCCCGCGATAGCGTGCGCGACAGCTTGCTGATGGCAAGGTCCGCCTGGCCTTCGGCCAGCAGGGTCACCACGCCGTCGAACGTCTGGGCCTGGCGGTTGAAGCGCACCCGCACTCCCAGCTTCTGCGCGATCTCCCGCGCGAAATCCACGTCAAAGCCACTCAGCTTTCCATTCCGTTCTTCGAAGAACGGCGGCTGGTCCACGCCCAGCAATGCGACCACCAGTTCCCCCCGGTTGATGATCCGGGCAAACTCAGGCGCCAGCAGGGCGCCGTTGTCCATCCGCACCACGCCGGTCTGCGCCTGAGCGGCCGCGCCCCAGGACATGGCCGATGCCGCGCAGAAGAACGTCGCCAGCACGGCGAGACGAACGGACCGGAACAGGGTTTTCAATAGGTGCAACATGCAAGGCTCCGGCCTGTCAGTAGCCAAAAGGAAGAAGCGGGGAACTCAGTCATGGCGGTCCGCCTTGGGCGCCGCGGCCTCTACCGTGGCGGGCGCGGCGGCGGCGATACCCGGCGGCGCGGCTGGCGGTTCCGACAGGCGGGCTCCGATCTGGAAGCCCAGCAGGAACAGCAGTACGCAGAGCAGGACGGCGCAGGCCAGCGTGACGGTCAACATGCGGGGAGTCAGGGAGAATACGTAAGACATGCGTTCACATCCTCAGGGAACCAAAGTCGTGACCTGCGCGGGCGCCGTGATCCGGATCAGTCCACCCCAGGTGCAGAGCAGCATCGACGCGTCCTGCAAGGCGGGCTTGCCACCGATCAGCACGGTGGGTGAACCGGGCAGCCAGGGGCCGGGCGTAGCGGGCATGCAGGGCATGGGCGTCAAGGCGCCCAAGGCCGCGGCGGTGGCCGCGGCAACCGCCGGATTGCCCAGGCAACTGCACATGCCGAAAGGCGCCACATTGGCGACTGGCGCATGGTCCATGATGGTGGCAGCTGGCAATGCCCCCGCCAGCACGCCCACAGGCATTACATTCAGCACGGACGGCGCCGCGCCAAAGCTGCACATCAGGGCCGAACCCGTGGTCACTTGCAGGGCCATGGCTATCCTCTGATCCACTTTTCCAGGCGCGCGCCGAAAGTGGGAGATGACGGTTCGGAGTCTGCCGGCTCCAAGCGGCGCCAAGGCTGCTCCGGCGCACCATTCACGTAACGGCGCTCGGCCAGCGCAGCGCCATCAGGCGCGTAACGGCGGGCGATGCCGTGCAATACCCCCGCGCGGTACGGAGACGCTGCCAACAGCGTGCCGTCCGCAGCGTAGTCACGCGTTTCGCCATCCAGGAGGCCCAGGCGATAGCTTTCGCGGCGGACCACGACACCATCTTGCAGGTATTCGGCCATGCCATCGAGCCTGCCCATCAGGTAGGTCTGCCGCAACGTCTCCAGGCCCGACTGCGCATATGCCACGCAGGGTCCGTGCAATAGCCCGAGCTCATACTGCTGGCGCGACGCCAGCTTGCCATCGCGATAGGACAGCGCTTCGCCATGCAACCTGCCCTCGGCGTAAGACGCTACACGCAGCAACGCGCCAAATTCGTCGTGTATCCGAAGTGAGCCGGACAGGCGGCCCTGCCGGAACTCCGCCTGCAGCAACACTTCTCCGTCAGCGCCATATCGCGTCATCGGGCCTTGCGCCACGCCGGCCTGCCAGGAACTGCGCGCCGAGAGGCGGCCGGCCTCGTCCAGCTCTTCCATGATCTGGATCTCGGGCAAGGAGGTATCGGAGCTATGCATGGCGCGCCTCAGTTGATCTTGACCAGGCCGCCCTTGAGCGCCAGCAGGCCGCCGCCATCGACGGTCTGCGTCGCCGTCGCCTTGTGTTCGATCGTCAGCGCCTTGTTGCTCAGCGTGGTTGCGGCTTGCGCGGTCAGCGTCGACGCGCTTTTGATGCTGATGGAGCCTGTGACGTCGATGACAAGATTGCCGCTGACTTTCAGCGTGTAATTGCCGGCCACGTCCTGAGTAAATGCCGCCCCGTTGGCGTGCGTTTCCTCGCCATGGACCTCGACGCTGCGCGCACCCTGCACCACATGCGATTCCTTACCCTTCTGTACCTCGATGCGGCGGTCTCCCCGCTTGACGATGCGGCTTTCATTACCGCCAACCTCCGTCTCAAGCGCGTCCTCGATGACGACCCGCATGTCCTTCTGCGCATGCAAGTACAGTTCTTCCGCATCGAGTTTGTCCTCCATGCGGATCTCATTGCCCGCCACGCCCCGCTTGGACGAGCGCGACCGCATGACGCTCTGCGTTTGCTCCGCCGGCAGCTGCACGGGCAAGGTCTGCTGCTTGTTGTAGACCGTACCCGTCACCAGCGGCCGGTCGGGGTCGCCGTCGACGTAACTCACCACCACCTCCTGGCCGACTCGGGGCAGGAACCAATGCCCCCACCCCTGCCCCGCCACACTCTGCGATACCCGTACCCAGCAGGAGCTGTCCTGGTCGCGCGCGGGGCCGTCATCCCAATGGAACTTCAGCTTCACCCGCCCATGCGCGTCGGTCCATATCTCTTCACCCGCCAGCCCTACCACCTGGGCGGTATGCGTCCCGGTGACCATGGGCCGGGGCGTCACAGGCCTGGGACGGAACGGCACGGCCTCCGGCAGCACGTCAAAGCGGTTCCGGTATCCCTCCTGGGTCGCGTCGTGCGTGACGGCCCGCAGAACGTAGGACACATTCAGAGCGCTGTCCGGGTGACCGGCCAGTTCAAAGCGGGAACCGGCCGACAGGCCATGGCATCCGCTGACGCCGCTGCCCACCTGCCCGTCGGCCTGTTGCGCGGCCAGCCTGATGGCGGCCTTGCGGTCGCCGTCCGCGGCGTCGGCGTACTTGCCGGGATAGACATAGTGCCGGGCGTCGGGCAACAGCGCCGGCTTGCGCGATGCGGCAAGGGAAGTGCTCGCCGTGAGATAGTCATAGTCCGCCAGCACATGCCCCGGCGCCACGATGCCGTGCGCCATCTCGAACGCATGCACGCGGTCCGGGTCCGCCCCATCGTCCTTGTCCAGCGCGCACTGCAGGCGGGCGGCATGCGCATTCACGGAATGCGCGGCGGGGCTGTCGGCCAGCACCAGCGTATGCCTGCCATCGGCGCCGTCGAAGAAATAGAAGATTCCCTCTTCTTCCATCAGGCGGGAAATAAAGTCGAATGGGCTTTCGTCGTACTGCACGCAATAGGGACGCCGCGGATAGGCGCCCGCTCCCAGCCGGGTCTCGAATGCCACCTCGTAGCGTCCCAGCGTTTCCTTGACGATGTCCAACGCGGTCTTGTTCTGGTGTATGGCACGGTCCCGCCCCAGCGTCAGCAGCCACAGGCGCGGCTGCAGTTCTGCCAGGTAGTAGGCATGCCCGCGGTCCGCGCCCAGGTGCACGAAGCGCGTGACGATTCCGTTGAAGTGCCGAGGCCGCTGACGCGGGCGCTGCAATGTCACCGTGACGGCCTTGCCGACGATCGCTCTCGCATCCAGCGCCTTGTTGGCCGACCTCATCCTGAGATCGAACCGGAACAGCTCTGACATCGCCTCGCGCCCGCTGAAGGATTCCAGCAACAGGACGTCCTTGCCGAACGGCGTGGATACCGAGGCAAACCAATGGGCTTGGGTCTGATCGGCGGCCATGGGCTTATCCGGTCTCCGCGTCGCGGAATCGGAAATCGATCGCACCCGCGGGCGTCAGGCCCAGATGGACGCCGCCGAACGGCGCGGCCACGGAAATACGTTCCAGCACCTGGCGCGCCAGCTCCGGCAACACCGCCTGCGTCAGGATATGGTCCACATTGCGCGCCCCGCTGTCCACTTCCTTGCAACGCGCCGCGATCGACTGCGCCACGGCGTCGTCCCAGCTCAGGTTCGCGTGGTGGTTGCGCGCGAAACGCCGGGCCAGGCGTTCCAGCTTCAGATTGACAATGGCATTGATCTGGCTATCCCCCAACGGGTAGTAGGGAACCATCACCAGGCGGCCCAGGAACGCCGGGCTGAACTGCCGCAACAACGGGGCGCGCAAACGCTCGGCCAGGGCCTCTGGAGGGGGCCGCGCCCCACCCCGGCAGGCATCGGTGATGACGTCCTGCGACGCATTCGACGTCAACAGGATCAGGGTGTTCTTGAAGTCGATGGAAACGCCCTCGCCGTCCTCCATGGTCCCTTTGTCGAACACCTGGAAAAAGAGCTCGAGCACGTCGGGATGCGCCTTCTCCATTTCGTCCAACAGCACGACGCTGTAGGGACGGCGCCGCACCGCTTCGGTCAGCACGCCCCCGCGGCCGTATCCCACATATCCTGGCGGCGCGCCTTTCAGGCCCGACACGCTATGCGCTTCCTGGAACTCCGACATATTGATGGTGATCATGTTGCGCTCGCCGCCGTACAAGGTATCGGCCAGCGCGCACGCGGTCTCGGTCTTGCCGACGCCGCTGGGACCCAGCAGCAGGAACACGCCCACCGGTTTGCCAGGATCGTCCAGGTCCGCGCGGAAAGTACGGATGCGCCGGGCGATGGCGTCCAGGGCTTCGTCCTGTCCCACGATGCGTCCGGACAGTTTCTCCTGCAGATACAGCACGGTGTGCAGCTCATCGGCCAGCATCCGGCCCACCGGAATGCCGGTCCAGCCGGAAATCACTTTCGCCACGACCGAAGAGTCCACGCACACCGGCACGATGGGCTCGTCGTTCTGCACTGCCTCAAGGCCTTTTTCCAGGCGGGTCAGATTGGCGGTCAACGCGTCCAGGTCCTCTTCGTCCGCCGCCTTGTCGCTGCCGGCCACGACGCGGTCGGCGATACGGCGGCGCCAAGTCAGGATTTCAGCCACCGCGCTGCGTTCGGCTGCCAACTTCTCTCCCAGTCGGCGGTGCTGTTCGCGTTGATCCTCTATCTGACGCTGCGTCGCCGCGATCGCGTCATGACGGTCCGTGCCCGTGGCGGCCTCGTGGCGCAGTATGCGCAGCTGGTTCTCGGCCGCCTCTATAGCGCGCCCAAGGGCCTCGATTTCTTCCGGCTCCGCGCTCTGGCCGATCGCCACCCTGGCGCAAGCCGTATCCAGCACGCTGATCGCCTTGTCCGGCAACTGCCGGCCGGAGATATAGCGGTGCGACAGCTTCACGGCGTCCCTGACCGCGGCATCCAGGATCTCGACGCCATGATGGGCCTCCAGCCGTTGCACCATGCCGCGCAGCATTTCGACGGCCGCCGCCTCGGTGGGTTCTTCCACCTTGACGACCTGAAAGCGCCTTGCCAACGCCGGATCCCGCTCGACGTAACGCTTGTATTCGGCCCAGGTCGTGGCGGCGATGGTGCGCAATTCGCCGCGCGCCAAGGCCGGCTTGAGCAGATTGGCGGCGTCGCCCTGCCCTTCGCTGCCGCCCGCGCCTATCAACTGGTGGGCCTCGTCGATGAACAGGATGACCGGCGTCGCCGACGCCTTCACTTCACTGATCACCGATTTCAGCCGGTTCTCGAATTCGCCGCGCACGCCCGCCCCGGCCTGCAGCAGCGCCAGGTCCAGGGAGCGGACCGATACATTGCACAAGGCCGGAGGCACGTCGCCTTGCACGATGCGCTGCGCAAAGCCCTCGACCACGGCGGTCTTGCCCACGCCGGCCTCGCCCGTAAGAATGGGATTGTTCTGCCGGCGGCGCAGCAGCACGTCGACCAACTGCCGGATTTCCGCATCCCTGCCACGCACCGGGTCGATCGCCCCTTCGCGCGCCAGGGCCGTCAAGTCGATCGTATACAGCTCCAGCGCCGATTGGCGCGTCCCGCCCTCGCCCGGCGTCGGCATGGCAGGCGCGCCGCCGGCGGGCAAGCCCGCGGCTCCCGGCCCGGACGGGGGAGACGAGGTTCCAGCGTCTTCCGCGCTGCCCGCCAGGATGGACGGCAATGCCGCTCGCAAGTCGGCCCGGGAGATGTTCAGCAATCCCGGCGCCGACTCCAGCAGCAATCCGCGCAGGCTGTCGACCTCCAGCAACGCCAGCAGCAGGGTGCCGGACCGGATCTGCTGCTGCCCCAGCAGCATCGAACTGAGCAGCCATGCCTCCTGGAACATGGGAGGGAAATTCGGCGACAAGGACGGAGTGCGGCCGTTGCCCCGCTTGAATTGCTCCTGCGCGCGCTGCAATTGCGCCGACACGTCTTCCGCCCGGATCTGGTAATGATCCAGCACCGCTTTCAGATCGGGAGCGGCGGTTTCCAGCAACGTCAGCAGCAGGTGCTCGACATCCACGTTGTAATGCGTCTGGCGCACGCACTGCTGCGCCGCCAGTTCCATCGCGTGCTTGCAGACCGGGTTGAGCCGGGCCAGCAGCGTGCGGATGTCGATATCCATGCCGGATTTGCCTTATGTACGGTTGGCCAATGGGGAAGCGGACGCCATGCGCGCCGTCAGGCGTACCGGCGCCGGAGCGAGGGTCTGCCGCGTAGCGGTGGCCCAGCTGGTCCACCCCAGCCGGGCTGCTGCCGCGCCGCCCAGCACGCACGCACCGGCGCGCGGCTGCGCGTGCAGCACGAAATCCACGTTCAGGTCTCTCCGGAGGTGACTGCGGATCAGCCACAGCGCCAGTTCGTGGTCCGCGCCCCCGGGTAACAGGCGCTCGAACCGGGCGGGACTCAAGTCCAGGAATTCGATACGGATCCCGGCCCCCTGGTCCCATACCCGGCGGCCCAGCGCCCGCGACGCATTCAACGCCAACCCCTTTCCGCCCAGGCGCGAATGATCCTTCGCGTCCAGCGTCCGCCATTGCCCGATGAATTGCCGGCCCAGCACCTTCAAGCCCAGACGGTCCGCCAGCAACGCCAGCAGCCCGGTCATCGATCGCGTCGCCACGCCCAGCAGACCGGCGTGCCTGACCCACAGGCGCTGGCCTTGCGGACCGGCCTCGTCGCGGGCATAGCCCAGGTCGCTCAGCGCATCCAGGCAGCCCACCAGCGCCGACGCATGCGGCGCGGACGCGTTAAGGCCCAGCGCGTGCTTCTTGCGGCTTCGGTAGAAGAAGGACAGGAAGCGGTGGTTGAAGATATCCAGGAAATCTGCGGTGGCGTGATCCCGCGACGCCCGCCGCTGCAGCACCAGTTCGGTGTACGCCAAGGGCAGCGGACTGCTGGCGCCGGCAAGTGTCATCACCGGCGTAGTCAAGGCGTAGCGTGTCTGCATGGCCTCGCCCCAACGCCCCGCATCCTGCTTCCGGGCGATGGCACGCACGTCGCTGGCCTCGAACGCGACCGACACATGCCCGTGCAGGCGCACAGCCTCGCCGTCGCCATTTCCGCGGCCCAGCGGCGCGGCCGCTGGCGTCGCGCGCTCCAGCAGGGCGATCGCCTGGAACAGGTTGTAGCGTTGCGGGCGGGAGAGCAGCCGGGCGATCATAGCGATTGCTGGTAGCCCGTCATGGGCTGCCACTGCTTCCATATTTCGTCGCCCCGGCGCACCGCCAGCCGCACGAACGAATTGACCGATGTATACATCGCAAAGAACCGCGCCAGCACTGCGCCCAGCAGCAGCGGCGATCCTCCCACGAACGCATCGGCGTCGAACTCCACCGTGACTTCCATGCCGTGGCAGAAGCCGCGCCAGGCCTCCTTGCCCACATGCGCCGTGACTGGGCGCGCACTGACGCCCTTGAGGCCGCGGATCAGATCCTGCTCACGCGTGCTGCCAGACGCGAACAACTGCAGGATCTGCTGCAGGCGTTTGTGTCCGGTCGATGACTCCACCAGCGACTGCTGATTCAACGTCAGCAGCGACACCAGGCGCCACAGCGCGTCGCCGCCCAAGGGCGGGTTGCGCTGCGCGGTGGGCTCGTACAGGCATTGCACCGATACGTTCTGCGCCACGCGCTCGAACACCATGCGGGCGCCCACTGGCACCTGCTCGGCAAGGCGCCGGTTGGTGCAAAGCAGATTGGCGTAGACCACGGGTTCAACGGGCCGGCGAATCTCGTTGCGGGCATCCACGAAGCTCAGGAACATGTCGGTGCCGCTTACGCGGTCACGCAGACTGTGTTCCCTTCGGGCAGACCAGAACAACGTACCGCGAGCGGCGTCCGCGTGCTCGACCTCCGCATAGCTGGGCACGGGAATCGAGCGCTCGGCCGCCGGATCAGACAGGATCACGGACAGCACCGAATGCACTTCCGTCGTCTCGTCACGGCGCTTGTCGGCCACCAGGCGATATTCGTAATGGCTATCGTCGATCGTGACCGGTTCGCTGGTCTGCGCGTACAGGTTGATCACCGGCGTGCAACCCAGGCGGAAATGCTGGGCGCCTATCGCGCCCAGGCCGCGAGCCTGCCTGTCCAGGTGCAGCGCGATCTGGCAACGGCGCCCCTTGAACGGCAGCCCCCGCGGCAAATCCAGGTCAAAGAAATGGAACTTGCGCGGAAATGCGAAGTACTCCTGCATCAGGCCGTGCGCCGGCAATCCATTCGGCGGCTGCGGCAATACGCTCTCTTCCGGCGCATATCCCACTTCGCGCCAGGCCGTCAACGGCAGCGGCACAACGCCGCCCCCTTCGGCATAGAGCGATATGCCGGCCACGCCCGCCGCCAGCAACTCGTACAGCGGCATCGTCACCATCCAGTCGCCCTGCAGGTGGATGCGCAGTGTGCGGATTTCCAGCTCCGACAGCTCCACGCCGGAATCGCTTTCCAGCTCCAGGCGCAAAGCCTGGTCTTCAGAGAAGCCGGCGCCTCCTATCCTCAAGGGCCACAGCGTGGCATCCCAGGCGGTGCGGAACCGGCAAAGTTCGCCGGCCTCGGTCCGCGCCGCCAGGCCGCTATGCCGCGGCACGGGCAGTCCGGCCGTCACTTTTCCCTGGCTGCCGTCCAGAGCCAGCTGCACCACGGTCATCGACGGGATGGGCTGCACAAGCGTCGGACAGACGTTGTCCAGCATCGCGGCGGCGATCTGGGGAAACTCCTGGTCCAGGTCGCGGTGCACCCGGGCCGCCAGGAACGCAGTGGCTTCTATCAGGCGTTCGGTATGCGGATCTGGCGATTCCGTGCCATGCAGCGCCAGCCTGGATGCCACCTTGGGATAGCGCAGCGCGAAGTCCGCCCCCTGATTGCGCAGATAGGACAGTTCGCGCTTGTAGTACTGCAGGATGCCATCGGACGCCAGATCGGTCATGACCCGCCCCCCGTCCCGCTCTGCGCGCCTGCCAGCAGTTCGAATGCCACGTGGTTCACCGCGCCGCCGATCCGCATGTCGGCCCGGATCTCCAGCCGGCATGGGCCTATCCCGTTCGCGGCGGGCGCCATGTCCACCGACACATTGGACAGGCGGGGTTCATAAAGGGCAATGGCCTGCTTGACTACAGCAGCGACGGCCTCGCGATCCGAAGCCGACACCGGCGACCGCGCCGAGTAGTCGGGCACGCCGTAGTCGACCACCGTTGCCGCCGAGCGTGAAAAGGCCTCGAAATCCAGGCGCGAACGCGTGTTCAGCAGGCGCTCCAGGTCCCTGGCCACCGCCAGTCTCTGCGCGTCGGCCCCCGCCAGTTGCGACTCCGCATCAGCCGCCAGGCGGTCAAACAAGGGCACGGGCGAATAAAGGGTATCGGTCGGCATGTTGCGGGCGTTCCTGTACGTGCACCGGCGCCGCTCCCGCCCATGCGGGAGCGGCGTCCGGCATTACTTCTTGGGCGCGGCGGTGGACTTGTTCGTCGCCAGGTCCCAGCCGAACGATGCCGTGCCAGCCTTGTTGCCGGCGGTGGCCTGCTGGGTGTATTCGATGGAGAGCTTGCTGAAGCACAACGTGAAGCTGTCGCTGCCGCCGCCCTCGCCCAGCGCGGAGTTGATGGACGAGACCATCGCATTGCCCAGTACGTACTTCACGTGCAACAGGAACGACCCGCTCTCGTTGCGGCCGATGAGTATGGTCGCGTCGTTCAGCTTGGCGCCGGACGCGCACGCGTTGTATAGCGCGGGCGTGGACTGGTCCATTACCTTGGTAAACGCCATTTCCGAGAAGCTGGGCCGGCCCAGGGCGCGCTCGGTGTTGGCCATGTCCATCGACATCGGCAACATCACGCCATGCGAGGCGCCCAAGAGGATGATCGCGTCGGCATGGCCGTCCAGAGTGGAGTTGCCTTTGATGTTGTTGATCTTGAGCAGGATGGTATCCATGGAATTCCGTGTTCGAAGAGGATTCGGTTGGCGTGCGCCGCCGGCTGGCGGCGCGCGGTTCGAAAGTTCAGGCAGCCGCGGCCGGCAGGTCTGCCACCAGGCGGATGGACGCGGTCAGCTCTTCCATCTGGAAATGAGGCTTGATGAAGCAGGTGGCGCGGTACGCGCCGGGCTTTCCGGGCACCTCCGTGACGTCGACGCGCGCCTCGCCCAGCGGATAGCTGGCCTTCTGTTCCTGCGAGGCCGAGGGGTTGATCAGCACGTAGTCCGCAATCCAGTTGTTCAGATAGTTCTCGACGTCCGTACGCGACTGGAAGCTGCCCACCTTGTCGCGCATCATCACCTTGATGTAATGCGCAAACCGCGACGCGGCCAGCACGAACGGCAGGCGTGATGACAGCTGCGCATTGGCATTGGCGGCATCCTTGTTGTAGACCTTGGGCTTGTTTGCCGTCTGGCTGCCGAAGAACGTGGCCTGGTTCGAGCCCTTGGCGTTCACGAACGCAATGAACCCCAGGTCGCTGAGTTCCTTTTCGCGGCGGTCCGTGATCGTCACTTCCGTCGGGCACTTGAGCGCGATGTCGCCTTCATCGGTCTTGTAGGCATGCGCGGCGATGCTCTCCACCTTGCCGCCGCCTTCCACCCCGCGGATCGCGGTCGACCAGCTGTACTTGGCGAACGCGTCGGTGATGCGCAGACCCAGCTGGTAGGCGGAATTCGCCCACAGATACTTGCTGTGATCCGAGCCGTCGACGTCCTCTTCGAAGTTGAACGTATCGACCGGCTTGGTCTTGGCGCCGTAGGGCAGGCGCGCCGCATAGGACGGCAGCACCAGCGCCACGTAGCGGGAATCTTCCGACTCGCGGAAGCTGCGCCACATGGCGAGCTCGGCGCTTTCGAAGACCTTGGAGAGATCGCGCGTGACGCCGAGGTCCGTGTACGATTTCAGGTCGAAGAGGCTGGGCGCGGCAGAGGCGATGAACGGCGCGTGCGCGGCGGCCGCGACCTTGGAGATGCGTTCCAGTAGCGCCAGATCCTGCGGATGCCGGCCAAATGCGTAATCGCCTATCAGCACGGAATACGGACTGCCGCCGAACGTGCCGTACTCGTCTTCATAGACCTTTTTGAAGAGCAGGCTCATGTCGTGATCGACGGCCGACTCCAGGTCTTTCAGCAATTCCTTCTTCTTGACGTTCAACAGCCGCAGCTTCAGCCGCGAGCTCGTCTCGGTGCCATGGACCATATCGTGCAAGCCGGTCCACGATGCTTCGAGCGCCTGGAAGTCCGGCGCATGCATGATGGCGTTCAGCTGATCCGTCAGCAGACGGTCGATTTCCGCCACGCGCTCATTGATCATCGCCACCACCGACTTGTCCGGGCTGGTGCGCATGCCTTCGTCCAGGATCTGGGACGCCAGCTGCCCGAGCAGTTTCTTCGCGTAGGAATTCTGCGACGGCTCCACCGCCATATTGCCTTCCTGCACGATGCGGTCCAGCAGGCTGAGTTCGCCCGCCTGCGCCGCTTCCTGCGTTGCGTTGCCTCCAACCGCCGCCGTATCGGCCGTCTGTTTGCTTGCCATGTTCGTCACCCTGAGAATTGAAATTGCCCGCGCGCGGCTTCGGCGCCAGGCCTGCCCTGCGCGCGCTGACGTTGCTGTCCGCGTTAGGCCGACGGCGCCGTTGCGGCCGGTTCGGCCACATCGCCGGCCGTCCCGCCAGCCTGCGCTTCGCTCTTGACGGCCTTGAGCTCCTCGGTGCTGCGCACGATGCGCTCAAGGATGGAGTCCAGCTCGTCATTGCCGTCCAGCTTGGCCAGCAGGTCGCGCAGTTGATGCCGCGCCTCCAGCAGCTTGGACAGCCGCGGCACCTGCTCGACCAGGGATTCGGGATGGAAGTCGGCGAACTTCTCGAAGTTCAGCTCAATGCGCAGATTGCCTTCGCCCTTGGCGGTGTCGGGCACGGACAGGTCCAGGCGCGGGCGGATCTTGCCCAGGATTTCGTCGAAATTGTCGCGGTCGATCTCGACGAAGCGGCGCTCTTTCAGCTTGGGCAGCGGCGTGGCCGGCTGACCCGAAAGATCCGCCAGCACGCCCACCACCATCGGCAATTCACGCTTCTCGATCGCGTCGCCGGTTTCAACGTCATACGTGATCTGAACCCGCGGCGGGCGGTTGCGGCCCACCCATTTCTGCAAGCTATTGGACATGACCCTCTCCGAAGAAACCACTCGTACCGCACAGCGAGCGCTGCGCTTTGCTGGTGCGAACAATAGCGCCGGCCTTCGGGGGCTACATCGGACTTTAGTCGTAGTATTTTGAAATTATCAGAAATTTCCATCCTGCTTTTGGATGAGAAATGACTTAGGCGCAACCTTGAAACTGCGGGCCCGACCCGCGTCAGCCCGGCTTCGCGGGGGAGCGTGTCCTTGCCAGAAAATTTCCCGAGGGCTGTGCTGACATCCACTGGATTTTCTCGACAATTTCCTTCGGGTTGCCCGTGGTGGAAACGAATTCATTGGCCTCTGGAGTGGCGGCTGCGGCATTGGCAACAGGTTCCCGCTTCGTCACGAGCAGGCAGGAGCGCGCCATGCCCATGTCCCTCGCAGGTCGTGCCTCGCGCAGAGCTCTCAAGTGGCTGGCCGGCAGAAACTCCCCACGGTGCACCAACTGGCGGCATTCGGCCACAAGCAGCCCGACGCTGGCGGCATAGCAGACTTTCGCCACGTTCTTCGCGCCATGCAGGGTCGCGTTCTCGGGCGCGCGCCGGTACTCGAAAAAGGTCGAAACGTAACGCTCTGTGCCCGGAACGGCCCCCAGACTGCCGGGACCGGCACTATCCATCCAGACCATCAAGCCCTGGAGGTTGTACGACCAGAGCAAGAGAGACTGGCCTGGCCTCAGCTTGCCTATGCGCCAACCTACCGGCGGGGCGGGTTTGGAAAAGAACTGCCCCAGCGTCTCCGGCTTGCTCCGCACCCGATTTGTCTCCACCTTGTCCAGTATTGTCCTACCCAGAATCAGACTCATGAGCCACCCCTTCCTGTGCTCTGCCCTTGGCAGCAAGCCCGCAGGATAGCTACCGTCCGCGGGCCGCGCATGGGACTTTGGTCTTACTGGGGCAAAGACCCGAGGACGGCGCACGGACAGCGGCGGGGCATTGCCGCCCGTGCGCCGGATGGGGCCGGCCGTCTACTTTCCATACGTCGCGATCAGCGTTTCCAGCGGCACATGGCCCTGGCACAGTCCCGGATAACCGGGGCTTGCGCCCTCTTCCAACGAGATCGCATATTTGACCGCCGGGTCGCTTTCCAGCCGCTGCCGCAGCGCCGCCAGCCTGGGCCAGCGGGACTGGGCAGCGACCTCATGGAAATCCAGCCAGCGCGCAACGCCCACCAGCACGGCGTCCGCCAGAGTCGGACGATCGCCCATCAGGAACGGAGTCTCGCCCAGCATCGCTTCGAGCTTGTCATGGCGTTCTATGACGCGTTGCGCCCCCCACTCCCGCAGCGTTTTCTGCAAGGCCGGATCAGGCGGATCCATTTCCAGGGCGACCCAATGCGGGGTGAAGGCGGCGGTGAAACCAGTGTTCAGAAAAGCCATGAACTGGTGCATGCGGTCGGATTCCGGCGACAGCGGGTCAAAGCTGATCCTGCGCTCGTCATCACGGTTTTCGATCCAGCGCGCAATCGCCATGGTTTCCGTGAAAACCGCGCCCTGTTCGCTGACGAATGCAGGCGTCTCGTGGCGCGCGTTGATCCGCGCATAGGAGGGCAGACGCATTTCGCTCAGCATGTCCACGCGGCACAGGCGATAGGGTTTGCCCAGCCACTCCAGCGCAGCGACGAGCCCCATGGAACTTCCCAGCGGAAAGCCATAAACAAGAATGGGTTCCAAGATTTCTTTCTCCGTAGATGAGGGTCACGCTGCGCAGCGGATTGAATTCTACGGATCTGCTAGGCTAAGTAAATTACGCACATTTTTGTCACCATGACCCGCCCATGAAAGACCTGGTTTCGCGTTGCCCCATCGAGGAAGTCATGCAGATACTGAGCGGCAGATGGCCGACGCTGCTGGTCTATTACCTCAAGGAAGGCACCAAGCGTTTCAGCGATCTGCGCCGCGACAATCCGACCATCTCGCATCGGATGCTGACGCTGGAGCTGCGCAAGCTGGAGTTGGCCGGGATCGTCCAGCGCACCGATTTCGATGGCTATCCGCGGCGCGTGGAGTACGCGCTCACGCCATCGGGAAAGACGCTGGTGCCGCTGCTGGATGCGCTGGGCGACTGGTGGGATGAGCACGGCGAGGCGTCCGAAGACGCCTCCTGAGCAGGCCTGCCAGCTTTCAAGCCGGGCTTATCCGCCCCCCTGCTTGCCAGTGCCGATCAGATCCAGCAGGCCATCCGACAAGGTCCCGCGCCAGACCAGGTAATCATGTCCGCCCGCCACCTCGCGGTGCGTCACCAGATAGCCCTTGGCACGCAGCACATCCCGCAGATGCCGGTTGGTCTCCAGGATGCCCGGCTGGCCGCCGCGTCCGGACTCGAACAGGCCGGCGCCAAGGAAGAAGCGCACCGGCAGCTTGCGCACCGCGACGAATTGCCGCGTCAGCCACTGGTCCTCCTCGCCCGCCGGCGACCACCAATAGGAACCTGATTGGCTGAGCACGTTGCCGAACACTTCGGGGTGGCGCAACGCCGCATAGGCCGACGCCAATCCGCCGTAGCTGGAACCGCCGATGACGGTGCGCGCGGCAGGCGCGCTGATGCCTTGCTTGCGCGCCCACGGCATCAGCTCTTTCGCCAGGAAGTCCGCAAAGTCCGGGTTGGGCGGCAATTCCTGGCTGCGGGATTCCGCCGTAGGGTTGTCGATGAGCAGCGCCGCCGTCGGAGGAATGACGCCGGCGGCGATCATGTTGTCCAGAATGGTGGGCGTGGGCACGCGGCCCAGATAGGCGCCGGCGTCGAACAGCACCAGCACGTGATTGTCCGCTGCGCCAGACTGCCAGCCAGCAGGACGGTACAGGTGGATCTTGCGCGTGTTGCGCATGAGATCGCTGCGCAGCTCCATGGTCTCCACCGTTCCCTGCCGCACGCCCGCGCGGGGCTCGACCCAGGGCTGCTGCGGCGCGTCCGCCAGTTCCAGCATGGAATAGGTCTGGTACGCGTCGACGCCGCGCACCGGGTATGCCTTGGGATTGTGCGGATCGGCCTGCGCCGTGGCCAGGATCGCGCGGCGCCGCGCCATGCCGGAGCCCGGAAGCTCGGGCACATCGGGCGCCAGGCGATATGACAGGCGCGTGGACCTGGGGACGACGAAGCTGGCATGCCAGACATCGGAGTTGCCCAGCCGCGCCAACTGAGCATGGTCCGACGACGGCCCGCCGAACAGGCGCACATTGCGTTCGGCGCCGCGCCACAGGAATGTGACGCGGTCATGCCCGGCGTCCACGGCCTCGACCAGCGGCGTGCCTTGCTGCGCCACCTCATCCCAAAAGGCATCCGTCGTGCCGCCCGCGGCCAGCGTCGCCGCCAGCGCGGTCAGGCGCGGGCTGTCGAGCGCCGCCGCGGGCGCACGTTGTTCCGCAAGGGGCAGGCGTTCCGTCACGGCCCAGCGGAACAGGCCCTGGCCCTGCGCGCGAACGGTGTAGAGGCCATCCTCCGGCGCCACCAGCATCAGGGCTCCGGCCGGCTTTTCGCCGTCGCTCAGCCGGCGTACGTGCTGCCCGGCGCTGTCCAGAAGATCCAGGGTCACGCCGGATTCGGCGGCCCAGGTGCCCGCGAGGAACTCTCCCTTCTGTAGCGAAATTCGTTCGTCCACATGGGCCTCGGGTGTGACGGCGCCCTGCCTGGACTGCGCCGCGGCCATGCCCGGCGCCACGCCTATCATCGACACCGCCAGCGCAGCCGACGACATCCAATCCCGCCATTCCAATCTGTTCTTTTTACGCATGTTCATCCATTCGTTTGTTCACGGCCCGTTCGCGGCGGTCCGCTATCCCTCGCGCGCGGCGAGCCTTCTGGGCGCCCATACGCTGTCCGCGTCGCCCCGTCCGATCCTGCGCGCGCTGGCCTTTGCCATCCAGGCAAATCCCAGCCCTGCCGCCAGGGCCGTCGCGTCCACTGCCAGCGCCGCGGCCGACGTGTGCGCCCAAAGCCCGGAGGCAGGAAACAGCCCGCCCACGAGCGAGGCCGCGGGTATCGCCAGCGTCAATGCTGCCGCGACCCATAGCAGATGCACCCCTGCCGCCGCGCCTCCGCGCAGGAAGGCCCAGGCCAGGCTGGCGAAGAACGCCATGTAGTACAGCGCCCGCAGCCAGGCATTCAGATCGCCGACGTGCCCGCTCAACCCTTTGGACGCGACCATCATCAACGAAATGCCACACACGCATCCCAGGCAGACGCCCACTGTCGCCGACGCCATCAGCCGCGTGTCCAAGCGCTGCACGGGAATCTCGCCCGTCTGCCGGTTGGCGCGCTTGCGGCGGGTTTCTATCCACAGCAGGTTGCCGCTATAGAACAGCCATGCGCCCGCCAGTCCAAGCAGGAAATAAAGCCACTGCACTGCCGCGCCGCCGAAGGAAGCCATGTGCAGCGCGAAGAAACTGCTGACCCAGAGGTTGGGCGCGTCCTGTCCGCCCGGCAGATAATCGCGGTTGAGCACCTTCCCGCTGTAGGGATCGAGCGCCACGAAGCCGCCTCGCGCCCGCGGCGATACCGCACTGTCGTCCTTGCCCCAGACGCGTACGATGGCGCGCGGGCTGGTGACCTGTTGATACTGCAACCCATAAGGCTCGAAGCCCGGGGCGAGGGCGCGCGCCTGGGCCAGCAGTTCCGCCGGCGTCAGCATGTCTGCAGGATTCCGGACCTCTCCAGCCGGCGCGCCGCCGCCGGACCGCTGGAAGACGGATTCCAGCTTGCCTTCGTACATGAGCTTGTCCTGCAGATCGTAGATTCCGTCGTGGAACGCGAACACGACGGAACTCAGCGCCATGACGATGTGAAATGGCAGCGAAACAATGCCCACCACGTTATGCGCATCCAGCCACATGCGCTTCAGGTTCTTCCCGACCCGCAACGCGAAAAAGTCCTTGACCAGCGACGGCAGCAGCACGATCACTCCCGACACCAGGGCAATTGCATAGAGCGATGCGACGATGCCCATGAACCAGCGGTTGGGATCGCTGTCGACAGGCAGGCCCACCACGCGGTGAAGCACATCGATGAACGGCATCAGCCCGCTGGGCGCGGCCTCCTCCAACCGCAGCTCGCCGCGCGCATCCAGATAGGCGACATGGTGGCGGATCGACGATTCATCGTGATCGTCGGCCTGCCCGTCACGGACTTCCCAGGACATACGGGCCGGCACGTGCTCGGCGTCCTGCAGATGGATGCTGAACCCCTTGGCCACATCCGGCCGCGCTTGCAGGGTTCTGGCGATAAGGTCGGGCGCTTCTTCCAGCGGCACGGGCGCGACGGCCGCGGGCGGCGTAGCCCAACGGGTCAGCGGCTCTTTGAATACGGTCAGCGCACCGGCGTAGAAGGCGATGAACAGCGCCATGCCGGTCAGGATGCCCGTCCAGGTATGGACGGATTTGTAGATGCGTATGTAGTCGGCTCTCATGATCGCGGACTCCCTTCAGATCGCCTTGACGACAAGCAGTCCGCCATAGAGCAGCACGCAGGCTCCGCCCAGCCAGATCCACGCGCGCAGGCCGCTGGCGAAAAAGTAGACGGTACTCGCGACGCCGAGCCAGACGGGCGGCACCAGCCACATGGCCAGCTGCGAACGCGTCGCCAACGGAATGCCGGCAGTCAATGCGGCCAGCGTTGCGCTGGCGCCCATGGCCAGCGCGAAGCCGAGCAATGCGCCCGCCAGGCTCTTCGATATCCAGTCGCGCCGGATCGGCGCGGGCTTAACGGGCTTCATGCGTATCGCTACCGCGCAGGCCCGCCAGTACGCCCAGGTACGGCATGAGGCTGAAGAACAACATCAAGGCGGTGCAGAAAACGAACACGGCCGCGACGGCAGAGAATGCGCGCAGGCAACCCCAGCCGCCCAGCGCGAGCAGCAGAATGCCAGCGACGCGGGCGGGCAGGACCGGCCAGGACGTGGCGCCCCATCGCTGGTTGGGCGAAGCGCGATAGATACAGAAGCTGCCCAGGAACAGGCTCGCCAGGCTGGAAAGAATCAGGACTTCCATGGTCACCCCAGGATGAAATGCCCGAGACCTGCCTGCCAATCCCTGCTCCGAATCGACTGTCCGGAACAGGGACCGGCAAAACATCCCGCATTCAGAAACTGATGCTGGCGGAGGCGGTTACGGTGCGCGCCGGCCCCAGCGTCACGATAGGCGTCGTGTCGCTGAAACTGCCGGCGTAATAGTGCTTGTCGAACACGTTGTTGACATTCAGCCGGTACACGACGTCCCGGCCGTTGATCTGCGTGGCGTAGCGGGCGCCCAGGTCCAGTTGGCCCCAGCCCGGGATCTGCAGTTTGTTGGCCGCATCCGCGTACTGGCTCGAAGTCGCCTGCACGCGCGCGCTCAGCGTCACGCCGGGCACCCACGGCGTGTCCCATTCCAGCCCGGCATTGGCCTGCCAGCGCGGCGCGCCCACCGCGGTATTGCCGTCATAGCGGCCATACGAGGTCTTGACCTGCGTGCCTTGCGTGTAAGTGACGCCGCCCAGCACGCGCACGCCCGCAGCCAACTCGCCGAAGGTATTCCACTCCACGCCGCGGACACGCTTCTCGCCGCCGTCCGCATACGTGGGCTTGGCCGTAGAGCCCTCCGTCACCAGCATGGGTTTGTCTATCTGGAAGAATGCCAGGGTATTGGTGAAAGTGCCGGCATTCCACTTGACGCCCAGCTCCTGCTGCTTGGTCTTGTAGGGCGCGAACACCTGGCCATAGTTGCTGGCGCTGGTGTCCGTGACGCTATCGCCCTTGCTCAGGCCCTGCACGTAGTTGGCATACAGCGAGACGTCCGGTCCCCAAGGTTTGACGACGATGGCGACAGCCGGTGTCACGGCGTCCTCGTCATAGCGGGCCGTCGTCTTGCCGGTCTTGTCGAAGTTCGTCGTCTTCACGCGCTGGTTGCGCAGGCCGCCGGTCAGGAGCAGCTTGTCGTCGAAGAAGGACATGGTATCCACCAGCGCCAGGCTGGACAGCGTGTTCTCCGCCGTCTTGGGCGCGCTGCCCGGCACCGCAGGCATGACCGGCGTGATCGGGTCGTAGATATTCGACTTGAAAGTCGATGCCGGCCCGGTGGCCGACCCGTCCTCCAGCTTCAGCAAGGAAGCCTGGAGCACCAGCTCGTGCCGTACGCTGCCCGTGTTGAACCGCGTGCGCAGCCCGCCCTCGGCCGAGGTGGCATCCGTGTAGGCGCGCTGGCCGATGATGGAGCCGGTGAAATTGCCATTGGCGTCGATCTGCCGCGCGTGGGTGCCATTGATCAGGCCCGATTGATGGCTGTCGCGCCTGCCCACACCGGCAAAGGCCGATACGCTGTCATTGAAGCGGTATTCAGCCCGCGCCATGACGGCGTTGCTCTGGATGCTGCCATAGCCGGTGCTGAACTGGTTGATGCGAGGATCGGGCGCTTCGGGCACGACCGAACCGCCGAACCAGAACATGGCCGGCGTGCCGCCCGAAAACGACTCCTGGCTATGGTAGGCGTCTATCGACGCGCTCAGGGCGCTGCCGCGATAGTCCAGGCCGGCGGACAGGAACTCGCGTTTTCTGGATTGGCCGTCCAGCGTGGTGGCGCCGTCGCTGAAGGAACCGTTGACGCGCGCGCCCCATTCATTGGCGGAGCCGAAACGGCGGCCGGCATCGATGGTCGTGCCCAGCTGGCCGTCGGCCTGCCAGTTCACGCCGAAGGTGGCATTGGGCGTGTCTTCCGCCCGCTTGGGCACCAGGTTGATCGTGCCGCCCACCGCGCCGCTGGGCGCCATGCCGCTGAACAAGGCGTTCGGGCCTTTCAGCACCTCCACCCGCTCGACGAACTCCAGCGGCGTGCGCCCCATGGGCGCCAGGCCATACATGCCGTTGATCGCCACGTCGTTCTGGTTGACGTCGAAACCGCGGATGCGGAAATTCTCGTAGGCGTGTCCGCTCGACGTCGTGAACCGCACGGAAGGATCGTTGGCCATCACGTCCGCCAACGTGCGCGCCTGCTGGTTCTGGATCAGCTCGGAGGTATAGCTGGTGACGTTGAATGGCGTATCCATCACGTCCTGATTGCCCATCAGGCCCAGGCGCGCGCCCTGCGCCACCTGCCCGCCGGCATAGGGCGCGGGCAAGTCTTCCTCCGAGACCGAACCCGCGGTCACGGTGACGGGCTGCAGCGTCGTGGTTTGCGCCGCGTTCTGGGCGGCGGCGCTGGCGGGAAGAATCAAGGACAGCGCGACTGCCGGGCTAAAGCACTGGACGCACAGCGAGATAGTCAACTGAGTTTTCTTGGCCACAATTCATCGTTCCGATGTCTAAATGCGAATGCTTATCAGATGAATTATATATTTAAGAAAGCACCGTTCGCCAAGAAATCAGGAGTCCGCAGCCAGAATCCGCTCGAATTGGCACGCAATTCAATAAGAATCAAAGGCTTATATTTTTTTGATTGACATCCCAACGCAAAATTCTGCGGCCTCGGTTTGGAAGTCGCCAGCGCGGGCGCGCTTGGCAGAAGCGACAAGGCCATCCCGGCATCCCCAAGCACAGTCCCCGCCGGTAAACTGCGCAGTCCTCTCGGCGCCGACAGGCCCATCGAACGCTTATATAACCCTGGAGAGCTACACAAGATGATCCGTCATCTGGTCCTTGCAGCATCGTTGGCCGTGGCAGGCAGCGCCGTGGCAGCCCCCTCTTTCAACTGCGCCAAGGCCGCGACTCCGGTCGAAAAAGCCATTTGCGCCCACCCGGCGCTGGCCGACCAGGACGCGGCCATCGCGCAGCAGTACAAGGCGGTACGCGGCAAGCTCGACGCCGAGGCAGTCAAATCACTGACCGCCGACCAACGTTATTTCCTGGGCGTGCGGGACAATATCTATGCCGAGCCCTTTTCGGGCAGCACGCCGGTCAAGGAGATCGGCACCAGCATGCGCTACCGCCTGAATTTTCTGAAGTCCATCGATCCGCAGCCGCCTGCCGGCTTTGTCGGCAAGTGGAAGAACGTCGAAGGTGAAATTGAAATCACCCGCGGCGCCGACGGCCAACTGCTCGTGGCCGCCAATTCGGCCCAGCCCTACAACGGCCGCTGGGTCTGCGATCTGAGCGGCAAGGCTGTCGCCGTAGGCGACAGCATCATCGTCACCTATCAGGACGGGCCGCCGTGGACGCTGGACCTGACGCGCCGCGGCGCTGTGCTGGTGGTGCGAGAAACGCCGCCCGCCGGGGTCGAGAAAGACGGCTTCGGTCCGCCGTTCTGCGGCATGAACGGCAGCCTGGAGGGAGACTGGTTCGCGGTGCGCTGATCAAAGGCATTCCGCAGCCGCACGCAAACTCGATGCGACTGCGTGCCGCCGGACACCACGATTACACCGATGACGCAGCCGTTCCGAGGGCTGCGGCCAGCAAATCGGCCAGGCCACGCCCGGCCCTGCCATCTTCATCAAGACGCGGATTGTAGATAGTGATCTCAAGGCCAACGGCCTTGCCGCTCGACAGGGCAATCCGCAGCGCGGCCGTCAGCTCTTCCCACGACAAGCCGCCAGGCACGCGGAAATCGACGGCCGGCATGATGGCGTCGTCAAGACAGTCTGCGTCGAGGTGGATAAAGAAACCATCCAGCTCTGCTCGCGTCAGATGATCGACTGCCTGCCGCGCAGCAGCCTCGATGCCCATCGAACGTACTGCGGGGAGATCAAGCGTCTTGAGCGCTTCAGGGAGCGGCTGGCTGCCGTACTCTTCCTGGTCCTCATGATCGCGATACGCGAACGCAACGGCGTCTTCAGGGCGGACCAACGGCCCGCGCCCTTCGATGTCGGCCAATAACGGCGGACCATGGCCGGTGACGAAGGCAAGATCCATCGAAGCGCCTTCGCCGTTGGGTTCCGCCTCCGGTTGGAAAAAGTCCGCGTTGCCGTCGATGAAGAGCAGACCGTAACGGCCGCGCCTGCGCAACGCGAGCATGGAACCCAGCAGGATTGTGCAATCGCCGCCTAGCAGCACCGGAAACTCGCCCGCATCAAGCAGCGCGCCCACCGCGTCGGCAAGCTTGGGCGACCACGCCGCAATGGCCTTGGCGTTCAGGGTGCCGGTCTCGGGATCCGGCGTCGGATTCTTGGGAGGCACGGCAAGTCGCCCGGCGCGGCGTGCATGGATGCGCTCAGCAAGGCCGTAGGCCAGGAGCTGATCAGGCAGGCATTCCACACCGTCGGTCGCCAAGCCTAGCGTGGAAGGGGCTTCGAGGATTGCATAGGAGAGAGTCGGCATCAGCGCCTCCGGGGCGGCCATTCCGCAAAAAATATGATGCCAGACTACAAATTGCGGCGCGAAAGCTCAATCCGACACCGTATCTTCCGTTTCCCTACGGAGACGCGCGCGGCTCCCATGACCCGTGCGAGCCCAGGAGCAAGGCCCTCAAGCCTGCGCGCGGCGCGGCAGCCAGCGCCAGAACACGCCGGCCGCCACCAGCCCCAGCGTGCCGACACCGAACGATGCGCCGCCGAGCGACACCAGGGCGGTCAGCACCGACAGCGCCACGGGTCCGCCGCTTGAGCCAAGGTCGGCCATGAAACGCCAGATGCCGAGGAACTGCGTGCGCGCGCCCGCTGGGGCGGCGTCGGCGCCCAACGTCATGACGATGCCCGATCCGATGCCGTTGCCGAAGCCCAGCAGCGCCGACACCAGGATGAAGCTCGCCACCCCGTCGGTAAGCGGGATCGCCATCAGGCTCAGCCCCATCAGCAGCGTGCAAGGCAATGCCACCCACAAGCGGCCGCACTGGTCCATCACTTTGCCCGCCGGATAGAACACCGACATATCGACTGCGGCGACCAGCCCGTAGATGAGCGAAGTGGTGGCGGCGTCGAGGCCCAGGTGGTCTGCCCACAGGGGAATCACCACCTGGCGCGACGCGCGCAGCGCGCTGATCAGCATCACGCCCACGCCGAGCGTGGCGTACACGCCGCGATGGTCGCGCGCAACCTCGCCCATGCGTGCGCGCGGCGCGCCCGCGCTCGCGCCCGCCGAAGGCTCGATGTCAGGCGCCTTGATGGCGATGAGTCCTGCGCCGAGCATGGCGCAGATGGCAATCCAATAGGCGCCATCCAGCCCCACGAAATGAATCAGGGCCGCACCCGCGAACGGGCCGAAGAAAGTACCGATCCGCGTCGTACCGCCGAGCGTGGACAGGGCGCGCGCCCTGTACGCCAGCGGCACGACCTCGATCATGTAGCTCTGGCGCGCCAGCTGAAACACCGACTGCGCGCACCCTTGCATCAGCATGGCCAACGCCAGCACCCAGAGGTTGGGCACGCCAATCACGAGCAGCAGGCCGACCACGCTCAACACCGCCGCGCCAGCCATGGCGCGCTTCTCGCCGAAGCGATGGGTGATCAGCGCGGACGGAATATTGGAAAGCAGCGAGCCAACCCCGATGAGGGCGGCTATCAGGCCGGCGGTGGCTATCGACGCTCCTTGATCGCGGGCGGTGAGCGCGATCACGGGAAGAATGGCGCCGTTGCTGATGCCATAGAGTAGCGACGGGCCGAACGCCGGCACGGCGATCTGCTTCAGATTGAACGAATCGGGTTGCGACATGGCGGGAGAATGGGAGACCGGCCGCCTGTCCGCCGCCTTGCCACAGGGCACGGGACCGGTCCGGCGGACATTGGCGCGGGATGCCGGAAGTGTAGCTGGCGCCCCTCGCGCCCGCCTGTCGGCCAGCTGACAGCCGCCGCGT
Organism: Achromobacter sp. GW823-FHT04E03; assembly: GCF_058796095.1. Taxonomy (NCBI): domain Bacteria; kingdom Pseudomonadati; phylum Pseudomonadota; class Betaproteobacteria; order Burkholderiales; family Alcaligenaceae; genus Achromobacter; species Achromobacter sp. GW823-FHT04E03. Next base: position 1,439,202 of record NZ_JBXAIJ010000002.1, on the reverse strand, counting down.
CTCTCGCCAGCTGTTCAACGTCCGGCAGATACCGGCTTTCCCTTCCCGGCGAAGCTGGCCGCATCGCTTGACAATCCTTGACTGTTGAGTCCTGGCGATACATTGCAACACACTGTAATCTTTTTCCATGCAAATTGTGTCGGCCGAGCATGCGCTCGACTGTGTACCGTTCCACGCATTCGCCTGTCCATGCCCGCAACCCTTCTTGAATGGTCCGTGCCTGCAGCGATCCTGATGTGCGCCATCGGACTCTGTGCTGCACGCTTCATCGGCTTCAATACGCTCCGGTGGGGCTGCGCCCTGGCCAGCCTGGGCGCAGGCTACGCCATCATGCTGGTGCAGGCCAGCGCACTTTCCCCATATAAACAGGTCGTCGAGGACGCTTTCATTCTGGGCGGCGTCATCCTCGCCTGTCGCGCCCTCCAGAGCCGCAGGCGCAGCCAGGTTCCCCCCTACTTCGATGCTGCGGTCCTGCTTGCCTCGACGGCGATGGTAGTTGTCTCGGTAGTGCTGTTTGCCAGTGCGAAGCTGGAAACGTTCTTCGTGCAAGCCTGTTGCGCGCTCGTGACCTGGCGGGCCACGCTGTCCTTCGCCAGGCATGCCGTGACCACGTCGGACAGGGTGCTCACCGCCGCGTTCCTCTTCATCTCCCTCGTGTTGACGGGCCAGTGCATCCTGTACATTGCCGCCCCGATTCCGCCGCTCTCAACAGGCGAATGGAGAACGTCGGTCTGGGGCATCCTGATCCAATACACCGGACTGCTCGGGAGCATAGTCCTGACCTTCGCGGTCTTCATCGCGACGAGCTACGACGCCATAGAGAAGTACCGTCGCCACGCCCATACCGACGCCTTGACGGGCCTGCTGAACCGCCAAGGACTCGATAGTCTGCTTGCCTCCGGGCGCGCATTCTCGGATGCGGCAACGCCGACCGCGCTGATCATGGCCGATATCGACAACTTCAAGCGCATCAACGATGTCTTCGGCCACGCGTTTGGCGACATGGTGCTTGCCCGATTCGGCGCCCTGCTCAGGCCGATAGCGGACACCCGCATCCATGCGGCCCGGCTGGGAGGAGAAGAATTCCTGCTGCTGCTGCCCACGGCAAGCCTGGAAAGCGCCACCGCAATCGCCGAAGAGATCCGTGCCAGTTTCGTGGCGCAGCGCTGGACGCCACAGGTTCCAGATTCCTGCTTCACCGCAAGCATGGGAGTGACCGTCGTGCAGGCAGGAGAACCTTTCGCCAGCGCGTTGAAACGGGCAGACGACCTGCTTTACGAGGCGAAGCGACGAGGACGGAACTGCACGGTTGCGGGCATGGCGCCGGCCGAGGCCGGGCATGGCCGCCACGCGCCTGGCGACAACGCAAGCACTCAAGCGTGTTGCGCACAGGCATGAAGTCGCCGGCTCGGCCCGCGCCGCCCGCAGAGATCCCGGCAGGGTTCAATGCGGCGGGCAGCGCGCCGCGCTCATAGCGTCATGACCGGCTCGTCTTCGATTCGAAAGAACAAGGCGCTCGGCCCCATGATGCCCGTTCCGTCGAGATACTCGAAGGCAACGCGCTGGCCCGGCGCGGCAGCTTGCCCTAAATGCTCGACCCGGTACATCACGCCCCCGATGCGATAGTTGTGAACCAGCGTGGAAATGTTCGAGTTGGACGCGCGCACGCGATAGGTCACGACTTCCTCGACCAAGCCGCGTACCCCGTGCTTGTAGCGGGCCCGCTTCAGCCTGGGGCTGCGCATGCCCAGCACGAATCCCGTGAGAACGAAGAATGCGGCCAGCAGGATCAAGGGCCCCAGGAACAGGCTGCCGACCAGCGGGGCCAGGGCGAGCACGTAGAAGAACTTGCGCAGGCTCAATTCTTCCTTGCGCACGGCGTCGCGGTCGGCATTGCTGACTTCCTCGACCGAATTCCAGGCCTGCGCGCTCATCGGGTACTCGGCCAGCAACAGCACGGGTGGCGCGTCGGGGTCCACCGTCAGCAAGTGCAGGCGCACGGGTAGGTCCGTCAGCGCCACGGCCGTCACAGGCCGGAAACCTTCTCGAGTGTCCCTGGCGATCTCGTTCCAAAACGGCAGAGCTACGTCCACGCGCTGTTCGCCGAAGACGTAGCAGATGCCGGGACTCCCGGCCGGACCAAAACCGGTCAGGTGCCCGGAAACGATCTGCTTGGGTACACGCCCCTTCAACACCCGATTGAAGCGGCGCCAGGCTTGCGGCAGGCGCAGCAACCTGCGTCCAAGAAAGACCGCGAAGCAAGTCATCGCCACTGTGCACAACAGGATCACCACGCCGTCAGCGCCGCGGCGCAGGCTGCGATCGGACGCGCCAAGCACGACGAACATGATCGCGCTGCTCGCCAGCAGCAGGAACATCAGCCCCGCGAACACGGCCGTCAGGAATCTGCCGCGACGGCCACGGCGCAGCAGCACGATGTCCTCATCGGCCAGGGGTTCTTCCGTGACTTGCAGCATTGCGCTCATGCTAACCCGGCAGCTTGCGCTGCTTGCGCGCCGCGCGTTCGGCCAGCCGCCGCGCCATATCCTGCTGGCGCTGCAGCAGATCGGCTATCTGCTCGGCGTAGAGGTCGGTGAGGTCGCCGGCCAGCGGCTCCACATCGGTCAGGTCATCGATCGCCACGACCGTCCCCGCCTGATCCACGCCCCAGATCCGGCTGCCGTCACCCACGACCTTCAGCACGGGCAGGATGCCGGGCAAACCGGCCTCGGCAAGCTGGCGCTGCTGCGCCGAGATGCTGGCCCATTCGGGCAACTCCGGCGCATCGATGCCCAACAGCACCAGGCCGCGCCAGAAAGTCCAGGCGGGGCCGACTTCGAATTCCTTCGCATGCGGCCAGACTTCCTCGCGCGCCATCACGCACAGGCCGTTGGTACGCTGGCAGAAGGCCGCAAACGCCGAAGGCAGCGGGAAGCCTACAGCGGCTTCCAGCCCGGCGATCGCCTCCGCATCGGGCGCGGGCGCGGCCACGACCTCGAAATGCTCGGTGTCCACGGGATCCAGGATTTCCCACATGCGTTGATGAAACTGTTCGGCGGTCATGGTCATGCAAGCATCCTGAAGCTAAGAAAAGTCCTGGTTCGCCGCGAAAGCGGGAGCCTTGAAAGCGCACCACTATATCTTTGATTGCGGCGGCAAGCGCTTCCACGACCTGCGCACACACCTCGACCTGCCTGGCCGCCATGACCGTTCAGCCCCGCCGGCCAAACAGCATCGTCAATCCGAACAGCGCTCCCAGCCCGCCAACGATAGCCAGCGACATCGACGGTTCGCGCAAGCTCAGCGCCATCACCGCCACACCCGCCCCCAGCACGATGATCAACAGGCCCACCAGGCGTCCTGCCGTGGAACCATAGAAATGTGTGCGGCGCGCCGCCTGCGTACCGGCGGGCTGGCGCGTATGCCACGCCGCCAAGGCCTGCTCAAACTCGCGCAACAGACGTTCACGTGTGGGCCGGTCCACTGCACTGACCAGCAACGTCGGCAGGCCGGGACGGACCAGCTTGAGATAATCGTCGGTGCCCCAGCGGGACAATTGGGCGAAGGCGACGGCAGAGCGGCGCGAAAACTCCAGCCCTTCGGACGTCACCTTGACGGTATTGCGTGTGGGAAAGCCCTTGAACGCCACCAGCGGCGGCGCCAGCAACCCCAGCACCGCCAGCACAACCGCCAGAACAATCGGCCCACGGTTGAACACCACCAGCATGAAGCTGCCCGCCGCCAGGGCGAAGGCCAACGGCACCGACAACTGGTGCCAGCGGGTATAGACCGAGACCTGAATCCCGTCGTTGCTAGTCATGTTTGAGCCAATTGCATGTCGACTTCTCCGTGAATGACGCACGTGTCACGATCAGAGTGTAATCATGCGCCTGTGCGGAACCTGACGCGGCATTGCCTCCAAGCGCCAAGAGGCCGCTTTGGATACGGTGGCTCGGATCAGGATTCGCAGATCCAGTCCGCAGGCCGGTCATCCGCCGCGAAGCGTACGGCCGGCCAATAGCCATCCATGAACCAGGTCGCGTCGCGCGGCGCCAGGTGCAGCACGTAGCCCCCGTCGGCCGCGACGATCAGGTCGGATTGCGTGAAGTGTTCCAGGAACGTCACAGGGGGATCTTCGGGGTCGCCGGTGTCGCGTCCCGCCTGCCAGAGGAATTGCAACGCGGCGTCGCGGTGCGTCGCCAGCTCTTGAGCGATCGAGCGGGCCCGCGCCAGCAGCGGCGCCGCCGCCTGCGGATCGGCTGCGAGCAGCACCACGCGCAGCCGGCCTCCGTCGGCGGTCGCGCAGTCCAGCCAAGTCTCCTGGGCCGGCATGTTGTCGTGGGTATAGGGCTGCATGTAAGGTCCGCCTATCGGCGCTGTCGCGCCTCGGCGCGACGCCGGCCGACGTGCATGATGGCCATGCCCGAGATCGCAAGGGCGGCGCCGATGAACAGATTCGCGGGCGTGGCTTCGCCCAGCCAAAGGCTGGAGAACAGCACGCCGAAGACGGGCACCAGCGTGATGTAGCCCGACGCCGCGCCGGCGCCCAGCGCCTTCACGCCTTCGAAGTACCAGGCGTAGGCGATCGCGGTCGCCCCGAACGCCAAAGCCAGCAGGCTGCCCCAGGCGCTGGCCGGCGCCTGCCCCAGCTTCTGCCAGGCGGGAACGCCTTCCACGATCAGACTGGTGAGCAGCAGCATCAGCGCGCCAATCACGGTGGTCACCGTGGTGGTGGTCAGGGCGTCCACGCCTTTGAGCACCAGCCGGCCGATCAGGGTGTAGGCCACCCAGCAGGCCACGCAACCGAGCAGCAGCAGTTCGCCGATGCCTACGCCGGAGCCGACGGCTGCTTGTGAAACCCCGCCGCCGATGGCGATATACGCACCGATGGCCGAAAGAACCATGCCGGCCAGGATGGCTGGATTGAGATGTTCGCGGAACAGGATCGCCGCCAGCAACAGCGTCGCGCCTGGATTCAGCGTCACCACGATCGCGGCCTTGCCGGCCGGCACCAGCTGCAGGCTCAACATGAAGAAGCTGGAGTAGCCAAAGACGCCCGCCAACGCGGCGGCGGCCAGGCCAAGCCATTGGTTGCGCGTCAGGGACTTCAGGCCACGCAGCGCCGAGGCGCGATGCATCCACAGAACCAGCACCACGCTGGCGAACAGGAACCGCAGGCTGGCCGCGGCCAATGGAGCCATGGCCTGGGCGACGACCTTGCCCCAGGACCACGACGCGCCCCAGAGCGCGGCCATGCCGACCAGGCGCAGGTGCGTGGCCATCAGCGTATTTTTCATCTGTGCTTCGAAGGTGAGCTGCGGTGGTCGCGCGGGGCGACGGTGAAAAGCAATGCGTCGAGGTTGTCTATCCGTGACAGCCGTCAGCGCGCATGCGGGATTTTAGCTGGCGCAGTTTCAACGCGATATTGCAGTATGGCTTCTTCGCACGGTCAAAGGCTCCTCAGGAAATCGACGAGCGCCTTGTTGACTGCCTCGGGGGCTTCCTGTTGCAACCAATGCCCCGCGCCGGGAATGACTTCAGCAGCGCGCAGTTGGGGAACTAGGGCCGGCATGGCCGCGATGATCTGGTCCATGCCGGGAATCGCCAGGCCCGTATCCCTTTCCCCTACGAGATAAAGCGCAGGCACATCCACCGTCTTTCCCTCAAAGGCCCCCTGCAGCGCCCAATTGCGGTCCAGATTCCGGTAATAGTTGAGGCCGCCACGAAAACCGCTGGCGGTGTAGCTTTGGACAAAGGTCGCCAGATCCGATGGAGTAAGCCAGGCCGGCAACGTCTGGGGGACAGGCAGCGAATCGAGCAGGCCACGGCCAGCGGCTACCATGCCAAACGGATTGGGCGTGGCGGGGTCGTCACGCGGCCCGGCGTCGCCCGATGCCGCGAAGTAGATGGCGCGCAGGGTCGCGCTGATGTCGCGCTCGAACTCCTCTTCAGCAACTCCCGGCTCGTTGAAGTAATGCGTGTAAAACGCAGCGGACTCGGTTCTGGGGAAGAGGCGGCTGGGTGCAACCGGCGCTCTGCGCATCATGGGAACGCCCAGGGCGACGACGGCCCGAAAACGGTCCGGACGCAGTTGGGCTGCCTGCCATGCGATGCTGGCGCCCCAATCGCCCCCCGCGATCACCGCATCATCGGCCCCCTCGCTTTCGATAAGCGCGACCAGGTCGCCGATGACATCCAATGTTGTGAACGCCGCCACATCCGCCGGACTGTCGCTGGCGCCATAACCGCGCAAATCCGGGGCCACGGCGCGGAATCCCGCACGGGCCAGGGCGGGCAGCTGATGGCGCCAGGCATAAGCGGTCTCGGGAAAGCCATGGCACAGCACGACGAGTGGACCTTCGCCCTGGGCCGTGACATTGAGCGTGATGCCGTTGACGGCCACATCGCGTGTTTCAAGGTCAATCATCGGGCAAGCTCTCAAAAAGTATCCGGTGCAGCTATAATACCGTAACACCTGTAGTTACGGTAATTGATCCCATGGCCAATGACACCCGCCTTGCCCGTCTGCTGCACGTCTTGATCCACATGCATTTGCGCGGCGGCACGACCACTTCTGGAACGCTGGCCCAGATGCTGCATACGAATGAGGTGGTGGTGCGCCGATCCATGGCGGCGCTGCGTACCGCCGGCATGGTGACCTCCACGGGCGGGCGCAACGGCGGCTGGGTACTGGCCAGGGGACTGGAAACCATCACCGCGCGCGATGTCCATGAAGCCATCGCCCATGGCACGGTCTTTACCATCGGGCCAGCCGACGACAATCCTGCCTGCCCCGTGGAACGAGCCGCGAACCAATTGGTGGCGGATTCCCTGCGCGAAGGCGAGCATGCCTTGCTGCAACGCTTGGGCGCGGTATCGCTTTCCGAGCTTGCCGCGGAGATTGCCTCGCGCGAGGAAGGATGAAGCCGTAGAGTCGAATGAGCTGCGCAGGCAGAGCGTTTATCGTTGTTCTATCTACTGTTCCTTCAGCCCCAACGACTTCATCAACGGGGCGAACAATTTCTTTTCGTCCTGCACGCGCGCGGCATAGTCCGCCACACGCAGCGGTAGCGCCTCGGCGCCCGCATCGAGAAAGCGCGCCTGGATCTCCGGCCTCGCAAGCACTTTATTGATTTCGGCGTTCATGCGATCGACCACGTCATCGCGGGTGCCAGCGGCGGCATACACGCCAAACAGGCTGTCTGCGAAAACACCGTCGATGCCGACCTCGGAAAAGGTTCGTATGTCGGGCGCCACGGCAGCGCGTTGCCGGCTTGCCACCGCAAGTACCTTCAGTTTGCCCGCTTGCACCATGGGAAAGACCGTGGCGGGTCCAAACGCGAAGTCGATCTGGCCCGCTGCCAGGTCTTGTATCGCCGGCGCCACGCCGCGATAAGGCGCATGGGTAGCCTGCATGCCAGTAGCCTGCTTGAGCAGCTCGCCGGCCAGATGCGGCGTCGTGCCGTTTCCGGCCGAACCGTAATTGAGAGGAGCGGGCTGCTTGCGCGCGTATGCCACGAACTCTTCGAGCGTATCGACGCCAAGCGAGGACCGGACAAACAGGAACAACTGGCTATTGGCCAGCAAGGCAACCGGCCGCAGGTCCCGCTGCGGATCGAACGGCATGCTGGCGAACATCAGTGGATTGACCGATTCGGTCGTCGATGGATTGAGCAGGAAGGTATGGTTGTCTCCACCGTTGCGCACAACCTCGGCGCCCGCCAAGTTGCCGCCCGCACCGCCCCGATTCTCCACGATAACGGTCTGCTTCAATGCTTCGGCCAAGTGCGGCTGCACCGTGCGTGCCAGCACGTCGACCAGCCCTCCGGGCGCCAGCCCCACGACCAGGCGCACGGGCTTGACGGGCCAGGCCTGAGATGGTGTTTGCGCATGACTGCCCGTGGCCCAGCCAGTCAGCGCCAGCATCATCATGGCCAGGCAACGTCTACGCAACAGCATGCGATTCTCCTTTTGGGGGCTCACCCCGCGATCCCGCGTCCGGTGCGTCACATGCCGCACCACGGAGAACCGCCCCGATGCCTCATGCGGCGGCGGTCCTGCGTCTGCCGCTCATTCTTCATAAAAGTTTAGGCTTAAAGAATCCCGGATTACCCTAATTTTCCAGCGGCACGGGCGGCGTATCACGCTACCTCCCACAACGCCGCTGTCACACCCAGCAACAGCAGCATCGCCGACGTAATGAACCACCGCACGGTTTTCCGGTATTCATTCTCGGCTTCATCCTCCAGACGCAAGGCGCGGTAGAGAGCAATTATCTGCAGCAGGCTGGCCAGCAACAGGGACACGCCGGGCAGCACGGACAGCGCGCTCCAATCGCCCGGCGCGTCGAAGCCCCAGTAGCGCAGGAAACCCAGCGAAAACCCCAGCAATACCGTGATGGCCGTAATCAATCCAGCCCGAAAGCCCTGGGGCAGTGGCCCCTGGCTGCGGGTCCGTACCGCGTCGTCGCCTGGCGTTTCCGGTGTCATCATTGAGATATTCCGCACTGAGTACGCTACGGCCCACCCGCTACCGGTTTATGTGGGAGCCAAACCTGAACTCCTGCCTTCACTCGAGGCCAGGTTGAATTGATTATGGCTGCTATCACAGCGTACTGGGGCTGTTTCCCTCCCCGTGTTTGCACGCCCGTCCCTTGTCGCCGTGCTTGCCGGCTGCTCGTCTAACTTTGGTGTCGAAGTTCTGCTGACATGGAACTAGAATTCTTTAATAATCAGACACTTATCAAAACTCCATCATTGAGTTTGGAACCAAGGCGTCATTGAATTTGGAATTTTTCGGAGAAAACGCCACTCAGTTTGGAACTCCGCTGTTTCGCCGTCGCTGGCGCCGAACAGTTGACACACGCCAGTGCCTCCGCCCAGTGCAATAGTCAAATCTAGAATTACCTAAGCTCAACGATTCGGGCATTCGTGCTTATGCCTTTGGCCCCTCCCTAACGCAAACGCGTCGCCAGCCAGACGTGTCCCAGCCCAACTATGGCTTAGAAAAAGGCGCCGCTAAATGCGGCCCTTCTGTTTTATGGGAGCTGGGGGCCAACACGCGTGCGCTCAAGCAGCAGCAGCGGCGCTAGTAGCCAGCGGAGCAATCGAAATCATGGATCGAGCGCCCAAATAGGGAGGCCCCACCGAAGTGGGGCCATCGTTCGGACCTAGTTGCATCACCAGCATTCACATCTGGGAGTGGCATTTCTAGGGCAGCGAAACCAGTGTACCGTTTTTGATCGCCCAATTCAACCCAGATTTCGAGCCAAATTTCGGGATTCGGTTTCGAAGCACGTTTCGGGCATCTTTTTCGGTGGTCATTTTTGCACGCTCCCGACGACGAGCGGTATGCCGGCTCACCGCGCATCTCACGTATGATACCTATGATGTGACAAATTAAATGGGGACGCGCAAAGGGGGCGCGGCCTTCAAGACGGAGATCAGCATACCGATGGAATGGCAACTGCGAGAGACGGTGTTCTCCGTTCCCCGGATGGGGCGCTACCTGAACAAATATGCCGGGGACGCGGGGCGCGCTGGCGTCGCCTATGACCAGAACGTCCTGCTGGCCCAGGCATTGATGCCCGCTCTCCAGACGGTAGAAATTGCCCTCCGGAATGCCATTCACCACAGCCTGTCCAGGTCCATCGGACAGCCAGACTGGTGGACTGCCCTCCCCGCGCCCGAATTCGACTGGCTGCGCCTGGCCGTGAGCGAAGCACGCACCAAGATCTCAAGGCGCAAGGAGGGCGCCACGACTGACAAGATCGTCGCCGAGCTGACCTTCGGATCTTGGACACGGCTATTCAACGTTCAGCATGGGCCCACGCTATGGAGGAGTCTCATGTGGGCATTTCCCACCTGTCCTAAGAGAAAGCGTCAGCGCGCACCGATTAGCGCGGCGGTAAACCGCATTCGGGACCTTCGCAATCGGGTCATGCACCACGAACCGCTGCTATGGGTGAATCCTACCGTGGAGGAGTTACACGCCACTATTCTGGAGGTCCTTGACTGGATCGATCCCGGCATCAATCGTTGGCTCACCCAGCACGACTCGGTGCGGGTGAGGTGGGCCACTTGCACAGCTATATGAACCTGGTGGTAAAACGACCGCCTAACACCTCTTTAAGCGGCCTCGCATTGTCCGAAAGCTCTCCAGAGCGCCCCCACCGCTAAAGGTCTTCGGTCAATTCTTCGAACAACAGCGCACCATCCGCCACTCGGTACAGGTCCGCAATTGTGCGGGCGTCCTGCTCAAATCCGGCCAAGCGATGTTAGGCCACCGCATTCTCGGCTCTGCGGCGCAACTCCGTCAGTTCGATAGGGTTCAATGGTTTCGTCATACAACGATCCCAAAACGTGGCCACTTGGTTGTATACGATCTCTCTTGAAGAATCACAACCTAACTAGAATTTCGGCTGAAGCAATCGTCGTCAAAACGGCCGCGCGACTGAGATCGCAGCATTAGTCGCCCCCGCGTCCAAAAGGCGGCCGCCAGGCAGCAAAACTAGAATAGCTCTGCCTCAGCTGCACCTTGTTCCTTACCCCAGTTTTGCCAAATAGCCCGCTCCTCGTTGTAGGCCGCCAAATTCACAGTTCTCCCGCGAATCTTCTGCACGTCACTCTTGCTTATGTCGAACACGTAACGGTCTGCATGCTCAATGATGACCTTTCGTAGAAACTGTGCGGTCGCCTGGTCGAGCACCGTACCTCTAGGCCAGCTTCTCCGGCCTATGCAATTATGGAGCAGGTGTGTCGGGCTGATAGGCATCAGGATATCGACGTTGTCGACGCCCCACCCTCCGCCAAAGCTATAACTGGCCGGATCACGGTAGTTGAGTCTAATTAGAGGGTTATCTGAGGTCGGCCACGATACGCCCGCGGGGGCATGCACAATTGTCCATCGTTGATTGGTAATCTTTGTGATGGTTTCCGTCAACACATGCCGCACGCTCCACAGCCACAAACGCCGCCCTAGGACAGTCCTCGTTTCGATAGAGCCATCTCCTTCCGGGTTTCGAACAATTGAGATTTTGACCGGGAAGGACTCCCTAGGCTCCCGATCTGGCGCCCGCTCCGGCAACTTGATTCCGGCTTTGACTGCGGCTTCCAGGTATCTGACGGACGACTCCACCGTCTGATTCAAAAGCCCTTGCATCGAGTCGCGGTGTCTAGCAAGAAAAGCGCGCAGGCTCGCTGGCGTGCGGACATCTTGCGCAACCGCAAATCGAATCAATCTCCTCCAATGCTCTGGAGACATTCGTTCGTCATTGACCACAAGGCGAATAGCTTCTTGTGCTGGATCCTCGAACTCCTTGCTCAGCCAATGCTCAAGCTCATCTGTCTCCTCTTGACCGGCCACGTATGTGTACAAGTGCTGGTGATAGGCTATGCCTCGAAGGGAATGGTCCTTCCATAGAGGAGCCTCATTTTTCGGCACTAAGAGCCGATAGGTGGGGATCTTCCCATTCTTCGCCCATTGCTTCAGATAGAGCTGGGGCACGTAGTGATTGTCTACGCGAAGCTGAGCACTCGTTTTCATCGTCTGTACCAAACTCCAACTATTGTTCCCAAAGCCAAATGAAGAGCCTTTGTTCTGAAGTGCTTCTGTGGCCAGACATCAGGTTCAAGGCCGTATACCTATCGCTCCGATGGCAAGCAGAGCACTATACGCGTACTCCACTTCGTCACATCCCACGATCCAACGCGAGCTAACATATTCGCGGATGAGTGCGGGCTTCGAACCGTATCCAATGAATCGGCGTAGCGTATCCAGGCCAGGTCGCCCCCCCCGCGCAAAACCGTTGCACTGACCGTCTGAATACAAAACCGCCAACAATGAGTGAATTACCGGATCATCGGGCAGATCACCACTCAGAAGCTGGCCACGGTCGCGCAATCAGGACGCTAGGGGCGCTTTCGGGTAACCCAGTATGAGAGCGATAGGCCAGCGTCGGCCTGGGCTCTCTCGTCTGACATCGCAGCTGTATGAGGACAGCCTAAACCGAATAGCTGCTCTTCGCCGTCTTTAGGAGAGATTGCCCGTAGTGGCTGGGCTGATTGATCTGCCTGCTTGCAAATACGTTGATGGCCAGGTCCAGCTTCCCGCAGGTAGCTGCGAGCTGTTCGAGGCCTGCTGGCGTCAGAACTAGGTAGCAACCTTCGCCCCACATAGCCTCCGCATCGATGTCAACCGGGCCGGCGTCACGCCACCAATAGAGCTTTGCGACGACAGCCCCACCCGCGTTGAGGAAGACGCTCGGCTCTTCGTCGTGCGTGCGCCAACGAAGCCTCATCACCCAGTTCGGGCACAACGCGAACGGATAGGCCGCTACATCAAAGCCCATGTCCACGGAACAAACAACTCGTCTTACCAGCGTTGGAGCCAGCTCATCGTCGAGGGCGACGTGCTGACCCAGCCAGACCGCGAGGGGCAACGTTTCATAGCACTGGTCGAAGTCTTCCCCGTCAGTATGTGCCGATGGTGCTCGAAATCGATAGAGACGATGCTCTGACAAGCGTGGCTTGAAGATTTTGATACGCGACACCTCAGCCACAACTTGGCCGTCCGGGTGTGCCGGGAAAGACGCAACGTCGCTGTCGACCTCGTCAACCCACTTCTTCTCTCGCTCGGACCAACCGGCGTGTCGGTCGAACAGCGGCATGCGGATCCATTCGGGGCGCGCTTGCGGGAACGTCGAAGGCCGAGGCGGCAAGGGGCAACCCAAACGCTCCAACAGCGTCGGCCTGTCGCGGCCGTTTAGCTTACCCGCCAGCCGCAGTTCTCCCGCAACGTGACGAAGGGCGGCAATCGCAATATAGGCGTGAGGCTTCAGGTATGTGATCTGCATTTCGAGGGCGCGAAGCTGAGCCTCTAGCCTTTTGACACCAGAAGGCCCGAATGCCTCAAGTCCGCCCCAATCTTGGATGAACATCGCCGCGCGCTGGCGGATTGTCATCTCGTCGATACCTGCCGCCTGCGCAAGGTGCCTTGCTGTGGAGCGCAGCATCTCGGTCCAGCCAAGCGACGACTCGACTCGCATCGCACCAGTTCTCTCGTCCTTGAAGGCATTGTCGCCCTCCGAGGGGAACTCCAGTTCGAGGCTATAGAAGAGCGGCAGTGGCTTCGCGTCCATTGAGACTGTCACCCCCCACCGATGTGACAAGATCGCGGCTGACTCTGCTACACATACATCGCGGTGACTGACCAACGCAGCCACGGCAGTGCCCAGCTCGGATGTTAGGCCCGCGCTGTCAAAAGCCAGCAGCGTTCCGAGCGCGCGCAGGGGGGCATCGGAATCGCCGGTCAGAAGTCGCCGCATAAGAGACTTGAACAAAGCTTGACCATGTCCTGCTTGGCCTGCCAAGCGCAGAGTGCAGTTGCGTGCGTGTCGCTGAACCTCGGCAACGGGCAACTGATAGGCAAAGTGCAGCAAGTCCTCCAGAAGATCCGTCTCGCTGAGTGGGTGCTCGCTCGGCTGGAATGACCGTCCCAGTTGGAATTCGCGAGTGCAGGCCATCTGCTCCTCAAGCAGCGACCATATGGCCGGCCAGTCAGGCGTCGCGCTAATTACCGGCAATATCGAATCCAGCTCTGTCAGCAGAGACTGGATATTCTCCTCGCCCGCCGTCACCGAATCGACGATATTCTCGAAGGCGACAGCAGATGTGGATGGCCCGTCCAAGAGTTTCTTCGCCTCAAAATAGAGGAACTTGCCGCCCCCCATCCATTGGCTCCAGGCCCGCCAGGGGTCCTTGCTCGTCTCATAGCCCTGAATCAGCTTCTTGGCGTACTCAATTTCACCCGCCGCAGCCAACCGCTTCACCATCAGGAAGCGACAGCGCGCGTCGTCCCGCAAGACTTTCCAACGCTCAAACATCCTCCGCACCGCATAAAGTGGAGCTTTCTCGGCAAGATCTCTGAATCGGTACGCGGCGTTGTAGTTCAGTTCATCGCCATCCGCTTCAAACTCGAGTTCAAGCTCCTCAAGAGTAGCCGCAGAGTCGTACTTGCTGGGCGTAGACGAGTATCGTGGGTCCGGCGCTTCTGACTTCCATCGGGCGATAGCGGCATCAAGCTCCGCGGAAGAGAGCCCATGTCTTCCGGCCGCGGTGCGAAGACGCCGGAGCAGTCCGACCCTCTCATGTGCTCTGCTGACTACTTCGATCGCCCCCAATAGCATCAGTGTGAGCGGCTCAATCTGGCCGGGGCCTGCCGCGTCGGCGGCGACATCGATGAAGTCGCCCACGTGGTACGGATCCCGGTAGTGCGGTTCCATGTAGAACGGTAGGCAGAGCCCGCACCAGACGGTAGCGCAAGGCAAGACGAAGTCAGGGCTTCGCCGGGCCATCCCCTTCATGAGTAGATCGACGCGGTTCGGCCAGCCAATCAGATACCAATCTGCCAATGCCTTTGACACCTCGAAACCGAAGCGAGGCCCGACCTGCATCGCTTCCTCAATCAGCGACATTGTCAGGCGGTGCGCGGCCGAAGACCCTTCCGTTTCGGTCATGCCGCTGACCTGGCGTATCAAGCCTGAGAGCCGCTTGACACGGCCCTCCGGGTCAGCGGTGTTCGCAAGGACGAGGATGTCCCGCCAGATTGCGTACTGTGGATCTTTTTTGGGAGGTAGCGCGTAGCCAAGGCACTGTTCGGGAACTGTCGCCAGCAACTGTTTCGCCCGCTCTACGTCCCCTACCGCAGCCAACGCGATGGACAGATCCGCCAACCCGTCAATTTGTTCACTCGGCGTGCTTTCTTGAAGCTCCGTCACGAGGGCGTTGAGCCGGTCGACGGCCCCCGCACGGTCACCGTCAACCCGATACGCATCGACGGCCAACCGGCGCCGCAGGTATGCAGTACCCCCCAGCGTAGATGAGGCGATGGCTGCATCAACTGCTCGAAGTACGGCGCGGTACTCATCCTCGCCACATTTGGCGCCGAGCCTAAGTAGCACTTTCGCAAGCACAGGGATCGCTTTGAATGCCTGCTGAATGCGATATGACTCGCTACCGGCTTCTGAAGTCAGACGTAGCACGGACCCAAGGGCAACGCGGGCTTCGGCCTGGATGCTGCCAGCCTGTACTGCCGCGTTGTCGACAGCGGCGCGACCTAGGAGTACGCCTATCGTCGACGCGCGCTGCTGGAACGGATGAAGGAAGGAGTGCTTCGACGGCACCACACTCGGCAACGGTTTGTCAAGCATCGTACAAAGCCTCACGTGATGCATCACCGCGCCGACCAGATAACCCAGCCCAGCCAGGTCCGTCTCGTCGTCGCACATGGAGATCATCGGCGCTACCAACTTATCGAACAGCACCTCGGCTAGGTCACGACGGCCAGCTTGGCATGCAATCAGTGCCATACGGCGGCGGTCGCCATTGGGCACCTCTCCGAAGCCGGGAAGGACGACAGCGGCATCGAACAGAGAAAGCGCGTGCGCAATGGCGCCACGCCGACTTGCCAATAGCCCTGCGTGAACCATCACAGAAGGCTTGTCTTCGTCGGATACCCCGAGCTCGCTGCAGAGGTCTTGTGGATCGTCGTCAACCTTATGGAGGAGCGTCGCCTCTGCGGCTTCCGTCCGCAAATGCCGGCGCAGTGCGGCGACAGTTTCTGGATCCACCTTTTCGGCCTCGCGTAGCCCCTCCGCGGCGAGATGGTCAATCGCTGCCTGCATCTGCTCTGTATCTCGGAAATGGACGGCGCGCCTCGCCCACCTCTTGAATTCGTTGATGTTGTGTTCGTTCCCGTAGTTCTGGAACTTGGGCGTATGGAGCTGCGATAGTGGTTCTAGATTTTCAAATAGCTCCTTCGCGCGCTCGAAGTCGCCTCGCGCCAACAGGGCGTCGACTACCTCGTAGCCCTGGCTGGGAAAGTACTGCACGAAAGAGACGGCTGAATCGATGTTCCCGACTGCCAGCATCGCGAGCGGAAGCTGGTTGGCATATTCAAGGGCTGTTTCGCGCCTGCCCACTTCGTCACTACACAGCAACAGCTTTGTGAAGGCCGTCGCATCGTGCGTTTCACGCACTGCTAGCAGAGCTAGCCGGATATCAGCGTGGATCTCGGTGATAGAACGCCCATCGGCCAGGTGTTGCCTGAAGCGAGCGGGAATTGCCAACGCAAGTACATCGGCACCGTCCCCAGCACGGGCGCGGTAGCGCAACTCAAGCCACCGCTGCGCGGATTCTTGCGGCGCGTTCTTTGCCAGTTCGGCGAGGTCGCGGTATACGCGCCGGGAATATTCGTCGTCGACGCTACCGAGGCGAACTCGCGGTTGGGCGATGACGAACAGCCTGAAGCTGTTGTGGAACACCCTCCATCCCAGGGATGAGCTGCGGAGCAGGTGCCGTGCAACGACCAGTGCTCGCTCAATCGCAGACTCCTTGACCACCGTGGCCAACAACCGCAGGTCCATGGGTGCCTCGGCCCGGGCGATAAAGCCAAGCACGTCCATTGCATCGTTGTCGCTTGCGATTTCTCGCCAGGCGGCGGCATACACGGTCCCAATGTCACCGTCGAACGGCATCCCGCCACTGAGCAGGTGCGTGCGGCCGGCTTCATCCGCGTGCAACAGTGCCTGAATCAAGTAGCGCGTTGCTAGCGGGTGGCCATGCGTGAGCTTGCTCAACTCCAAGCGCGGAATGTCGACAGGCAGGCCAAGCGCATCCGCCATCCGAGCGACTTCCTCGCGACCTAGGGAGCTCATGAGGACCAGACGCTCGCTCTTCTCCGCTTGTTCCTTAACGGCGGGCTTCAGATTCGCAAGATCTAACCGCTGCGTGCCGAGGACGAACACAACCCCCTTCGGGATGGCCGCCGGAAGAGGTAGCTCCCCCAGCAGTGAATTGGTCGGCAGCTCTTCGCGGGGAACATGGTCGAGCCCGTCGACGACGACGATCGTTCGGATCCCGTCGCGGTCGAAGCGCTCCCCGGCCTGCCGCAACAGGATGCCGAACTGTTCGCGCCGCTCATGCAGCGAGTCATCGCGAAGACGCAGCCCGATCAAACCGCTATTGCGCAGTTGCGCGCCGACATCGGTCAAAAAGTTATCGGCCTCTCCGCGCCCGACGCCCTGGGCAGCGCCCGGCACATACGCCAGGTAGCGGACGAGCCGGGTATTTGCTTCGGTGGCCAGCGCCACCTGTAGGAGGGTGGATTTCCCGGAGCCAGGCGGACCTATGAGTGAGACATAGCCCTGGCTGGTGGCTTGCAGCGCGGCCAGTAGCTTGACCTCAGTGTCGCGGTTGCGCTGGACATAGGCGCCGACTGGGAACCGATGGATGAGCAACGTCTTGGCGGGATCGCGCCAGCCAAGCTCACGAAGCAGCTCGTCACGCGTCCACCTGTCCTTGTCCCGTGCGTCGACGACCAGCTTGGGCAGTACGCTGGCAATCTCAGATGCCTGTCTAGCCTGTTCGGCGTTCAGCTTGTGCGACTGGACGAAGTCCGCCGCAGCTCCGCACACCACACGGAGGTCCTGCAAGAACCGTTCGAAGTCACCATCACTAAGGCCAGCTTCCCGGCGCAGGAGATCGATCAGTCGGCTCCATTCCGACATGAACCAATCCGCTAGCGACCGATTTGCATGCTGCCGGAACTCTTCAAGGAATGCCGCGCTGTGAGCGGGCGCGCCGTCGCCTGGCTTGTCAGTAGTCGACGGAAAGTCGTTAACGACCAAGCGAATCTCGACGCGGCTTCCCAGGTTGTCCTTGCGCAGGGACTGCCAAGCATGAACCATGGGCTTCCAGAGGCCACTGGCGCCAGTAAACAGCGTCTCAACTGTGAAAGTTCCCGGAAATTTGGACGTCTTGAACTGGTGGCCGACCACCAATCCATCGAAACCGAGTACTAGGTCGTCAGCGATACCCGCGTTGCGGTCGGCGACGCCGATCCAGCGCAGCTCGTCGCGCTCGAGCGCTGCGTAGATGGCAGCGCCCGCTCGCTCATACTGGCCGATATATCCACGGAGTGCTCGGCGTTCGCCTTCCGCCGGGGCCGTTGCAGGAGCTGCGGGGGCGGAGGGGTTCGGCTTCTTTGGTTTTTTCGGGGCCATGGAATTGGAGTTGGATAGTTGGTGCCAACTTGAATCAAGGGAACGGCTTCAGCGTCAACCGGAGCGTCAAGCACCAGATGGTCATGCTGCTAACTCATCGAGCGCCGTTCTGCTGCAAAGTATGGGCCTGCGCGATGGACGCGGTCATTCGAGAGCTTGGTCGTGAATGACTCCGTTCAATCTGAAGCAGTCAGCCGAGAACGTGCTGTGATTATTCGATTGTGACCGGAAGCCGTCTTTGACGACAGAGCGCTGCCGCCCCCCCCCCACGGCCGCTCAGGGTGATGCCAATGCAATGGCGGTTGCAGGGCGCCCAACGGCCGCTCTCCACCACGTCCGACGACCTGAGATTCGCCCCCCAAACCGCAAAAGTAGCCCATCTGGTAGCCTACAACTCTTCACCGAAGGAGGCACATATTGGCCACTTTATTTGAGCAGCGATTAGATGAGTGCAGCGCCAAAGACCTCACTCTTGCACCGCTGGTAGCACAGTGGGGATTTGACAAACGATTAATAGGGAAAGCCTTGCAAAGTGTGGGCAATCTTTTCCCACATTACAGTCGTCATGATGAATCGCACTCAACACAAATTCTCGTCAACATTGAAAGAATTCTCGGGTCATCGCGGATATCTCAGTTGAGTGGCAGTGATGTCTGGCTCCTGCTAGAAGCTGCATATCTCCATGATATCGGAATGGTCGTAACTCAACAGGAAAAGGAGCTAGACTGGGAAAGCGAGGATTTCCGGTCGTTCGTCGCCTCCCAACAAAATACGTTCAATGGAAAATTCTCACTCGATGAATTACGACTTGGCATCGCCAATCCCATGGAATCTCTTGCTAGAAGCGAGAATCCCCTTGATTGGATCGCCAATGTTAGTCAATTACTAGCGGAATACTACCGTAGAAAACACGCCGACCGGTCCGCCCGAATTGCCATCCAACCAGTCACGACAATCGGCCTTAACTCCCCTAGAAATGAACTAATACCCAAACGAATGTTCTACTTACTTAGTGACATTTGTGCGATGCACGGAAAAGGTCATGCGGAGTTGATGCAGTTGCCCGCTGTCGCATCCGGATTGGGTAAGGATAAAATTCATCCTCGATTTGTTGCCTCTATGTTGCGTCTAGGGGACTTGCTCGATCTCGACGACAATAGATTCTGCCCGGTCATGCTGCAAGTGGCGGGACAACTGCCACCAGCTACTCACGCACACATCGATAAGCACCTCGCGATCCGACATCTCCGGATAGACATGGAACGGATTGAGGTGCATGCCGTTTGCTCGACCTATGATGGCTATGTCGAATCCGAGAAATGGTTCGATTATCTGAGGCGGGAAATTGCGTGGCAAATGGCTCATTGGGCTGATATATCTCCCGATAATCGCTTCGGATTGCTGCCAACGATCGGAAATATCACGACAGAGCTTAAGGGATACGAGCTCATTGAAAATTCCAGTCGCCCCCATTTTGAACTAGATCAGCCGAGAGTGATGGAGCTACTTCAGGGGGCCGGACTTTATACATCGCATAGGGACGCGCTTCGAGAGCTTTTGCAAAATGCCATCGACGCGACACTTCTATACGTATGGCTCAGGCACGGTGAGGGCGAGGCAAATGACCTACCACGTGACATGACAATTCGACAGGACGATAGCCCCTATGATCCAAGGATCGTTAAAATTCTTAACGAATATCCAATTGAAATAACGATCATACGATCGGCCTCGGAAATTACAGCAAGCCGGAGTTCGGTAAAGATCAAGATTCGAGATAGTGGCATTGGTATCAGTCGGGATGACCTTAAGGGGATGTGTAAGATAGGTAGATCAATTCAAGGAACCTGGAAGCATGCAGTCTACGCTCGCATGCCCACATGGATGCGCCCATCGGGCGCCTTCGGTATCGGTTTACAAAGTGCGTTTACGTTAACCGACGAGATTTTATATAAAACAAAAAGTATCACAAACGGAGAGGAGTTAATTATCCGCATGTCGAACCCGGTTGGGCCGGAAGAAGGCTCGATTTACGTACAGCGGGAAAATTCGTTCGCGGCGGCGAAGCGGTGCGGGACAACACTTGAACTCGATATTTCTCCGGAGAAAGAACGTACGTTCGGTATTCGTAGGCAGCCTTATGAATTCTTCGATCCCATAGTTGGCAGGCAGCCATCGTATTTCGAGGATATGCTCGATAATGTCCCTCTCCCCGTTTCTATCAATGGAGCTCCCCAGCCCCGAATGTGTTCCGAACTGACCTGGCGATACCACCCGGATGCGGGCGTTGCGGTTGCATTTAACCTTGAATCGCCAGCCAGTGGGTTGCATCTTTATTTTAAAGGACAAAGAGTAGGCTACCGCGAAAGAAGTCTGAGTATTCCTTGCGAAGTTCATGTGAATATTTTTGGTCAAGCGGATTCAATTCTAAAAGTAAATAGAAGTGAACTTCGCGACTTCAACGTAATTGGCGAATTAATTCCGTCGATAGTTTCCACTGCAAAAATTCTATTTGCGAGCAGTAAAGACGACGCACACAAAGCCATGCTATCGGCAACGCTGCTGGCACTGGATAATCCATATTCCGATGATTATCTAAATATGATGTGGGCGAATCACGGCAACTACGGCGGAAGACGCCTAATTTTCGCACCCAAGCAACAGAAACCTCCTTCTCCCACTATCGGGCTCATGCTTGAAGGTGGAATGGACTTATATCAAGCATTTGGCGACTATAGTCCGCGGTATGTCGTATTTGAGGGTGCGTATCGGTCATGTACGTACGATTCAATTTCTATTTTCTTTCAGGCTATAGTTCATCAAGGATACAGGGGGTATATCAAATCCGTTACGAAAAAGGGAGTGGTTATTGGAATAACCAAAAATAAGGAGGCATGGGATCGAACGGCCTTGGTCGATCTGCTGCTAGCGAATCTGACACCGGGGCTCAGGTTAGCGCTTCCGGTCACAGCACGATTCCACAAATTGGCATCCGTCAAGTGGTCCTCTTGGGTTGGTGAACTCTCTCGTGGCGTCTTGTGTCCCGGCAGGGGAAATATGTACTCTCCTTTCTTCGTAGAGAACGGATCTATAACGACCAGCAATCTTGATCAACTAATCGAATGGACGTTTAAGAACCGAGATGATCCTACGGTCAGCAAAGGGGATATAAGGGATTTATACGACGACTTCATCCAGTATGTGGACGATGCGATGCATGGTTGCGCGGAATGGTCGGCAGCGCGGTTGCCACCGTCTGCGTAGGCCCCAGTTTCGCGAAAGTGTCTCAGCCTAAGCATTCTGCGCTCTGAGTTGGCCGCGGTGGCCGCTTTACAGAATAACCGGCACTCGAATGTCTTTTTAATCGCGAGTATGGACGTCTGCGACTGGCCGCAATCCGCCGCTGTTGAAGGGCGGCTTGCGATCTGAAAACGACGTTTGGACTCGGTTCACTGCACCCACTGCACTTAAGTGTGCATTCAACCGGTCGTTGCAACAGCTTGGTTAAATCGCTCGGCTGGCGTTTCGTAGCCCAGAGTCTTTCGCGGACGCTCGTTCAAGCATCTAGCAATAGCATCTAGTCTGTTCTGCGAGTAGTCGCTGAGTTCGAGGCCCTTTGGCAGATATTGCCTGAGGAGGCCATTGGTGTTTTCGTTGGTTCCACGCTGCCAGGGACTCTGTGGATCGCAAAAGAACACTTGTATATCTGTGGCTAGAGTGAACCGGCTATGCGCAGCCATTTCCTTTCCTCGGTCCCACGTCAGAGATTTGTATAGCTCATGAGGCAACCTCCGAGCATGCCTGATCAGCGCATTTACGACCGTTTCGGTGTCCTTCGCTGCCACCTTGATCAGCATGAGGTAGCGCGTCTGCCTTTCGACCAGCGTGGCGATCTGACTATTACAACTTCCGAAGAGCAGGTCGCCTTCCCAGTGGCCTGGTACGGCTCGATCCTCCGCTGAGGCCGGGCGCTCGCTTATCGAGATCGCATCCACGATCCGCCCGTGGTCATCCGTCTTTTGTGTATGGTGGCGAGATCGGCGCATGGCTCGGGTACGTCGCAGATGCGCTACGAGCTCCTTTTTCAAGGCTTCGCGCGCTTGGATAAAGAGTGTCCGATAAATGGTCTCGTGCGACACTTGGCAGGCCTCGTCCCCGCAGTAGGCGCGCTTCAGCCAACCGGCGATTGCTCTGGCGACCATTGCAAAGCCAACTTCTCCGCCACTAACTGCGCCAAACGCCAATTGTCTGCCAGTTTGCAGGGTTTTGGGCGACGCGCCCTGTCCCACGTCGCTTGATCGGCCTGGCTGGCGCGGTATTCCGACTGCCCGCCATTGCGCTTGATCTCTCTGCTGACGGTTGAGGGCGCACGCCTGAGCCCTATGGCGATGGAGCGAATCGATTGACCGCGGACCAGGCCCCGAGAAATTTCTTCACGCTCTGCCAAAGACGGCGCAAGGCATGATCGACAGCGCGGCGCGGGTTGAATACCGCCCGTCTCAGCAAGAATCCTCTGAATTGACGAATGATTTCGGTCAAATAGTTGAGCAATCTGCTGAAGCGAGTCACCCTTTCGCCAGTGCTCCCACATCACGAGCTTCTGACTTTCGGTGTAGTAGATTCGAGGTCTCTGCTTCATTTGCAACACCTCTTCTGCTTGCGCAGCCTCTAGTGTGTTGCAACGACCGGTTGAATGCACAGCCAAAAGCTGTCCTTGAAATCCCGCTGCCAGTGACAGCTTCAGGCTGATTGCAGCCGTTCACGATCATCCGCCCGAACATCATGTCTCGCCAGCAGCCAACGTCCAAGCGACAGCTCTCACCGCCGCCTATTCGAAGTGAGGATGACGTAGATCTGTCCAGCAGGAACGCCGGGGTTGCACACGCTCAGCTGTGCCTGACTGGCGCTGTCGCGTTCAGCCAGTGGTCGAGCAGTACAAATCCACTGTCTTCGCCAAACGTCCTTGTAACTCGGACTGAACCACCGAATGCTCTGCCGGACCTTCGACATGGTCGCGAGTGCCTGAGCTGACACTAGTCCATCTTCTATTTTCCAACATAGCCCATGACCAAATGAGCAATGGCGCGGTTTCTTGCTGCCGTTGATTAGCCTAACTTCCCGCGGCGGGCGGTTCGCCAAGGAGAACAAGGTTTGCTCCTACGTTGCAGCCGCTATCATGGTTCGCCGAACAATGGCGCTACGCTCAAGCGAGTATTGCGCCAAACAAGTATTTCAATCGTTCGTCGCTGAGTTCACGGTGGCGAAGCGGTGACTGTGGCAAGCCGGCAGCGGTGGAGATTGTTGTGATACGGTCACGTACTTTATCTCCGATCGGCGATCTCACGAGGGCAGGATCGAGGGTTCCGAAGATCAGTTCCAGCACGAAGTGCATCGCCGCCCGGCGCTCCGACGCCGCATCTTCAAAATCGATGCGTAGCCCCTGGCCTAGTTCAGAACGCAACGCCTCGCGGAGCATAGGCATCGCCTCTTGAGCGACCACGTTAAGTCGCTCGATCACGGCGTCGACGGGAGTCGCGAACACCCATTGTTGAATCTGCAGCCCGGTTTCGGTCTCCGGGTTGTATGTGAGCGGTTGAGTCATGTTGTTGCCCCTTCTTAAGTGGCGGTCGAGATTCCATCGATCGAGGGATTCGGTCAGGATGTCCTCCGCAGGGGTTAGATCCGGACCTGTGAAGTTGGCGCTGCGATAAAATCGAAAGCGAGCGAAGAAGTCAATCAGTTGCGTGCTCGTCAAGGAGTTGAATGAAAGATCAGTCAAAGCGCTTGCGTCACGCAGCAACCCCAGCACATCCAACCCGCCGAGCGCCGCTTCTTTGCGCTCAAGATCGACCTTTCTGTTGATGGTGGCCACTCGGGCAGCAGCGATGAAGTCTGTCTCGTAAAGGTGGACATAGCTACTAACGTGGCGCTGAACGCCACATGCAACACCGAGTCTATCTGCGATGAGATGCTGCAGAACTCGAAAGACAAACCAGTTATAGGGTACTCCCAACCATAGATCGTTCGAACGATTGGACACCGTCATCTCCAGACGGCCACGCACGAGGCGCAGAGTCACCTGCGTATTACAGGGGATATCTTTCGAATTTAGGCCGAGGTCGTCCGGAGCGTACAAGGTCATCACGACTCGACGAGATGCAGGGCTTGAAGTCAACTCATCGATAGCCGCCTCGATCTGATCGCGCTTGAAATGATGGCGCAAGCGGTATCCATATGCGCCATGCAAGGTTTGACCGTCGTCCGAAAATCGGTCGTAGCTTCCGATGAACTGTTTAAGAGGCTTGACGTCGTTGCGCCCTGAGACAATCCACGCGGCCTCTACTATAGCGAAGGCCGGATTCCATCCGCGGCCGGATAGAAAGATCGTGCGACCGCCACCATCCAGTTCCACGGTGACCGCCCCCAGGTCCCTACATGGGCCTACACGCGAGGCTTCGAGCGGCCAATCGTGCTGTGTGGCGAGCGCAAGCAGCCGCCGATATGCCTCGTTCGGGGAAAGGCCACGAATGACAATCACGGCCCCTCCAAAAGCGGGAAGCGTTGCCGATTCTTCTCAAGCTTCTTCAGGTACTCGGATTCCAGATCGATACCTGTCTGCGCCGCAATCTTGATCAAGTAGATGAAGGTGTCCGTCAACTCTTCGGCGAGGGCGGCCTTGCGCTCCTCGTAGGGCGCATCGCCACGTACGACCTTCTTGAGTTCGTTAGCAAATTCGCCGACCTCACCAACCATGCACACCACAAGATGCTCAAGCTCCTGGAGGTTGTTCGAGGAGATGGGGACGAAGAAAGGTTTGGTCACCCCGTGACCCTTGTCGAAGTCACTCTGAAGCCGCACCAGGGTTGCGAAATCCATCGACAGCTCCTATTCCAGCAGTAGGGTTTCGCGAACACTGTTCACAGCGGCCTGGAATGCCCTGATCTTCTCCGCCGTACGAATGCCGCGAGACGCGCCTTTGCGAGCCGATGCCAAGTCCTTGCACGCGTGGACTGCTTGCGTCAACTGGGGCACCAGGAGCCCTCGCTTGCCTTCAATGCTGGCGTGCAGACGCGCCTTCTCTTCCATTTTGAAGATGCGAAGCATCGATGCAAGTCCCTCTTCCGACACCGCGGTCGTCGACTGCGCCACCTCCCCAAGCAGCTTGTCGAGCTCGCGCACGTCACCATCTTGCATCAAGATCAAAAGTTCAGGCTCGAACATTACATCAATCTTGGGTCGTCTCAGTGCCGCGCCTGAGACACTGCGAACGTATGCGTGGAAGGCAAATATGTGCAGACGGACTGTTTCGATCGCCGAAAGCTCTGTGCAGATCTCGACGAGATTCTGCCGAATCTCCTCCAGGTTGATTCTCAGAAAGTTGCTAACTTCGAGTGCTCGAAAGGTCGCAGTGCAATACAAAATCCCTTTCTCGATCGAGCACTGAAATGTCAGAAATGACGGTATCGGATTGTCGCCGGATTTGCTGATGTTATCTTGCGCCAGCAATGAATAGAGCGCTCGATTGCTGGTGGGCTTGTGTCTGAGTTCGTCAACGATGTGTCGGATGCCGTCGCCGTAGTACTCTGCATGCGTGAAGTGCATGTCGGCCGGGCGGATCGCTTGACGCCACTGCGCCGCCTCCTCGGTGACGTCTGTCATCCTCACACTATCCAGATCCGACGCGGGGATATCGACGGTCCAATGCCAGTTGAAGACTTCCTTGTTCGCGGTCTTTTCTACGCTGCCCAACATGTCGGCGTGCGCATCATAGAGTCCATTCTCGCCCATCACAGTTCCTTGGCGCTTTTCACGATTTCTTCGTGGATATCCTGTGGAGGTCGAGTTGCATCAAGCACGAGTTTGCGGCCGGGATATTCATCAATAATGCGCTCATAGTTGGCCGCGACCTGCACAAGTTTGTCAGGCGTTTCGTAGCTGTCCAGCGTCGTTCTGGACTGCAGCCGGCGCAACGACTCGGCGACAGGGTTGCGCAGGTAAACCAAGAGGTCCGGGTTTGGGAAATCTCGGTTCAGCCGCTCGACTAGCGTCCAGTCCTGTTCGCGAGTGCAATGATACGCGTAGGAGGAGAAGAAGTACCGCGTGCTGATCACGGTCGTTCCGCGCTCGAGCGTCGGCATCACGCCGTCCCATTCGTTATAGAGATGGTCGAAGCGGTCTGCGGAGAACAGATGGGCCATCTGCTGATCAAACCGCTCCGATGCCTGGGCGAAGCGGAGCCGCCCCTTGAAAGCTTGACGGATCATCTGACCGACGGGACCGGCGGACGGCTCGGAGGTCAGATGGCATCGATGACCCTCGTTAACGAGGCGCCTCTCGAGCAAATTTGCCTGAGTCGACGTGCCCGAGCCATCCAGGCCTTCGAAAACTATGAATTTCGCATTCTGCATTTTTTGTTCGACTCAACAGTCCTTGATGTATCTCAAAAGGTTGGGCGCGTCCTTGGAGATCGCGTAGTGTTCGGCGGTGACCCGCTTAGACTCGTCGATACGGTAAATGGTCGCGCCATTGACGAATCCCGGCGTGATATACCTGAACGAACTAACGCCGTGAACCTTCATCGAACCCGCTCCCATGCCGAGTTCGAGAAGTGCGTGCTGGTGCCCATGCAGGACAAGCGAAAAGCCGCACTCTGCCAAGCGAGTGAGAACTTTGTACGCGTTCCGGGTCGTGGAGATGTCTTCGCGCGAAAACGGAACCAAATGATGATGCAACACGGCGACTCTAGGTAAATCCTGAATGGGAGGGGCATCCATATCGGCAAGAACCGGTTCCATCTTTGTCAGGTCAACCAGGCCGAACTCAATGTCTCCGTGGAAGGCGCTGTTGATCAGCAAAAAGTCGACCTCGGGGAAAGTCAAACGGCGACACGACTGATTACTGAACGTGCAACCCTTGTCACGGCGCAAGCTCGCGCTCCAAGCGTCAAAGGGCTCGAAAAGGGAAATACCCGTTTCGCGCTTCACGACGTCGTGGTTTCCCGGGCACACGATGAGCCGATCTCGCCGAACTTTCGTCTCCTCAAAGACCTGAAACAGTGCGTCTCGTGCCTCCGCATAACCCTGGGCTTGACCCTTGAACGAGATATCGCCGGAAAGAACAACAAAGACGGCAGGGCCAGTCTTGTGGAGCAAAGCCAAGAGGACTTGGCTCACCTCCTGACGACTTAGAACACCTTTTGGATCTCCGAAATGCGGATCGGAGATGTGCAAAAGGGTGGTCGTCATGCGAACGCCTCATCGCCTTCCTCGGGGCAACGAGAAGGCATCGGGGTAGGAGATCCATTGGGGGAGGGCGTCATTGTCAAGGCGCGAAGAGGGGCAGCATAGGAAAAGCAATAGAGTAACGCATGTTCCGGGGTGTCCTCCGGCGCCTGGATCATATAAGGTAACCCCTGACTAGTGCTCCCAGCCCCTAGGAGGGTTTCGCGCCTGTGACGATCGAGGAAAACCGATTATCTGCCAACCAGTTAGCGAATCCTTGGAGCCGTCCGTAACGGCTCGCGAACGTTTTGCGGAGTTCACTCATGCGGCAGCTAGCGCTCATAAATGTGCAGCAGGCCCTTGTTTGCACGCACCTGCAGCAGCCGGTCATTTTTGAAGACGGTGCGCTGCCACGTACCAGGGCGAGCGGTTGCTGAAATTGGCGAAGAAATCGCACTCTGTCAACGGCGGCTTGCTCCCTAGGCGTCAAGCTCATTGTCGCTGAATACGAATCTTTCTAGTACGACTCTCGGAATGACAGCGAGCGTCGTATGAAGATGACAGAGTGCCGCACACAGGTCAGCACACTCGCAACAATGGCCTTCGCTGCGAACGCAGCGTCGGCAAGGTCGACCCACATCGCGCAGCACTACATGAGCAACGGCAAGCCGTCAAGCACCTATCGACGGGCAGACTGGGCATGATCGGCTGCAATCGCTGCAAAGCAGCCATGGGCCAGGCCGGCCCCAACGGCTGCGATGGGTCGGAATCGACCTGTCGTCCAATTGCAGAGCAGGTAGAGAGCAACGGTCGTTCGCCACCCGTATTTGGCGTACACGGCCAAAGCGGGGCCTGGCGGGCGTCGCACACAGGTCAGGCGCCTCGGGTTGCCAGCCACACGGAGGCTTCACCCCGAGGCTGACGGGCGGCATTGCCAGTGCATGACACACGAAATCGGACCTAGAGGGACGAAATCCGGCTGGAGGCCGCACCAGCGCTTGCATATCGAAAATTCTCGATTCCCAAACTGGATGACGTAAATCCCAAATTAGATGAATTTCGACAGTCGCCGTGCTTGCCGGCTGCTCGTCTAACTTCCGCCTCAATGAAGTTAGACGCCATACAGCTCCCCAATATGTAACAACCAGCCCCCTCCCCCTTGAACCCTAGAACATCATCCCTATAATTAGCACTCGACACCGGTGAGTGCTAACAAGCGTTCCCGGGCCTAACCGATCATTTCCTTCTCTTTTTTGCAACAGGAGTTCCTCATGGCCTTGCGTCCCCTGGGCGATCGCGTGATCGTCAAACGCCTCGAAAACGAGCGCAAGACTGCATCGGGCATCGTTATCCCCGACAGCGCCGCTGAAAAGCCCGACCAGGGTGAAGTCGTGGCCGTCGGCCCCGGCAAGAAGACCGAAGACGGCAAGATCCTGCCGGTCGACCTGAAGGCTGGCGACAAGGTGCTGTTCGGCAAGTACGCCGGCCAGTCCGTGAAGGTTGACGGCGAAGAGCTGCTCGTCATCCGCGAGGACGAAATCCTCGCCGTGGTCCAGTAAACCCCGCCTCAAACGAATTTTCGAAGGAAGCTAAGAAATGGCTGCCAAGCAAGTACTGTTCGGTGACGACGCCCGCGTGCGCATCGTCCGCGGCGTGAATGTTCTCGCCAACGCTGTCAAGACCACCCTGGGCCCCAAGGGTCGCAACGTCGTGCTGGAGCGCTCGTTCGGCGCCCCGACCGTGACCAAGGACGGCGTGTCCGTCGCCAAGGAAATCGAACTGAAGGACAAGTTCGAAAACATCGGCGCCCAGCTGGTCAAGGACGTTGCCTCCAAGACCTCCGACAACGCCGGTGACGGCACCACCACCGCCACCGTGCTGGCCCAGGCCATCGTCATGGAAGGCCTGAAGTACGTTGCCGCCGGTTTCAACCCGATCGACCTGAAGCGCGGCATCGACAAGGCTGTCGCCGCCGCCGTCGCTGAACTGAAGAAGCAATCCAAGCCGGTCACGACCAGCAAGGAAATCGCTCAGGTTGGCTCGATCTCCGCCAACAGCGACACCTCCATCGGCCAGATCATCGCTGACGCGATGGACAAGGTCGGCAAGGAAGGCGTCATCACCGTCGAAGACGGCAAGTCGCTGGAAAACGAGCTGGACGTCGTCGAAGGCATGCAATTCGACCGCGGCTACCTGTCGCCCTACTTCATCAACAACCCGGACAAGCAAGTTGCCGCTCTGGAAGATCCGTTTGTCCTGATTTTCGACAAGAAGATCAGCAACATCCGCGACCTGCTGCCCGTGCTGGAACAAGTTGCCAAGTCGAGCCGTCCGCTGCTGATCATCGCTGAAGACGTCGAAGGCGAAGCCCTGGCTACCCTGGTTGTGAACAACATCCGCGGCATCCTGAAGACGACCGCCGTCAAGGCTCCTGGCTTCGGCGACCGCCGCAAGGCCATGCTGGAAGACATCGCCATCCTGACGGGCGGCACGGTGATCTCCGAAGAAACCGGCATGTCGCTGGAGAAGGCCGGCCTGGCTGAACTGGGCCAAGCCAAGCGCATCGAAGTGGGCAAGGAAAACACGACCATCATCGACGGCGCTGGCGACAGCAAGTCGATCGAAGCTCGCGTCAAGCAAATCCGCGTCCAGATCGAAGAAGCCACGTCCGACTACGACCGTGAAAAGCTGCAAGA
Organism: Achromobacter sp. GW823-FHT04E03; assembly: GCF_058796095.1. Lineage (NCBI taxonomy): Bacteria > Pseudomonadati > Pseudomonadota > Betaproteobacteria > Burkholderiales > Alcaligenaceae > Achromobacter > Achromobacter sp. GW823-FHT04E03. The sequence continues at coordinate 1,409,224 of NZ_JBXAIJ010000002.1, read as the reverse complement.
ACGCGTGGCCAAGCTGGCCGGCGGCGTTGCCGTGATTCGCGTTGGCGCTGCCACCGAAGTCGAAATGAAGGAAAAGAAGGCTCGCGTCGAGGACGCCCTGCACGCCACCCGCGCTGCAGTGGAAGAAGGCGTTGTGGCTGGCGGCGGCGTTGCTCTGCTGCGCGCCAAGCAAGCCATCGCTGACTTGAAGGGCGACACGCCTGACCAGAACGCCGGCATCAAGCTGATCCTGCGTGCTGTGGAAGAGCCGCTGCGCACCATCGTCACCAACGCCGGCGAAGAAGCCAGCGTGGTCGTCAACACCGTGCTGAACGGCAAGGGTAACTACGGCTACAACGCCGCGACCGGCGAGTACACCGACCTGGTCGAGCAAGGCGTGCTGGATCCCACCAAGGTGACCCGCACCGCCCTGCAGAACGCCGCTTCCGTCGCCAGCCTGCTGCTGACCGCCGAAGCTGCCGTGGTCGAACTGGCCGAAGACAAGCCCGCTGCTCCGGCCATGCCCGGCGGCATGGGCGGCATGGGCGGCATGGACTTCTAAGTCCCGCCATCCTTGCAAGGCCTCCCCGGCTCCGGCCGGGGAATGCAGTATCCCGAAAAACCCCCGGTCCTTCGCCCCGGGGGTTTTTCTTTTTCCGCAACGCGGCCTCGCCAAAGAACACGTTGCGCACAATCTGCGGGTTTCGCCGCAGCGCATGCGTCCCTACAATGAAGGCTCCCCCAGAACGAGCCGAGTCCCATGCGTTTGCCCCCGACCCTGTTGCGCGCCCTGCGTCCGTCCGAAATCGGCGGGCTGCTGATGGACTCGGCCAAACAGTGGTCCACCCATCGCGCCTCCAGCAAGGGCGCGGCGCTGGCGCTGTACATGGTGTTTTCGCTTGCGCCCATGCTGATCCTGGTGATCGCGGTGGCGGGCGCGTTCTTCGGCGAAGACGCGGTGCGCTCGGAGTTGTTCTCACAACTGCGCGAGCTGACCGGCGAGCGCGGCGCTGAAGTCATCCAGACGGTGCTGGCCAGCGCCCATGAATCAGGCAAGGGCTGGATCGCGGCGCTGATCTCGATCTTCGTGCTGATCTTCAGCGCCACCACGGCCTTCGCGGAACTGAAGGCCAGCCTGGACGAACTGTGGGAAGTCTCCGCCAACCAGAAAGGCGGGCTGCACGGCATGGTCCGCAGCCGCATGCTGTCGTTCGGCCTGGTGCTGGTGCTGGCGCTGTTCCTCTTGATATCGCTGACGGTGAACGCCGCGCTTGGAGCCGCACGGGGTTATTACGGCGATCTCTGGACGGCTTCGTCCTTCGCCCTGGTGGCGGAGTGGATTTCCAGCCTGTTTTCCTTCTCCATCGTGGTGGCGCTGTTCGCGGTCATCTACAAGCTGCTGCCAAGCGCGAAGATCTCGTGGCCGGACGTGATCCCGGGCGCCATCGTGACCGCGGCGCTGTTCCTGGTGGGCAAGTGGGGCATCGGCGTCTATCTCAGCCGGGGCGCGGCGGTGTCGGCCTACGGCGCGGCGGGGTCGCTGATCGCGCTGCTGTTGTGGATCTACTATTCGGCGCAGATCTTCTTCTTCGGTGCGGTGTTCACGCGCCAGTTCGCGCTGCGCTTCGGCAGGAAGAGCACACCCGCGTCGGACTCGGCGCCTGCAGTGGACGCCTGAATCAGACGCGCTCAGGCATCGTCCTGCTGCTCCAGCCCCGCCATCAGGCGCAGGCATTTCAGGAACATGGGCCGCAAATCCTCAGGGATGGGCGCCAGGACCTCCGCCTCGACCGCGGCATCCTGCGGCAGAATGCGCGCCAACAGAGCAATGCCCTCTTCCGTGATCTCCAGCGCATAGGCGCGCCCGTCCTGGGCTGAGCGCTTACGGCGCACGTAGCCCTTTTTGGTCATGCGCGCGATCATCTCAGCGAAGGAATTGCGGTCCAGCGCGATCAGCTCGGCGATGCGGTTCTGGGTCGCGCCCGGATTCTGGTAGACGGTGATCAGCAGCGCCTTCTGCCGCGGGGTCAGGTCTTCGTCGGGAAAGGCCTGGGCGAACAGGGCTTCGGCCCGGAAATGGGCCCGGCGCAGCAGATGGGACGCGACCTGGGTCAGGTCGAACGCCTGCAAGGCCTGGGGAGCGGCCGGGTCGGGAGGGATACGTCGGGATCTAGCGGTCATCGGGCTTCCAAGGGATGGATGTCGGCGATCATGGCATTGCTGCGCGGGTCCATAAGATAGCTCACGCCCCTTTCAGACTTCATCATGCCCTGCCTTTCCGGTAGTCGGTCAAGCCCACGCCGGTATGGCGCTTGAAGAACTTGCCCAAATAGGAGGCGTCGGCGAAATGCAGTTCCTCGGCAATTTGCTGCACGGATTTCCTGGGCTGGGTAAGGCGCTTTTTTATCTCCAACACGACCTGCCTGTCGATCAGCGTTTTGGGCGCGTCGTTGAAGAACCTCCTGCTCAACTGCGACAGATAGTATGGAGTGATATGCAGCAGCCCTGCATAGAACGCCACCCCGCGCTGTTGTACGCAGTGCATCGAGATCAGCTCCCAGAATTTCCAGCAGACCGCTTCCGATCTGCTGAAGTCATTCCTCATGCCGGCCCCAAGGCCGTCTGTCTTTTCACAGATCCACAAGAACAGGTTCTGGACGTGGTTGACGATCATGGTCCGCTGGTAGGTGACGCACTGCTCATGGATCAGCGCCGCCTGGCCTTCCCAGGCCTTTGAATACCGCGGCGACAGCTTTTCGGCAGCGAAGAACGGCGAACGGCTCAAGAAGGAAAACAGGCTGTTGGGCAGGGCGTGCGCAATCTCCGCAGCGATGGACCGGTTCATCAAATAGCAGGCGCATGAATAGTCATCCGACTTGCGTTTGATGAGCGCGATGGAATCTTCCGCCAGGACCAGGAGATCATTTTTCTTCATCCGGTGCGGCTTGAAGTTCACTTCCCACTCGGCGCTGCCCTCACGGCAGATCAACACCACCACATACGCCAACGCCAAGGGGTGACCCACCTGTTCGTCAAAGCTGTTGAGGCCGATGGCCAGGTCTTCGATGCCTGTATCCGAGAGCTGAGAGAGCGTTTTCATTTACGCTGAAATTTTAAATCATCGCCCATGAATTCCCGCAATCTTGTTTTCAAAATTACCTAATCTGCTCAACCCTGTCTATTATCAGTTGCGCCCTCGGATCCTAGAATTGCGGCTGCTGTTTTCATTGCTGAAAGGAAGGGAAATCATGCTGCGCACCGAACGCCTCATTTTGCGGCCCTGGCACACCGACGACGCGCCGAGCCTGTTTGCGTATGCACGCGACGAACGGATCGGCCTCGCCGCGGGCTGGCCTGCTCATACAAGCGTCGAACATAGCCGGGAGATCATCCAGACGGTTTTTTCGCGGCCACTGGCCTATGCCTTGACACAGAAGGGAGACAACACCGTCATAGGCCTGGTGGCGTTGCTCATGGGGAAGGACAGCAATTTCGAAATTGCCGACGACGAAGCCGAAATCGCGTATTGGATCGGCGTACCGTTCTGGGGCCAGGGGTTGATTCCTGAAGCCGTCAGGGAACTGATGCGCCACGCGTTTGAAACGTTGAACTTCAACGCGCTATGGTGCGGCTATTTCGCCGACAACGAGAAATCGCGCAGAGCCCAGGAAAAGTGCGGCTTCAAGCACCATCACACCGAGGAGAACAAGTTCAATCAGTTCATGAACGACTACCGGACGGAGCATGTCAGCCGCATCGACAAGGAAGAATGGCAGACGCTGACGGCTTCGGAATCGCATTGACTTGAGACGGGGCGCTGTCTATGATCCAAAATATAGTACGTATACGTATTTATTTTGCATCCAGACCGAGCCCTGCACATGACGATCCGACAATTGCGCAATTACATCGACGGCCGCTTCGAAGACGGCGCGTCCACCTTCGACAAGCACAGCCCGGTGGACGGGCGCCTGATCGCCCAGGTCCACGAAGCCAGCCGCGACCAGATCGACCGCGCGGTGGCGGCGGCGCACCGCGCCCTGCCCGCCTGGGCGGGGCTGTCGGTGGCCGCGCGCACCGATCATCTGCTGGCCCTGGCCGACGGCATCGCGCGACGCTTCGACGATTTCCTGCAGGCCGAAATCGGCGACACCGGCAAGCCGGTGGGTTGGGCAGGCAAGATCGACATCCCGCGCGGCGCGGCCAATTTCCGCGCTTTCGCGGAACTGGCGCGCACGCTGGACATGGAAAGCTACATGACGGACACCCCGGACGGCAGGCAGGCGCTGAACTACGCCTACCGCAAGCCCTTGGGCGTGGTGGGCGTGATTTCGCCCTGGAACCTGCCGCTGCTGTTGCTGACCTGGAAGGTGGCGCCGGCGCTGGCATTCGGCAATACGGTGATCATGAAGCCGTCCGAAGTCACGCCGTCCACGGCCACGCTGCTGGCCGAGGTCGCGCATGAAACCGGGCTGCCGGCCGGCGTGCTGAACCTGGCGCATGGTTTCGGGCCGAACTCGGCGGGCGAATTCATGACCACGCATCCGGATATCGACGGCATCACCTTCACCGGCGAATCCGCCACGGGCGCGGCCATCATGCGGGCCGTGGCGCCGGGCGTGAAGCCGGTGTCGTTCGAGCTGGGCGGCAAGAACGCGGCGCTGGTGTTTGCCGATGCGGATTTCGATGCCGCGGTGGATGGCGTGACGCAATCGGTGTTCGCCAATTGCGGGCAGGTCTGCCTGTGCACCGAGCGCGTCTATGTCGAACGCCCGATCTATGAGCGCTTCGTCGCCGCGCTGGCGGCGCGCGCGGAAGCCCTGCGCATAGGCTGGCCCATGGATCCGGCCACCGAAATGGGACCGTTGGTGTCGCGCGAGCATCGCGAGAAGGTGCTGTCGTACTTCGCCCTGGCGCGCGAGGAAGGCGCGACGGTGGTGGCCGGCGGCGGCGTGCCGGTGTTCGGCGACGCGCGCGACGAAGGCGCCTACGTGCAACCCACGATCTGGACCGGCCTGCCCGAGACCGCCCGCTGCATCAAGGAGGAAGTCTTCGGTCCGGTCTGCCACGTGGCGCCCTTCGACACTGAAGAAGAAGCCATCCGCCTGGCCAACGACACGCGCTACGGCCTGGCCGCCGCGGTCTGGACGCAGAATCTCACGCGCGGCCACCGCGTGGCGCAGGCCATGAAGGTCGGCCTGGCCTGGGTCAACTGCTGGTTCCTGCGCGACCTGCGCACGCCGTTCGGCGGCAGCGGCCTGTCGGGCATCGGGCGCGAAGGCGGCCGCCATTCGCTGCATTTCTATACCGAACCCACCAATGTCTGCATTAAGCTCTGACCCACCCCACGCAAAGGAGGACGCGATGAACCAGTCCCAGACCAGTCAACCCGGCCAGCCCGGCGTCAGCGCCACCGTCGTCGCCGGCAAGGCCACGCCGCGCGGCAAGTATCCGCACATCAAGCGCGCCGGCGATTTCCTGTATGTCTCCGGCACCAGCTCGCGCCTGCCCGACAACCGCATCGCGGGCGCCGAGGTCGACGCCATGGGCACCGCCACGCTGGACATCCGGGTGCAGACGCGCGCCGTCATCGAGAACATTCGCGACATCCTGGCCACGGCCGATGCGACGCTGGCCGACGTGGTCGAGATCAGCACCTTCCTCGTCAACATGAATGATTTCGGCGGCTACAACCAGGTGTACGGCGAGTACTTCGACTCCGACGGTCCGGCCCGTACCACCGTCGCCGTGCATCAGCTGCCGCACCCGCAGCTGCTGATCGAGATCAAGGCGGTCGCCTACAAGCCGCAGGCGCGCTAGCGGCGCATGTCGGACTTCCGCATCACGCCCAACGCGCTCAGCCGCAAGCTGAAGCTGCACCAGTTGCAGGTGTTCGAGCGCGTGCTGGCGTGCCGTTCGCTGTCGCGCGCCGCCAGCGAGCTGCATCTGACCCAGCCCACCGTCACCAAGGCCATCCACGAACTGGAGACCTTCTTCGGCGCGTCACTGTTCGACCGTTCCAACCGCGGCGTCACGCCGACCGAGCTGGCCGTGGTGCTGGGCCGCCGGGTCCAGGCCATGATGGCCGAGATCCGCTACATGGCCGACGACATCGACGCGGTGCTGGGCGGGGCCAGCGGCCATGTGGTGGTGGGTACGCTCATCGCTGCGTCGGCCAAGCTGCTGCCCGAGGCGATTGCGCGCCTGATGACCGCGCACCCCGGCATCCAGGTCAGCGTGCGCGAAGGGCCGACCTCCCAGTTGCTGCCGGCGCTGGCCACGGGCGACCTGGACATCGTGGTGGGCCGCCTGCCCGGCGCCGACATGGCATCGATCTCCGGCGTGGCGGTGGACCATCACAAGCTGTACCGCGAGGAGCTGTGCCTGGTGGCGCGCGCCGCCCATCCCCTGGCCGGCGCGCCGTCCGCACCGCTGGCCGCGCTGACCGATCACATCTGGATCCTGCCCGCCGCCAGCTCGCCGCTGCGCGCTTCGATCGAGCGCAGCTTCCTGGACGCCGGCCTGCGCCTGCCGGCCCGGCATGTCGAATCGCTATCGCTCCTGACCAATATCGGCGTGCTCATGCACAGCGACGCGCTGGCGCTGCTGCCTTACGACGCGGCAGCGCCGTTCCTGGCCACGGGCATGCTCGCGCGCCTGCCCACCGACGCCTTCGGCGCATTCGGCGACGTGGGCTACTCGGTGCGCGCGGACCGCCCGCTGACGCCGGCCTGCCAGCGCCTGGTGGACCATCTGAAGCAGATCGCGGCGCAGCGCGCTGAAGCTGTCGGTTGACAGACAGGTCAGGGTTATCCCGCCATAGACAAGCCGCATACCCGGCGGCGTAATTTCTATTGTGCAGGCCCGCAAGGTCCCGCCTAGACTGCGGGCTATGGGGCAGCCCCGGTCCGCCCCCAGACTTCCGGAGATCCGCATGCCTGCCTATGGCCCGCCGTTGAACTTCCAGCGCTGGATAGACGACCACGCGCACCTGCTCAAGCCACCGGTCGGCAACCAGCAGATCTGGCAGGACGCCGACTTCATCGTCACCGTGGTCGGCGGCCCGAACCACCGCACCGACTACCACGACGACCCGCTGGAAGAGTTCTTCTACCAATTGCGCGGCAACGCCTGGCTGTCGCTGTGGGTGGACGGCAAGCCCGAGCGCGTGGATCTGAAGGAAGGCGATATTTTCCTTCTGCCGCCGCACGTGCGGCATTCGCCGCAACGACCCGAGACCGACAGCGCCTGCCTGGTCATCGAACGCCAGCGCCCTGAAGGCCTGCTGGACGGCTTCGAATGGTATTGCCCGCAATGCCGCAGCCTGGTGCACCGCGTGGAGGTACAGCTCAAGAGCATCGTGACCGACCTGCCGCCGCTGTTCCAGGCCTTTTATTCCAGCACCGAGAAACGCACCTGTCCCAGCTGCGGCGAGATCCATCCGGGCAAGGGGCATGCGCCCTCCGCGCAGGCGGCCCCGGCCTAGGGGCGTTTCCTTTTGCCCAATCTTGCTCCACACCGCCACGCGCCCGACCGACTTCTTTTCCTTTGCACATGACCCAGAAAATCGACATGCACGCGCACTTCTTCCCGCCGATCACCCGGCAGGAAGCGGCGGCGCTGGACCCCGTCAACGCGCCCTGGCTGCGGCTGGATGGCGACGGTTCGAGCGGCCAGATCATGGCGGGTGACCGCCCGTTCCGCCCGGTGGACGCCACCTTGTGGGACCCGGCCCTGCGCCTGGAACAGATGGACCGCAACGGCGTAGACCTGCAGATCCTCTGCGCGACGCCCATCATGTTCGGCTACTCCTATCCGGCCCGGGCCGCCGCCGACTGGGCGGCGCGCATGAACGACCTGGCGCTGGAACACTGCGCCCATGCGCCAGCGCGCCTGAAGGCGCTGGCGCAGGTGCCGCTGCAGGATCTGGAGCTGGCCTGCAAGGAAGCGTCGCGCGCCCGCGCCGCCGGCCACCTGGGCGTGCAGATCGGCAACCACGTCGGCCCGCGCGACCTGGACGACGAGACCCTGGTGCAGTTCCTGATCCACTGCGCCAACGATCACATCCCGGTGCTGGTGCATCCCTGGGACATGATGACCGACGGCCGCATGAAGAAATGGATGTTGCCGTGGCTGGTCTCCATGCCCGCTGAAACCCAGCTGGGCATCCTGTCGCTGATCCTGTCCGGCGCGTTCGAGCGCATCCCGCGCAGCCTGAAGCTCTGTTTCGCGCACGGCGGCGGCAGCTTCGCCTTCCTGCTGGGCCGCGTGGACAATGCCTGGCGCCATCGCGACATCATCCGCCAGGACTGTCCGCAGCTGCCCTCTTCGTACACCGACCGCTTCTACACCGACAGCGCGGTGTTCGACCCGCGCGCGCTGCGCCTGCTGATCGACGTAATGGGCGAAGACCGGGTGCTGCTGGGTTCCGACTACCCCTATCCCCTGGGCGAACAGGAAGTGGGCAAGCTGGTGACCCACGCTGGCCTGCTGCCGGACGTGCAGCAGAAGATTCTGAGCCGCAACACGATGGAGTTCTTCGGCCTGGTCCGCTGACGCTTCCTGCGTAGCGGGACGGCTGCGCTCAGGCCTGGCCGTCCAGCGGTGTGAACGGCGGCAGCGCAAGCCCCAACCTGGCGCTCCATTCGGCCATTTCGGCCTTCAAGGCCGGCGGCACCGGAATCCCCGCGGCCTGGCGCTGCGCCTGCGAGGCCAGTTCGGGATCGCCCGGCATGCATGGCGAACCGGGCTGCGCCACCAGTTCGGCCGCCATGCCCGCCACCACGGCGGCCAACGTCGCGCCGCCCGCGAACCGGGCGGGATCGATGACGATGAAGAACGCCCCGAGTTCGCGTGGACGATCCAGCTGCTCGTACATGGGACCGATGTGCGGTCCATGGGGATTGCCGTTGAGCGGCCCGCACAAGAGTTCGACCATCATCGCCAGGCCGTAGCCCTTGTGGCCGTAGTCGCCGCCCAAGGGCGTCAAGGCGCGGACACGCCGCGCGTCGGTCACGCTACGTCCCTCGGCGTCCAGCGCCACGCCTCCGGGCAGTTCTGTGCCGTCGCGGCGCGCGTTCATGACGCGATTCCATGGAATTGAGGTCGTCGCCATGTCCAGGCACAGCGGCTCGCCATCCTGTCTGGGGAAAGCGAAGGAAATGGGATTGGTGCCGAAATACGGTTGCCGGCCGCCGAACGGCGCGGCAATGGAATCGGAATGCGTGTAGGCCATGCCGATCAGCCCTTGCCGAGCGGCCGCGCGCGTGTACAGGCCGATGGCTCCGCAATGCGAAGAGTCGCTGACGCCGACGGCGCCCACGCCCGCCTCGCGCGCCAGCGCCATGGCTGTCTCGTTGGCCCGGTGCGCCACCACGATGCCATGCCCCCTGCCGCCATGCACCTGCGCGGTGGCCGGCCCGCTCTGCTCGATACGGATTTGCGGCCGCGCCAGGATCGAACCATGGACGACGCGGTTCAGATAGTGCGGCAGCCGCGCGATGCCATGGGAATCAATGCCCCACAAACTGGTCTGCGCCAGGCTGGCTGCCAGGCAGCGGGCATCGTCTTCGTTGAAGTCCAGACGCCTCAAGCACGCCTCGCCCCATTGCTGCCACTGCGCCGTGTCCACGCATTCCCGCCTTGCCATGCTGCGCTCCTTGTGGATGCTGGCGGCGCGCCGCCAGCGGTCAAGCGGCTGGCACGGGCTGCGCCGAGCCTTGCAGGGTCGCGTCCTGCTCCAGCGCCTCCAGCGCGCCCAGCACGCCGAGCGTCCGCAGGCGTTCCAGCTGCAGGGCCAGCGCCTCGACAAATACGGGCTTGCTGCCCAGGTCGCCGAAAACAGGCCGGAATCCCGCCATCACCGTGGCGCGCCGATGCGCTGCCTGGGAGGGAGCCGAAGCCGTTGCGGCCACCTCGGCGCGCGCCAGCAGTTTGGCAAGCGCGCCGGCCAGCGGATCCTGGATGGCATAAGTGTTGCCCTGCTCGTCGTATCCGCGCAGGTAATGCAGCCAGGCGGCTACGGACATGGCCAGCCGGCTGAAATCGTCGCCCCGTTGCTTGCGGTCGCGGATGGCGGCCAGCAGGCGCTGCGGCACCTTCTGCGAACCATCCATCGCGACCTGCCGGGTGAGGTGAGGCAGCGCCGGATTGGACACCCGCGCCAGGAAGCGCTGGCGATACTCATCCAGCCCTGATCCCGGAACGCCGCGCAGCGTGGGCGCAAGCTCCAGCCGCATCATGTCGTCCACATAGCGGCGCAGCGCCGGCGTCGCGGCGGCTTCGCTATTGGTGCGCAGACCCAGCATCGAGCCCAGGTACGCGAACGCGGAATGCGGCGCGTTGACCATGCGCAGCTTCAGGCGTTCGTACGGCGCCGCGTTGCGCACGAAGTTCGCGCCGGCCGCGTCCCAGGCAGGCCTGCCGGCCGCGAACTTGTCCTCGATGACCCAGTTGAGGAAGGGTTCACCCACCACCGGCCAGGCGTCCTCGAATCCCAGGCGCTCTGCCACGCGCGCGCGGTCTTCGTCCTGCGTGCCCGGCACGATGCGGTCCACCATGGAATTCGGAAAAGTGCAGTTGTTGTCGATCCATGCGGTCAGGCCCACGTCGACCCGCAAGGCGAAGGCCAGCACCAGGCTGCGCAGCGTGTCACCGTTGGCGTGCAGGTTGTCGCAGGACAGCAGCGTGACGGGGGGCAAGCTGCGTTCGCGCCGCAGCGCCAGGCCGTACACCAGGATGCCGATGGTGCTGCGCGGCCTGACCGGATGCGCAAGGTCGTGCACGATGTCCGGGTCATCCCAGCGCAGGTGGCCGGTGGACGGTTCGTGGCTGTAGCCCTTCTCGGTGACGGTCAGGCTGACGATGCGCGTCTGGGCGGACGCGATGCGCTCCAGCACCGCCTGGGGATCTTCCTCGGCCACCACGACCCGCAACACCGACCCGACCACCCGCAACTGTTCCCGCAACTGCCCATCCGGGCCGGCGTCGCGCAGCGCCAGGGTGTACAGGCCGTCTTGCGGCGTCAGCGCGTCGCGCGTGGCGGGGCTGCGCAGCGAAACGCCCACGATGCCCCAACTCAGGTCCCCGCTGGCGGCCATGGCCAGGTCCGTCACCACCGCCTGGTGGGCGCGGTGGAAAGCGCCTATGCCCAGATGCACAATGCCGGGCGTGACCCGGCTGCGGTCATAGGCGGGAGATTCCACGTCCTCGGGCAGATGCGCCAGGGACTCCGAATTCAAACGTTCGAGCATGGATTACCAGTGCCATAGTGCGCCATCATGCGCCTGCCGGTTGACCGGCAGGTAGGCGCGTTGGTAGGGATATCTGGCGGCGAGCTTTTCGTCGATGTCGACACCATGGCCCGGCGCGTCGCCAGGGTATAGCATGCCCTGATTGAAGCTGTAAGCATGGGGAAACACTGCGTCCGTTTCGTCCGTGTGCCGCATGTACTCCTGGATGCCGAAATTCGGCACCCACAGGTCGAAATGCAGAGCGGCTCCCATGCAGGCTGGCGACAGGTCGGTGGCGCCGTGGCAGCCGGTCCGGACCTGATAGAGCGCGGCCAGATCGGCAATGCGGCGCAGATGCGTTATGCCGCCCGCATGCACCACCGTGGCGCGGATGTAGTCGATCAGCTGGTTTTCGATCAGGTCCTTGCAGTCCCAGATGGTGTTGAAGACTTCGCCCACCGCGATCGGCGTGACCGTGTGCTGGCGGATCAGCCGGAAGGCTTCCTGGTTTTCCGCGGGCGTGGCGTCCTCCATCCAGAACAGGCGGTAGGGCTCCAGCGACTTGCCCAGGCGGCCGGCCTCGATGGGCGTGAGCCGGTGATGCACATCGTGCAGCAGATGGGTGTCCCAGCCCACTGCGTCGCGCACCCGCTGGAACAGGCGCGGCGCGTGGTCCAGATACTTTTCCGTGGACCAGTCATGCTCGGAGGGCAACGACCCGTCGGCGGGTTCGTAGAACATGCGGCCGCGCCCCACGCCATAGACCGAGTTCAGGCCCGGCACCCCGCTTTGCGCGCGGATGGCCAGATAGCCCATCTCGCGGTAGCGCAGCACCTCGTCCACGGTTTCGTCGATGTCGCGGCCATTGGCGTGACCGTAGACCATGACGCCCGAACGACTCTTGCCGCCCAGCAACTGGTACAGCGGCATGCCTGCGGCCTTGGCCTTGATGTCCCACAAGGCCGTGTCCACGGCGGCGATCGCAGACATGGTGACCGGACCGCGCCGCCAATATGCGCCGCGGTACAGGTACTGCCAGATATCCTCGATCTGCTGCGGATCGCGGCCGATGAGGCAGGGAATCACGTGCTCGGTCAGGTAGGCCGCCACGGCCAGCTCACGGCCATTGAGCGTGGCATCGCCGATGCCGTACAGGCCTTCATCGGTTTCGATCTTCAAGGTAACGAAATTGCGGCCGGGGCTGCAGACGATGACGCGCGCTTGGGTAATCTTCATGGATGGTCCTGTGGAATGCTGGAAACCCCTGGCCGACGCCGGGCGCCTACATCACCGCGCCCAACTGCCAAGGCACGAACTCGTTCTGGCCGTAGCCATGTTCCTCGCTGCGCGTGCGCCGGCCCGAGGCTGTTTCCAGCATCAGACGGAATATGCGCTCGCCCATGCCGGCCACGCTTTGCGCGCCGTCAACCACTTCGCCGCAATTGATGTCGATGTCGTCGGACTGCCGTTGCCACAGCGCCGTGTTGGTCGACAGCTTCAAGGACGGCGCGGGCGCACAGCCGTAGGCCGAGCCGCGGCCGGTGGTGAAGCAGATCAGGTTGGCGCCGCCCGCGACCTGGCCGGTGGCGGACACCGGGTCGTAGCCCGGCGTATCCATGAACACCAACCCGCGCGCCCTCACCGTTTCGGCGTATTCGTACACGTCGGCCAGGCGGGTCGTGCCGCTCTTGGCGATGGCGCCCAGGGATTTCTCCAGGATGGTGGTCAGCCCGCCCGCCTTGTTGCCGGCCGAGGGGTTGTTGTCCATTTCCGCATCGTTGCGGGCGCAGTAGTCCTCCCACCAGCGCAGCCGGGCCAGCAGCTTGGCCGCGACTTCGGGCGTGGCGGCGCGCCGGGTCAGCAGGTGCTCGCCGCCATAGATCTCCGGCGTCTCCGACAGGATGGCGCTGCCGCCATGGCGTACCAGCAGGTCCACGGCGGCGCCCAGCGCCGGATTGGCGCTGATGCCCGAATAGCCGTCGGACCCGCCGCATTGCAGGCCCACGGTCAACATGCTTGCAGGCACTGGCTGGCGCTGGACGCGGTCGGCCTGCGCCAGCATGGCGCGCACCAGTTCAATGCCATGCTCCACGGTCTTGCGCGTGCCGCCGGTCTCCTGGATGTTGAAGGTATGCAGCAAGCCGCTCTCGCGCAGCCCCTCTTGCTCCATCAGGCCGCCGATCTGGTTGGTTTCGCAGCCCAGGCCCAGCACCAGCAGGCCCGCGAAATTGGGATGGCGGGCGTAGCCGCCCAGCGTGCGGCGCAAGAGGCGCAGCGGTTCGCCCTCGCTGCCCGTGGCGCAGCCGGCGCCATGCGTCAGCGCCACCACTCCGTCCACGTTGGGATAGGCCGCCAGCGCGTCCGGATGGATATCGCGACGGAAATGGTCGGCGATCGCGCGCGCGGCGGTGGCCGAACAGTTCACGCTGGTGAGAATGCCGATGTAGTTGCGCGTGGCGACGCGGCCGTCGGCGCGCACGATGCCGTCGAACTGCGCGGGCGCGTCGACGTAATCGGTGGCGCGCGCGTCGACGCCCACGGCGTAATCGCGCTCGAAGTCGGAGAACTCCAGGTTGTGCGTGTGGACATGCGCGCCGGGCGCGATGTCGCAGCGCGCGACACCGATGATCTGGTTGTAGCGGCGCACCGGCTCGCCCGCGGCGATGGCGCGCGTTGCCACCTTGTGCCCTGGCGGCACCAGGCCGCGCACGACGACGTCTTCGCCAGCCAGGCGCGTGCCGCCGGCCAGCTGGCGCCTGGCGATCACCACATTGTCCGCCGGGTGGATGCGTATGACGGCGGTATCGGTTTCAGACATGAATGCCTCCTGGCGTTCTCGCGCCGCTAACCGTCGATCAGCGCAGGATCCCAGGCGTGGACGCGCTGCTGCTGTTCGCCCAGGCCGGCAATGCCCAGCCGCATCTCGTCGCCGGCCTTCAGGTACACGGGCGCCGGCTTCTGGCCCATGCCCACGCCCGGCGGCGTGCCGGTGCTGATCAGGTCTCCCGGGTACAGGGTCATGAAGCGGCTGACGTAGGACACCAGTTGCGCCACGCCGAACACCATGGTGCGGGTGCTGCCGTTCTGATAGCGCTTGCCATTGACGTCCAGCCACATGTCCAGCGCCTGCGGGTCGGCGATCTCGTCGGCGGTGACCAGCCACGGGCCGACCGGGCCGAAGGTATCGCAGCCCTTGCCCTTGTCCCAGGTACCGCCGCGCTCGATCTGGTATTCACGCTCGGACACGTCGTTGACCACGCAATAACCGGCCACGTGCTTCATGGCGTCCGCCTCGCTGACGTAGCGGGCCCGCTCGCCGATCACCACGCCCAGCTCGACTTCCCAGTCGGTCTTGACGGAGTCCTGCGGCAGCACCACAGGATCGTTGCAGCCGACCACGGCCGAGGTTGGCTTCATGAAGACCACAGGCTCGGCCGGCACCGGCAGGCCCGACTCCGCTGCGTGGTCGGCGTAGTTCAGACCGATGCAGATGAACTTGCCCATGCCGCTCCAGGGCGGAGCCAGGCGGCCCGGGCGATCCACCAGCGGCAGGCTGGCCGGGTCCAGCGCGCGCAGCGGCGCAAGGCCGGCGCGCGTGAGCATGGCGGCGCCTATGTCCGGCAGGACCGCCGACAGGTCCCGCACCTGCCCGCGGGCGTCCAGCATTCCGGGCTTCTCCGCGCCTTTCGCACCATAGCGCAACAGTTTCATCGCATGTTCCTCATTTGTATGTGGTGAATGTTCAGTTGGACCAGCCGCCGTCGATGACCTGGGCGGTGCCGGTGGTAAAGGCGGACTCGTCGCTGGCAAGGTACACCGCCAGCAGGGCGATTTCCTCGGCGCTGCCGATGCGGCCCATGGGCTGGCGGGCGACGAAGGCGGCCTCCACCACGGCCAGCGTCTGCCCGCCGGCGCTGGCCTGCGCTTCGATGCGCTGGCGCAGCGAAGGCGATTCCACCGTGCCCGGGCAGATGGCGTTGCAGCGTATGCCCTGCCCGACGTAATCCGCGGCCACGGACTTGGTCAGCCCGATCACCGCTGCCTTGGTGGCGCCGTAGACGCAGCGGTTGGGCGCGCCCTTGATGCTGGACGCCACCGAGGCCATGTTGACGATGGAGCCCCCGCCCCGCGCCAGCATGCCGGGCAGGCAGGCGCGGATCATGCGGTACATGGACTTCACGTTCAGTTCGAACGAGAAGTCCCAGGCTTTTTCATCGCAGTCCAGGATGGTTCCGGCATGCACGAAGCCGGCGCCGTTGAACAATACGTCCACCGGCCCCGCCTCGGCGACCAGCGCGCCGATGGCGGCGGCGTCGGTCACGTCCAGCACGCGGCGCCGGCATCCCGCCAGCGTCTCCAGCGCCCCGCCGTTGATGTCCAGCGCCAGCACGTCGGCGCCTTCGCGGGCATAGGCCTCGGCCACGGCGCGGCCTATGCCTTGCCCCGCGGCGGTGACGACGGCGGTCTTGCCTTGCAGCCTTCCAGTCATGACGTCTTCCTTTTTACTTGGCCATGCCCATGGCGGTGGGCAGCCAGAGCGTGATCTGGGGGATATAGGTAATGGCGATCAGCGCCACGAACAGGGGCACCAGCCATGGCAGGATCGCGACCGTGGTCCGTTCCACCGACAGCTTGGACACGCGCGCCAGCACGAACAGCACCATGCCCATGGGCGGATGCAGCAGGCCGATCATCAGGTTCAGCGTCATGATCAGGCCGAAATGGATCGGATCGATGCCGAGCTTGAGCACGATGGGCAGCAGGATAGGCACCAGGATGGTGATGGCGGCGATAGTGTCGATGAAGCAGCCCACGATCAGGATCAGGACGTTGGCCATCAGCAGGAACACCCATTTGTTCTGGGTCACGCTGAGTATGCCGTCGGTCAGCGCCTGGGCCGCCTGGGTGGTGGTCAGCAACCAGGCGAACACCGAGGCTGCGGTGACGATGAACAGCACCGACGCCGTGGTCTCGATGGTGTCGAAAGTCGCCTTGGCCAAGGTCCGCAAGGTCATGGAGCGATAGCGCACCAGTCCCAGGAACAAAGCCCATATCACCGCGGCCACCGCGGCCTCCGTGGGCGTGAACCAGCCCAGCGTCATGCCGCCGATCAGGATGACGGGCGCCATCAGCGCCATCACCGCCGAAAAGTTGTAGCGCCAGTCCAGCGCCAGCAACACGGCAAAGGCGATGCCTGCGGCCAGGTTCGCCGACATGCCGGCCTCGGTCATGAGCCAGATCGCCAGCGGGAACGCCAGCACGATGCCGACTTCCAGCCCGGCGGCGCCCAGGCGCTTCCAGTCGAAGGACACGTCGCCGCCCCAGTTGTTGCGGCGCGCGTAATAGGCCACGGTCAGCATCATCAGCACGGTCAGGACCGCGCCGGGAATCAGGCCGGCCAGGAACAGCGAGCCGATCGACACGTTGGCCATCATGCCGTAGATGACGAAGGGCAGCGACGGCGGAATGATGGGACCCAGCGTGGCCGAGGCGGCCGTCACCCCCACCGCGAACTCGGTTTCGTAGCCGTGGTCCTTCATGGCCTTGATTTCGATGGTGCCCAGGCCCGCGGCGTCGGCAATGGCCGTACCCGACATGCCGGCGAACACCACCGAACCGATGATGTTCACCTGCCCCAGTCCGCCGCGCATCCAGCCCACCAGCGCAACGGCGAAGTTATAGATGCGGCCGGTGATGCCCGCGATGTTCATCAGGTTGCCGGCCAGGATGAAGAACGGCACGGCCAGCAGGGGGAAGGACTCCACCCCCGCGATCATGCGCTGCGCCACCACCACGTCGGGCACGCTGCCAGAAATCAGCACGAACAGCAGCGATGCGCCTGCCATGGCCACCGCCACCGGCAGGCCGAAGATCATCAACAGCAGAAAGGTTCCGATCAGTATGCCCATGTCTCGCTTCCGGTTGTCGTTGTCGGATTCCGGGGCCGCCCCGGCTAGTCCTGCGACTCGTAGGCCGCGGGGTTTTCCAGGATGGAGTAGCCCTGGCGCCAATTGCAGATCGACACCTGCACCGAGCGCAGGAACATCAGGACGAATCCCGCCAGCGCCATCCAGTAGACATAGGCCTTGTTCCAGAACAGCGTGGTCATGGGCTCGTCGCCCACCAGCGCGATGTAGCGGTAGGTGAGCCACACCGCATAACCGAAGAACGCCGTGCGCAGCAGGTCGATGACGGTGGCCAGCGTGCGACCGACGGGGCGCGGCAGGTAGCGGTACAGGAAATCCACCTGGATGTGGCGGCAGGCGCGCACGCACATGGCCGAGCCGATGAACACCACGCCGATCAGGCAATAGACGGCCAGTTCCTCGGTCCAGGCGTAGGAGTCGTTAAGCACATAGCGCGAAAAGAACTGCAGGAAGACCAGCAGCGCCATGGTCCAGAAAATACCCAGGCAGATCCAGTCCTCGGGCTGGTAGCCCGCCAGGCTGACCTCGTGATGATCGGCTTCCTCGAAACTCTGGACGATCTCCTGCGCCGTGGCGGGCGGCTGGTGCCCCGCGGGATGGACAGGGTTGTTGCTGGCGGCCGCCATCACGGCGGCCTTGGCATCGGAATGCATGGCGTTCCCCTTGTGCGGAGTCGGACGGGTCGATGCGGGGCCGCGGGGCGGCCCCGGGCGCGCTTACTTCACGGCCTGAATCCGTTCCCAATCCGATTTTTCGTAGCCGTACTGCTTGAACGGCACTTTCTCCAGCACGGTGTCGCGGAAGTCCTGGACGTTCACCTCCGCCACGTTCAGGCCGCGCTTGCGAAACACCTCGACCATCTTCTTCTCGCTTTCGGCGACCTCGGCGGAAGCCTTCTCGGCCGCCTGCTGCGCCACTTCGGCAAAGATCTTCTTGTCCTCGTCGGACAGGCTCTTCCACAGCTTGCCCGAGATCACCGTGTTCAGGTGATCGACGATATGGCCGGTGAGGATGATGTTCTTCTGCACTTCGTAGAACTTCTTGGCCTCGATGGTGGTGAGCGGGTTCTCCTGCGCCTCAACGGTGCCGTTCTGCAAAGCCAGGTAGACCTCGGCGAAGGCGATCGGCGCGGTGTTGGCCCCGCAGGCGCGCGGCATGGCCAGATAGGCGGCCACGTCAGGCACGCGGATCTTCAGGCCCTTCATTTCGGAACACTTGGTGAATGGTCGGTTGGACGTGGTCTGGCGCGTGCCGTAGTAGGTGGTGGCGACGATGTGGTTGCCGCTTTTCTCGTCGTAGCCGCGCGTGAGTTCCTTGTAGATATCGCTCTTCGTGTAGGCGATCAGGTGCTCGGGATTGCGAAAGATGTAGGGGTAGTAGGTGACGCCGATACGGGGAAAGCTCTTGGCCGCGAAGCTGGAGCCGGAGATGATCATGTCCACCGTACCGAGGGTCAGGCCCTGGTTGATGTCGTTTTCCTTGCCCAGCTGCGAGGCCGGGTATACGTCGATCTGGTAACGGCCGTTGGTGCGCTTGCCGATTTCCTGCGCCGCCCAGACGGAGGCGGTATGGAAGGGTTCGGATGTTTCGTACACGTGGGCCCACTTGAGCTTGGTTTGCGCCACTACGCTGCCGCTGGCGGCGAGCGCCAGGGCGGCAACCAGCGCCTTGACGGCGTTGCCTAGGTTCATGTCGTCTCCTCGTTGTTTTTTGAATGCCCGGCGTGGCGGCCCATGGTGAGCCGCCAGCGGGGTCACGCTTCAACTACAAGTTGCACCTTGGTACTGCGACTGCGATCCGCCGCCAGCTCGAAGGCCTCGAACGCCTGCGACAACGGCAACTGCGCGCTCATCAGGGGCCGCACGTCCACCTTGCGCGTACGCAGGTAGGACACGGCCCAATCGAACTCCACGCCCGCGCGGAACGCGCCGACGTAGTCGAGCTCCCGCGCCATGATGTTGTTGGCCGGAAACGCAATGCCCTCGGCGGGCAACGTTCCCACTTGCACGATGCGGCCGCCGCGCCGCGTCGCCGTCAGGCAGGTCGCCAGCGCCGCCGGGCTGCCGGCGGCCTCGATGCTGATGTCGGCGATATCGGTCAGATCGGCGGGCGCGAGCTGGTCGCTGCGCACGGCCAGGTCGGCGCCGACCTGGCGCGCCATGTCCAGCGGCCGGTCGGCCACGTCCGCCACGGTCACGTGGGCCGCGCCCGCCAGCCTGGCGGCGAGCACGGTCATGCAACCTATGGTGCCGCCGCCCGTCACCAGCACGCGCTTGCCCATCATGGGACCCGCCCGGTTGACGCCATGCAGGCCGATGGACAGCGGCTCGGCACAGGCGATCTCGCCCAGCGTAACGTCTGCTTCCGGCACCGGCGTGAGTTGGCGTTCGCCCATGACGAAGCGCTCGCGGAACATGCCTTGCACGTGCGGATAGATGCTGGCGCTGCCGAGAAAGCGCATGTTGCGGCAAAGATTGTCGCGGCCGGCGCGGCAGTAATCGCAGCCGCCGCAAGGATGGGAAGGATTGATGGCGACCTTCATGCCCGGCGCCACCGACCGCACGGCATCGCCCGTGCGCAGCACGACGCCCGACGCCTCATGACCGGGGATGAGGGGTTCGCGGATGACGAAGGCCCCCACGCGGCCATGCAGGAAATAGTGCAGGTCGGATCCGCAGATGCCCGCGGCGCCCAGCCTCAGCTCCACCTCGTGCGGCGCCAGCGGCGCGACTTCGTCCGGTTCCAGGCGCAAGTCGCGCGCCCCGTGGATGCGGCAGGCCAGCGTCATGGCGACTTGCTCCTTGGCGTTCCGAACATCGGGCATCTGCGTGCGATGCTCATGATTCCGTCTGCTCCCGGCTATCCAAGAGCTGACCGGACGCGTCCGCGCCGGGCCAGCTTGCGGTAAGACGGTCGTGCGAGCAGGCCAGATGGTGGTGCATGGCGGCGCGCGCGCCGCGGTCGTCGCCAGCGCGGATGGCGTCGATCACCTTGCGGTGTTCAGCGATGGCGGCAGCCCAGCTGGACGGATTCTCGAAGTAGTCGCCCAGCTTCACAGACAGCGGATTGTGGCGCTCGTCGAACAGTTCGCTCACCACGCGCACCAGCACGGCGTTGTTCGCCATCTCGGCCACGCGCAGATGGAACAGGCGGTCTCCGCGGATCGGCACGTTGCCGGCCAGCGCCTCGTCTTCCATGGTACCGACGGCTTCGGCCAGCCCATCCACCAGCGCGGGCGTATTGCGCAACGCGGCCTGCGCGGCCAGCTCGCCCTCGATCACCTGGCGGGCCCGTATGGTTTCCAGAGGGCTCTCTGCCGTCAAGCTGGCGCGCGGTCCGCCGGCCAGGCTTTGCACATACACGCCCGAACCCATGCGGACTTCCACCCAGCCTTCGACCTCCAGCGCGATCAGCGCCTCGCGCACGGACGGACGCGACACGCCCAGCTTGAGCGCGAGATCGCGCTCGGGCGGCAGGCGCGCCCCAACCGGAAATTCGCCCGACTCGATCAGCAGGCGCAGCTGGTCGGCGATCTGGCGATACAGGCGGCGGGGTTCGATGGTCTGGATGGGCATGGACTGCGGGTGTACCGGTGGATAAGTCAGGCCAAAAGGTAAAGTGGCCTTACCAATTGACCAAATCTTGCGCCGGTGCGGGATACGTCACAATTAGGGTTTGCCCAAAGATGCGTGCGATGGCTTCGCGGGCAATGCATATCTGTTAAAAAGCCGCCACACCCAGCCCATTTTCCGCACCCATGTCACAGAATCCGCATCATTCGCCCTACAAAAGCACCGGGGGCCTGCGCCGCATCCTGAATGCGCTGCGCTACTCCCTGCAGGGTCTGCAGGCCGCGATCAAGTACGAGGCGGCTTTCCGCCAGGAGCTGGCGCTGGCCGTCCTGATGATCCCGGCCGCATTCTTCCTTGGCCGCACGACGGTTGAAGTGTTTTTCCTGGTGGGCACGGTCATCATGGTGCTGGCGGCGGAGCTGCTGAATTCCGCCATCGAGGCGCTGGCCGACGCGCTTTCCGTCGAATCGCACCCGCTCCTGGGGCGGGCCAAGGACCTGGGCAGCGCCGCCGTGATGCTGCTGCTGATCTTCGCCGGGACAGTCTGGGTAGGCGTGGCCATCAGCCGTTTCGTCATGCATTGACACCGCTAGTCATCTCCCGGGAGATGCGCCGCTATTTATACTGGAAGCCATGATGCCTAGATCGACGCCCGACTCCTCTGAGCGCATTGTCATCGTCGGCGGCGGCGCCGGCGGCCTGGAATTGGCGGCCAAGCTGGGCCGCGTGCATGGCCGGCAGCACATCACGCTGGTCGACAGCCGCCCCTTCCATATCTGGAAGCCCTCGCTGCACGAAGCGGCCGCCGGCACACTGGACATCCACCAGGAAGGCCTGTCCTACCTGATGCTGGCCCACATGAACGGGTTTTCGTTCGCGCAGGGCCGCCTGGAACACATCGACCGCGAGCAGCGCCGCATCACCGTGGACGCGGTGAACGACGCGCAAGGCCAGGAAGTCCTGCCACGCCGCGAGCTCGCCTACGACACGCTGGTCCTGGCTCTGGGCAGCACGTCCAACTTCTTCAATACACCCGGCGCGGCCGAACATGCGGTCACGCTGGATTCCACCGAAAACGCGGAGCAGTTCCGCCTGACCATGCTCAAGGCCATGGCCCTGGTGGATCAGGCCAAGGTGCGCAATCCCTCGGCCCGCCTGGATCTGGTGATCGTGGGCGGCGGGGCCACCGGCGTCGAGCTGGCCGTGGAGCTGGTCGAGGCCAGCCACGTGGTCAGCGCCTACGGCCTGCCGAATTTCCGCGCCGAACGCGATCTGGCCATCACCCTGGTGGAAGGCGCCCCGCGCATCCTGTCGGCCCTGCCCGAGAAGATCTCGGTCGCGGCCACCAACCGCCTGACGGAACTGGGCATCCGGGTGGAAGCGTCCTGCCGGGTCTCGGAAGTCACCGCCGACAGCGTCAAGACGGCCGACGGCCGCGAGTTCCCGGCCCAGCTCTGCATGTGGGCGGCAGGCATCCAGGGCCCGGCCCTGCTGGCCGGCCTGGACCTGCCGCTGAACAGGGTGGGCCAGGTGGAGGTGAACGAACGGCTGGAAACCGCCGATCCGCACATCCTGGCGCTGGGCGACTGCTGCGCCGCGCCGTGGCGCGACGGCCGCAGCGTGCCGGCCCGCGCGCAAGCCGCGCACCAGCAGGCCGACTATCTGGCCAAGAAACTCACCCCGCGCCTGCGCCATACGCCCGAGCCCACCACGCCCTATGTCTACGAGGACCACGGCTCGCTGGTGTCGCTGGGCCAGGACGCCGGCGTCGGCAGCCTGATGGGCAAGCTGGCCGGACGGGGACTGTTCGTAAGCGGTACACTGGCACGCCTGATGTACATGAGCCTGCACCTGATGCACCACAAAGCGGTGCTCGGCATCTCGCGTACCGCCTCCCTTGCCCTGGCCCGCCTGCTCATGCGGCGCACGCGCCCGCGGGTCAAACTGCACTGAACTCCCATGAATTTCCTGCAAAAACTCGAACACGCCTGGACCACCAGCAACTCGCTCCTGCAAGTCGGGCTGGATCCCGACCCGCAGCGCTTCCCCCGCGAACTGCAGGACAAGCCCGACGCCATCTTCCAGTTCTGCCGCGACATCGTGGACGCCACCGCGCCCTATGCCTGCAGCTTCAAGCCGCAGATCGCCTACTTCGCCGCCCATCGCGCCGAAGACCAGCTGGAAGCGCTGTGCCAGCACATCCGCGAAAAACACCCTGACCTGCCCATCGTGCTGGACGCCAAGCGCGGCGACATCGGCTCCACCGCCGAGAACTACGCCCGCGAAGCCTACGAACGCTACCAGGCGCACGCGCTGACGGTCAGCCCCTACATGGGCCTGGACTCGGTCGAGCCCTATCTGGCGTGGCGCGACCGCGGCGTGATCGTGCTGTGCCGCACCTCCAACCCCGGCGGTTCGGACCTGCAATTCCTGAAGATGGACAATGGCGAGCCGCTGTACCTGCACGTCGCGGGCCTGGTCGCCGACAAGTGGAACGCCAATGGCCAGTGCGGCCTGGTGGTGGGCGCGACCTTCCCGAATGAGCTGGCCGCGGTGCGCGCACGCATCGGCGACGCGGTGCCCCTGCTGGTGCCAGGTATCGGCGCCCAGGGCGGCGACATCACCGCCACCGTGAACGCCGGCGCCAACGCGGCCCGCAGCGGCATGATGATCAACTCGTCCCGCGCCATCATCTACGCCAGCGGCGGCGACGACTGGCGCGAGGCCGCCGGCACGGCGGCCAAGGGCCTGCGCGACGCGATCAACGCTGTGCGCTGATCCGGGGCATGGGGGCCGGCAGCCCCCTGCCGCGCAATCCGTTTCTCAGCGCCGGTTGACCGGCGCGCCCAACAATTCCAGCAACCCGCGCAGCGCGTAGTCCACCGCCGCCTGGCGCACCTGCGCACGGTCGCCGGGGAACACGTGCGTGACGGCGCGACTGCTGATGCCTTCGCCCGAACGCTGCGCAAAGCCGAAGCACACCATGCCCACCGGCTTGCCCGGCGTCGCGCCGCCCGGCCCGGCGATGCCGGTCGTGGACACCGCCACATGCGCGGCGGGAGACGCCAGCAGCACGCCGTTGGCCATCTCCAGCGCCACCGGTTCGCTGACGGCGCCGAAGTGGTGCAAGGCGTCGGGCGATACGTCCAGTTCAGCAACCTTGGCCTCGTTGCTGTAGGTCACGAAGCCGCGCTCGAACCAGTCGCTGGAACCGGCCACCGCCGTCATCGCGCCGGCCAGGAGGCCTCCGGTGCAGGATTCGGCCGTGCCCAGCATCCAGCCCTTGCGCCGCAGCGTTTCGCCCAGCCGTTCAACCAGCGCCAGCGAAGTGGCTTGCGCCAGTTGTTCGGCCGACAGATTGGGCCGGGTGCCTTCTTGTTGTCCGCTCATCCCAAGACTCCTGTGCGCACGACCAGCGCCATGACCAGCAGGGCGTATCCAGCCGCCACGATATCGTCCCACATCACGCCGAAACCGCCTTTGATATGGGCGTCAAAGAACTTGATGGGAGGCGGCTTGACGATGTCGAACGTGCGGAACAGCACGAACGCCAGCGCCTGCGGCAACCAGCCCGCGGGCGTCAGCCAGAGCACCAGCCAGAACGCCACCATCTCGTCCCAGACCATTCCGACATGATCCGACTGCTGGAGTTCACGCCCGACGCGATGGCAGGCCCAGCAGCCATACAAAAAAGCCAGCGCCAGGAATGCGCCGATCGCCCAATCCGAGGCTGCGGGCGCGGCGGCGACCCAGATCGCCCAGGCCAGCAGCGTGCCCCAGGTACCGGAGGCCGGCCGGATCAGGCCGCTGCCAAAGCCAAAGGCGATGAGCCGGCCCGGATCGCGGCAGACCCAGGACAGCGGCGGGTATGCGGTCCGGGCTCGGTCGCGCATGGAGGTGGGACGGTTGTCGGTCGACGGCATGGGTATGCGGGTTGGGACGCGGCGGATCAGGCCGCGGGAAAGTGATCGAAACCGGCCGGCAGCTCGGCGAGAGGCTGGCCCTGGCCGTCCAGCACGGACAGGCCCGGCTGCGCCTGGATCTGCCCCACGCGGGTCACGCGCGCGCCGGCCGCAGCCGCCGCCGCAAGCACGGCCTCGCGCCGGGAGGCGGGCGCGGTGAAGCATAGCTGGTAGACGTCGCCGCCGCCCAGCACCGCGCGGCGCAGCGGCGCTTCTTGCAAGCCAGCCAGGGCGGGCGACACAGGCATCGCGGCGTAATGCAGCATGGCGCCCACGCTGCTGGCAGCCAGGATATGACCCAGGTCCTGCAGCAGTCCGTCGGAAATGTCGATGGCGGCATGGGCGATGCCGCGCAAGGCCAGGCCCAGCGCGACCTGAGGCTCCGGCCATTCCAGCGCGCCGCGCGTCGCCGCCAGCAGCGCCGCGTCAGAGGGGTATTGCCCGTCCAGCAGGCGGTAGGCCACGTCGGCCGCCCCCAGCTCGCCGGACACCCAGATGTCGTCGCCAGCCCGGGCGCCATCGCGGCGCAAGGCCTGCCCGGCCGGCACGGCGCCGAACACAGTGACGCTGATGGCAAGGTCATGCGCGCTGCGCGTCGTATCGCCGCCGATCAGCGGGCAACCGTGAGCCGCAGCCAGCGCATGGAAGCCTGCGGCAAAAGCCGCAAGCCAGGGCTCGTCCAGCCGCGGCAAGGCCAGGCCCAGCACGCAGCCGATGGGGCGTGCGCCCATTGCAGCAAGGTCGGAAAGGTTCACCGCCAGGGCCTTATGCCCCAGCGCTTGCGGATCCACATCGGGAAAGAAATGGCGGCCTTCCAGCAGCAGGTCCGTGCTGGTGGCCACCTGTTCGCCGGGCGGGACCGGGAACAGGGCGCAATCATCGCCCACGCCCAGCAGGCCGGCAGGGGCCGCGCGGGTGAAATAGCGCGCGATCAGATCAAATTCGGACGCCAAGGCAACTCCGCAGTCCGGCACGGCAGGCCGGCATTGAAACCTACGGGGGCTTGCCGCCCCCACAAATCATGCGGCGCCCCGCACAACCAGGAAGAAACCCCAACCCACTCCTCACGCGGCAAGAAACAGGTGCCCCCCAAATCCGGGCCGCGCGGATCCGGCTCTGCCGGTCCGCAGCGGCGCCCCCCTGGGGGGGAAGCGCGCAGCGCTTCGGGGGGGGGAGAGGAAGCTACCTCTTGTTGACTTCGTGGGCGCGGACGTCGGCCGCCAGCTTGTCGAGCACGCCGTTGACGAACTTGAAGCCGTCGGTGCCGCCGAACGACTTGGCCAGTTCGACGGCTTCATTGATGGCGACCTTGTACGGCACTTCGACGTGATGAATCAGTTCGAAGCTGCCGATCAGCAGGATGCCATGCTCGACAGGCGACAGTTCGGCCAGCGGACGGTCGACGTAGGGCGTGAAACGCTCACGCAGCGAGGGCGCTTCGCGCAGCACGCCATGCAGCAAGGTCTTGAACCACTGCGCGTCGGCCTCGGAAAAATCCTCGGTGTCGCGCAGATGGGCGTCGATCTCGCCGGCGTCCTGCGTGCCTTCGCCGCCGCGCAGCAGCCACGCGTACACGCCCTGCAGGGCGAATTCGCGTGCGCGGCGGCGCGCGCTGCGCGCGTTGGCGCGGGCCTGCGCCGCGCTATCAGCGCTGGTCGTCGTCTTCTTCGTCGTCAAAATCTTCGTCCTCGTCTTCGTCGTCTTCGTCTTCTTCCTCGGGTTCCAGGGCCGCCACCAGGTTGGCCATTTCAACGGCCACCTGGGCGCAATCGCGGCCCTTGCCGGCCGCGCGCGCCTGCGCCTGCTCGTCGGTGTCGACGGTCAGCACGCCGTTGGCGACGGGGATGCCGGTTTCCAGGGAAATACGGGTGATTGCAGTGGCCATTTCATTGCTGACCACTTCAAAGTGATAGGTCTCGCCGCGGATGACCGCGCCCAGCGCGATCAGGGCGTCGAATTCAAACGTTTCGGCCATATGGGACAAGGCCACGCCCAGTTCCAGGGCGCCAGGAACGGTGGCGACCATCACGTCGCGCTCGTCCACGCCCAGTTCGGCCAGTTCCTTCAGGCACGCTTCGAGTTCGGCCTGGCCGATTTCTTCATTGAAGCGGGCGCGTACGATGCCGATGTGCAGCCCTTCGCCGTTCAGGTCGGGGGTAAGGATGTAAGGGTTCATAGGTCGGCCTTCAGTGTGTTGCGGGAGTATTCGGAGGGTCGCAATCGTAACCCGTAATGGTGAGCGAGAAGCCCGCCATGCTGGGCATCTTGCGCGGCCGGGCCAGCAGCTTCATCTGGCCCACGTTCAGGTCACGCAGAATCTGGGCGCCAATCCCGTAGGTACGCAGGCCGTAGCGGTCGGCGTTGCCGGGGTTGGCCTGGGCCTTGGAGTCGTTCCAACCGGCGATCTGGCCAAACAGGTGTTCCGTGGACGACTGGCAGTTCATCAGCACCAGCACGCCGGCGGGCGAGGCCGCGATGGCCTGCAAGGCCTGCGCCACGCCCCAGCTGTGCGGGCTGGCGCCGGTGTCCAGCACGTCCAGCACGGAGGCCGGCTCGTGCACGCGCACCAGCGTCTCGGCGTCGGGAGTCACGTTACCATGCACCAGCGCCAAATGGGCGGAGCCGGTGGCGGCGTCTTCATAGGCCACGGCCTCGAATTCGCCCCAGGCGGTCTGCATGGTGCGCTTGCCCACGCGCTTGACGATGGATTCGTGTTCGCTACGGTACTGGATCAGGTCGGCGATGGTGCCGATCTTCAGGCCGTGTTCGCGGGCGAACTGCACCAGGTCCGGCAGGCGGGCCATGGTGCCGTCCGGCTTGAGGATTTCACAGATCACGGCGGCGGGCGTCAGGCCGGCCATGGCGGTCAGGTCGCAGCCCGCCTCGGTGTGGCCGGCACGGACCAGCACGCCACCGGGCACGGCGCGCACCGGGAAGATGTGGCCGGGCTGGACCAGGTCCGCGGGCTTGGCGTCGCGCGCCACCGCCACCTGGATGGTGCGGGCGCGGTCGGCGGCCGAAATGCCGGTCTCGACGCCTTCGGCGGCCTCGATCGACTGGGTGAAGTTGGTGCCGTAGCGCGTGCCGTTGCGGGCCGCCATCAGGGGCAGGTCCAGTTGGCGGCAGCGCTCTTCGGTCAAGGTCAGGCACACCAGGCCGCGGCCGTGCGTCACCATGAAGTTGATGGCTTCGGGCGTGACGAATTCGGCGGCCATGACCAGGTCGCCCTCGTTTTCACGGTCTTCTTCGTCAACCAGGATGACGATGCGGCCGGCGCGCAGCTCGGCGATGATTTCGGCAACAGAGGCGATGCCGAAGGATTCCGGCTCGGAGCCGGGCAAAGGGGACAACTGGACGGACATGGCGGGCACGTAAACCAGGCGGGAAAGCCCGGATTTTACCGCCCCTGGAGGCGGAACCCCTATCCGGCCCTGCCAGCCCCGCCGGCCGGGGGTGTCCGGTAAACTTTCGCCCGGAGACCACCCCTAAAAAACCGAGCCAAGGAAACCCCACATGCAAGCCCTTGCGGCCATGCCTTTGACCGTCGCGGCGGCCGTCCGCGTCGTGCTGACCGACATCGACGACACGCTGACCACCGAGGGCCGCCTGCCGGCGGACGCCTATGCGGCGCTGGAGCGCCTGGAACAGGCCGGCATCCAGGTCGTGCCCATTACCGGCCGTCCCGCCGGCTGGTGCGACCACATCGCCCGCATGTGGCCGGTGCGCGCCGTGGTCGGCGAAAACGGCGCCTTCTATTACGCCTATGACCGCCAGGCCCGCCGCATGACCACCCACTACTGGACCGACGCCGCCTCGCGCCAGGCCAGCCGCCGGAAGCTGGACGCCATCCGCGACCGCGTCCTGGCCGAAGTGCCCGGCGCCGCCGTGGCCAGCGACCAGGACTACCGCGTGGCCGACCTGGCCATCGATTTCTGCGAGGACGTGCCCGCCCTGCCCGATACAGCGATCACCCGGATTGTCCAGATCTTCGAGGAAGCCGGCGCCCAGGCCAAGGTCAGCTCCATCCACGTCAACGGCTGGTTCGGCGACTACGACAAACTCACCATGACGCGCACCATGTTCCAGCGCGAGTTCGGCGCGGACGTGGCCGGCGCCCTGGACAGCACCCTGTTCATCGGCGACTCGCCCAACGACGAACCCATGTTCGCCTACTTCCCGATTTCGGTCGGCGTGGCCAACATCCAGGCCCAGCTGCATCGCCTGACGCACCGTCCCGCCTTCGTCGCCGCCTACCATGGCGGCGCGGGCTTCGTGGAAATGGCCGACCGGCTGCTGGCCGCGCGGTCCACCCAAGCACAGCCGGCCTGAGGTCCGCATACCGTGGCGACATCCCCTTCCGCTTCCTCTCCGGCCGCCAACGACGGCCGCCGCAGCATCCAGTCGATCGAGGTGGGCGTGCCCCTGCTGGCCGCCCTGGTCGACGCCGGCAAGCCCCTGACCCTGCGCGACCTGGCCGCGGGCGCCGGCATGACCTCGGCCAAGGCGCACCCCTACCTGGTCAGCTTCATCCGCGTCGGCCTGGTGCAGCAGGACGCCATCACCGGCCAGTACGAACTGGGCCCCTTCGCTCTGCAGATGGGCCTGGTCAGCCTGCAGCGCCTGGACCCCGTGCGCGTCGCCATGCCGGAAATCGCCAAGCTGCAATCGGAAATCGGCCACACGCTGGGCATTGCCGTGCTCGGTTCGCACGGCCCCACCATGATCCACATGACCGAAGCCAGCTACCCGGTCCACGTGAACATGCGCAAGGGCACGGTGATGTCCATGCTGCACACGGCCACCGGCCTGGTGTTCGCGGCCTGGCTGCCGCCCAAGGTCAGCGAGCACTACATCGCGCGCGAGGAAGGCGACACGGCCGTCATCGCCAGCATGCCACCGCCGCGCAAGGCGTCCCGCGCCAACATCGAGGCGCAACTGGCCGACATCCGCGTGCACGGCATGGCGCGCGCCCTGGGCAACCCGCTGCCAGGCGTGGACGCGCTGTCGGTGCCGGTCTTCGACAACACCGGCAATATCGCCCTGGCCCTGACCAGCCTGGGCCCCACGGGACTGTTCGATGTGGCCTGGGACGGCGCCATCGCCCGGCCGCTGCTGGCCTGCGCGCAGGAAATCTCGCGCAAGCTCGGTTACCGGAGCTGAGCCAAACGGCGAATTTCGCGCAAAAACGAACATAAATCGAACAAAGCGAACAAAAGCCGAAAAGAAACACAGGGACTTTCCCGAGTGCGTCCCCTCCTCTTCCATGTTTGAATTCAGGTTGAATTAAGTGACACGTCACACAAACAAAGAAAGAGGAGACACAAGATGCAAGCTCTGCGCCTGCTTCAAGCGGCCACGCTGGCCGCCTTCGCCCTGGGCACGTCCGCCGCGCAAGCCGCCGACGCCTGCACCAACCGCGGCGACCTGGACCAGATGTACTGCGACGCCAACAAGGACCTGGTGGCCGACACGCCCACCGATCCGGCCAAGCTGAAGACCCCGTCCACCCTGGTATTCACCTACACCCCGGTGGAAGACCCGGCGGTCTACGAAGACATCTTCAAGCCCTTCACCAAGCACCTGTCCGAATGCACGGGCAAGCGCGTGGTGTTCTATCAGGTGCAGAGCAATGCCGCGGAAATCGAGGCCATGCGCTCGGGCCGCCTGCACGTGGGCGGCTTCTCGACCGGCCCCACTGCCTTCGCCGTGAACATCGCGGGCGCCGTGCCGTTCGCGGTCAAGGGCTATGCCGACGGCTTCCAGGGCTACAACCTGATCGTCATCGTCAAGAAGGACAGCCCCTACCAGAAGCTGACCGACCTGAAGGGCAAGAAGCTCGCGCACACTGCCCCCTCGTCGAACTCGGGCCACATGGCGCCGGTCGCGCTGTTCCCCAAGGAAGGCCTGACTCCCGACAAGGACTACAAGGTCATCTTCTCCGGCAAGCACGACCAGTCCGTCATGGGCGTGAACTCCGGCGACTACGACGCCGCTGCCGTGGCCTCGGACGTGTTCAAGCGCATGGTCGAGCGCGGCCAGGTCAAGGAAGCCGACTTCCGCGTGATCTACAAGAGCGAGAAATTCCCGACCTCGTCGTTCGCCTACGCGCATGACCTGGAGCCCAAGTTCCGCGACCAGATGCTCAAGTGCTTCTACGACTACCGCTTCCCCGCGGAAATGTCCAAGGCCTTCGACGGCGCCGACCGCTTCTACCCGGTGACCTACGAGAAGGACTGGGCCATCGTGCGCCAGGTCGCCGAATCCGGCGGCGAAAGTTTCAACCGCGCTGCCTACGACCGCGAATCCGCCAAGAGCAAGAAGTAATTCCGTATGACGACGTCGCTACGCATTTCCGGCCTGGTGAAGGAATACCGGGCCGGCCGGCCGGTACTCAACGGCATCGACCTGCAGATCGCGGGACAGGGGCTTACAGCCATCATCGGCCCCTCGGGCACCGGTAAAAGCACGCTACTGCGTTGCATCAACCGGCTGATCGAACCCACCAAGGGCGAGATCGTGCTGCAGTCGAAGGACGGGTCCGTGGACCTGGCCCGCGTGCGCGGCGCGTCGCTGCGCCGCGCACGCCGCCGCATCGGCATGGTGTTCCAGGAATACAACCTGGTCGAACGCCTGACGGTCATGGAAAACCTCCTGACCGGACGGTTGGGCTACACCTCCGCCGTGAAGGCCTGGATGCGCCGCTTCGAGCCCGAGGACATCCAGCACGCCTACAAGCTGCTGGACACCGTGGGCCTGGCGGGTTTCGCCGACCAGCGCGCCGATGCGCTGTCGGGCGGCCAGCGCCAGCGCGTAGGCATTGCCCGCGCGCTGATGCAGCGCCCGCAGCTGCTGCTGGCCGACGAGCCCACGTCCTCGCTCGACCCCAAGACCTCCGTCGAGATCATGGAACTGCTGTCCGAACAGGGCAGCGCCACGGGCATTCCCGTCATTGTCAACATCCACGACGTCGAACTCGCCCGCCGCTACGCCACCCGCATCGTCGGCATGTCCGGCGGCCACGTGGTCTATGACGGCGACGGCCAGGGGCTGGACGCCGCCATGCTCAAGACCATCTACGGAGGCGAGTCTTGGCTGGAATGATCCCACCCAAGGGCGCCCGCCCCTTCGCCATGTCCGGGCGCGCCAAGGCCGGCGTGCTGCTGCTGCTGGCCTACACGCTGTATGCCGGCGCGCAGCTGGACTTCAGCTGGGCGCGTTTCGAAACCGGCATGGGGCACGCGTCCACGTTCCTGGCGCGCATGTTTCCGCCCAACTTCGAAAAGCCCGCCACCTTGTGGAAGGGCATCGCGGAAAGCCTGGAGATCGCGGTGCTGGCCTCGGTGCTTGGCATCATCATCGCGCTGCCCATCGGTTTGCTGGGCGCGCGCAACATGATGCCCACCTGGGTATCGTGGCCCGCCCGCGCCATCGTGGCCCTGTGCCGCGCGCTGCATCCCGTCATCGTCGCCATCCTGTTCGTCAAGGCCGTGGGCTTTGGCGCGCTGGCCGGCATCCTGGCGCTGACGGTCGCCTCGGTCGGCTTCATCGGCAAGCTGTTCACCGAGGCCATCGAAGAGATTTCGTTAAAGCAGGTGGAAGCCGTGCGCGCCACGGGCGCCTCGTTCGCCAACGTCATCATCTTCGGCGTGCTGCCGCAGGTATTCGCCCGCTTCATCGGCTTTGCCACCTACCAGTTCGACTCCAACCTGCGCAACTCCACCATGGTGGGGATCGTGGGCGCGGGCGGCGTGGGCGGCACGCTGTTCTCGGCGTTCCAGCGCTTTGACTACGATTTCGTCAGCGCCATCCTGCTGACCCTGATCGCCATCATCATGCTGGGTGAAATCCTGGCCGGCTTCGTGCGCGCCGTGTTCCTGGACAACCTGGGATTCGAACGCATCCTGCAAGGCCGCTTCGCGGGAGCGCGCGGCATCGGCAGCGGCGCAACTCCGGTCAAGCGCCGTGCGGAGGTGGACGAATGAACGCCCACGCATCCACCTTCAATCCACCGGGTTCGCCGCGCGTCTGGCAACGCTACAGCATGGGCCAGCGCCTGCTGCGCTTCGCGCTCTACCTGCTGGTGGTCGCGGCCATCGTGCAGGCGATCCGCGGCGTCGAGATCATTCCGGAGTTCCTGTACGACGCGCCCGAGCAGATGGCCGATCTGTTCCAGCGCATGTGGCCGATAGACTGGGCCTACTACCCGGAAGGCGTGCACGGCGCGCTGATCGAAACGCTGCACATCGCCACGCTGGGCACCATCCTGTCCGTGGTGATGGCGGTGCCGGTGGGCCTGCTGGCGGCCAACAACCTCACGCCCAGCAAGACCGTCAACATGCTGGCCAGGCTGATCCTGGTGTCCAGCCGTTCGGTCAATTCGCTGGTGTGGGCGCTGCTGTTCATCGCCATCTTCGGGCCCGGCGCGCTGGCCGGCACGCTGGCCATTGCGTTCCGCTCCATCGGCTTCGTCGGCAAGCTGGTGGGCGAAGCCATCGAGGAAGCGCAGCGCGGCCCGATCGAGGCCGTCACCGCCACCGGCGCCAGCAAGGCATCCGTGATCTGGTACGCCTACTGGCCGCAGATCCGCCCCGCCTTCTGGTCCATCGTGCTGCTGCGCTGGGACATCAACGTGCGCGAATCGGCGGTACTTGGCCTGGTGGGCGCGGGCGGCATCGGCATGGCACTGGACACGGCGCTGAACCTGTTCCAGTGGGACCGCGTGGCCCTGGTGCTGGCTGCCATCTTCGCGGTGGTGGTCGTGGCCGAAATCATCATCACCCAGGTCCGCAAACGCATCCTCTGACGCGTCCGCGGATCCCTACAGCGTTCCTTTGCTCCGCCCGGAAACGGGCGGTTTTTTTTCGCCCACATATCAGAACCGCACGCTAACCCCTGCCCTGACGCCGTGATCTTGCGCCCCGCTGGCGAGCTGTCCTTGGTAGGACAGATCGAACGACACCTTGCGCGACACCTGCACGTCCAGCCCCGCTTCCAGCACCGCGCTGTTCTTCGCGATGGGCACGCCGGCCACGGTAAAGGCATCGCCCGCCGCGAAAGCCTGGGTGGCGGCGGGCTTCAAGTCGCCGAAGGCGTAGCGCCAGCCCAGCGATCCGCGAGCCGTGGCTTGCGCGCCGCCCAGTTCGAAGCTGGACATGAGCCGCGAACCCAGTGTCGTGTACGTGGTCTCGGTGGTCTGGCTGTTTGCACGCAGGGCGGCTGCGCCGCCGCTCTCGCTGTAGCCGTCGGTCTTGAGGTTGACGTAGGCCAGGTTGGCGAACGGCTCCAGCGCAGCAACGCGCGTGTCGATGCGATAGCTGAGGTCGGCAAACGCCTGGACGGTGCGGCCGTCGTAGTTGGCCTTGAGGCTGTCGGAGTAGCCGGGCATGGATACCGAGCGCCGAGTCGCGATGTCGTGCCAGCTGTAGGCCAGCCCGCCGCGCAGGCCCACCGCGCCCCACTGGCCGCCGCCGTAGGCCCCGAGATGGTAGTTGTCGCTGTCGCCCGATGACGCGCGATCGCGCACGTCGAAATCCGTGCGGGTGTAGCCCGCCATCAGGCCCAGCCGCCAGGCATCGGACACCGGCGCATCCACGCCCAGCAGAAAGCCGCCGGTCGAGCTCTTGACCTGGGCAGCATTGCCGTCGCCGTCGGTCTGGCGCCAGGAACCCAGGCCCTGTATCCAGCTGGCGGGCCCCGTCGCCGTTGCCGGAACCAGGCGGGCGCCGCCCCCTGCGGACGCCAGCACCGGCGTCGCCGACGCGCCGACCGCGCCCGCGGCCGAGCGCAGGCGCTCGCTGGCGGCGTCGCGCACATAGCGGCTGTCTTCGAGCAGCACGGTCTTGGCCGACGCGTGGATTTCGCCGGATAGCTGGTCGAAGCTGGAACGCAGCAAGCCCTTGTCGTCCGGTAGCACGGCGAACGCGTCGTAAAGCCCATTGCCCGCCGCCATGCCGATGCTGTCGATGGCGCCCGCCGCCGCGCGCTGGTTGCGCGTGTCGGCGGCCGTGGCCATCGCGGTGCCGTTGCGCGCCAATTCCAGCGACACTCGGCCCGCGCCGTAGTCGTAGCCGAGTTTCGGCGTCAGGAAGGCATAGTCGGACGTCACCGTATCGAACCGGCCGGACAAGGCGCCGTCGGCCGCCAGTATCGTGTAGACGGAACGCAGCCCGTAGTCGCCGCCGATACCGATATGCGCGACCGAGCCGCCATTGATCGTGGCATTGCCCGTGACATGGATGAGGTCGGCATCGGCGCCCTGCGGATTGGTTTCCACGGCGTAGCGCGCGCCGCTCTCGATGACGAGATCGCCGTCGACGGTCAGCGTGCCGATGGAATTCCCTGGCGCCAGCGTGCCGCCGGCCGCCACGGTCACCACCGAGCCAGCGCCCGAGCCCACTGTGCCGCGGCCTCCGAGCACGCCGCCCTGGCCGATATTGAGCGCGCCGCCAAGTTTGCCGTTCAAGGCCAGCCGGCCGCCCTGAATCGTGGTGCTGCCGGTAAAGCCCGAGCTGTCGCCGCTCAGCGCCAGCGTCCCCGCGCCGCTCTTGACCAGCGCGCCGCCACCGGAGATGGCGCCGCCGAACGTTGCGTTCGCGCCTTGTTCGAACACCAAGGAGCCATTGTTGTCGACATTGCCCCGGATCGACCCGACATCGCCGATCAGCATGCCTTCCTGGATGACGGTATTGCCGTAGGCGTTGCCCGCGTTGTCCAGTCGCAGCGTGCCGGCTCCGGTCTTGATCAGGTCGGCGTTGCCCAAGACTGTGCCGACCAGCCCCAGCGTTGCGCCGCCAGCCACCTCGAAGCGCCCGGCCTGGGTCAGCGTCATGGCACGCGCGGTATCGAAGGACGCCGATGCCGCCAGCGTGCCGCCATTGAATGCCACGCCGCCAGAAGCCGCGCCCAGGTTCGCATCGCTTGCAACCTGCAACGTGCCCCCGGCTATCGTGGTGCCGCCGCTATAGGTGTTGTTGCCGCTCAGGACCAACGTGCCGGCGCCGGCCTTGAGCAGCGATCGTCCGCTCCAGCCCGTCGCGGCGTTGGCCGCCTGGTCTGCCAGATCCGCGCCGACTACGAACCGGTTGGCGGCATCGCTCAACGTGAACGTGCCGTGCGCCAGATTGTTGTTGGCGGTCCAGCTCAGGTCGTAGCTGGCGAGATATTGCAGGCCGTCGGCCGACTTGCGCGTGTTGACCGTGAGGTAGTCCACCGCGCCGCTGAAGCCGCCCACGCGCACCGATCCGAAGTCGCCGCGAATGCCGCCGCGGGTGTCGATCAGCACCTTGTCGAGCTGGCTGGCGTTGCCTATGCCGCTGAGGGTGAAGGCGACGCCCTCGCCCAGCGCCAGCCCACCCGCCTGCAAGGATGGGCCGCCCGCGCCGGCTGCGATATCCAGGGCTGTGCCATCCGCCAGATTGACATTGCCCGCCACCGCCAGCGACGCCGGCCCCTGCACCGACAAGGCGCTGCCCGCTGCGCCGACGTTCAAGTCCCCTGTCAGACTATTGGCTGCGCCGGCTGCGCCGTCGCCATATTGCAGGACGCCGCCCGTGACTTCGGCCGAGCCGCCCAGCGAACCTTGCACCACGAGCCTTCCGCCGGACACCGTGGTCTTGCCGAAGTAGGAGGAACTGTTGCCAGCCAGGCTCAGCGTGCCCGCGTCCTTCTTTACGAGCGCGCCGTCGCCCGAGATGGCGCCGGCAAAGCGCGCATCGGCGGTCTGCTCGAACACCAGCCTGCCGATGCTGTTGATGTCGACGTTGCCCGAGATCGAACCGGCATGGCCGACCAGCGTGCCAGCGCGCACCCAGGTATTGCCGTAGGCGTTGGCCCCGTTGTCCAGACGCAGCGTGCCGGCGCCGGACATGAACAGATCGCCGCTGCCCGTGACGGCGCCGACCAGCCCCAGCGTCGTGCCGGCGGCCACGTCAAAACTGTTTGCCTGCGTCAGCGCGACCGCCCGCGCGGTATCGAAGCTGCCCATGGTCGCCAAGGTGCCGCCGTTCAAACTCAGGCCGCCGGACGCGGCGCCGAGATTCGCATCGCTCGACACCTGCAAGCGGCCGCCCGAAATCTGCGTGCCGCCGCCATAGCTGTTGTTGCCGCTCAAGACCAGCGTGCCGCCGCCGCTCTTGGCCAGCGCGCCTGCGCCCGACACCGAGCCGGCCAGGCCCAGCGTGGCGCCCGTGGTCACCTCGAATCGCCCCGACTGCGCCAGGGCGACCCCGCGCGCGATGTCGAAGGTGGTCGTCACCGCAAGCGTGCCGTCGCCGAAGGCCAGGCCGCCGGCCGTCGCTCCCAGGTTGGCATCGCGGTCGATCTGCAGCGTGCCGCTGGCGATCATCGTCCCCCCGCCGTGGCTATTGCTGCCGCTCAACACCATCGTGCCCGCGCCGCTCTTGACCAGGGCTCCCGCACCCGACACCGCGCCGGTCAGGCCCAGCGTGGTGTCTGCCGCCACGTCGAAACGTCCGCTCTGCGCCAGCGTGACGGCGCGCGCGGTGTCGAAGCTTGCGGTGGTCGCCAACGTGCCGTCGCCAAAATGCAGGCCTCCGACAGCTGCGCCCAGGTTGGCATCGCTATCGACCTGCAACGTGCCGCCCAGGATGGCCGTGCCGCCGCTGTACGTGTTGGCGCCTTGCAGCACCAGCGTTCCGGCGCCGGCCTTGGTCAAGCTCTTGCCGTCCCAACCGGCGGCGGCATTGGCTGCCTGGTCGGAAAGCGGCACCCCCAGCGTGAACCGGTTCGACGCATCGGCCAGCGTGAA
Organism: Achromobacter sp. GW823-FHT04E03; assembly: GCF_058796095.1. Lineage (NCBI taxonomy): Bacteria > Pseudomonadati > Pseudomonadota > Betaproteobacteria > Burkholderiales > Alcaligenaceae > Achromobacter > Achromobacter sp. GW823-FHT04E03. Next base: position 1,371,787 of record NZ_JBXAIJ010000002.1, on the reverse strand, counting down.
AGTGCCATGGGCCAGGTTGTTGTTGGCGGTCCAGCTCAGGCCGTAGGTGGCGAGGTACTGCTTGTTGTCCGCGGACTTGCGTGTGTTGACGGTGAGATAGTCGACCTCTCCGGTAAAGCCGCCCACGTTGACGGCGCCGAAATCGCCGTCGATGCCGCCTGTGGGCGCCTCGATCAACACGGTATTGAGCCCGCTCTTGTCGGCGATGCCGCTCAGCCTGAACACCACGCCATCGCCCAGCGTGACCTTGTTTGCCTGCAACAGCGGGCTGCCCGTGCCGGCCATCAAGTCCAGCACGGTGCCATCGGCCATTTCCATGTCGCCCGTGACCGCCAGCGTGGCGCCCCGATGCACCGCCAGCGTGCTGCCGGTGCCTGAGACATTCAGGTTGCCGCTCAGGGTGTTGGCCGCGCCCGTGGCGCCGTCTCCGTACTGCAAGACCCCGCCCGTGACGGCGGCCGAACCTCCCAACTGGCCCAGCACCACCAGCTTGCCGCCCGACACCGTGGTCCTGCCCCGGAATGAGCTATTGGCGCCCGTCAGCAACGTGGTGCCGGCGATCTGGTTCAGACTATGTGAACCGGCGCCTGTGCTCAACAGCGGCGTCGAAAACGTGTAGGCGGACTCGGTATGGTTGAAGTTCACGGTGGCAATGCCGGCGCCGAACTGGATTGCGCTGGCGTTGAGCGTGCCGGCGCCTACGGCCGGCTGCCCCGCCGCCGCGCCGATATTGATCGTGCCGGTGGTGGGAAAGAAAAGAAACCGGTCCTGCGCCAGGGACACGGCCCCTCCGCCGCTCGCGCCAACGTTCACTGTGCCGCCTTGCGCGATCGTCAGGCTGCCCGCCCCCGTTCCCACGCCAAATCCCAGGGTCATCGCGCCGCTGTTGTCCCAGATGGAGCCGGCGCCGCGGACAACAACGTTGCCGCTACCGCTCATGCTGCCCACATAGCTGTCTTTGTTCGAGACGAAGCCCCCCGATTCGATGGTCAGTGTGCCCTGACCGGACACATCGCCCACCCTGAGCTCGCCGTTATTGATCCAGGTTGAACCGCGCCCCGACACCAGGAAGGCGCCATTGCCGTTCTGCATGCGCCCGACAACGCCATCGACGCTGGTCGCATATCCCCCCGCCAGGATCGACACGCTGCCCCTCCCGCCTTCCGAACCAACCAGCAGCACCGCGCGATTGCTCCAGAGCGACCCGACATCGGAAACCGTCACTTTCGCCGCGTCATTCTGCCGGGCATCCACCGTCGCAAACTGGTTCGAGACCGTGCCGCTACTGAAGATGCTCAGCTCTCCGGGTCCGGCGCCGCCGACAAAAAGGTTGTCCGTCAGCGCCCAGGTCGAGCCGGGGCTGAACACGCTGACCCGGGCCGTGGCGCCGGGAGCTTGCCCGGCATCGATACGTCCTTCCGCGGTACCCAGAACGTTGAGGATCTGCAGGTTCCCGCCCGTGACGGTGGTGTTGCCGACGAAGCCTGAACTATTACCGGACAGCCGCGTGGAGCCGGCATAGTGATTGAGCTGGTGCGTGCCCGCCGCGCTGCTGACCAGCGCCGCGCCGAAGTCGTAGAGGTTGTTGGTGTTGAAATTCAGCGTGCCGGTACCCGCGCCGAACGCGAGTCGCTGCGTTACCAGGAAACCAGCGCCCGCGGGCGCGGCGCCGGGAGCCGCGCCGATGTTGATCGTGCCGTCCGCCGAGGCCGAGTCGGCCAGAGACACTGTGTTGCCGAGCGACATCAACAGCTCGCCGCCATCGGCGATAGTCACTGTTCCCACGCCGAATATACCCACGGAGAGCGGGACGAAGACCGTAATCTTCGGGCTTGACATGGATCCGACCGTGGTATCGCCCGTGAAGGAGACCAGCGGCCCCGCTTGTGTTTCGCTGGCCGTGCCCGGGGCAACCAGCAACATCGCCATCAACGGCAGGCTTCCGCGCGCGGATCGCCCCCTGCGGCAACCGCCCTTGCCCTGCCCGCGAGCATTTTCACTTACCACTTTCCACAAGCCTGCGCTGCGGTTGAAGACGATGCGATACGTATGATTCATTGGGCTCTTATGTAATCGGGGCCCGCACGAACAGTTGCCGGGCAGACGCGGGTAGAAGCCGGGGCCGCGAAGCGCGTTACCCGCCAATTACAATTAGAAAAGCGATTCGTAACATTGCATATCACTGAAACTTGGTAATTGAACGAAGCCGGCCAACGCTTCGGCATGCGGCTGCCAGCGTCTCCCCCTGGCTTGCGGGCAAGGCTGCTCACCGGGTTGTTGATGCGCCGCAAACACGTTTATGCTCCATGTGAAATAAATATGACCGGTCATCAAATCGCCCGCCCCGTTTGATTAAGATCTCGGCTTTTGCCGTTGGACGCCCGCCGCCATGTCGGAACAGGAATTGAAACTGCACGTGCCTGCGGCCTCGCGCCAGGCGGTGCTCCGAGAGGTCAAGCAGCGCGAGGCGACCCGCATCCGCCTGCACGCCATGTATTTCGATACGCCGGAACGCGAACTTGCGCGGGCGCGCATCGCCATCCGGCTGCGCCAGGAAGGCCGCGACTGGGTGCAGACGCTGAAGATGCCTGGCATCAATGCCATCACGCGCATCGAACTCAATCACCCGCGGCCGGGCCCGGTGCTGGACCTGTCGGTGTATGCCGGCACCGAGGTCGAAGCCGCGCTGGCAGCCATCAAGGGCGAACTGGGCCTGCGTTATGAAACCGATGTGCAGCGGCTCCTGCGCAAGGTCCGCACGCGCTACGGCACGGTGGAACTGGCCTATGACACCGGCATCCTGCGCGCCGGCGCGCTGGAGCTGCCCATCTCCGAACTGGAATTCGAACTGGTGTCGGGCCGCCCCGCCGCTATCTTCGCGGCGGCTCGCGGCTGGCAGCAGCGCCACAGCCTGGTGCTGGACCCGCGCAGCAAGTCCGAACGCGGCGATGCGCTGGCCCAGTTGGCTCAGCGCCTGGCAGATGCAGACGCCATTCCGGGCGATGACCTCGAAGCCCGCCGCGCCCAAGCCATCGCCCAGTTCTGGGCGCCGCGCGGCGCCGCATCGGTCAAGCTGCGCGAAGACATGACGGCGCCCCAGGCCATGGCGCGCATCGCGGCGGAATGCCTGGACCAGATCGCGCGCAACGCCTCGGTGCTGGCCGAGGTCGACACCGAGGGCGTCTACCGCGCCGGCAACTCCGAACACGTGCATCAGCTGCGCGTGGGCGTGCGCCGGCTGCGTTCGGCCTGGAAGCTGTTCGACGGCTGGATCGCGCCGATTCCAGACACTCTGCTGCAAGGCGTGCGCACGCACTTCGCCGCCTTCGGCGCCAACCGCGACCAGGACGTGCTGAACGAAACCGTGGCGCCCGCGCTGATGCGCGCAGGCATGCCGGTCATCCCTATGGAAGCCGCGCCCCCGGAACAGGACGCGCGCAGCATCGCCGGCGGCAAGGCCTTCCAGGCCTGGATGCTGGAGCTGCTGGAATGGAGCCTGGACGTGCCGCCGGCCCTGCCGTCCGCGGAAGGCCAGACGATAGCCAACGGCACCCCCAGCGACGCCGCGCCCGAGCCCGCCATCCGGCTGGAAGGCGGCGTGGCGGCGCCCAGCGTCAAACCCACCATCATTCCGATGCTGGCGCCCGAACCCGATCCGCAGCGCCTGCACAAGCAGCTTGCGCGGCGCCTGCACCGCTGGCATAGCAAGGTGGCTGACCAGGGCACGCAATTCGCGACGCTCGACATTCCCACGCGCCACGAACTGCGCAAGCGCGGCAAACGGCTGCGGTACAGCCTGGCATTCGCCGAATCGCTGCTGCCCGCGGGCAAACTGCGCGGCTATCGCAAGCTGCTGTCGCGCGTGCAGGACGTGCTGGGCGAAATCAACGACCTGGCAGTGGCCAAGGACTACTACGAGTCGTGTACCGCCACCCATCCGCAAGCCTGGTTCGCCCTGGGCTGGATCAGCGCGCGCCTGGAAGAACTGGCGGACGACGCGCAGCAAGCGTTCGACGATCTGGCCGCCAGCAAGCCATTCTGGAAGTGACGCGGGCTTGAACGCAAAAGGGACGGCATGCGCCGTCCCTTTGTTTTCTCCGGCGCATGCGCGCCGGACCCACGGACCTCAATCCGCCAGCAAAGCCCCGGCGAACTCGTCGGCCACGAAGGGCTGCAGGTCTTCCAGGCTTTCGCCCACGCCGATCCAGTACACCGGGATCGGGCGCACGCCCTGGCTGCCCGCGGCCACGGCTGCCAGCGTGCCGCCCTTGGCGGTGCCGTCCAGCTTGGTCACGACCAGGCCCGTCAGATTGATGGCGGCATCGAAGGCGCGGATCTGCGCCAGGGCGTTCTGGCCGGTATTGCCGTCCACCACCAGCAGCACTTCGTGCGGCGCGGCGGCATCCGCCTTGCCGATGACGCGGCGGATCTTCTTCAGCTCTTCCATCAGGTGCAACTGCGTGGGCAGGCGGCCCGCGGTATCCACCATCACCACGCCCATGCCGCGCGCGCGGCCGGCGTTGACCGCATCGAACGCCACAGCCGCCGGATCGCCGCCGTCCTGCGAGATCACCGTCACGTTGTTGCGGCTGCCCCATTCGATGAGCTGCTCGCGCGCAGCGGCGCGGAACGTGTCGCCCGCGGCCAGCAGCACGCTGGCGCCCTGGCGCTGGAAGGTGTGGGCCAGCTTGCCGATGGAAGTGGTCTTGCCGGCGCCGTTGACGCCAGCGATCATGACGACCAGGGGTTGCGTGCGCTTCAGGTCGAAGGCGCGCTCCAGCGGGCGCAGGTGGTCGGCCAGCAGTTGGCGCAAGGCCGCCTTGACCTTGGCGGGGTCCTCGATGCGTTCCTTCTTGACCCGCGCGCGCAGCGCCGTCAGGAGCTTTTCCGTGGCCTCCAGGCCCGCATCGGCCATAATGAGCGCCGATTCGAGTTCCTCGAACAGGTTCTCGTCGACCTTCACGCCGATGAAGATCCCGCCGATGCTCTGGCCCGTACGCGACAGGCCTTGCTTCAAGCGGGACAGCCAGGAAGCCTTCTTGGGGGCTTCGGCGGCGGGCTCGGGGGCTGGGGCCGGCGCCGCAGCCGGAGCCACCGGAGCCGCAACCGGCGCGGGAGCGGCGATCGGAGCTTGCGTTGCCACCACCGGCGCGGGCGCCGCGACAGGAGCGGGGGCCAATGCCGGGGCCGGCGCTGGCGCCGGAACAGGCGCTGGCGCCGATACCGTAGCGGGTGTCGGCGCAACCGGCGCGGGCGTCACGGCCGGCGCCTCATGCGGCGCAGCAACAGGCGCCACAACGGGCGGTGCCGCCGGCGCGGGAGTGACCGGGACGGCGGCGGGCTCGGCAGGCGCGGCTACGGCGTCTGCAGCCTCCGGCGGCGGCGCGGGTTGAACCGGCGCGGCGGGCGGAGGGGATTTTTTCTTGAAGAAGCGGCTAAACATGGGTAACAAGTATATTCGTATCGTCGGGGGCCAATACAGACGCACCCCCATTGCCGTGCCCGACGTGGAGACGCTGCGCCCCACGCCCGACCGGGTGCGCGAGACGCTGTTCAACTGGCTCAATCACCTGTGGGGCGGCGAGTTCGCCGACAAGCAGGTGCTGGATCTATTCGCCGGCAGCGGCGCCTTGGGCTTCGAGGCGGCCTCGCGCGGCGTGGCGCATGTACAGATGGTCGAGCGGGACAAGACCGCCGCGTCCGCGCTGCGGACACTGCGCGACAAGCTCAAAGCCGACATGATACGCATCCACGTGGGCGACGCCATGCAGGTCGCCGAGCGCATGGATGCGTCCCGATTTGACCTGATCCTGCTGGATCCGCCTTTCGGCCAAGGCTGGCTGCCGCGCCTGTGGCCGATTCTGCCAGGCATTCTGACCGAGCATGGGCTAGTCTACGTAGAGGCGGAAAGCCCCATCGAAGCCCCCGAAGGATTCACGATCTTGCGGCAGGACAAGGCAGGCGCGGTCCACTACCACCTGCTGGAATTTGCTGCATTGCGCAAATAGGTCAATAATCCGAGCTTCGGAGGATGGTGTAAACCACAAATAACGGTACGGAGCTCGTATGATCACCGCTGTATATCCCGGCACTTTCGACCCGCTGACCAGAGGCCACGAGGATCTGGTCCGCCGTGCCGCCACGCTTTTCGACAAAGTCGTGGTCGGGATCGCCATTAGCCGCAACAAGAAGCCCTTCTTCAGCATCGACGAGCGCGTGGAAATCGCGCGCGAAGTGCTGGGACACTATCCCAACGTGGAAGTGCAAAGCTTCGGCGGCCTGCTCAAGGACTTTGTGCGCGACCAGGGCGGGCGCGTGATCGTGCGCGGCCTGCGAGCCGTGTCCGACTTCGAGTACGAATTCCAGATGGCCGGCATGAACCGCCATCTGCTGCCCGATGTCGAAACGCTGTTCATGACGCCCTCGGACCAGTACCAATTCATCTCCGGCACCATCGTGCGCGAGATCGCGCAGTTGGGCGGCGACGTGAGCAAGTTCGTGTTCCCGTCCGTCGAGCGCTGGCTCCAGGAAAAAGCCAAGGAACGCCGCGAACAGTCCTGGCCGGGCTGAGCCCCGCCGCAGGTATTGCTCCACCCTCGAAGGGCGCGCAAAGCGCCCTTCTTGCGCTGCGCGGCCCGGGCGCGCGGCGGCGGTACAATGCGCTTAGCCCTACCCGCCCCATACCGCAGCCCGCCATGGCCCTGACCATCACCGAAGAATGCATCAATTGCGACGTTTGCGAGCCCCAGTGCCCGAACGAAGCAATCTCCATGGGCGAGGACTATTACGTCATCGACCCTGACCGGTGCACCGAATGCGTGGGCCATCACGACGAGCCGCAATGCAAGGTCGTGTGCCCCGTGGAGTGCATCGAGCTGCACCCGCAATGGAATGAAGGCCAGGAACAGCTCATGGCCAAATACCGTCGCCTGACCGGTGCCGCATGAGCGACGCCGCGCAGTCCAGCATCAACCTCCCTCCTTCCCGCCACCACGCCCGCCGCGACCTGTCCGCATCGGCCATCGCCGCCGGCCTCGTCGCCGTGCTGGTCAGCTTCGGCGGCACCGCCGTGCTGATGGTGCAGGCAGGCCATACCGCGGGCCTGGATTCGGCGCACATCGGCTCCTGGATCGGCTCGCTCAGCCTGGCGTTCGGCCTGGGCGGCGCCTTGTACAGCCTGCGCACGGGCCTGCCCATCGTCATGGCCTGGTCCACGCCTGGCGCGGCGCTGCTGGTCACCGCGCTGGCCGGCGTTCCCTTCAATGAGGCAATCGGCGCCTTCATCCTGGCCGCCGCGCTGACGTTGGCCTGCGGCCTGTTCGGCTGGATCGATCCCATCCTGCGCCGCATCCCCGGCGAAATCGCCGCGGCCATGCTGGCGGGCGTGCTGCTCAACTTCGGCATGGGCGTCTTCAGCAACATCAAGCAGCAGCCCGCGCTGGTGCTGGCGATGTGCGTCGCCTATCTGCTGTGCCGGCGCTGGGCGCCGCGCTACGCGGTGCTGGTCGTCATGCTGGTGGCCATCGCCATCGCCTTCGGCCTGAACCTGATCCAGCTGGACCTGCTGGACTGGCGCCTCACCGAATTCGTCTGGACCACGCCCGCCTTCAGCGCGCAGGCCGCGGTCAGCCTGGGCATTCCGCTTTTCGTGGTCGCGATGGCCTCGCAGAACCTTCCCGGCCTGGCCATCCTGCAAGCGGCGGGCTACCAGCCGCCCGCCTCGCGCCTGGTGGCAGCCACCGGCCTGCTGGGCCTGCTGGCCGCGCCCTTCGGCGCGCACAGCGTCACGATGGGCGCCATCAGCGCAGCCATCTGCACCGGTCCCGAAGCGCATCCGGACCCGTCCAGGCGCTACATCGCCGCGGCCACCTACGGCCTGGGCTACGTCGTGCTGAGCGTCGTGGCCGGCGCCGTGGCCGTGTTCTTCCAGGCCTTGCCCGCCGCCCTGCTGGCCGCGCTGGCCGGGCTGGCGCTGCTGGGCACCATCATGGGCGGCATGGCCGCGGCCATGGCCAACCCGCAACGCCGCGAAGCCGCGCTCATCACGCTGCTGGCCACGGCATCTGGCTTCAGTTTCTGGGGTATCGGATCGGCCTTCTGGGGCCTTCTGGCAGGCCTGCTGGCCCACGCGGCTTTCGAATTCAAGCGCTCTGGCGCTCAGGCTTGAACGGCCCTTGCGCCCGGCCCGCTCAGGCCGGCCAGGCGGCCACGGGCGTATCGGGATGCACCTTCATGATGCGGCAAGGCACCTGGACGAAGTTGGAAATCCAGGCCGCGGCCAGTTCCCCTTCGTCGATCACGTCCACCACCTGCTCGCCCACCTTCATGCTGTAGCGCACGCTGTCGTCGTCTTCGATGACGTCCAGCGGAATGTCCATGCGCAGCATGCCAGGCGCCTTCAGCACCAGGTAGCCCAGCCGCAGCTCGACCGAAACGTCGGCCAGCCGCGGACACAGGCTGCGGTTCAGCCACTGCCCGGAATCGTTGGCGACCAGCCATTGCCGGTGATAGCCCGCGGCCTCGGCCTGCGTGGTGACGCCGCACTCGGCCACGGGTTGGAAGTTCTCGGCGTTCATTTGCCCAGCAGTCCCTTCAAAGCCTTGTCGACGGCAGCGCCGCCCTTGCCCTTGCCCGTCACCGCTTCGCGAAGCTTGTTTTCCAGGCTGCGCTGGAGAATGCCGCCGATGGCGTCCTTCCAGAGCACGGTATAGGTCGGCTTGTCGAACGGTCCCTTGACGTGCACGGGGATGGTCACGTCCTTCAGGTCTAGCAGTTCCTTGCCTTCCGGATCGGCTGCCGGATTGACGACGCGGGCTCGCGCCACCAGGTCCAATTCGCTCTTGACGAAGTCAATGGTGGCCGGATCGCCCTGCGTCACGCGCAACAGGGGCGACACCACGTTCAGGCGCTTGACCGCGGCCACGCCCTTGGTGAAGGCCAGGTCGGCGTCCATCTCGGAGAATTCCGTCTGCTTGCTGGTGTCGGACGCGACGGTTTCATTCTGCGATTCCGGTTTGAAGGCGGCCTTCAGTTCGCGCAGCGTCTGCGTCAGGTTGATGCCCTTGACCGCGCCATCGCGCAGGCGCAATTGCATGGTGCCGCCCAGGCCGCTCTTCATGGCGTAGGCATTGGCGCCGGCTGTCTTCAGGTCCAGCGCAAGGCTGCCCGTACCGCTCAGCACGTTCTGGCGCGCCAGGTCCATCAGGAACGGTTCGATGGCGATACCGGCCAGCGACATCTTGGTGGCCAGCTGGTTACCCTGCGCGGCGTCCACCGACAAAGTGCCCGCCAGCTTGCCGCCGTACAGGCCGGCAGTCAGGCTGGAGATATCCAGCTTGCCCTTGTCCAGCTTGACCGCGGCGCCGACGTCGTCGGCCTTCAGGCCGCGCACGACCAGCTTGCCAACCTTGATCGTGCCATTGACGCTGGGACCGATCAGCGCAGACAGGTCGATCGTGTCGTCGGCAGGTTTGGCAGGCGCCGCAGGGGCTGCAGGCTGCGCGGGCTTGCCGTCTTCCTTCTTGGCTTCGGCCGGCTGCTTGGGCGCCGGCTGCGCGGGCGTTGCCGCAACCGGCGGCACCAGCTTGTCCAGGTCCAGCGTATCCACCACCAGCGCGAAATTCACCTTGGGCGCATCGCTCAGCTTGGTAATGTCCGCGCTCAAATCGAACTTGCCGCCTTCCAGCACGGCGTTGATCTTGCTCGTGGCCTGATCCTTCAGCAGATCCGCGGTCACGCTGCCGATCACGGGGATCTGCAGGCTGCCCTTGGGCAGTCCGGGATCGGTGATGTTGACGTCGCCCCGCAAGCCAGACAGGCCGCCGCTGCGCTGCAACAGGTTCAAGGACAGCGGCGAGGCGAAGTTCAGCTTGACGATCCGTTCGCCATTCTTGGACGTGCTGTCCAGCTTGGCTTCCTTGATCTCCAGCTCACCGGCGTTGCCGCTGATGCCGTTCAAGCCGAAACTCGCGTCCAGGCCGCTGATGCGCACGCGGCCCGTCAGCGCCTCACCCGTGGCCGACGCCGGAGAGATATTGAGCGCGGGCGCGTCCACGGCGAATTCGAAGGGACCATCGGCCACGCCGCCCTTGGCGCGTATCGCCAGTTTCTCGATCTGCAGCTGGCTCTTATGCGGGTCGATCGCCAGCTTGGGGATGGCCACGCTGGCATCCACATTGGTCGCGCGCGCAGCGGGATCGGTGACGTCGCCCTGGAACACGACTTCCAGGCCGGCGATGTCCAACGCCGACTTCTGGCCGTTGAAGGCCAGATTGCCGCGCATGGCCAGGCTCTTGGCTTCGGCCCCCGGCAGCTTGCCGTCCATGCGCAGGTCCAGCTTCTGCGCAGCGTAGCGCTTGGCCGACGGATCCAGCGTAAGCAGGGCCTGGCCGGTCAAATTGGCGTCCACGCGCGGATCGCCACCCTCGACGCGTGCGGTCATGCGCACATCGAACGGTTGATTGAAGGTGACGCGGCCGGTGTTGGCGTTGATCTTGGTGACCGCCACCGCCATGCCCGTGATCTCGTCCTGCAGCTGCACCTGGCCGTCCTTCAGGTCCAGCCCGGCGATGTCGATCTGCATGTTGTTGCGCGGCTGCGGCAGGTTGCCGTTGGCGATGGCCTGCACCGCGCTCTGCGCCGCGCCCGCCAAGGCTTCAGCCGGATTGGCCGGCGCCGCCGTGATCGGCGCGGTGCCGCCCACGAGATTGCTGAAATTGAAATGGCCCTGCTTGTCCCGCACCACACGGGCCTTGAAACCGGTGATCGCGACGTGGTCCACCACGAAGCTGTTGGACAGCAGCGGCCACACCGCGACCGCCAGACGGGTGCTATCGATGGAGGCGAAGGTTTCGGAGCTGTCCGGCTCGGACAGCGACACGCCCTGCACCGACAGCCCGATGCGCGGGAAGAGCGACAGCTCGATCTCGCCGTCTATCGTCAGCGTGCGTTGGTAGCGTTGCTGGACAAGCTCTTCCAGCTTGTACTTGTACGCGTTGGGGTCGAATGTCAGCAAGAAGATGGCCAGGCCAACGACGGCCACGACAACCAACACTACCAGGCCTATCAAAATGCGCTTGAACCACGTTTTCATTGCTGCCCCGTCGGTACCTCGACTGGAAATCCTTGAATGCCGTCCGCTGCGCCGGGCGCGCGGAAGGTGCTTTAGCTGCGGAAAAACCGCCAGGCCCATGTAGCCACGGCCTTTCAGGGCGTGCCCGCTCTCTTGCCGAGCCTGGGGCTGCGGCGCCGAAAATGGAATCTGCCAAGGAAAGCCTGATGAAGACGCCAGCCGAGCCAGCGTACAGATAGCGCTATCGTAACAAATCGGGCCGACTTCGCGCGGATGGCCGGGCGCGGCCGCGCAAAATCAACACTATCGGTATCGATGCGGCGTCTCGAAATCCGGCCTCGGACCTGACAACTTTCTGTCTCGCGGATTGTAGGGCTAGAATGATTGATACATCAATCATTGATAGATCCAACAATGTCCGCCCCCGCTACAGGCACCCCGCACTCGCCCGGCCAAGTGCTTCCTTTCCGCCAAACCCTGCTTGCCATGCTGGGCATGTGCTTCGTCATGATGATGGTCGCCATCGATCAGACCGTGGTCGGCACCGCGCTGCCGACCATTGTGGCCGAACTCAAAGGCTTCGAACTGTATGCATGGGTAGCGACGTCTTACCTGCTTACCTCCGTCATCACCGTGCCTATCTTCGGCCGCCTGGGCGACTACTACGGGCGCAAGCCGTTCGTAGTGGCAGCCATCGTATTGTTCACCCTGGCCTCGGCGCTATGCGGCGCGGCCGACAGCATGTTCACGCTGGTCCTGGCGCGGGCGCTGCAAGGCATAGGCGGCGGCATGCTGGTAGGCACGGCGTTCGCGTCCATCCCCGACCTGTTTCCCGATCCCCACGTGCGGTTGCGGTGGCAAGTCATGCTCAGTTCCGCCTTCGGCATCGCCAACGCCATCGGCCCGACCCTGGGCGGCGCGCTGACCGAGCACTATGGCTGGCGCTCGGTGTTCTACGTCAACCTGCCCATTGGCCTCCTCGGACTCTGGTTCGTCGCCCGCTATCTGCCGCATCTGCGCAACCACACGACCGGCCGCGTGCGGCTGGACTGGCAGGGTGCGCTGCTCATCGCCGTGGCGCTGGGCAGCCTGCAACTGCTGGTCGAACTGTTGCCCAAGGAAGGGCTTAGCGCATCCATCCTGCTGCTGGGCGCGGGCAGCGCAGTAGCCTTCGCCCTGCTGTTCTGGTGGGAACGGCGCTGCCCCCACCCGCTGCTGCCGCTGGACATGTTCCGCAACCGCGGCCTCGCCATGCTCTTCACGCTGGCCCTGCTGGTGGGCGTGACCATGTACTCGCTGCTGTTCTACGCGCCGCTGCTGCTGCAAGGCGGCTTCGGGCTGTCGCCCCAGGACGCCGGCCTGCTGATCACGCCAATGGTGGTTTTCATCACGGTGGGCAGCATCGTCAACGGCCGCATCATCACCCGCATCCGCAATCCCAACCGCATGCTGTATGCGGGCTTCATCCTGATGGCGCTCTCGTGCCTGGGCATTGTTACCACCCATAGCTATACGTCACATGCGCTCATCGCTGCATACATGCTGATGGCCGGGCTGGGCATGGGTTTCATCATGCCCAACCTGACGGTCTTCGCGCAGCAGACCGCCGGCCGCAGCCACCTGGGCATCGCCACGGCGCTGCTGCAATCCCTGCGCATGATCGGCGGCATGTTGGGCACGGCGATCGTCGGCACCATGATCAACCACAGCTATTTCAGCGGCGTCGAATCCACGCTGCGCGGCGCTTCCGCCCGCTGGCTGCCAGAGCTGAATGATCCCCAGATGCTCGTCAATCCCGAGGCCCAGACGCAGTTCCTGGCACAATTGGCGCATCAAGGCCAGGACGGAACCTCGCTGATCGAGATCGCGCGCGTCGCGCTCGTCGGCGCCATCCACGAAGGGCAACTCATAGCCCTGGCGGTTGCGGTGTTCGCGCTCTGGTGCGTGCGGCGCGTGCCGCCGGTCCAGTTGATCCGCCCTTCCAAACCAGAGCCGGCCGGCGTCGGAGAATAGCTTTTGCCCAAACAACAACAAGGCTTGCAGGTCATCCAGCACATGGGACAGGCCTACCGCGGCATGCAGAGCGCGTTCAGCAGCACCGTCGGCCACGCCCTGCCCCGTTGGCGCATTTTGCTGGCGCTGCATGAGTGCGGCCAATGTTCGCAGAAGCATCTGGCTGAACGCTGCCGGCTCGATCCCGCGTCGCTCACACGGCAGTTGCAGGCCATGGAAAAAATGGGCTGGATCGCGCGCGCAGTGGATCCGCAGGACAACCGCCTGACCAACGCCAGTCTCACGCCCGTCGGCCAGGCCGTGGTGGATGAAGCCCTGCCCAAGCGGGCGGCGTTCTTCGAGGAGTCGCTCAAGGGGTTGTCGGCCGCGGATATCGACACTTTGAATCGCGTGCTGAGCGTGCTGGAAGCGAATTTCCTGCGGGCGGCGGACAAGGCGCCAAGCTAGCACAGGCTCCGCCGCCATAAGAAGCACGGTATCGACCCATAGCAAAACACGATTCGCGAGCCATAAGGATCATCCAGAATACAAACCGACTCCCCCACATAAGAACAAAGAGGCGGCAATGGATTCGGTGTATTTGGTGGTGACGCTGGGTGCGGTCATCGCGGGCTTCGTGCAGGGCCTGTCAGGCTTTGCCTTCGGCCTGGTGGCGATGTCGTTCTGGGCCTGGGTGCTGGACCCGCGCCTGGCCGCGACGCTCGCGGTCTTCGGCGCCCTGGTCGGGCAGATCCTCGCCGCCATCACCGTGCGCCGCGGCTTCGATCTGCGGCGATTGCTGCCCTTCGTGATCGGCGGCCTGTTCGGCATTCCGCTGGGCGTGGCGCTGCTGCCGCGCCTGGACATGGACTGGTTCAAGACCATACTCGGCATCCTGCTTGTGATCTGGTGTCCCGCCATGTTGTTGGCCAAGAACCTGCCGAAGATAGCCGCAGGCGGGCGCGCCGCCGATGCGGCCGTCGGCATGGCCGGCGGCGTGCTGGGCGGCATAGGCGGCTTCACAGGCACGCTGCCCACCTTGTGGTGCACCCTGCGCGGATTCGACAAGGACGCGCAACGCGCCATCATCCAGAACTTCAACCTGTCCATGCTGCTGGTGACCATGGGCACGTATCTGGCCAGCGGCATCGTCACGCGCGCCATGCTGCCCATGTTCGCCATCGTCGCCGCCGCCATGCTGGTGCCGGTGTTGCTGGGCGCGAAGCTTTACATAGGCATCAGCGAGGCGCGCTTCCGGCAGATCGTGCTGGGCCTGCTGACGGCTTCCGGAGTCGCGTTGCTGGCATCGGCGGTGCCGCGGCTGCTGGAGCGCATGGCATAGTTCCGTCCGTGACCGCAATACGGACCCAGCAATGCCCATGAATTCCGACCGCCGCTACCTCGTCATCCAGGCCCACGCCAGCGAGTTCCCCGAACCCATGCTGGTGCGCAAGGGAGATCGCGTCACCGTCGGCGAACGGTACGATGGCCCCGAGGGCTGGCCCGACTGGTATCTGTGCACGCCAGCAGGCCAACAAGCCGGCTTCGTGCCGGCGCAATTCCTGGACCGCCACGCCGACGGCAGCGCCACGATGCTGGAGGCTTTCACCAACAAGGAGCTGGATGTCGCGCAAGGCGAAATGCTGCGCGGAGAGCGCGAACTGAATGGGTGGGTGTGGGCGGTCAGGCTTGGGGATGGAGAGACGGGCTGGGTGCCGCTTGAAAACCTGCGTCTGTGCGATCACACCATCTGCTGATGCGGTCCAACTCGGCCGCTGCCAGTCATCCCGCTATTCGCCGCAACCGATTGTTTCTCATCCCTCATACCGTTCTCGCAAAGCCCTTCCTGGAGCGGCGCGCATCGCTGTTGACGCCTCACCAAAAAAAACACCCCAAAGATCGGACACAGGTCTGATCTTTGGGGTGCTTCGCGGGATGTGCTGTTTCGCTTAGACGTTGAACAAGAAGTTCATCACGTCCCCATCCTGCACGATGTATTCCTTGCCTTCCGCGCGCATCTTGCCCGCTTCCTTGGCGCCCTGCTCACCCTTGTAGGTGATGTAGTCGTCATAGGAGATGGTCTGGGCGCGGATGAAGCCGCGTTCGAAGTCGGTGTGGATGACGCCGGCGGCCTGGGGCGCGGTGGCGCCGATCGGCACGGTCCAGGCGCGCACTTCCTTCACGCCTGCGGTGAAGTAGGTCTGCAGGCCCAACAGCTTGAAGGCGGCGCGGATCAGGCGGTTCAGGCCGGGCTCTTCCATGCCCATGTCCGACAGGAAAGCCTGGCGGTCGGCGTCGTCGAGGTCGACGATCTCGGATTCAATGGCGGCGCAGATGGCGACCACGGGCGCGTTGCGCGCGGCGGCGAATTCGGTCAGGCGGTCGAGCAGCGGATTGTTGGTGAAGCCGTCGTCCGCCACGTTGCCCACGTACATCGCGCGCTTGGCGGTGATGAAGCAGAGCTGGGCGATGTCGGCCTTTTCCTCGGTGGAGAGGTCCAGCGCACGGATCGGCTTGGCTTCGTTCAGCTGGGCCACGCACTTTTCCAGCACGGCCACGATGCGCTGCGATTCCTTGTCGCCCGAACGCGCGGTCTTCTGGTGGCGTTGCAGGGCCTTTTCAGCGGTCTGCAGGTCGGCCAGGGCCAGTTCGGTTTCGATGACTTCGATGTCGGCGATGGGATCGACCTTGCCGGCCACGTGGATCACGTTGGGATCTTCGAAGCAGCGCACCACGTTGACGATGGCGTCGGTTTCGCGGATGTGCGAGAGGAACTGGTTGCCCAGGCCTTCGCCCTTGCTCGCGCCGGCGACCAGGCCCGCGATGTCGACGAATTCGACGGTGGCGGAAAGGATGCGTTCGGGCTTGACGATTTCAGCCAGCTTCTGCAGACGCTGATCCGGCACTTCGACCACACCGACGTTGGGTTCGATGGTGCAGAACGGATAGTTCTCGGCGGCGATGCCGGCGCGGGTCAGAGCGTTGAAGAGGGTCGATTTGCCTACGTTGGGCAGGCCGACGATGCCGCATTGCAGAGCCATGGGAATCCTGTGTAAGTACGGTATTGATCGTTAACGTTCTAGTTTACCCCGGCTGGGCGCTCAGGCCCCGCCGGCCGGGCCGCCGTTGCGGCCCCGGTCAGGCTGCGGCGGCGGGAACCCAGCGCATGATGATCCAGATCATCAAAATGGGGCCAGCGTTGAAAGCGGAATGCAGCAATATGGCTGCGCCGATTCCGCGACGCACGCGCATCCAGCCCAGCACGAGGCCCGTGAGCCATTGCGGCAGCACCAGCAGGGGCAGCAGCCAGTATGGCGTCTTGCCGTAGACGAAGTTGGTCAGGTGCACCGCGGCAAAGGTCAGCGCGACCAGGTGGAACACCAGGCCGAAATGCTGCAAGTAATAGCGCCGCCAGGTGGTGTCCCAGCCTCGTAGCGGTTCGGGGCGCTGGCGCGCGCCCCAGCAGGCCAGGATGACGAATGCAGCCAGCAGCAGGCCGGTCCAGACCTTGGGCCCCCACAGCACCACGGGCACCATCGCCGGGATCAGCCATAGCGCCTGTCTTGGACGGCGCAGGCCATAGCGGAACAGTATCTCTTCCACCAGCGGCGCCCAGATGACGGCGGTCAGCCAGGGGATGTTGGCGGGATCGAGCCGATGCGTAACGCCGCCGAGCCCGGCGGCGGCCACCGCCACCGGCCCCAGTGCGAACAGGTTCACGGCCCACAGCAGCGCGGCCCAGGCCAGCAGGCGTCCAGGCCCCAGGCCCGGCCACCAGTCGGCCACCAGCCCGCTCGCGGACGCGCGGCCCGGCAGGCGCGAAGCCGGATGCGGGTGCCGGATGAAGCGCCAGAAATCCGCAACTTCGCTGCGAAAGCGAAGTTTTCCGCCAGATAGCGAAGCCGATTGCCGCTGGTCCGTCATCAGGCCTCGTTGCCGCTGTGGAGCTGGCGTGTCGCCAGGGGAAAATCTCCGGCCAGCATCGCCGGCACGACCGCGCGACACCGGTCGATCACCGCTTCGATCTCTTTCTGTTCCTCGCGGCGCGGCGGATGCAGCACGAAGTCCGCCACCTGCTGGGCCAGGCCCAGCGTGCGGGGATGGCCGATGCCGATGCGCAGGCGCCAGAAGTTGGGGCTGCCCAAGGCCGCCTGGATGTCCTTCAAGCCATTGTGGCCGGCGTGCCCGCCGCCCTGCTTCAGTTTCACCTGACCGGGCATCAGGTCCAACTCGTCGTGCAGCACCAGCACCTGCTCGGGCACAAGCTTGTAGAAACGAGCCAACGCGCCCACCGCCTGGCCGGAACGATTCATGTAGGTATTGGGCTTCAACAGCAGCACGTTGTCGGCGCCCAGACGGGACTTGGCCACCATTCCGAAAAAGGACTTCTCCAGCGCAAAAGAAGCGCGCAAGTCGTCCGCCAGATGGTCGGCCAGCCAGAAGCCGGCGTTATGCCGGGTCGTTTCGTAGTCAGGGCCGGGATTACCCAGTCCGACGATGAGGCGTATAGGAGTAGACATGATGGGGGTGTTTAAACCAAAAAACCCTGCGCATGCAAATGCACACGCAGGGTTTCGGGTACCAGCCGTGGAAAGCCCGCGGGCTTTCCGGCGGAACTTAGGCGGCCGGAGCTTCGGCAGCGCCTTCGTCGGCGGCAGCGCCGCCCTTGACCACGGCCGTGGCGGCCAGCAGCGGGTTGGCGTCACCGCCGTGGGGCACGTACGTCACGCCCTTGGGCAGCTTGATGTCGGCCAGGTGGACCGAAGCGCCAGGCAGCAGATCCTTCAGGTCCACTTCGATGAACTGGGGCAGCGCTGCCGGCAGGCAGGTGATTTCCAGTTCGGTCAGGACGTGGCTGATGATGGCGCCGCCCAGCTTCACGGCCGGCGAGACTTCAGCGTTGATGAAGTGGAACGGGACCTTGGTATGCAGGGCCTGGTTGGCGTCCACGCGCTGGAAGTCCACGTGCAGGACTTGCGGCTTGTAGGCGTGCCATTGAACCGAACGCAGCAGGACTTGCTCTTCCTTGGCTGCGCCTTCCAGCGCCATTTGCAGGATCGACGCGTGGAATTCTTCCTTGCGCAGGGCGTGGTAGATCTCGTTGTGGTCGAGTTCGATGTTCAGGGGGGCAGCCGTACCGCCATAAACGATGGCGGGAACGCGGCCCGCGCGGCGCAGGCGGCGGCTCGCACTCGAACCCTGGACGCTACGCGCAGTGGCATTGAATTTCATGGAAAACTCCAAAAACAATAAATGGCGAAGAGACTTCGCCGATTAGTGCACGGCACGCGAAATGCGCGCCGTGTTTGTTGCGCCTTGCCGCGACCAGCAAGGCGCAAAACTCTGTATCCGGACTACCCGTCCGAGGGCCGCTACGTCTTAATCGACGAACAGCGAGCTGACCGATTCCGCGTTCGAGATACGCAGGATGGTCTCGCCCAGCAGCGCGGCGCACGACAGCTGGCGGATCTTGCCGCTGGCCTGGCCTTGCTCGGAGAGCGGAATGGTGTCGGTGACGACCAGTTCGTCCAGTTCCGACGCTTCGATGCGGTCGATGGCGCCGCCCGACAGCACGGGGTGCGTGCAATAGGCGTAAACGGCGCCGGCGCCGCGGTCCTTCAGGGCCTGGGCCGCCTTGCACAGCGTGCCGGCGGTGTCGACCATGTCGTCCATGATGATGCAGGTGCGGCCGTCGACTTCACCGATGATGTTCATCACTTCCGACACGTTGGCGCGCGGACGGCGCTTGTCGATGATGGCCAGATCGGCTTCCAGCTGTTTGGCCAGCGCGCGGGCCCGCACCACGCCGCCGATGTCCGGGGACACGACGACCAGGTTCGAGAAATTGCGGCGCCAGATGTCGCCCAGCAGGATCGGACCCGCGTAGATGTTGTCCACGGGGATATCGAAGAAACCCTGGATCTGGTCGGCGTGCAGGTCCATCGTCAGGACGCGGTCGACGCCAGCCACTTGCAGCATGTTGGCCACGACCTTCGCCGAGATGGCCACGCGCGCCGAGCGCGGGCGGCGGTCCTGGCGGGCATAGCCGAAATAGGGAATGGCGGCGGTGATGCGGCCAGCGGAAGCGCGGCGCAAGGCATCGACCATCACCATGATTTCCATCAGGTTGTCGTTGGTGGGGGCACAGGTGGGCTGCAGGACGAAGACGTCCTTGCCGCGCACATTCTCGTTGATCTCGACCATCACTTCGCCGTCCGAGAAGCGACCGACGGTCATCTTGCCCAGGGACATATCGAGGTGGTTGACTACGTCCACGGCCAGCCGAGTATTGGCGGTGCCCGTGAAAATCATGAAGCTATCGTTTGCCATGATGGATGATGCGATGGTCGTTTTAAGACACTAACGAGATGATGCGAGGTAATGCACCAGCGGACCCGGAAAATAAAAAAGCTGCTGAACCCGGGCCAGTGTCTTACAGGCGTGTTCAACAGCTTTTTTATGTATTCGGTTGGCTGGGGAGGAAGGATTCGAACCTTCGCATGCCGGAATCAAAATCCGGTGCCTTAACCAGCTTGGCGACTCCCCAACTATCTTGCAATCCAATTCCGCAACGGATGTTCAGCTAACCCAGTACATGCCTGCACTAACCGAAACCGTGGATGCGTTTGGCTGAATGTTTTATCAGCGCCGCGCATTATAGCGGATATTTCTGCTTCTGCCAAAACGGCTTCGGAGAGTTCGGAAAATTCGGCGAATAAACACGCACCAGATCCCGACATGCGAACTGGAGTTCCACGAAGGACCTCCTGCTCAGCAAGCCACCGCGATGCCCCAAGTACTTCTGGGTAAAGGCGGTAGACCACCGGCTCCAAATCATTCCTGCCGAAGCGGGAAGTAGGCGAAGCAAGAAAGACCGCTATTGTGATGGAAGAAGAATCTCTTGTCAAATCAGGTGCGGAAAATATTTGTGGCGTGGGCACGCTGGCGTCCGGTTGCGCCACCAGATATGCACGATCCGGCAGCGTCACCGCCGTCAGGTCTTCGCCTACACCCTGGGCGAATGCGGATTGACCGAAGACAAACACGGGCACATCGGCGCCCAGAGGCAAGGCCAGCTCCATGAGTTCGCGCCGCGACAGCCCGGTATTCCACAACTTGTTCAGCGCGATCAGCACCGATGCCGCATCGCTGGAGCCGCCGCCCAGGCCGCCGCCTTGCGGGATGCGCTTTTCCAGGCCGATCTGCACGCCCTGCTTCGTACCCGTGGCCCGCTGCAGCGCATGCGCCGCGCGCAGGGTCAGGTCCTGCTCTTCGGGCACGCCAGGCAGCTCCGTGGCGCGGCTGATGACGCCGTCGGCGCGCACATCGAAATGCAAGGTGTCGCACAGGTCGATAAAGCGGAAGGCGGTTTGCAGCAGGTGATAGCCGTCGGCGCGCCGGCCTACGACGTGCAGGAACAGATTGAGCTTGGCGGGAGCGGGTACGTCGTAGAGAGTCACGGCTGAACAAACAAAAAAAAGCGGTCACCCGATTTTACCGGGCGACCGCTGATTCCGGGCCAAGACGGCCCGCCATTCAAGGCTGATTGACGACCAGACGCAGCATGATGCGCCGGCCCGGCTCCTGGCGTTCCAACACCAGCAATTGGGGACCTAGCGTGTCGTAACGTGAGAGCCGCGCGCGCCAGCCGCCCTGCTCAAAAGCCGCCAGGCGACCCAGTTCGTCGCGCGACACTTCGGTCGCTTCGGGCGTGGCCGCCAGCTTGCCCCGCAGCCAGTCACGCAGCCCGGACACGGGCATGCTGCTGCCCAGCGCTTCCGCGGCCAGGGCATCGGGATTGTCGGCGACCAGGCGGGTGCCGTCGGCCTTGGTCAGGCTGGCCGCGCCGGGCCGTCCTTCCACCCGAGCCTCGGTCGAACCCAGCGGGTTGGTCAGGTCCAGCACATACTGGCGGCCATCGTCCGACCACGAGAAGCCGCCCTGCACGGCGTTCTGCTTGCCGCTTTCCTCGTTGACGGTAATGGCGAAGCGGCCGATGCGCGAAAACGCGTCGGCGCTGGCGCCTTCGATCGGTTTGGGCGTGGTGCAGGCCGCCAGCGTCGCCGCCAGCATTGCCATCAGGAACCAGCGCAGCGGCGCGGCGGCGCCGAGCGCACGTTGAAACACTGCGGTCACAGGCTGATCCCCAGGCGCTTGGCCACGTCCTGAACAGTCTTGTTCTTGGGATCCTTGGCCACCGCGGCGCGCAGCAACTCGACGGCCTGGTCGCGCTTGCCCTGGGTCCAGAGAACCTCGGCCAGGTGGGCTGCGATATCTGCTTCCGGACGCACGCTGTAGGCGCGCCGCAGGTAGTCGGCGGCAGCTGCGGAATCGCCCATGCGGTACTTGACCCAGCCCATGCTGTCGAGGATGAACGGATCGTTGGGCGCGAGCTCCAGCGCTTGCGTGATCAGATCCAGGGCCTCGGGCAGGCGCTGGTTGTGATCGGCCAGCGTGTAGCCCAGCGCGTTGTAGGCATGCGCATGATCAGGGTCCAGCGCGATGACCTGGCGCAGCATGCGTTCGAGGTCGGCCAGACGGTTCTGGCGTTCGTACAGCATGGCCAGTTCGTACTTGATCTCGACCGTGTCGGGCAGCGCCTGATCGGCCGCTTCCAATACCGACACCGCCTGCTGCACGCGGTCGGCGTCGCGCAGGATTTGGGCCTTGGTCAATACGCCCAGCGTACGCTCTTCCTCGTCCTGCGGGCCGGCGGCGTCGATCATGGCCAGCGCGTCGTCAATGCGACCGCTCTTGGCGCGCAAGGCGGCCTGGCGCATGCGCACCGAGTAGCGCAGCGTCGGATCGTCGATACGGCCCAGTTCAGCAATGGCGTCGTCGTAATGGCCCTGGTCTTCGGCGATACGGGCCAGCAAGACATGGGCGTCGGCCGCGGCGGCGCCGGCATCGGTTGCGCCCGGGACGGTCGCGCGCTGGCGTTGCTGCTGCACGTCCAGATACTGTTGCAACAGGCTCTTGGCCTGCGGCAATTGCCCGGCCTTGTAGGCCAGTTGCGCCTGCATGAACAGAAGGTCGAAATCTTCCGGCGAACGGCGCGACATGGCCTGCAATTCAGCCAGCGCGCCGTTGTAGTCGCCGCTGTCGGCCAACTGGCCGGCCAGCATCAGGCGCACCTTGCGGGCGTTGGGATTGCGGGCGATATAGGCGCGCGCCTCGGTCTGCGCGCGCTGCGGGTCCACTTTGTAGCCGTATTCCAGCACGCGCAGGGCCGCGGGTTCCGACTTGGGATCCGCCGCCAGGGCCGCGCGCGACTCCTGCGCGGCACGGGTGTAGTCGCCCGAGGCGGAAGCCACGTCAGCCAGCGCCAGGTGCGCTGCCGGCAGCTTGCGCACGCTGTCGCTCAGGGATTCGTCGAGGATGCGCAGGGCCAGGCGGCGGTCGTTCAGGCGGCTCAGCACGGCCAGGGCCTGGCCGATGGCGGCCGGCTTGTCGCGCGAGGAATCGATGCGGTTGCGCAGGGCCTGCGACAGGCCCTTGGTCTGGCCGTTGGCGGCGGCCAGCGCCAGCTCGGTGGAACTGGCCTCGACGTCGTTGGGAGACAGGCGCGCCCAGACCCGCGCGGCGTCCAGGGCGCCGGGCAGGTTGCCGCCGGCCAGTTGGAATTCGAGGGCGCGGCGAGCCAGGCGTGGATCGCCGGTATCCCGCGCCAGGCCCAGCATGGTGGTAGCCGCGGAACCGTACATGCCGCGCTGCGCGGCGATCTCGGAGGCGAGCACGCGATAAAAAATGTCCGCGGTCAGCGAGACATAGGGCAACTGCCCGGGGCGCAGCCGTATGACTTCGGTTTCAGGGTGGCGGCTCTGGGGCGCCATCCTGGGCCCGGTCGCATCGCGCGTCCGGCTGTCGGCGGCCTGGGCCGGCGGGGTCAGTATTGCTGCCAGCGCAAGCGCTAGCGCGGCGATCCCGATGTTTATAGGTTTGAAAGACGACTTCACGCGGCCCGTCCGGTTGATGGCACAATCTTCGTACACGCAATTAATGATCTTACACTGGCTCATGCCGGAACTGCCTGAAGTCGAAACCACGCGTCGGGGAATCGACGCCGTCATCACCGGCCGGACGCTCACGCGCCTGGTCATCCACGAATCCCGCATGCGCTGGCCGATCCCGCAGGATCTGCCGTCGCTGGTCGCTGGCCGCGCCGTGCTGGAATGCGCGCGCCGCGGCAAGTACCTGCTGCTGCGATTCGAACACGGCACCCAGATCGTGCATCTGGGCATGTCGGGGTCGCTGCGCAGCGTCGCGCCTGGTGAATTCCTGCGCAAGCACGACCATGTCGAATGGATCTTCGAACAGGCCGTGCTGCGCCTGCATGACCCGCGGCGCTTTGGCGCGGTGCTGTGGCACCCCGAATCCGACGGCCCCATCGAAGCCCACCCCCTGCTGGCCAAGCTGGGCATCGAACCCTTCGATCCACGGTTCGACGGCGCCTGGCTGCACCGCCATTTCAAGAACCACAGCGCCGCCATCAAGCAGGTGCTGCTGGCCGGCATGGCGGTGGTGGGCGTGGGCAATATCTATGCGTCGGAAAGCCTGTTCCGCGCCCGAATCAATCCCAAGACGCCAGCCAACAAACTGTCGCCCGCCCGCTGCGAGCGCCTGGCCGACATGGTGCGCGCCACCCTGGCCGATGCCCTGACCTCCGGCGGCAGCACACTGCGGGACTACGTCGGAGCCACCGGCGAACCAGGCGCCTACTTCGAGATCCACGCCGCCGTCTACGAACGCGAGGGTCTGCCCTGCCGCGTCTGCGCCACCCCGATACGGCGCATCGTCCAAGGCCAGCGCGCCACCTACTATTGCCCGAAATGCCAAAGGAATTGACCGCTGCCGCCCCGGAAATCCACGGGAAATCCCTGTAAAAACAAGACCATTTGTCTATAGCAAACGTATTGCACGAAAACTAACGTCAAGCTATATTCCTTCCACACACCCTATTCCTATAAAAGTGGAAGGAGCCTCCATGAGCAAGCAATTCGCCTCGCACGCCGACCTGGACGACAAGGTCGTCTCGTTCGAAAAACTGTCCGACAACGCCTATGCCTACACGGCCGAAGGCGATCCCAACACGGGCGTGATCATCGGCGACGAGGCCGTCATGGTGGTCGACACCCAGGCCACCCCTGTCATGGCACAGGACGTGATCCGCCGCATCCGCGAAGTCACGGACAAGCCCATCAAGTACATCCTGCTGTCGCATTACCACGCCGTGCGCGTGTTCGGCGCGTCGGCCTACAACGCCCAGGAAATCCTGGCCAGCCGCGACACCTACGACCTGATCGCCGAACGCGGCGAACAGGACAAGGCCAGCGAAATCGGCCGCTTCCCCCGCCTGTTCCGCAATGCCGAATCGATTCCGCCGGGCCTGGTCTGGCCGACGATGACGTTCAAGGGCGAAATGACGGTCAACCTGGGCAACCTGGAAGTCAAGCTGCTGCAAGTGGGCCGCGGCCACACCAAGGGCGACACCATCGCCTGGTTGCCCGAGCAGAAGATCCTGTTCGCTGGCGACCTGGTCGAATACCAGTCCACCCCCTACTGCGGCGACGCCTACTTCCGCGACTGGCCCAGCACGCTGGACGCGCTGTCTGGCTTCGAAGCCGAGAAAATGGTCCCGGGCCGCGGCCCCGCGCTGAAGAACGCCACCGAAGTCCGCCAGGGCCTGGCCGGCACGCGCGCCTTCCTGACCGACCTGTACGGCGCGGTGAACCGCGGCGTGGCCGAGGGCAAGGACCTGAAGACCATCTACCGCGAGGTCTACGACTTCATGAAGCCGCGCTACAGCGACTGGGTAATCTTCGACCACTGCATGCCGTTCGACGTGTCGCGCGCCTATGACGAGGCCACCGGCTACACCCACCCGCGCATCTGGACCGACAAGCGCGATCTGGAGATGTGGGCGCAGCTGGAAGGCTGATCCCGGCGGGCCGCCAATGGCCCATCCGAGCACCAACCGGAATCGCGCGCCGCAAGGCGGCGCGCGGCTTCGTGACATAAAAACAATATGACCCACACAGGAGACAACCGTGGGAGACATCGACTTTCAGGCGATGGAATTCGCCTATGAAAAACACGCCGACCAGGCCGCCAGCGAGCTGGCGCGCCATCAGGTGGTGGTGGTGGGAGCCGGCCCGGTCGGTCTGACCACGGCGCTGGACCTGGCGCGCCAGGGCGTGCGCGTGGTGGTGCTGGACGACGACTTCCGCCTGTCGACCGGCTCCCGCGCCATCTGTTTCTCCAAGCGCACGCTGGAGATCTGGGACCGCCTGGGCGTGGGTCAACGCATGATCGACAAGGGCGTGTCCTGGAACGTGGGCAAGGTCTTCTTCCGTGAGCAGGAAGTCTGGCGGTTCGACCTGCTGCCCGAACCCGGCCATCGCCGCCCGGCCTTCATCAACCTGCAGCAGTACTACGCCGAAGGCTATCTGTACGAGCAGGCGCGCCAGGAACCCAACATCGATCTGCGCTGGAAGAACAAAGTTGTCGGCCTGGAGCAGCGCGATGACGGCGTGGTCCTGAACGTGGAAACCCCGGACGGCGCGTATGCCCTGCATGCCGACTGGCTGATCGCCTGCGACGGCGCGCGTTCGCCGGTGCGCAAGCTGATCGGCCAGGAAAGCCACGGCCGCATCTTCCGCGACCGCTTCCTCATCGCCGACGTCAAGATGCAGGCGGACTTCCCGACCGAGCGCTGGTTCTGGTTCGACCCGCCCTTCCATCCCAACCAGTCCGTGCTCTTGCACCGCCAGCCCGACAATGTCTGGCGCATCGACTTCCAGCTGGGCTGGAACGCCGACCCGGTCGAGGCCGTCAAGCCTGAAAACGTGCTGCCGCGCATCCGCGCACTGCTGGGCCCCGACGCGCGCTTCGAGCTGGAATGGGTCAGCGTCTATACCTTCGCGTGCGAACGCATGGACAAGTTCCGCCACGGCCGTGTCGTCTTCGCCGGCGACTCCGCGCACCGCGTATCGCCGTTCGGCGCCCGCGGCGCCAACAGCGGCGTGCAGGACGCGGAGAACCTGGCCTGGAAACTGAAGCTGGTGCTGGCCGGCCAGGCGCCCGAGACACTGATCGACAGCTACGCCGTCGAACGCGAATACGCCGCCGACGAGAACATCCTGAATTCATCGCGCGCCACCGACTTCATCACGCCCAAGAGCGACATCAGCCGCAATTTCCGCAACGCGGTGCTGAACCTGGCCAAGACCCATCCGTTTGCGCGCTCGCTGGTCAACAGCGGCCGCCTGTCGCTGCCCGCGACCTACACCGGTTCGCCGCTGAACACGCCGGACACCGACGCCTTCAGCGGCCGCATGGTGCCGGGCGCGGTGGCGCTGGACGCGCCCGTGAACGCGCAAGATTGGTGGCTGGCGCAATTGGACGGTGAATTCGTGCTGGCGTTCTTCTGTGGCGACGCCCTGCCCGACCGCAACACGCTGCTTGCCCTCCAGGCGCTGCGCATGGCGCCTGTGCCGGTCAAGGCCGTGCTGGTCGCCAGCCCGCAATGCGATCTGTCCGCGCTGCCCAAGGAGCTGGCGTCCGTCACGGACCGCGAAGGCTGCCTGGGCAAGCGCTATGACGCGCAAGCCGGCACGGCCTACCTGATCCGCCCCGACCAGCACATTACCGCCCGCTGGCGCGCCTTCGACGCCGGCGCCGTCACCGCGGCCGTCAGCCGCGCCACGGGCCGGGCCTGAACTTCGAGATCACTCCATCATGCTGATTACCGAAACCAACCTGGTCTCGCCTGACGACTTCTACGAAGCGCTGATCGAGACCCACCGCGACCTCACCAACGAGCAAAGCCAGGAGCTCAACGCGGCGCTGATCCTGTTGCTGGCCAACCACCTGGGCGACATGGAAGTGCTGCGCGAGGCGCTGCGGCAAGCGCGGGCGTCCGTGGCGCCGTAGTTCCCTTCACGCCCCGACCGCGAACGCATTGACGATCAACGCGCGCAGCCACTGGTTGCCGCTGTCGCGGTCCACCCGGCGCTGCCAGTACATGTTGGTCTGCAGCGCCGGCACTCTTATCGGCGGCGTCATGTAGCGCAGGCCGAATGGCGGCGCGGCGCTGGCGGCAAGTTTTTCGGGCACGGTGGCCAGCAGGTCGGTCGCGCTGACGATGTAGGGCACGGCCGAAAAATGCGGCACGCTGAAATGCTCGGCCAGATCGACGCCGGCGCGTTCCATGGACTGGTTGACCTGCCCGTAGGGCGCCGCGCGCGACACGATGAGGTGGCGCTCGGCCCGGAAGGCCTTGAGGCTCATGCCGGCGTGCGCCGTCGGATGCGCCTGCCGGAACAGGGTCGCATAGCCCTGGCGGAACAGCATGCGCTGTAGCGTACCCGCCCCCATTTCATCGAATGCGCCGATCGCCAGATCCACCCGCCCCGCCTCCATTTCCCGCGGCAGATCCGGTCCCTGCACCCGCACCGAATCGATGCGCACCTGCGGCGCCACCTGCACGCAGACTTCCATCAGGCGCGGCATGAAGTGGATCTCGCCCACGTCCGTCATCGCCACCCGGAAGCGGCGGGTGCTGGTGGCGGCATCGAAGACGTCCTGGTCTTTCAGGGCCTGCGACAACATGGTCAACGCCTCGCTGACTGGGCCCGCCAGGCGCTGCGCGCGCGGCGTGGGCAGCATGCCCTGCGCCGTGCGCACGAACAGATCGTCGCCGAATGCTTCGCGCAGGCGGCGCAGCGCGTTGCTGACCGCGGGTTGCGACAGGTCCATGCGCCGCGCCACGGCCGACAGATTGCGGTCCTCCAGCAGATGCTGGAACAACAGCAGCAGATTCAGATCGACATCGCGCAGCTCGGCCATACGTCCCCTACTATTCACAAAATTTATAGTCTCTATTTTTGCATTCCCATAGCCGTAGCGGGGATTTTTTCCGACAATGCCATATGGGCTCCGGAAACCTTCCGCACGAGCCACCCGCACCAGGCCGCGCGGCCAAGCACCGCGCCGCCGCTCAGGAGGAATCCATGGAACTGCAATACCAGACCGGCTTCGGCAACAGTTGCGCTACCGAAGCCCTGCCCGGCGCGCTGCCGCTGGGCCGCAACTCGCCGCAGCAATGCCCCTACGGCCTGTACGCCGAGCAGTTGTCCGGCACCGCCTTCACCGCGCCGCGCAGCGAAAACCGCCGCTCCTGGCTCTACCGCATCCGTCCCGGCGCGCAGCACAAGCCGTTCGAGGCCTTTGACGGCGCCGCCGGCTGGCAAAGCACCTTCGGCCAAGGTCCCGTCACGCCCAATCAGTTGCGCTGGAGCCCGTTGCCCATCCCCGCCGCCCCCACCGACTTCCTGGAAGGCGTGAAGACCTGGGGCGGCAACGGCGGCCCCGACGAACTCAGCGGCGTAGGCATCCACCTGTATGCGGCCAACCGTTCGATGCAAGGGCGCTACTTCTACAACGCCGACGGCGAACTGCTGCTGGTGCCGCAGGAAGGCCGCCTGCGCCTGGCCACGGAGCTGGGCCTGATCGACCTGGAACCGCTGGAAATCGCCGTCATCCCGCGCGGTGTGCGCTTCCGCGTTGAACTGCTGGACGGCAACGCGCGCGGCTACATGCTGGAAAACTTCGGCGCGGCCATGCGCCTGCCGGAGCTGGGCCCCATCGGCTCGAACTGCCTGGCCAATGCCCGCGACTTCAAGACCCCGGTGGCCTGGTACGAAGACCTCGAAGGCGACTTCGAACTCATCGCCAAGTTCACGGGCGGCTTCTGGCGCGCTTCCATCGACCATTCGCCGTTGAACGTGGTGGCCTGGCACGGCACGCATGCGCCGTACAAGTACGACCTGCGCAACTTCAACACCGTCGGCTCCATCAGCTACGACCATCCGGATCCCTCGATCTTCACGGTGCTGACCGCGCCGTCGGACACCCCGGGAACGGCCAACATGGATTTCGCGATCTTCCCGCCGCGCATCCTGGCCATGGAGAACACCTTCCGTCCGCCCTGGTTCCACCGCAACATCGCCAGCGAATTCATGGGTCTGATCCAGGGCGTCTACGACGCCAAGGCCGACGGTTTCGCGCCGGGCGGCGCCAGCCTGCACAACTGCATGAGCGGCCACGGCCCCGACGCCGAGACTTTCGAAAAGGCCTCGCACGCCGATACCAGCAAGGCCCACTACATCCGCGATACGATGGCCTTCATGTTCGAGACGCGGCGCGTCATCCGCCCCACGGAGCAGGCGCTGGCCTCGGTAGAATTGCAAGGCGACTACTACCGGTGCTGGCAGGGCATCGCCAAGCATTTCGACCCCAGCAAGGCGTGACGCGCAGGCCTTCTGCCATCCACGCCCGCGGCGATGAGCGCAAGCTCATCGCCGCTTGGCATTTGTAATTTCCGGCGCCTGACGCCCGGCCACCGCATAACCACACTGAAAGAGACACGCAGCCATGACCACCATCAACGAAACCCACGACCCGTCCCTGAAGAGCTGGATCGCCAGCGCCAACACCGGCGAGTCGGATTTCCCGGTGCAGAACCTGCCCTATGCCACCTTCCGCCGCAAGGGTTCGACGGAGTCGTTCCGCCCCGGCGTGGCCATCGGCGACCAGATCCTGGACCTGGCCGCGCTGGCCGCCAAACAGCCCTTCGAGGGCCTGGCAGCGGAAGCCCTGGCCGCGTGCGCCACGGACAGCCTGAACGACCTGATGGCCCTGGGCCAGGCCCACTGGAGCGCCCTGCGCCTGGCGCTGTCGCGCGCACTGCGCGAAGGCGCTGCCCTGCGCGGCACGGTCGAGCCCCTGCTCGTCGCGCAAGCCGACGCCGAATACACCACGCCCGCCCGCATCGGCGACTACACCGACTTCTACATCTCGGTGCACCACGCCACCGCCGTGGGCAAGCAATTCCGCCCCGACAATCCCCTGTTGCCGAACTACAAGTGGGTGCCCATCGGCTACCACGGCCGCGCCTCCAGCATCGGCGTGGACCAGAAGTTCCCCCGCCCCGTCGGCCAGACCCGTCCCGCCAATGAAGGCGAAGCGCCGCAGTTCGGCCCCTGCGCCCGCCTGGACTACGAACTGGAACTGGGCATCTTCGTCGGCACCGGCAACGCCCAGGGCGACCGCATCCCCCTGGCCGACGCCGAATCGCACGTGTTCGGCCTGTGCATCCTGAACGACTGGTCGGCGCGCGACATCCAGGCCTGGGAATACCAGCCCCTGGGCCCCTTCCTGGCCAAGAACTTCGCCTCCACGATCTCGCCCTGGGTCGTCACCATGGAAGCGCTGGAACCGTTCCGCACGCAGTGGATGCGCGGCCCGTCCGAACCGCAGCCCCTGCCCTACCTGGCATCCGATGCGAACCGCGCCAAGGGCGCCTTCGACGTACAGATGGAAGTCCTGCTGACCACCGAAAAATCGCGCGCCGACAAGCAGCCGCCGGCCTTCCTGTCGCGCAGCAACTTCCGCGATGCCTACTGGAACGTGGCGCAGCTGATCACCCACCACACCGTCAACGGCTGCAACCTGCAACCCGGCGACATGCTGGGCACCGGCACCCTGTCCGGCCCGCAACCCTCGGAAGCCGGCTCGCTGCTGGAACTGTGCAACGGCGGCAAGAACCCCATCGACCTGCCTTGGGGCGAAAAGCGCACCTTCCTGCAGGACGGCGACCAGGTCATCATCCGCGCCGAATGCGTGAAGGCAGGCTATCCGCGCATCGGCTTCGGCGCCTGCTCCGGCACCGTGCTGCCCGCCCGCGCCTGATCCGCGCCTAGTCCGCGCCGGCGCCCGCCCTGGCGGGCGCCGTCAACGCCTCGATCTCATCGTCCTTGGCCTGCCACTGCTGGCCCAGCCAGTGGTGAAAGGTCGTACGGAACGCCTTGTCCCCGGAGTAGTTGCCTTCGCAAAACTCCGGCGGCACCGGCAACTGCCGCATGCGCACCAGCACCTGCCCCGCACGACCGCAGGCCAGATCCCAGAAGCTGGGCGCACCATCCGGATAGACGATCGTCACGTCTATCATCGAACGAAACCGCTTGCCCATCGCATTCAACGCCACCGCCAGTCCACCCGCCTTGGGCTTGAGCAGATGCCGATACGGCGATCCTTGCGCATCGCGCTTGGCAGGACTGAAACGCGTCCCTTCAGCAAATACCATCACGCTGGTCGGCACCAGCGAGAACTTCGCGCAGGCCCGCCGCGCAGTCTCCTGATCCTGCCGCCCCAAGTCCGGATTGCGGCGCAACGCCGCCTTGCCGTGGCGCTTCATGAACGGAAAATCCAGCGCCCACCACGCCAGCCCGATCACCGGCACATAGATCAGCTGCTGCTTCAGGAAGAACTTCAGCAACGGAATACGCCGGTTCAGCGACTGCTGCAACACGAAGATATCCACCCAGGACTGGTGATTGCAGTTCACCAGATACCAGTCCGCATAGCGCAGGCCGTCATTGCCCTGTACATCCCAGGGCACATCCTGGATCCGCGCCAGCCATCCGGCGTTGCAGGACACCCAGGCCGTGGCAATGCCGTTGAGCACGGGATCGACACCCCGCCTGACCGCCGCGAATGGCAGCAGCAGCTTCAACAAGGCCAGCGGGAACAGCAGCAGGCACCAGAACACCGTGTTGAGCGCCAGCCAGACGGTGCTGATAACGCCCGTCACCCAGGCGAAACGTCCACGCGGCAATGGCAACACGCGACGGCGCGCAGGCGCGCGAGCACTGGATTTGTTTGATTGGGCAGGCGCAGCGCGGCCAGCCCCGGAAGACGATTCAGGAAAAGTCATGCGCCAGTTTCCTACCTTCAGCAAAAACTCGACTTGCGCAGAATCAAGCCACGATCAGCGCACAGCGCACAGCGCCACCACCCACGGCAACACAGCGCAAGACACCGCGTATGCTCGATCAGGCCGCCCGGGCGGCCTGATCGAGCGGGCACCGCAAAATCTTCCACCGCCCCGCCGCCCGCGGCAAGCACGCCAAGCAAACCACCCACCCCCGCGACGGTAAAGTTTCATAAACCGAAGCTTGGGGCGTTGGGGGCCTGGGGCGCGCGGGGCGTCGATAAGCCCGAGGGAACCTGAAGGAAAGGCCGAAGGCCTTGACGAAGATGACGACGGGGAAGTCCGGAGCGAAGGCTCCGGACCGCAATCGTTGCCCCGCGCGCCCCAGGCCCCCAACGCCCCAAGCGTCTTAAGAACCAGCAGCATCCCGCACAAACCACGCCGCCATCAAGGCAACCGATACCGCTCTTCCCGATAAGCCCAACTAGCCCACAAAGCATGCGCCAAAGCCTCTTCCGAGAGCCGAGGATCCAAAGGTTCCACCGGCGCATAAACCTCATCCCGCCCCACAGGCGCAGCCTCATACCTGAACTGCCGCGGCGCCTTCGAAGGCTCCAGCACCAGCAGCTGATCCCCCCGCAAATACCCGAAATTATCCGCGTACTGCATCATCGCCCGATCAGGATCCCGCTGCGTCAGGTCCACGCCCAGCATCGGATTCACATTGTCCAGGCCCATCAAGGACAGCATGGTAGGCGCCATATCGATCTGGCTGACCAACCGTTCATCCTGCCGAGGCGCAATCCCCGCCCCCAGAATCAGCGCAGGAATCTGGAAATGCCGCACCGGCACCGGAATGGAACCGTAAACACGCGAATCGTGATCTGCAATCACCAGGAACACCGTGTTGTCCCAGTACGGCGCCTTGCGCGCCTTGTCGAAGAACTGCCCCAGCGCCCAGTCCGCATAGCGCACAGTGTTATCCACCGTCGCCGGATCGCCCACCGGCTTGATGCGCCCTTCCGGATACTCCCACGGCGAATGGTTCGTCACCGAGAATGCCAGCGTGAACACCGGCTTGTCGCCATCCGCGCGCAGCAGCCGGTCCACCTGATTGAACATGTCCTCGTCCGACGCTCCCCACGACCCCTCGAACACCGGATTCACGAACTTGGGACGATCCACGATTTCGTCGAAACCGTTGCCCAGGAAAAAGGCCCGCATATTGTCGAAGTGCGACTCGCCCCCGTACACGAAACGCGAATGGTAGCCATGCTTGCCCAACACCTGCGCCAGCGTGAAGAAACCCGTCTGCGAACGCGGCAGCTTCACCACCGCGTCGGCCACGCTGGGCAGGAACCCCGCCGTCACCGCCTCGATGCCCCGCACCGAACGCGTGCCCGTCGCATAGGCACGGTGGAACATCCAGCCTTCCTTGCCCAGCCGGTCGATATTGGGCGTCAGGTCACGCCCGCCCAGGCTGCCCACATACTGCGCGCCCAGGCTTTCCTGCAGGATGATGACCAGATTCAGCGGCTTGTCCCGGCGCACCGTCGCCTTCTGCTCATGCAGGCTGGGATAGCGCGCATCCAGCGGCGCCCCCGTCAGTCCCGCCTTCTCTCGCACAATGGCATTCATTTCGTCCACAGCCATCCTGGGATACATCGCGGCCGAGGAACGCTCATCGCGCATGCGGTAGGCGGCATCGAACACGCTATACAGCGAATTCAGCGCCAGCGCGTTGACCATGGCGTCCGAACTGTAGGCAACCTTGGCCGGATTGATCGGACGATGCTCCAGCGTGCC
Source organism: Achromobacter sp. GW823-FHT04E03 (assembly GCF_058796095.1). Lineage (NCBI taxonomy): Bacteria > Pseudomonadati > Pseudomonadota > Betaproteobacteria > Burkholderiales > Alcaligenaceae > Achromobacter > Achromobacter sp. GW823-FHT04E03. The sequence continues at coordinate 1,338,146 of NZ_JBXAIJ010000002.1, read as the reverse complement.
GCGCGCGCCCAGGAACACCAGCGCCAGGATCACGAATGAAGCCACCGGCCGTTTCCACCACGACATGAAGGGGTCGCGCGTGCGGGTCGGAAACAGGCGGACCGACAGCCAGGCCGCCAGCACCAGCACCACAAAGGCCGCCAGCAGCACGCCCTTGTAGCCCTGCCACAGCATCGAACCGACTTCCTTCGGATTGAGCAGATAGATGAAATAAAGCCGGTTTGGCCGCGTATCGTATTCCGCGATGAACTGCGGCGTGGAAACCTCCAGCAGCACGAACAGCATCCACCAGGCGCGGAACCACCAGGCGGTGATGCGGGCGGCCAGCGGCCGATGCCCGAACCAGGGCGAAAACACCGCCGGCAGCGCGATCACCATGGACATCAGGCAGACGTCGATGCGCAGGCCGCCCAGCAGCAGCGGCCCCAGCCCCCCTGCCGCCTCCACCCGGTCCCACATCCAGAAGGCCAGCCCCAGCCGCGACAGCGTCAGCAGCGCCAGGACCGCAATGATGAACCGCAGAGTCAGACGGCGCATGCGAGCACCTCCCCCTGGCGCCGCAACGCCTGCTCAGATGAAAGAATGCCGCTGTATATGCCGAGCAGAGCCATGCCGCCTCGTGGTTCGAAATTGGAAAACGCGCAAAGGTTAACGCGGTTTGGGACGATTCCGCGGCCGCTCTTACTGGGCGCGCCGCAGCCGCTCGCGGCTGTTGCTCAGATGCGTGCGCATGGCTGCGCGCGCGGCCTCCGCGTCCTGGCGCTGGATCGCACTGTAGATGTCTTCGTGCTCGAGGTTCACACGCGCCAGGTAGGCGGCGCGGTCCTCGTGTGCGAACTTTGCCGAATTGATCCGCGTGCGTGGAATGATGGCCGAACCCAGATGCGACATCAGATCCGCGAAATAGCGGTTGTCCGTGGCTTGCGCGACCAGCAGATGGAACTGGAAGTCCGGCGTGACGGTGTCCCCGTCGTTTTCCAGCGCGCTCTTGAAGGCCTCCAGCGCGCGCCGCATCTCATGCAACTGCTCCGGGCTGCGCCTGGCCGCAGCCAGGCCGGCAGCCTCGCTTTCCAGGCAGATGCGCAGCTCCAACAGCACCAGCACATCGCGCACCGTGGCGATGTCGGCAGGATCCACGCGGAAATCCCCGCCGCCGCTGGGCTCCAGCGCATATGTCCCCACGCCGTGATGCGTCTCTACCAGGCCCGAAGCCTGCAGTCGCGACAGGGCTTCGCGCACCACCGTACGGCTGACGCCGAACTGGCGCATGATCTCGGATTCCGTCGGCAATTTTTCGCCGGGCCGGATGTCCCCGCCACGGATGCGTTCCGTGATGCTCTCGACCAGCCCCTGAGCCAGGTTCCGGGGACGACGCCGCGGCGTGACGGGAGTATCGGCGGGAACATTCATTGGCTAGGATCCGAAAACAGTTGAGCGCGGCCGGGGACCGAGCGTCGCCGCTCATTGTACTTTGGGCCGGTATCGAGTCCGCGCGCCAGAATGGCGCCGGCGACGCGCAGCATGCCGCCGTTTCGCCCGGAGCAACCGTCCCGGGAGTCCCACGGCTAATGGTTCAAGCCCGAGACGGCCGGACGCGCAACGATGAGGGGATAGAAAAACAGGGCCGCCAGGAACCACATCAAGGTAGCGGACCAGAGCGTCTGACTGAGAAAATGGGCGCCCTGCAAGATACGCACCGTGGAAAAACCCACTCCTCCCGCGATACCCGCTGCCAGCCCCCACCTGCGCCATGCCGGACGCCCCAACGCCCAGCCCAGGAAATACAGGGTCAACATCGAATAGCCCGCGCCCGCATGACCGCTGGGCAAAGCGCCGCCCCCTCCTGCCCGCACCCAGGTCCACCAGTACGACGGATAAGGGGTGTAGCCGCCCAGGGAGTCCAGATCATAGGGACGGGGCAGCGTCGTGTAGTGCTTCAGTTGGTTCACCAGCACCTGCCCGGTCAGGCAAGTTGCCGCCAGCACCAGCGCCGGTCCGCGCCACGGCCGCCAGGCCGGAATGCGATAGCTTGCCGCCGCCACGCCCACCGCGGCCAGTCCTATCCCGATAGGCAGGGCCAACACCATGCGATGCCCGATCAGATCCAGCCAACGGTTCAGACGCAGCGGAAAATCGTCCAGCGCCGGATCGAACAGCGCTCGGGCGATGCGCATATCCAATCCTGAGACATTGGCCCACCAAGCCAGGCAGGCCAGCGCAAGCGTGATCGCAAAAACATGGATCGACAGATACGATGCCGGCGTCGGCTTGCGCAACGCGGGCGGCGATAAAGGCGGCATGGTGGCGACAGGATGTCCGTCAGGCAAACGGGCAGCTTAGGCCGCCGACAGTCAAACTTTCGTCAAATTTGACCTTGCGCCCCGCCGGCCGCCGCCATCGCATGCCCCTCAGCGGCCTCAAAACGCAGCGTGAAGCAGGTGCCGCGCTGCTCGCCCTGGCGCGAAGAATCGACCGTCAGCGACCAGCCCTGCATATCGCAGACGCGCTTGGCGATCGCCAGTCCCAGACCGCGCGCCGTCTCGTCGGGGCCGCCCGCGCCCGAATCCCGCATGCGGCCGCTGTAATAGCGGCGGAACAGGAAGGGCAGATCGTCGGCGGCAATGCCTTTGCCATCGTCGCGCAGCTCCAGCGCGCCGTCGGCCGCCATGCTGGCGGTCAGCGTCGCGGGCGCGGCGTGTTCCACCGCGTTGCGGATCAGGTTGCGCAACACGGTCAACAAGGCATAGCGATCCAGCATGCGAACCTGACCGGCGGCGATCCGGTTTTCGAAACCGAGCCCGGTCAACCCCGCCTGGGTTTCGTACCCGCGCCAGGCGTTGTCCATGCATTCGCCGAGATCGACGGACTCCGCCGGGCGCAGTTCGTCCCGCGCCATGGAGCGTGCGCTCTCCAGCGACACGATGACATCGTCCACGTTGTCCACCACGCGAGTCAGCCGCTGGCGTTGGTCCGGAGTCAATACCTGGGTCAGCAGCATCAACTCGCTGTCCGAGCGGATCGCGGCCAAGGGCGTGCGCACCTCGTGGCTGAGATTGCCCGCGAATTCGCGCTCGCGCGCAATCGACCTGTCCACCTGGTTCTGCACCCGGTTGAAGGCCTCTATCAGCCGGCCCGCCTCGTCGTCGCGCGTCACTGCCATATCGGGCGACCCCGGCGCCCAGGTGGCCAGCCGGTCGGTCAGGTCCAGCAACGGACCGACCGCGATGGCCGCCACGCGCCGTGACAACGCATAGGCGCCCACCACGCAAATGGCGCCCACGCCCAGCACGATCAGGCCGAAGTCATGCACCCGCCCTTCGTTCTCGGTGGCGTCGTACAGCAGGTACACCTTGGCCCGTCCTGTTTCGGCCACCATCACGTGCCAGGTGTAGGCGCCCGGCTCCACCAAATGCAGGCCGCTATCCAGAGACTCGATTTCCGGCGGCATGTCGGCGGGCCGATTGCCGTCCAAGCTGACCCAGGCGCGCATCGAACCGCCCAGTTCGCGCACACCTTCGCGCGGCAGGAAACCGTCGCTGACCCGGGCGTGCTGCACCAGCCGGTCCATTTCGGTGTTGAGGATGTCGTTGACCAGATCGTCTTCCATCTGATCGAAGGTCAGGTAGGCCAGCAGGGCCAGCGCCGTCACGAACAACGCCACGGTTCCGGTCAACGCCCAGACCACGCGCTGGGTCAGCGTACCCCCCGCAGACGCCGACGAAATGCCGCTCATCTTGTCGCCCCGGCTTCCAGCGTGAGGCGCCAGCCGGTGCCGTGAATGGTTTCGATACCGTCGAAACCGGCATCGGCCAGCGCACGCCGCAACAAGTGGACCTGGCTGCGCAAAGCATCGGACGAAGGCGGCTCGTTGCCCCACAGCGTGGACTCCAGCTCCTCGCGCGACACCACCCTGCCGGGATCGCGCAGCAGCGCCTCGATGATGAGGCTGGCCTTGCGTGTGAGGTGCACGGGGCTGCCGTTGACCGACACCGCACGGTTGCGGGTATCGTAGGACAGGGAGCCAAAGGCCCGCACCGAGTCCACTGTCGCGCCCTTGGCGCGCTGGATAAGCGCCACCAGGCGCGCTTCCACTTCCAGCAGCGCGAAAGGCTTGGTCAGGTAGTCGTCCGCGCCATGCGAGAACCCGGCCAGCTTGTCTTCCAGGCTGTCGCGCGCCGTCAGCATCAGCACCGGAACATCCGCGCGCATGTCGTTTCGCAGCGTGTGCAGCACTGCGTTTCCGTCCATGCCCGGCAGGCCGATATCCAGGATCAGGGCGTCGAAGCGCTGCTCCTTCAGCCGCTCCAGCGCGGCCGGCCCCGAGTAGGCGGCATCGGGCAGAAAGCCGCGCGCTTCCAGGAAGGTGTACAGATTGCCCGAGATGACCGGATCATCCTCGACGATCAATACCCTGTAATTCGCGCCCGCCGCGGGACTGGTTGCCATGGTTGCGATTCCCTTTCGTGCGCGCCACCTCAGGCCCGCAGTACCTTGCCCGGATTCATCAGCCCTTGCGGGTCCAACGCTCGCTTTATTCTGCGCATCAGATCCAGTTCGATGGCGCTCTTGTAGCGCGGCAGTTCGTCGATCTTGAGCTGCCCGACGCCATGTTCCGCGCTGATCGAACCATGGTGCGCGTGCACGCTGTCGTGCACCACGCCGTAGATGTCGCCTTGCAGCGCCAGCAGCTCGGCCTCGGTCTGCCCCGGCGCATGGGCCACGTTGTAGTGCAGATTGCCGTCGCCCAGGTGCCCGAAGATCACATGGCGCACGCCAGGAAATCGCGCCTGCAGCAAGGCGTTGGTCTTGTGCACGAAGCCGGCGATGGCAGAGATCGGGATCGACACGTCATGCTTGACCGACTTGCCCAGCTCCGCTTCGGCCAGCGGAATACTTTCGCGCAAGTGCCACAGCGCCTTGCTTTGCGCCACATTCGCGGCAATGGCTGCATCGTTCACGAGCCCGCTTTCGATGGCCTCGCCTAATACGGTCTCGAAGCGTTCGCGCGCGTGCGCCTCGCTTTCGCTGTCGGACAGCTCAAGCAGGGCGAACCATGGCGATGCGGCGGAATCCCCCTCGAAGGGCAGGCGCTGCTGCGGGAATAGTCGAACGACCGACTGCAGGCAGGCACCGCTCATCAGTTCAAAGCCGGTCAGCGCCGCGCCAAAGCCCGCCCGGGCGCGCGACAGCAGCTCGACGGCCTGATCGATGCCGTCCAGGGTCAGCAATGCCGTGCATGAAGCCACGGGCCTGGGAAACAGTTTCAGCGTGGCTGCGGTGATGATACCCAGCGTGCCTTCGCTGCCGATGTACAGGTCGCGCAAATCGTAGCCGGTGTTGTCCTTGCGCAGGCCGCGCAGGCCGTGCCAGATCTCGCCTTCGGCGGTCACGACCTCCAGGCCAAGAGTCAGTTCACGCGTGTTGCCGTAGCGCAGCACCTGGGTGCCGCCGGCATTGGTCGCCAGGTTGCCGCCTATGGTGCAGCTGCCTTCGGCGGCCAGGCTCAGTGGAAACAGCCGGCCCGCCGCGGCTGCGGCCTCCTGTACGGCCTGCAGCACGCAGCCCGCTTCCACGGTGATCGTGTCGTTGTCGGTATCCAGTGCGCGCACCGCTGTCAGGCGGGTGGTGGACAGGATCACCGCGCTGCCGGACAGGTCAGGCGTGGCGCCTCCGCACAGGCCCGTGTTTCCGCCTTGCGGCACCACCGGCACCCCATGGGTAGCGCACAGTTTGACGGCCGCCGCCACTTCTCCGGTCGAGCCGGGACGGATAACCGCCAGCGCGGCGCCTCGATAACGGCGGCGCCAATCCAGCACATACGTGTCGGCGTCCGTGCCCGTCAGCACGTGGGATGCGCCCAGAAGGGACTGTAGATCGCTCAGCAAGGTCATAGCGCGGCACAAGTAGCGCCTGGGGCGAGCCCAGGCTGGGAGTGTGCGGTCTATTGTAGGGGGTGAGCGCCCGGGTGACAGCACGGCGGGCATGCCGCACCCGCCGGCAGAGCCTTTCAGCCGACGGCCTGATCCAGCCGCGTACCCGTCAGGCCCGAACAATAGGCCCGCGAGGCGATGCGGTTCATCAGGAAGGCCCGGTCCACGCCCGCGGGGCCGGGCATTTCCGACAGCGCGCGGTAGGCGCGGCGCAGCACCTCGCCCCGGGTCGCGCCGCACACCAGCAGCCGCGTGCACGGCAGGCGGCGGTCCACGCAACCATCGATGCGCAGTTCCAGCGCATGGGCAGCGACCGGTTCGCAGTCATGCACGGCCGTGCCCGCATGTGCCTGCGCCTGGGCGTCGATCACGCGGAACACGCCGCTGCGATCGTCCAGCGCGAAAGCGACAGTACCCATGCCCTGCCAGCCGCGATCTCGCGCCACGTCGGCGGCGACGGCGCGCAACGCGCTTTCCACGGAGGCCGGCAGATGAGGCGCCGGACACTCGGCGATCAGCACGCGGGCGTCGCGCCATACGCAGCGTTCCCAGGCCCGGCCCGTGGCCAGGCCGCCCGCCTCGGAAACGAACACGTGAATGTCGAGCCGGCGCTCGCGGCCTGCGGCCGGCCCGGCGTGATCCGTGGGCGGGCCCCGCCGGTTTGAGGCGCCCCTGGATGACATGACAGTAGAAACTTTGGCGCCCATGGCCCCTCCCGGTCTTTCTGCTTGCATAGCAAGCGTATCACCTTCGGAGGACGAGCAAGTTTTGTGCCATGCCCAGCCCACTGGGCAAACCCCGTAGCGCGGCCTGCCGCCGCACCGGAAACACGCGTGGGAGCCCGTGGGCGCACCAGATCAGGGCGGACGTCCCGCCACGGTGCAAGAAGGGAAAAAGCCCTACGCCGTCTGCCGGATGAAGGGGGAGCGCCAATGGGGGATAATTCCGGTTTAATCCCTAGCCAGGCGCGTTTTGATATGCGGGTTTACCAGAATCCGCTTCAGAACCCGAGCTGGAACCCAACATCCAAGGAACCGTCGTGGGCAACAACACGCAATTTCCGGGCTCGGTCTTCAAGGCCTATGACATCCGTGGCACCGTGCCCGACCTGATCGACGCCCGCTTCGCCCGCGCCTTGGGCGTGGCGCTGGCAGCCCGCGCGCGCGAACAAGGCGTGCAGACCCTGGTCGTCGGCCGCGACGGCCGCCTGAGCAGCGAGATGCTGTCGGTGGCGCTGCAGGAAGGCATGCTGGAAGGCGGAGTGGACACGCTGGACATCGGCATGGTGCCCACGCCGCTGGTCTATTTCGCCGCCAACGTCATGCAAACGGGATCGGGCGTCGCCATCACCGGCAGCCACAACCCGCCCAAGTACAACGGCTTCAAGATGATGATGGGTGGCCGCGCGCTCTACGGCGAGGACGTTCAGGCGCTGGCTGCCAGCATGAACGGCCCTGCCAGCGCCCCGGCGGCCCGGCCCGGCGTGCGCCGCCAGCTGGACCTGGTGGCGTCCTACATCGCGCGCGTCGCGTCCGGCATCAAGCTGGCGCGGCCCATGAAAATCGCCATCGACTGCGGCAACGGCGTGGCCGGCGCGGTCGCCCCGGCGCTGTTCCGCGCCCTGGGCTGCGAGGTCACCGAGCTGTTCTGCGAAGTGGACGGCACCTTCCCCAACCACCATCCCGATCCCGCCGAACCCAAGAACCTGCAGGACCTGATCAAGTGCGTGGCCGAGACCGACTGCGAACTGGGCCTGGCTTTTGACGGCGACGGCGACCGCCTGGGCGTGGTGACGAAATCGGGCCAGATTGTCTGGCCGGACCGCCAACTGGTGCTGTTCGCCCGCGACGTGCTGGACCGCAATCCGGGCGCCACCATCATCTATGACGTGAAGTGCAGCCGCCACGTGGGCCTGTCGGTCGAAGCCGCCGGCGGCGTGCCGCTGATGTGGAAGACCGGCCATTCGCTGGTGAAGGCGAAGCTGGCCGAGACCGGCGCCCCGCTGGCCGGCGAGATGAGCGGCCACATCTTCTTCAAGGAGCGCTGGTACGGCTTCGATGACGGGCTCTATACTGGCGCGCGCCTGCTCGAGATCGTGTCGCGCGACGCCGATCCCTGCGCCGTGCTGGAAGCCCTGCCGCAAGACGTTTCCACCCCCGAACTGAAGCTGGAAATGGAGGAAGGCCAGCCCTTCACCCTGGTCCAGGCCTTGCAGGAGCAAGGGCAATTCCCCGGCGCGAATCGCGTGATCACGATTGATGGCGTGCGCGCGGAATATCCTGACGGCTTCGGCCTGGCGCGCCCCTCGAACACTACGCCGGTGGTCGTGCTGCGTTTCGAAGCGCAAACGCCCGCCGCGCTGGAACGCATACAAGCCGACTTCCGCCGCGAACTGAGCAAACTCGCGCCGCAAGCCGATCTGCCTTTCTAGTTTTGCCTATGTCCTTATCGAACAGCCCAGCCTGGCAACAGTTCCTCGCGGCCACAAACGCCGCGCCGCGCAGCGGCGAACAATTGCGTGTCCTCAATGCCCCCGGCCTACGCCTGGACCTGAGCGCGCAGGCGTATTCACCGGACCTGCAAAAGGCCGAGGCAGCCCTACTTGAACAACAGGGTTTCGACGCTGCCCGGTCCTGCCTGTTCGACGGCGGCAACGCAAACTGGACCGAACAACGCGCCGCCTGGCACACCGCGCTACGCGCCCCCCAGCCGCCCGCCAGGGTGGCCAAGTCCGTCCTCGGCGAACGCGAGCGCATGCGCGAATTCGTGCGCCAGGCCGACGCGGCCGGGCGCTATGGCAGCGTGCTGCACCTGGGCATAGGCGGCAGCGACTGGGGGCCCCGGCTGGTCACGCGCGCCCTGCGCCACGGCGGCGCGCGGCGCGAAGTGCGTTTCGCCTCCAACGTGGATTCGCATTCGGTCGCGGACGCGATGAGCCGCCTGGATCCGCACGACACCTTGGTCATTGTCGCCTCCAAGTCGTTCACCACCACTGAGCCGCTGGCCAATGCCGAGGTCGCCATGAACTGGCTGCGCGATGCCGGCGTGGCGGATCCGATCAGACAGGTCGTGGCGGTCACCGCCAACGTCGAGGCGGCCTTGAACCTGGGCATCCTGCCCGATCACATTTTCCAGATCTGGGATTGGGTGGGCGGACGCTATTCGCTATGGTCGGCGATCAGCCTGCCGGTCGCACTGGCGCTGGGCACAGACTCCTTTGACCAACTACTGGCGGGCGCCGCCGCCATGGACGAGCATTTCCGCACCGCGCCCATCGAGGAAAACGCGCCCGTCCAGCTGGCGCTGGCCGGCGTCGTAAACCGCAGCGTGCTGGGCTACGATTCACTGGTGATTGCACCCTACGATTCGCGGCTCTATCACATCGTGCCCTGGGCCCAGCAGCTGGAAATGGAATCGCTGGGCAAGGTCGCCACCGCCGACGGCAGCCCGGCCGGCGTGCCCACCGGCCCGGCCGTCTGGGGCATGTCGGGCACCGATTGCCAGCACACCTTCTTCCAGTGGCTGCACCAGGACACCCGGGGCGCTCCCGTCGACTTCATCCTGTGCGAAAAACCCGACCACGCCTACGCGCGCCACCACGAGCTGCTGATCGCCAACTGCCTGGCACAGCGTTCCGCGCTGCTGCGTGGCAAGTCCTTCGAGGAAGCGCTGGCCGAAACCTCGGCGATTGAAAGCGATCCCGACCGCGCCCGGCTGTTGGCGCAGCACCGCGTCCATCCGGGCGGACGGCCCTCCTCGCTCATCGTGCTGCCCCACCTGGAGGCCTATACCCTGGGTGCGCTGCTGGCGCTGTACGAGCACAAGGTGTTCACCCAGGGCGTAGTATGGGGCATCAACCCCTTCGACCAATGGGGCGTTGAATTCGGCAAGGCCTTGGCCAAGGGCATCATGCACGAGTTGAATTCGCAGCAAGCCAGCCAGCAGGATCCCTCCACCCGCTACTGGATCGACGCGATCACGCGCCGTCCTTAAGCGCGAACCGGCGCCTTGCCGGCGCCGGCGCTTCCATTTCAGGCGCTGAGCGCGTCGTAGATTTCCACGTGGATGCGCGCCACGCGATCGATGTTGAACTCGCGCTCGGCCAGCGCCCTGCCGGCGGCGCCCATGGACTGCCGCAAGGCCGGATCCTCGGCCAGACGGGCAATGGCGTCCGCCAGCGCCTGCGCATCGCGCACCGGCACCAGCAGTCCGGTTTCGCCCGGTTCGATCGCATCGCGGCAACCCGGCACGTCGGTGGTCACGACCGCGCGCGCGCAGGCCGCGGCCTCGATCAGCGACTTGGGCAGGCCTTCGCGATAGGAAGGCAGCACGGCGATATGCGAGGCGGCGTACAACGCGGCCACGTCGGAACGTTCGCCTAGTGCGCGCACGCAGCCTTCCTGCTGCCAGGCGTCCACCTCGTCCTGCGTCGCCGAGGCCGGATTGCCAGCGTCCACGCCGCCGACCAACTGCATCGTGACAGGCAAGCCGCGCTCGCGCAGCAGCCTGGCCGCCTGCACGAATTCCTGCACGCCCTTGTCGCGCAGCAATCGAGCCACCATGGTGACCACGACCGGCGGCGCCGGCGGTTCCGGCTGGGCCCGATACGCATTCAAGTCCACGCCGGCGCCCCGGATCATGACGACCTGGGCATCGCGCACCGCACCCAACGACTTGAGCAAATCGCGGTCGCTGGCGTTCTGGAAGATCACGCGGCTATTGGGATGGCCCAGCGCCAGTCGATACAGGCGCGCCACCACGGCGCGCACCAGCTTCATCTTCAGCGAATTGGACAGGAACACGAAGCCCAGGCCGGAAATCGCCGCTACCATGCCCGGCACGTGCGTCAGACGGGCAGCGATGCCGCCATAGAGCACGGGCTTGATCGTGACCAGATGCACGATCTGCGGCCGCAGATGCCGGAACAGCCGTATCAGGGCCAGCAGCGTACCCAGCTCCTGCAAGGGATGCTTGCCGCTGCGCGTCATCGGTATGGCGTGATGCGTCATGCCCAACGCCTGGATGTCGGCCACGGCCGGACCGTCCATGGTGGCGACATGCACCTCGTAGCCCGCCTGTTGCGCGGCCAGCGCCACGGGCACGCGGTGCGACATGAAGAAGGCCGGATTGTTGACGACAAACAGCAGGCGGCGCCCTGCGCTCATGCTTTGACTCCCGAGATGCGGCGCCACACCGCGATATAGCTTTGCACCATGCGAGCCAGGTCGAAATTTTCCAGCACGCGGGCGCGGCCCGCTTCGCCCGCGCGCATGCGGCCGCGCGAGGCCACTTCGCACAGGGCCGTCTCAATGCCGCGGGCCAGAGCCTCGGGCTGCTCCGGCGGCACAACCACGCCGGCATCGCCCACGATAAAGGCCGCGTCGCCCACGTCCGTCACGACGCAGTAGACGCCGCAGGCCATGGCTTCGGCCACCACGTTGGGAAAGCCTTCCGCGCAGCTGGACAGGACATGCAGGTCCAGCCCGTTCATTGCGGCGGGCACGTCGTCGCTTGGACCCGCCAGCACCAGCCGGTCGCGCAGGCCCAGCCTGTCGATCAAGGACGCCAGCTCGGTGTTTGCGGGATCCATGCCGCGGCCAATCAGCACGCAGCGCAGTCCCGCGTCGCGCCCGTCGCGCACCAGCGCGGCGACGGCGCGCAGCAGGTTGGCGTGGTCCTTGAGCGGATCCCAGCGGGCCACGCAACCAATGGCCGGCAGGTCCTGCGGCAAACCCCATTGCGCGCGCACCCGCTGCCGGGCTTCATCATTCGGCGCATAGCGCGACAGGTCATAGCCATTGGCGATGACCACCATGCGTTCGCGGTCATAGCCTTTGTCGGCATGACGCTGCGCCGACTTCTGGGCGGCGCACACGATGGCCTTCGGTATGCGGCCCGACAGCAGCGCGCAGGCCCGCAGCACCAGGCGAGCCGAGCGGCTGCTGCGCTCCAGGTGTTCGCCCGAATTGCGGATGCCCCAGGCGATGGCGCGCACGCCCGCCAGGCGCGCCGCCAGGCCGCCGATCAAATCGGCGTGGTACATCCAGGTCTGCACCGCATCGGGACGCGTCGTCGCGATCAGCGAGCGCAGCGCCAGGAAGCCGCCCAGGCTGACTCGTCCGCGCTTCATGGCCAGCGTATGCACGGCGACGCCTGCCGCGCGCAGACGCTCGCCATAGATGCCTTCGTCCGTCAGCGACACGACGACATGCTCCACGTCAGCCCCGGGATAGGTCGCCAGGCGGAACAGCACGGATTCGGCCCCGCCCTGCCCCAGGCCGGTGATGATGTGCAGGACACGCAGCCGCCGGGCGCTCATCGTCCCTCCCGCACGGCATCGAACAGTTCATCCCATTCCGCCAGGACGCTGGCCAGCGCATAACGCTGGCGCACCGCGGCAGCGCCGCGCATGCCCAGTTGCTGACGCAGGGAGGCATCGCCCAACAAGCGGCGCAAGGCCTCGCGCAGGGCATCGCGATTGCCGGCGGGCACCAACAGGGCATCCTCGCCGTTGCGCGTCATCTCGCGCGGTCCGCTGGGACAATCGAACGCCACGCAGGGCAGGCCCAACGACATGGCTTCCAGCAGCACATTGGGGAAGCCTTCCACCAACGAACTCAGCACGAAGGCCTGGCCTCGCGCCAGTTCATCCCAAGGCGCCTCGGTGCGGCCGGGCAGGCTGATGCGCGACTGCAGGCCCAGGCGCGCGACCTGCTGCTCCAGCGCGCCGCGCTCGGGGCCTTCGCCCCAGATGCGCAGATTCCAGTCCGGGAAGTCGGGCGCCAATTGCGCGAATACATCGATCAGCAGGTCGAACTGCTTATCGGTGACCAGGCGTCCCATTGCGAGCAGTTCACGGGGAGCGCCATCTTCACGCTGCGGCACCAGCGGCGCATCCAGCAAGGGCGCGGGCAAAGGATTGGGAATCACGGCCAGACGCTTGATGCCCGGCACCTGCCGCGCGAACGGGCCGGCGGTATCCTCCGCCTGCACCGTCACCATGTCGGCGCGGGGATACAGGATGCGGCGCAGCTTGCGCCACACCGTTCCCGTCGTGGTTTCGGCCACCGGATTGGTGCGCTCGCAAACGATGAGCGGCGCCTTCAATCCCAGGGAAGCCAGTATGGCGGCCACATTGACGTTGGTCAGGAAGGACACCACCACGTCCGGTTTTGAATCGCGGATGTGTTTGCGCAGCGCGAGCAAACGCTTGAATGCGGCCATGGCTCCCGACGCACGCGTGCCTGCCAGATCCGCAAGCCAGGCCAGTTCGACCTTGTCCGACAGCGGATAGAAGCAGCTGCCCTTGGACGAGTAGGTGGGTGTCAGAATGACGGAATCCCCGCGTTCGGCCCATGCGTTGACCAGCGTGGCGGCGACCCGTTCGGCGCCGCCCGCGTGCATGGAACTGACCAGCATCAAGATTTTCATGCGTCAAAGACTCCCAACCGATCCTCCCTGTTCCTTGCCGCCGCGGTAGCGGTCAAGCCAGGCCTGCATCATCAACACGCCCCACAGATGGCTGTCCCAATTGCGATGGCCCGAGCTGTGCTCGCGCCATTTGCGCAGGATGGGCTCGGGCTCGAACCAGCCCTCCTGGCGCAGGCGCGCCGGGTCCAGCAGCGCATCGGCCCATTCACGCAGCGGGCCGCGCAACCACGCGGCCAGCGGCACGGCGAAGCCGCGCTTGGGACGGTCCACCAGCGCTTGCGGCACATGACGGTGCAGCACCTGGCGCAGCAGCCACTTGCCCGTGTTGCCGCGCACCTTGTATTGGTGCGGCAGGCTCCAGGCGAACTCATACACCCGGTGATCGATCAGCGGCACGCGCGTTTCCAGGCTGACGGCCATGGCGGCGCGGTCCACCTTGACCAGGATGTCGTCCGGCAGGTAGGTCACCGTGTCCAGCTTCATCATGGCTTCGAAAGTGGAACCCTGCATCGCCCGGGCGAATTCGGACACCGGCTCCACCCCGCCCTTCACCACGCTGGAAGGATCGGCCCAGTACGACACGAAATGGCGGTAGAACTCGCCGCGCGTATCGGTGCGCAGCAGCTCGCCCAGCTTGCCGACCTTGCCGCGCCAGGCGCCGCGCCCGGGCAGATGGGTGGACGCACTCAACAACGCGCCGGCGGGCTTGCGCAGCAGCGCCGGGACGCGTTCGCATTGCTGCCACCAGTTGTTCACACGGAAATAGCGCGAATAGCCGCCGAAGAGTTCATCGCCGCCATCGCCGGACAGCGCCACGGTGACGTGCTGGCGCGCCATGCGGGTGACCAGCGAGGTCGGGATCTGCGACGAATCCGCGAACGGCTCGTCGTACATGTCGGCCAGCGTGGGCACCACGGCCAGCGCGTCCTCTGCCGTCACGTACAGTTCGGTGTGGTCGGTGCCAAGATGCGTGGCCACCGCCTTGGCATGCTGCGCCTCGTCGTAGCCCTTCTCGTGAAAGCCGATGGCAAAAGTGCGCACGGGCTGCGAGCTTTGCGCCTGCATCAGAGCCACGATGGTGGACGAGTCGATGCCGCCGGACAGGAAGGCGCCCAGGCTCACGTCCGACAGCATCTGGCCGCCGACCGCCTTGGACAGCACGCCTTCCAGCGCGTCAGTGGCCTGCGCGTCGGATTCGAAAGACAGTAGCGATTGCGCGGAAGTGTCCGCGGCTTCGCGGGCCGACCAGTACACGCGCGGCTCGGGCATGCGGCGGCTGCGGGTGTCATCGGCCGTGAATTCGACCCAGGCGCCCGGGGGCAACTTGGCGATACCCTGGTAAATCGACTGCGGCGCTGGAATGTAGTTGTGCCGCATGAACGACGCCAGCGCGTTGCGGTTGAGCTCGCGGCCGAAGCCCGGAATCGGCATCAGGCCCTTGAGTTCGGACGCGAACACCAGCTCGGCGCCTGAATAGCCGTAGTACAGCGGCTTTTCACCCATGCGGTCGCGCGCCAGCATCAGCTTGCGCGAGGCGCGGTCCCACAACGCGATGGCGAACATGCCCACCGCGGCCTGCAAGGTGGCCTCGATGCCCAGGGCGGTAAAGCCCGCCAGCAGCGTTTCCGTATCGGAATGGCCGCGCCACGACGGCGCCAGCGCAGATTGTTCGAGCTGCTTGCGGATGTCGAGGTGGTTGTAGATTTCACCGTTGAACACCATGACATAGCGGCCGCAGGCCGACGTCATGGGTTGATGGCCGGCCTCGGTCAGGTCGAGAATCGCCAGGCGCACATGCGCCAGCGCCAGCTCGGCCTCGGGATCCTCCCAGAAACCATTGCTGTCCGGCCCGCGGTGGCGGATGCGGCGGCAGCTTTCCGCCAACACCCGCTCCTTGTTCCCGACAGGGCCCCAAATCCCGACTATTCCGCACATGATGAAGTTCTCGTTGTCACTGTAGCAACGGCGCGACGCGCGGCCTCAACGGCCGGTTCCGCGCACACCGTCAAAAAGTTCTTGCCATTTCTGCAGCACGCGCGCGGCCGAAAAACGGTCGCGCACGTCGGTCGCGGCCTGCGCCATGCGTACACGGTCCGCGTCATTGCGCATGACGGCGTCCAGCGCCTTGCATAGCGCGGGCACGTCGCCATTGGGGCGCACCAGCACGCCGTCCACGCCCTCGCGGATGATCTCGCGCGGCCCCGTGTCGCAATCGAACGACACGGCGGCCAGCCCGCTTGCCATGGATTCGAGCAGGGTATTGGACAGCCCTTCGAAGCGCGACGTCAGTACGTACAGATCGGCGCTGTCATACCAGTCGCCGACGTTGCCTGCGCGCCCCGGCATGAAAATCCGCGACGCCAGGCCGGCCTCTAGGGCCTGCGCCTCCAAGGCGCGGCGCTCGTCGCCCTCGCCCAGGATAACCAGATCCCAGCCAGGATGCGACGCCGCCAATTTCGCGTAGGCCTGGATCAGCAGGTCGAAACCCTTGTCGGCGTGCAGGCGCCCCACCGCCAGCAGGCGCTTGCGGCCGTCGCCCGACACCGGCGTCAAGACCGGTTCAGCGCGAGGCAGGGGAAAGTGTACAGGGTTGGGAATGACGGCCAGCTTGCTGCCCGGCACGTGCTGCGCCAGCCAGTCGGCCGTGCCGCGGGTCAGCGCCACCACGCTGGCTGCGCGCGGATATGTGAGGCGGCGCAGGCGCTGCCAGAAGCCCGACAGGGTCTGCGAAGGCGGATGGGTATGCTCGGTGGCGATCACCCGGCAGGACAGGCCCGCGCAGGCCAGTACCGACAGTACCGACGCCGTCGTCATCATGCCCAGCACGATGTCCGGGCGAAACGACTTGACCACGCGGCGCAAGGCGCGCACCCGTTGCACATTGCTCCAGATGCCGCGCAGGCCACCGCCCTCGCCCGCCGTATGCAGGACCTCGCGGCGCACCTTGGGGTGCAGCGTGTAGACGTCGCCCTCGGCGCTGGCCTGCGTCACGACCATGACCTCGCGGCCCATGCCCGCCCAGTGCGCGCTCAGGTCCGCGGCCACGCGCTCCGCGCCGCCGCCATGCAGGGAGTGGATGAACAGCAGGACGCGCGGCGCCGGGCCGGTATCGGTCACGGGCATTCAATCGGCCTCTTTGGGTTCAGGCTTGCGCATTGCCACCAGCAGGTAGCACGCGAAGGACAACAGATACATGAGGCTGGTCGCCAGCATGATGCCGGCCGCTCCCATCCTGGGCGCCAGCACGGTATTCAACACCGCCTTCAGGGCGAAATTGCCGACGGCAATGGCCGCCATCACGCGGTAGCGGTTCTGGCTGGCCAGCAATTGCACCAGGATCAGCACGCCGAAGTAGAACGGCAGTTGCAGCAGCCCCCAGCGAAACACATGCGCCACGGCCTGGGTATTCTCGGCGGTGAAGGCGCCACGCTGGAAAAGCACGGAAACGCCCCACGGCGCCAGTATCCAACCCACGGCGACGGCGACGGCGCCTGCGGCCACCATCAGCACCGACCATTTAAGCGCCATGCCTCGCGCACGAGCGGTGTCGCCGCGCGCCTGAACATCGGCCAGCACCGGCAAGGCCGCGCGCCCCACCGACACGGCGCCAATCCCCAGCACCAGCGACAGCAGCCGGCTGGCATAGCCCAGCGTGGCGTTGGCGTTCGCGCCCAGATTGGCGGCGGCGTACTGGTCCAGCGGACCGACGAAACTCATGGCCACCTGGCCGATCAGCATCACGCCCGCGGCGCCCAGCAGTTCGGGCCAGTGCGGCGATTGCAGCGTCAGCCGGGGCGCGCCCCAAAAGCCGCCATCGGCGCGCGCAGCCAGCCACGCGAGCCAGACGGTCTGGATCGCGTAACCCACCAGCGTGCCCCACAGCAGCGGCCCGACGCCGTCGGCGCTGGCGGCCAGCATCACCCAGGCCAGCGTCGCCACGGCCGGCACGCTGTCCAGCAGGGTATTGACGTGTCTTTCCTGCGCCCGCAGCCGCGCGGCGCTGATGCCGGCAACCAGCAGCAGCGCCGACACCGGCGCGAAGGCGACAAGCAGCTGGCCCGTCATGTCGCCCACGCGGGCCGACAAACCCTGGCCCAGCACGCCGACGACCTGCGGCCAGGCGAACCAGGTCAGCAGCGCCAGCGCAATGCCCGCGGCGGCCACCCAGCCCTGCAGCTCGCGGATGAACAGATTTCTTTCGGCGACATCGGCGCGGCGCAGCCGCACCAGCACCGGGATCAGGACTACCGACAGCACGCCCACGATGGTGACCGGCAGCCAGGTGGCCATGGTCATCGTGAACTGGTAGGCGTCCACGGCGTCGCTGACGCCGTAGCGGTACGCCACCGCCATCTCCTTGATGGCGCCGGCGGCCTTGCCCAGCAGCAGGAACACCGCCACCCGGAAGGCGCCCTTGAAGATGCGCTGGTGGTCCGGGTGGATGCTGCCGAGTTTTCTGACGAGTGCTTTCAAATCAACGCAGGAATTGCGTGTACCAGGGCATGGCCACTTCCAGGCCTTGCAGCACGGTGTGCGTAGGCTCGTAGCCCAGCAACCGGCCTGCCTTGCTGACATCCGCCTGCGAATGACGCACGTCGCCCGCGCGGAAGTCGGCGTAGACCGGCTTCTTGCCATAAACCACGTTTTGGTTGCCCAGGGCTTGCACCAGGAAGCCGAACAGCTGGTTCAAGGTGCTGCGGCCGCTGACCGCCACGTTGTAGACCTGGTTGCGGCCTTCCGGCGCGGCCATGGCCGCGAGGATGTTGGCCTGCACGGCATTTTCCACGAAGCAGAAATCGCGGCTGGTCTCGCCGTCGCCGTTGATGGTGACGTCCTCGTTCTGGATCATCGCGGCCGTCCACTTGGGGATCACGGCCGCATAGGCGCCGTTGGGATCCTGCCGCTTGCCGAACACGTTGAAGTAGCGCAGGCCGACCGACTCGAAGCCGTAGGAACGCGCGAAGACGTCCGCGTAAAGCTCATTGACGTACTTGGTGACCGCATACGGCGACAGGGGGTTGCCGATGTTTTCCTCGACCTTGGGCAACGCCGGGTGGTCGCCGTAGGTCGAGCTGGAGGCCGCGTAGACGAAGGATTTGACTTCGGCGTCGCGCGCCGCCACCAGCATGTTCAGGAAGCCGCCGATGTTCACCTCGTTGGTGGTGATCGGATCCTTCAGCGAGCGGGGTACCGAGCCCAGCGCGGCCTGGTGCAACACGAAATCCACGCCCTGAGCCGCGCGGCGGCAGGCTTCCAGGTCACGGATGTCGCCTTCGATGAAGGTAAAGCGCGCCCACTGCTCGGGCGTGACCGAGTCGCGCACTTCATCCAGATTGTGCTGATGGCCGGTGGCGAAGTTGTCCAGGCCGGTCACGGTCTGGCCCAGCTTCAGCAGGGTTTCCAGCAGGTTCGAACCGATGAAGCCGGCGCAGCCGGTCACCAGCCACTTGCGCGGCGCGGCCGACAGTTCCTTCTTGATGGTCTCAAAGCGGGTGGTCATGGGCAGTCCTTACAGGCGCAGATCGGATTCGGAAGGCGAAAGCACGTACTTCAGGTCATACAGGATGTGCTGCGGCTTGCCGAGCTTGCGGATGCCTTCCGCACCCAACGCCTTGAACTGATTGTGCGCCACGCCCAGGATCACGGCGTCATACTTGCCTTCCTCGGGCTTGGCCACCGGGGTCAGGCCGTATTCGTGCATGGCTTCTTCGGAATCGACCCACGGGTCGTACACGTCGACATCGACGTTGTAGTCGCCCAGTTCCTTCACGATGTCCACGATGCGGGTGTTGCGCAGGTCAGGGCAGTTTTCCTTGAAGGCCAGGCCCATGACCAGCACACGGGCGCCCTGCACGTGGATGCGGCGCTTGGTCATGGCCTTGACCAGTTGCGACACCACGTAGCTGCCCATCGAGTCGTTCAGGCGGCGGCCCGCCAGGATGATCTCGGGGTGATAGCCGATGGATTGCGCCTTGTGAGTCAGGTAATAGGGATCAACGCCGATGCAGTGGCCGCCGACCAGACCCGGGCGGAACGGCAGGAAGTTCCACTTGGTGCCGGCCGCCTGCAGCACGGCTTCGGTGTCGATGCCCATCTTGTTGAAGATCAGGGCCAGCTCGTTGATCAACGCGATGTTCACGTCGCGCTGCGTGTTTTCGATGACCTTGGCGGCCTCGGCCACGCGGATGCTGGAGGCCTTGTGGGTGCCAGCGGTGATGATCTGCTTGTAAAGCTGGTCGACCAGTTCGGCCACTTCGGGCGTCGAACCGGAGGTCACCTTCTTGATCGTGCTGACGCGGTGGTCCTTGTCGCCCGGATTGATGCGCTCGGGGCTGTAGCCGGCAAAGAAGTCCACGTTGAACTTCAGGCCCGACACGCGCTCCAGCACCGGCACGCAGTCTTCTTCGGTGGCGCCAGGGTAGACGGTGGATTCGTAGATGACGATGTCGCCACGCTTGAGCACGGCGCCGATGGTCTCGCTGGCCTTGACCAGCGGGGTCAGGTCCGGCTGCTTGTACTCGTCGATGGGGGTCGGCACGGTCACGATGAACACGTTGGCCTGGCCAAGCACGGCGCGGTCCGCCGTGTAGCTCAACTGGGTTGCTTCCTTCAGCTCTTCATCGCTGACTTCCAGCGTATGGTCGTGGCCCGCCTTGAGCGCGTCGATGCGGCGCGTATTGATATCGAACCCGATGACCGAACGCTTCTTGCCGAACTCCACAGCCAGCGGCAGGCCGACATAGCCCAGGCCGACAACAGCGAGTTTCACATCCTGAATTCGCAACATAACTCTCCCTTCACCGTAGAACGATTACGGCATTTCAAATATGGTCGGGTAATTAGAAAAAGATTACCGAGCCCCCGGCGGCAGCCGCCGGGGCGCCCAAAACTAATCGGAAGTCCGCAAAACGGATGGCAGCAGCAGCCAGCCTGGACGACGCCAGGACACAAGCCGCGAATACAGCCAGATATAGACGGCGGCGAACACCACCAGGCTGGCGCACAGCGCCCAGGCGTTGTCCCACCAGATGGTCGCGGGCACCAGGCCGATCAGGGCCAGCACCCACATGTAAGGCGAGGCCAGCGCATTGCACAGCGCCGGCACCGCATGCCGTCGGCCGCGGCTGAACGTGACACGCACCAGACGGCGGAACACCAGCTGGTGCAGGTGCAGCGCATCCGGCTGGTCCACCGGCACGCCGCGCTTGAAGCGGCGGCGCCAGATCGAAAAACCGGTTTCGAAGACGGGATAGAACAACACCGCCAGCGCGTAGAACGGCGACACCGAAGGATTGCGCACTACCAGCAGCACGGCCAGCTCGGCCAGCATGAAGCCCAGGAAGTACGCGCCGCCATCGCCCAGGAACACGCGCCCGAACGGGAAGTTCCAGACCAGGAAGCCCAGCGTGGCCGAGGCCAGCGCCGCCGCCACCAGGAAAATCGGCACGTCGCCCACTTGCAGCGCCACCAGGCTGATCGAGACGGCCATCAGCGTGGCCACCATGCCGGCCAGGCCGTTCATGCCGTCAACGATATTAAGCGCGTGCGTACAGCCGCCCACCGCGAACATGGTGAACAGCAGCGACACCGGCCAGAAGGAAAGCACGTAATCCACCGGCGCCATGCCCACGCGGCTGACGCCGCCCAGCAGCCACCAGGCGATCGCGGCCGACAGGAAGGCCGCCAGCAGGCGCTTGCTGGCGCCGATGTCCTTGGTGATGTCTTCCAGCAGGCCGGCCACGAACACGGGCAGCGCCGCGACGAATAGCGCGGGCCACAGCCAGGTCAGCGTCATGTTGCTGGGTCCAAGAACCAGCAGGCCCGCCAGCGTGCCCGCGAGCACTGCCAGCCCGCCGACGCGGGGCGTGGCGCGGGAATGGTTGGCTTGGGGCTTGTTGAGGTCGCTGTCGCCGGTGAAGGCGCCATGCCAGCGCTCCGACGCCACGATGAGTCCCCCCACCATGAATGCGACCACGCAAATGTACAGCCAGGTCACCGAGTCACCTCTGGTTGGTCTATCGAGACAGGCCCGCCATTATCGGAGGCAGGTGTAACGCCCATATATGGGAGGAATAAGGAAGTGCAATTCACCGGCACAGAACGTAACGCATTGCGCCATACCGGCAGCACCAGCTTGGAACTGCCATTTGGCTCGATCGCCAAGGCGAAACCGCGCAGGCGCGGAAATAGGGATTTCATGGAACGATTGTAGAACTTTCCGCCCTGGCGCACGCGAAATATCCAAGGGAAAACGCGCAGACCGCCCCCTGGCATAAGTGCCATGAAGGGCTACGGTCGATGCTCTGTTCCAGTTAAATGGGGACACATTTAAAACATCGAAAAAAAAGCCCGAGATCGTGAGATCTCGGGCTAAATCCACCAAAGGAGGAGGGTGGAGGAGACAACCGTGGCATGTTGGGAGCTGGCCTTCTGCTCGCTACGCTTTCGGGGTTTTGCACCGCGCCGACTGCGTTTCAACATCCGATGAATGAATAGTACCGAGGTTTTTTGTGCGATGCAAGAATTTTTTTAGTCTGCCGCACAAGAGATTTTTTGCGTTGCAAATTTGCCGCAACACCCCAAGCATCCCTCTGGAAACCCGCGCCAATCAATGCCTGTTCCAAAAACAGGGTTTTTGCCGAATGGGTAAACCCACCCGGGGCTTACCCTAGCCATCATCGGGTTATCCCGCTCTGGATTTCGCACCAGAACAGTGCGCCTGGCACCAAGTTGCAGCTATTTTTGCGCATTGCAACATTTCGCTTTCCAACTGCTTCAGACCCAGTAAGCGGTAGTCGTCATGACCTTGGACATCGCCCGCATCGCGGCCTTCACTGGCGCCGGCAAGGGCACGCCGCCCGCCGCTTCCGCGCTGGCGCGATGCTGCGCCTCGTCCTCTTTCATCTTCTGCACGATCTGGCGCGACCGCTCGTCTTGCACCGGCAAGGTGCGCAGATGTTCTTCCAGATGCGCTTCGACCTGTTTTTCGGTTTCCGCCATGAAACCCAGATTGCGCGGCACGCCGGCGTAGCTGGCCAGCACGCCGAGCGCAAACGAACCCGCGTACCAAACCGGATTCAGCAGGCTGGGGCGGCTGCCCAGTTCCGTCAGCCTTTGATTGCACCAGGCCAGATGATCCACTTCCTCGGAAGCCGCGTTCAGCAGCAATGCCCGCGGCGCGGGTTCGCGGCATACCGAAGCCTGGCCCCGGTACAGCGCCTGGGCGCAGACCTCGCCGACATGATTCACCCGCATCAAGCCGGCCGCGTGGCGCTTTTCCTGGGCCGACAGGGCTTGCGGCGCCTCATCGGCGGTGGCCGGATACGGACGGCCGGCCGTGGCGCTGCCGGACAGCACCCGCAACGCGCGGTCGGCCTCGGCCAGCAGGGCATCCACGGGGCTGATGCGGCGCAGGAAGGAAACGGGGCTGGGGCGTGACAGAGCGGTGGACATAGGGCAACTCCTCGGCAAGGCTGGCGCACACACCCCTGATGCGGGGCGGGGCTCTCATGCCCGGAATTGTACGCAACAGGTATCATCAGCCATTGACAGCGCTCAAGCTCAAGGACACGACAATATGGAATGCACGATCGACTGGGGCGGCCCGAACGGCATGCTCTTCACCGCCAGCACCGGCAGCGGCCACGTGGCCGTGATGGACGGCGCCGTGGACGGCGGCGGGCACAATCTGGCCCCCCGTCCCATGGAAATGCTGCTGGCCGGCACCGGCGGCTGCACCGCCTATGACGTGGTGCTGATCCTCAAGCGCGGGCGCCATGCCGTCAGCGGCTGCAGCGTCAAGCTCCAGGCCGACCGCGCCGATACCGACCCCAAGGTCTTCACCCGCATCCATTTCGCCTTCACCGTTACCGGCCACAACCTGCCGCGCGCCGCGGTCGAGCGCGCGGTGCAGCTGTCGCACGAAAAATACTGCTCGGCCTCGGCCATGCTGGAGAAGACTGCGGCGCTGACCTTCTCGGTCGAGATCGTCGACACGCAGGAAACGCCGGCCGCCGCCTGAACCGCGCCCGCGTGGTGTAATTCATCTATTCCTAACTTATAAGAGCCGCCGCGATCCGTTCGCGGCGGCTGTCTGCGTCACCCGCCGGGCGAGCGTGCGCAAGGACCGCCATGAAACAATACCTGGACCTCGTTCAATCCATCCTGGACACCGGCGCGTGGCAGGAGAACCGCACGGGCATACGCACCCTGAGCATGCCGGGCGCATCGCTGCGCTTCGACCTGCAAAAAGGGTTCCCCGCAGTGACCACGAAGAAGCTGGCCTTCAAGTCCGCCATCGGCGAAATGGTGGGTTTTCTGCGCGCCTCGCGCAGCGCAGCGGAATTCCGCGAGCTTGGCTGCAAGGTCTGGGACCAGAATGCCAACGAGAACAGCCAGTGGCTGGCCAACCCGTACCGTGAAGGACCCGACGACCTGGGCCCGGTCTACGGCGTGCAATGGCGCCAGTGGCCGGCCTACAAGATGCTGGACGCCAGCCGCTCGGCGCAGATCGCCGACGCCCTGTCGCGCGGCTACGCCAAGGTCTCCGATCTGGAGGAAGGCGGCGTGCCCAAGGTGCTGCTCTACAAGGCGGTGGACCAGCTGCGGCAATGCCTGGACACCATCCATGAGCGGCCCGGCGACCGCCGCATCCTGTTCCACGGCTGGAACTGGGCGCAGATCGAGGAAATGGCGCTGCCGCCGTGTCACCTGCTCTACCAATTCCTGCCGAACGCGACGACCCGCGAGATATCGCTGTGCCTGTACATCCGTTCCAACGACGTCGGTTTGGGCACGCCATTCAATCTCACCGAAGGTGCGGCCCTGCTACATCTGGTCGGCCGACTGACTGGCTACACGCCGCGCTGGTTCACCTATTTCATCGGCGACGCGCACATTTACGAAAACCACCTGCCGATGCTGCGTGAGCAACTCACGCGCGAGCCCTACGAAGCGCCCACGCTGGTGCTGTCGGACCGCATTCCCGATTTCGCGGTCACCGGACGCTATGAGCCCGAATGGCTGGAGAAGGTGGAACCCAGCGACTTTTCATTGTCGGGCTACACCCACCACGCCCCCCTCACCGCCGCCATGGCCGTATAGACCGTGGCAGCCTGCGTGCTCATGGCCGCAGGTGAAGATTGGTGAGCATCTGGAAGCGTGTTTTCGGTATAACCCATCCCTTAGCCATGGACGCGCGTCCAGAAATGCCCGCGCGCCATTGCTTCCGACCGGCACCTGCCGCGCCGTGCCTGTCGCTCGCCGCGACCCGGGCAGTCCGCCCGGCAGCGCCGTCCGCAGGCGTTGCTCAGCCGCACTCCCCTTCCCAAAAAGAGAGCACGTGTATCACCAGCGTCGACCGCCGAATTCTGTCTTGCGACCGACTTGCAACCATAGACTACCAATTGAATTGATATGAAGCCCGCGCGGCGGCAGCATGCGCCAAGGACAGGACCCTACAAATGCTCGTCGGAACTTATAACCCTTCGCTCGTCCTCGTATCTCTAGGAGTCGCCATCCTGGCGTCGTACACGGCGTTGGGCATGGCCAACCGCGTCAGGGCCTCGCACGGGTTGCCCAGCGCGCGCTACTGGTTGGCGGGCGGCGCGTTCGCGATGGGCGTGGGCATCTGGTCCATGCACTTCGTGGGCATGCTGGCCTTCAGCCTGCCCATTGCCATGGGTTACGACCTGCCCCTGACCGTCCTGTCGCTGGTCATTGCCATCGGCTGCTCCGCCTTCGCGCTATGGACTGTAAGCAAGGATGAGCTGCCGCGGCGACGGCTGATGATCGGCGCCCTGCTCATGGGAGCCGGCATCGCGGCGATGCACTACCTCGGCATGGCCGCCATGCTCATGGAACCCGGCATCGTCTACGACGCCAAATGGTTCGCGCTGTCCATCGTGATTGCCGTGGCCGCCTCCGGCGCGGCGCTGTGGATCACCTACCGGCTGCGCCACGGCGGCCCCCGCGTGGTCTGGTCGCGGCCGCTGGCGGCAGTGATCATGGGCATCGCCATCGTCGGCATGCACTACACCGGCATGGCCGCCGCCGGATTCCCCGCGGGCAGTATCTGCATGGCGGCCAACAGCGGCATTTCGGCCGGCTGGCTGGCCATCGCCGTGACCGCGGTGACCCTGAGCGTGCTGGCCATCGCCCTGCTGGTCGCGGTGCTGGACAACCGGCTGGAGGCGCGCACCTCGGCCCTGGCTTCTTCGTTGGCCGAGGCCAACGAAGAACTGGTGCAACTGGCGTTGCACGACACGCTGACCAAGCTGCCCAACCGCATCCTGCTGGAAGACCGGCTGGAGCAGGCGATCGAAAGCGCCAGCCGCCGCAAGGGCTACTTCGCAGTCCTGTTCTTCGACCTGGACGGCTTCAAGGCGGTCAATGACGCCTACGGACACCACACCGGCGACGCTTTGCTGATCGACCTGGCGCAGCGCATCCGCCAGGCCCTGCGCACGCAGGACACCGTGGCGCGCCTGGGCGGCGACGAGTTCATCGTGCTGAGCGAAGTGATCGAACCCACCGACGCAGCCAACGTCGCCGACCGCCTCATCGACGCCATCGCGCGACCCGTCACTGTCTACGGGCATGAGGTGATGGTGACCTCGAGCGTGGGCATCGCCATCTATCCCAACGACGGCCAGGACACCCACGCCCTGCTGACCAACGCCGATGCGGCGATGTACCACGCCAAGCGCCTGGGCGGCACTGGCTACAGCTTCTTCGAACCGTCCATGAATGCGGACGCGCACGAGCAGATCGAACTGCTGCACGACCTGCGCCTGGCGCAGGAGCGCAACCAGCTCGTCCTGCACTACCAACCCAAGTACGAAGCGCCCGCCGGCCCCATCATCGGCGCCGAGGCGCTGCTGCGCTGGAACCACCCGACCCGCGGCCTGGTGGGCCCGGACCAGTTCATCCCCACGGCGGAAAAGACCGGCCTGATCCTGTCCATCGGCGAATGGGTGATCAACGAGGCCTGCCGCCAGATGCGGGAATGGATCAACGCCGGCCAGGGCCACTGGACCGTCGCCGTCAATATCTCGGCCCTGCAGTTCGCCCACGCCAGCCTGGTGGAAACGGTACGCTCGGCCCTGGACCGCCATGGCGTGCCGCCGGCCTGCCTGACCCTGGAAGTGACCGAGTCCACCGCCATGCGCGACGCCGAGGCCAGCCTGGCGGTGCTCAAGCGCCTGTCGAACCTGGGCGTGACGATTTCGATCGACGACTTCGGCACCGGCTATTCCAGCCTGCTCTATCTGAAGCGGCTCCCGGCCACCGAGCTGAAGATCGACCGCGGCTTCGTCAACCAGCTGGAGAACGACAACGAGGACGCCGCCATCGTCTCGGCCATCGTCGCGCTGGCGCAGCAACTCAACCTGCGCATCGTCGCCGAGGGCGTGGAAACGCCGGCGCAACAGAAGTTCCTGACGGGCCTGGGCTGCGATTCGCTGCAGGGCTTCCTGCTGGGCAAACCCATGCCCGCCACCGAATTCCTGGAACACGCGGTCGACTGAGCGGCCCGCGCGGCGCAAGCCGCCGCGCAAATTTGCTACGCTTGCCGTAGCCAACCGGCCGAACCCCTACCGTCCCGACCCCGCATGCCCGCCAGCCTTACCCTCATCGTCGCCTACTCCACCAATCGCGCCATCGGACGCGACAATGCCCTGCCCTGGAAACTGCCGGGCGATCTGGCGCATTTCAAGCGCAGCACCCTGGGCCACCCCATCATCATGGGCCGCAAGACCTGGGACTCGCTGGGTCGGCCGTTGCCCGGCCGCAGCAACATCGTGATCAGCCGCAACCCCGATTTCAGCGCTGCGGGCGCCATCGTGGTGCCGTCGCTCGAAGCAGCGATCCAGGCCTGCGGCGACATCGATGCGGCCTATGTGATCGGCGGCGCGCAGATCTACGCGCAAGCCCTGCCGCTGGCCCAGCGCGTGCTGGCCACTGAAGTCCGCGCCGAGGTTGAAGGCGACGCCTTCTTCCCCCTGCTGCCCGCCTTCCAATGGAAGGAAACGGCGCGCGAAGCGCAGCCGGCCGAAAACGGCTACGAATACGATTTCGTGACTTACGAGCGCCAGTGACTCAGGCCGCCGCCCCGGCATTTCGCATGAAGCGCCAGAGCGCTGGCGCCTCCGAGTAAGCGACGTTGAAACGCACCCAGGGCGTATCGGCCTCGTCCGCCTCGAAATAGGAACCGGGCGCCAGCCAGATCCCGTCCTTCAGCGCCAGTTCCGCGAGTCCGTTGGCGCCGCGTTCGCGCCACTGCCCGGCCACCTTGGCCCACAGGAAAAGGCCGCCTTGCGGCCTCCCATAGATCTCGAAGCCATGCTGCGCCATCAGCTCGCCCACGCCGGCATGGGCCTCTGCCAGCCGTTCGCGGGTGCGGGCGATGTGGGCACGGTAGCGGCCTTCGCGGATGACCTGGTGGACGATGCGCTCCATGATCTCCGGCGAGGTCAGGCCCACCGCCATCTTGGTGCGCGCGATGTCGCGCGCCAGATCGCGATGCGCCACCACGTAGCCCACCCGCACCGATGGACTGATGACCTTGGAGTAGCCGCCCAGGTAGACCACGCGCCGCGCCCCGTCCAGGGCGGCCAGCATGGGCGTTACGCCGGGCGCAAGTTCGCGCGAGATATCGTCTTCCACCACCCACAGGCCATGCCGCTCGGCCGCCTGCAGGATGCGGAAGGCATTGGCCATGCTGATGCTGGCGCCCGACGGGTTCTGCAAGGCGGTGTTGACGACCAGCGCTCTCGGCCGGTGGCGAGCCACCACCGCTTCCAGCGCCTCGCAGTCCAGCCCGTCCGGCGTGCGGGGCACGGACACCGCGCGCAAGCCAGCCAGGCGCAGCATCTGCAGCAGGTTGGCGTAGGCGGGCTGTTCCACCACCACCGTGTCGCCCGGCCGCAGCAGGGTGCGTATCACCATGTCCAGCCCGTGCGTCACGCCCTGGGTCAGCACGACCTGCGAGGCTTCGACCTCCATGCCCTGCGCGCTCAGGCTGGCCGCGATGGTCTCGCGCAGCGGCGCGTAGCCGTAGGGATGGCCGTAGTTCGCGATACGCATGGCCGGCACCCGCCCCATATGGCGCAGGGCCATGTGCAGCCCCTCTTCGTTCAACCATTCGCCCGGCAGCCAGCCGCAGCCCGATTTGATGGGGATGGAATGGTCCGCGAAGATATCCGACAGCAGCCAGCCGGCGTTCAGGCGCGGCGGCTCCCAGGATGGCGGCTGGGCGGGGCGCGCCGGCGCGTCCGGCGTCGCGACCCGATAGCCCGCGCCCGGCCGCGCCGCCAGCCAGCCCAGCGATACCAGCCGGCTGTAGGCGCTGGCCACCGTGAAGGTGCTGACGTCATACAGGCGAGCAAACTCCCGCACCGAGGGTAGGGACATACCCGGACGCAGTGTCTGTTCTTCGATGGCGCGCAGGATGGCGGCGACCAGCTGCTCGACCAGGGTCGGCGCCTGGCCGCGAGCGCGGTTGGGCTGGAAATCGATCACGGAGATAACTGTACAGTTGTGTCGTTCATAACTATACAGTTAGCCGCATTTGCGCGGATCGTATATTTTCATTCCTATCCGGACGCACCAGAATCGTTTCAATCCCGCTGGCTGCACAACCGTCGCCCAAGTCCAGCGCTTGTCCGTCCCCTGGAGCCGCCATGAACGCCCCCGACAAACTGCCCGACCTGTCCCACCTCTGGATGCCCTTCACTGCCAACAAGCAGTTCAAGGCCCACCCGCGCATGCTGGCGACCGCCAAGGGCATGTATTACACCTCGACCGACGGCCGCCAGATCCTGGACGGCACGGCCGGCCTGTGGTGCGTCAACGCCGGCCACGGCCGCGAGGAAATCGTCGCCGCGATCTCCAAGCAGGCAGGCGTGATGGACTACGCGCCGGGCTTCCAGCTGGGCCACCCGCTGGCCTTCGAGGCCGCGACCGCAGTCGCGAGCATGATGCCGCAGGGCCTGGACCGGGTTTTCTTCACGAACTCGGGCTCCGAATCCGTCGACACCTGCCTGAAGATCGCCCTGGCCTATCACCGCGCCCGCGGCGAAGGCCAGCGCACCCGCCTGATCGGCCGCGAGCGCGGCTACCACGGCGTAGGCTTCGGCGGCATCTCGGTCGGCGGCATCTCGACCAACCGCAAGACCTTCTCCGGCGCGCTGCTGCCCGCCGTGGATCATCTGCCGCACACCCACAACATCGAGCAGAACGCCTATTCCAAGGGCCAGCCGGCCTGGGGCGCGCACCTTGCCGACGAACTGGAGCGCATCGTCGCCCTGCACGACCCGTCCACCATCGCCGCGGTCATCGTCGAACCCATGGCGGGTTCGACCGGCGTGCTGATCCCGCCCAAGGGCTATCTGGAAAAGCTGCGCGAGATCACCTCCAAGCACGGCATCCTGCTGATATTCGACGAAGTCATCACCGCGTACGGCCGCCTGGGCGCCGCCACGGCCTCCGAGTTCTTCGGCGTCACGCCGGACATCATCGCCATGGCCAAGGGCGTGAGCAACGCCGCCGTGCCGGCTGGCGCGGTCGCGGTCAAGCGCGAAGTGCATGACGCCATCGTCAACGGCCCGGCCGGCGGCATCGAGTTCTTCCACGGCTACACCTATTCGGCGCACCCGCTGGCCGCCGCCGCCATCCTGGCCACGCTGGACATCTACCGCCGCGAAGACCTGTTCGGCCGCGCCCGCAAGCTGTCCGGCGCCTTCCAGGAAGCCGCCCACAGCCTGAAGGGCGCGCCGCACGTCATCGACGTGCGCAACCTGGGTCTGGTCTGCGGCATTGAGCTCGCGCCGCGCGCGGGCGCTCCCGGCGCGCGCGCCGCCGAAGTCTTCCAGAAGTGCTTCGACAGCGGCCTGATGGTGCGGTACACCGGCGACATCATCGCGATCTCGCCCCCGCTCATCATCGAAGAGGCGCAGATCGGCCAGATCTTCGAACAGATCGGCCGCATCCTGAAAGAAGTCGCCTGATCGTCCGCCGCCCCGCGAGGGGCGGTTTTTCGCCTGGGCGGCCGACGGCCGCCCTGTGGCATTTTTCAAAGCCCCAGATTCGAGCGTTCCCATGAAGAAGATCCCGCATTTCATCAATGGCCAGCACTACGACGGCCGCAGCAACCGCTACGCCGACGGCTTCAACCCCGCCACCGGCGAAGTCACCGCGTCCATTCCGCTGGCGTCGAATGACGAAGTCGCGCTGGCCGTGGCCGCTGCCAAGGCCGCGTTTCCGGCCTGGTCCGAAACGCCCGCGCTCAAGCGCGCACGCATCCTGTTCAATTTCAAGGCGCTGCTGGACAAGCATCAGGACGAACTGGCAGAACTGATCACCCGCGAACATGGCAAGGTCTTCTCCGACGCCAAGGGCGAGGTCACGCGTGGCATCGAAATCGTCGAATTCGCCTGCGGCATTCCGCAGTTGATGAAGGGCCAGTACTCCGACCAGATCGGCGGCGGCATCGACAACTGGAGCATGCGCCAGGCCCTGGGCGTAGTGGCCGGCATCACGCCGTTCAACTTCCCCATGATGGTGCCGTGCTGGATGTTCCCGGTGGCCATCGCCTGCGGCAACACCTTCGTGCTCAAGCCTTCCGAGCGCGACCCGTCGGCGTCCGTGCGCCTGGCCGAACTGCTGGCCGAAGCCGGCCTGCCCGAAGGCGTGTTCAACGTCGTGCACGGCGACAAGCAGGCGGTGGACGCGCTGATCGCGCATCCCGACGTCGAGGCCCTGTCCTTCGTCGGCTCGACGCCGATTGCCGAATACATCTACGCCGAAGGCACCCGCCGCGGCAAGCGCGTGCAGGCGCTGGGCGGCGCGAAGAACCACATGGTGGTCATGCCCGATGCCGACCTGGACCAGGTCACCGACGCGCTGATGGGCGCGGCCTATGGCTCGGCCGGCGAACGCTGCATGGCCATCTCGGTGGCGGTGGCGGTGGGCGACGTGGCCGACAAGGTGGTCGAACGCCTGACGCCGCGCGTCAAGGCGCTGGTGGTCAAGGACGGCATGCAAGGCGATGCAGAGATGGGCCCGCTCGTCACCTCGCAGCATCGCGGCAAGGTCGTGGGCTATATCGAAGACGGCATCGCCGCCGGCGCCACGCTGGTGGTCGACGGCCGCGGCTTGAAGGTACCTGGCAACGAAAAGGGCTTCTTCCTCGGCGGCACGCTGTTCGACAACGTCAAGCCTGCCATGAACATCTACCGCGAAGAAATCTTCGGGCCTGTGCTGTGCGTGGTGCGCGTGCCGGACTTCGCCTCGGCAGTCGAACTGATCAACGCCCATGAATTCGGCAATGGCGTGGCCTGCTTCACGTCCGACGGCGGCGTGGCGCGCGCCTTCGCGCGCCAGATCAAGGTCGGCATGGTCGGCATCAACGTGCCGATCCCGGTACCCATGGCCTGGCATTCGTTCGGCGGCTGGAAGCGCTCGCTGTTCGGCGACCATCACGCCTACGGCGAAGAAGGCATCCGCTTCTATTCGCGCTACAAGAGCGTGATGCAGCGCTGGCCCGACAGCATCGCCAAGGGCGCCGAGTTCACCATGCCTGTAGCGAAGTGAGCCCACCCCCGAAGCGCTGCGCGCTTCCCCCTCAGGCGGGCCCCCCTCAAGGGGGCGTCGCTGCGGACCGGCAAAGCCGGATCCGCGCGACCCCGCTTGGGACGATCTTGCCAGTTAGTTGCGTTGTGCCCGTTTGCAGCGGGAACTGAAATGGGCGCGGCGTAGCCGCGCCTTCCTCATATCAAAAACGACAAGGGGAATCCTGATGCGCATCGGGATAGGCGGCTTTCAGCATGAGACCAATACGTTCGCGCCTTCGCGCGCGGCGTGGGAAGATTTTGCCGAGAAAGGCGGGGGCTGGCCCAAGCTGGTCAGCGGGCCCGCCATGTTCCAGGCGGTGGCTGGCGCCAACATACCGGTGGCGGGCTTCATCGAAGCCATGGGACGGCACACCTTGCTACCTACTACCTGGGCGGCGGCCAGCCCCTCGGGTCCGGTCACCAAGGATGCGTTCGAACGCATCAGCGCGATGATCCTGCAAGGGCTGTCGCAGGCGCTGCCGCTGGATGGCGTCTATCTGGACCTGCACGGCGCCATGGTCACGGAACACCTGGACGACGGCGAAGGCGAACTGCTCAAGCGCGTGCGCGAGCTGGTGGGTCCGGACGTGCCTGTCGTGGCCAGCCTGGACCTGCATGCCAACGTCACCCGCGCCATGGTGCGCCACGCGGACGCGCTGGTCTGCTATCGCACCTATCCTCACATCGACATGGCCGAAACCGGGCAGCGCGCAGCCGAACTGCTGGCCGCGCGGCTGGCGGGCGCGCCGCGTCCCTGCGTGGCCCTGCGTGCGCTGCCCTACCTGATTTCGCTGTGCTGGCAGTCCACCGACATCGAACCCTCGCGCAGCCTGTACCAGATGGTGGGTGACATCGAAGCGCGTGGCGCCCTCAGCCTGTCGTTCGCCACGGGTTTTCCCGCAGCCGATTTCCCCGAGTGCGCGCCCACCGTTTGGGCTTATGGCGCCACCCAAGCCGACGCCGACGCCGCTGCCGACGAAATGGCGCGCGCCGTGCTCAACGCCGAACGCGACTTCGGCGGCAGGCTCTACACGCCCGACGAAGCCGTGCAGGAAGCCATGCGCCTGGCGCGCGACGCGCACAAACCCGTGGTCATCGCCGACGCGCAGGACAACCCGGGCGCGGGCGGCAGCTCGGACACCACCGGCGTCTTGCGCGCCCTGATCCGGCACGATGCGCGCGACACCGCCATCGGCCTCATCGTCGACCCCGCGGCCGCGCTGGCGGCCCATCGCGCGGGCGCTGGAAACAAGGTACGTATTGCATTGGGTGGACACTCGGGTATTCCCGACGATGAACCGCTGGACACCGAGTTCATCGTCGGGAAAACTTCAGATGGACGCTTCGATACGCACGGCGCCTTCTATCGCGGCTTCCATATGGACCTGGGCCCCAGCGCCTGCCTGCGCGTAGGCGGCGTACGCATCATCGTCGCCTCCAACAAGGTGCAGATGGCCGACCAGGAGATGTTCCGCTTCGCCGGCGTGGAACCGCAACGCGCAGCGATCCTGGTGGTCAAGAGCTCCGCCCACTTCCGCGCGGATTTCACCGGCATCGCGGAAAAGATCCTGGTATGCGCGGCCCCGGGTTCCATGCTGATGGATGCGGCAAAACAACCATGGACACGGTTGCGTCCCGGCATCAGAATGGCGCCTTGCGGACCTGTCTTTTCGGGCGGGCCCGCTACCGCCTGAAGCTCGCACGCCGCCACCGCGCGGCGGACCAACGACGCAGCGGCGCGATGGCGCCGCTCACCACGCATCAAGGGGAACATTCATGCTGAAGTACGTCCGAGCGGCCGCGCTGGCCGGCGCCACCATGATGATGGCTCACGGCGCCTACGCCGAGACCGTCATCAAGTCGGTGATGCACTCGCCTCTGCGCCTGACCGACCCGCATGCCACCACCGCGTACATCACGACGTGGCACGGCTACATGATTTACGACACCCTGCTGGCCACCGACGCCGACAACAAGATCCAGCCGCAGATGCTGGAAAAGTGGGAAGTCTCCCCCGATGGCAAGACCTACACCATGACCTTGCGCGACGGCCAGAAATGGCATGACGGCAAGCCGGTGACGTCCGAGGATTGCGTCGCTTCGATCAAGCGCTGGGCCGCCGGCGACGGCATGGGCCGCACGCTGCTGAAGTTCACCGACAAGATCGAAGTCATCGACGACAAGAATTTCCGCATCGTCATGAAGGAACCCACGGACCTGGCGCTGCGCGCCCTGTCCAAGCCCACCGGCACCGCGCCGTTCATGATGCCCAAGCGCATCGCCGAACAGGCCATCGGTCAGCCCATCACCGACATGACCGGCTCGGGTCCGTTCAAGGTCATCGAATTCAAGCCGGGCGTGAAGACCGTCTACGCCAAGAACGCCGACTACGTGCCGCGCAAGGAACCCGCAAGCGGCCTGGCCGGCGGCAAGGTCGTCAACGTCGACAAGGTCGAATGGGACGTCATGCCGGATGCGCTGACCACCGCCAACGCGCTGCTGGGCGGCGAGATCGACTTCGTCGAACAGTTCCCGTATGACCTGCTGCCGATGATCGAAGGCAACAAGGATCTGAAGGAAGAGTCGCTCAGCCCGGTCGGCTACTTCACGATGTACCGCTTCAACTTCAAGTACCCGCCCTTCAACAACAAGAAGGTGCGCCAGGCCGCGATGTACGCCATCGGCCAGGAAGACGTGATGAAGGCGCTGGTCGGCAATCCGAAGTACTGGAAGACCTGCGCCTCGCTGTGGGGTTGCGGCACGCCGCTGGAAAGCGACATCGGCAAGGACATGGTGGTGCCGTCCAACATCGAGAAGGCCAAGGCGCTGCTGAAGGAAGCGGGCTACGACAACACGCCCATCCTGGTCATGCACGCGACCGACGTCGGTACGCTGTCGGCGCAGCCGGTGGTGATGGCGCAGGCGCTGCGCAAGGCCGGCTTCAACGTCAACCTGGCCGCGATGGACTGGCAAAGCGTCGCAACGCGCCGCGCCTCGAAGGCTGCGCCCGCGGAAGGCGGCTGGAACATCCACAACACCAACTGGTATGCCACCGACGTGATGGACCCGGTCCGTTCCGCCCCGGCCGCGGCCAACGGCGACAACGCCTGGTTCGGCTGGCCCGACTTCCCGCAGATCGAAGAGCTGCGCACCAAGATGGCGCTGACCTCCGACCCCGCGGAACAGAAGAAGATCGCCGAGGAAGTGCAGCGCATCGGCATCGATGAAGGCCTGTACGTGCCGCTGGGCCAGATGTCCGTGCCCACCGTCTACTCGACCAAGCTCTCGGGCCTGGTGCACGCGCCGGTGTTCGCGTTCTGGAACGTCAAGAAAGCCCCTTGATGGGCAAGTAGTTCAGGGGGAAATACATGCTGGCATTTGTCTCACGCCGGCTCCTCGCGACCATCCCCGTTCTGGTGATGGTCGCGGTGGTGGTCTTCGCGATATTGCGTTTCAGCCCGGGAGATCCGGCCATCATCATGGCGGGCGACGGCGCCACGCCCGAGCGCATCGTCCAGATACGCCAGACGATGGGCCTGGACCAGCCGGTCATCAAGCAGTTCTTCATCTGGGGCGGCAAGCTCCTGCAAGGCGACCTGGGCACTTCGCTCATGTCGGGCGTGCCGGTCACCAAGCTGATCGGCCAGCGCCTGGAACCGTCGCTCAGCCTGGCGGTGCTGACCCTGGTGTTCACCCTGCTCGTCGCCATTCCGCTGGGCGTGCTGGCTGCATGGCGCCAAGGCAAGCTGCTGGACCGCGCCGTGATGGGCTTCTCGGTGCTGGGATTCTCGGTGCCGGTCTTCGTCACGGGCTACCTGCTGATCTGGCTCTTCGCCATCAAGCTGGGCTGGTTCAACGTGCAGGGCTACGCGCCGCTGGCCAAGGGCTTCTGGCCGTACCTGCACCGCCTCATCCTGCCGTCGCTGGCCCTGTCCACGGTCTACGTGGCACTGATCGCGCGCATCACGCGCACCAGCGTCATCGAGGTCATGGGCGAGGACTTCATCCGCACGGCGCGCTCCAAGGGCCTGGGCGAAACCGGCGTGCTGCTGGGCCACGCCCTGCGCAACGCCGCCGTGCCCATCGCCACGGTGGTGGGCCTGGGCATCGCGCTGCTGATCAGCGGCGTGGTCGTGACCGAATCGGTGTTCAACATCCCCGGCCTGGGCCGGCTGGTGGTGGAAGCCGTGCTCGCGCGCGATTACCCCGTCATCCAGGGCCTGACGCTCTTCTTCGCGTTCGTCTACGTGTTCATCAATCTTGTTGTCGATTGCGCCTACACGGTGTTCGACCCTCGGATCAGGTACTAACACCATGCAAACGCCAACCGATGCCGCCGCGCAAGCGGCCGCAGATCTCCCCGGCGGCGGCACGCCCCAAGCCACCGCCTGGCGCCAGATCCGCCAGGGCCTCAAAAGCTGGCCCGTGATGCTGGCGCTGATCGTGCTGGTGGCCGTCGTCGCCATCGCGCTGTTCGCACCGCTGCTGGGTACCGTCGACCCCACCTCGATCAACCCCGGCGCGCGCCTGAAGCCGCCCTTCTCCGATTACCTGCTGGGCACCGACGCCTTCGGCCGCGACGTCTGGTCGCGCGTGGCCTACGGCGCGCGCGTCTCGCTGATCGCGGGCCTGGGCGCGGCGCTGGTCAGCGTCGCCATCGGCCTGGTCATCGGCGTGATCGCGGGCTGGTTCCGTTCACTGGACGGGCTGATCATGCGCACCATGGACGCCATCA
This sequence comes from Achromobacter sp. GW823-FHT04E03, assembly GCF_058796095.1. Taxonomy (NCBI): domain Bacteria; kingdom Pseudomonadati; phylum Pseudomonadota; class Betaproteobacteria; order Burkholderiales; family Alcaligenaceae; genus Achromobacter; species Achromobacter sp. GW823-FHT04E03. The sequence goes on along the minus strand of NZ_JBXAIJ010000002.1, from coordinate 1,301,439 downwards.
TGGCCATCCCCGGCATCCTGCTGGCGATCGCCCTGGTATCGGTCACTGGCGCCAGCATCACGACCGTTCTGGTCGCCATCACCATCCCCGAAATTCCGCGCGTGGTGCGGCTGGTGCGCGGCCAGATCCTGACCGTGCGCGGCGAACCCTATGTCGAAGCCGCGCTGGCCCTGGGCACGCCGCTGCCGCTGCTGCTGTGGCGCCACATGGTGCCCAGCACCATCGCGCCGCTGACGGTACAGGGCACCTATGTGTTCGCGTCCGCCATGCTCACCGAAGCCATCCTGAGCTTCCTGGGCGCGGGCATCCCGCCCGAGATCGCCTCCTGGGGCAACATCATGTCCGAAGGACGCATGTACTTCCGCATGCTGCCCGGCCTGATCCTGTTCCCCGGCCTGTTCCTGTCGCTGACCGTGCTCAGCGTGAACATCCTGGGCGACGCCTTGCGCGACGCGCTGGACCCGAAAATGGTGCGCAGGATCTGATGCCGATGACCTATTCCCCCACTCCTCCCGCGGGCGATACTTCGACCGCCATCCTGGCCATCCGCAACCTCTCGGTGGAAGTCGCCGGCGCCGGCAACCGCGTCGTGCGCAACCTGAGCCTGGACGTGCATGCCGGCGAAACCGTGTGCGTGGTCGGCGAATCCGGCTCCGGCAAATCCGTCACCTCGCTGGCCGTCATGGGCCTGCTGCCTCCCGGCGTGCTGGGCGTCAGCGCGGGTTCGATCCGCGTGGAAGGCGAAGACGTGGTCACGGCCACGCAGCGCCGCCTGCGCGAGATGCGCGCCACGCGCATGGCCATGGTGTTCCAGGAACCCATGACCGCGCTGAACCCCGTGCACACCGTGGGCAAGCAGGTCGACGAAGTGCTGCGCCTGCACCGCAAGCAGATGTCGGCCGCGGAACGCCGCGCCAAGGTGCTGGACATGTTCCGGTCGGTGCACCTGCCAGACGTCGAACGCATCTTCGAAGCCTATCCGCACCAATTGTCGGGCGGCCAGCGCCAGCGCATCGTGATCGCCATGGCGCTGATCCTGGAGCCCAAGCTGCTGATCGCGGACGAGCCGACCACGGCGCTGGACGTCACCACGCAGAAGCAGATTCTGGCGCTCATCAAGGAACTGCAGGTCAAGCACCAGACCGCGGTGCTGTTCATCACCCACGACTTCGGCGTGGTGGCCGAGATCTCCGACCGCATCGTGGTGATGAACCGCGGCGACCTGATCGAAAGCGGCACGCGCAACGAGATCCTGGCCGAGCCCAAGCAGTCCTATACCCGTCGCCTGGTGTCGTCCGTACCCAGCCTGGTGCCCTCGCGCCGCGAGGCGCCGGCGGGCATGCCGGTGCTGCACGTCAAGGGCCTGGGCCGCACCTACGGCACCAAGAGTTCGCTGTTCTCGCGCCAGGCCGCGCGCAACGTGATCGCGGCCGCCGACGTCAACCTGACGCTGCGCAAGGGCGAGATCCTGGGCATCGTGGGCGAGTCCGGTTCAGGCAAGTCGACCGTGGCGCGCTGCATCGTGCGCCTGATCGAACCCACCGCCGGCCACATGATGATGGGCGGCGAAGACCTCAGCACCCTGTCCGGCTCGGCGCTGCGCCCGGTGCGCCGCCGCATCCAGATCGTGTTCCAGGATCCGTACCGTTCGCTGAATCCGCGACGCACCGTCGGTGAGTCCATCATCGAAGGCCTCTTGAACTTCGGCGTTGCCCGCGAGCAGGCATTGAAGCGCGCCGGCGAAACGCTGAGCGTGGTGGGCCTGAGTCCGGACGCAATGAACCGCTACCCGCACCAGTTCTCCGGCGGCCAGCGCCAGCGCATCTGCATCGCGCGCGCCCTGGTCATGGACCCCGAGGTCCTGGTGGCCGACGAAGCCGTGTCCGCATTGGACGTGTCGGTGCAGGCGCAGGTGCTGGAACTGCTGGAACAGGTGCGCCAGCGCACCGGCGTGGGCGTGCTGTTCATCACCCACGACCTGCGCGTGGCGGCGCAGATCTGCGACACCATCATGGTCATGCAGCGAGGCAAGGTCGTCGAAACCGGCTCCGCCGAAACCGTGCTGACCGAACCGCGCCACGAATACACGCGGGCCCTGATCGACGCCGCCCCCGGACGCGACTGGGACTTCCGCAACTTCCGGCCGGTCGCCGCCGGCCTGGGCCACGCGGCCGCGCCCTGAAACTCGCAGCCTGTACACACACTGGAACCGAAATGCCGCAACCGCATGAACTGTCCGCCGTGGAGCTGCTCCAGGCCTACCGCGACAAGACGCTCTCGCCCGTCGAAGTCACCCGCTCGGTGCTGGAGCATATCGCCCGCTGGGAACCCCAGCTGAAGGCCACCTACGCGCTGGATGCGGACGGCGCGCTGGCGCAGGCCCGCGCCTCCGAGGCTCGCTGGATGAAGGGCGAACCGCTGGCGACCGGCGGGCACACGCTGGACGGCGTGCCCGCCACCATCAAGGAAAACATCGCCACGCGCGGCGTGCCGGTGCCGCTGGGCACGGCAGCAACGGAATTGAAGCCTGCCGCCGCCGATGCACCGCCGGCCGCCCGCATGCGCGAGGCGGGCGCCGTGCTGCTGGGCAAGACCACCATGCCCGACTTCGGCATGCTGTCCTCGGGACTGTCCAGCTTCCATGAACTGACCCGCAATCCCTGGGACCTTTCCAAGAACCCCGGAGGCTCCAGCGCCGGCGCGGGCGCCGCGGCAGCCGCAGGCTACGGCCCGCTGCATATCGGCACCGACATCGGCGGTTCCGTGCGTCTGCCGGCGGCCTGGTGCGGCATTGCCACGCTCAAGCCCAGCCTGGGCCGCATTCCCATCGACCCGCCGTTCATGGGCCGCTGCGCCGGCCCCATGACGCGCACCGTCGCCGACTCGGCGCTCATGATGGGCGTGCTGTCGCAGCCCGACGCGCGCGACCACATGAGCCTGCCCTACCAGGACTTCGACTGGCTGGACCTGGAACTCGACCTGCGCGGCCTGCGCATCGGCTTGCTCATGGATGCGGGCTGCGGCCTGCCCCTGGACCCGGAAATCCGCGCCGCGGTCGAGGCCGCTGCCCGCGCCTTCGAGGCCGCCGGCGCCATCGTGACGCCGATGCAGCCCTGGATGACGCCCGACATGCTGGAGGGCGTGGACCGCTTCTGGCGCACGCGCTCGGCCATCGATCTGTCGGCCTTGCCGCAGGCCCGCCGCGACAAGATCCTGCCCTTCATCCGCACCTGGGCGGAAAGCGGCGGCGGCCAGTCCGGCGAAGCCGTATTCCGCAGCTACTACGAGACCATGAACGTGCGCGCCACGACGGTCGCGGCCTGCGCGCCCTACGACTACGTGCTCTCGCCCGTGGCCCCGGTGGTCGCCTACAACGCCGAATGGCCGTCGCCCACCAACGAGGTCGCGACCACCATGCACCACATCGGATTCACGCTTCCGTACAACATGAGCGAGCAGCCCGCGGCGTCCGTCAATTGCGGCTACACCAAGGCCGGCCTGCCCATCGGCCTGCAGATCGCCGGCGCGCGCTTTGACGACCTGGGGGTGCTGCGCATGGCGCGCGCCTGGGAAGCCATGCGACCCGAACAACACCCCTGGCCCCAGCCGCCCCGGGCGGCCTGACCGATCCTCAACAGCAAACCCACAGGAATTCCCATGCGTTGGCTTTTGGCAATGATCAAGCACGAGACGAATACGTTTTCGCCCGTGCCTACCCCGCTTGAGCGCTTCTTTCGCGGCAACCCGGAGGTCCTGGCCGGCGACCGCGCCATCAAGGCCTACGAGAACACCGACAGCGGGCTGGGCGGCTATATCGAAGTGGCGCGCCGCGAAGGCGCCGAGATGGTCGTGCCCGTGGCGGCCGAATCCTGGCCCAGCGGCCCCGCCAGCGCCGAAACCCATGAACGGCTATGCAAGCTGGTCCTGGACGAGGTCCAGCGCGGCGGCTACGACGCCATCCTGCTCGACCTGCACGGCGCCATGGTCGCCGAAGGCGTGGAGGACGCCGAGGGCGACCTGCTGCGCCGCCTGCGCGAGATCGATCCGCACACGCCCGTGGCGGTGACGCTGGACATGCACGCCAATATCTACGACGACATCGTCAAGCATGCCACGGTCATCACCGGCTTCCATACCTATCCGCACGTGGACATCCGCGCGGCCGGCCTGCGCGCCGCGAACGTGATCGCGCGCACCCTGAAGGGCGAGATCAAGCCGGTCATGTCCTGGGCCAACAAGCCCATGCTGCCGCACATCATGTGCCAAGGCACCCACGCGGCGCCCAACAAGCCGCTGCAGGAACGCTGCAAGGAACTGGAAGCCGGCGGCGTCCTGGCCGCCTCCGTCTTCGTGGGATTCCCCCACGCCGACATCCGCGAAGCCGGCCTGAGCGCCGTGGTCTGTACCGACGGCAACCTGGCCCAGGCGCAGCGCCACCGCGACGAACTGCTGGACCAGGCCTGGAACGGCCGCGCCGACTGGGTATTCCACCCGGAGCCGCTGGCGCCCACCATAGCCCGCGCCAAGGCCATCGAACAAGGCCCGGTCGTGCTGCTGGACCATTACGACAATACCGGTTCCGGCGGCACCATGGACACCACCGCCGTGCTGGCCGAGGTGCTGCGCCAGGAACTGGAGAACGTGGTCTTCTATGCCATTTGCGACCCGCAGGCCGCACTCGACGCGGCCGCGGCAGGCGTGGGCCAGACGATCACGATCCAGCTCGGCGGCAAGCTCGCCATGCCCGCCATCAAGGAGCCCAGCGAGCCGCTGGAGGTTACCGGCCGCGTCAAGCTGGTGTTCGACGGCGTCTACCTGAACCGCGGCCCCATGTACCGCGGCGTGCGCAACGACACCGGCCTGACGGTCGTGATCGACACAGGCCGCGTGGAAATCGTGGTGGTGTCCCGTCACCAGGAGCCGTTCGACATCAACTGCCTGCTGTCGGCCGGCATCGATCCGCTGCAAAAACGCTATGTCGTGCTCAAGAGCCGCGTGCATTGGCGCGCGGGCTTTTCCGACATGGCAACGCAGGTCATCGAATGCACCGGCGTGGGGGTGACCACCTCGGACTACGGCCAGCTTGATTTCAAGCACGTGCGCCGCCCCATCTATCCCCTCGATCCGATGTAAACCGGACCGCCGTCGCTGTACCCCGGAAAGCCGGCGCAACTGCGCCGGCTTTCATTTTGAAATCTTCTGTAACGGCGAGCGCCCTCAGATGACCATCGGCCTCGGTATACTCGCCGCGGGCCTTACAGGCCGATGAATACGCGTATTCCGATGGCGGGCGTCAGTAACGGCGTCCGGCGGCCAGAAGCAGCCGCCGTTCACCGGATATGACTCGATAATCAACGATACAAGCAGAACGATGAAAAAGAGCGTAGCGATCACCCTGGGCGTGGTCATAGTGGGAGCGGGAAGCTGGGTCGGGGCCACGTGGTACACCGGCAAGCGCATCGAGGAAAGCTCGCAGCGCCACCTGGCGGAAGCCAATGAAAAGCTGGCCAAGATCACGCCCCTGTTCGGTCTGCGCATCGATCAGCTGAAGTACGAGCGTGGCCTGTTCTCGACGCAGGCGCGCTACGGCGTGTCGCTGGTCAAGGGCGACAAAGTCGCCGAAGACATGCCCAAGGGCATGATCGAGTTCGATGCGTCCATCGAACACGGCCCCTTCCCCAAGAGCGCCCTGGCGCGCGGCGCCATCGCGCCCAAGCTGGCGTTCACGCACGCCGAGCTCGCCAAGACCGACAACATCAAGGAACTGTTCGAGCTGACCAAGGGCGTCGCGCCCCTGAGCGCCGACACGGTCATCAGTTTCGGCGGCTTCGCCACCTCCACCGCCAATATTGCCCCCGTGCAGATCACGCACGAAGGCAACGCCGTCAATTTCAGCGGCATGGCGATCAACGGCACCTTCGACCGCGCGCTGCAGGCCGTCACGGCGCACGCCCTGGTCGAAACGCTGTCGGTGGACGGCGAAAAGTCGGATGATCCCGTCAAGATGCTGATGTCCGGCCTGACCATGGACGTAGACAGCCGCATGGGCAAGTTCGGCCTCTCCATCGGAGATTCCAGCGTCAAGCTCAAGCGCCTCGACGTGACCCGCGCCGGCGACGACATCAAGGTCTCGGTGGACAATCTGGGCTACGGCGTCAAGCTGGCCGAAGACGACAAGAACGTCAACGTCGAAGCCACCTACCAGACCGGCACCATCACGCTCAACGACGTGGCGCTGGGCAACGGCCAGGCCGTGATCAAGCTCGCCAAGCTGGACGGCGCCGCCATCAAGCAGCTGTCGGACACCTACAACCAGATCGTGCGCCAGTACATGCTGGGCGCCAGCGACGAAGGCCTGAAGGACGAGCAGTTCGACGCCGTGCTGGAAAACGCCGGCAAGCTGCTCAACGGCAACCCCACGTTCAGCATCGACCCGATCAGCTGGAAGACCGACAAGGGCGAAAGCAAGCTGACCTTCGCGCTGGACCTGACCAATCCGCCCAACGTCAAGGACCTGACGCCGCAGGAGATCATGGTCAAGGCCATCAAGCAGATCGATGCGACGCTGGTCATCTCCAAGCCCATGGTGCGGGAACTGATCGTCCAGTACGCCGTCAAGAAGCAGGGCTTGACCGCGGAAAAGGCGGCCGAGGAAGCCGACGACCAGATGCGCTCGATGTCCGGCATGGCTGAAATGCTCAACGTCGGCAAGAACGACGGCGACAACATCATCGGCAAGTTCCACTACGCCGATGGCATGGGCGACCTGAACGGCCAGAAGATCCCCGCCGACGAACTGTTCTCGGGCCTGCTGGGCGCGACCGGAATGGACGACGACATGGATGACATGGACGGCATGGAAGAGGAAGGCGAACCGGCCGAAGGCGCGGAACTTGCCGCGCCCTCCGACACCGCGTCCGTGGCCGGCTACATGCAGGACTTCGACCTGGACACCGTGACGACCATGCTGGACGACATGGTCTACAACCCCCGCAAGCAAGACGGCGACGAAGGTCCCGTCCTGATCCTGGATCCCCGCGACACCGGCGCCAGCGAGCTGCGCGTCGACTTCCTGTGCAACGACTTCACCGAGAAGTGCCATGACCTCGTCGTGACCGCGACCTACAGCAGCAAGAAGCCGGTCTCGCTCAAGGCCATCAACGCCTGGAACCAGGAATACCGCTGGACCCGCGCCTACCTGGACGACAAGAACCGGGCCGTGCTGCAGATGGACATGAACTCGGAAGGCGGCATCGGCAAGGAAAACCTGCAGATCATGCTCAACACGTTCTTCAGCATCGCGGAAGACTTCTCGGTGGCCAGCAAGGCCGCGCCGGCGAAGTAAACCTCGGCTGACGCGAGACAAAAAAATCCCCCATCTTTCGGATGGGGGATTTTTTTTGCCTTGGGCCCGGCTCGCGCCGGGCCTCCCGGCCCGCATTTATGCGTAGGCTTCGATCGGCAAGCAGGCGCACACCAGGTTGCGGTCGCCATAGGCGTTGTCCACGCGGGCAACCGGCGGCCAGTACTTGGCGTCGCGCAGCGAGGCCACCGGGTAGGCGGCCTGCTGGCGCGGGTACGCGTGCAGCCATTCCTCGGCCAGCAGCATCTGCGCGGTGTGCGGCGCGTTCTTCAGGACGTTGTCCTCGGCATCGCGCTCGCCGCGCTCGACCTGGGCGATTTCTTCGCGGATCGAGATCATCGCGTCGATGAAGCGGTCCAGTTCGGCAACGCCTTCCGATTCGGTCGGCTCGACCATCAGCGTGCCGGCCACCGGGAAGCTCATGGTGGGCGCATGGAAGCCGTAGTCCATCAGGCGCTTGGCGATGTCTTCGGCGCTGATGCCGCTGGTTTCCTTGAGCGGACGCACATCGAGGATGCACTCGTGCGCCACGCGGCCGTTGCGGCCCGCGTACAGGACCGGATAGTGGTCACGCAGGCGGGTGGCGATGTAATTGGCGTTCAGGATGGCGACTTCAGTGGCGCGGCGCAGGCCGTCGGCGCCCATCAGCGAGATGTACACGAACGGAATCGGCAGGATGCCCGCGGAACCGAACGGCGCGGCCGACACCGGACCGACCTTGGCGTCGCCAGGCAGCTTGCCCTGCTCGTTCACCACGCCCGGCAGGTACGGAGCCAGGTGCGCGCGCACCGCCACGGGGCCCACGCCGGGGCCGCCGCCGCCGTGCGGAATGCAGAAGGTCTTGTGCAGGTTCAGGTGGGACACGTCCGAACCGAACTTGCCCGGCTGGGCCACGCCCACCATCGCGTTCATGTTGGCGCCGTCCAGGTAGACCTGGCCGCCGGCCTGGTGCACCAGATCGCAGATCTCGGTGACGGCTTCCTCGAACACGCCGTGGGTCGACGGATACGTGATCATCAAAGCGGCCAGCTTGTCGCCGACCTGTTCGATCTTGGCGCGCAGGTCGGCCAGATCGACGTTGCCGTTGGCATCCGACGCCACCACCACCACGTCCATGCCGGCCAGTTGCGCCGAGGCCGGGTTGGTGCCGTGCGCCGACGACGGGATCAGGCAGATGTTGCGCTGATGCTGGCCGTTGGCCTGATGGTAGCCGCGGATGGCCAGGAGGCCTGCGTACTCGCCCTGCGCACCCGAGTTGGGCTGCAGGCTGATGTTGTCGTAGCCGGTGATCTCGCACAGCGCGGCCGACAGGCGGTCGATCAGTTCGTTGTAGCCCTGGCTTTGCGAAGCCGGCGCGAACGGGTGGATCAGCGCGAACTCGGGCCAGGTGATGGGGATCATCTCGGCGGTCGCGTTGAGCTTCATGGTGCACGAGCCCAGCGGAATCATGGTGCGGTCCAGCGCCAGATCCTTGTCGGCCAGCTTGCGCAGGTAGCGCAGCATGTCGGTTTCCGACTGCACGCTGGAGAACACCGGGTGCGTCAGGATCGCGCTTTCGCGCGCCACGCCGGCGGGAATGCCGCTGGCGGCGGCCGCGTCCAGCGCGTCGATGTCGAGTTCGACGTCATCGCGTTCCAGGCCGGCGGCGAAGACGTTGACCAGCGCCTGCAGGTCAGCCGCGGTCACGGTCTCGTCCAGCGACACCGCCAGGCGGGCGCCATCGACGCGGCGCAGGTTGATGTGCGCGCAATCGGCGGCGGTCAGGATGGCGGGCGTGGCCGCCCCGGTTTCCAGCAGCAGCGTGTCGAAGAAGGTGTCGTTGACGACCTTCACGCCCAGCTTGACCAGCTCGGCGCGCAGGATGGCGGTGCTGCGCTGCACGCGTTCGGCGATGCGGCGGATGCCGGCCGGGCCGTGCCAAACGGCATACATGCCAGCCATCACGGCCAGCAGCACTTGCGCGGTGCAGATGTTGGAGGTGGCCTTTTCGCGGCGGATGTGCTGTTCGCGCGTCTGCAGCGCCAGGCGCATGGCCGGGTTGCCCTGCGCGTCCTTGGACACGCCGACCAGGCGGCCAGCCATGTTGCGCTTGAAGGCGTCCTTGCAGGCCATGAAGCCGGCATGCGGGCCGCCGAAACCGAACGGCACGCCGAAGCGCTGGGCCGAACCGATGGCGATATCCGCGCCCCATTCGCCGGGCGCGGCCAGCAGGGCCAGCGCCAGCAGGTCAGTCGCGACGGCCACGATGGCGCCCTGCGCATGCGCGGCTTCGGCCAGCTTGCGGTAGTCGGCGACGGAGCCGGTGCTGTGCGGGTACTGCAGCAACACGCCGAAGCACTCGGGCAGGCCTTCGGCCTCGTCGCCGATGGTGATTTCGATGTCCAGTCCTTCGGCGCGCGTGCGCACGACTTCGATGGTCTGGGGATGCACGTGGCGCGAAATGAAGAACACCGGGCTCTTCGACTTCGCGCTGCGACGCGCCAGCGTCATGGCTTCGGCGGCGGCGGTGCTTTCGTCCAGCAGCGAGGCGTTGGAGATGTCCAGCCCGGTCAGGTCGGCGACCATGGTCTGGTAGTTCAGCAGGGCTTCGAGGCGGCCCTGCGAGATCTCGGGCTGGTAGGGCGTGTAGGCCGTGTACCAGGCGGGATTCTCAAGAATGTTGCGCAACACCACGTTGGGCGTCTGCGTGCCGTAGTACCCCTGGCCGATATAGCTGCGGTAGACCTTGTTGCGGCCGGCGATCTGCTTCAGTTCGGCCAGCACGTCGGTTTCGCTGCGCGAGGCGGGCAGCGCCAGCGGGGCCTGGCTGCGGATCTTGGGCGGCACGACTTCTTCGATCAGGGCGTCCAGGCTGGCGCTGCCGATGACGGCAAGCATGGCGGCCTGGTCGGCGTCGGAAGGGCCGATGTGGCGGGGAATGAAGTCGGTGTGGGTGTCTAGGGCGCGCGACATGGAGAGGTCTCGGGATAGCGGGTGTCGTCGGAGGACGGACGGTATTGCATCTTGCGGAACAGGCGCGTGGCGGGTGCCCTGCGCCCGTTCCAGCCAGGCTGGCTTAGCCGTTGGCGACGGCTTCGTAGCCGGCGGCGTCGAGCAGCTTGTCGGCGTCGGCGGCGTTGACCGGCTTGATCTTGAAGATCCAGGCGGTGAAGGCCGATTCGTTGATCAGGTTGGGATTGTTTTCCAGCTCTTCGTTGAACGCGACGATCTCGCCGGCCACGGGAGCGTAGATGTCCGAAGCGGCCTTGACCGATTCGACCACGCCAGCGGTTTCACCGGCGTTCAGCTTGGCGCCGACCTTCACGTCGCCAACGAAGACCAGGTCGCCCAATTGATCCTGGGCGGTATCGGTGATGCCGACGACGAACACATCGCCTTCGGCTTTGACCCATTCATGGGACTCGGTGTACTTGCGATCGGTGGGCAGACTCATGGGAACTCCTGAGGGAATGCGGGTAGATGAATGGTGTTGCGCGCCTCGCGCGGGCGGCCGTCGCCCCAGGGGCCGGCGGCTCGCGCGAAGCTTCGAGTTTACGAGTGTTCGACCGCTTTGCCGTTACGCACGAACGGCAATTTGCAGGCCAGGGCGGGCACCCACTTACCGCGGATGTCGACCTCGACCGTGTCGCCCGCCTTGACGCCTTGAGGCAGACGGGCAAAGCCGATCGACACGCCCAGCGTAGGCGACATGGTGCCGCTGGTGAGTTCGCCCGTGCCTTCCTTGGTGCGCACGGCCATGTGCGCGCGCATCACGCCGCGCTCTTGCAGCTTCAGGCCGATGAAGGTGGCGGGGGTGGCGAATTGTTCCAGCGCGTCGCGGCCGATGAAGCGGCGCTCGGCGTTCTTCAGGGACACGGTCCAGGTCAGGCCGGCCTGGTCGGGCTGGGTCAGCTCGTCCATGTCCTGGCCGTACAGATTCATGCCGGCTTCCAGGCGCAGCGTGTCGCGCGCGCCCAGGCCGCAGGGACGCACGCCCTGGGCGACCAGGTCGCGCCACAGCTGCACGACTTCGGCGGCCGGCAGCACGATTTCAAAGCCGTCCTCGCCGGTGTAGCCGGTACGGGCCACCAGGGTGTCGTCGCCCACGCGGGCGGCCACGAAGGGGGTCAGCGGCTCGCTGGCGGCCTGCCAGGCCGGGCGCGCGGCCCAGACCTTGGCGCGGGCGTTGGGGCCTTGCACGGCCACCATGGCCAGATCGCGGCGCGGCGTGATGGCAACGTCGAACTGGCCAGCCTGCTTGACGCGCTGCATCCAGGCGACGTCCTTGTCGGCCGTGCCTGCGTTGACCACGACGCGCCATTCGTCGGCGGCGAAGAAATAGATGATCAGGTCGTCGATCACGCCGCCTTGCGGGTTCAGCATGCAGCTGTACAACGCCTTGCCGGGCACGGTCAGCTTGGACACGTCGTTGGCGACCAGGCGCTGCAGGAAGGCGAACGTGTCGGGACCGGCCACGTCGACGTTCAGCATGTGCGACACGTCGAACATGCCGGCGTCCTGGCGCACGGCGTGGTGCTCTTCCAGCTGCGAACCGTAGGCCAGCGGCATGTCCCAGCCGCCGAAGTCGACCATGCGGGCGCCAGAGGCGATGTGTTCTTCGGCCAGCGGGGTGCGTTTGAGGGTTGCGGACATGCGCGGAAACTCCGGGGCGGCAGTGTTGCCAGGGTTACGGAATGCCAGTGGTGCCAAGCGGGGTGCGCTTGTACAACGGCTGAATCTTCCGCCCCTCTGTCCTTTTGCCTGAGAGTTGCCCCGCATGGCGGGTTTGCACCTTCGGCGCCTGGGCTGCTCGCTATGTCCCTAGTTCAGGGCCGGCGCCAGGTCTCTCCAGAGTACTGTTTTGCCGCGTCCGCACGGTGAGAAAACCGGGACAGGGCAAGCATGGGCGGTATGGGTTACCTGAGCGATTCCGGGCGAATTGCGCCTTCGGCGGCGGCCGGACGTACAGGCCGCTCTCTCCCGCAACATGCGTGACAGCGGCGCAAGCATACAACGAAAGCCGCGGCCAGGGAATGCCCGCGGCGGCTCAGCCCAGCGCCGTGTCCAGCAGCATCATCAGCACGAAACCCAGCATCAGGCCGCAGGTCGCGTAGACCTCATGCCCCTTGCGGTGCGATTCGGGGATGATCTCGTGGCTGATCACGAACAGCATGGCGCCTGCGGCAAAACCCAGGCCCCAGGGCAGAAGCGGCTCGGACCAGCCGACCACTGCGGCGCCGAGCACCGCGCCCAGCGGCTCGACCAGCCCGGACAGCATGCCCAGCGCCACGGCGAAGGCGCGCTGATAGCCCGCCGCCAGCAGCGCCACCGCCACCACCAGCCCCTCGGGAATGTCCTGGATCGCAATGCCGGTGGCCAGCGCGGTGCCGCGCATGGCGTCGTTGCCCGCGTAGCCCACGCCTATGGCCAGGCCTTCCGGCAGGTTGTGCAGGGTGATGGCGAAGACGAACAGCCAGGTGCGGCGCAGGCGGTGCGCCTCGATGCCTTCCCGGCCCTTGATGAAATGTTCGTGCGGCAGGGTACGGTCCATGAGCAGCAGCACCGCCGCCCCCAGCAGTACGGCCGCGCCCACCGTCAAGCCGGCGCCCCAGGGGCCATAGCCCAGGTCGCGGCCCGCGGCGATGCCCGGCGCCACCAGCGAGAAGGCGCTGGCGGCCAGCATCACGCCGGCGCCGAAGCCGAACATGCTGTCCTGCATTTTCTGGGGGATGGTCCGGGCAAACAGGATGGGCAAAGTACCCAGGGCCGTAGCGCCCGCGGCCACCAGCCCGCCCAGGAGGGCATCGGCCACGTGCGGCGCGCGCACGTCCAGATAGGCCCACAACTGGTGCAGGCCCAGGCATGCCACCAATACGGCCAGGGTCCACACGCTGATGCTGGTGGCCGCCGGCCGCACGCGATGACGGCTGAAGGTATTCATGTGCCGCTGCCCTCCTTGCGAGAGATGCGCTCAGCGCTGGGCTGCCGCGTAGCGGCGCGCCACTTCAGGCCAATTCACGACATTGTAAAAGGCGCCGATGTACTCGGGCCTGCGGTTCTGGTACTTCAGGTAATAGGCGTGCTCCCACACGTCCAGCCCCAGAATGGGCGTGTTGCCGTGCATCAGCGGGCTGTCCTGGTTGGCGCTGCTTTCCACCGCAAGCTTGCCGGCCGGCGTGACCGAGAGCCAGGCCCAACCGCTGCCGAAGCGGGTCAGCGCAGCCTTGGTGAACGCGTCGCGGAAGGCGGCCTGCCCGCCCAGTTCGGACTCGATGGCCGCTGCCAATGCGCCGTCCGGCTCACCCCCGCCCTCGGGCGACATGACCGACCAGAACAGGCTGTGGTTGGCGTGGCCCCCGCCGTGGTTGCGCACGGCGCCGCGGATGGCTTCGGGCAACTGCTCCAGCCGCGCCACCAGGGACTCGACCGGCTCGTTGGTGACGATGCCCGCGCCTTCCAGCGCGGCGTTCAGGCTGTTGACGTAGGTCTGATGGTGCTTGCTGTAGTGGATCTCCATCGTCATCGCGTCGATGTGAGGTTCCAGGGCGTCGTAGGCATACGGCAGGGGCGGAAGAGTGTAGGCCATGCATGTCTCCGTTGGATCCGCCCCCCGATTCAGGGTTTGGATCAATATCGAAAACATAAATGATAAGTATTTTTATTTGATATAACAATGGCAGGCTTCCAATACCTGCCATAGCGCCGGCCTATCGGCGCCCTGTCCCGCCAGAGGACGCTACAGCGCCTTGCCGCAGGCCACGCCCGAAGCCCAGGCCCACTGGAAGTTGTAGCCGCCCAGCCAGCCCGTGACGTCCACGGCTTCGCCGATGAAATAGAGGCCGGCGACGGTCTTGGCCTGCATGGACTTCTGGTCCAGCCCGCGCGTGTCCACGCCGCCGCGCATGACTTCGGCCTTCTTGTAGCCGGCCGTGCCGCTGGGCACCAGGCTCCATTGATGGATGTCCTGGGCCAGCGTGCGCAAGGTCTTGTCCGGCGCGTCGGCCGGGCGCAGCGCCGCCAGGCCCGGCTTGCCGCCCTGCTCCGCCAGGTGCAGCCAGCGGTCGGCCAGGCGCTTGGGCCAGAGGCCCGCCAGGACGGTATGCAGCTGCTGCCGGTTGCCCGACTTCGACGCCAGCAGTTCTTCCGCCAGATCGCGGCCAGGCGCCAGATCGATCACGATGGGCTCCCCAGGTTTCCAGTAGCTGGAGATCTGCAGAATGGCAGGTCCGGACAGGCCGCGATGGGTAAAGAGCAGGTCCTCGAGAAACTCGCCGCGCGCCTTGCCCTGCCCCGTGTGCAGATTGACCTCCAGCGCCACGCCGGACAATTCGGAAAGGGACCGCCACTGCTCGGCATCGAAGGTCAGCGGCACCAGGGCGGGACGCGGTTCCACGACCTTCAGGCCGAACTGCCGCGCGATCTTCAGGCCAAAATCGGTGGCGCCCAGTTGGGGAATGGCCATGCCGCCGGTCGCGATCACCAGTTTCGCGGCGCGGATCGTGCCCTGGCTGGTGTGCAGCTCGTAACCCTGCTCGCCATGGCCGATCTCGGCCACCGAGCATCCCATGCGCCACTGCACCCTGCCCGCGTCGCACTCCGCGCGCAGCATTTCGATGATGGATTCGCTGGAATCGTCGCAGAACAGCTGGCCGCGATGCTTCTCATGCCAGGCGATGTGGTGGCGCTTCATCAGCGCCAGGAAATCCTGCGGCGTGTAACCGGCCAAGGCCGAACGGCAGAAATGCGGATTGTCGGAGAGGAAGTTGGCGGGGCCGGCGCCGATATTGGTGAAGTTGCAGCGGCCGCCACCGGAAATGCGGATCTTCTCCGCCAGGCGCTCGGCGTGGTCGACCAGCACCACGCGCAAGCCGCGCTGGCCGGCGACCGCGGCACACATCATGCCCGCGGCGCCGGCGCCGAGTACTGCTACATCGAACATCAGTCTTCGATCAGGCAGTCGACGTAATAGCGCTTTTCGCCATCCGGACCCACTTCGTCGGCCAGGCCGTGGATGTAGGTTTCGAAGCCCGGGAAGCGCTGGTTGAACTCGCGCGCGAACTGCAGGTACTGGACGATGGTGCGGTTGAAGCGTTCGCCCGGGATCAAGAGCGGGATGCCCGGAGGATACGGGGTCAGCAGCACGCCGGTGACGCGGCCTTCGAGCTTGTCGATGTCGACGCGCTCGACCTCGCGGTGCGCCATGCGGGCGAAGGCATCCGACGGCTTGAGGGCCGGCACCATGTCGCTCAGGTACATCTCGGTGGTCAGGCGGGCCACGTCACGCGCGCGATAGGCTTCGTGGATCTCCTGGCACAAGTCGCGCAGGCCCATGCGCTCGTAGCGGCGATGGTCGCGGCAGAATTCCGGCAGGATGCGCCACAGCGGCTGGTTGCGGTCGTAGTCGTCCTTGAATTGCTGCAAGGCGGTCAGCAGCGTGTTCCAGCGGCCCTTGGTGATGCCGATGGTGAACAGGATGAAGAACGAATACAGGCCGGTCTTCTCGACCACCACGCCGTGCTCGGTCAGGTACTTGGAGACCAGCGCGGCGGGAATGCCGGTTTCGCCGAAGCTGCCCGACATATCCAGGCCCGGGGTGATGATGGTGGCCTTGATCGGGTCCAGCATGTTGAAGCCTTCGGCCATTTCGCCGAAGCCATGCCAGTGGTCGTTGGACTCCAGGATCCATTCGTCGCGGTTGCCGATGCCTTCCGAAACCAGGCGGTTCGGCCCCCAGACCTTGAACCACCAGTCGTTCTTGCCGAATTCGGATTCCACCTTGCGCATGGCGCGACGGAAGTCCAGGGCTTCGCGGATGCTTTCCTCGACCAGCGCGGTGCCTCCCGGCGGCTCCATCATGGCGGCGGCCACGTCGCAGGACGCGATGATCGCGTACTGGGGCGAGGTGGACGTGTGCATCAGGTAGGCTTCGTTGAAGACGTTGCGGTCCAGCTTGCGGGTCTCGGACTCCTGCACGATGATCTGCGAGGCCTGCGAAATGCCGGCCAGCAGCTTGTGCGTGGAGTGGGTGGCGAACACCATCGCGTCCTGGCTGCGCGGACGGTCCTGGCCGATGGCGTGCATGTCCTGGTAGTACTCGTGGAACGACGCGTGCGGCAGCCAGGCTTCGTCGAAGTGCAGCGTGTCGACGTAGCTCCCCAGCTGCTTCTTGATCATTTCGACGTTGTAGATGACGCCGTCGTAGGTGCTCTGCGTCAGCGTCAGGATGCGCGGGTTCTTGTTCACCGCTTCGCGCGCGAAGGGGTTGGCCTCGATCTTCTTGCGGATGTTGTCCGGGTGGAATTCTTCCAGCGGAATCGGACCGATGATGCCCAGGTGGTTGCGCGTGGGGCGCAGGAACACCGGAATCGCGCCCGTCATCGTGATGGCGTGCAGGATCGACTTGTGGCAGTTGCGGTCCACCACCACCACGTCGCCCGCGGCCACGTTGGCATGCCACACCACCTTGTTGGAGGTGGAGGTGCCGTTGGTCACGAAGAAACAGTGGTCGGCGTGGAAGATGCGCGCGGCGTTCAGTTCGGATTCGGCCACGGGACCGGTGTGGTCCAGCAGCTGGCCCAGTTCGTCCACGGCGTTGCAGACGTCTGCGCGCAGCATGTTCTCGCCGAAGAACTGGTGGAACATCTGGCCCACCGGGCTCTTCAGGAACGCCACGCCGCCGGAGTGGCCGGGGCAGTGCCAGGAGTACGAGCCGTCCTGCGCGTACTTGACCAGTTCACGAAAGAACGGCGGCGGCAGGCTGTCGACGTAGCTGCGGGCTTCGCGGATGATGTGGCGCGCCACGAATTCGGGGGTGTCCTCGAACATGTGGATGAAGCCGTGCAGCTCGCGCAGGATGTCGTTGGGGATGTGCTCGGACGTGCGCGTCTCGCCGTACAGGTAGATGGGGATGTCGGCATTGCGGAAACGCAGCTCGCCGATGAAGGCGCGCAGGTTCTTGATGGCGCTGGCCACGTCCTCGGGCGAATCCACGTCGAACTCTTCGTCGTCGATCGACAGGATGAAGGCGCTGGCCCGGCTCTGCTGCTGGGCGAACGAGCTCAGATCGCCGTAACTGGTCACCCCGATCACCTCGACGCCCTCGGCCTCGATCGCCGCGGACAAGGCGCGGATACCCAGACCGGACGCGTTCTCGGAACGGTAGTCTTCGTCGATGATGAAAATGGGGAAGCGGAATTTCATGCAGGCGCTCCTGGGGGCAAGGCGGGTTCGGACGCGTAACGCGGCGCGAGTGTACTTCTAGTAAAAATCCGCCTGATGACAGACGGCGCGAGCACCCGCCAGGGCGGCGGGAATGGCCGAATTGTAGGGCTGTTTTTCTTACAGCCCTAAGGGAAATCCCGGAATGGCCCGGACGGCCGTTGTCATCGCGCCAAAAGCGGACGTTTTCAGCACAGAGAGCCGGGCCGCACGGGGAAGCAAACCGGGCGCCCGAAGCGCCGGGACGCTAGCGGATGGTGCGGGCCTCGCCCGCCTGCAAGGCCATCAGGAACTGTTCGAAATAAGGTGGGATGGCCTCGGCGGAGCCGTAACGGATGCGCCTTTCGACCTTGGCGATGGCGCCGAAGCAGACCTCGGAATCGGGCTCGCCGCAGACCAGCACCACTGGGTCCTCGTCATCGCACACTTCGTAGAGGCCGCCATACGCGCGGCGTCCCACCTCGTAGAGGTAGGCGGCGGCGCCGACGGTCTGCATGGGAGTGAGAGGCAAGGTCCCGAGATGGGCGGCCTCCAGCGCTTCGTCCAGCGCATGGACGCTGGATGGCGTGTAATCCAGCACGGCGCCAGCCGAGCCGGCTGCCTGGACGAAGTCCTGCGCAGCACCCGCCACGCGCGCCACGAACTCTTCCTGGACTTCGTCGCGCTTGGCGTCCTGGTTTGTCTTGAGGAAACCGAACATCATTGGCTCCTTTGTGAAAACCGCAAGCGGCGTTAGGACCATTATAGGCAGCGCGTCCCCCTATACTGGCGAATCCACCGCCGAACGTTCCCTATTCCCAACACTTGCCGACCATGTCCCCGATCACCGTCCGACGCCTTGTTCCCGCCGACGCGGCGCCGCTGCGCCAATTGCGCCTGGACGCCCTGGTGGAAACCCCTGAATCGTTCGGATCGAGTTACGAAGAGGAACACACGCTGACATTGGAGGATATCCGCGGCTGGATCCAGCCTTCGGACGACAGCGCAATGTTTGGCGCGTTCTGCGGCGGGGTCCTGGCCGGCATGGTCGGCGTGGGCCGCCAGCGCAAACTGAAGATGCGCCACAAAGCGCACATCTGGAGCATGTACGTGGCGCCGGCGCAGCGCGGTCAGGGCCTGGCCCGGCAACTGATGCAGGCGGCGATCGCCCATGCCTCGGGCATGCGCGGCATCCGCCAGGTGCAGCTGAGCGTGACCGCCAACAATCAGGCGGCCACCGCGCTGTATCTAAGCCTGGGCTTTGCCGAATACGGGCGCGAGCGCGAAGCGCTATGCGTGAACGGCGAACTCTACGACGAAGCGCTGATGGCGCTGCCGCTGGCCGGCAAGTAGCGGCGCGGCATCAGGCCGCGCCAGTCCGGCGCCGCGTGCTGAACGCCCGCACCAGATTGCGGCCTTCGTCCTTGGCTTTGTAGAGCGCCTGATCCGCCGCCTTGATCACCGCGTCGGGCGCGCGCAGGGAGTCGCTGCGTTCGGCTACGCCTATGCTGACCGTCACCCGCAGCGGCCGCGCATTGCGCGCGTCGCGCCCGCCGCGGCGGCGCAGGCCGATCTGGTCGGCCTTGGGGCGCACCGGCTTGTCGCGCAGGCGCATCTGGTAGGCCTCGATGGAGCGCCTGACGCTTTCCAGGTGCGGCATGCTTTCCGCCGCGGTCTTGCCCGGGAACACCAGCGTGAATTCCTCGCCGCCGTAGCGGTAGGCCCGGCCGCCGCCCGGCACGCGCCGCAACTGCGCCGCCACCATGCGCAGGACCTGGTCGCCTACGTCATGCCCGTGGGTGTCGTTGAAAGCCTTGAAGTTGTCGACGTCGGCCATCGCCAGCGTATAGACGCGCCCCATGCGCTGCAGACGCTCGTTCAGCGCGCGCCGGCCCGGCAGGCCGGTCAGCTCGTCGCGAAACGCCATGTGGAAACCTTCGTGGGCCAGCGAGATGCACAGGGCCGTCAGCGCGGCGGTAGACATCAGCGCCAGTTCGACGGGATGCTCCGCCCCGCGCGGCAAGGCCCACGCCATGCACACGAATCCTAGCCACTGCCCCGCCTGCTGCGGACGCCCATAGCGCAGCAACAGCAGGGTCAGCGTCAGGCCCGTGGCCAGCAAGGCGATCAATCCTTCGATCGGCACGCTCAGGTGGGCCAACCTGCCCTGCACGGAGAGCATGCCAAGCAGATCGTTCACGCCGTCCTTGCCGGCCAGCGCAATCGCCGCCGCGCCGGCGGCGATCATGCCGATGCGGGCGGCCAGGTCCAGCAACATGCTGGAGCGCTCGGACCACAGGGCGTTGATGGTGTAGGCCAGGGACCACCACGCCAGCGCCGGTCCGACGGCCCAGGGCGCTTCCGTGGCCAGCGCCGGCCAGGCCGCCGTGGCGGCCAGCACGCTGAGCATCAGCACCATGGTCTGTGCGCGCTGGTACATCAGGCACACGGCAACGCCGATCAGCGCCATCACCCAAGGCACGAACGGCACGATCTGCGTCAAGGCCGGCGGCCATTCGCGCCACAGCAGCAGCCCCACCGCAGCGGCCACCGGCAGCGCAGGATAGAACAACAAAGGCAGCCAGGGGATATGGGGGTAACGCACGGGTCGGGGCTTTTTTACGCTTGCGGAGATGACGTCGCCAAATCGGCAAACACATGTACTGTCATTTACGGACGCGGCCGCGATGTTCTTTAGCGGATTTGCAAGTAACACCGCGCGCCGCGGCCATGATATGTTTTTTTCTTCACTCAGCAGACGGCCCCACAATGCACATCCTGGTCAACATCGACGTGCCCGATCTCGAACACGCCATCGACTTCTATCAACGCGCGTTCGGCCTGGCACTGCGACGCCGGATAGGACCGACGGTGGCCGAGATGGCAGGGGCCGAGGCGCCCATCTATCTGCTGGAAAAGGCGGCGGGTACGCCTGCCGCCGGCGCCACGCGCCAGCCGCGCGACTATGCGCGGCACTGGACGCCGGTGCATCTGGACGTGGTGGTGGAGGACGCGGACCGCGCGGTCGCACAGGCGGTGGCCGCTGGCGCGCGCCTGGAAGACCCGGCCGTCTCGCACAACTGGGGCCGCATCGCCCACCTGAGCGATCCCTACGGTCACGGTATCTGCATCCTGCAGTTCCTGGGCCGGGGCTACGATGAGCTGTCCACGCCGCAGCTGCAATACGCCCCGGTCTCGGAAGCGGATTTCGAAGACCTGCTGGCGCTGCGCATCGAAGCCATGCGCGAAAGCCTGGAGCGCCTGGGGCGCTTCGATCCTGAACGCGCGCGCTCGCGGCTGCGCAGCACATTCCGGCCGGAACACACCTGGTCCATCGAGCAAGATGGCCAGCGGATCGGGTTTTACGCGCTGCGCCCGGAGGGTGACGGCTTGCGCCTGGATCATCTGTACATCCGCCCCGCCGCGCAGGGTTCGGGGCTAGGCGGACAGGTCATGCGCAAGATCCTGCAGGAGGCCGACCGCCTGGGGCTGGCGGTAAGCCTGGGCGCGCTGCGCGACAGCGATTCCAACCGCTTCTACCGCCAGCACGGGTTCGTGCAGACGGGCGAAAGCGAGTGGGATATCGACTACCTGCGTCCGGCGCCGCGGCGCGCGGACTGAGACTTCAGGTGCGCGGCAGGGTCACGCCGCGCTGGCCCTGGTACTTGCCGCCGCGATCGCGGTAAGAGGTCTCGCAGACTTCGTCGCTTTCCAGGAACAGCATCTGCGCGCAGCCTTCGCCCGCGTAGATCTTGGCCGGCAGCGGCGTGGTGTTCGAGAACTCCAGCGTCACGTGGCCTTCCCATTCGGGTTCCAGCGGCGTGACGTTGACGATGATGCCGCAGCGCGCATAGGTGCTCTTGCCCAGGCAAACCGTCAGGACGCTGCGCGGGATGCGGAAGTACTCGACCGTGCGGGCCAGCGCGAAGGAATTGGGCGGGATGATGCAGACGTCGCCCTTGAAATCCACGAACGAGCCTTCGTCGAAGTTCTTCGGATCGACGATGGTGGAATTGATGTTGGTGAAGATCTTGAACTCGTCCGCGCAGCGCACGTCGTAGCCGTAGCTGCTGGTGCCGTAGCTGACGATACGCCCGCCATTGGCCGTGCGGACCTGCCCTGCTTCGAAGGGTTCGATCATGCCGGCTTCGGCCTGGCGGCGGATCCAGCGGTCGCTTTTGATGCTCATGGTGGGAATGGTGCTAGGGAATGGAATGGACGCCATTTTATCCCGAGTGCGGATGCGCCACCGGCGAGGGGCCGGGCGGGACCGTGCCGCCCGGTTCCGCCTCAGTTCCCCCAGAAGGTCCGGTAGACCAGCGCGATGCCGTTGACCGCCCCGCCCTTCAGGTCCACCGACAAGCCGCGCGCCAGCCTGTAGCTGGCGCGGCCGACGGTATCGCTGCCCGCCAGCGCCTGTTCCACGCTCAGGGTGATGCCGTTGGCGAAGGTCTTGCTGGCCACCAGGAATTGCGTGGCCAGCTGGCTGTCGCTGTCCCGGTTGACGTCGCCGGCCACCGTGCGGTCCGGCAGGATGCTGCCGGAGCTGCCGATGTTGCCCGTCTTGATGCTGACGTCGTCCAGGCCGAACTGCTTGTAGAACGGCTGCCCGCCGCCCAGCAGCGCGGTACCCACCGACATCAGCAGCGCCGCGTCGCCGCCGCTTTCGTCGGGGCCGCGGCCGAGCAGCAGCCAGGACAGCTTTTCCACGTCGCTGACGTCCGGGTACGACACCAGGTCGATGCGCGGCCGCTGCGCCGTGCCGACCACCTTGACGCCCGCCTCGACCTGTTCGCCCGTGCGCAGCGCCTCGATATCCAGCAAGGGGTTGTCCAGACGGCCCTGGAAGGTCAGCGTGCCGCGGCTCAGGCGCAGCTTCTGGCCGTAGGCTTCGATGCCGCCGCCACGGGTGCGCAGCGCGCCCACGCCGGTCAGGCGTCCATCGTTCAGCATGATCTGAATGGAGCCCAGCAGGCCGGCGTCCAGTCCCATGCCGGTGATGTAGAAGCGCGGCCCCATGTCGAACTTCAGGTTCATGCTGGTCTGCAGCGGCGTGGAGACGGTGCCAGGGTCATCGCCGGGCCGGCGCACCTTGACGTCATCGTCCAGCGACGGCACGCCCTGCAGGATTTCCAGGCTGAACCAGCCGGCGTCCGCCTTCAGGTCGCCCACGATGTCGATGCGCGGCATGGCCGCCTTCACGTCGATGACCCCGGACACCATGGCGTAGCGGTCCGAACGCTGCAGCGCCGGGAAGCGGTACAGGGTCAGCCGGATATCGCCGCCGCCATCGATGAAATTCCACTGCCCCTTGGCTTCGGCGTAGCCGCCCTTTGCCTCGGGATTGGTGGTGATCCATTCCTTGGTGCGCCATTCGGCCGGCATCACCCGCAACGAGGCCGGGAAGCGCAGGCTTTCCAGCACCACCCGGTCGCCGTCCAGGCGCGCGGACAAGGTGCCGTCGATCAGCCGCACGCCGTCGTCGATGCGCACCACGCGCAGCTTGTCGCCGCGGATGCTGCCGCTGGCCGACCATTTGCCCGCCAGGGTGCCCTGGGCTTCCAGATTGGCCTTGACCGTGCCGCCGACTTCCATCGAGTCGCCCACGAACAGGCCAACCCAGGCCAGGTCGGCGATATCCGCGTCCAGCTTGGCGCGCAGCGGCTGGCGCGGGTCCAGCGCCATGCCGCCCTTGGCGTCCACCACCAACACGGCGGTGCCGGTGCCGTTGATGAGGCCCATCTTGTCGGTGGCCAGATTGACCTTGGCGTCCAGGCGGCTGGCGTTGGCGGAGGTCGGCGTGGCGGTCAGGTCCAGCACCAGCGCCTTCAGTCCCAGCGGGATGGGAGGATCGCCCGGTATCAGCAGGTCGCCCTCGCGGCGCGCGATGCGCGCGCGGCCGCCCAGCCGGCCGTCGAACTTCAGGTCCCACAAGACGTCCAGCGCGATGCGGCGCTGGCCCTCGGGCACCATCGCGTTCACGCGGCCGGGCCGCTTGCCCAGCTTGGCCGCGGCCTCGGGATCGAAGGCGCCTATCACCTGGCGCGCCATGGCGGCCGTGATCACCAGGTTGTCGGCCTTGCCCGCCGTTTCCCAACGCTTGCCGCCCCCCCGCGAACCCTGGTGCGCCAGGACCACGCGCTCCTTGCCAGGCAGGGTCAGGCTCAGCGCCGTCTGCCCCACCTGCCACTGCCATTGCGGTTCCACGGCGGAAGGCACGAAAGCCAACGTAACCGGACGGTCCACGGCCACGGTGAAGCCGGCGGTCTCTGCCGTCAGCCTCGAGAACGTGCCGCGCCATCCCGGCAGGGCTGCGTCGGGCGTGCCGGCCGGCCCCTTGCCCCAGGAACCGGCAAAGACGATGTTGGCCTTGGCGGGCGCCTCGCCCAGCACGCCCGGGCGCGGCTTGGGCGGCGTGTAGCCGGCCGCGAGCTCGCCGCGGTGCGCAGCCAGCGTGCCCGCCAGCTTGCCCTTCAATTCCGCGCCGCCGGGGACGCCCGGCCAGAACGCGTCGAGCTGGGGCGCCTGGGCGTCCAGCAACAGCGCGCCGTCCTTGGCGTCCAGCTCGCCCCTGGCCTGGACCCGGTTGCGGCCCAGCTTCAGGTCCACGTCCAGGCCGTGGATGCGCAGCCCGGCCAGAGGATCGGCCTCGGGCAAGGCGGCACCGTTCGGCACGGCGGCGGATTCCGCGCTATTGGTCGCTGCGGCGATATCCACCTGGGCCTTGAGCGCGCCAGTCAGGGGCTGCTTGTTCCAGCGCGTGCCCTCTTCGAAGCGCAGATCGACCGCGGCGTGGCGTAGCTGGCTCAGGTTCTCGATGTCGGCTTGGACGTCGCCGCGCACGGTCAGGACCGCAGGCGGAACATCCTTGCCCAGCCAGGGCGACAAATCCAGGCGCTGGGCGCTTATCGTGCCCGCGATGCGGTCGCGGCCCGTCCCTTGCGTGCTATCGGATTGCAGGTCTAGCTGCGCGGCCAGGGTCGATTTGTCAGGCAGTTGCGCCTGCGCCCGGGCGCTGCGCAGCACCAGCGCCGTGCGCGGCGCAAGGTCGGCGGTCAGGTCCAGCAGCAGGCCGGAGCCCTCGCCCTCCAGCTTGGCCTGGATACCATCCAGGGAACCGGCGGCATCGGCGCGCAGCACCACCTGGCAGGCGGGCCGGGGCGGCTCGGAAGGCGTCGCCTTGGGATCTGTCCTGGCCCCGGCTTTGGATTCATCCTTGGGGTCGGCCTTGGCGCCAGGCTTGGGCTCAGGCTTCTTGGCAGCGCCCGCCTGACGCTCATACACGCCACTCAGCTTGTCGGCTTCGCACAGCGGGGAATCGGAGCCGGTCCCGCGCGCGGTCACGTCCAGGCGAGCGGCGAACGGCCAGGGATCGGCCATGCCTTGCAGTTCGGCCTGCCCGGAGATGTCCGCCTGCGCAGCCTCGTGGCCCACCCGCAGGCTGGCGATGCGCAACTGCGCGCCCTGCTTGCCCGCGGCGAAGGTGGCGTCCAGATTGCCCAGGGTCACGGGCAAGGGTTCGCCGTCCTGGTCCAACTGGAAGTCGCCCAGCGCCACCCGGTCGATAGCGATGTCCACCGGCAGTTCGGGCAAGGAGAAAGGCTCGCCGTCGTCCTCGGCAGGCGCCGTCTCGGGTGTTGCGGTCAGGCCGATGTAAACCGAGCCCGCCGATACATCGCGCACGTGCAGCAGACGGTCGCCCAGGGCGCGCCAGTTCACGTCCAGGTGCAGGTCCGTGATGTCGACGCGGGTGCCGCTGACGTCCAGGTCCAGCTTGCCCACGGAGACGCCGCGCAACAGCGAGCCGCTCACGTCCAGCGCCTGGCCATTCAATTGCTGGGCGGCGGTGGTCAGGAGCAGCCGCGTGCCGTTCTGCGAACCGACCAGCCAGAACAGGAAGCCGCCCGCCAGCACGGCCAGCATGGCCAGGCCCGGTAACCACCACACCAGCACATGGCGCAGGAATTTGCGCAAGGCCTTCAAAACGCGATCCCCAAGGAAAAGTGCAGGCGCAGGTCGCGGTCGCGCTGGCCATAGGCCACGTCCAGGAACAAGGGCCCGGCCGGCGTGCGCACGCGGGCGCCTACGCCGTAGCCCACCGCCATCGACATGTCGCCGAACGATTCCGCGGCGTCGCCCGCGTCCACGAACACGCCCATGCCCCAGCGCTCATTGAAATAGTGGTCGTACTCGATGCTGCCGACCAGCAGCGTGGGCGCGCCCACCACAGCGTCGTCTTGCTTCACGCCTATGCTCTGGTACTTGTAGCCGCGGATCGAACGCGCGCCGCCGGTGCGGAAACCGAAATCGTCCGGCACGCGCACCTTGCTGTTGGACCAGACCCGGCCGACTTCGCCGCGCACGGTCAGCACGTCCAGCTTGCCGATGGGCCACCATTTCTGGGCCCGCAGCCGGGCGCGGGTGTAGGGTTCGCCGGAGTCCAGCGTCACGCCCACGCCGCCGCCCACCGCGATCAGGTTGCCTTCGCGCGGGTCGTACTTGTTATCGACATCGCGGCGCAGCCATTCGGCCGTGGCGGTCAGGGTCGGCAGCTTGTACTGGTCGCCGCCGTCGATCTTCACGTGATCCTCCGCCAGCAGCAGGCCCCAGCGGGTCTCGTATTCGACCCGGCTATCGCCCGCGCCCTTGCGCTCCTGCAGGCGCGTAGCGCCCAGCGCGTAACGCGTCACGTCCAGCCCCTGGATGTCGGAGTGGTCGTACAGGACTCCGAAGGAATCCTTGTAGCCGCGCTGGTTCGGCGGCAACAGGAAGTCCGCGTAGGCGCGCTGCTGCAGCCGGTCCACGCTGAAGCCCGTCTCCAGGGTGACCGGCTGGCCAAAGACCACGTTCTGCCGGTACAGCGACTCCACGCGCAGGCCGGCCTCGTCGTCCACGCCTATCGATCCGGTGAACCGCTTGGGCGGCGCTTCCACCACCCGTACCTGCACCGGCAAGGTCACTTCGCCGTTCGAGTCGTAGGCGGGCGCAGGCGGCGGCATGCCGCCGGACACGGAAGGATCTCCCGCCGGCGTGGCAGCCGCCAGATCGGTCGAGCCCGGCGCGCGTGCGCGGTCGGCATTGGGCGCAGGAGTCGGCTGCGCCTGGCCCGGCTGCTCCAGCGACACGAACGCGCCGCGGAAGAACGCAGTGGATTGCAGGTCCTGCTGCCAGGTGTCCAGCTTGTTCTGGTCATAGGCGGCGCCCGGCGAGTAGCGCACATAGCGCTCCACCAGCTTCTCTGGCACCCGTTTCAGGCCTTCCGTGGTGAGCTCGCCCATGCGCACCTGGGGGCCGCTGTCTATTGTGACGCGCAGGGCGGCCGATGCCGTATCGGCCTCGATTTCCGCCTGCGACGCGGTCATGCGCGCCAGCATGAAGTCACGCGAGGACACCGCGTCCAGCAGGTTCGACTTGGCCTTGTTCCAGTCGCTGTTGATGAAGGGCTGGCCCGTCTTGAGCTGCCAGTCGTCGCGCAGTTTCTGCACCCGCGCCGCGAACTCGGGCCGGGTGATGCGGCCGGTGAAGCTCAGGTCCACGGACGTAACGGTGGTGCGCTTGCCCGAAACGATACTGATGTCCCAGGTTTCTCCGCCGATATCGGTGCCGGCTTCGAGCTTCACCGTGGGCGAGAAATAGCCCTGGGTGGCCAGGGCCGCCAGCGTCGCGTCGCGCGCGCGCCGACGCAGGCGGTTGATTTCACCGCCGTCCTGGTCTTCCGCCAGCCGCGCGATCGCATCGACGGCTTCGGTAATCGCCTGCAGGGCGGCCGGCGGCACGCCGCCGGGGTCCACAATGATTTCCGGGCGCTTGGCCAACGCCTCGCCCGTCACCACAACAAGTCCTGCCAAGAAGGCGCGGGCTGCCCACCGCATGCGTCAGGTCGGTTGCTGCACGACGATGGACGGGAACTTCCCGGCCATGTCGCGGGGAAGCGCCGCCACGCCAGCTGCCAGCTTGCGGGCGATGCCGCGATACAGCGCCGCGGCTTCGCTGCCCGGATCCGACACCACGGTCGGCGAACCGGCATCGGTCTGCTCGCGGATCGCCAGCGTCAGCGGCAGGCTGCCCAGCCAGGGCGTCTGGTATTGCTCCGCCATGCGCTGGCCGCCGCCCTCGCCGAAGATATGCTCGGCATGGCCGCATTGCGAGCAGATGTGGATGGCCATGTTCTCGACCACGCCCAGGATCGGCACATCAACCTTCTGGAACATGCGCAAGCCCTTGCGCGCGTCCAGCAGCGCCACGTCCTGCGGCGTGGTGACGATGACGGCGCCCACCACCGGCACCTTCTGCGCCAGGGTCAGCGCCACGTCGCCCGTGCCGGGAGGCATGTCGACGATGAGGTAATCAAGATCGCGCCAATTGGTCTGGCGCAGCAGTTGCTCCAGCGCCTGCGTCACCATTGGGCCGCGCCAGATGGCGGGCGAGTCGGCGTCGATCAGGAAGCCGATGGAGTTGGCCTGCAGGCCGTGGCCCGTGAGCGGCTCCATGCTCTTGTTGTCCAGGCTTTCGGGACGGCCCGAGATGCCCAGCATGGTCGGCACGCTGGGGCCGTAGATGTCGGCGTCCAGCACGCCCACCTTGGCGCCTTCCGCCGCCAGGGCCAGGGCCAGGTTCACGGCCGTGGTGCTCTTGCCCACGCCGCCCTTGCCGGACGCCACCGCAATAATGTTGCGCACATTGGGCAAGGGCTTCAGCCCTTTCTGCACGGCATGGGCGGCGACCTTCCAGCTCACCTCGACCTGGGCGTCGGCCACGCCGGCCGCGGCCAGCGCCGCCACGGCGATATCGCGGACCTGGGCGCGCGCGGCATCGGCCGGATACCCCAGCTCGAGCGCCAGCGAAACCCGTCCGCCTTCCAGCTTGATGTCACGATCTTTTACAGAAACGCCCAAATCCATACCGGTATTCGGGTCCTGCGCGGCGCGCAGCGCGGCGCGAATTTGTTCTATCGTTATACTCATGTCACTATGGTTCCGTAGGCAGCGCGGCTTCTGCGGCCCGCCATCCCCTAAAGGATAGCGGATACCCGGGAACCTTTCCCTGCGTTTTGCATCCGATCTTCATGACCAACACACTTATCCGCTTCTTTCGTGCCGTCCTATTCGCCGCCCTGGCCTTGATCGGCATGGCGATGGCGCTGGTGTTCATGCTTTCCACGGCGATCGCCGTGGCGATCCTGTACGTGGTCGCCAAGGTGCGCGGCAAACCTTTCGGCGTACGCGCCTATTGGAGCCAGCGCCAGGGCGCCCGCCCGGGACCGTTCCAGTCCGCCACCGCCCCCTTCGCCACGCAGCCGCGCGGCGACGTGATCGACGTCGAAGCCCGCGAAATCCGCTGACGGCGGCTTTCCAGCATGCTTGCGCCGCCCGCGGCGCAAGCGGACCGTGGGCTTGTGCGTCCGCGCGGCGGAATTGCCGTGTATTCGCGCCCATCCCCGCATTCTTTCGCAACCCGCCTGATTCGCCTGCCGCGAAGGGCGGGTTGAGCCATTGACGGGCCGCTGTCCGGCAAGTCTGCGCGCTTGCCCTAAAATGGCCGGCCTACCCCTTTTTTCCCTCAACCTCCAAAGACAACCATGTCTCGCACCCTTTTTGTCACCACAGCGCTGCCCTACGCCAACGGATCTTTCCACATCGGCCACATCATGGAGTACATCCAGGCCGATATCTGGGTTCGTTCGATGCGAATGGCGGGCCACACGGTGCACTTCGTGGGTGCGGACGACGCGCACGGCGCGCCGATCATGCTGAAGGCGGAAAAGGAAGGCATCACGCCGCAGGCCCTGGTGGCGCGCTACGCCGCCGAGCGCCCGCAGTACCTGAACGGCTTCCACATCCGTTTCGACCACTGGCACTCGACCGATTCGGCCGAGAACGTCGCGCTATCGCAGGACATCTACCGCGCGCTCAAGGCACAGGACCTGATCGAAACCCGCTCCATCGAGCAGTTCTACGATCCGGTCAAAGGCATGTTCCTGGCCGACCGCTACATCAAGGGCGAATGCCCCAAGTGCCACGCCAAGGACCAGTACGGCGATTCCTGCGAAGTTTGCGGCGCGGTCTACGCGCCCACCGAGCTGATCAACCCGTACTCGGCCCTGACCGGCGCCACGCCGGTGCTGAAGTCCTCGGACCACTTCTTCTTCAAGCTGTCCGATCCGCGCTGCGTGGAATTCCTGCAGCAATGGACCACCGGCTCCAACGCCGCCGGCGGCAAGCATCTGCAGCCTGAAATGCTGGCCAAGACGCGCGAGTGGCTGGGTTCGGACGATGGCGAGGCCAAGCTGGGCGACTGGGACATCTCCCGCGACGCGCCCTACTTCGGCATCGAGATCCCGGACGCGCCGGGCAAGTATTTCTACGTCTGGCTGGACGCGCCCGTGGGCTACCTGGCCTCGCTGAAGTCGTATTGCGCGGTCAAGGGCATGGACTTCGATGCGCTGCTCGATCCTGCCGGCCCCACCGAACAGGTCCACTTCATCGGCAAGGACATCGTGTATTTCCACGCGCTGTTCTGGCCCGCGATGCTGAAGTTCGCCGGCCGCAAGACGCCTGACGCCGTGAATGTGCACGGCTTCATCACCGTCAGCGGCGAAAAGATGTCCAAGAGCCGCGGCACCGGCATTTCGCCGCTGCGTTACCTGGAACTCGGCATGAACGCCGAATGGATGCGCTACTACATCGCCGCCAAGCTGAACGCCCGGGTCGAAGACATGGACTTCAACCCCGAGGACTTCATCGCCCGCGTCAACAGCGACCTGATCGGCAAGTACGTCAACATCGCCAGCCGCGCCGCCAGCTTCATCACCAAGCATTTCGATGGCGTCCTCGGCTATTCGGGCGACACCTCGGCGCTGGCCGCGGAGTACGCCGAACAGGCGGAGTCCATCCGCGCCGCGTTCGAGGCGCGCGAATACAACCGCGCCATCCGCGAAATCATGGCCTACGCCGATCGCATCAACCAGGCGTTCGACACGGCCCAGCCCTGGGTGCTGGCCAAGGGCATCGCCACCGCCGATGACGCTCAGAAGGCCGCCCTGCAGGACATCTGCTCGCGCTCGCTAGCCGGCTTCAAGGCCTTGTCCGTGATGCTGGCGCCGGTGCTGCCGGCGCTGTCCGAACGCGTGGCGCTGGAACTGTTCGGCGCGCAGGCGCCTTTCACCTGGGCCGATGCCTCGGTGCTGCCGCAGCGTGTGGCGCCCTTCAAGCACCTGATGCAGCGCGTCGAACCGCAGATGCTGGAAGACCTGTTCGAGCCGCCGGCCGCCCCCGTGGTGGTGCCTGGCGGCGAGCCCATCGCCGAGACCATCTCCATCGACGACTTCGCGCGCGTCGATCTGCGCATTGCGCAGATCGTCAACTGCGAACACGTGGAAGGCTCGACCAAGCTGCTGCGCCTGACGCTGGACGCGGGCGAAGGCCGTCACCGCAACGTGTTCTCGGGCATCAAGTCGGCCTACAAGCCGGAAGACCTGATCGGCAAGCTGACCGTCCTGGTGGCCAACCTGGCTCCGCGCAAGATGAAGTTCGGCGTATCCGAAGGAATGGTGCTGGCCGCCAGCCATGCGGATGAGTCCGTGGACGCCGGCATCTACGTGCTGGAACCCTTCCCCGGCGCCAAGCCCGGCATGCGCGTGCGCTGATCCCGCGCCCCCGCTGAATGCAAAAAGCCCGCCAGTTCAAATCGGCGGGCTTTTTGTTATTGAGCGCGGTACGTCAGGCCTTGCTGGGCGCCAGCGCGGGGTCCAGCGAAATGCGTTCGTCGAAGACGAAGCATTTGCCGTCATAGCCGGGACCGCCGGTTTCCTCGAAGTACTTGAGGATGCCGCCATCGAGTTGGTAGACGTGCTCGATCCCGGCCTCGTTCATGTAGATCGCGGCCTTTTCGCAGCGGATCCCGCCGGTGCAGAAACTGACCACGGTCTTGCCTTCCAGTTCGGCCCGGTGCGCCTGCACCGCCGCAGGAAATTGCGTGAAGCGTTCAATGCGCCAATCGATGGCGTTCCTGAAGGTGCCTTCGTCGACCTCGAAGGCGTTGCGCGTGTCCAGCATGACCACGGGCCGTCCGGCGTCGTCCATGCCGGCCTCGAGCCAGCGCGCCAGCGTCTTCGCATCCACGCCGGGCGCGCGTCCCGCTTCCGGGCGGATCGCCGGATGATTCATGCGGATGATCTCGCGCTTGATCTTCACCAACAGCTTGCGGAACGGCACCGCCGCGCTATGGCTGAACTTCACTTCCAGGTCGGCGAAGCGCGGATCGGCGCGCAGGGTGCGCAGAAACGCGTCGATGCCATCCGCCGAACCCGCCAGGAACAGGTTGATGCCCTCTTCGGCCAACAGGATGGTGCCCTTGAGCGCGGCCAGGCCTGCCTCGTCCAGAAGGCGGGCGCGCAACTCGGGCAGAGCATCCAGCGAAACGAATTTGTAAGCGGCGATATTGACGACGGAAGTCATGGAAAAGCGGAAAAAAGCGGGCGGCGAAAGGCGTAATAGTAATCGCTGGGCGGTTTTCCCCGCCCGCCGCCCCGTTTGATCCGGCTCAACGATTGACGATTTCCTGCTCGACCACCGCGTCCAGCACCCACTGCAACGTCGACGCGTCGGCCGGCGGATTCGGGTTGCGGACCTCGACCACGCGCAAGCGGTAACGCACGCCAGGCTGGAAGTTGAACCCCGTGATTTCGCCGTACCAGAGCTGCCAGGGCTGTCCGGCGCTGTCGCGCACCTGGTAGCACATGGCGCGGCCCGCGCCGGCGGTGCAAGGCACGCGCTCCGAATTCACGTAGACCAGCTTGGTCGGTCCCTGCTGGCCGCCTGCGATGGGATCGGTGCGGCGTCCGAAGTCCAGCCTGTCGCCCGAGCTGAGCACCCAGGTCATGCGCTGCGGATTGTTGGCGTTGTCCACCGACGTGGCGGTGATGCTGGTCAGCGCAGCCAGGAAATCCTGCTCCAGCTTCATGTTCTGCGGCGCGCAGGCCATCATGGTCGACACCGGGCGCCCCTGCACGATCAGCAGGCCGTTGGCGACGGTATAGGAGCCGTTGTACTGGTTGCAGCCGGAGAAACCGGAAATGCGCGGCGCCCCCTGGTCATGGACGAAGCTCGCCGTAAGCGGGCGCGAATTGGAAGAGGGATGCGGAATCTGCCGCAAGCCGCCGCCGGGCAAGGTCCAGCGCGCCAGATCCCAGCTGGTCTGCGCCAGCATGTCGGAAGCGGACGCGGGCTGAAAGCGCGGGTCCTGGCCATCCGCGGCACGCTTGGGCGGCGCCGAGCAGGCGGCCAGGCCGATGGACAACAGGCAAGGCGCCAGCCAGCGCAAAGACGCGGGAAGGGACATGAGGGTCTCCGAAAAAGCGAGGAATGCAGCGCCCGCGCAAGGCGGCGGGCCGGACCACGCCATTGTAGGCGCGGCCTGGCGCCGTTATTCGCGGCTTAACACTCTTTGATACGCGGTCCGCTGGCTACGTCAGGGGGTGGGCGGATCCTGGCGCCGCGCGAACTCCAGCACGTCGCCGCCGCGCAGATTGAAGGTCAGGTGCCGCGGCGCGCCGCCGTTGTCCAGCGTGAACGTGTCGATGGACGCCAGGCCGCGCAGATAGTCCGCTTCGAGGCGGGCGCGTTCCGGCGCGGGGCAGGCCATGCGCGTGGCGGCGGGCGCGTCGATGTAGAGCTTGCCGCCTTCGAGCTTGTAGGTGCCCATGTAGCGGTTGCAGCCGGAAAAGCCATTGACGCGATATTGCTTGCCTTGCGCCAGGAAGGTCAGGCGTACCGGTTCGCCGTTGTCGCCATGGGGAATGTCGCGCAGCGCGCCGCCCGCCTGCGTCCAGCGCACCAGTTCCCAACTGGTTTGGGCCAGCGAATCCGCGCTGCTGGCGGCGTTGGCCGCAGCTGCGCCTTGCGGGCGCGCGCCGCCAGTCGATCCGGCGCAACCGGCCAGGGCCGCGGCCAGCAGAGCCGGAGCAATCAAGCGGCAACGCGTGGACAAGAGCTTGGACATGTACGGGACTCCATCAATTACACATCCCTCGACTGTAACCGCCCTTTCGGTCCAGCACGCGTGTTCTAAGCCCATAAGCGGTATCCAAAAGCAGCACGGCAAATGCATGGCCACGCTCCAATTGCATGGCCTTGCTGCATCGAACGCCCCATGGCGGCGGCACACGTCGACGCGCAGAATCAGTACAGATCGTCACCCGTGCCTGGCCGGCATGCAAGGCGCGGCAGCCGATCGCAACGACCGCAGGCGCAGGTGTCCGGCTCCTCACGGGGGCCAAAAATAAGATCAATCCGGGGGAGACACGGCGATGGGCTTTTTGAGAACCTTGTTGGCATTGTCGGTGGTGCTGGACCATCTGGGCGCAGGCGCCACCGATCATCTGGTGGGCGGCCGTCTCGCGGTACAGCTGTTCTACGTCATTTCGGGCTTCCTGATTTCCTATGTGCTCACCGCCACCGACCACTATCAAGGCGCGGTGGGCAAGTTCTATGCAAACCGCTTCCTGCGGCTGTTCCCGATCTATCTGGCCGTTGCGGCGCTGACGCTGGCCGCGCACGTGATGAGCGGCGGCGCATTCTTCCGCATCTACGACGCGCTGCCCTTCAGCGCCGAACTGTTCCTGGTGCTCTCCAACATTTTCATCATGGGCCAGGACTGGCTGATGTTCTTCGGCATCGAACATTCCGCGCTCAAGTTCACTGGCAACTTCGCGCACAGCGAAGTCCCGCTTTACGAAGGGCTGCTGGTGCCGCAGGCCTGGACCCTGGGCGTGGAGATGAGCTTCTACCTGGTCGCTCCCTTCATCCTGCATTCGCCGCGCCGGCTGCTCGCATTGCTGGCCGCATCGCTGGCGTTGCGCGGCGTGCTGATCGCCACCGGCATAGGCTTGGGCGATCCCTGGACGTATCGGTTCTTTCCGACCGAACTCGCCCTGTTCCTGCTCGGTTCGCTGTCGCACCAGGTGCTGTTGCCGCGCTATAAGGCCTGGACGCAACGGATCAAGCGCCTGCCGGAAATCGGCACGGCCGTGCTGGCGGTCTACTGTGTGCTGCATTTCTCGATCGCCATGAACCAGACCGTGCGCGACGGCCTGGCCGTGCTGCTGTTCGCGGCGCTGCTGCCGCTGGCCTTCCTGTTCCAGTCGCGCCACAGGCTCGACAAGGCGATCGGCGAGTTGAGCTACCCGATCTACATCTGCCATTCGCTGGTGATCATGTTCTTCAAGTGGCTGCTTGAAGAAGCGCATCTGGACCAGCCGCTGCTCTTCATGGCGCTGGTGATCACGAGCACCATCGCATTCTCGGCCCTGCTCAACAGCGTGATTGCGGATCCCATCGAGCGTCTGCGCAGCCGCCTGCGCACCGACGACCGCGATCCCGCGCCTGCGTCCGACACCCGGCGGCGCCCCGCTGGCGCGCCCGCGCAGCCCCTCGGGTCTATTCGCCGCGTGCCTTGATGTAGGCGGCCAGCACTTGTTCGATCTGCCGTTTTTCCTGGGAGCTCAGGCGCGCATAGGTGGCATAGGAGATGGATTCGAACGGCCAGGCGGCAGGGAGCGCCACACGCTCCGCGCCCGCCTGGATGACGCCCGGCTCCGGGTTCAGCATCGGCCCCTCGCCGGTGCTGAGCCACATGGGATTGACGCATAGCGCGCGGGTCAGCTTGATGAGCGCGTCGCTGGATGGCCGCCGGCGCTGCCCGCTCTCGTAGTTGCCGATAGCGCTTTGCGACAGGTTGCTTGCGACCGCCAAGTCCTTTTGAGTCCATCCCTGAAGCATTCTTGCGTTGCGCAGACGATGGCTAAACGTGTCCAATCGATCAACCTGAGACATTAATAAGAATTTATTTATTTGATTAAAACATCTCAATACTGGCGGCAAATAAACGGATTACACCCGAATTGCGGGGCTAATCCGTAAATCGCGCCACGTAGCCGACTGCGCGCGCTTCAAGCCTGTTCCAGGCGCTTCGAAGCGCGTCGATGCGCCATCAAAAAGACCATATCTATCATTGGCTTGCATTTGCCACATCGGTATTGCCGCGCAGCTGCATCCCCTGTCATGCAAGCGTGCCGCGGCCGCAAGAGCGTGGCGAGTTTAGGGCGTTTCACGTATTCAAAATCGAAAATAATGTATCGGCGATACATAATGCGTTAACACCCGCTTCCCAAAACAAACAGTATTTCAAGCGTTTCCATAGCGCTGCCCCTGCGCTTTCTGTTACTGTCAGAAACTACAGAAACGTATCTTCACAAAAAAACACGCCCGTGTTTAAATGAAACACGGGCGTGACTTCCAAGCAGCATCGAAGCATGGGCGGCCATCGGCGTAAGCACGAAACCAGGGGCAATCCCCCCGGCCTCGCGCCCATCCGAACAACACCGCCCGGCGCTCTCGCGCCTCGGCGCGCAGCACAGGGAGACGGGTATGACACGCAGCGCCCCGCCTAGGCATCAGGCACAGCCGCCTAGGCATCAGGCACAGCCGCCCAGGCCTGTCTCCTCATTGGAAGCATCAATGAACAACACGCTGGATGTCATATTTCTGGGCCACGACGACGCCAGGCATGCCGGACTCATCGAAGCCCTTTCGCACCTGGGTTTCAATGTGCGCCGCTGCCATGACCTGGCCGACGTCTACGACAGATACTCGCGCCGCCCCTGCCCGCTGGTGGTGCTGAAAGCGCCCCTGCCCGACATCCACAATGCCGCCGTCCGGCTGCGCGCCGTGGACCGAGGCCTGGGCATTGTCGCCATTGCCGCATTCGCCGATGCCGAAAGCCGCATCCGTACGCTGCTCTGCGGCGCGGATGCCTGCCTGCCGCCGGACGTATCCGGGCTGGAGCTGGCGGCGGCGCTGCAGGCGCTGGTGCGCCGCGCCGTGGGCCTGGACGGCGCGGACGCCGCATCCGACGGACACACGCTGGATGAATCCATGCACGACACCTGGCGCCTTGCGAACAAGGGCTGGACCCTGATCAGCCCCACGGGCCGCACGCTGGGGCTGACCACCGGCGAGCGCGACTTCCTGTCACGGCTGGTCAACGCGCCCGACCGCAAGGTCAGCCGCGACGCCTTCTACGCGGACGGCGCGGACGAGGCCGACAGCGGCATCTCGCGACGCCGCTTCGTGGACGTCATGATCAGCCGCTTGCGGCGCAAGGCGACGGCCAACGAGATGACGCTGCCGATCCGCGCCGTGCATGGCTGGGGCTACATGTTCGCAGCGGACATCACGCTGGACCTGGAATTTCGGGTATCTGGGGAAGAAAGCCGCCTGGAGGCCCAGGGCGACTGGCGCCGAGAAACGGCGGACGCGAACGCGTCCATCTGAGGTCCGGCCCGCAACGGGCCAGGACGAAAAAAACGCGGCGCTGCCTCGAAAGGTAAGACGCCGCGCTAAAACAACACGTGAGCCTGGAGTCATCAGCCGGCACTGATGCCTACTACCTGGATCACGCGATTCCAACATTCGTGCCTCATACTGCTCACGTACGGTCAGACCGTGAACCTGGGCGGGGTCTCTAGTCCCTGCACAGGCTGCAACGTGATCAACGCCAGGCGATTCGTCCGTTTGCTAAAACAGCGGCCGTCCCGCCCTTATCAGCGGCGTTCCTCATGGATAGCCGCTTGATGCACGAAGTTTAGGACCTCGGGCAGGTTTGCAGTAATTCTTTGTTGATAGCCTTCCATACATATCTGGTATAGCGCGGCACGCCCCCTACAATGCCGCCAAAGGACTTGGGATCCGTTCCCGCCAAAGCCATGCCCACACTACCCGTTCCCCTCAAGCACCGCTTGCGCAAGCTGCTGGCGCTGTTTCCGCCCAACTGGTGCCTGGCCATCCTGGTGGCGCTGGACGGGTACGCCTTCATGCATCCGGTGCTGCGCGAGGTGCGGGCGCGCGAATACGGATTCTGGCTCGCCATCGACAACTGGCATGAGGTCATGCGCGTGGTGGGCCTGCTGGAGATACCGCGCCTGGTGTTAGGCGTGGGGCTGCAGGTCATCGCGCTGGGACTGATCCTCAAGGCGCGCATCGCCTGGGCGTTCTCGCTGGTGCTGCTGATCGGCGTGGGCACCTTCGCCATCATGGGAGACAGCGGCCGCGCCGGCCTGGGCATCTATACGCTGGTCCTGGTCATCGCGCTGATCGCCTACTGGCGCCGTTTCGACCGCGCCAGCGTGACCGCCGGCTCGCTGTTCGCCCTGGTCAGCATGCTGTCGCTGCTGATCTACGCGGTCTTCGGCACGCTCTATCTGGGCAACGAATTCAATCCGCCCATCACGGACGCCACCACCGCGCTCTACTTCTCCATCGTATCCATGTCCACGGTCGGTTATGGCGACATCACGCCGCACACCGGAACCGCGCGGCTGTTCACCGCGTCGATTATCATCCTGGGCATCACCATCTTCGCCACCTCCATCAGCGCGATCGCCGGGCCGGTGATCGGCGGCAATCTGAAACGGCTGGTCAAAGGCAGGTTCTCCACCGCCATGCGCAAAAATCACATCATCATCGCGGGCGCGACGCCCCTGGCCATGAGCGTTTACGACGGCCTGCGGCGCCGCGGCGACGAAGTCACCGTCATCGTGCCTCCTGGCGTGCCACAGGAATATCCGGCGGCCACGGACCTGATCGAAGGCGACCCGTCCAGCGTGGATGTGCTGCACAACGCGGGCGTGACCCGCGCGCGCTACGTGCTGGCGCTGCGCGACGACGACGCCGAGAACGCCTTCATCGTGCTGGCCGCGAAGGAAGCTTGCGGCGAAAACGGCGCCAAGACGGTCGCGCTGGTCAACACCAGCAAGCACCTGGAGAAGATCCGCCGGGTGAATCCCGACCTGGTGTTCTCCGTGCAACTGCTGGGCGCCGAGCTGCTGGCCCGCGCCATCAACGGCGAGCCCATGGACAGCCAGAGCATCACCGACCTGTTCTTCGCCAAGGCCGCCCCCAACGGCAAAGCCGCCTGAAGACTACGCGTCGCCGGGCGGTTCATGCCCGGCGTACCAGCGCACGAACTCGGCCGACGGCATCGGCCGCGCAAACAGATAGCCCTGGATGAACGCCACGCCGCGCGCCTTCAGATAGTCGAACTGATATGGCGTTTCCACGCCTTCCGCCACGACCGACAGCCCCAGACGGTGCGCCAGCGTGATGATGGCGTCCAGCACTGGCGCTTCCTCGCCCGCGGGCCCGATGGCCTGCACGAAGCCCTGGTCGACTTTCAGGTAGTCCACCGGAAATTTCTGCAGGTACGACAACGAACAGTGGCCGGTGCCGAAGTCGTCGATCGCCACGCGCAGGCCCTGGGCGCGCAAGGCATCGATGTTGCGCCGTGCCTGCCCGTTGTCCATGATCAGGCTGCGCTCGGTGATCTCCAGCACCACCAGCGGATGCCGCGCCGCGATCTTGGCCGCGAAGGCCTGGACGTCAGGCAGCAGTTCCACGCTGGATAAGTGTTCGGCCGCGATGTTCACGCCGATGTGGAAATCCGGCGGCGTGGGCCAGGTCCGCATGTCACGTTCGATCAGCGTGAGCAGATGCTGGGTCAGCGGAATGATCATGCCTTCGGCCTCGGCCTCGGCGATGAAGACGTCCGGGCGCACCGGCCCGATGCCCGGCCTCTCCCAGCGCATCAGCGCCTCCACGCCCTCGCAGCGGCCCGTGGCCTGCCCGTACACGGGCTGGTAGTGCACCAGGAACTCGCCAGCCCGCATGGCGCGGCGCAGGCGTTCCTTGAACGAACGCCTGCTGACCTGCAGCCGGTGCGTGGCCACGGCCAGGCCCAGCCCGAGCAGCAGCGCCACCGGAAGATACGTCGCCATGGACCGCGACCACGCGCGCACCAGGGTCTCGGGCGGCGCCAGGACGTTGACTCTCAGGCCCGTCGCGGTGGCATCGTCCTCGTCGCGCAGCGGCACCGCGCGCGCCGCCGCGCCGCCCCAGGAATCGCTGCGTATCGGCGCGCCGTTCCTGCCGACGACCAATTCCAGCTGCAGGTCGTCCATGGTGGCCACGGCATTCACCAGGTCCTGCACGTAGCGGCCATCCACCACCACGATGCCGCCATGGCCGTCGGCGCCGGACTTGCCTATGAGGATGGCCGGCCGCTCCGGCGCCAAGGGCGTGCCGGCCACCGAGATCTGCCAGTGGTCCGACACGATGTTGATTTTCCACTTGCTGAAATCGTCGAGCGAGGCGTCCACGGCGCCTACCGCCGATGAGCAGTAGACGCGCTGGTTGCGCACCAGGACCAGGGAACGAAAATACGGATTCAAGGTGCCCCAGCGCTGCAGCATGGGCAGCACCTCGTCACAAGGCTTGCCCGCCTGTTCCGCCACCCGCCCCAGCATGTCCTGGGATTGGATGAGGATGCTCTCGGCCTGGGCGCGCACGATGCGCGCGGCGGTCTCGCCTTCGAGCCGCTGTGCGTTGTGCGCTTGCAGCCATGTCCAGCCAACACAGGCCAGGATGGGAAGCACCAAAGCCAGGGCCACTGGCAGATAACGCCAGGACGGTGTGTCGCCAGTCACTCCCGATGTCGCCATGTCACCTCGCCGCGTAGGTCGTGCATGGCCGCCGCGCGACCAACTCTGGATAGGACACCAAGCCGGGCGCAGCGTCAAGGAACTCCGGGGCCCTCCGTCACGCAGGGCTCTGGCGCAGAAGCTCGCAGATCAGCGCCACATGCGCCTGCCGCCGCTCGGGCAGGTCGATGCGCTCGTCAGGTCCCATCAGCGCAGACATGACCAGGGTATGAACGATGGGCGACAGCAGCAGCCAGGGATGCTTGAGCGCGACGCAATCGGCGCACAGGCCGCGATCGCGCGCGCGCTCCAGCAGCCGCGCGATGTCGGTTTGATGCGCCTGCGCGGTCTCCTGCCGCCAGCGCGCGGCCAGGTGGGGCACGCGCCCGCTTTCGGCCAGCAGCAGCCGCATGGTGCTGATCATGGCCGCGTTTCCGAGGCTGACGTAGAGATGATTGACGATGCGTTCGGCCAGATGGCGCGGCGACTGGGCGCCATCCACCACCGCCTCGATGTCGAGCCGCGAGGGGCTGAGGTGGCGCGTCAGCAGGGCTTCGAAGACCGCTTCCTTGCTGTCGAAATGCGCATAGAGCCCACCCTTGGACAGGCCAGCCCGCAGCGCGATGTCATCCATCCTGGCGCCGGCATAGCCCGCCTGCGAGAACTCCTGGAGCGCGGCATCGAGAATCTGCCCGATCCGCACCACCGGAGGAAGACGACGGCGCTGCATGACCATCCTTCTGCTCCCTGTATATGTGCAATTCATTAAAAACCGACCAGTCAGTCGCTACTTTGATTCTGATCAAGGAATGCGTAGCCGCCGCACTGCACAATATCTGCAAGCATGAACCCGGTATCGGGTCCGCCCCGAAGGCGGCGTCACAAGCCTGCCCTGGGACGCGCCCGGCCCCCGCGCTGGAGAGACCCCGCATGACACTCCGCCCGTTTCCGGCCACGATCGCCACGCGCCTCGTTCCCGCAGCCCTGCTGACGCTGCTGGCCAGCGGTTGCGTGTCCATGGCGCCCGAATACGAACGCCCCGCGCTGCCCGTGCCTGCCGCCTATACAGCCCCAGGGCCCGAAGCGACCGCGGCCCACGCCGCAGCCGCCGCCGAAATCGGCTGGCGGACCTACTTCCCCGATCCAGCGCTGCAGACGCTGATATCCACCGCTCTGGACAACAACCGCGACCTGCGCCGCGCCCTGCTGCGCGTGGAAGAAGCGCGCGCGTTGTATGGCATCCAGCGCGCCGACCAGTTCCCCACCATAGGCGTGCAAGCGGACGGCTCCCGCGCCCGTGTACCGGGCGACCTGAACCTCACGGGACAGCCGCTGGTCTCC
Organism: Achromobacter sp. GW823-FHT04E03; assembly: GCF_058796095.1. Classification (NCBI taxonomy): domain Bacteria; kingdom Pseudomonadati; phylum Pseudomonadota; class Betaproteobacteria; order Burkholderiales; family Alcaligenaceae; genus Achromobacter; species Achromobacter sp. GW823-FHT04E03. The sequence goes on along the minus strand of NZ_JBXAIJ010000002.1, from coordinate 1,260,028 downwards.
AGCCAATACCAGGTGGGCCTGGGCATGGCCAGCTGGGAGCTGGACTTCTGGGGCCGCGTGCGCAGCCTGAAGGACGCCGCCTTGCAGAATTACCTGGCCTCGGATGCGGCCGCGCGGGCCGCGACGCTGAGCCTGGTCGCCGAAGTGGCGGACAGCTACCTGTCCTTGCGCGAACTGGACGAGCGCCTGGCGCTGACCCGCGAGACCATCGCCTCGCGCGAAGAGTCGCTGCGCATCTTCCGCCGCCGCTTCGAGGAAGGCGCGATCTCCAAACTGGACCTGACCCAGGTCGAAACGCTGTGGCAGCAGGCCAAGGCGCTGGGCGCGGACCTGGAACAGACCCGCGCCGCCCAGGCCAGCGCGCTGGAGCTGCTGGCGGGCGCGCCGCTGAACCTGCCCAAGCTGCCCACGCGCCTGGACGACAACGCCGTCATGCGCGAGTTGCCGGCGGGCCTGCCCTCGGACCTGCTGGTCAACCGCCCCGACATCGTCGCCGCCGAACATCAGCTCCAGGCCGCCAACGCCAACATCGGCGCGGCCCGCGCCGCCTTCCTGCCGACCATCACCCTGACCGGCGCGTTCGGCACCGCCAGCAGCGAGTTGGACGGCCTGTTCTCGGGCGGCAGCCGCGCCTGGAACTTCGCGCCCAGCATCAGCCTGCCGATCTTCGACGGCGGCCGGCGCTCGGCCAACCTGGACCTGACCGAAGCGCGCCGCGACCAGGCCGTGGCCGCCTACGAACAGACCATACAAACCGCCTTCAAGGACGTGTCCGACGCGCTGTCCGCGCGCTATTGGCTGGCGGAACAGGTGGACGTGCTGCGCGCCACCGTGGCGGCGCAGAACGAACGCGCCCGCCTCGCCCAACTGCGCTACGACCATGGCGCCTCGCCCTATCTGGAGGTGCTGGACGCGCAGCGCGATCTGCTGGCGGCCCAGCAGAAGCTCGCGCAGACGCGCCGCGCCCTGCTGTCCAGCCGCGTGCGGCTGTATGCGGCGCTGGGCGGCGGCACGCAAGCGCCGCCCGCGGCGCAGACCGCCTCCGCGCCAACCGCCAGCCCCCCTATAAACCAATAATCAAGGATCCCCGATGCGCCTGCCCACCCGAAAACTGGTCCCTGTCCTGATCGCCCTGGCGGTTGCCGCCGGCGGCTACTACGGCTGGCGGTTGCTGTCCGACAGCGGCCCGGGCGAGGGATTCATCAGCGGCAACGGCCGCATCGAAGCCACCGAAATCGACGTGGCTGCCAAGCTGGCCGGCCGGGTGCAGGAAGTGCTGGCGGTCGAAGGCGATTTCGTCACCGCGGGCCAGCCGCTGGCGCGCATGCAGATCGACACTTTGCAGGCGCAGCGCGAGGAAGCGCGCGCCCAGCATCAGCAGGCCGTCAACGGCGCGGCCAGCGCCAGCGCGCAGGTCGCGCAACGCGAGAGCGACAAGCTGGCTGCAGAGGCCGTGGTGGTGCAACGCGAAAGCGAGCTGGACGCCGCGCGCCGCCGCCTGGCCCGCTCTGAGACGCTGTCCAAGGAAGGCGCCTCGTCCATCCAGGAACTGGACGACGACCGCGCCCGCGTGCGCAGCGCACAGGCCTCGGTGCATGCCGCGCGTGCGCAGGTGAAGGCCGCGCAGGCCGCCATCGACGCCGCGCGCGCCGCCGAGGTCGGCGCGCAATCCGCCGTCACCGCCGCACAGGCCACCATCGCCCGCATCGAGGCCGACATCGCCGACAGCGAGCTGCGCGCCCCGCGCGACGGCCGTGTGCAGTACCGCGTGGCACAGCCTGGCGAAGTGCTGGGCGCGGGCGGCAAGGTGCTGAACATGGTGGACCTGGCCGATGTCTACATGACGTTCTTCCTGCCCGAGCAGGCGGCCGGCCGCGTGGCGCTGGGTCAGGACGTACGCATCATCCTCGACGCCGCGCCGCAATACGTCATCCCCGCCAAGGTCTCCTTCGTGGCCAGCACCGCGCAGTTCACGCCCAAGACGGTGGAGACCGCCAGCGAACGGCAGAAGCTGATGTTCCGCGTCAAGGCCCAGATCAGCCCCGAGCTGCTGCAGCGGCACTTGAAGCAGGTCAAGACGGGCCTGCCGGGCGTGGCCTGGCTGAAGCTCGATGCCGACGCGCAATGGCCCGCCAATCTTGAAGTCAAGGTGCCCTGATGACCTCCCCGGACACCGCGCCCGTGGTGACGCTGTCCGGCGTCAGCCTGCGCTACGGCAAGACGGTGGCGCTGGACGGCATCACCCTGGACATTCCCGCCGGCCGCATGGTCGGGCTGATCGGCCCGGACGGCGTCGGCAAGTCCAGCCTGCTGGCCCTGATCGCGGGTTCGCGCGCGGTGCAGGAAGGCAAGGTGGACGTGCTGGATGGCGACATGGCCAGCCGCCGGCACCGCGACGACGTGTGCCCGCGCATCGCCTATATGCCGCAGGGCCTGGGCAAGAATCTCTATCCCACCCTGTCGGTCGAAGAGAACCTGCAGTTCTTCGGCCGCCTGTTCGGCCATGACGAAGCCGAGCGCCGCCGCCGCATCGACAGCCTGACGCGCAGCACCGGCATGTCGGCCTTCCTGTCGCGCCCGGCCGGCAAGCTGTCCGGCGGCATGAAGCAGAAGCTGGGTCTGTGCTGCGCCCTGATCCACGACCCCGACCTGCTGATCCTGGACGAGCCCACCACCGGCGTGGATCCGCTGGCGCGCGCGCAGTTCTGGGACCTGATCAACGAGATCCGCCGCGAGCGCAGCGGCATGAGCGTGATCGTGGCCACGGCCTACATGGACGAGGCGCAGCGCTTCGACTGGCTGATCGCCATGGACGAAGGCCGTGTGCTGGCCACCGGCACGCCCGCCGAACTGCAGCAGCGCACCGGCGCGGACTCGCTGGAAGCCGCCTTCATCTCCTTGCTGCCGGAAGAAAAGAAGCGCGGCCACAAGCCGGTGGAGATCGTGCCGCTGGCCATCGACCAAGACGCCGAGATCGCCATCGAGGCGCGCGACCTGACCATGCGCTTCGGCGATTTCGTCGCCGTGGACCACGTGAACTTCCGCATCCGCAAGGGCGAGATCTTCGGTTTCCTGGGTTCCAACGGCTGCGGCAAGTCCACCACCATGAAAATGCTGACCGGCCTGCTGCCGGCAAGCGAAGGACAGGCCTGGCTGTTCGGCGCCGAGGTCGATCCGCGCAACATCGATACCCGCCGCCGCGTGGGCTACATGTCGCAGGCGTTCTCGCTGTATGGCGAACTGACCGTAATGCAGAACCTGGTGCTGCACGCGCGCCTGTTCCACGTTCCGGAGGCCGAGATTCCGGCGCGCGTGGACGAGATGGTGCGGCGCTTCGACCTGGGCGAAGTGCTGGACACCTTGCCCGAGAATCTGCCCATGGGCGTGCGCCAGCGCCTGTCGCTGGCGGTGGCCATGGTGCACAAGCCCGAACTGCTGATCCTGGATGAACCGACCTCGGGCGTGGACCCCGTCGCGCGAGACAACTTCTGGCGCCTGCTGATCGCGCTGGCGCGCCAGGACCAGGTCACCATCTTCATTTCCACGCACTTCATGAATGAGGCCCAGCGCTGCGACCGCATGTCGCTGATGCATGCGGGCAAGGTGCTGGTCAGCGCGTCGCCCGACGAGATCACGCGCATGCGCGGCGCGCAGACGCTGGAGGAAGCCTTCATCGCCTACCTGATCGACGCGGGCGCCGGCACCAAACCAGAAGACGCTGACGCGCAAGCCGCTCCCCCCTTGGCGTCCGCCTCCGCCGAAACGCCGGAACACCGCGGCTTCAGCCTGCAGCGCATGCTGAGCTACATGTGGCGCGAATCGCTGGAACTGCGCCGCGACCCGGTGCGCGCCACGCTGGCCCTGGCCGGTTCGCTCTTGCTGATGTTCGTGATGGGCTTTGGCATCAGCATGGACGTGGAGGACCTGCGCTATGCGGTCATGGACCGCGACCAGACCGGCCTGAGCCACAACTACAGTCTGAACCTGGCGGGCTCGCGCTACTTCATCGAACATCCGCCCATTTCCAGCTACGAGGAGATGGACGCGCGCATGCGCAGCGGCGAGCTGTCGCTGGCCATCGAGATACCGCAAGGCTTTGCGCGCGACGCGGAGCGCGGCAACGGCGCGCAGATCGGCGTCTGGATCGACGGCGCCATGCCGCAGCGCGCCGAGACCATCCGCGGCTATGTGCTGGGCATGCACCAGGGCTGGCTGATGCAGCAGGCGCGCGAACGCCTGGGCTCGGACGCGACCCTGCCGGTCAGCATAGAGACGCGCTTCCGCTACAACCCGGATGTGCGCAGCCTCCCCGCCATGGTGCCCGCCGTGATCCCGCTGCTGCTCCTGATGATGCCGGCGATGCTGACGGCGCTGGCGGTGGTGCGCGAAAAGGAGCTGGGTTCCATCATCAATCTGTACGTCACGCCCGTGACACGGCTGGAATTCCTGCTGGGCAAGCAGGCGCCCTACGTGGCGCTGGCCATGCTGAATTTCCTGCTGATGACGCTGCTGGCCGTGACGCTGTTCGGCGTGCCCATCACCGGCAGCTTCCTGACCCTGCTTGCCGCCGCGCTGATCTACAACGTGGTGGCCACCGCCATCGGCCTGTTGGCCTCCACGTTCACCCGCAGCCAGATCGCGGCGCTGTTCTTCACCATGATAGGCACCCTGGTGCCCGCGGTGCAGTTCGCCGGCCTGCTCAACCCGGTGTCGTCGCTGGAAGGCGCCGGCCGCCTGATCGGACAGGTCTACCCCGCCACGCACATGCTGACCATCAGCCGCGGCGTCTTCAGCAAGGCCCTGGACTTCTCCAACCTGCAAGGCTCGTTCTGGCCGCTGCTGATCGCCATTCCCGTCATCCTGGGCGCCTCGGCGCTGCTGCTGAAGAAACAGGAGACCTGAGATGCGGCACCTGGCCAATATCTACCGCCTGGGCGTGAAGGAGCTGTGGAGCCTGGCGCGCGACCCGATGATGCTGATCCTGATCCTCGTGTCGTTCACGCTGATGATCTACACCGCCGCCACGGCCGTGCCGGAAACCTTGCACAACGCTCCCATCGCCGTGGTCGACGAGGACGTCTCGCCCCTGTCCGCGCGCATCACGTCGGCCTTCTATCCCCCGCACTTCACACCGCCGGAAGTAACGACTTCGGCCGAGGCCGATGCCGGCATGGACGCGGGGCGCTACACCTTCTCGGTCAACATTCCGCCCAATTTCCAGCGCGACGTGCTGGCTGGCCGGCCCGCTGAAATCCAGCTCAACGTGGACGCGACCCGCATGAGCCAGGCGTTCACGGGCAGCAGCTACATCCAGCAGATCATCAGCGACGAGATCAACGAGTTCGTCAAACGCTACCGCGCGCCCACCGAACTGCCGGTGGAGCTGGCGGTGCGCATGCGCTTCAACCCCAATCTGACCCAGGCCTGGTTCGGCGCGCTGATGGAGATCATCAACAACGTCACCATGCTGTCCATCATCCTGACCGGCGCCGCGCTGATCCGCGAACGCGAGCACGGCACCATCGAGCACCTGCTGGTCATGCCGGTGACGCCGACCGAGATCATGGTCGCGAAGGTCTGGTCGATGGGGCTGGTGGTGTTGGCATCTGCTGGGCTATCGTTGACTTTCGTGGTACGCGGCTTGCTGCAAGTGCCGATCGAAGGATCGGTGGCGCTGTTCCTGGTCGGGGCGGCGCTGCACCTGTTCGCGACGACCTCTATGGGCATATTCATGGCCACGCTTGCGCGCAGCATGCCGCAGTTCGGCATGTTGCTTGTACTAGTGCTGCTGCCCCTGCAAATGCTGTCGGGCGGCACCACGCCGCGCGAAAGCATGCCGCAGTTCGTGCAGGACATCATGCTGGCCGCTCCCACCACCCACTTCGTGGAACTCGGCCAGGCCATTCTCTACCGCGGCGCGGGCTTGAGCGTCGTGTGGCAACCCTTCCTGGCGCTGGCGCTCATAGGCTCGGTCCTGTTCGCGTTCTCGCTGGCGCGCTTTCGCAAGACCCTCAGCCAGATGGCTTGAGGCCTGTGTGTTCGTTACCCCTTACCACTCTCTTAAAAGGACGGATGATGAAGAAAACCACTGCCTCCACGCCTCAGGGCCTTGCCAGCGCCAATGCCGCCTATTGCCAGCGCATGGCGCAGCTTGCGCAGGAAAGCCAGCAGCGCTGGGTTGAACTGGGCCGCCGCCTGGCCGGCGGCAACGCGGAACAATACCTGGCCGCACTGGCGCCCTTGCAACAATCCGGCAACTGGCAAGAGATCGCGCCCGCGCTGGGCGAAATGACGCGCAAGCAATGGCAAAGCCAGCTTGAAGCCAGCCAGGCCATCACCCACGCGCTGCTCGAAGAACAGGCCACCCTGGCCGCCGGCATGAGCGAAGCAATGCGAGGCTGGCTGAAGCAGGCCACCGGCGGCGCCATGGGCATCGAAGACACCCCCATGGCGCAGATCTGGAAGACGCTGTCGAACCAGATGGCGTCGGCGTGCTCGGCCATGCGCGACGCAAGCCAACCGGGATCCCATCATGACGGCTGAACGCACTGCGCTCGTCACAGGCGGGGCCGGCTGCCTCGGGCAAGCCATCGCGCGCGCCCTGCACGATGCCGGCCACCAGGTCATCATCACCTACCACTCCAGCGAAGACGCCGCGCGGGCGTGGGTGGACGCGGAGGCGGCCCAGGGCCGCCGCTACGCCATGTACAGGGTGGACGTGGCCGATTACGACTCGTGCCAGGCGCTGGCGCGGCGCCTGGAGGAAGACGGCCGCCAGATCGACATCCTGATCAACAACGCCGGCCTTACCCGCGATGCCAGCCTGCGCAAGATGAGTCACGAAAACTGGACGGACGTGCTGCGCGGCAACCTGGACTCCATGTTCAACATGACGCAGCCGCTATGCGGCGCCATGGCCGACCGGGGCTGGGGCCGCATCGTCAACATCTCGTCCGTCAACGGCAGCAAGGGGTCGTTTGGCCAGACCAACTATGCGGCCTCCAAGGCCGGCATCCACGGCTTCACCAAATCCCTGGCGCTGGAGCTGGCCAGGAAAGGCGTGACGGTGAACACCGTATCGCCGGGCTACCTGGCGACGCGCATGGTGGAGGCCGTGCCCGAAGAGGTGTTGAAGGAGAAGATCCTGCCGCAGATCCCGCTGGGCCGGCTCGGCCGCCCGGAAGAGATCGGCGCGCTGGTCGCCTTCATCTGCAGCGATGCCGCGGCGTTCATGACCGGTAGCAATGTCGCCATGAACGGCGGCCAGCACATGTGTTGATGCGGCTACGGGCCGCCGCGGCTCATTCCCGCGGCGCGCCCAGTTCTTCCAGCAGGAAGTCGACGAAGGCGCGCACCTTGGCCACCATGTGGCGGCGCGAGGGATACACCGCATACACGTAGGTCTCGTCGGGTTTCCAATCCTGCAGCACCGCCTGCAGCGCGCCGCTGTCCAGGTCCTGCTGCACGTACACGCGCGGCACCAGGCTGACGCCAAAACCGGCGCGCAGCGCATCGCGCACCGCCAGGCTGGAACTCACCCTGTAGCGGCCCCGCACCGGGACGCGTTCGGTCTCCCCCGCGCGCTTGAAGGTCCATTCGTCCGAGTGGCCAGACAAGGTGAACTGCACGCGTTCCATGTTGCGCAGCGCCAGCGGCGAGGCCGGCACGCCATGGCGCTCGAAGTAGGCCGGCGCGCCGCAGAGCACGTGGTCCAGCGTCATCAGCTTGCGCGCCACCAGGCTGGAATCCTCCAGCCGGTCGGTGCCGCGGATGGCCAGGTCGTAGCCTTCCTTGACGATGTCGATGCGGCGGTCCTCCAGGTTGAGGTCCAGCGATACCTGCGGATAGCGCTCCAGGAAGCGCGGCATGGCGGCGGACAGCCGGACCAGGCTCAGCGACATGGGCGCGCTGACCCGCAAGGTGCCCGACGGCGCCTGCTGCAAGGGCCCCAGCGATTGCTCGGCTTCGCTCAGGTCGTCCAGGATGCGCGCCACCTGTTCGTAGTAGCGCGCGCCGGCTTCGGTCAGGCTCATGCGGCGGGTGGTGCGGTTGAGCAGGCGCGCCGCCAGGTGGGTTTCCAGTTCGGCGATGTTCTTGCTGACCGCGGCGGGCGACAGGCCCATCTGCCGCGACGCGGCTGCGAAGCCGCCCCGCTCCACCACTTGCCTGAACACCCTCAGCGCCGTCAGATGATCCATATATTATTCACTATTGGTGAATTATATTGCCATTGAATTGGATATTATCGCCAAACAAGGATTCAATTAGCCTGTGGACATGGAGACGGCGCGCATCTGGCGAGCCGGCAATCTCAGCAAATCCCAAGGATGGCAGCCATGAACCACGCCCTGACCGACGCAATCGCGCAACGCGTTTCCGCCAACTTCTTCGATCCCGCCCGCGACGTGGACGACGACATCATCCGTACCCTGGTCTCCTGGGCCACCCGCGCGCCCACCGCCTTCAATCTGCAGAACTGGCGCTTCATCGCCGTGCGCAGCCAGGAGGGCAAGCGCCGGCTGCGCGAGTTGGCGTGGAACCAGCCCAAGGTGAGCGAATCGGCGGTGACCTTCATCGTGCTGGGCGTGCTGCCCCAGGCCGCCTGGATGGCCGACCGCCTGCAACCGTCCGTGGACGCGGGCTTCATGCCCGCGGCCATGGTGCCATCCTGGGAAGCCGCGGCCAGCCGCCTCTATGCCGACTCGCCGCAGACGCAGCGCGACGAGGCCGTGCGCAGCGCCACCTTCGGCGCCTCCACCCTGATGCTGGCAGGACAGGCCCAAGGCCTGGCCGCCAGCCCGATGACCGGCTTTGACGCCGCCGGCGTGGCCCAGGCCTTCGGCTTGCGCCAGGAGGAGGTGCCGGTCATGCTGGTCGCCATGGGCTACGCGCAGGAAGGCAATTGGCCGCAGAAGCCGCGCCGCCCCGTCCACGACGTGCTTGAACTTGCCTGAGCTAGCCGGAGCATGACCATGAACCGCGGTTCCGATCTGCTGTTGACTGCCCTGGCGCCCGCCATCTGGGGCAGCACCTACGTCGTCACCACCCTGATGCTGCCGCAGGACTATCCGCTGACGGTCGCCATGCTGCGCGCGCTGCCGGCCGGCTTCCTGCTGCTGCTGATCGTGCGCCAACTGCCGCAAGGCATCTGGTGGCTGCGCGCCTTCATCCTGGGCGCACTGAACTTTTCCGTTTTCTGGGCTCTGCTGTTCGTGGCGGCCTACCGCCTGCCGGGCGGCGTGGCCGCCACGCTGGGCGCGGTCCAGCCGCTGGTGGTGATCCTGCTGGCGCGCAGCCTCCTGGGCACACCCGTGCGCGGCCTGTCGGTGCTGGCGGCGCTGGGCGGCCTGGGCGGAGTGGCGCTGCTGGTGCTGACGCCCAAGGCCGCGCTGGACCCGGTAGGCATTGCGGCCGGGCTGATCAGCGCCGCGTCGATGGCCCTGGGCACGGTGCTCAGCCGCCGCTGGCAGCCGCCTGTATCGGCGCTCACCTTCACATCGTGGCAGCTGACGGCGGGCGGCATCCTGCTGGCGCCGCTGGCCTTCGCCGCCGAGCCCGCCCTGCCGCCGCTCACGGCGCTTAACGTGGCCGGCATCGCCTACCTGGGTTTGATTGGCGCGGCGCTGACCTATGTGCTCTGGTTCCGGGGCGTAGCGCGGCTGGAGCCCGCGGTGGTCTCCTCGCTCGGCTTTCTCAGCCCCATTACCGCCGTGCTGCTGGGCTGGGGCATGCTGGGCCAGCAGCTGAGCGCCGCGCAGATCGCCGGCATGGTGATCGTGGTCGCCAGCGTGTGGCTGAGCCAGCGCGCCCAGCGTCCGGCCGCCGTCACGCCTGCCCCGCGTCCGCTGTAACGGCACTGGCGCCGCCGCAAATAGTTGTGGCGGCGCCGTCCTGGCCGGCGCATGATCGTTGCTCCATCCCGAGGAAGGAGCCGCATCATGAGCAGCAAACCCAGCATCATTCTTGTGCACGGTTTCTGGGGCGGCGCCGCCCACTGGAGCCGCGTCATCCTGGAACTGGCGCGCAAGGGCTATCAAGACCTGCACGCCGTCGACATGCCGCTGGCCTCCCTGGCCGGCGACGCCGAACGCACGCGCAAAATGATCGCGCAGCAGAAGGGCCCCGTGCTGCTGGTGGGCCATTCGTACGGCGGCGCGGTCATTACCGAAGCCGGCAACCAGCCCAACGTGGCCGGCCTGGTGTACATCGCCGCCTTCGCCCCGGACGCGGGAGAAAGCCCGGGCGGCATCACACAAGAAATGCTGCCCGCGGCCGCGCCCAACCTGGCGCCCGACAGCGACGGCTACCTCTGGCTGCGCGCCGACAAGTTCCATGAGAGCTTCTGCCAGGACCTGTCCGCCGACGAGGGCCTGGTCATGGCCGTCACGCAAAAGGCGCCCCTGGCCAGCGCCTTCGGCGAAACGGTGTCCGTCCCCGCATGGCGCAGCAAGCCGTCCTGGTACCAGATATCCAGCCAGGACCGGATGATCGCCCCCGAAAACCAGACGCGCATGGCCGCGCGCCTGAACACCCGCAAGACCATCACGCTGGACGCCAGCCACGCATCGCTTGCGTCGCGCGCCGCCGAGGTGGCCGGCCTGATCGACGAAGCGGCGCGCGGCTGCGCATCCTAGGCGCCGGCCTGGCGGGCTGCGCACTCAAAAACCAGCGTATCAGGGGACGCACCCGCCTTTTCTGTGCTGCTTTTTTTGTAACTTCATCGTCTTCGCAAGACTTGCAGCACAGATGTTTTCCCTATGGAAAGCCCATTTTCTTCCGGCAATCCATCCAAACTGATCCGCTTTTTTATTCATGCTCTGAATCTGTACTGATCCAGGCTGCGGCTCTAACTTCACGGTGTAGGTCAAACACCCGTCAGCGCACGCCGTCTTGTGGCGGTTGAGGCGCGCTGGCGAAGAAGTCAGGAATACCGCCATGGATAGCGACGCGCTATTGCTTGCCCGAATACAGTTCGGCTTCACCATCTCGTTTCACATCATCTTCCCCGCCATCACCATCGGCCTGGCCAGCTATCTCGCCGTGCTGGAAGGCCTGTGGCTGCGCACGCGCAACACCGTCTACCGCGACCTCTACCATTTCTGGACCAAGATCTTTGCCGTCAACTTCGGGATGGGTGTGGTGTCCGGCCTCGTGATGGCGTATCAGTTCGGCACCAACTGGAGCTTCTTCTCGGATTTCGCCGGCAGCGTGACCGGGCCCTTGCTGGCCTATGAAGTGCTGACCGCCTTCTTCCTGGAAGCCGGCTTCCTGGGCGTGATGCTGTTCGGCTGGTCGCGCGTCGGGCCGGGCCTGCATTTCTTCTCGACCGTGATGGTGGCGCTGGGCACGCTGGTGTCGGCCACCTGGATCCTGGCCTCCAACAGCTGGATGCAGACGCCCGCCGGCTATGAAATCCTGGACGGTCGCGTGGTGCCCACGGACTGGCTGGCCGTGATCTTCAATCCGTCCTTCCCCTACCGCCTGGCGCACATGGGCATCGCCGCGTTCCTGGCGACCGCGCTGATGGTGGGCGCATCCGGCGCCTGGCACATGTTGCGCGGCGACCGCAGCCCCGCCGTGAAGAAGATGTTCGCGATGGCCATGGGCATGCTGCTGCTGGTGGCCCCGCTGCAAGCCGTGGTGGGCGACTTCCATGGCCTGAACACGCTCAAGCACCAGCCCGCCAAGATCGCGGCCATCGAAGGCCATTGGGAAAACGAGCCTGGCGCTGGCGTGCCGCTGACACTGTTCGGCATCCCCGACATGGAGCGCGAGGAAACGCGCTACGCGGTCAACATTCCGCGCCTGGGCAGCCTGATCCTCACGCATAGCTGGGACGGCCAGTTCCCGGGTCTGAAGTCCTATCCGCCCGAAGACCGTCCCAACGCCACGGCCGTGTTCTGGTCGTTCCGCGTGATGGCGGGCCTGGGCATGCTGATGATCGCGCTCGCCCTCTGGGCCGCGTGGTCGCGCTGGCGTGGCCGGCTGTACGAATCGCGCTGGTTGCACCGGTTTGCGCTGTGGATGGGACCTTCCGGGCTGATCGCCATCCTGGCCGGCTGGTACGTGACGGAAATCGGCCGCCAGCCCTGGGTGGTGTACGGCGTCATGCGCACCGCCGACGCGGCCACGCCGCACGGACTGGGCGAACTGACGCTGACGCTGGCGCTGTTCGTGGTGGTGTACCTGCTGGTGTTCGGCGCCGGCGTCTCGTACATGCTGCGCCTGATCCGCATGGGCCCCAGCCCCGCCCCCGGCCACGCGCCGCTGTCGGGCGGCCCGGGAGAACCGCGCCAGCCCTCGCGGCCGCTGTCGGCCGCCTCCACCCTGGCGGGCATCGAGCCCGCGCAACGCAAGCATTCGGGAGTCTGAGGCCATGGGCATCGACCTTGCACTGGTATGGGCCGTCATCATCCTGTTCGGGGTGATGATGTACGTGATCATGGATGGCTTCGATCTGGGCATCGGCATCCTCTTTCCGCTGATCTCCGATCGCGAGGAACGCGACGTCATGGTCAACACCGTGGCGCCCGTGTGGGACGGCAACGAGACCTGGCTGGTACTGGGCGGCGCCGGCCTGATGGCCGCGTTCCCGCTGGCCTACTCGGTGATCCTGAGCGCGCTGCACCTGCCGCTGGTATTCATGCTGCTGGGCCTGATCTTCCGCGGCGTGGCGTTCGAATTCCGCTTCAAGGCGGACGAGCATCACCGCCCGCTGTGGGACCGCGCCTTTGTGCTCGGTTCCGTGTGCGCCACGTTCTTCCAGGGCGTGACGCTGGGCGCCTACATCGAAGGCATCCCGGTCGTGGACCGCGCCTATCAAGGCGGCGCCTGGGACTGGATCAGCCCGTTCTCGCTCTTCACCGGGGCGGGGCTGGTGGTGGCTTACGCGCTGCTCGGCTGCACCTGGCTCATCATGAAGACCGAAGGCCGCCTGCACCGCCACATGTGCGACATCGCCCGTCCGCTCACGCTGCTGCTGCTGGCCGTGATCGCGGCGCTCAGCGTCTGGACGCCGCTGGCGCAGCCGCAGATCGCGCAGCGCTGGTTCAGCCTGCCCAACATGTTCTGGTTCCTGCCCGTGCCGCTGCTGGTCGCCGTGACCGGCTTCGATCTCATCCGCCGCGTCAAGGGCATGCCCAACGCCGGCCCCTTCGTGCTGTCGCTGGCGCTGCTGTTCCTGGGGTACAGCGGCCTGGGCATCAGCATCTGGCCCGCCATCATCCCGCCTGACGTGTCCATCTGGACCGCATCCGCGCCGCCGCAAAGCCTGGGCTTCGCGCTGGTGGGAGCGCTGGCGATCATTCCGATTATCCTCATGTACACCGCCTGGTCGTACTACGTGTTCCGGGGCAAGGTGCGCCTTGGCGAGGAGTTCCACTGATGAACGGCTCCCAATCCTCCCTGCCCTCATGGCGCAGCCGCCTGCTCTGGCTGGCGATGATCTGGGCATGCAGTGTCGCGGCCCTGGGCGTGGCGGCCTATGCGCTGCGCCTGGTGATGAGATCCATCGGCATGTCGACCTGAACCCGCTCCAAACAAACGGACCCGCCCATGAAGCGCTATGAACGGCTGACAGAAGAAATCACCGCCTCGATCCGATCGGGCCTGCTGCAGGCGGGCGACCGCCTGCCCTCGGTGCGGCAGACCAGCGCCAGCCGCGGGGTCAGCCCGTCGACGGTGTTCAAGGCCTACTACCTGCTGGAAGCCCGCGGCCTGATCCGGGCGCGCGACCGCTCCGGCTATTACGTGCTGCGCGCGCCGCACGCCACGCTACCGGAGCTGGACGGATTGTCCAGCGCCAGCGCCGGACGCCATCCGGTGGACGTCAGCGACAACGTGCTGCAGGTGCTCAACGCCACCCTGCGCCGCGACATGCTGCCCTTCGGCTCGGCCTTTCCCAACCCGTCGCTGCTGCCCTACGGACGCCTGGCGAAGTTCATGGCAGCCACGGTGCAGCGCCTGGACCCCTGGGGCTCGATCGACGACCTCAGTCCGGGCGACGCGGCGCTGCGCCGCGCCATCGCGCTGCGCTACCTGGCCGACGGCATGTCGGTGCCGGTGGACGACATCATCATCACCAACGGCGCGCTGGACGCGCTGAACCTGAGCCTGGCGGCGGTCACCGAGCCCGGCGACGCGGTCATCGTGGAATCCCCCACCTTCTACGCCGCGCTGCAATCGCTGGAGCGCAACCACCTGCACGCCATCGAAGTGGCCACGCATCCGCGCGAAGGCATAGACCTGCGGGCGCTGGAGCAGGCCATCCTGCGCCACCGCCCCAAAGCCTGCTGGCTCATGACCACCTTCCAGAACCCGCTGGGCAGCCTGATGCCCGACGACAAGAAGGAAGCGCTGGTGCGGTTGCTTGCGAGCCACGACGTGGCGTTGATCGAAGACGACGTCTACGGCGAGCTGTACTTCGGCGAGCAGCGTCCGCGCCCCGCCAAGGCCTACGATCGCGATGGCATCGTCATGCACTGCTCTTCGTTCTCCAAGACCCTGGCGCCGGGCTACCGCGTGGGCTGGGTGGCCGCCGGCCGCTACACGCGGCGCATCATGCGCAACAAGCTCACCACCAGCCTGGCCACCGCCGCGCCTACGCAGGCGGCCATCGCAGCCTATCTGGAAAAAGGCGGCTTCGACCGCCACCTGCGGCAATTCCGCCAGGCGCTGGCCCAGCAGCAAGGGGAACTGCTGCAAGCCATCGCCCGCTACTTCCCCAAGGGCACGCGCGCCACGCGACCGCTGGGCGGCTACTTCGTGTGGGTGGAGCTGCCGGCCCATATCGACACGCTCAAGGTGCACCGCGCCGCGCTGGGACACGGCATCAGCATCGCCCCGGGTCCGCTGTTTTCAGCGTCAGGCGCCTTCGGCAACTTCCTGAGGCTGAACGGCGGCCATCCCTGGAATCCCGAAATGGAGCAAGGCATGGCGACGCTGGGCAAGCTGCTGGCGGGCGGCTGATCCGCGAGCGTCGTTCAGCGGCGCTTTCTCGCGGCCTCCAGATCGCTGCGCAAGGACGCAGCGTCCGGCCGCAGGGGCAGCGCCAGGACGCCCTTGCGGTCGATGGCGCCCCAATCGCCGCCGACCATCACGGAATGCTCGCCATCCTGCACGCTGACGCAATGGCTGCACACTGCGGCCAGACCGCTGCTGAAAGGCTCAGCCCACGCATAGGAGGTGGCCAGCGCCAGCTCCAGCTGCTTGTCGTAGTAGGCCATGCCTTCCGGCCTGCGCCCGCGCGCCAGCCCTTCCTCGAACTCGTCCGGGCCGTTGTCGTAGGTAATCACGGACACCGACCGGCCATCCGGCCGCACCCAACGCCAGCCAGCGACGGCCGCGGGCGCCAGGCCATCGGCGCCGAACTGCATGCGGCGCAAGATTTCGGGGTTGAAGACGATGCCGCCGCCGTCCTCGCGGGCGCACTGTTCCGCGTGGCCGAATGCGCCTTCGTCGGTCTTGTCCGCATAGAAGCAGGAAAGTTCGAAGGCAGCCGCGTTGCCCGTTGCCAGGGCCAGCGTGGTGAGCAGGGCAATAAGCATGCGTCATTCTAGGACACTGCCCCGCTCTACGCCCCCGGTATCAGTTCGCCGTGGCGCCCGAATCCTTGACGGCCTTGGCCCAGGCCGCAATCTCGCTCTGGATGAAGGCGCCAAACGCCGCCGTGTTCAGGCTGGAGGCCTGCGCGCCCTCTTCCATCAGGCGCTGCTTGACCGCAGGCGCGGCCAGCGCGCCGCTCAACGCCTGGTTCAGCGTGGCGACCACCGCGTCCGGCGTGCCCGCCGGCGCAACGATGCCGTGCCACGACACGGCCTGAAAGCCCGGCAGGCCCGATTCCGCCATGGTGGGGATATCCGTCATGGCGGGCGAACGCTGCGGCGAGGTAACCGCCAGCGCGCGCAGCGTGCCGGCCTTTACGTGCGGCAGCACGCCGGGAATGGTCGTGAACATGAAGTCGATCTGGCCGCCGATCAGGTCGGTGATGGCCGGACTGCCGCCCTTGTAGGGGATGTGCGTGAACTGGAGCTTCGCGGCGCTCTTGAACATCTCGCCGGCCAGATGGCCAGGCGTGCCCGCGCCGGCCGAGCCCATGTTGATCTTGTCGCCCTGCGAACGGATGTAGGCAACCAGCTCCTGCACATTGGCAGCCTGCACCTGCTTGCCCACCACCAGCACATTGGGCACGGTGGCCAGCAGCGTCACGGGCGTGAAGTCCTTCACCGCATCGTACGAAATCCGCGAGTACAAGGACGGATTGATGCCGTGCGTGCTGGCAGTTGCCAAGAGCAGCGTGTAGCCGTCCGGCGCGGACATCGCCACCTGCTTGGCGGCGATGGTGCCGTTGGCACCGCCCTTGTTGTCGATGACGATGGTTTGCCCCAGCGTCTTCGCCGCCTCCGCCGCAACGGTGCGCGCCAGGATGTCCGAGGTGCCGCCCGCGGAATGCGGCACCACCAGCGTGATCGGCTTCGAGGGGAAGGACTGGGCTTGCGCCGGCAAGGCCGGCAGCAGACAGGCGGCCAGCGCGGCACGCGCCAGCAAGGAAGTGCGGAACATTGAAGTCTCCTGGTTTGTTGTCGGTCGCGGCGCCGTCGACGGACGCCGTCATGGCCGCGCGGCTGCGCGGTGCTTCAATCCGAGCCCAGTTGCAGCTTGTTGGGCTGGCGTTTCTCGATGGCCCACTTCAACAACGCGGCCGAACGATAGATGCCGTGGGCGAACTTGCCGTAGGGCAGCGTCAGGAATAGCGCCATCACCACGCCCAGGTGAATCGCCAGCAGCAGCGCCATCGCGCCGCCGTCGCGGCCGGCCAGCAAGGCCAGGCCCGTGGCGCTGGTCAGGAACAGCAGCGCAATGAAGCCGCGGTCCATGGGCTTTTGCGCCGCGTCGCCCTGCTGCGGATGACGCTTGAGGTTCAACCACAGCAGTCCCGCGGGTCCGATCAACAGGCCGAAGCCGCCTGCCGTACCCAGCAGCACAGGCGCGCTCCAGAAGGGATACGGCGCTTGCTGGTCCAGCAGATAGTGATACAGCGTCGCCACGCTGGTGGCGGCGAAACACAGCATGAAGCCGTAGAACGTGAAGTGATGGAAGCGGCGGCGCCACAAGGTGAAGGCGTCGTCCGCGTTGTTGCAGCCCTTGCCATGCCCCCCATCCAGGTAGCGCAGGCGCAGGGCGTCATGCGCCGCTTCCGCCACTGCAGCGCCTGTAGCCGCGCCCGGACTGACATTGCGCCAGAAGCGCGTCACGCCCACGCCCAGCGCCAGCATCGCAAAGCCGAACACCGCGCCGAACATCAGCGCCAGCGTGTTGTGCGGGAATATGGCATAGAAGTTGCCGCCCATGGGCTCATGCAGCAGCCCGCCCCCCATCAGCGCCGCCAGGGCCAGGAACAGCGCCAGGCCTGCGGCCGTCGCCAACGACAGGGCCAGGCCGTTGCGCTTGTACAGCCTGCCCAACACGGGCGGCCAGGCGTAGTCGGTGTACGTCTGCATCCGCACCCGCGCCATGGATTGCGGCACGTTCACCGCGAACTCGTGCGGCGGCGCGTACTGGCAGGCATGCAGACAGGCGCCGCAGTTGTGGCACAGGTTGGCCAGGTAGTTCAAGTCGGCCTTGCCGAATTCCAGGCGACGGGTCATGGCGGGAAACACCGCACAGAATCCTTCGCAATAGCGGCAGGCGTTGCAGATCTGCATGACGCGGGCGACTTCGGTTTCATCGCCCGTCAGCAGATCCGCCCGGCGTTCGGCCTGTTTGCCATGCCAGCGCACCGGCTGCTCTGCCATGACGGGCGCTGCCTCGCCATGCTGCGTGGAAAAGGACTGGGCCTCGCGGGCCAGGGCTTCAAGCTGCTTCATGTCGTGCTTCCGCGTTATGCCGGCCGCGCGCGGCGGCGGCGGCCCGGGTGCCGGCGATGCGGCCGAAGGCCGTGCCGATGGACATCCCCACCCCGGCCGTATAGCCCTTGCCCAGCACATTGCCTGCCATCATTTCGCCCGCGACGAACAGGTTGTCGCTGGGCACGTCGCTGAACCGGACCGCGGCGGTGTCGTCCACCTTCAGGCCCAGGTAGGTAAAGGTGATGCCAGGCCGCAAGGCATAGCCATAGAACGGCGCCGTGTCGATGGGCCGCGCCCAGTGCGTCTTGGCCGGCGCCAGGCCTTCGGTATGGCAGTCGTCCAGCGCCGTATGGTCGAACTTGCCGACGCGGCAGGCCGCGTTGTAGTCGCGCACGGTCTGCTCGAAGACCGCCGGGTCCAGCCCCAGCTTCACCGCCAGTTCCGGCAAGGTGTCGGCCTGCACGCCCGGGAACACCGGCGGCATGAAGCGGCCCACGGCCTTGGCGTCAATGATGGAATAGGCGATCTGGCCCGGCTGCATGGCTGTCAGGCGGCCCCAGATCGCGTAGCGCTTGGGCCAGAAGTCCTCGCCCTCGTCGTAGAAGCGCCTGGCCTCCCGGTTGACCACCACGCCCAGCGACACGCAATCGATGCGCGTGCAGATGCCGCCGTCGTACAGCGGCGCGCGCGCATCGATTGCCACGCAATGCGACTGCGACGGATCGCCGATGCTGTCCGCGCCGGCGTCCAGCATGAACTTCAGCAGCACGCCCATGTTGTAGCGCGTGCCGCGGATCAGGAAATTGTCGGCCGGCCATTCGCCGCGCTCGTTCTGGCCCCAGGCTTCGCGCAGCCATTCGCGGTTGGATTCGAAGCCGCCGGCCGCCAGCACGCAGGCGCGCGCCTCGATGCGCTCATGGCCGATGCGCGCCGCCACGAAGCGCCCTTCCTCCAGCTCCAGCGAGTCGACCGGCGCGTCGTAGCGGATCTGCACGCCCAGCGCTTCGGCGCTGCGATAGTAGGCGTTGACCAGGGCCTTGCCGCCGCCCATGAAGAAGGCGTTGGTGCGCGCCACGTGCAGCGCGCCGGACAAGGGCGGCTGGAAGTTCACGCCATGGCGGCGCATCCAGTCGCGACAGGTGGAGGACTCGCGGATGACCAGCCGCGCCAGATGCTCGTTGGTCAGCCCGCCCGTCACCTTGAGCAGATCCTGCCAGTATTCTTCCTCGGGATAGGCCTCGACCAGCACGTCCTGCGGCGCGTCGTGCATGCAGCGCAGATTGCGCGTGTGCTGCGAATTGCCGCCGCGCCATTCGCGCGGCGCCGCTTCCAGCAGCAGCACGCTGGCGCCGGCCTCGCGCGCCATCAGGGCCGCGCACAGCGCCGCGTTGCCCCCTCCCACCACCAAGACGTCGACCATGCCATCGTTCCTCTTCCAAGGAACGGACTGTAGCGAGCGGCAGCGCCCGCCGATATCAGCCAGCCGTCAACAGGTCTTCATGAATCGTGAAGAGCCACCACCGGCCATTTGCCCTCGCGCGCCAGCGTGCGCGACACATCGGCCAGCACCAGGCGGGCGGCCAGCGCCGCAGGCGACAGCTCGTCCTCCGACAGGCTGGCCAGCAGATTGGGGCGGTACAGGTGCGCGTCGTCGATGCGCGCCATGTGCAGCTGGCCCGGCGCGATCCGGGCCATGGCGGAACTGGGCTGGATGGTGGCCACGTGGCCCAGTTGCACCACGTCCATCAGCACCGGCAGGCCGTCCACCTCCACCGCCACCAGCGGCGTGCGGCCCGACTGCTGATACGCGTTGTTGACCAGCGCCCGCAGCCCGTGGCGTCCACTGGGCAGGACCAGAGGCAGATGCGCAATGGCCTCGATGCGCGTGGTCACGCCGGCAGGCAAACCCGCCATGTCCGGCCGCGCCAGCAGGAACAGCGGCTCGTCCAGCAAGGGCGTCACGCTCCAGCGGCGCGCGGATTCGGCCTGGAACACGATGGCCAGGTCCAGCATGCGGCCATTGAGCATGTCGCTCAGATGGCCCGACAGCGCCTCAACCAGATGCAGACGGATGTCGGGATAGCGCTCGTTCATGGCCTGCACGAAGGGCGCGCCCAGGATGGCGGCGGTGGTGGAAGGCAGGCCCACGCTGACGTGGCCCGCCAGCCTGGCCTGCTGCGCGGCATGTACCGCATCGTCGGCGTGGCGCAACGCCAATTGCGCCTGACGGAAGAACGCCAAGCCCGCGTCGGTGGGCTCCACGCCGCTGGCGCTGCGCCGCAGCAGCCGCGTGGACAGCTCGCCCTCCAGCCGGCTGATCTGTTGGCTGAGCGCCGACGTCACCATTCCTATGGACTGCGCGGCGCGGCCGATGCTGCCCGCCTCCACGACGCGGACGAAGTAACGCAGTTGGCGCAGTTCCATGGGCGGCCCCGGCTTTCCAGAAGGGATGACAGGGCCGATTGTAGAGGCAGGGTACGCGCGGCGTTATCCGGGGATCGTCAGGCCCCTGGCCACCGCAGGACGCGCCACGAAGGCTTCCAGCACCCGGGCGACATTCTTGAAGCGCGAGAACTCCACCAGCTCGCCCGCGCCGTAGAAACCCACCAGGTTGCGCACCCAGGGCAGGATGGCGATGTCGGCAATGGTGTACTCGTCGCCCATCACCCAGTCACGGCCTTCCAGGCGCTGGTCCAGCACGTTCAAGAGGCGCTTGGATTCTTCCGCGTAGCGGTCGCGCGGGCGCTTGTCTTCATAGTCCTTGCCCGCGAACTTGTGGAAGAAGCCCAGCTGGCCGAACATCGGGCCGATGCCGCCCATCTGGAACATGACCCATTGCAGGGTCTCATAGCGCCCCGCCGTGTCCGCCGGCAGGAACTTGCCCGCCTTGCTGGCCAGGTAGATCAGGATGGCGCCCGACTCGAACAGGCCCAGCGGCTTGCCCTCGGGACCATTGGGATCGAGGATGGCCGGGATCTTGTTGTTCGGGCTGAGCGACAGGAATTCGGGCGAAAACTGGTCTTTGGCGTCGAAGCTGACCCGGTGGACCTCGTAGGGCAGCCCGGTTTCCTCCAGCAGGATCGACACCTTCACGCCATTGGGCGTGGGCAGCGAATACAGCTGGATGCGGTCGGGGTGCCGGGCGGGCCACTTCTTGGTGATGGGAAAGGCGCTGAGGTCGGTCATGCGGGGGCTCCAGGGAGGGGCGGAAAGGTCGGGGTAATCCTAGCGCAAATCCGGTCCGCCGCGCCGCCGGATGAAATCCCCTAGCGCAGGTCTTCGGGATTCATCGACGCATCGCGCACGTACTTGTCGCCCGGCTCAGGTTGCAGCGTGGCCTCGATCTCCGGCGGAAACGCCGGGATCTTGCTGGTCTGCATCACCGCCCAGCGCATGATGGCATGCAGGTAGTTGAAGGGCACCATGACCAAATACATGAGGCCAGGGCTCTGCGCATCATTGGCGAAGATGCGTTCCTTGCTGAAGGCGAAACTCTCGCGCTTGCCGTCGACGGGCATGCAGTACAGGACCGCATCCAGCACCGCCTGAGGACCCTCTTCCATGTACCGGCGCAGGAACTCCCAGTGGGAATAGGCATTTTCGACGCGGCTGGTGGCGATGCAAAAGGCGAAGGTGTCCTGCACCGTGACGCCGTCCTCGGCCAGGATCAGGCCGCGTATGTCCCAGTTGAGCCAGCCGAACGTGCCCTTGCCTCGGCCCAGCGTGAAGTAAATCTTGTCCCAGGGCGCCGTCAAGACGGTGCCATTCAGCCGGAACACGTGTACCAGCCGGCGCTTGCGATCCAGCGCGATGGGATAGTAGGTCCAACGGAACATCTCCTTGCACGCAATCCAGACGCCAGCCAAGCCCAGCATGGCGAACATCGCCATTCCGATGAAGATCGCTTCCCAGAGACCGTTCTCATTGGGCAGATCGCCCGCTACCAGAATCCAGGCCAGCATCAGGATGCCACCCACACCAAAGGCGATTCCTATGGCGCCGATCAGTGCAATAAAGCCTCGCCAGCCATACCAGCGATCCACCGACAGCAGGCTGTTGGAATTCATCTTCACGACGCAGAGCTGCGCCAGCAGCGGCACATCGAGACGCTTCTTTTGCAGCAAGCGATGCTCGCGGTCGAACTCCGAAAGCGGACGATCGTTAGGGAACCTGGACATCAGTCCCGTAAAGTCCATCACGACCCTCCCAAGGCCACGCGCAGGCTGTTCATCTCTTGCTGCACCCCATAGTAGTAATCGGCCCCGGCCTGTCCCTGCAGTTTCCCCCACAGACAGCGCTTCAGCCATTCATCGATCTTGTTGCCCTTGAACTTCTCTATCAATATCGCCACGATGATCAGGAGCACCGCCGCGATCAGGCCCACGACCGTGGCCGACAGGGCGAACGCTCCGATGACAACCAGGCTGAGGATACCCGAGGCAAGGTAAAGCCCGCCCATCAAGCCGTTCTTTTCAATCGTGAATTGGTCCGCGGCAGATTTGAAATCGAACACGGCCATGATGACGCCAGTGACGACGCCTATGCGGCCGCCCCATCGCACCAGCAGAGAACCGGTGGTTTCAAGTCCCACCCCAATCCCCAGCCGCATACCCGCGGCCTGCCGGCTCTTGAGCGCCACGCCCAGTACGTCGGCCACCGAGCCGCCCGCCGACGCGATGCCGACCACGAACTTCCAGCTCGCGTCGCTGCGTTCGTGAGGCATGGCCGATTCCAGGTCGCTCCAGAGCTTGTACACCGCCACAGTCTGGAACAGGCAGCCGACGACGCCGACACGGACGTCCGTGTTGATCGCGGTGCGCCAGCGCGACAGTTCCCGGGCTTCGTATTCCTCGACCGTCATGGTGGTCTGCGCCAAGGCCCTGGCCCTATCCGCGGCCCGCAGGTCCGTTGACACATTGGCGGCAGCGTCCCTGTCCACCAGCATGAACCAGCGCTTCTTGTCGGTGCCCTCCAGCTGTTCGCCGCGCACCTCCAACCGCCGCAGCTCGTCCGCCACCGCCTGCTCCATCTGGCGCATGCTCACCTGGCTGCCATGCTGGCGCAGTACCTCGCGGATCAGCGCGGCGCGGAAAGCCTTCTTGCCGCCCTCGACTTCCACGATCGCCACGTTCTGCCGCGCCAGCAGGCCCACGTACATCGCCAGCTTGCGCGCGATGCCGCTATCCACGCCCAGCCTGAGCACATGCACAACCGGCCCCATGACCTGCTCCAGCAGGCGCGCGGTCTTGTCCATCTGACCTTCGCTCAGCACCTTGAGCCCGGTCTTGTAGGCCTCGTGCAGATTGCCCCAGGGGATGGCCTTCCAGTCGAGCGCCGCTTCGTGCGCCTCGACCACCTTCTTGACCACGAAATCCTGGTTGTGGAACATGGCGCGCAGCAACAGGTTGCGCGTGTCGTCCGGTTCCCCCTGTAGCCAGTCCGCGTACTGCTTGAAGCAAATGCGCTTGTCCTGGGTTCCGTCGATGCACAACGCAAGGACCGTCTGGTAAACCGCACCGCTATCCGCGTTATTGGAGTCGTAGTTGCATTCGAACGAATCGAGCGTTTTCTGGCAGGTGATCCACGCCACGTGCGCCTTCGCCAAGGGCACGATGGTCGCCGCGTCGAATTGCGCCAAGCGCTCGTCGAATCCCTTCTGCCATGCCCTGCGCGCGTTCTCGTCGTAATTGTCGAAGTACTTCGACCAGGCTTCCCAGCGCACCTTGCCGCGCTCGGCCTCGGTCGGATGGCGATAGTCCTCCGCCTCGGCCATGCGCTGCTTCTTGTTCTCCGGCATCAGCCAGTCCGCCAGCATCTGGCCTACCGCCAGCCCCCCGGCCCCCGACCCTCCCGGGCCGGCTCCCATACTCGGAGTCGTGGTCCCATAGACCGTATGGTTGGTGGCATCCCGGCCTCTTTGCTCCAGGAACTCGCTCTCGGCCGACTGCATGATGATTTCGCTAAGAGACTCGATGGACTTCGACACGGTCAGGGGACGCAGGTCCTCCTTGTTCGATACGAAGTCGTCGAAGCGTATGCGCATCAGCCGCGCGAGATCCTGCAGGATTCCGGTGCTGTCCGGCAGCGCCAGCATCAGGCCCTTGCCGGGCAGGAAGGCCTCCGCGGCGTTCTCGATCATTTCCCCCATCCAGCCCTTCACGTCGTAATAGCCGACGGTGCTCCAACCCAGCAACTGCTGCTTCTGATGTTGATCCAGGTCGCGCTTGCGATGCACCTGGTAGTCCGCGGCCGTATCCTTCAGGGTGTTGATGCTCTTGGCATTGGCGTGCTTGCCGCTGCTGAGCCAGGCCTGCACATCGAACTTGAACATGTGCCGCTCGCGCATATCGGCGCCCTTCTTGCCCTTGTGCGCCTTGCACACGTCCTTGGTCCACTGCACGTCCGAAAACGCCAACCATACGAATGTCGCTTTTTTGGCGTTCGGAATAGTCAGCAGCGAAGCCTTGGCTTCGTGGTCCATCGTGCAAGTAAAGGTCCGGTCGCAGTCCTGCACCGGCTTGTCGAGATCAAAGTTGTACAGCGTGGCGTTTTCGTTGACGTAGTAGCCCTTCAGCTCAGAGCGCGCCTCGTCATAGACGTACAGATAGCCCGGACGCAGCAGCCGCACGCCATAGCGCGCGCTGTCACCCAGGGGCCGCTCTGCCAGCTGCGGCGTGTTCAGGTCGCCGTCCAGCGCCGCAAAGGCACCGTCGTTCTTCAGCACCGCGTAGCGCAGCGGCATGATGGGCAGGCCGATCCGGTGAAACGGGCAATCCTCTCCGCAATCCAGCGACGAGCGCTTCTTCCCGCAGTTCTTTGCATCATCGGCCATCGGGCTCTCCAGTTCGTTCCATATCCGCGCGCACGCTGGACCAGTCCTCATCGGACAGGTCCTGGACCGCAGCAAGGTAGGGGTAATCATCTTCGGGCTGCATTGCTGCCAGGCAGGCGCGGACCCGCTCGTGGCGGTGGAAGGCGGGGTGCACGTCCAGGGCATGCCGTGCAAACGCCTTGCGTTCCAGCGCGGTCGCCAGGCCCAGTTCGCGGGCCGTGCGGAAATGCGCCATCACCTTCTGGCCCAAGGCGACGCGCCCTTCGGGCTCCAGCGTATCCAGGTCCGACAGCACTTCATTCAGGGCCTGCACCTGGGTCAAGGCGAAGGACTGATCCACGCTCAGCTTCGGACGCGCCGCCCCCTCGGCGTCGGGGCGCGCCACCGCACGCCATGCGCCATCCAGGTGGAACACGAAGCGCTGCACCGGCCCGCAAAGCCAGACCAGCTGCGCCGGGTCCAACATCCATGGCAGCTGGACCAAAACGCGCGGATCAAAAAAGCGGAAAAAGCACGGCCCCTGTCCCGCGATGTCGACGATCATCCGCGAGCGCAGATGCGCGGCGACGGCATCGGCGGGCTGATCGGACTGCAACAGCAGCCCCAGCCAGAGATCCTCGCCATCGAGCAAGGCCTGGTTCAGGCTAGCCAGCGCCTGCGCCTTGTCCGCCGCTGGCATTGCGGTCAGGTCCACCAACCGGGGCATGAGTCCCGGCATTTTCCGTAGCGCCGGCGGCACCAGGGCTTCGGCCTGGACGCAGGCCGGCACGCCGGCCGTCCGCTCGTCCTGGATGAGGCCAAAGCCATGGGCGCTGAAAGCCTGGTAATCGAGCATGCCGCCTTCCTCCCGCCTCAACCCAGCGGCACCACGGCGCCGCCGCGCTGGGCCGCGCCGCGCACGCGCGCTTCGCACAAGGGGCTGGCTTCGTTGAAGACCAGGTTCGCCTGGCTGCTTTCCGGGCCGACCCAGTTATGCACGCCGGCCTTCAGCTCGACCTTCCCCGGCGCATGGAGCTGAATGCCGCCGCCTTCCACCCGCACATAGGCGCCGCCGGCCGTCGCCAGCACGCGCTTGGCGGCCTGCACCGTCACGCCGGCCTGCGCCGACGCGAAGGTCACCGCCTTTTCCGCGGACAGAGTCATCTTGGCATCCTGGCTGTGCAGGCGCAGCTTGCCGCCCGCCGCATGCAGCAGCAGCCCCTGGCCCTGCACCGGGCTGCCGCCGGACGCCTTGCGGCCAAGCGTGAACAGCACCGCGCCGCCGGCCACGCCCATCGCCAGGTTGGCGCTGCTGACCCAGTTCACGTCCGGCGCCACCTGCGCCAACGACGCCCCGGCCGCCAGGAAGGCGTCGGCCGGCGTGTATTGGCCGATGCCGCTGGGCGCGCTCACCTGCAACTGTGGTTCGCTATAGGCGGCAACGGGCTCGCCCTCGGGCGCGTCCTGCTTCGCGTCGATCACCTCCAGGACGTGCTTCAATGCATCCTGCGCCGGCAGTGTTTCCGGATCGTCTTCCAGCACCGCCTTCTGTCGCGCTGCCGCCTGCGCCAACTCCTCCGCTGAACGCGCCGCCCGCTCGATCTGCTTGGCCGCTTCCGAGCTGTCCAGCAACGCACCCTCGGCGTTCCCGCGCAGGTCCGCGCTGATCAGCAGACCGGAGCCGCCGCGCAGCGCCACCGCCTCTCGGGTCGACAGTTCCGCGCCGTGGCCCAGGTCCTGCAGTCTTTCGTTGTCGCGCTGCTGCTTGATATGGCCCAGGTTCAGGCGGCTCTCGGCCTGCGTGGTCGAAGCCGTCAGACGCGACTGTCCGGGCGTGTCGTCGTGCACCAGCTGGTTGTAGCCGCCGGTGCCCTGGCCGCTGCTGGCCAGCGCCTGCGTCTTGAAACCGGACATCACCACGTTGTGCGCATGACCGTCGGCGCCGCCCGCGAACCAGGCGGGCGCGTTGCCGGTGGCGTTGGCGGCGCCGCCTTGCACCTGGTTATGCGCGGCGTCCTCGGCGCCTGCGCCGTTGTAGAGCGCGCCCACCACCACGGGGCGGTCGATGTCGCCGTGCAGGAACTCGACCAGCACTTCCTGGCCGACGCGCGGCACGAAGTTCCCGCCCCAGTCACCGCCCGCCACGGACTCCGCCACCCGCACCCACGTGCCAAGTTCGTCCTTGGCCGGCGCGTTCTCGTCGCCCGAAGGATGCTCCAGGCGGCTGCTGGAAGCCTTGCCGCGTTGCCAATGGAACTGCACCTTGACGCGGTGATCGCGGTCGGTGTGCACCGGCGCCTCGGCGCCCACCACCAGCGCGGTCTGCGCGCCGTACACGGTGGGCCGCGGATGCAGGCGTTCGCCGTGCCCGTCGCGCGTGGCCTTGCGGAATTCCGTATCGATGCCGATGCAGGTAAAGGTATTGCGGTAGAAGTCGGCCTCGGCTGCCTGCGGACCGGTCTCGCCCAGCGCCTCGCGCACGGCGCGGCCCAGGTCCTCGTCGAAGTTGTTGCGGGCCTCGTGCCGCACGGCGATCGCCACATAGGCGGCCCCGCCCTGCTGATAATGCCCGGTCAGCTCAAAGCGCTGGCCCGGCGCCAGCGTGCGCACCGTGCCCGCGCCTTCGCAGCTGTCCTGGCCCACGCGCAGCGCGGCCAGCGCGATGTGCGCCAGGCGTTCGCCCTGCGCGCTGTCCTCGTAGGCGTACTGGCCGGGATAGTCGTTGACGACCAGATCCATTGCGCCCTTCGCGCCGCCTGCATCGACCTGCGCTGCCACCGGCCTGGCCTGGGCGCTGCGGTAGTCCCAGCTGGCCATGCGCACCGCATTGGTTTGCCAGCGTGCGCGCCGGCTCCATTGCTGGATGCTGTCCTCGGTCTCCGTCACGTCGGCGCGCGCGAAGCGCACGCTGGCCTGCGGGCCGGGCTGAAAGGCGCCGTTGTGGTCGGCAATGATCAGCGTGTGGCTGCCCTCGCCTTCGCCGGCCTCATGCTCCACCCAGTAGAACAGGCCTTCTTCGGCCAGCAGGCGCTCGACGAAGGCATGATCGGTTTCGCGATACTGCACGGTGAGGCTGCGCTTGGGGTAGGCGGCGCGGTCCTTCACCACCCAGCGCCATTGCGGCGCCAGCCCCCCCTGGTCCTTGTAATCGCCGAAGATGCTGTCGACGATTTCAATGACTGTCTTGTCCTGATAGGCAAAGCTGTCGCGGCGCGCGCGCAGAAACGCGAGCCAGGGCTCCAGCGTCAATCCATAGCGCGCCAGCCCGCCGTTGGCGCCCTGGAACTCGGCCGCCATGATGTAGCCATTCCAGACACGGGGCTGTTCGCGGCCCAGCGCGGTCTGCAGGCGCAGCGTCGCCGGCTTGCCCAGCAGTTCGGACAAGGGGATGCCGGCATCGTCCGACAGCGCAGTCAGTTCCAGCCGGAACGCGCCGTCCGACAGGGTCTCCGTGGCGGACAGCGTTTCCGCGACGAGCCGGTTGGCGCCCAGCGGCGTGCGCAGGTCCAGCAAACGGTTGGCCTGGTCGACCGACGCGATCGACATTCGGGAAAGGCCGGCATTATCCATCGGCATGTCAGGCTCCGGCGTCAGGCAAGGCGGTAACGGAAATCGCCGTTCTTGCCGGCGGTAACGCGGATGCGGGCGATGGCCTCGCCCTGCGCCATGCGGCCCAGCACCTGCTCCGCGATTTGCGGCAACAGCGTGCCATTCAGGATGTGGTCGACGTTGCGCGCCCCCGTATCCACCTCGGTGCAGCGCGCCAGCACGGCCTCCACCAGCGCCTCGTCCCATTCGAAGACGGCGCGGTGATTGGCCTGGACCCGCTGCGCGATGCGGCCGAGCTTCAGCCCGATGATGCGGGCCAGCGCGTCGTCGTCCACCGGGTAATAGGCGATGGTCTTCATGCGGCCCAGGAAGGCGGGCTTGAAGGCCTTGTACAGCTGCGGCGCCAACAGTTCCTGCAAGGCCTCGGGATCGGGCCGTTCCTCCGCGCTCTTGTTCAGGCACGCCTGCATGATGGCCGAGGACCCGACATTGGAGGTCAGGATGATGAGCGTGTTGCGGAAATCGATTTCGCGGCCTTCGGCGTCGTCCATCACGCCCTTGTCGAACACCTGGAAAAACAGCTCCAGCACGTCGGGATGGGCTTTTTCGATCTCGTCCAGCAGCACCACGCTGTAGGGCTGGCGGCGCACCGCCTCGGTCAGCACCCCGCCCTCGCCGTAGCCCACGTAGCCCGGCGGCGAGCCCTTCAGGCCCGATACGCTGTGGGCTTCCTGGTACTCGCTCATGTTGATGGTGACCAGCTTGCGTTCGCCGCCATACAGCACGTCGGCCACGGCCAGCGCGGTCTCGGTCTTGCCCACGCCCGAGGGGCCAATGAAGAGGAACACGCCCTTGGGTTTGTTCGGGTCCTCCAGGCCGGCGCGCGCGGTGCGCACGCGCTGCGCGATGGCGTGCAAGGCATGGTCCTGGCCGATGACGCGTTCGGCCAGCAGGGGCTGCAGTTCCAGCACCGTGCGGATTTCGTCGTTGACCATACGGCCCAGCGGAATGCCAGTCCAGGCCGACACGATCTCGGCGATGACCTGCGCGTCCACGAAGGCCGGCACCAACGGCGCCTCGCCCTGCAAGGCGCGCAGTTGCTGCTGCAGTTCGGCCAGTTGTGCCTGGCCGGGCGTGACGGGTTCGGCCGCCTTGCCCGAGCGGCGCTTGCCGGCGGGCTCCGGCGTCACGTCCGTTCCCGCCGCTTCCAGTTCCTCGCGCAGCGCGTGGATCTGCCTGACCAGCTCGCTTTCCTGCTCCAGCCGCGCTTCCGCGTCCGTCAACGCGGCGCGCGTGGCGTCCATTTCCTGATCCAGTTCGCGCAGGCGCGCGGATTGCGCCGCGCCCGCCGCGGCTTCGCGGCGCAGGGCGGCGCGTTCGGTCTCCAGGCGCGCCAGGCGGTGGCGCGCGTCATCGATCAGTGCCGGCGTGGCGCTGCGGCCCAAGGCCACGCGCGCGCAGGCCGTGTCCAGCACACTGACGGCCTTGTCCGGCAGCTGGCGGCCGCTGATATAGCGGTGCGACAGACGCGCGGCGGCCACGATGGCCTCGTCCAGCACGCGCACGCCGAAGTGCTGCTCCATCAGCGGCGCCATGCCGCGCAGCATGCTGGCGGCCAGTTCCTCGCTGGGTTCTTCCACCTTCACGACCTGGAAGCGGCGCGCCAGCGCGGCGTCCTTCTCAAAGTACTTCTTGTATTCGCTCCAGGTGGTGGCGGCGATGGTGCGCAGTTCACCGCGCGCCAGCGCCGGCTTGAGCAGGTTGGCTGCGTCGTTCTGTCCGGCCTGCCCGCCCGCGCCTATCATGGTGTGGGCTTCGTCGATGAACAGGATGATGGGCGTGGAGCTTTGCTTGACCTCGTCGATCACATTCTTCAGACGGTTCTCGAATTCGCCCTTGACGCTGGCGCCGGCCTGCAACAGGCCCATGTCCAGCGTGCGCAGGGCCACGCCCGCCAGCGCCGGCGGCACGTCGCCCGCCACGATGCGCAGCGCCAGCCCCTCGACCACCGCGGTCTTGCCCACGCCGGCCTCGCCGGTCAGGATGGGATTGTTCTGGCGGCGACGCGTCAGGATGTCGATCATCTGGCGGATTTCGGCATCGCGCCCGATCACCGGATCGATCTTGCCTTCGCGCGCGCGCTCGGTCAGGTTGGCGGTGTATTGGTCGAGCGCCGGCGTCTTGGACAGGCCGGCAGCAGGGGCCGCGCCGTCCTGGGCAGCGTCCGCCGCCGGACTGTCGCCCAGCGCCACCGACTGGCCCGCCTCTTCGGAGCCCGCCGTCAGCGCGGCGAAATCGTGCTTCAGTTCATCCAGCCTGAACGATTCGAACAGGCGCGAACCGCGGCGCGCCAACTGGGCCAGGTCGGGCTCGGTCAGCAAGGCCAGCAGCAGATGGCCGGAGCGGATGCGCGTGGTCTGCGTGTCCAGCGACGCGATCAGCCAGGCATGTTCGAACAGCCGCGGCAGATGCGGCGAAAACACCGGCGTGCGCGTGTTGCCATTCTTGAAGCCGCGGATCTCGGCATTCAGGTCCGCTTCCAGCACCGAAGCCTCGATACCGCTGCGCCGCGCCACGATGCTGAAATCGCTGGCCGGCTTTTCCAGCAGCGCCAAAAACAGGTGTTCCAGGTCCACCTCATAGTGCCCCTGGGCCATGCACAGGCTGGCGGCGCGCTCGGCCGCCTGGCGGCAGGTCTGGTTGAGCTTTCCAATCAGGGTCTTCAAGGGTGTGGCCATATTCCAGGTCGTCTAGTCTCAATGTATGGTGTGCAATTCGTAGCTGGCGTCATCGCGGTCCGATGCCACCGCTTCGGTGCAAAGAAAGGAGTTCCAGCCCAGACGCGCGCCGCCGCCTTCGCCCAGCACGCTGCCGCCCACGTCTTCCTTGGCCATCACCAGCCGCACTTCGTATTCGAAGCTCATGCCGCCGAACATGGTCAGGAGTTTCTCCAGCGCCTGGGCACGCGCGCCGCCGGGCAGGAAGTCGGTGAACGCGCCCTTGGACAAGGGGCCGATCCACAGCCGGATGCGCATGTCGCGCTGCCAGATGCGGTCGCCGGCCATGGCCGACACGCCCAGCACCGCGCCAGGCATGCCCAGCTGCGTGCGGTTCTGCGGCGGCACGTGATACCAGCGCCCGACGAACTGCTCCACCCGCAGCGGCACCTGGAAGTAGTCCGCCAGTACCCGTTGCAGGTAGGCCGCCGATACCGGCCGTTGGCGCGCGGCCGCGGCGTAGTGCGCCAGCGATTCGTCGAACACCCGACCCTGCCCCGACTGCAGGCGGTCGCGCAGCGCCGGATGGCCGATGCCGCCCAGCGCCAGCAGCAGCGGCAGGTAATGGTGGTCCTGTTCGGTCTCGTGCCGCACCGGCATGCGGTACTTCTTCCAGGCCGCGTAGAACAGCGCCGCCGCCCGGTTGGAGAAGATATCGAAGAAGGCGCGGGCGCCGCGGTCGCGCCGCGAGCTCTCGCGCGTGCTCAGGATCTCGGTGTAATGCAGCGGCATGGCGCCCTGTGCGCCCAACAGGCCAAAGAAGGCCGGTTCGATCTCCACTCGTCCCAGGTTGCCCGCTGCCAGCGCCGCCAGCCGCGCTTCGGTGTCTTCCAGCGCCTGGCCCTGCTTGTCATAGGCTGTCAGCGCGGCGATCTCGCTGGCGGGAAAGCCCAGCGAAGACGAGTTCAGGAAGCGCAGGTGCGCGGGCACAGCGTTGCGCGCGCGGCTGCCTTCCTGCCGCGCGAACCACGACTCCAGCACGCGCACGGCCTGGAAAAACTTGAAGCGCTGCGGCTCGGCCAGCAGCGATTCGATTACGCTAGGATCGCGTCGCCGTTGCATGGAGCGCACCGTAGGATTTCTTCCGCGCCGCGGCGCGACAGCACAACCAGCTGCACGAAGCTGTTGGCATGCACGTATAGGCCGAAAAAGCGGTTGATCACCGCCACGAAGGCATGCAGGCTGGTGCCGACGAAGTTGTCTTCGTTGATCGTCAGCCGGATCTCGATGCCGCGCACGAAGGTCGCGAACGGCTCGCCGGGCATCCAGTGCGTGGCAGGCTTGTAGTCCAGGCCGACCAGCCCTTCTATCTGGCGCGCCGCCACCGCGGAGTGCGACAGGTCATACAGCCGCAGCGTCTCTTTCAACGCAGGCAGGCCGCTGTGGACCAGCGACAGGTGGTTCAGAGCCAGATGCGAAATAAGGCGCCAGTGCGCCGCCCGCCCCTGCTGGAAACGATGCGTGTGCGTCGGCCGGCGCAACATGCGGATCTCACGCGCGATCGAGCCGCCCTCCAGGAACAGGTCCCCGCCCGGCTGCCCCACCGCCAGATGCGCGGGCAGGTCACGGTTGGTGCAGGTCAGTTCCAGGCTGAGGGTCTCGGTCTGCGGCAGCGAGGGATCGAAATCGATGTCGACGATGGACAACTCCATTTCGTAGCCCGGACTGCGCTCGGCCACCATGGCATTGCGTCGCGCCGTCCAGTAGTGACCGGCGCCCTCGGGCGTTTCGCCATGATGCAGCGAATAGAAGGGCCGGAATTCCACCACCGAATCGCCCTGCATGTTCTGCCGCACCTGGCGCACGCGGTCGATCGAATAGATCTCGTAGCCATAGGCGCGGCGCGCGTCGGCCACCACCGGATAGGACGCCTGCGCATGGGTGACGCGGATGGGATCGGCGCGTTGCGCGAACAGGTTGACCACGGGCGTGCAGCCCAGCCGGAAATTGTCCGCGGAGGCCGACTCCAGCAGGCGCGCCGTGTTCGAATCCGCGCGCACGCCCTTCAATGCCAGATGCAGGGTGATTTCACGCACCGGCCCTGCCGCGCGCCTGAGCGCCGCGAGGTCGATGTCCACGAAGTTGAATTTCTCGGAGAACGCGAAGTACTCCGCCAGCAGCCGGTAGGCGGGATGCGAGCTGGCCGGGAAGTCGATCAGGGCTTCGTCCTCGGACAGCCCCACCTCCGCCAGCGGCACGTCCTGCATGCGGTTCCAGCGGCCCGGCTGCGTTTCAAGATAGGCCGCGGCGGTGCGCAGGAACAGGCAGTCCCGCAGCGCGGCTACGAATGAGGGCTCGCCATGCAGGTATACGCGCAGGCGGTCCACCGCCAGGGTGGAAAAATTCTGGGTTTCTGCCAGGCAGGCCAGCGTCAGCGACAACCGGCCCGTCACGCCCGCCGGCAGGCTGGCTGCAGACGGTGCATTGGCCGTGGCCGCGAACACCGCCTGGCGTACGCTCACCGGCGCCAGGGTCACGTCATACGCCGTGCGGAAACGGCACGCCACGCCGCGCACGGGATGCGACTTCAATTCCGTGCCGCGCGCCATGCGCACCGGCGCGGTCAGCTGCGAGACCATGCCGCCCATGTCGAACTGCGCCACCGAGCACGAAGGGAACGGGCGCAGGTAATGCGGGTACATGACCTCGAACAACGCTTCCGTGAATTCCGGATAGTCGTCGTCCAGTTTCTTGTTGATGCGTGCGCCCAGCAGCGCGAACGATTCGATCATCCGCTCGACGTGCGGATCCTCGCAAGTTTCGCCGGATAGCCCGAGCCGCGCGGCGATCTTGGGATAGCGCTGCGCAAAATCGCGCGACGAACCGCGCAGAAAGCCCAGTTCGCGTTCGTAGTAAGGCAGCAGTTCTTCCATCTTTCCCTTCTTCGCCGGCGGCTTGCCGCCGGCGCCCGCGTGCATGGTTTGTTATCAGGCGGCCGCCGCGGCCTTGGCCCGGCCCTTGCTCACCGAGTACTGCAAGGTGGACGGCTGCAGCGTCGCGTCGAACGTGACCGGCTCATGCGCAGGCCCCACGTCCAGCATCGCGGTAATCGCGAAATACAGCACCGAGGTCGCGCGGCTGTCCACCTGCAGCAACACCCGCACATGCGTCAGGCGCGGCTCATGGCGGGCGATCGCCTGCTCCAGCGACCGGCAGATGAACTCGCGGTCGTAGTGACTGGCCAGGCTCAGGCCGGAAAAATCCGACAAGCCATAGGTCAGGATGGACCGCTGGCAGTTCGGAAAGCGCTTGAGCGCGTCTTCTGTGAAGACCATGCGCGTATTGAGCAGGGCCTCGATGTCGCGCGCGACCGTTTCCTTGATTTCTTCCACCGACAGGCGTCGCAACGCATGCGGTGTCTGCCCGTCGCCGTCGAACAACTTGTCGAACAGGCTGGGTTCGAATCCCTTCATCGCGGCCTCATTGAGCAAAGGCGCCGGGCCGGCCGGGGCCTTTGCCGTTCATGCGGTCAGGTTCAGACCGAGTACGTCTTGTCGTTCTTGGTGAGGCTCCATGCGCCCTGGGCGTTGCCGCCCTGGTTGCCGCCCACCTTCTGCTGCGTGTACTTCCACTGCACGGCGGCGTACTTCAGCGAGAACGATTCGTGCGGCAGGCCTTCGCTGACGACTTCCGGCGCCACGCGCGAGATGATCACGTACTTGAGCTTGATCTCCAGGTACTTGACGCGGTTGCCTTCGCCGTCGGCGCGCAGGAAATCGATGGTCACTTCGTCGAACGTCGTGCCGCCGGAAGCGTGCTGATACAGCAGCGGGCTGACCACGTCCAGGTCCTTGGTGAAGACCATCTCGCCATGCTCGGTGCGCTCGGCGGTGTGGCCGCCGGACGTGGAGGCGGTAGCCGAACGCGGCTGGATGATTTCATGGCGCCACGATCCGACTTCGATCCAGTCCGGATGGTCCTTGTCCTGCGACTCTCCCTTGAGTGCGGGGTTGCCGAATTTGACGTAGATGTCCTTCATTAATAGCCTCTCTGGTTAAAAATCGTCGAATCCGACGGTGGTCACGACTTCTGGGCTTGGGCGGGGAGTTCCGCGACCAGGCGCAACGAAATCGAAAGCTCATCGAGCTGGAAGTGAGGCCGTAGGAACGCCACGGCCCGGAACACGCCGGGACGCCCCGGCACCTCGGCAACCTGCACCGATGCTTCCCGCAAGGGGAACTGCGCCTTCTGCTCCTGGCTCGCGTTGTCGTCCAGCAGCACGTACTGCGAGACCCAGCGGTTCAGGAAGCTCTCGACAGATTGCGCGGAGGCAAAGCTGCCGATCTTGTCTCGCATCATGGCCTTCAGGTAGTGCGCCACGCGCGATACCGAAAAGATGTATTGCAGCTGGGCCGACAGCACCGCGTTGGCGTTGGCGCTGTCGGTGTTGTACTTCTTGGCCTTCTGCACCGACTGCGCGCCGAAGAACGCGGCGTAGTCCGAGTTCTTGCAATGCACCAGCGGAATCAGGCCCAGGTCGCTCAATTCCTTTTCGCGCCGGTCGGTGATGGCGATCTCCGTCGGGCACTTCAGGGCGATTTCGCCGTCGTCGGTCTTGAAAGTGTGGGTCGGCAGGTTCTCGACCAGGCCGCCGCCTTCCACGCCGCGGATCGCCGCGCACCAGCCGAAGTCGGCAAAGGCCGCAGTCAGGCGCGCGCCGAAGGCCCAGGCGGCGTTGCACCACAGGTACTTGGCATGGTCGGTGCCGTCCACTTCCTCGACGAAATTGAAGCCCTCTACCGAAGTGCCTTCCTTCGGGTCATAGGGCAGGCGGCCCAGGAAGCGCGGCATGGTCAGGCCCACGTAACGCGAGTCTTCCGAATCGCGGAAGCTGCGCCACTTGGTGTATTCCACGGTATCGAACACCTTGGCCAGGTCGCGCGGGCGGCCCAGGTCGGCAAAGCTGTCCAGGCCCAGCAGCTCGGGCGAGGCCGAGGCGATGAAGGGCGCATGCGAGGCCGCGGCCACGTGCGACATCTGTTCGATGAAGTACATGTCCTCGGGCTGGCGCGTGATCTCGAAGTTGCCCAGCAGCGCGCCGAACGGCGAACCGCCGAAGGTCCCGAACTCTTCTTCGTAGACCTTCTTGAACATCAGGCTCTGGTCGAAGTCGATGGCGGTCTGGAAGTCCCGCACCAGATCGCGCTTGGTGACGTTGAGCACCTTGATCTTCAGCATCGGGCCGGTGTTGCTCTCCTGGCACAGGTAATGCAGGCCGCGCCAGGTGCTTTCCAGCTTCTGGAACTCGGCGCCGTGCATTACTTCGCTCAGCTGGGCCGAGATCAGGCGGTCCAGCTCGGCCACGCGGGCGTCGAGCATCGCGGACAGGTTGTCCGAGACCACGACGGTGCCCTTCATGACTTCACGGGCCAGCTCGCCGATGAGATCCTTGGCGCGGTCGTGCTCGGCCGTGGACTTGGCCACGCGGCTCTGTTCGACGATCTGGTCCAGCAGGCCCGAGTCGGCCTCGGCGGCGGGCGCGGATACGTTCTGCGCGGCGGCGGAATTACTCATTGCTGCCTCCCTTGCCGTTCTTGCCGGCTTCGCTGGTCAGTTGCTGCAGTTTTTCAGTGCTGCTGAGCACTTCGCCCAACAGGTCTTCCAGCTTGTCGTTGCCCGCCAGCTTGTTGCGCAGGTCGGCCAGCTTGGTGCGGATGTCCAGCAACTCCTTGAGCGGCTCGATCTGCTGCACCACGGCCTCGGGCCGGAAGTCCTCGACCGAGCGGAACTTCAGGTCCACGCCGAAGGTGCCGCCTTCGTCGGTCAGGCGGTTCTTCACGCGGTACGCGGCGCGCGGCTCCAGGCCGCGCATCACGTCGTCGAAGTTGTCGACGTCGATGTTGACGAACTTGCGGTCTTTCAGGCGCGGCAGCTCGGCTTCGGACTGCGCGCTGAAGTCGCCGACCACGCCCACGACAAACGGCAGTTCCTTCTGCTCGATCGCGTCGCCCTTCTCGACGTCATAGGTCAGCTGCACGCGCGGCGGACGTACTTTCTGGAGTCTTTTCTGAACGCTTTCTTTCTTAGCCATGGGGGCTCCAAGCGAAGTGCATAGTGAAGAGGCCGTGGGGCCCGATCAGGGTTTGAGGAGGTTGCCGAACGGATCCGGCGCGCGGCCGGCCGGCGCGGCGCCGGAAGCAGCCGGGGCCACAGGCGGCTTTGCGGCGGGAGCCGCAGCGGAATTCGCCGCGGGGGCCGCAGGCGTAGCGGGCGGCGTCGCCGCCGCCGCGTTGGCGGCAGGCTTGGCCTGTTGCGCGGCGGCCGCGCCCTGCGCATCGTTGCGCCGCGGCTGGCGCGGGCGCGGGGGCTTGTAACCCTCGGGGAACAGCACGTCCTGGCCCAGGGTTTCACGCATGGCGGCAGCCAGCGCCACCGCATCAGTGCGGGCGTTGCCCGCCAACAGCGCGTTGGCGCGCAGATCGGCCAGCGATTGCATGGCCACGCGCAGGCCGCCCACGGCCCGCACGGTCTTGGCGGTGAAGTCTTCGGGGTCGCGGTTCAGCGCTTCATCGGCCGCGACGATGGCCTCGCCGTACTTCTGCTCGTCGAAGCGGATCTTGGCGATGTACGACCACGGCTCGCCGCGCGCGGGATTGAGCTGGGCTATTTCCTGGAACTCGGCAACCGCCTGATCGTTGCCCTTGGCAGCCAGCGTCTGCGTGGCGTGCGTCATCGACTGCTTGTACTCGGCGTCGGTCTGCGGCTTGGGGGACGTGGCGCAGCCCGCGAGGAAGGCCATCATTGCGCCGATGAGGAGAACCCGGGATATGTGCATTTTTTTGGTATGTAGGAGGGTGTAACCAAGGCCGCGTATTTCAACAACCTTTTGTTAGCGCAGCACTACAGTGCATTACTTCATGTAACTCACGCAGAAACTTCGCTCATCGTGCCGTGATCTGTATGTTGTCGCAGGCTTCCGGTATAAAGAGCCATGTCAAAACATCTCTATTTTTCTCGGTGCATGGCAGCAGCGGCCATCATCGCGGCAAGCCCCGTAATCAGCGGTTGCGCAGCGGTTTCAGCGATCGGAGCGGTGGCCGGAATGACCGGCGGCATGATGGATATGGCGGGCCTGAAAAAAGACCCGAATGCGCCAATCGATGTGAAATTGGCGATACATGCCGGAGAAAATTTGAATGCGAGTAGCGGACAGCCAATGGCTGTGGTTACGAAAATATACTATTTGAAGAATGCCGAGGCATTTCAGCGCGCACCGCTCACGCAATTGGTTGATACTGACGCCGAAAAGGCGGCGTTGGGTGACAGCATCATCGCTGCACGCGAAGTCACACTGACGCCGGGACAGCGCTACGAACACCTGGAAAAAGTGCCTAAAACCGCTGCCTACATCGCTGTCGCGGGCTTGTTCTACGCGCCCGCGCCGCAGCGTTGGAAATACGTATTCGAAGTGAAGACCGCCGAGGACACCGGCATCGTCATGGGCGCCCATGCCTGCGCGATGACCGTGGTCACCGGACAGATAGTGTTGCCACCGGGCGTGCCCGGCTTCGATCCGGCCCGCCTCGGCTCGGTGCAATGCCCGAACTGAACGCAAGCCGCGCCTAGCCGCCGTCATCGACGCCCTCTATATATAAGAAGCAAGAGCCAGCAAACGTGAGCCATTCAGCGAAGATACTGTGGGGAGAGGGGCTGTTCCTGCGGCCCCAACATTTTCAACGCCAAGACGCGTACCACGAGGCCCGCCTCGCGGAAATGAGCCGCGCGCTGCATCCCTATGCATGGGGCCTGCGCGCGGCGCGCTTCGACGCGGCGGCGCTTGCCAACGGCATGCTGCGCGCCACCGAGCTCTCCGCGATATTTCCCGACGGCGAAATCTACAGCGCCCCCCATAACGACGACCTGCCGCCCGCCGTCGCGCTGGACGGCCTGGACGGCGCCAGCACGGCGGTGTTCTACCTGGCGCTGCACCCGATGAAGGACATCGGGGGCAACTATCGGGACACGCGCCAGGAACAGGGCTTCGATGCGCGCTATGCGCACCAGGACAGCCCCGCGCCGGATCTGTACACCAACGCCAGCACGGCCGAACTTGCCTTCCTGCGCAAGAACGTGCGCCTGCTGTCGCAACACGAGCCACGCGACGCGCTGCTGACCATTCCCGTAGCGCGCGTGCGCCGCACGGCCAGCGCCGGCTACGAGCTGGACACCAGCTTCATCGCCCCCAGCGTCACGGTGCAGGCGTGCAGCGCGCTGTTCGAACAGCTGCGCCGGCTGCTGGACGCGCTGCAGGCCAAGGTCAACGCGCTCTATGGCTTTCACCGCGAACCGAACAAGAACATCATCGAGTTCCGCTCGGGCGATGTGGCCTCGTTCTGGCTGCTGCACACCTGCAACGAAGCCTATTCCGCGCTGTCGCACCTGTTCCACAACCCGCAGCTGCATCCCGAGCGCCTGTTCCAGGAAATGCTGCGGCTGGCCGGCGCGCTCATGACCTTCTCCAAGGTGCACACCCTGGCGGACCTGCCGGCCTACCAGCACGACGCGCCGGGCGCGGCCTTCGCGCAACTGGACGAAATCCTGCGCGACCTGCTCGACACCGTCATCTCCACCCGCTACTTCTCCATCGTGCTGGAAGAGCTGCGCCCCTCGTTCCACGTCGGCCGGCTGGATTCCGGCAAGCTCGACGAGACCACCGCGCTCTACCTGTCGGTATCCGCCGCCACGCCGGCCAGCGAACTGGCCGAGACCGTGCCGTTGCGCTTCAAGGTGGGCGCGCCCGACGACGTGGAAAAGCTGGTGCTCTCGGCCATGCCCGGCGTGCAGCTCGTCTACACGCCGCAGGTTCCGCCCGCCGTGCCCGTCAAGCCGGGCGCTTGCTACTTCACCCTGCAAACACGCGGCTCGCTGTATGACCGCATGCTGCAGGCACGCAGCATCGCCATCTATGCCCCCTCGGGCATACCTGAACTGAAACTGGACCTCATCGCCGTCACCCGCTAGAGCCTGCCCATGACCGCCGCCGCGCCTACCCTGATGCCCGGAGCCTCGCTCCCTCCCCGAGCCGCCGATTTCTATGGCTCGCGCCCCGCGAAGTCCCTGCTGGACCTGCTGTACGACGGCTTCCTGATGCTGTTCCTGCTGAAAAGCGGCCAGGAACCCGTGGACGCCGCCTCGTTCTCGGCGCGCGTGCAGCAGTTCCTGGCAGACTTCGAGCGCAGCGCGAAGAAGATGGACATTCCGGCCGAGGACGTCTACGCCACCAAGTACGCATTTTGCGCCGCGGTGGACGAGACCGTGCTGAATTCGGGCTTTTCCATCCGCGACGCCTGGATGCTGCAGCCGCTGCAGCTGACCCTGTTTGGCGAACAGCTTGCGGGCGAGAATTTCTTCGCGCGCCTGGAAGACCTGCGCGCGCAGGGCGCGCCGCGCCTGCAATCGCTGGAAGTGTTCTACATGTGCCTGCTGCTGGGCTTCCAGGGCAAGTACATGATCGAAGGCCAGGAGAAGCTGGGCTATCTCACGGCGCGGCTTGGCGATGAAATCACGTTGCTGCGCGGCAAGCGCGCGGGCTTCGCGCCGCACTGGCCCCTGCCCGACAAGATCGCCCACACGCTCAAGCGCGACGTGCCGCTGTGGAGCATCGGCGCGTTGTTCGCGCTGCTGGGGCTGCTGGCCTATCTGGGCATGAGCCACTTCCTGAACCGCGACATGCAGACCGCCATGGCTCCGTACCATGACATCGTCAAGATCGGCCCGCGCGCCGCGCACCTGACCATCTCGCTACCCTGAAGGCCTCAGGCCACCGCTCAGCACCATGACCGACCGTTCCCAAGCGCCCGCCGGATTCAGCAGCCTGGATGTTGCCGCCCTCTCCCAGAACGCCCGCATGCTACAGGTGCGCACGCCCCTGGATGCGGCGCTGGCGGTAGAACGGATGGTCCTGCGCGAAGGCGTGTCTGAACTGTTTGCCCTGACGCTGGACTGCCTGGCGTCCTCGGCCGAACTGGATGTGCAAGCCCTGCTGGGCCGCGAGATCAGCGTCAGCCTGCTGCTGGCAGACGGCAACAGGCGCCAATGGCATGCAGTGGTGGAAGGCGTGGACGCGCTGGGCGCAGACGGCGGCCTGGCGCGCTACCGGCTGCACGCCGCGCCCTGGCTGGCAGCCCTGGGCTTGCGCCGCGACAGCTTTCTGTACCAGGACAAGTCGGTCACTGACATCCTGAGCGAGATCTTCGCCGACTATCCGCAGGCGGCCTATTCGTTCGACATCGCCGAACCGCCCGCGCCGCGTCCACTGCGCACGCAGTACCGCGAGACCGACCTGGCCTTCGTACTACGCCTGATGGCCGAAGCCGGCTTGAGCTTCCGCTTCGACCACCAGCAGGGCGAACAGCAGGACGAAGCCTCGGGCGGCGCGCGGCACCGGCTGGTCGTGTTCGACACTCGCGCGGCGCGGCCCGTCTGCCCCGATGCCACGCTGCGCTTTCACCGCAGCGACGCAACGGAAACCGAGGACAGCATCACGCGCTTTGGCGCGTCCCGGGCGGTACGGCCTAATGCCGTGACGCGCCTGGCCTGGGACGACCGCAAGCTGCTCGCGCATGCGGCGCATGCGCAGTCCGACGTCCAGGCCGGCGCGGTGCCGCGCCTTGAAGACTATGACTACGACGGCCACGGCCGCCATGCCGACGGCGACAGCGCGGAGCTTGCCGCCGCGCGCAGCCTGCAGGCGCATGAAGCCCGCATGGTGCGCTTCGACGGCGGCGGCACGGCCCGCCAGATGATGCCCGGCCATGACTTCACGCTGACGCAGCACAGCCGCTACGCCGGGGGCTCGGGCCAGGCCGTCGATGAGATGGGCGGCAACCGCTACACGCTGCTGCACGTCGAACACGAAGCCGCCAACAACCTGGGCAGCCAGGCCGCCCAGGCGCTGGGCGATTCCGATCTGGAACATGGCTCTTACCGCAATACCTTCGGCGCCCTGCCGGCAGCCGCGCCGCTCATGCCCGGCTGGCGCGCCAAGCCCACGGCGCCCGAAGGCCTGGCGGCCGTCGTGGTGGCTGCGCAGGACGCGCCCATTTCCTCGGGCCGCGACCTGCGCATCAAGGTGCAGTTCCCCTGGCAGCGCGGCGCGCGTCCGCTACCGGGTGGCCTGGCGCACCGCAGCCATGGCGACGACACCGGCAATGCGCCGGGCGACGACAGTTCCGGCACCTGGCTGCGCGTTGCGGGCGCGCAGGCCGGTCCCAATTGGGGCGCGCACCATCT
Source organism: Achromobacter sp. GW823-FHT04E03 (assembly GCF_058796095.1). NCBI lineage: Bacteria > Pseudomonadati > Pseudomonadota > Betaproteobacteria > Burkholderiales > Alcaligenaceae > Achromobacter > Achromobacter sp. GW823-FHT04E03. The sequence goes on along the minus strand of NZ_JBXAIJ010000002.1, from coordinate 1,217,813 downwards.
GCCGCGCAAAGGCACCGAGGTCCTGGTCGAATTCCTGGACGGCGACATCGACCAGCCCGTGGCCTCGGCCCAGCTGTACAACGACGCCGACCTGCCGCCCTGGTCCGCCGGCGAGGACGCTGAAGCCAATCATCCCGGCAGGCTCAGCGGCTGGCACAGCAAGGGCCTGGACGGCGAGGGCCACAGCCAATGGCTGTTCGACGACACGCCGCGGCAGATGCGCACGCGCCTGTCGAGTTCCATCGGCGCCACGCAGCTGGGCCTGGGCTATCTGGTCGAACAGGGCGCGGATGAATCCAGTCGCGGCGCATGGCGCGGCACCGGCTTCGAGCTGCGCTCGGATGCCTGGACCGTGGTGCGCTCAGGACAAGGCATGCTGCTGTCCGCCAACGCACGCGAGGACGCGCGCTCCACCCAGGCCGACGCGCAGGAAGCGCTGGCGCTGCTGCGCGGGGCGCAGAATGCGGCGCAACGCCTGGATGCCGCCGGCACGCAGCGCCAGGCGCGCGCGCTCGCGGCCACCAGCCAATACGACACGCTGACCCGCGCCATCGATCCCAAGGGCGATGGCCGCTATCCGGGCAGCGTAGGCGGCCAGCAGGCGGTCAAGGCCAGCGGCGGCGAACGCACCGGCACGGACGCAGTGGAGCGCATCGACGGCGCCCGCATGCTGATCGACGCGCCGTCCTCCCTGAACTTCGCCACGCCCGCCTCGGCCATCCTGCACGCCAGCGAAAACCTGCACGTCACCGCGCAGGCCGACGGCCACGTGGCCGCGCGCCAGACCTTTGCCACGGCCTCCGGCCGCTCCACCAGCCTGTTCGTGCAGGACGGCGGCATCCGCGCCGTCGCCGCCGAATCGCCTGTGTCGATCCACGCGCATACCGACATGCTGGAAATGCTGGCCGGCCAGGACATCACCGTCACCTCCACTACCGACAGCATCGAGATCCTGGCGAACCAGAGCATCACCCTGCAGGCCGCCGGCGCCAGCATCGTCATGAATGGCGGCGACATCCTGTTCAAGGGGCCGGGGATGTTCTCGGTCAAGGGCGCATCCCACAACCTGATCGGGCCTGCCAGCGACGCGGCCGCGCTGCCCGCGCTGCCGTCCTCGCAAGTGGGCGATCCGATGCTGGTCACGGCCGAACTGGTGCACCGCCCCAAGGCCAAGCTGCAGGCGCAAGCCGGCTCCGGCCAGGCGCTGAATGCGGCCGGCGCGACGGGCGCGGTCGCCTCGGCTCCAGCGGCTGGAGGCCCCACAGCAGCTGCAGCCAGCGGATCGCAAAGCTCGCTGCTGGGCAGCGCGGGCGCGGCGCTTGCGAGCGGCGCAACCGCCGTATCCAAGGGCCTGTCCGCCGCGGCCGATGGCGCCTCCGGCATGCTGGACCAGGCCAAGAGCATGGCCGGCGAAGCGCTCAAGCCCGTGCAGGAATTGGGCGCGATGGCCGGCAAGACCATGCAGGCAGCAGGCAAGGCGGGCTCGGAACTGATGTCGGGCGCCATGGCAAAGGCCGGCGGCATGGCGCAAACGGCCATGCAGAATGTAGCTCCGTCGCTGACTGGCGGCGCCACGTCCTCACTGGCTAACGGCGCCACGCAATCCTTGGCCAGCATGGCAACGCCGTCGCTGATGGACGGCGGCCTCTCCACCATGAAGATTCCACAGGGCGCTGGCGACGCGCTGGCCGGCGCGGTTTCCATGCCCCAGGCGCTGACTGACGCGGCAGGCGCCGTGTCCAAGGCCGGCGGCATGGCTACGCAGGCGTCGGCCTTGGCCTCGCAGGCATCCACCGTCGCCTCGCCGGCCGCTGGCGCCGGCCCGTCGGCCTCGGGCATGCTGTCGGGCGCTTCCAGCGCCGCCACGGCAATGGGCAACGCCACGGCGGCATCCGCCCTGGGCGCCGCCTCCAACCTGACCGCCGCCGGCAGCGGTGGCGTGGGGTCCGCCATCGGCCCGGTCATGACCCAGGCCATGGGCGCCATGGGCGGCCGCCCCGCCGCGCTGAGCTCGGCGGTGAACACGCTGCTGACCATGCCCGACGTCAACCAGGGCAATCTGCCCGCGGTGGCGGGCGCCATACTCAGCACGCCGGGCCTGACCGACTCCGCGATTCCGTCCGTGGTCGGCGCCATCCTGCAATCGCCCACGATATCCAACGTCACGCTGCCCAAGGTGGCGGAGGCGATCATGAACATTCCCGCGGTGGCGAACTCGCCTTATCCGGCGATGGCCAAGCGGGTCATGGAAATGGCCGGCGTCGGCCTGCCCGGCCCTGTGGCGAGGCCCGCTGGCGCGCCCGGCGGCCAGGACGCGGGCGGCTCCGCAGCGGCCGGGACGCCGGATGCCGGCGCACCCACGCCGTCCGCCTACCGAGCCAGGAGCGGCGCCAAGCTCCAGTACGTCAACCTGAAGGAAGAGGACGAGGTCTGGAACGATGGCCAGGCGCTGGACAGCCTGGACCGCCAGACCAACAAGCCCAGGATCCGCGTGCGCTTCAACAAGGCCGGCCAGCATCGCTTCAGCGTCAAGGTCAGCCCGCGTCCGGGCAACGCGGTGTACTCCGCGCGCGAGCAAAGCCGCCAGCCGCTGTACCGCGAGCCCAACCAGCGCTCCTACAGCTACGTAACCGACGCCGACGGCACCAAGGTGGTCGACAACATCACCCTGCCCGCCGCCGGCCTGAACACCTATACCTTCGAGGTGGTGAACGACAAGAACCAGATCATCTCCACGGAGCAGGTCGAGACCGCAAGGCGGCTATATCTCCAGGAGATCATGCTGCCCGGCCCCGAGGCTCTGGCGCGCCGCCACGGCTTCCAGCCGACCGCTACGGAATACGCGCGGCATGGTGTGGACGTCGTGCAATTGCCGCCGGTCAGCACGCGCGGCGACGCCAACATGGACGTGTTCACGGACGACGGCTATGAACGCCTGCGCCGGCTGGCCGCCTCCGTCTATCCAGGGTCGCAGGGCCCGGATCACGAGCCCTATACGCTCGTCGTCTGCCACATCGACCGGCTGGCCACGATGCTGCCCGTCCAGCCCATTTACGTGCAAGCCTCGGCCGGCCCCGGCGCGGCCGACAAGCAGGTGCAGTTCGTCAACGCCGACGGCACCCTCAGCTTCCTGTGGTATCACATCGAGCCCGGCGTGGACTGGTACGTCGAATGCCTGTTCGAGTACACCGACCCCGCGGCCGGCATCAGGCAGGTCCCCATCCCCAAGGATCGCATGACCCCGGTGCCTTACGACCCTGCGAATCCCAAGGCCTGCGACACCCTGAACATCCGCATGGCGGGCCTGGTGCCCGTGCCGACCTCGGGCAAGATCATCCTGAAGGTCCGGTTGCTGGAAAGCTCCGCGGGCGGCGTGGCGTTCCCTGGCACCAACCTCCTTGGCGTGGCGGCGATGAGCCCCTGGGAGCCCAACACGCTGGATTATCTGCAGCAGACGCTGGTGCACGAGATCGGCCACCTGATCGGCATGACGCCCAGCGGACCCGAGTGGGTACGCGCCCATCCCGATGAAGCCGACATGGACTCGTCCAAACTCGACAAGGGTCCGTATTTCTACTCCCAGTTCGGCAACCACTGCCACTTCGGCCTGCCCGCCAGCCAGGCCGATCCCAGCCACACCGGCTCCTGCGTCATGTTCGGCGGCGACTGCGTCAGCATCCGCTTCTGCGCCAGCTGCGCCCAGGCCGTACGCAAGACGGACATGTCCAATGGCTGGCCCTCGTTCTGACGCGCGGCGCCGCGTGGCGCCGGCGCTGGCCCTGCTGCTCGCGGCCGCGATGGCCATGGCCGCGCCTGGCGCCGCCACCGCCGCGCGCCCCACCCCACATCCCCAGAAGACCACGATGAACACCGACTGGATCGACCCGCCCTCGTTCGCCACCGCCCCCATCGGCACGGTGCGCGACCATGCCTGCATTCCGCCCAACCATGGCAGCGACGACCAGCTCAACATCGCCGCGCCCGCGCGCGTGCGTCCGCAGGCGTCCGGCGCGCTGGTGATCCCGGTCTGCGCGCAAGGCATCATTCCCGTATCGCAGAACCAGAAGCTGCCGCGCTTCGTCGCCGTCAATACGCAGACCAAGGCGGTTTATGAAGGCGTGGCCTACGAATACAAGCCGCGCAAACGCCCCGGCATGGAAGTGGACGAGATCCCCAGCTCGCGTCCGCCCAAGGGCATCCCCATCAGCCCGGGCATCAGCGTCGGCACGCAGTTCAGCACCGACCTTGCGGCGCAGGTGCAGCTGCCCAAGGATCCGGCGGTCTACGAGGTGTATATCGAATCGAACGGCGTGCGCTCGAACACGGTGAAGATCGAAGTGCAGGCGGCGAAGTAGGCGCCCTGCTTGCAGCGGCCGCCTCAGCCGCCAGGCCGGCGATTCCATATCGCGCCACCCCATATCCAGCCCGCAAGGGCCAGCGCCAGCATCGCGATCATGAATTCAACCCGGTGCTCCTGCGGCACAGGATTAAGGTGGGACAAGGTCAGAAAGGGTTCCACGGACAGCAGTTCGGTAGCCGCCAGCGAACTGAAAAGCATCGCCAGAACCAGCCCCGTAAAGCGCGGGCGCGCGCCGCGCGTCTCCTTGTCGCCCGTGATGAACCACAGCAGGCGGATCAGCTGTATCCCCGTCGCGGCGAACGGCACGCAGATGGCCAATGCCAGGGCGCCCAACGCAAGAAGACCGTAGATCGACATCATGCGTCCACCCTGGCGGCCGCTAAGAGGCGCGGGCCCCGATCATGCGCAGCACGCGGTCCCGGATCGACCGCCCATAGGCCCAGCACCAGACGGCCAGCGCCAGCATCGCAACAGTGAAGTAGGCCCTGGCCTCGATCGGCACTGGATTCATCGCCGAGATCGTCAGAAAGGGTTCATAGCCCACGAAATCGCTGGCGGCCAGGGTGCTGAAGATCAGCGCCAGCACCGGCCCCGTGAAATGCGGCCGATCGCCGCGCGTGATCTTGTCGGCCCAGAAGGACCAATGGATGAAACGGCTCAGCTGGATCGTCACCGCGAACAGCGGAATGACGACGGCAAGCATCAGGACGATGAGGGCGACGAGGACTTGAGGCGGAAGCATGGCGGGATTTTAGCGGCTGCGGGAAACGGCGCCGCGCCCGATACGGGCGCGTAGCGCCAGCCCGAACACCGCCATTCCCATCGACAGCGACAGCAAGCGCAAGGCTTCCAGCGCCTTGTCGAAATAGGCCGGCTGATCGAACTGGACGGCGACGCCATAGCCGAAGACGGCGTAAGCAATGCAGGCCAGCAGAAACACCGCCATCAGCGCGATCGTGACGTCACGCATCGCGCGCCAGGCCTTGGCCGAAAGCCCCGGCAGATTGGACTCCAGGCACAGCAGGATTCCAGCGCCCCACCAGAGCGGAACTATCTGGAATATCCCCCAGGCCAGCAATTCGCCGGACTGCAGGACATTGGCGGGATACACCTCATTCATGGCCGCGCTCTTGCTTCGCCATTCGCCGATGGACCAGCAGGACGATCAGGGCGGTAAGTAGAGACGGGCTCATGTACGGCATCAGCCCAAGCAGCGGAAACTCGTAGCCGCTGTCATGGTTGGTCGCCAGCCAATAGAACATGCCCAGCAGGACCAGCGCAAAAATCCAGACGGCCAGCATTCCAGCCGATATCCCGCGCCTGAAGGAGCGCGTCCCCAGCCGGCCAAAATGCTGGGGCCACCGGCAGATGATCAGCGCCAGGACGCCCGCCGCCGGCACCAGGTAGGCCGTCGACTGGGCGATCAACATGCCAGACTCGGCAATCGCAGCAAGGACCGCAAGCAAATTCTTCTCCCAGGGCTAGAACCGACGCTCTCGGCGCAATCTGTGGCGCAGTGTCGGGCCGATCCGAGGCAGGATCAGCGATGGCCCCAGATAGTAGGGCAAGCGGGGCAGAAAAGTAACCGTACTGCCGGTCATAAGTCGAACGACGACATGGATGGTTCGAATGGGGTGGCCATTCAGGCCCTGCCGGCGCCATCAAAGATTCGACTCCCGACCCATTCCCGGAAGCCCTGGCGCCACGTTGTCAACCATTGCCCCTTTCCGCTCGGCGCATCTTGTATCGGACAATCCCCCCAATGAGCGACAAGATCATTGACGGCCCCAGATAAACCAGGAAGGAGAGCAAGAGGAAACCATAAGACCGCGAATAGTTCTCGGTGACATGATTGAGCAGCAATGCGCCCGCGATAGCGAAGAGCCAGACCGCAATCATGACAAAGGAAAATGCCCTGCGTGACGCTGAAGATCCCAAAACCCCAAATTTGCCAGGCCAGGCCTGGACAGCGACTCCGAAAAGGCAGACTAGTGGCAGCGCGTACATCGACGCCTGCGCCGTCCGAAACGCCTTTTCGGCGGACCAGAGCATCAGGTCGTCCAATACCGTCTCCCAAGACATTCAGAGAAACTGAGCTGACGCTCTAACAGAGCAGTCCGGCCAGGCGGTCCGAATGCTGAACGAGCATCGAGAGTGCCGCATCGCCGGCTGACTAGCGATCCGATTTGGGCCGGCGAATGAACCACAACACCACTCCTGTCGCCGCCAGTGCTATCGACAGCCACATTCTGGACAACGCGTGGCTAGCCAGATTCGCGAATCCAACATGATCGAAATGGGCGGCCGCCCAAAATCCGTATATGCCGTAAGCGACTGCAAGCATCAGAAAGATCGCCATCGCCGCCGCCATAAGATTGCGCAAAAGACGCCATGCCGCCCGAGACAATCCGGGCCAGTCATGATCAATACATAGCAACAAGCCTATGACCCATATCGCAGGCAAAACTTGCTGCCAGTTCGTGGCGAAAGTCTCTCCCACAACTAGCAACAATGCACGCTGGTCATCCATTCTCCTTTTTCCTCCCGTACATCTTGTGCTGGATTACCAGCCAGACCAGCGACAGAATCATTGAGGGCCCTAGATAGCCAACAAGAAAGAAGAACCCGAAACCTTCTAATCGAGAATGGTATTTCCAAACGTAGTAGAGCAGCAGGACATTGACGGCTGCAAACATCCAAACAGCCACCATGGCCACAGCCCAGTACCTTTGCGCGGCTGGAGATCCCAATATCCCGAACCGGCTTGGCCATATTTGAACCCCAATTCCGACAAGGCAGAGCAGCGGCAGTGCGTACGTCAAGTCGCGCGCTAGTTGAAACGTCACCCCTTCGATCCCGACGATCACTTCATGCACGCACACCTCTTAAGGAATTGTGAGACACCGACGCTCAGCACATTGAACAAGACTCTCGTCCCAAACGCGGCCAGGCCACACGTGAGCGACGATTCCGAAGACCGGTGGCATCACGTATTTCAAGGGTTCCGTGATGCGAGGCCCCGCTGCAGCAATGCCCTCAAAAAAGCAATCTAGACGACGGGCCGAATACGCGCACGCAGCACCAGTCCGAGCATCGCCATCCCGATGGATAGCGACAATGCCCACAAGGTATCCCCGGTCATACGAAAATATCCGGGCTTATCGAAAATGGCAGCAACGCTGTATCCGAAGATGGCATAGACACCGCACACCAACAGAAAAACAGCCATCATGACGGCCACGATATCCCGTACCCTACGCCAAACTTTCGGCGACAGCCCAGGAAGAGCGGACTCGACGCATAAAAGAAATCCTACACCCCAAACAACTGGAAGAAGCTGAAAGACGCTTACGGCCAGGGACTTGCCAGAAAGAAGAATATTGACGGGAAACTCATACATATTCGCGATCCCTCCGCGCCAATCGCCAATGGATCAATAGCGCAACGAGAGAAATGATGAGCGATGGAATCATGTAAGTCATCAGCCCAGGCATCGCGTAGCCGTATCCATTGTCATATCGGCTAGCAACCCAATAAAGCAGCAAGAGCAATGACAGCGCGAACACCCAAATCGCTGCCATTCCTCCCGAAATCCAACGCCTGGAAGCCACCGTTCCCAGCTTGCCAAAGCGCTGTGGCCAAAGATTGATGATCACCGCCAACACGCATGCGAGCGGCAATACGTGGCAGGAAGACCAGGCAATCAAAATTCCGAGCTCCGCGAGCGCCATCAAGATTTCCCGCAAAGCAGTCTCCGTCTTGAGCTAAGTTGCCTAACCAATTTTCCGGATTGCGTCATGCATTTCGATCACGTTTCGGCCCCGGCAGTGCCATCAGGAATTCGACTGCCAGCCCGTTCCCGGATACTCTGACGCCAGGCCGCCGAACTTCGATACCAATAGCAGCGCGACATAGCGAGCGCCGGCATGGCAGCGCGCTCCCCCCTCGGGATAAATGCGCAACTCCAGTACAACCTCGCCAGGGGGTGCCAACTTACCTATGGCCCCCTCCCAGCGCTTCTAGCCTGCAGTCGTTACCCCGGGGCCCTCAGCCGAGCAATCTTTTCTTCAGGCAAGGTCTTCATTGCCCTGGCGAAATCTCCAGGCTGGCGCCCCGGCCTTGCCAGTATCGCTGCGATCTCCGAATCGGCGTCGAAACTCGGCGAGACAGTGAAATACAGGTACATGTACTGCCTCATGTCTTGCTCATCCTCGATGCGATACTTTATCCACGCCGTTTTCGCCACTTTCACCAGGGGCTTATGCAAGTCAGAGATGTCCTCATACTCCTTGAGCGCATCAGGGTGTGTCCTGTACAACCAGCGCGTCGTCTCGACAATCGGAATTCGTGTTTGACCCAGCAACTTGCGACTTAGAGCCATCTCCATATGCTCATCGGGGTAGATATGCAGCTCGAGATTCAGCGGATCATGGCCCGGCGGGATCGCGGTGGAGGGAAAATTCACCGTCGTTTCCTTGTCGATGAACATCTCTTCGAATTTCCCGTCGTACATGTGCTTGCGCAAGGCATCGCCATCAGCGACCCGCCATCTAACCTTGAAGCTCGTTCCCTTCAAGGTATAACAGCACGTCACCGACCCCTCCCCGCCCCCCGGGCGGATGGAACCAGTACCAGCCTGCCCCCCCGATGCGTCCGTAATCTGAATGTAAGCCACATCCCAGGGCGTGTAGTTGTATGCGATCAGGCTGACGCCCTGATACGCGGGCTCGGCCGTGCAACCTGCGAGCAATACTGGCGCTATCAAGGCCATTAGACGCTTGGACATCCCCAATCTCATTCCTTGACGGCCAGTTCCGACGCCTGCCCGCCGGCGACTAGAACGGCAACCCCAATAGCAGTGGATTCGGTGTCGCCATGTTGGAGAAGGTTGCGTCGGCCGCCTTCTTCATTTTTTCCGTAAATGTGGGCTGCCGCGTATCGTCGCCATCGTCTATATAGCGGGACCGGAAAAGCCGTGCATTGTTGGGCAGGCGTTGAATCGCCCAACCATCATCCGGCGGATCCACCGGATCATGCATATAGCCCGAAAAAATACGCATAATCGCCGGCCCCACACGCAGACGCTCGTTCTCCGGCAACGACGACACCTCCATGCAGGCACGTTGATAGTCGTCGGGAGGCGAGATGCGGGATCCCCCGTAGAACGTCACCTTGCCGGGGTGCTTATGCATGATCTCCAGGCGCGCAAAGTCGATCGCGGCCTGCATCGCCGTGATGTACAAATACCCCGGAGCAGCGCCAGTTCGTGCGTCATTGAGCAACATCCGCAGCCAGGCCACGTAAACCATACGATGAAGGTAGAGTTGCCGCGCAAGCGTCTTGTCGCCTTCCATACCATCGATCGCGTCCTGGGCATGCCGTAGCCCCAGCAGCTGTTGGGAAGGCCGCGCCAGCTGTTGCTGATAGCTGCGCAGATCATTACGTACCCTGGAGGTCGCGGCAATATCGAAATCAACGCCGAGCTTGCCGGCGTTCACCCTGGTTTGTTCCAGCCCATCGAAAGGCACGCCGGAAAGCCTGGCTATCCGCCACATTTCCTGTAGCGTGACGCGGCCGATACCGGGATCGCGCTGCTGAAATCCGGGCGGGTAGCACCCCGACAGGTCGGCGCCCAAACCTGGATATATACGTTCTTGGCGAGCGGGAGGCGACATAGGCGTTTCCATCAATGGCAGCAACGTCGCACCGCCCAGCGTATGTACACGCCATCTCAGCTCATGCGCAGAGATAAAATGCGCCGCCTTCGCGAGCGCTCGCGGCAGCTCCTGGTCCTTGGCGGCGGTGTTGCTCAAGAATCCCCATGATGCTTTCGAAGCCAAGAATCCAACGACAGAGTTGTCGCGATACCCTACAGCGTCAAAAAATCCAGCAAACACCATCTTGAGCGGGACCTTGCGCTTATCCGCCAGTGTCCATTCCAGCTTGTCGCTATTGGCATCGCCGTCGCATTCCTTGCACAGCTCATTGAGAAAAGCCCGAGCCAGCGCCGCGCCCCAATCGCAGCCAAAAACCGAGACCTGAATTTCCTCAAGCCTTATCTGAGACGAATCGATGATCGCCTTGAACCCCGTCACGCCTTGGGAAATGCGGGGTTCCACTCCCGAATTTATTGCCTCGAACATGAATCTAGAATCGCGTACCGGATCAAGTTGATCCAGGATTGCTCGCGTAATGTTCCCGGCCGCATCCTTGATTACCTTGACTCCAGTCCTGCCTGGATTTCGCACGGCTTCCCCGACATCCCGCCGCACCTTTCCCGGCAGCCCTTTCAACGTGTCGCCGATCGCGTCTCCTACGCGCTTGCCCTTCAGGATTTCCATGCCGACGTCCTTGGCGGCATCTGTGGGAACTCCCTTCGCCGGATCCAGGGTCACGCTTTTCAGCATATCGCCCGAGATCGATCCGGCCCGGTCTTTCGCGAATTCATAGGCATTCAGATTCATTTCCGTGCCGAGCCCCGGAATGTATATCCGCCGACGCAAAATTGCTCCGAGAGCCCCCTGCCCAAAGCCCCTGGACAATCGACCTACGTTGGACGGAGGTAGAGAAGATTCTTCGATACTCAGACCGACTCCGTCAAAAAACACGGCAATATGCATCTTGCCGTGGCATCTGACTCCGTTGACGGGCTCACATTGGAGGGCTCGTGCAGCCTCCCGCTCCTCATCTACCGATATTTCCCTCCAGCTGTCGCGATCCGTCATTGGTTTGTCACCCAGTCATTCCCCGGAAGAGCGGGGTCCACATCGCTGAATTCCGATACCAGCGGGCGCGTGACATAGCGCGCGGCAGCCTTGCCATCGGGATAGATGCGCAATTCCAGCACCACCGCGCCCGCTGGCCGCCGAGGCTGCGGCAGCGTCACTACAAAGGGGTAATCTTCCTCTGCCGTTTCCTGAGGGCCGGAGTCATAGCGCCACGATATTTGCATCGGAGCATCGGGCGCGGCGGGCTTATACCCGAACAACTGCATATTGTCTCCCCTGGCGGAATTCGCTCTTGCGAACCACCGACGACCAGGCATCAACGAATACGCCACGTCGTACTGCGTAAAGTTGTACGCGTAGACCGCCACCGATCCTTCCAACGCGCTTCGCTGAAAATTTTGCGTCTGGCTTCGCTCTACGTAGACATAAGCCCCAGCCGCCACGGCGATCACCGCCAGCACGCCCAGCGCGACCCACCGTCCCAGTTTCGAACGCCCCGACTTTCCCTGACCCCGCTCAGACATCCCCGACATCCCTCTATCCCTAGTTGATCATTGACTGACCCAGTCGCCGCTATTCCACACCGATTCCGGCGCATCCATGGGCTCTGGCATTTCTTTTTCCGTCGCAAAGCGGGCCTGTACCCGGTCCGCTGCGGTAAAGCGCAGCAACAGCACCGCGGCATTTCCCGGACGTGGAACCTTCAATTCGGCGCTGTGCGGATACTGCTTCTCGCTGCCGTTGATGGCCCCCCACACGACCTGCACAGGTTTGCGGCGGCTGTCCGGGCCATAAAAGCACGCACCCGAAAGAGGCCCGCCAGGAGCTCCCGACGCTCTCGCGACCCGATCGCCCGGGAATGCGCCGGACGAGTCCTCCAAGCGATAGCCGATATCGACCTCCGTGTCGTTGCGGGCTTCGCAGATCAGCAATGGCGGCAAGAGTGCGACGTAGGCCCAGCGATAGAATGGCGGACCTGCGATGGCGCCAATGGCAACCAGGGCCAATATCAGTACCGTCCATGGCCACAGACGTTTGGACTTCATGCAACTCTCCTATGTGCGGACTCTGTTGGCAGCGGCTCAATGGCATAGCCTGCCGGAGCCTCAAACTCCGGCGCGCCATCCTGCATGGCCAACTCCGCCCTGACAGCGGCGCGCTCTTCGGAGGCAAGACGCTCCAACGCACTATCCAGTGCTTCCCCACCCCGTAAACGAGCCTGGACCACCGAGCTGCGGTGCGCCATGGGATGCAGATCCAGCGCATCCAGCGCGTAGCAGAACTGGCGCTCGAAGGTCGTCAGCCCATGTGCCGCCGCCACCCGCGAAAGATGGCAAGCCAAGGCGTACGGCGTGGGGCGCGTCCAGGGGGCCAGCATGGCTGGCACCCGCTGCATCAGCGCGTCGAGCAGAGGGCCGGGTTCGCACAAGCGCATCAGGGCCTCCGTCTGCGGCTGCGTCAGAATCCAGGGCGGCGAGCTTGGTCTCTCTGCCGGCCCGTCCGACGCCGGCGTCAGGGAGCAGCCCCGGTTCCAGGGATCGACCCAGGACCAACTTTCGCCCGGATTCAACATGCCGCGCAGCACGTCTACTCCCATCAGCGTCAGCATGGGTTCCGCATGGCGCGGATCGTAGTAGCGCAGCAGGAAGTCCAGGCCATCGTCGGTCCGCGCATCCAGCCAAACCGCCAGATGCCGGGCCATCTCTTCCAGAGGCCGTTCGGTCCATATCCACGATACGGCATGATGCGCCTGTCCGACCCGCCACAGCCACTCCGCCTGCGCGAGATCGGGCTGCGCCAGCATCGGGCCTATCGATGCCGCCACAGCCTCGTGGCGCCGCGCGTATAGCGATGCATCGCCAGGTTCCCTGAAATGCCGCAGCAATTCGGCGGGCGCGGGATCCCGGCAGCCATCCAACATGCCGGGTTCGACCAGGGCATAGAGATTGAGGTCCGATACCTGGACGCGAGCGCTGGCCAGGACCTTGGCGTGCAGGCCGTCGAGATCGGAATGCAAGACCAGCGGACGAACCTGATTGCTCATGTGCGAAACACCGCTGGCAATGCCTGCTTCATGGCGTTCTTCAGGCATTCGACGCAAACCTGGCCAGGCATGGCGGGAAACTGATAGGGCATCTGGTCCGGCCCCGCAAACTGCTTGTTCCCCGTCTTCACATCGATGCGCCCCGGCGCGGTCACCGTGATGTTGCCGCCTTCCAGCACGATGCTGGCGCCGGCCGCGGTGGCGATGCGGATGCGTTTGGGCGCGGCATACTCGACGTTGGTCTGCGCGCTGCCGATGGTGATGTCCTTCTGCGCCTGCACGCGCAGGATGTCGTGCTGGGCCTGGACGTGCACGTCGCCGGTGGCGGAGATCAGGTCCAGGCCGGAGTCCGCGCCGCCCTGCTGCAGGCCGGCGACGATGCCCAGGCCCTGTCCGGTGTGCACGCGCAGCGCGCCCATCACGGCCAGGTTCTGGTCCTTGCCGGCCGACCAGTGCACGGTCTCGCCGGCGGTGTATTGCATGTGTTGGCCGGCGACCTGCGCCAGTCCCGCGCGCGCGGCCATGAACACGACCGGATCGGTCAGGTGCGGCACCTTGCCCTCGGCCGCCTGGGTGTGCTTGGCCGAAGCGTCGCTACGCGCACCATCCAGGCTTTCGCCTGCGACGGTGCCGGACACGGCGCGATGCATGGCGGCCAAGGGCGCCTTGCCGTCATCCAGCACGCTCGCTTCCGCTCCCTTGGAGCCCAGCGCGCTCGCCAGACGCAGACCCTGGTGCGCGCCGACCACGCCATCCAGCGAACGCGCCATCTGGTCGGCCTGGCTGGCCAGCGCCTGCAAGCCCGCAGCCTCGCCTGTGGGGCCGGCGCTGGCGCCAGTGCCGGCGTAGGTGCTGAGCAGCACGCCCGCGCCGCCGCGCACGGCGCCGTAGGCGTCGGTGCGCAGCTCGGCGCCCAGGCCGCGCAGTCCGCCGCGGTAGTTGCCGGCCTGATGAATCAGGTGGCCCAGGTTCAGTTCGCTGGCTTCCTGGCTGCTCTTGATCTGCAGGCGCAGTTGTCCGTCGCTGTCGTCGAACACGATCTGGTTGTAGCCCGAGCCGCCGAACTCCTTGCTCTTGAAGCCGCTCAGCGCGGCGGCGTTGCGGTGGTTCTCGTCGCCGCCCGCGGCGCCATGCCAGGCAGGCGCGTTGCCTCCCGCCAGGTTGGCCTGGGCGCTGGGTGCGGCATCGCGCGCGGCGGTGTAGACCTGGGTGTCGGCTTTACCGCCGTCCCGGCCGCCCGGCGTGGCGGGCGTGCCGCCCTCGCCGCGGCCGTTGTACAGCGCGCCCACGACGATGGGCTGGTCAACGTCGTCGTCCAGGAAGCGCACCAGCACCTCCTGGCCGATGCGCGGCACGAAACTCATGCCCATGCCTGCGCCCGATTGGCGCTGCGCCACGCGGGCCCAGCGGCTCTTGGCCACCCCCTCGGCATCGTCTGCCTGCCAATGGAATCGGATGCGCACGTCGCCGCGCTTGTTGCGCAGGATCTCGTCCTCGCCCTGCGCCTGCACTGCGCCGTCGGCGCCCGTGACGATGGCCGTGTGCACGCCATGGACCGAAGGCGCGCCGCTCAGGCGCGCGCCGCGTGTCTGCGGCAAGGCTGGCCGCCAGGGGCGGTCGCAACGCACCGCCTGGAAGCGGTTGGCGTAGCCGACCTCGCGCGCTTTCGCCAACACCGCGGCGTCGGGCCGCGACGGATCGGCGTTCGAACCCGCCGCGCCAGGCGCCGCGGGCGCCTCGGTATCCAAGGCCAAATGTGCGTCCAGCCCACCCAAGCGCTGCGACAGCGAGGCTCGGGTTTCTGGCGGCAGGTTGTTGATGCCGACGTGCTCGACCCGGTCCAGCGCAAAGGCGGGCTCGAAGCCTTCTTCGTCGGCAGGCCCCAGTGGAGACATGTTCTGCAGCGTGAAACGCGTGCCGGAACGGAAGGTACGCACCCCGCCCTGGCCGACAAAAGTCTCAGCGCCGGCTTGTACGGCTTCCATCGCGAGCGTGGCCTGGCGCCGCGCCTCGGCCTCATCAGCAAAGCTGCCGTGGCCTGCCACCTCGTACCATTCCAGGCCCGCGTCGTCAGTGCTGTCTGCCGGACGCGCCAGCGCCTCTGCCGCCACGGCGCGCTTGCCGCCGCCGTGCCAGCCCAGGACGGTGACGCGGTCAGGACCGCGCCGCCACTGGCGCGACATGGCCTGCACGGTGTCGCGCGACTCGGTCGCGCCGGCGCGGTGAAAGCGCACGCCGCCGCCTGCCGACTCGGCATCCTCGGCCAGGCCGCGGCTGTCGGCGAAGATCAGCGCGACGTGGCGCGCGGGAACCTCCGGATCTTCGACCGTCGTCCAGCCCAGGCCTGCTTCGGCCAGCAGGCGGCTGATGAAGTCATAGTCGGTCTCGCGGTACTGCGTGGTGTAGGGGCGCGGCGCCACGCCGGCCTGCGCTTCGGCCGCATCGGGAGCCACGCGATGCACATAGCCTTCGTAGCCGCCCAACACATGGCTGACGATGTCCAGCACGGAACGCGCTTCGAACACGCGGCTGTTGCGCTGCTGCGTGGCCAGCCACAGCCAGGGCGCGACCGTCAGGCGGTAGCGAGCCAGACCCGCGTCGCCCGACAGCAGCTCGGCTTCGCGCACCAGGCCGCTGCGGCTCGCGCGGCTGCCGTCGGCGCGCGTGGTCCACAGTGTCACGGGGCGGCCGATCATGTCGCGCAATTCCAGGCCGGCGTCGTCGGACAGCGCGACCACGCGCGTCTGCGAAACGCCCGACAAGGCTTCGCGCGCGATCCAGCCCTCGACCTGCAGCGAGGCGAGCGCGCCCTCGCCTTCCAGGCTGTAGAGGCGGGCGTCGGAACTGAACAGGCCAGGCGTTGCAGTCGGATCCATTGCGGAAAAAAACCTTCTCTGAAGACTCAGGGTTCGACCTGGGCTTGCGGATTGGGGCATTCGGGCGCCGTGCCCCAATAGCCCGAACACACCCGCAAGCGGCATTGCTCGCTTTCCAGGAAGCCCAGCTTGCGGCATTGCTCCAACCGGGCCGCCAGGGGCGAGCCCGGCAGTTCGCGGACGAAGACGCCGTCGTTCTTGTAGACCTTGGTACCGGGCGGCGACGCCGGCGGCAGGCCATAGGACATCAGTGCGGCCAGCAATGCCGCGTCGGAATCGTTGCGCGGCGTCTTGGCGCGCTGCGGCGCGGCCTGGGGCGACGCTTTGGGCGAGCCTTGCGAAGTGATCGCGCGCGGCACCGTGGGCCCGGCTGCCTTGGGCGCAGCGGCCTGCGCCTGCAACGCAGCGCGAGGCTGCGGCGGCGCGGCGGTGACGGCCAACGCAGACAAGGGGTTCTCGGGCGCGCGGTCCTCATCGGCATTGGGAAGTCCCAATTGCGCGAGAGGATGGTCTTCGATGACGGCCGCGGAAGAAGGCTGCGGGTCGGGATCGGCAGCGGCCACGCGCGCACCCGCTGTTGGAGCGGCTGGCGCGGCGGCGGGCTGCGCTGGCGGCGTAACCGGAGGAGTCGATTCAGCAACCACAGGCAGCGGCGGCGTATCGAACACGCTATATAGCACCGCGCCCGCAGCGCCCGTCAGCAATAGCAGCAGCAAGGCCAGCGGCAAGCGGGAACGGCGCTTGGGCGCCAGGTGTTTGACTTCGGCGTCCGGCACTCGCCCCTCTAGCGCGGCGAGGATGCGCGACGCTGCGCGTTCATCCGGTGACGGTGAGCGTCCTGCGAGCAAGCTGGGAACAGAGGTCGGTGATCGCGATCTTTTTTCGTCTTCTGCCATGCGAAGTCCCGTGTCTGCAGAGGTCGTCTAAACCCCTGTAACCAAGGGGTTCGAGAATACCTGATGACTTCTTTCGCATCATCGATTCTTGTTACGAGTTCTAAGTCACAGACGCGTTTTGCAACGTCCAAGCGCTTGCCTGAATCCCGAATAGAACAAAAGATTACGCCTTCGTAACTGAGGGACCTCCTTGCTTCTCCTGCTGCCTCTCTACTTTCTGCTCGCCATCGGCGTTTCCGCGTTGCTTGTCTTTCCGTCCTTGCGGGAGGCCACGGCAAGGGGAGCGCGCGCGCTTGCACAGGGAATACGCCAGGGCATGGCGCGCGGCGCGGGACACGCAGGAGGGGCGATGGGCGACTCCGCGCAGGCGCTGCGCACGGGCTTTGGAAAGGCTGGCGGCGCGTTTTCGGCATACCGCTGGCACATCGCTGCGGGCCTGCTGGTTGTGTTGCTTCCGTCACTTTTCGCTTTCGTCATGCGACACAATCACACATTTGTTTACGAGGATCGGACCGCGGGTCCGGACCCTCGCATCCAGGCTTTGCTGACCGGCGAAAGACTGGTCCCGCCGCCTCCGCTGCCGCCCGAAGCGTTCACCACGCGCGAAGTGGAATTGGTGCGTCCCAACCTGGGCGGCGCCAGCCGCGACTGGAACCTGCTGGACGCCGATTACCGCCAGCGCCTGCTGGCCGCGTACCGCGTGATGCGTGAAGAGCACGGCTACGAGATGGTGCTGATCGAAGGCTATCGCAGCCCCGACCGCCAGGCGGAGCTTGCCAAGATGGGCTCGCACGTGACCAATGCCGGCGCCTACCAGAGCTATCACCAGTTCGGCCTGGCCGCGGACAGCGCCTTCCTGCGCGACGGCAAGGTGGTCGTGTCCGAAAAGGATCCCTGGGCCATGCGCGGCTACGAACTGTTCGGCGAAACCGCCGAGCGCGTCGGCCTGACCTGGGGTGGCCGCTGGAAGATGATGGACTTCGGCCACACCGAGCTGCGCCGCCCCGGCGTCATGCGGCGCAATGGCGGAGCCGCGCAATGATCAACTCCGAAAGCGTCATATCGCATCCATGAGCCGCATACTCAAAACCGGGCTGTTGCTGGCCCTCGTCTTCGGCGTGGTCTGGCTCGCCGTCATCATCTGGTGGCAGGAGTCGCGCACGCTGCCTACGGGCGTGGACATCGGCCTTTATCTGTTCGCGCTGCCGCTGGCGTTGATCGCCGCCGCCTGGAGCGGCGCGCGCATCGTGCGTGCGCGCCGCGAGGCCCGCGCCGCGCCGGCGCAGCCCGCGCAGGACGACGCCGCCCAGACCGCCGAACCCGCTCCCCAGGCCGCGAGTCTGCGCGTGCTGGCCAGCGCTGCCAGCGCCGCCGTAGGCAGCGAGGCCATCGCGATCCATGCCGCACTGGCCGCGCAGCAGCGTCCGGATCTGGACCCTTCCTTCAAGAACACGCAAGGCTTTCCTGTCTTCAGCGCGCGCGCGCCGCAGCTCGATACCGATGCGCTGCGCGCCGCGGCGCGCGAGGCCCGCGCCCCGGCCGCCGCGCTCGAAGAAGAACCCGTGCGCGCAACCGCCCTGCTGGCAGAGGTGGTGGAGGCGCTGGCGCTGGAAGCGCGCGCCATCGTGCTGAAGCAAGGCGAACCGCAACATGACGAAGCATGGCCGCTGCTGCAGCTGGAACTGCTGCTGCCCGCCGACTGGTCCGACGCCGTGCGCGACCATGCCGTGGACCAGGCACTCGCGGCGGCGGCGTGGCCTGCCAGCCGCATGATCCCGCGCCTGCACGCCGCGCCAGACGCGCTCACCAGCGATGGACTGCTGCGCCAGCTGGCGCAGGAACCCCTGACCGCGCGCAGCGCCACGCTACGCCTGGTTGCTGTCGCCGACTCCCACATCGATGCGACGCGCGTCGAGCAATGGGACGCCGCCGGCCGGCTCATGTCGAACGCCAATCCCCAAGGCCAGGTGCCTGGCGAAGCCGCGGCGGGCCTGTTGCTGGACCTGGGCGCCCATGCGCCTGGCGGCGAGCCCGCACGCAGCGACTCCGCGCTGACCCTGACCCTGTCCGCACAAACACAGCGCGCGGTCGACGCCGACGCGCGCGGCGCGCTGCATGAGCCACGCGTGACCGAGTTGGCCACGCAATTCCTGGCCGAACAAGGCCAACCCGCCGATGGCGTGGCCGCGCTGATCAGCGATGCCGACCACCGCGGCAGCCGCCCGCTGGAGACCGCCGGCCTGGCTGCTGCGCTGTTTCCGGCGCTGGACCCCAACCAGGACTGCCTGGCAGTAGGTTCCGGCTGCGGCCATACCGGCGCGGCCGCGCATCTGCTGACCGTGGCCGTCGCGGGCGCCGCCTGCGCCCAGGCCGGCGCGCCCGTGCTCGCCCTCATGACCCAGGACCCGGCGCTGCGGACGCTGGCGCTGGTGTCGCCTTCCGAAACCCTCCCCGCCTGACCCACAAGAACATAGCTCAAACCATGCGCAGCCCCTCCGATCTCCTATCCGGCGCCTCCCGCGCCATCAGCGAAGGCCGACATTGGTCCTCGCGCGCGCTGGCCAATCCGCGCACCTTCATGGCGCTCGGGCTGCTGGCCCTGGTGGTCTTCCTGTTCCTGTTCGCCGACACGGTGGAGATCGGCCTGGTCTGGGCGGGCATCGCCCTGGGCGTATGCGTGCTGCTGTGGCTGTGCGCCTATCTGTGGCGCCGGCGGCGTACCCGCAAGGCCAACAAGAACCTGGGCGACATGCTGGAGCAGCAGGTGCAGACGGGCGCCGCCGCCAACCGCAACGACGTGGAAGCGCTGCGCACGCGGCTGATCCAGGCGGTGCGCACCATCAAGACCTCGAAGATCGGCCAGACCTCGGGCAACGAGGCCCTGTACGAGCTGCCCTGGTACATCGTCATCGGCAACCCCGCGGCCGGCAAGAGCAGCGCCGTGATCAATTCCGGCCTGCAGTTCCCCTTTGCGGACAAGAACGGCGCGGCGGTCCGCGGCGTGGGCGGCACGCGCAACTGCGACTGGTTCTTCACCACCGAAGGCATCCTGCTGGACACCGCCGGACGCTACTCGGTGCATGAAGAGGACCGCAACGAATGGATGGGCTTCCTGGACCTGCTCAAGCGGCACCGTCCCAAGGCGCCCATCAACGGCATCATCGTGGCCGCCAGCATCGACGAGCTGACGGGCGCGGGTCCGGAGTTCGCGATCAACCTGGCCAAGAACCTGCGCCAGCGCGTGCAGGAGCTGACCGACCGCCTGGAAGTGTTCGCGCCGGTCTACATCATCTTCACCAAGGCCGACCTGATCTCGGGCTTCAGCGAGTTCTTCTCCGACAGCGACCAGAGCGAGCGCGACCGTGTCTGGGGCGCGACCCTGCCCTACGGCGCCGAGGAAAACCGCGACGTGCTGGCGCTGTTCGACAGCCGCTTCGACGAACTGTATGAAGGCCTGAAGGAAATGGGCACGGCGCAGATCTCCCTGCGCAACAGTCGCGACCTGCCGCCAGGCCTGCTGACGTTCCCGCTGGAATTCGCCGGCATCAAGCCGGCGCTGCGCACGTTCCTGTCCACGCTGTTCGAGACCAATCCGTTCCAGTACAAGCCGGTGTTCCGCGGCTTCTACTTCACCAGCGCGCTGCAGGAAGGCATCACGCAAAGCACTTCCACCGAGCGCCTGGCCGAACGCTTCGAACTGCGTCCCGCCGCGCGCGCGCAGTCGCGCAGCGTCACCTCCAACAATGGCTTCTTCCTGCGCGACCTGTTCTCCAGCGTGATCTTCGCGGACAAGAAACTGGTGCGCCAGCACGCCAGTCCCGCCAAGACGCGCATGCGCTACCTGGCCTTCTTCGGCCTGGTGCTGGCGCTGGGGCTGGTACTGGGCGGCTGGAGCTGGTCCTACCTGGGCAACCGGCAACTGGCGCAGAACGTGCAAGCCGACCTGGACAAGGTGGTGCGCCTGCAAAGCGAGCGCACCGACCTGCAAAGCAGGCTCGAAGCAATGGAAATCCTGCAGGACCGCATCGAACAGCTGGATCGCTATTCCTCCAGCCGTCCGTGGTCCCTGGGGCTGGGCCTGTACCAGGGCGATGTGCTGAAGGAGCGGCTGCTGGCCGAGTACTACAACGGCGCGCGCCAGTTCATGCTGACGCCGGTGAAGGCCAGCCTGGAAGACTTCCTGGCCAAGGTCGACACCTCCGCCGCAGCAGCCAGCGGCAACGCGCCGCAACCGGCGCCGCAGCAGGCCCGCGCCGCGCACGCGGGCAATGGCGACACGCTGTTCCAGGACGCCTCGCCCACCAACGCGGACGACGCCTACAACGCGCTCAAGACCTACCTGATGATGGCCAACCATCAGCACGTGGACCCCACGCACCTGTCAGACCAGATCACGCGCTTCTGGCGCGGTTGGCTGGAAACCAACCGCGGCGCCATGCCGCGCGACCAGTTGATCCGCAGCGCCGAGCGGCTGATTTCGTTCTATGTCGGCCGCGCGCAGGACGAAGGCTGGCCGCAGATCGACACCAATCTGGCGCTGGTCGAAAAGACCCGCGGCAGCCTGCGCGCCGTGATGCAGGGCATGCCGGCGCGCGAACGCGCCTATGCCACGCTCAAGGCGCGCGCCGCGACGCGCTTCCAGGCCATGACGGTGGCGCGCATCGTGGGCGAGAACGACGCGGGCGTGGTCGCCGGCAGCTACGCCATCCCCGGCACGTTCACGCGCGAAGCCTGGGAACAGTACATTCAGCCCGCCATCGGCGAGGCCGCCAAGAAGGAAGTGCAGACCAGCGACTGGGTGCTGGGCGTGAACGCGCGCGACGACCTGACGCTGGAAGGCAGCCCGGAGCAGATCCAGAAAAGCCTGGCGACGATGTACAAGACCGAGTACGCCGAGGAGTGGCAGAAATTCCTGCGCGGCGTGACGATCAAGCCCTTCACCAGCTTCGAGCAATCGGTGGGCGCGATGAACCGCCTGGGCGATCCGCAGACCTCGCCCATCGCCAAGCTCATCAATACCACCTATGAGCAAACCTCCTGGGACAACCCTTCGCTGATCAACGCCGGGCTGCAGCAGGCCCAGAGCGGCGTGGTCGGCTGGTTCAAGCGCGTCATCCTGCGCCAGACGCCGCCGTCCGCCGCGCCCGCCACCGCCGCCAACGGCGAGGCGATTCCGATGGGTCCGGTGGGACGCGAATTCTCCGACGTGGCGCGCCTGGTGGTCACGCGCGACAACCAGTCGCTGCTGGGCAACTACATGGGCGCGCTGTCCAAGATCCGCACCCGCTTCAACCTGCTGAACAACCAGGGCGATCCCGGCCCCGGCGCGCTGACGCTGATGCGCCAGACCCTGGAAGGCAAGGACTCGGAACTGGCCGACGCGTTGAAGCTGGTGGACGAGCAGATGCTGGCAGGCATGTCGGCGACGCAGCGCGAGACCCTGCGCCCGTTGCTGGTGCGCCCGCTGATCCAGGCCTACGCCGTGACCATGCAGCCGGCGGAATCCGAGTTGAACAAGGTCTGGAACGCGCAGGTCTACCGCCCGTTCAACCAGACCCTGGCGGAGAAGTACCCCTTTGCCAGCCGCGCCAGCGTCGAAGCCAGCAGCGATGAGATCGGCCAGGTGTTCGGCCCGCAGGGCAGCATCGCCAAGTACGTCAACGACACGCTGGGTCCGCTGACGGTGCGCCGCGGCGACATCCTCACGGCACGCACCTGGGGCGACATGGGCGTGAGCCTGCAGCCCACCTTCACGGCCAATTTCGCGCAGTGGGTGGCGCCGCTCTCGGGAGGCGCGGCCGGCAGCGGCGCGGCCAGCCAGCCGCAGACGCTGTTCCAGATCCAGCCCAAGCCCGCGGCCGGCGTGACCGAGTACACCATCGAGATCGACGGCCAGCAGCTGCGCTACCGCAATACCCCGCCGCAGTGGGTCAATTTCGTGTGGCCCAACGCCCAGGGCGCCCCCGGCGCGCGCATCACCGCCACCACCTTCGACGGCAGCGTGGTCGAGATCGTCAACGAACCCGGCCGCTTCGGCCTGGAACGCCTGATCTCCACGGCCCAGCGCACCGCCAACGCCGACGGCAGCTTCAACATGAGTTGGGGCAAATCCAACGTGACGGTGCCGGTGAAGCTGCGCATCATCAGCAACGCCCAGGCGCCCGGCGCCGGCGGCAGCGAGCCCGGCGGCAGCCAGGGCCTGCGCAACCTGCGCCTGCCCTCGTCCGTGATCGGCGCCTCTCCCGAATCCTCCGCCCAGACGCAACCCGGAGCGCCGCAATGAGCAGCCCGCAGTCCCCCTTGTTCCGCACGGCCTACTTCGGCAAGATTCCCAGCCGCGGTGATTTCGTGAAGAACACTTCACATCCGCAGCTGATGGCCACGCTGGATGCCTGGGTCGCCAGCACCATGGAGATGCTGGCGCAGGAACCGCACTGGAAGGCGCTTTACGACGAAGCCGAGCCCATGCCGTTCGCCATCCTGGGGTCGCGCGGCAAACTGGCCATCGCGGGGCATCTGCAGCCCAGCCAGGACCTGTCGGGCCGCCGCTACCCTTTCCTTTCCGCCACCTCGGTGGAAGTGCAGAAGCCGTTGGCCTTCATTGCCCGCAGCCCCATTGCCTTCAGCCGCATGTGGAACCGCATGAGCGGCGCCGCCGCCCTGCTGATGCAGGACGGCGATCCCGCCTCGGCGCTGCAAACGCTCAACGAACTGGAAGGTGAAATCCGCACAGCGGCCGACGACGGCTTCGACGCCTTCGTCGACCTGCAGACCGTGGAGCGGCTGGAGGCGATGCTGCGCGGCAACGGACACGCCGCGCGCGTGCACGACATCATCCTGGCGCTGGGCATCCTGCTCGAGCCGGTGATGTCCAGCGGCTCTTCGCAGCTGGACAAGGGATTGTCGCTGCCGCTGCCGGACGACCCGCTCTACATCAACCTGGTGGCCGCCTACTGGATGACGCTGATCTCGCCCTTCCTGTCGCGCGCGGACTTCGAGATCACCCTCTTCATCGGCCGCATCGCCGGCAAGCACCGGCTGGCCGTGGATTTCCGCGGCGCCTCGCCGCAGACGCTGGCCAGCCTGCTGTCCACGCCGCAGGCGTATGCCGAACAGCACATCGTGCTGGAGGACGCGCCCTGGGTCCGCAACCACGTATCGGCCAGCCACGGCCTGGCCAAGCTGTCCAGCTACCTGGACCAGCCGCGCCTGTCCTTGCGCCTGGCGCTCGACACCTTTCTTGAAGTCTTTACCGGAGCCTGACCATGCGCCTTTCCTTCATGCTCATGGCGGCGCTGTATGCCTGCACGGCCGCAGCCCAGGACGCGGCCACGGTGGTGCCCGCCAACGTCATCCCCCAGCCCGGCCAGGTCGTGGCCAGCGGCGCCGTGCCGGACGAAGCCGCCAAGGCCGATGTGCTGGCCCGGCTGCAGCAGGTGTATGGCGTGGGCAACGTGATCGACCAGATCGATGTGGGCGGCGTGGTCGCGCCGCCGAACTGGTCGGAGCACGTCGGCAAGCTCATCGGCCAGCCATTGAAACAGATCAACCGCGGCCAGCTGGAGATCGACGGCACCCAGATCCGCCTGCGCGGCGAGGTGCAGAATGAAGCCTCGCGCCAGCAGATAGCCAGCGCCTTCGCGACCTCGCTCAATCCCACCTACAAGATCGTCAACGGCCTGCGCGTATCCGCCAGCAAGGACGAACAGGGCTTGCTGGACCAGGTACTGACCAACCGTGTGGTGGAATTCGAGACCGGCAGCGCCACGCTCACCCCGCGCGGCCGCGAGCTGCTGGACAAGGTGGCGGACGTGGTGCCCAAGCTGCATAGCGACAAGGTGCAGATCATCGGCCACACCGACAGCTCCGGCAGCCGCAGCACCAACCTGGCGCTGAGCCAGGCGCGCGCCGATGCCGTCAAAACCTACCTGGTGGACAAGGGCCTGCCGCCCGCGCGCTTTGAGACGCTGGGCGCGGGGCCTGACCAGCCGGTCGCCACCAACGCCACGGCCGAAGGCCGCGCCAAGAACCGCCGCATCGAGTTCCGCGCCAGCCGCTAGGCGCCTGGCGCTTGGCCGGCCCGCGCGGGCCGGCTTGTGCAAACAGTGACTTTGCGTTCAGCCGTTGTGGTCCGGCGGCTTGGGCACGCCCAGCAGCTCTTCCAGGCCGGACAGCGCATCGCCGTTCTTGAGGACGGTGCGCAGCCACAGGTGCAGCGACATCTCGCCCCAGCTGGCGGCCTTGTCGGCCAGATAGGCCACGGGGCTGTGAGGCTCGGTGCGGCGGAAGAACTCCGCCACTTCCCGCAGCTGCGCCAGCGCCTGCTCGCGCGTTTGCAGCGGGCCGCGCGCGGCTGCGGGCGCGGCGGAAACAGGGTCGGCAGCGGACAAGGTCGGCTCCATCCGGGCAGCTGCGGGCGCAGCGGTGGGAGCGGCCGGCGCCGCGGTATCCGCGCGCACCAGCAGCCCGGCGTCGCGGGCGAAGCGGCGGGTCAGCTCGGTCACGTCGCGCAGCGCGTCACGCACCGGCGAGAAGGCCGGGCCCTCGTCGCCCAGGCGTTGCGCCAGGGTCTGTTCCAGCGTATCCAGCGCCGCGAAGCAGCTTTGCAGATTGCCTTCCAGTTCGGAATAGAAAGCGGGCGGCGTGTCGCGCCGCGCCGCGTCGAACTGGTCCAGCGTGAGCTTGCCGCGCGTGATCTCGGCCGCGTTCTGCGGCGCGCGCTTGGCCGCGTTGGCCAGTTGCGAGGCGCTGTCCCACAGCGCCGCGCCATAGCGCCCGCCCTCCGACTGGGTCAGCGGCAGCTCGCGGATCAGCTGTTGCGAGCGTGCCAGCAGCCAGGCCAGGTTGCCCACGCGCTGCTGCACGTCGCCCTCGTCCGGCACGGGGTGCAGGCCGTCCCAGTAGTGGCGGCACAGGCCGTCCACCAGCAGATAGCCGTCGCGCAGGCCGGCGAAGCCGCGCGTCTTGGCCCAGGCCTCGGCCAGCCAGGCGGCCACGCGCACGTCCTTGCTCTGTTCGCGCAGCACCGTGGTGCAAATGCGGATGACTTCCGGCCAGTCGGCCTCCTTGATGTCGATAACCCAGTCGCCCTGGTCCAGGTTCGGATCATCGTGGCGGCGGGCTTCGCGGATGGCGTCAAATTCGGCTGAAAACACCATGTCGACGCCGCAGGGCGCCTCGCCCGCAATGGGCTGCAGCAATGTGTCGATATCGCTCATATAGATCTGGTCGGATGGCAGGATCGCGGCCGCCGGGCCAGCGGCGGGCAGCGACAAGAGGACCGATCCTCCCATATCTGTAACGACGGCGCGTTTGAAGATGACACGTCCTATTACAAAACGCATCACGGACCCTGGATATCATGCGGGTTCCCCAGGACAAGGATGCGCGATGAACAAGTCATTCCACATGATGCCCGACGGCCGCTTCATCATTGGCAAGCCGCGCCGTTGCCCCGACGGCACCTACGTCGGCGACGGCGGACCCATCACCCGCGCGCCGGATGGCACTTACGTTGCCGGCAAGCCGCAGCGCGCGCCTGACGGCCGCTATCTGGGCGGCGACGGTCCGGTGCGCATGGCGCCCGACGGCAGCTTCGTCACCGGCACGCCGCGGCAGGCGCCGGACGGCACCTATCTGTAAGCACACATAACCAAACTGACAGGGCAACAGGCAGCCATGGCGCAGCTATCGGTGATACGCAAGGGCGACCGCACCTCGCATGGCGGAGTGGTCGTCACGGGCGACGAAACAGTAATGATCTTCGGCCAGCCCATGGCCCGGCTTGGCGACCGCGTCACCTGCCCCAAGTGCAGCGGCACGCATACCATCGTCGAAGGCGCGGCCGCCGTCAGTTCGGACCGACGCACCGCGCTGGAAGGCATGAAGACATCCTGCGGCGCCACGCTGATCGCAAGCCAGCAGTTCTACCGGCTGGAGCAGGGCTAGACCCCGGACCGCGCAAGCAGGCGCCTCAATCCCAGGCGCAGCGCCAGCACGGTGAACGCAATAGGCAGCACCATGCGCCACTGCGCCACGAACAATTCCATCGTGGCCTCGGGCGGCGCCAGATAGAGCGCAACCAGCGCGGCGGCCAGCGTCGCCGCGGCCCGCCATGCGGCCGAACGGCGCACCCGCGCCGCGCGCTCGGCCAGCGCCAGCGCCAGCAGGCCGGCCAGCCCCGCCAAGGCGGCATCGACGTAGAAGTCGAACGGCCCGTACATGAACGGCGCATCCGGAATCATCCAGCCGTAGGCATCGGTCTTCAGCACTGAAGTCAGGCAAGCGCCGAACAGCGCCGCCGCAGCAGAGAGCAGCAGGAAATCACAGAACCGCAGGAAGAATTTCGGCATCATGGAACGGGAATGCGCCGCGTGCGGCGGCGGGGTGCGGGCGCAAGAATGCCACAGGAGGAATCCCGCTGCATCCGATACGCACCGCCCGGTGCGATTGCTCGCCAGGCAGCGGCGCGCCGCGTTCTCTGAGAGAATGCCGCCTGTCTCTCAGGCTCCACCGCTCAGACCTCAAGCAGCACCCATGACGCTTCCGCAATCCAGGCTGTACCCGTTGCTGTTGTCCGGCGCGCTCGCGCTTGCCCAGGCGGCTTTGCCGGCATATGCCTCCGCCGGCTCGTCCTCCCGGAAAGCCGCCACCCGCAACACGCCCGCGACGCCGCCCCAAGGCATGCCGCAGTACGGCAAGGGTGAACATGGCCGCTACCTGATCCTGAGGCTGGACAACAGCCGCGGCGGCGGCATCGCTCCCAATACGCCATACCGCCTGTTCCTGACAGGCGCGGACAAGGCCATCGAGGGTACGCCCGACCACGACGGCATCGTGCACGGCGTCACCGACGCGCTGGGCCGCAGCGCCTGGATCTGGACCCGCGAGGCGCATTCCGCCGAAGACTTCACCTTGATCCGGCGCATAGGGAGCGGCGCCTGGGGCAGTGTTTTCCAGCTGCAGAGCGGCGGGGATAATGGTCCGCTGGGGGGGTGGCCTTACATCACCACCATGCATGTGCGCTGGGGTGAGCAATGGGTAGACCTTGGGTACAGCACCGCGCAGGGCAATACCGCCTACTTCAGCCACGCCCGGCCGGCGGCCTCCCTTTCGATCTCGGTCGAGGCCAATGCGGCAGAGAACCGCCGCTGCTTCGACGAGCTGGACGCCATCAACCGCAAGTTCAGCCAGGGCGATGCCGAGGGCGCGCTGCAACTGGTGGATACCGCCGCCTGCGGCGCAGAGCCGCAGCAACAGCTGGACATGGCCAACCTGCTGCTGATGGCCGGCCGCGCCGACCTGGCGCGCCTATGGCTGGAACGCGCCCGCTCAGGATCCGAGCCCGTGGATCATGACGTGCTGCGCGCAAGATTCAAGCTGGAACGCCTGCTGGGCCTGCCCGCCCTGGCGCTGGAAGACGCGCTGGAATTGCAGCGGCGCCAAGCCGACGTCCCCCTGCGGGACGATCCCGACTGGGCCAACAGCATCGCCTACTATCTGGCGGATTTTCCCGACTACCTGGCGCAAGCCGAGGCGCAAGCGCACAAATCGATAGCCACGGCCGGCGCCCTTCCCTACAACCTGGGAACGCTGGGCTGGATCCTCGTCCTGAGGGGCGAGGTCGACGGCGGGCTGGACCTGCTGAAGCAGCCCTACCGCGAGATTCCGCGCGACGAGGAAATCGTGGCCGATTACGGCCTGGCGCTGTGGCGCCACGGCCAAAAAGGCCTGGCCACTGGGCTTTGGAAACAAGCCGAGGCCCAATGCGTGTGGGGCGGGCGCATGTACGACGCGCTGCGCGAGGCCGGTCATCCGCACCCCTACTTCCAGGCCGCGAATTCCCGAGCGGTGCAGGCCTATCAGCAGCGCTGCGCGGCGCCGCAGACCAAACGCAAGATCAGGACTGGCGCTGCCGTCAAAGCGTAAAATAACGAAGACAGACCAGCAGCGCCCCGCAGCAGCGGTACGCGCAGGAGACCACCATGAAATCCGCCCTGATCCGCTTGCTTACTCTCATGGCCACGGCCCTGGTCCTGGCCGGTTGCGCGCAGGGCAATGGCGGCCCGCCCCATCCCGGCGCGGTCAATCCCTACAGCCAGGGCGGCTTCCACGACGCCGGCCCCAACTACCCCGACACCGGCCGCTGACCAGCGCCGGCCTCAGGCTTCCCGCAGCGCGCCCGACTTCAGCAGGGGCGCCAGGATGCCGGCGGTGTAGACCCGCGCCAGGTTCACCAGGAAGTCAGTGAAGTCCGCCTTCGCGGCATGATCGGCCTGATCCGAAATCACCCTCAGCACAGCGAAGGGCACGCCGAATTCGTAGCAGACCTGCGCCATCGCCCCGCCTTCCATTTCCAGGCAGAGCGCATCGGGCAGGCGCTGGCGTAGCTGGCGCGCATAGTCGTTGCTGTTGACGAAGACGTCGCCGGTGGCGATGAGCCCGTGGTGCACCCGCGGCGGCTGTCCGCCTGGCCCCACCGGCAAGCCGCCCTGGCGCACGAACTGTCCCGCGCTTTCCAGCAGCCGTTCGCTCAGGACCGGATCCGCATCGAAGCGTTCGCGCCCCAACAGGGGAATCTCATGCTGTCCAAACAGCGGGCGCGCGTCCATGTCGTGCTGCATCAACGCACTGGCCACGACCACATCGCCCACCGCCACATCCTCATGCAAGCCGCCCGCCAGTCCGGTGAAGACCACCCGCGACGCCTTGAATTCCTGGATCACAATGGATGCCGTCGCAGCCGCGGCCACCTTGCCAATCCGGCTCAACGCAATCACGCAAGGCGTGCCCCACAAGGTGCCGACGTGGAAGTCGCGCATGGCAATGCGGTGAATGGCGGCGCCCGGATCCATCGCCGCCAGCAGGTCGGCGATCTCTTCGTGCAAGGCGCCCAATATGGCTAAACGTCCCATGTACATCTACTCGATTGATGCGCGGCCCGCGGCCGCCCTGCCCCGCAACATACTCCATGCCCGGCGCGGCCGCCAACGCGTGCGGGCCTCCCCGCGCTTGCCTGGAGGATTGCTACTTTTGATGTAGTGAAGTTTTCCTCCTGCGCCCGCGCCGCCGTGCGAACCCAGACAATGCGCTGGATTGCGACCAATTAGCTAGTCAAAAAAGCGGTGTACGTCCATGCAGCAGGGAAACCATGCACCCGGCGGCGTCCGAACGCCGTGCTAGCTTACCGTCGCGCACGACGCGGACCATGCCAGCAAACAGATTCATTGCAAGACTCAATCTGTGGAGAACGATCATGGTGAAGAATCTGGCCGTATTCTTCGACGGGACCTGGAACGAACCCAATGACCGCACCAACGTCTACGAACTCTACAAGGCGGCGCCCGAGACCTCCACGCAAGAGACGTTCTACATCGAAGGCGTAGGCACGCAGGGCCAGGGCCTGTGGGCGGCCATCGACAAGTTCGCCGGCGGCGCCTTTGGGGCGGGGCTGTCGGCCAATATCCGCACGGGCTACCGCTGGCTTTGCCAGCGCTACCAACCGCGCGACCGCATCTTCCTGTTCGGGTTCAGCCGTGGCGCCTACTCCGCCCGCAGCCTGGCCGGCATGGTGCGCAAATGCGGCCTGCTGAACGATCCCTCCGACAACAACGTGGAGCAAGCCTATGCGCTCTACCGCGACGACTGCATCCCTTCCTCGCTGGAAGCCGCGACCTTCCGCGTGAATTTCTCGCGCGAGACCGACGTGCATTTCGTCGGCGTCTGGGACACGGTCGGCAGCCTGGGCATACCGGTAGGCGGCATCCCTTTTCCGGGTTTCTCCAGGTTCTACAACTTCCACGACACCGAACTCAGCAACCACGTCCATCACGCCTATCACGCCATCGCCACCAACGAATTCCGCGAACCGTATGCGCCTACCCTGTGGACCCGGCTGGCTGACTCCGAGCCTCGTCCAGCCGACCATCCGGTCGAGCAGCGCTGGTTCATCGGCGCCCATTCGGACGTCGGCGGCGGCTACCGGGACGGCAGCCTGCAGACGCTGCCCGCCTCGTGGCTGCAGGAGAAGGCGCGCCAGGTCGGCCTGGAGGCCGGACTGGCGCAACGCGTCGCCACGGACTACGACCAATGCGAGCCGCACGACTCCTACCGCGAGTTCACGGAGAAGGTGCTGATCCATGTAAAAAAACGCCCCAGGCTGTGGGATGGCGCGACCGTGCTCAATCTGACGGTGGACGACCAACTCCTGAAGCGGTTCGGGCGCAGCCTGGATTTCCTGAAGGAGTATCCCGACTTCAAGGACGCGCTGGAAAAGCTGCCCGTCTCACGGCCATGATGGGCCCGCCGCGCATGTTGGAAGAAGCCCTGAAAGCGCTCGCAATAGAGTGATGCAATGCGCTGGCAAATGAGACTTTACGACTTAAAGCGATACAAACTTCGTTCCGTCGGACTGTGGCGGGAAAACCATGCATTGGGCGGCCCATTTCAAGTAACCTCCGGCCACCAGTCATTGTTCCGAGCCGATGTTTACGCATGTTCCGCAATGTCTTTGCTCTCAAATCCCTTGAAAGGTATTTCCTGACACTGGCAGCCGGCGTAGCGCTGCCGGTTTCCATGCTGACCGTGATCGTGGTGCAGCAGAACTGGCGGTCGCTGGCCGCCACCGACGACGCCATGCGGGGCTTCATCGTGGTCCGCACGACCCTGATGACGATGGAAGCGGTATCCGCCGAACGCGGCCCAATGAACTCGGCGCTGGGCTCCGACCTGCCGGTCCCCGAAAACATCCTGCGCGCGCTGGCCGAAGCCCGCCAGCGCACCAATGCGCAAGTCGCCGACCTGCTTGCGCTCTACCGCGCACCTCTCAATCCCAACGGCGCCCGCGAATTCACCAACATCCAGCGCATCCGCGAGTCCCTGTTGAACGCCCGCGCCAGCGCCGACGCGGCCATCGCCGCGCCCCGCGCCAACACGTCCGGCCACAACCTGTGGACAGTGGTCGGCGACATGGTGGCGGTGGTTCCCGAACTGCGCGCCGCGATGTCCGACGGCATCGGCCTGGTCGCCCGGAACCAGGGCGAAGACTTCGACCTGCTGTCCCTGGCGCTGCTGGCCGGCGAACTGCGCGAACAGGCGGGACTGGTCGGCTCCACGTTCGCGCCGGCCCTCAGCAAGCGCCGCACGCTGACCGCCAGCGATCAGCTGAGGATAGAACGCGTGATCGGCCGCATCGACGAACTGCGCGCCCTGATCGACGCCAACATCGCCAGCATGCCGCGATACGCATCCTCCCTCGCCTACCGCGAGCTGCAGCAGCAGTACTTCGGCGATGGCATGAGCTACCTCGACAGCGTGCGCGCCATTGCCGAACGGGCGCCCGAGGAGTCATTGGTGTCGATGTACGAACTCGGCGCGAACTATGTGCCGCGCATGAAGTCCATCGTCCGGTTTCGCGACCTGATGCTCAACGAAGTGGAACGGCGCATCGGAGAAAACCGCCAGGCCGCGATCCGCGTGCTGCTGACCACCCTGGCGGCCGCGGCGATGCTCACGGCCGCGTTGATAATCGGCCTGACCATGTTCCGCAAGCGCGTCATCCGGCCTTTCGTCCGCGCCACGAACATCATCGGCGCGATCGCGAAAGGCGGCGATGTGCCGCCCATTCCCGCCGACCAGTACCGGGGCGAAGTCAACGGCATGTTCAAGGCGCTGAACGTGCTCAACGACAACGCCACCGCCGTCCGTAAGCTGGAACTCGAACGCGACCGCCTGATTCAAGACCTCGCCATCATGGCCGAAACGGATTTCCTGACCGGCCTGCTGAACCGCCGCGCCTTCGAAAAGCGCCTGGAAGCTTCGCTGGACGATATCCGCAACGATCCGCAGAGCGGTCTGGGCTTCATCCTGTTCGACATCGACCACTTCAAGTCCATCAATGACACGCACGGCCACGCTACAGGCGACGAAGCGCTGAAGACCGTGGCCGATCTGTGCCGCAAGACCTTCCGCGAATCCGACGTGGTCGCGCGCGTGGGCGGCGAAGAGTTCGCGGTGCTGTGCCGCAGCCGCAACCCCGACCGCGTCCGGGACATCGCGGAACGCATGCGGCTGAGCATCGCGCAAACGCGGCTCAGTGCCGGCGCAGGCGCCAGCTTCAGCATGACCGCCAGTTTCGGCGTGGCCCACGCCCGCGGCAGCGATACGGCAGCGCTGGAAAACCTGTCGCGTCGCGCCGACGAATTGCTATATAAGGCCAAGCTGACCGGCCGCAACTGCGTGCTGCTCGAACAGATGGCTTGACGCCACGAGCCCCTCAAGCCGCCAGCGTTTCCCGCGCCGGCGCGCGGTATTGCTCCCACAGCCCGGCTTCCCGCGCGCGCGCCCGTTCGACGTTCTGCTCCTTGACATGGCCATAGCCGCGGATCGTGTCAGGCAGCGCGGCCAGTTCCAGCGCCGTGGCGCGATTGGCCGCGTCCAGCGTGCGGGAGAACTCCTCGGCCAGCGCCAGGTAGTCGGCCGCCAGTTGTCGCTCCATGCGGCGTTCGGCGGTCTTGCCGAACACGTCCAGCCAGGTGCCGCGCCACCGCTTCATGGGCGCCAGCGCGCGAAACGCCAGTCCCATCCACGAACCGTAGGCGCGCTTCTGCACGCGTCCGCGCGCGTCGCGGCGCGCCAGCGCGGGTGGCGCCAAGTGATAGCGCAGCCGGTAGTCGCGGCCGGGTTCTCCTTCGAACTGCTCGCGCAGCCGGGCCTTGAAGGCCGGATCCACGTACAGGCGCGCCACCTCGTACTCGTCCTTGTAAGTCATGAGTTTGGCGAGGTTTCGCGCGACCGCCTGCGTGACCTCGAAACGCTGCGGATCCGCCAGCGCGGCTTCGCGCGCCCGCACCGCTGCCACCGCATCCTGGAAGCGCGCGGCGTAGGCCTCGTCCTGATAGGCGCGTACGTGTTGCGCCAGCCGCTGGATCTGGCCGTCCAGGGACTCCGGCAAGGCCATCACCTGCGCCCGCGGCGCCGGCTTGAGCGCGGCGGCGCCATGATGCGCGGCTTGCCGGCCCAGTTCAAAGGCGGCCAGGTTCTTTTCGACCGAGACGCCGTTCAGCTCGATGGCGCGCCGCAGGCTGTCCAGCGCCAGCGGCAGGCCGCCCTGCTGCCAGGCATAGCCCAGCAGCAGCGGATTGGCGTAGATGGTGTCGCCGAGCAGGGCCTCGGCCAGCGGGCCGGCGTCGATGAAATCGCAGTTGCCGCCCGTGCTGCGCGCCAGCGCGGCTTCGGCTTGCGCGCCGGGGAAGCGCCAGCTCGGCTGCGACAGGAAGGCTGCCGTCGGCGCGGCGCTGCTATTCACGACGGCGCGGCCATGGTCCGGGCGCAGGCGCGACAGCACTTCGGGCGACGCCGACACCAGCGCGTCACAGCCGATGACCAGGTCGGCCTCGCCCAGCGCCACGCGCGTGGCATGCAGGTCCGCGGGGCGATTGGCCAGCTGCACGTGGCTGAGCACGGCGCCGCCTTTCTGCGCCAGCCCGGCCATGTCCAGCACGGTCACGCCCTTGCCTTCAAGATGCGCGGCCGCGCCCAGCAGCGCGCCTATGGTCACGACGCCGGTTCCGCCCACGCCCGCGATCACCACGCGGTAGGCCCCAAGCGGACGGATCCCTGCCAGGTCGGGCTGCGGCGGTTCGGCCAACGCGGGGAGATCCCTGCCCGTGCCCGGCTTGCGCAGCGTCGCGCCTTCCGCCGTGACGAAGCTGGGGCAAAAGCCCTCCACGCAGGAAAAGTCCTTGTTGCAGGACGACTGGTTGATGCGGCGTTTCGTGCCCAGCGGCGTATCCAGCGGCTCGACCGACAGGCAATTGGATTGCACCGAGCAGTCGCCGCAACCTTCGCAGACCGACTCGTTGATGAAGGCGCGGCGCGGCGGATCGGGATACTCGCCGCGCTTGCGGCGGCGGCGCTTCTCGGTGGCGCAGGTCTGGTCGTAGATCAGCACCGTCGTGCCAGCGATGTCGCGCAAGGCGCGCTGCACGTCGTCGAGCGCCTTGCGGTGGTGCACCTCCACGCCCTGCGGCAACGCGGTAGCGCCGGCGTACTTTTCCGGCTCGTCGGTCACCACCACGGTCTTGACCACGCCTTCGGCCTGCATCTGGGCGGCGATCTGCGGCACCGTGAGCACGCCATCCACCGGCTGCCCGCCCGTCATCGCGACGGCGTCGTTGTAGAGAATCTTGTAGGTGATGCTGGCGTGCGCGGCGACTGCCGCGCGTATGGCCAGCAACCCCGAATGGAAATAGGTGCCGTCGCCCAGGTTGGCGAAGATGTGACGCTCAGCGGTGAAATCCTTCTGCCCCAGCCAGGCGACGCCCTCGCCGCCCATCTGGCTGAAGGTGTCGGTCTTGCGGTCCATCCACATCGCCATGTAATGGCAACCTATGCCGGCCACGGCGCGCGAGCCTTCGGGCACGCGGGTGGAGGTGTTGTGCGGACAGCCGGAACAGAACCAGGGTTTGCGCTCTTCCACCAGCGTGGGACGGGAAGCCTCGCGCTCCTTGGCGTCGATGACAGCCAGCCGCGCCGCGATGCGCGCTCTCAGCGCATCCGACAGGTCGGCCTTTTCCAGCCGCGCGGCGATGGCGCGGGCGATCAGCGCGGGCGACAGCTCGTGACGCGCGGGCAGCAGCCAGCCGCCGCGCGGCGTGGACCATTCGCCGCCGCCGTTGTCGCGTTCGTCGAACTTGCCGTAGACGCGTGGCCGTACATCGTCGCGCCAGTTGTAGAGTTCTTCCTTCAGCGCGTATTCCAGGATCTGGCGCTTTTCCTCCACCACCAGGATCTCTTTCAGGCCGGTGGCGAACTCGCGCGCATCCTGCGCGTCCAGCGGCCAGATGCAGCCCACCTTCAGCACGCGTATGCCGGCCTCGCTACAGGCCGCCTCGTCCAGGCCCAGGTCGTTGAGCGCCTGGCGCACGTCCAGATACGCCTTGCCCGCGGTCATGATGCCGAAATGCGCTTGCGGGGAATCCAGCACCACGCGGTTCAGCTTGTTGGCGCGCACATAGGCCAGCGCCGCATACCACTTGTGGTCCAGCAGCCGCGCCTCCTGCGCCAGCGGCGTGTCGGGCCAGCGGATGTTCAGGCCGCCTTCGGGCAAGACGTCTTCGGGCAGCACCACCTGCACCCGGTCCGGATCCACTTCCACCGAAGCGCTGGACTCGACCACGTCGGTCACGCATTTCATCGCCACCCACAGGCCGGTGTAGCGGCTCATGGCCCAGCCATGCAGGCCGTAGTCCAGGTACTCCTGCACGTTGGACGGATACAGCACTGGTATGCCGCTGGCGATCAGCACGTGCTCGGACTGGTGCGCCACCGACGAGGACTTGGCGGCATGGTCGTCGCCCGCCAGCATCAGCACGCCGCCATGCGCCGAACTGCCGGCGGAATTGGCATGCTTGAGTACGTCCACCGACCGGTCCACGCCCGGCCCCTTGCCGTACCACATGCCGAATACGCCGTCGCGCGCCGCCCCCGGAAACAGGTTCAGCTGCTGCGAGCCCCATACCGCCGTGGCGGCCAGGTCTTCGTTCACGCCGGGCTGGAACACCACGTCGTTGGCCTGCAGGTGGCGCTTGGCCTTCCACAGGGCCTGGTCCAGCCCGCCCAGCGGCGAGCCGCGGTAGCCAGAGATGTAGCCGCCGGTGTTCAGGCCGGCCTGCAGGTCGCGCTGCTTTTGTAACAGCGGCAGCCGCACCAGGGCCTGGGTGCCACTCAGATAGATGCGCCCGTGGCTGCGGGTGTACTTGTCGTCCAGCGTCAGGCCATGGGTATCGGCCGCGCCTGCGGAAAGGGGGGTGTCCACGCTAGTCTCCTGCGTTCCGGTTCTTGGTGTTTTGCCGCAGTGTAGGAAGCAGGCTGGTTATCGTATATTCATATATTCAGGTATCAGGTATGCGCTAAACAGATGGCTAACGATGTCACCCTGCGCCAACTGCGCTACTTCGCGGCTGCCGCCCGGACCGGCCGGTTTTCCATGGCCGCCGCCGACGAGCATGTCTCCCAATCCGCGGTCACCAACGCCGTCCTGGCGCTGGAGGCGCAACTGGGCGTGCGGCTGTTCGACCGCCATCCGCATGGCGTCACCCTGACGCCCGAAGGGCATAACTTCCACCAGCGGGCGCGTGAAGTGCTCGACTCGCTGGACGACGCCCTGCGCGAGCCCGGCTTCCAGCGCTATGCGCTGCGCGGCGCAGTGAGGATCGCCGCGTCCTACACGGTGCTGGGCTACTTCCTGCCCGACCTGCTGGCGCGCTTCCGGCGGCGCTATCCCGACGTGGAGCTGGACCTGGTAGACCTCGACCGGCCCGAGATCGAAGCCGCCGTAACCCGCGGCGAGGTCGAGCTGGGCGTGGCGCTGCTGTCCAACGTGGAACGGCGCGAGCGCTTCGGCCACCAGGTGCTGGTGCGCTCGCGGCGGCAGCTATGGACCGCGTCCGGCCATCCGCTGGCGCAGGCATCGGCGCCGTCGCTGGCCGACATTGCCGGCTATCCCTACATCCTGTTGGAAATGGACGAAGGCGAACGCTCCGCGCTGGCCTACTGGCGCGCCCACGGCCTGCAGCCCGACATCGCCTTCCGCACGCGCTCGATGGAGGCGCTGCGCGGGCTGGTCGCGCATGGCTTTGGCGTCACCATGCTGTCGGACATGGTTTACCGGCCGTGGTCGCTGGAGGGCCGCAAGATCGAGGCCGTACCCATTACCGATGCCGTCCCGCCCATGGAGGCCGGGCTGCTGTGGCATCCGCAAGCGCGGCTGGCCAAGCCCGCCGAAGCCTTCCGCCAGTTCATGATCTACGCCTGCGGCGTCTAGCGCCGCAGCACGCCCGGCCCGTTACACCAGGATCGCGCCCTTGCGGCGTGTGAACTGGGCCAGGGAACGCAGGGCCAGCGCATGCATGGCCGCCACAGACGGCAGCAGCGTTTCTTCCTTGCGGGTCAGCACGCCGACGATGCGCTCGACCGTGGGTTCGGCCAGCGGCACGAAGGCCAGTCCGGTCGCGGCCGCCGGCCGCGCCAGCACCGGCAGCACCGTCACGCCCAGCCCGCTGACCACGCTGGCCAGGAGCGACGCGCGGTTCGACACCACCATGAACGGGTCCTCGATGGCGCTGCCCAGTTGCCGGTTCTTCAGCGTGTCGAAGGTGGCATTGCCTATCAGGCGCTCGCCCGCCAACGCCGACCAGGGCACGGGGCCGCGCCGCCGCGCCAGCGGATGGCTCTTGCGGCACACCAGGCCGAACGCGTCGCGCGCCACCGGCGCGAATGCCACCTCCGCGGTGCGCGGCACCTGCCCCGCCACCCCTACCTGCACCTCACCGCTCAGCACCAGCCGGTGCACATCCTGCGAGGACTCGTCGACGGCGCGGATGCGGATCGCGGGGTGGCTGCGCGCATAGCGCTCCAGCAAACGCGGCAGCCACTCGTCGGCCAGCGACGGCATCACCGCCAGCGATACCGGTCCCTGGCTGCCCAAGCCGAACTGACGCGCCGCGTCCAGCACCCGGTCGTGGGTGGACAGCAGTTCGCGGAACAGCGGAGCCACGGCGATACCCAGGGGCGTGAGCTGCGCGCGCTTGCCGGGTTCGAACAGCGGCGCGCCCAGCTGCTGCTCAAGATCCTGCATGGCCGCCGACACGGCCGCCTGCGAACGGAATGTGCCTTCGGCCGCCAGACGGAAACTGCCGTGGTCGGCCGCCAACAGAAACTGGCGCAGATGCTGGATCTTCAAGGGCGCGGACATGGTTTCGGGGTTGCGGAAAATTCGGATTTTCCGAAATTAACTTGAGTTAATTTGGATTGTCAAAACTCCGCCTTGCCTTCAACAATGGCCGCGTCTTTCATTCCTACAGGTACTGGAGCAGCGGTTATGTCTTTGCAAGTGCGCAAGGTAGTCAGCTATGTGGAAAAAACCCTGATCGAAGGCGGTCGCGCCGCCGAGCGCCCGCTGGTGATGGTCATCGCCGCGGCCGTGATCCGCAATCCCTGGGCCGGCCAGCCGTTCCAGGAAGACCTGCGACCCAAGATCCTGGAGGCCGCGCCGCCGCTGGGCGAGCTGCTGGTCGCGGAAATCCTGCGTCAGGCCGGCTCGGCCGACCAGGTTGAAGCCTATGGCAAGGCCGCGGTCGTGGGCACGGCCGGCGAAGTCGAACACGCCTCGGCGCTGATCCACACCCTGCGCTTCGGCAACGCCTATCGCGGCGCGGTTGGCGGCACCAGCTACCTGAGCTTTACCAATATGCGCGGCGGCCCCGGCTGCGTGATCACCGTGCCGCTGATGCACAAGCTCGACGAAGGCCTGCGCTCGCACTATCTGACCGTGCAGACAACCATCAACGACGCGCCCGCCCCCGACGAAATCGTGATCGCCCTGGGCGCGGCGACCTCGGGCCGTCCGCATCATCGGATCGGCAACCGCTATTCCGACCTGCAGGAACTGGAACGCGAGGCGCAGGCCAAATGAGCGCGCATTTTCGCCGTTCGGGCCGCGGCGTACCGCTAGTGCTGCTGCATGGCGTCGGCCTGGACCACACCTTGTGGGACGATCTGGCGCCGCTGCTGGAGCCGCATTTCGAGGTGCTGCGCTACGACATGCTGGGCCATGGCCGCGCCCCCGCCGTCGCCGATGGAGTGACGGTGCAGGACTACATCGCGCAGCTGGACGCGGAACTGGATCGCGCCGGCTGGCAAAGCGCCAATCTGCTGGGCTATTCCATGGGCGGCCTGATCGCGGGCGCCTATGCCGCCGCACGCCCGCAACGCGTCACGCGCCTGGCCTTGCTGAGCACGGTGTTCCGCCGCAGCGCGGACGAAACGCGCGCCGTGCTGGCGCGGCTGGAAGCAGCTGCCACGCAGGATCCCGCAGCCGCGGCCCAGGTCTCGCTGCAGCGCTGGTTCACGCCCGCGTTCCAGGCCCGGCGTCCCGAGCGCGTGGCCAGCATCGGCCAGCGCCTGCTGGACAACGACCGCGCCAGCTTCCTGGCCGCTTACCGCGTGTTCGCGCAGGGCGACCCGATCCTGGCGCAGGCCGCGCCAGACATCGCCTGTCCCGCGCTGGCGCTGACCGGCGAACTGGACGTCGGCTCGACCCCGCGCATGACACGGGAACTGGCCGAAGCGCTGCCCCATGCGCAGGCGCAGGTGGTGCCAGGCCAGCGACACATGCTGCCGGTGGAGGAACCGGCCATCGTGGCGGCGGCGCTGCATGGATTTTTTCTGCCGGCTGCCGGCGCGCCAAGCGCGGCCTAGCCCGCGTAGAGTGGATACGGAGACAAACAATATGAATCGCAGAACCATCCTGAAGAACATGGCGGCCCTGGCGCTCACGCCGCTGGGCGCCGCGCTCGGCGGCGCCGCCAGCGCGCGCGAAGCCCCTTTGCGCGTCATCGTGCCCTTCCCGCCCGGCGGCGGCACCGACGTGCTGGGCCGAGTGATCGCCGCCACGCTGGAAGGCGCGCTGGACCGCCCGGTGGTGGTTGAGAACAAACCCGGCGCCAGCGGCATGCTGGGCGCCGACTACACCGCCAACGGCGCCAAGGATGGCAGCGTGCTGCTGTTTGCCGGCCTGGTGCCGTCGGTGCGCTACTACGCCAAGCCGCCCGAGGACGTGCTCAAGCAACTGGCGCCGGTCTGCCCGATTGCGCGTTCGCCCTACATGGTGGCGGTCAATGCGGACCTGCCTGCCAAGACCCTGGGCGAACTCGTCGCCCAGGCCAAGCGCGAGCCCAAGGGGCTGACCTTCGGCTCCCCCGGCAACGCCACGCCGCAACACCTGGCCACCGAATTGCTGCAGGCCGCCTGCGGCATCGACATGCTGCACGTGCCCTACCGCGGCACGGGTCCGATGATGACGGACCTGCTGGGCGGACAGATCCAGGTGGTGGTCGCCACCGTCGCAGCGGTGGAACCGTATCTGCAAGGCGGACGCCTGCGCGTGCTGGCCGTGACCAGCCCGGAACGCCTGCCCAAGTACCCCGACATTCCCACGGTGGCGGAAGGCGGTTACCCCGGCTTCTCGGCGCAGATCCAGTTCGGCACCTATTGCGCGGCGGGCACTCCGGAAGCCACCATCGCGGCGCTGAACCAGGGCATCAACCGCGCGCTGCAGACCGAGACGGTGCGCGCCAAGCTGGGCGAACAGGGCTTCCAGCCCACCGGCGGCACGCCCGCGCAGCTGCAACAGGCGTTGCTGGCGGAAATCCGCGACGTGGCGGGGCTGGTGCAGGCCGGCAAGGTCAAGGTCGACCTGTAGCGTCCCCCATACGTCCCGATGCTGGATAACCAGCATTTACAGGCGTGTCGTCCTCTGTGCATGCTGGCCGTTGATCCGGCGCAGATCGGGCGCAACATGGAGACGACATGCCTAGTCAGGAATCCCTGCACTCCGCCCATATCCGCGAGATCGAACAAGTCGGCCAGGGCCGCCCCACCCAGCGCGACGCGCACGTGGTCAGCAGCTGGCTGCGCTGCCTGGACCAGTACCGGCTGGATCCCGCCCAGGCCTGCGAGGCCTATATCGTGCCGGATGGCCGGCTGCGCGAACACCGCCAGCAGTCCGAAGCGCTGATTTCCATTGCAAGGTCCGGCCTGGACCATCTGTTCCGCCAGGTCGCCGGCCAGAACTACGTGCTGCTGCTGGCCGATCGCCAGGGCGTCACCGTGGAATTCCTGGGCGACGCGCAGCAGACCGCCAGCCTGCGCAAGGCCGGACTGTATCTGGGGTCGGAATGGTCGGAGCGCCGCGCCGGCACCTGCGCCGTGGGCGCCTGCCTGGAAAGCGGCGAAGCCCTTACCATCCACCAGAGCGACCACTTCGACAACACCCATACGCCGCTGTCCTGCACCGCCGCGCCGATCTACAACGCCGACGGCGAACTCGCGGCCGTGCTGGACATCTCGCTGCTGAGCTCGCCCATCCTGAAAGCCAGCCAGAACCTGGCGCTGCACCTGGTCACCAGCACCACGCGGCGCATCGAGATGGCCAACCTGATGGCGCGCACCAGCAACGAATGGGTGCTGCGCTTCGCGCGCTCGCCGGAATTCCTGGACGTGGACCCGGAGGCCGCGATCTCGCTGGACGGCTCCGGCCGCATCCTGGGCATGACGCATACCGGCGCCAAGCTGCTGGCGCGCGCCGCCGGCCTAGACTGGCGCAATCCCGCCGGCCTGATCGGCCAGCCCGTCACCCGTTTCTTCGACGTGCAGCTCGATGACCTGCCGCGCTACACCCGCGCCCATGCGCCGCAGCAACGCCTGATCGCGGCCCGCGACGGCAACGCGCTGTTCGCGCACGCCATCGAACCCAACCGGCACGCGCGCGGAACCTCGGTCGCCGTGCGCGGCGCGCCGTCCGCGCTGCGCGGTCTGGATGGCGGCGATGCTCGCATGGCGGCCATGCTGACGCGCGCAGCCAAACTGGCCCGGCAGGGGCTGCCCCTCCTGCTGCAAGGCGAAACCGGAGTCGGCAAGGAATACCTGGCCCGCGCCATCCACGACAGCAGCCAGCGCGCCGGGCGCTTCGTCGCCGTGAATTGCGCGGCGATTCCCGAATCGCTGATCGAAAGCGAGCTGTTCGGCTACCTGCCCGGTGCCTACACCGGCGCGGCGGCCAAGGGCCGCAAGGGCCTGATCGAGGAATCCGACGGCGGCACCCTGTTCCTGGACGAGATCGGCGACATGCCGCTGGCGCTGCAAAGCCGCCTCTTGCGCGTGCTGGCCGAATCCGAGGTCACACCCATCGGCGCCAACGCCCCGCGCGCCGTGCGCCTGTGCCTGGTGTCGGCCTCGCACCGCGACCTGGCCGCCCTGGTGCGCGAGGGGCGCTTCCGCGAAGACCTCTATTACCGCATCAATGCCGCCACGCTGACCGTGCCGCCGCTGCGTGAACGTGCGGACCTGGAATGGCTCATCGCCCGCCTGCTGGCGCGCCACCAGGACGAGTCCGGCGCCCCCGTGCTGGCGCCCGCCGCGCTGATGGCGTTGAAGGCGCATGCCTGGCCCGGCAATATCCGTGAACTCGCCAACGCCATCGCGGTCGCCGCCGCGCTGTGCGAGAACGGCGTGATCGAACCCGCCGACCTGCCCGACGCACTGGCGCCCGCGGCGGCCGCCGCCAGCCCCGCAGAGGCGGCCTTGCGCGCCATGCTGGCCAGTTGCGGCGGCAACGTCTCCGAAGCGGCGCGGCGCCTGGGCGTGGACCGCTCCACCGTGCATCGCCAGATGCGGCGCCACGGCGTCTCCTCGCGCTCCTGAGGCCCACGGCCGGGCGCCACCCCAGGCGCCACACCCTTGCGCCACAGGTGTGGCGCGGCGCCACGGCATCCAGTCCAGCTCTCCTGCGCGCCAGGGCTGGCATGCCGATTGCTTGATCGTTATCGACGCCCACCGGCCGGCACAGGCCGGGGCCGCCAGCGGACCATGTCCCGGTCCGCCACGACAACGATCGCCCGCCACGGGCAAGGAGACTAGACATGCAGACCGATCAAGCCGGCGCCGCCCTGGACGCCGTGCTCACGCGCCTGAACACGGCGCTGGGCAACAAGGACATCGACGGCGTCGCGGCCCTGTTCCAGGATGACTGCTACTGGCGCGACCTGGTGCTGTTCACCTGGAACATCCGCACGCTCGAAGGCCATGGCCAGATCCGCGACATGCTGCAACACCAGCTGTCGCAGGTGGAGCCGGTGCGCTTCAGCCTGGATCCGAAGGAAACCGTGTCGCAGGAGGCCGGCCTGCTGCAAGGCTGGATCGAGATCGAGACCAACCGCGCGCGCGGCTACGGCCACATCCGCGTCCAGGACGGCAAGATCTGGACGCTGCTGACCACCATGTCCGAACTCAAGGGGCACGAGGAACCCAGCGGCCTGCGCCGTCCCAAGGGCGCCGAACACGGCAGCAGCCGCACGCGCCAGACCTGGCTGGAAAAACGCGAGCAGGAAGCCGCCGAGCTGGGCTACCAGACCCAGCCCTACGTGCTCATCATCGGCGGCGGCCAAGGCGGCATCGCGCTGGGCGCACGCCTGCGCCAACTGGACGTGCCGACCATCATCATCGAAAAGAACGAACGCGCCGGCGACAGCTGGAGAAAGCGCTACAAGTCCCTGTGCCTGCACGACCCGGTCTGGTACGACCATCTGCCCTACATCCCCTTTCCCGAGAACTGGCCCGTCTTCGCGCCCAAGGACAAGATCGGCGACTGGCTGGAGATGTACACCAAGATCATGGAGCTCAACTACTGGACCTCCAGCGTCTGCCAGTCGGCCCGTTACGACGAGCAGAAACAGGAATGGGAGGTCACGGTGTTGCGCGAGGGCAAGCCCGTGGTGCTGCGGCCCAAACAGCTGGTGCTGGCCACCGGCATGTCCGGCAAGCCCAATGTCCCCACCTTCGCCGGCCAGGATGAATTCCAGGGCGAACAGCAGCATTCTTCGCAACACCCCGGCCCGGACGCCTACCGCGGCAAGAACGTGGTCGTCATCGGCGCCAACAACTCCGCGCACGACATCTGCGCGGCGCTGTGGGAAGGCGGGGCCAACGTCACCATGGTGCAGCGCTCGTCCACCCACATCGTGCGTTCCGACACGCTGATGGACATCGGCCTGGGCGGCCTGTATTCGGAGCAGGCGCTGGCCAATGGCATGACCACCCGCAAGGCCGACCTGACTTTCGCGTCCCTGCCCTACAAGATCATGGCGCAGTTCCAGATCCCGCTCTACG
Organism: Achromobacter sp. GW823-FHT04E03; assembly: GCF_058796095.1. Lineage (NCBI taxonomy): Bacteria > Pseudomonadati > Pseudomonadota > Betaproteobacteria > Burkholderiales > Alcaligenaceae > Achromobacter > Achromobacter sp. GW823-FHT04E03. The sequence continues at coordinate 1,173,183 of NZ_JBXAIJ010000002.1, read as the reverse complement.
ACCAGATGCGCGAACGCGACGCCGGGTTCTACGCCAAGCTCGAAGAGGCCGGCTTCATGCTGGACTGGGGTGATGACGGTTCGGGCCTGTTCATGAAGTACCTGCGGCGCGGCTCCGGCTACTACATCGACGTCGGCGCCTGCGATCTGATCATCGACGGCAGCGTCAAGCTGCAGTCACGCACCGACGTCAGCCACCTGACACGCGACGCCGTGGTGCTGAAGTCCGGCGTCAGCCTGCCGGCTGACCTGGTGGTCTATGCCACCGGCTACGGCTCGATGAACGGCTGGGCCGCCGACCTGATCAACCGCGAGGTCGCGGACAAGGTCGGCAAGTGCTGGGGCCTGGGCTCGGACACCACCAAGGACCCCGGCCCCTGGGAGGGCGAGCAGCGCAACATGTGGAAGCCCACGCAGCAGGAAGCGCTCTGGTTCCATGGCGGCAACCTGCACCAGTCGCGGCACTACTCGCAGTACCTGTCCTTGCAGCTGAAGGCGCGGCAGGTGGGCGTGCCGGTGCAGGTCTATGGCTTGCAGGAAGTGCACCACAAGCGCTAGGCGCCCGCCCTGCGTCCCATTGGGGCGGGCTTGCGCCCGCCCCGCCGCCGAGGTAAATTGTTGACAATCTTGCGTCACACGGCGCTTTTTTCCGAATTTTTCTTCCCATAGCGGAAAGATTGTCAACACAATGAGCAAGGTGCTGACCCTGCCCGGCGCCGCCCCCGGCGACAACGAGACGCTTGCGGAACACATATTCCGCAAGATCCAGTCCGCCATCGTCAAGGGTGAAATCGCCCCCGGCAGCAAGATTTCCGAGCCCGAGCTGGCCCGCATCCATGGCGTCAGCCGCGGCCCGCTGCGCGAGGCCCTGCACCGCCTGGAAGGCCAGAAGCTGCTGGTGCGCGTGCCCCACGCCGGCGCCCGCGTGGTGTCGCTGTCGCAGCAGGAACTGTCCGAACTCTACGAAATCCGCGAATCGCTGGAAGGTATGGCCTGCCGCCTGGCCGCCGAACGCATGCCGCCCTCGGAAATCGCCGAGCTGCGCGCCGTGCTGGAAGCGCACGAACGCGACGAAGCCTTCCAGGCCGGGCTGGGCTATTACCAGCAGGAAGGCGACTACGATTTCCACTACCGCATCGTCAAGGGCAGCGGCAACCAGATGCTGTTCCGCATGCTGTGCGACGAGCTCTACCAGCTGGCGCGCATGTACCGCATCCAGTATTCGACCACCCCCAACCGCCCCCGGCAGGCCTACGCCGAACACCACCGCATTCTGGATGCCATCGCCGACGGCGATGGCGAGTTGGCTGAAATCCTGATGCGCCGCCACATCCGCGCATCCCGTATCAACATCGAACAGCAGATCGCGCAGGGCAACCTGCAGCGCACCGAGGCATGAACCAAAACTACCGCAAGCCCCTGCCCGGCACCCGCCTGGACTACTTCGACACCCGCGCCGCCGTCGAGGCGATCTCGCCCGGGGCCTACGACCGCCTGCCCTACACCTCGCGCGTGCTGGCGGAAAACCTGGTGCGCCGTTGCGATCCGGCCATGCTGACCGACGCGTTGAAGCAGCTGATCGAGCGCCGCCGCGATCTGGACTTCCCGTGGTTCCCGGCGCGCGTGGTCTGTCACGACATTCTCGGCCAGACCGCGCTGGTCGACCTGGCCGGCCTGCGCGACGCCATTGCCGACAAGGGCGGCGACCCCGCCAAGGTCAATCCGGTGGTGCCGGTGCAGCTGATCGTCGACCACTCGCTGGCCGTGGAATACGGCGGCGACGACCCCGACGCCTTCGCCAAGAACCGCGCCGTGGAAGACCGCCGCAACGAAGACCGCTTCCATTTCATCGACTGGACCAAGCAGGCCTTCCGCAACATCGAAGTCGTGCCGCCGGGCAATGGCATCATGCACCAGATCAACCTGGAACGCATGTCGCCCGTCATCTACACGCAGGACGGCGTGGCATTCCCCGACACGCTGGTCGGCACCGACAGCCACACGCCGCACGTGGACGCGCTGGGCGTGATCGCCATCGGCGTGGGCGGCCTGGAAGCCGAGAACGTCATGCTGGGCCGCGCCTCGTGGATGCGCCTGCCCGACATCATCGGCGTGGAACTCACCGGCCGCGCGCAGCCCGGCATCACCGCCACCGACATCGTGCTGACCCTGACCGAATTCCTGCGCAAGGAGAAGGTCGTGGGCGCCTACCTGGAGTTCTACGGCGCAGGCGCCGCCAGCCTCACGCTGGGCGACCGCGCCACCATCTCGAACATGGCGCCCGAGTACGGCGCCACCGCCGCGATGTTCTCGATTGACCAGCAGACCATCGACTACCTGCGCCTGACCGGCCGCGAGGACGAGCAGATCGCCTTGGTCGAGAACTACGCCAAGACCACGGGCCTGTGGTCCGACAGCCTGAAGCAGGCCGAATACGAGCGCGTGCTGCGCTTCGACCTGTCCAGCGTGGTGCGCACCCTGGCCGGTCCGTCCAATCCGCACCGCCGCCTGCCGGTCAGCGACCTGGCCGAGCGCGGCATCTCCGGCGTGGTGGAAAACAATCCCGGCCAGATGCCCGACGGCGCCGTGATCATCGCCGCCATCACCAGCTGCACCAACACCAGCAATCCGCGCAACGTCATCGCCGCCGGCCTGTTGGCGCGCAACGCCAACCGCGCGGGCCTGACCCGCAAGCCCTGGGTCAAGAGCTCGCTGGCGCCGGGATCCAAGGCCGTCTCGCTGTACCTGGACGAAGCCGGCCTGACGCCGGAACTGGAACAGCTGGGCTTCGGCGTCGTGGCCTTCGCCTGTACCACTTGCAACGGCATGTCGGGCGCGCTGGACCCGGTCATCCAGCAGGAAATCATCGATCGCGACCTCTACGCCACCGCCGTGCTGTCCGGTAACCGCAACTTCGACGGCCGCATCCATCCCTATGCCAAGCAGGCCTTCCTGGCCTCGCCGCCGCTGGTCGTGGCCTATGCCATTGCCGGCACCATCCGCTTCGACATCGAGCGCGACGTGCTCGGCACGGACGCCGCCGGCCGCGAGATCCGTCTCAAGGACATCTGGCCCAGCGACGAAGAGATCGACGCCGTGGTGAAGTCGGCGGTCAAGCCCGAGCAGTTCCGCAAGGTCTACGCCCCCATGTTCGGCATCCAGGACGACCGCAAGGCCGCCGTCAGCCCGTTGTACGACTGGCGTGCGCAGAGCACCTACATCCGCCGCCCGCCATACTGGGAAGGCGCGCTGGCAGGCGAGCGCACGCTGCGCGGCATGCTGCCGCTGGCCGTGCTGGGCGACAACATCACCACCGACCACCTGTCGCCGTCCAACGCCATCCTGATGGACAGCGCCGCGGGCGAATACCTGCACAAGATGGGCCTGCCCGAAGAGGACTTCAACTCCTACGCCACCCACCGCGGCGACCACCTCACCGCGCAACGCGCCACCTTTGCCAACCCCAAGCTCTTCAACGAAATGGTGAAGAACGCGGACGGTACGGTGAAGCAAGGCTCGCTGGCCCGCGTGGAACCTGAAGGCAAGGTCATGCGCATGTGGGAAGCCATCGAAACCTACATGGACCGCAAGCAGCCGCTGATCATCGTGGCCGGCGCCGACTACGGCCAGGGCTCGTCGCGCGACTGGGCCGCCAAGGGCGTGCGCCTGGCTGGCGTGGAAGCCATCGTCGCCGAAGGCTTCGAACGCATCCACCGCACCAACCTCATCGGCATGGGCGTACTGCCCCTGGAATTCAAGGCGGGCGTGAACCGCAAGACGCTGGCCCTGGACGGCACCGAAAGCTATGACGTCATCGGCGAGCGCAAGCCGCGCGCCGACCTGACGCTGGTGATCCACCGCCGCAACGGCGAAACCGTCGAAGTCCCCGTGACCTGCCGCCTGGACACGGCCGAAGAGGTCTCGATCTACGAAGCCGGCGGCGTGCTGCAGCGCTTTGCCCAGGACTTCCTGGAAGCTTCCGGCGCCGACAAGAAAGCCGGCTGATCCGCCATAGGCGGGACGGGCGCCGCGGCGCCCGCCCCAACACCCATCATCAGGACTGCCCCATGACCCATGCTCCCCAGACCAAGATAGCCGCCACCTACATGCGCGGCGGCACCAGCAAAGGCGTGTTCTTCAAGCTCGACGACCTGCCCGAGTCCGCGCGCGTGCCCGGCGCCGCGCGCGACGCGCTGCTCATGCGCGTGATCGGCAGCCCCGATCCCTACGGCAAGCAGATCGACGGCATGGGCGCGGCCACCTCCAGCACCAGCAAGACCGTCATCATCGGCAAAAGCACGCGCCCCGACCATGACGTGGACTACCTGTTCGGCCAGGTCTCCATCGACCAGCCCTTCGTGGACTGGAGCGGCAATTGCGGCAACCTGTCCGCCGCCGTCGGCCCGTTCGCCATCACCAACGGCCTGGTCGACCCCGCCCGCGTGCCGCAGGACGGCGTCGCCGTCGTGCGCATCTGGCAGGCCAACATCCAGAAAACCATCATCGCGCACGTCCCCATGACGGGCGGCGCGGTGCAGGAAACCGGCGACTTCGAACTGGACGGCGTAACCTTCCCGGCGGCTGAACTGCGCCTGGAATTCATGGACCCGGCCGAGGAAGGCGACGGCGGTTCCATGTTCCCCACCGGCAAGCTGGTGGACGACCTGGAAGTGCCTGGCATCGGCACCTTCAAGGCCACCATGATCAACTCCGGCATCCCCACGATCTTCCTGGACGCCGAAGCCTTGGGCTACCGCGGCACCGAACTGCAGGACGACATCAACGGCGACGCCGCCGCGCTGGCGCGCTTCGAGACCATCCGCGCCCACGGCGCGCTGCGCATGGGCCTGATCAAGACGCTGGAAGAGGCCGCCAGCCGCCAGCACACGCCCAAGGTCGCCTTCGTGGCGGCGCCCAAGGAATACGTGTCCTCCAGCGGCAAGAAGATCGGCGCGGGCGACATCGACGTGCTGGTGCGCGCGCTCTCCATGGGCAAGCTGCACCACGCCATGATGGGCACCGCGTCCGTCGCCATTGCCACCGCGGCGGCGGTGCCGGGCACGCTGGTCAACCTGGCCGCGGGCGGCGGCGAACGCGACAACGTCTGCTTCGGCCATCCGTCCGGCACCTTGCGCGTCGGCGCCGAAGCCCAGCTCGTGGACGGCGAATGGAAGGTCACCAAGGCCATCATGAGCCGCAGCGCCCGCGTGCTGATGGAAGGCCGCGTCCACGTGCCGCGCGAGGGGTTCTGATCCGGCTTGCCGTTTCCAGCATGAAGAACGGGGCTTGCAAGCCCCGTTTTTTTTTACGCAGCGCCAGCGCCTCAGCCCTTCGCTCCCGCCGCCTCCAGCAGGCGCACGACTTCGGTCTGTCCGCGCTCACGCGCATGACGCAGTGGCGTCACGCCCTTGCCGTCCGCCAGGTTGACGTCGGCGCCGGCTTCGATCAGCAGCTTGACGATCGCCTGGTGACGCGCGCCGCCATCGCCCAGGATCACGGCTTCCAGCAGGCCGGTCCAACCCAGGTTGTTCACATGATCCGCGTCCACGCCGGCGCGCAGCAGCATGTCCACCACTTCGACGTGGCCGCGCTCGCATGCGGGAATGAGGGCAGTGCCGCCATAGCGGTTGGTGCTTTTCAGGTCAGCGCCGTGCGCCAGCGTCAGCGCCAGGATCTCGCGATAGCCGCGGGCGCCGGCCAGCAGGTAGGCGCTGTCGCGGATCGAGTTCTGCGCATTGACGTTGGCGCCGGCCTCGATCAGGACGCGTGCCGCTTCGACATGATTGCCCTGCGTCGCGCGCAGCAGCGGCGTATTGCCGTCCGCGTCGCGCGTATCCACGGCAGCGCCCTGCCCCAGCAGCTGCTTGACGCGGGCCGCGTCGCCATTGCCCGCGGCGGCCAACAGCGCGGTGTCCGGGCCCGCGGCCGCGGCCACGCCCCCCATGCCCAACAGGAATGCCGCCAGCCAAAGACGGCCCGCACGAAAGATAGACATTGGTATTTCCTCCAGATCAACAGCTTGAGGCAAGCCGAATCGACTCGCGGCCTCGTGAGATTCCAAGTATGGCGGCCGGCCCAAGTATTATGAAATTAATTGGCTTGATAGATTCGAGTGGACATCCCAATGCTAGATCCCGTCCTGCTGCGCAGTTTTCTTACCGTCGTGGACACGGGCAACTTCACCCGCGCCAGCGAACACCTGCACCTGACGCAATCCACCGTCAGCCAGCACGTCATCCGGCTGGAAGAGAACCTGGGCTGCCGCCTGCTGGACCGCACGCAGCGCCATGTCCTGCCCACCGAGGAGGGCGAGCGCCTGCTGGGCTATGCGCGCAGCATCCTGCGGCTGGCTGAGGAGGCGCGCGAAAACGTGGCCGCCGCCCAGGCCAGCGCCGTGGTGCGCGTGGGCGCGCCCGAGGATTTCATGGGCGCCACGCTGATGCCTACCCTGGCCGCCGTGGAAGCGGCCTATCCGCGCCTGCGCGTGGAAGTCGAAGGCGGCCTCAGTCATCAGCTGCTGCAGCGCTACCGCGATGGCGAACTGGACCTGCTGCTGGTCAAGCAATGGGAAGTGGACGCCGATTGCGATGCGCACTGGCCCGAACCCCTGTGCTGGATCACCGCCCGCGATGCGCCGCCGCCCGCGCCCGACACCGCCGTGCCGCTGGTGGCCTTTCCGTCCGGCGCGCTGTACCGCCAGGAAATGACCGCCATGCTGGAAACCAGCGGCAAGCCCTGGCATGTGCGCTTTTCCAGCCCCAGCCTGCCCAGCCTGAGCGCTGCCGTCGCCGCGGGACTGGGGATCAGCCTGCTGCCTGCCGCCTGCGCCAGCGCCGAACACCGGCTGCTCACGCCCGAAGAAGGATTTCCGGCGCCGCGCGGCCTGCACTTGTCGCTGTATGCGCGCTCGCGGCTCAGCGATGCGGGTCACGCGCTGCGGCGCGCATTGCAGGACTTCTGCACGCAACGCGCCGCGCAGGTCACGCCGCCGGCGTGACGCCAGCGTATGTCCGAGCCGCCTCGCCCACGGGTTCGCCCTTGCGGAACAAAGCGCGCTGGCTCGGCACCGCGGCAACCGCGGCGGCGCCGTTGGGCACGGGCAGCACCACGAAGGTCGCCTCATTGCCCACCTGCAGGCCGTACCCGCCCAGGCCCAGCACCGCCGCGCCCGCATGCGACGCCATGTGCAAGGCCGTCAACAAATCGTCGTCCGTGTAGAAGCCCGAGCGGTAGCCGATCAGCATCGCACGCTGCAGCATGTCGCCATTGCCATAGGGCCACCAGCAATCCTGGATGTTGTCATTGCCCGTGAATACGCGCACGCCCGCCGCGCGCAGCGCCAATACCGGCGGAAAGGCCCGGTCGCCTGGCGCGTTCGTCATGATCGCCACGCCGGCGTCGGCCAGCTTGCGCGCCACGTCCTGCAGCGCCCCCTGGCCGACGTCGCCCAGTGCATAGGCGTGGCTGATGGCGACTCGACCCGCCAGGCCCAGCGCCTGCGCGCGCGCGGCAATGCGCGCAATCTGCGCAACGCCCTGCTCGCCCGGCTCATGCAGGTGGATATCGATCTTGGCGCCCAGCCGCTCAGCGATGCCGAACACGCAATCCAGCTGGCCTTCGGCATCGCCGTCCAGCGTGGAGGGATCGATGCCGCCCACTACCCCGGCGCCTTCGCGCACGGCCGCTTCCAGCCATTGCGGCGTGTCCGGACAGGACATCACGCCGGCCTGCGGGAACGCCACCAGTTCGATATCGACAATGCCGCGCCATTTCTCGCGCGCCGCCATGACGGCATGCAGATTCGCCAAGCCGGTCGTGGCGTCTACGTCCACGTGGCAGCGCATCGCCACCGTGCCGAACGCCGCGGCCTGCGCGATAAGGGCATCGGCGCGCCCCTCGATGGGCGGCGCGGCCGCAAGCTCTTCTTTCTCGATGGCCAGCCGTTCGCGCAGGCTGTCCGCGGGCCGGTGCGGCCGCCAGCGGTCGCCGACGAAACTCTTGTCCAGATGGATATGGCCGTCGACAAAGCCCGGCAGCACCAGGTGTCCGCGCAGGTCGGTCACCTGCGCCGCGCCCAGGACGGGCGGCTCGGCGCCCAGCGCCAGGATGCGGCCATCGCGCACGTGCATGTATAGGGGATTGCCGTCTGCTCCCACGGCATTGAGGTATACGCGGTCTGTCATGTGTCGTCTCGGTCTTGCGCGGCCATGTCATACGCATGGCCCGGGCTTGCGTACACCTTATCGGATGGCGCGCACGGCGGCCAATTAAGTGTCGCGATACTCGCCAATGCGATTCGCGATACCCGCGCATGCACGCCTGGCGGACGCAAGCTGGACTCGAGCGGGGTATGTCCCTATACTTGGCGCCTGTTGTAAGTTCATTACGCATGCAGCCAGACGATGCACATCGCTGGAAGCATCCATCACACGGCCGCGCACAGCGGCCCGGCGTGTAACGCCGAAACACCCAAACCCAGCCGTCAAGGCTGCGGAACAAAACTCCTGCTTACCAGGCAGGACCATCGCTCGCCGCATCGGGCAACGTAAATAGCAACCAGCGTTCTGCGCAATGCGGCAGCAAGACACCTATACGGTGTGCCTTATTGCTGTCCGTCCGCGGGCGTGTCCAGTCACGTCCGCGCCGGGCAGGCATGCGATCGCGCCTACGGCCGCTCGCCTGGTGTTTCGGCTGCGTCAAAGGGGTTTGCCGCCCATCGCATCCCGCGGAAACGGCCTTCATGCAGCCATGACTGTCCGTCATGAATACGCTGTCAAGGAGAAAGGACGAAGACGATGCAAGAGACAGAATTCTTTCAGCTATCCGCCACCACCGCCATCCTGCTGCTGGTCGGGTTCTATGGCGCGACGTTCCTCATGTCGCTGCTTATCGGCCAGAAGAACGAAAACGTCGATGGCTACATGGTGTCGAACAACGCGGTCGGCTTCGGCCTGTCCACCGCCAGCATGATCGCAACCTGGATCTGGGCCGCATCGTTCTACGCCAGCGCCACCTCGGGCTACAAGTACGGCCTGTCGGGCCCCTTGCACTACGGCTTCTGGGGCGCGCTGATGATTCTCTTCATCTATCCCTTCGGCAAGCGCTTCCGCAAGCTGGCGCCCAAGGCGCATACGCTGGCCGAAGTCATACACGCGCGCCACGGCACCTCCAGCCAGATGATCATGGCGGTGTCGAACATCGTGGGCAGCTGCATCAGCCTGATGGTGAACTTCACGGCGGCGGGCGCGCTGGTCTCGATCCTGAGCCCGCTCACCTTCATCCAGGGCGTGCTCATCGCCGGCCTGGGCGTGCTGTCGTACACGCTGTGGTCGGGATTCCGCACTTCCGTAATGACGGATTTTGCGCAGCTGGCCGCCATGATCATCGCCGCGGTCGTCATCATCCCGCTCATCTTCTTCAACGCGGGCGGACCCGACGTCCTGTCGGAAAACATGTGGCGCCTGAGCGCCGACCAGGCGGACTTCTATTCCACCCGCGCCATCCTGGAACAGGGCGCGCCCTATTTCGTGGCCGTGCTGGCCTACGCCATCGGCAACCAGACCATCGCCCAGCGCCTGTTCGCGGTGCGCGAAGACCTGATCAAGCCCACGTTCCTGACGGCCACGGCGGGATATGGCGCCGTCGTGATCGGACTGGGCATGCTGGGGCTGCTGGCGCTTTTCGTCGGCCTGGAGCCCGCCAACGGCGACATGAACAACATCATCCCGCAGATGGCCTCGACCTACCTGCCGCCCTTCGGCATTGCGCTGTTCTTCCTGCTGGTGGTGGGCTCGCTGTCTTCGACCGCCGACTCCGACCTGGCCGCGCTGTCTGCCATCGTCATGACTGATGTTTACGCCAAGAACCTGGCCGGCGGCCGCCCCGATCCGCGCCGCATGCTGTGGTGGGGCCGTATCACCATGATCGTCGCCACGATGATAGGCGTGATATTCGCCAGCCTGCGCCTGGATATCCTGGTCATGCTGGTGTTCGTCGGCGCGCTGTGGGGCGCCATCGTTTTCCCCGTCATCGCCAGCTTCTACTGGGACCGCGTCGACAACCGCGCCTTCGTCAGCGCCGTGCTCAGCGCGGTTATCCTGTTCACCGTCGTGCGCTTTGAATTGCTGCCCATCACCGGCGCGGTCGCCGTGTTCTTCGAGATCTGCTCGGCCATCGGCGGCGGCGTGGTGCTGGGCCTCATGACGTTCGGCTTCTTCGGCCGCACCGCGGCGCTCGCCGTGGGCGCCCTGGGCATGCTGGTCATGCTGCCCGTGTTCGTGGGCACCTTGCGCGAGTACATCGTCCTGATGGGCTCGCTGACCGCCTACGGCGTAAGCGCCACGGTCTGCGCCGGTCTCAGCCTGCGCAACCAGCAGCGCTTCGATTTCAGCCTGTTGGCGGACCGCGTGACTTCCTTCCAGGAAGCGCAGGACGCCCTTTCCGCGCCCGCCGTGCAACGCCCCGAAATCCAGCCGGCCCAAGGCTGAGCATCCATTCAGCAACAAGGAGACTGATATGTGGTTGACGTTCTACTTCCTGGTGTGGCCCGCCATTTCCGCCCTCATCCTGGCGCTGCTGTGCGTGACGCTGTGGCGGGACATCCGCGCTGCCAGGCGCAGCGGCCAAGCGATGGTCTGAGGCCGTACGCTTGGGGCCGTTGCGTTCACGCCAGCCGCAACGGACGCTGGGCCTGCGACTGCGCTTCAAGGTAGACCGCGTGCGTGTCCGCCACGAAGCGGGACAGGGCGAAGTCCCGCACTGCCTTTTCCCGCGCCGCGCGCCCCATGGGACCCAGTAGCTGCGGTTGCGCCAGGATCTCGCGCAGCACGCCTGCCACGGCCTCGGGCGTGCGCGCCGGGACCACCCAGCCGTCCAGCCCGGGATACACATTCTCGGCCAGCCCGCCGGCATTGCTGACGATGACCGGCACACCCATGGCCATCATCTCGCGGCACGCGAACGAGATGGTCTCCATCTCCGAGGACAGCACAAAGCCCACGTCCAGCGCGGCCACGAAGGACCGCACGTCGTCCAGCAGGCCCGAGAAGATCACCTGGTCTTCCATGCCCAGTTCACGCACCCGCCGGCGCTGAGGTTCGCCGGGAGGCTCGCCAGCGATCATGATGACGATACGCGCCCGCAGCTCGACAGGCAGCAAGGACAGGGCCTCGACCATGTCCGGCCAGCGCTTGTAGTCCGCGGTGCCTGCATTGCTGCCGACCACCAGCCGGCCCGCGTGCGCAGCCGGCAGCCAACGGCGGCGGGCTTCAGCCCTCGCCTGCGGCGCGGGGGGCATGAACCGCTCCACGTCCACGCCATTGCGCACGGTGCGCAGGCCGCAGCGCCCGAATGCGCTGCCCGCCAGCTTGCGGCGCGTGTGCTCGCACACACAGATGACGCGGTCCGTCGCCAGCCGGGCGCGCAGCGTCGCGCCCAGGCTGCTGGCGATCCGGTCGTTGTGCTGCGTATACACCACCGCAGGGCTGTCCGCCCCCAGCCCCAAGCCTGCCAGCATGCACACACGATGGTCGGCAGAACCGTTGACGTGCGCGATGTCGAAGCGTTCCTGCACCAGCAGTCGCCGCAGGCGCCGTGCATTGGGCAGCGCGGCCAGCAGGCCGCCGCGGAAATCCAGCGCTTCGACCCGCACGCCCGGCATCGCCAGGGCCGTCTTGAACAGCCGGCTGTCTGGCGGCGCCGCCACGACGATATCGTGCGCGCCGCGCAGCGCGCCGGCCAGCGACAGCACATACGTGGTATGCCCGCCGCCATCGCCGCGATGGAAATTGGTGTACAGGATCTTCATCGAGCAACGCCGGTTCAGGCCCTGGACGGACCGGTCCCCGCGGCCGCCATCCGCGCATATCCCCGTGCACGTTTCGGCGCGCAAGGTGCATAATGCGCCGCAACGGCAATTTCATCGTTGGCCGTTTCAAAGCTCTTCGAGACAGATTTTCGAGCACTCACGGATCGCTCCTTGTGTTTCAGCGCCGCCAAGCGGGAACTTGGCAGACACGCTGAACTCTACGCAGTCGGCAATTACAGAAGCCGGACCGACTCATTACATTTGTGCAAGGAATGCGAGGCGCCCCATGCGTATCCTCTTGATCGAAGATGAAAGAAAGCTCGCGGACTACGTCCGCAAAGGATTGACCGAGCACAACTACGTGGTCGACATCGCCCGCGACGGTATCGACGGACGGCACGCCGCCATCGAGGGCGACTACGACGTGGTGGTGCTGGACGTGATGCTGCCCGGCGTCGACGGTTTCGGCGTGCTGGCGGACCTGCGCAAGCACAAGGAAACGCCGGTCCTGATGCTGACCGCCCGCGACAAGGTGGAAGACCGCGTGCGCGGCCTGGAAGGCGGCGCGGACGATTACCTCGTCAAGCCTTTCGCCTTTTCCGAGCTGCTGGCGCGGATCCAGGCCCTGCTGCGCCGCGGCCGCGGGCAGGAGTCGACGCTGCTCAAGCTTGCCGACCTGGAGATGGACCTGGCGCGGCGCAAGGCGCAACGCGGCGGCATGCGCCTGGACCTGACCGCCAAGGAATTCACGCTGCTGACGCTGATGCTGCGCCGCCACGGCCAGGTGCTGTCCCGGACGGTGCTGGCCGAGCAAGTCTGGGACATGAACTTCGACAGCGACACCAACGTCATCGAAGTCGCCGTGCGGCGCCTGCGGGCCAAAATAGACGACCCGTTCGAAACCAAGCTGCTGCATACCGTGCGCGGCATGGGCTACGTGCTGGAGCTGCGCGAAAAATGAAGCTGCCGCACATCGCGTCGATGGAAATCCGCCTCACGCTGCTGCTCGGCATCATTGCGCTGGTGGTGTCCAGCATCGCCGGCTACACCTTGTTCTGGGCCTTGAAGCGCGAGGTGCAGCGCCAGGAGATCACCGAGGTGGCCGGCAAGCTGGAGCTCATCAACCACCTCATCGGCATGCAGACCACGCTGGCGCAGATGCAGGATCTGCGTGGCGCCCTGGACAACATCATGGTCGGTCACGGCAATCTCAAGACCTGGATCACGCTCGCCGACGGCAGCGTGTTCTACGGCGAGGCGCCGCCCGTGGACGTGCGGCCGCTGTCCGGCCGCGAAATCAGGCTGCACTCGCAGGACGGCTGGAACATGCGCGGGCTGCGCGTGCCGCTGGAAGGCACGCTGCTGCCGGGGGCCGAGCTCACCGTGGCCGTTAACCTGCGCCCTGGCACGCAGTTCCTGTATGCCTTCGCCACCGCGCTGGTCCTGATCTGCGCCACCTGGGTCGGCGCCACGCTGGTGCTGTCGGCATGGGCGGTGCGGCGCTCACTGTCGCCCATCCGCCGCCTGTCCCAGCAGGCCGCCCGGATCCAGCCGGACAATCTTGCCGTGCGCCTGCCGGAACAGGGCATAGACCGCGAGCTGCGCGAATTCACCCATACCTTCAACGGCATGCTGGGCCGGGTGCAAACGGCCTACCAGCAGATGGAAGGCTTCAACGCCGACGTGGCGCACGAACTGCGCACGCCCCTGGCCACGCTGATCAGCGGCGCCGAGGTCATCCTGTCGTCCCCCCGTTCCGAGCAGGAGCTGCGAGAGGTGCTGGAATCCAACCTGGAGGAGCTGGAAGGGCTGAAGGCGCTGGTCAACGACATGCTGTTCCTGGCCCGCGCCGACGGCGGCGAACCAGCGGGGGACCTGCAGGAAGTGGACGTGCGCCGCGAGGTCGCCCGCGTGGCCGAGTACTACGAAGCCGCGCTGGACGAAGCCGGCGTGTCCATGACCGCGCACGGCGCCGCCATCCTGATGGCCAACCCGCGGCTGTTGCGGCGCGCCATCGCCAACCTGCTCAGCAACGCCATCCGGGCCACGCCACGGGGACGCGGCATCGACCTCTATTGCATCACCCGGCAAGAGGAGATCGAGATCAGGGTCAGGAACCCCGGCGCGCCGATCGCAGCCGAGGCGCTGCCGCGCATCTTCGACCGCTTCTATCGCGGCGACGATGCCCGCAGCCGGCGCGCCGACGGGCACGGCCTGGGCCTGGCCATCGTCCGCGCCATTGCCCGCATGCACGGCGGCAACGCGTTCGCGCGCTGCGGCGGTCAGGGCACCGAGGTCGGCTTCACGCTGTCCCGGACGCCGAACATTACAGGAAAGTAATCCTCCCGACAGGTTGCGGTGTGGAGCGCGTCACTAAAGTGGCGCCTCCTACCCCCAATTCGAGTCTAGAGGATACGCATGAAGAAACTGGTGAAACTCGCACAAGGCGCCGTGGCCGCGGGCGTCTTTTTGCTTTCCTTCGGCGCCATGGCTGCCCCCGGCCACGGCGCGGGCCACGGCGGCGGCCATGACGCCGCCGCCCCCATCGGCAAGCCCGGCAACCCCGCCAAGGTCTCGCGCACTATCGTGGTCGACATGACGGATGCAATGCGCTTCACGCCGGACAAGATCGACGTCAAGGCGGGCGAGACCATCCGTTTCAAGGTCACCAACTCCGGCAAGATCCGCCACGAAATGGTGCTGGGCACCACGGCAGACCTGAACAGCCACTACCAGATGATGCTCAAGGACCCGGGCATGCGCCACGAGGAGCCGAACTCCGTGTCCCTGGAAGCGGGCAAGGCCGGCGACATCGTCTGGACCTTCGACAAGGCGGGAACCGTCGCCTTCGCCTGCCTGGAGCCCGGACACTATCCCGCCGGCATGAAGGGCGCGGTTTCCGTCAAGTAATCCACTGCCGGGATGCCGGTCCGGCTACCGGGGAGATAGAGCATGAGTAGAGCAGTTTCGAATCCGCGCCGCCGGTTTGTGCAGGGCCTGGCCACGGGCGGCGCGCTGGCCGGCATGGGTCTGTGGAGTCCGTCATCATGGGCGCAGTCCGGCGCCGCCCGGCAGAGCGTGCTGTCGGGCACCGAGTTCAACCTGGAGATCGGCGAGAGCCCCGCCAATTTCACTGGCGCTCCCCGCATCGCAACCACGGTCAACGGCATGCTGCCCGCGCCCACGCTGCGCTGGCGCGAAGGCGACCGCGTCACGCTGCGCGTGACCAACCGCCTGCGCGAAGACACCTCGATCCACTGGCACGGCATCATCCTGCCCACCGGCATGGACGGCGTGCCCGGCCTGAGCTTTCCCGGCATCGCGCCCGGCGAAACCTTCACGTACCAGTTCGACGTGGGGCAGAGCGGCACGTACTGGTATCACAGCCATTCCGGCTTCCAGGAACAAACGGGACTGTACGGCGCCATCGTCATCGATCCCAAGCGCCCGGACCCGGTGCGCGCGGACCGCGACTATGTGGTGCTGTTGTCCGACTGGACCGACGAGGATCCCATGAGCGTGTTCCGCAAGCTCAAGGTGATGCCCGACTACTACAACTACATCCAGCCCACCGTCGGCAGCCTGATCGACGACGCCGAAAAATCCGGCTGGAAGAGTGCGCTGAACGAGCGGCTCATGTGGCAGAAGATGCGCATGAACCAGACCGACCTGGCCGACGTCTCGGGCGCAACCTATACCTTCCTTACCAATGGCAAATCGCCGGCCGGCAACTGGACCGGCCTGTTCCGTCCGGGCGAACGGATCCGCCTGCGCTTCATCAACGGGTCGGCCATGACCTACTTCGACGTGCGCATCCCCGGACTGAAGATGACGGTGGTGGCCGCCGACGGCCTGGCCGTGCGGCCCGTGGAGGTGGAAGAGTTCCGCATCGCTGTGGCCGAGACCTATGACGTCATCGTCGAACCGCAGGACGAGCGCGCCTACACGATCTTTTCGCAGGCCATGGACCGCTCCGGCTATGCGCGCGGCACGCTGGCCCCGCGCGAGGGCATGCAGGCCGAGATCCCGGCGCTAGACCCGGTGCAGGTGCTGACCATGATGGACATGGGCATGGCGCACGACATGCCCGGCATGGACATGGGCGGCTCGCAAGCGGGGGGAATGGACCACGGCGCTCAGGGTGCGATGAACCATGGTGCTCAGGGCGGCATGAATCACGGCTCCATGCCCGGCATGGACCACGCCGGCATGGCAGGAATGGCAGGCATGAACCATGGCGCGGGCGGCAACGAAGGCGGCATGGTCGAGGTCAAGCATCCCTACCCCGCCGAGTACAGTCCCGCCAACTCCATGGTGCCTGACATCGTTTCGACCCGGCTGGACGATCCAGGCGTGGGCCTGCGCAACAACGGCCGCCGCGTGCTGACCTATGCGGACCTGCACTCCATGGTCGAACCCGCGGACAACCGCCCGCCGACTCGCGAGATCGAACTGCACCTGACCGGCAACATGGACCGCTACATGTGGTCGTTCAACGGGCTGAAGTTCACCGAGGCCAAGCCCATCGTGCTCAAGTATGGCGAGCGCGTGCGCTTCGTGCTGGTCAACGACACCATGATGACGCACCCCATCCACCTGCATGGCTTGTGGAGCGACCTCGAATCCGCCGACGGCAATTTCCAGGTGCGCAAGCACACGATCAGCCTGAACCCGGCGCAGCGCCTCACTTACCGCGTTAGCGCGGACGCGCGCGGCAACTGGGCCTATCACTGCCACTTGCTGTTCCACATGGAGGCCGGCATGTTCCGCGCGGTCGTCGTGGAATAGGGGGAATAATGAGAACAACGACATCCAGAATGCACTGGTCCGGGCTCGTCGCGGGCGCCGCCCTTCTTACGGCCGCATCCGGACTGGCCCAGGCGCAGGCGCCGGCCGGAACGATGGACGGCATGGACCATGGCTCGATGCAAGGCATGGACCACAGCTCGATGCCTGGCATGAACCATGGATCGACGCAGGGTCAGAATCCGACCTCGACGAAGAGCATGGCCCCCGGTTCAATGAAAGGCATGGACCACGGCTCGATGCAAGGCATGGATCACAGTTCGATGCCGGGCATGGATCACGGCGCCATGCCCGGCATGGACGAATCCCCGCCCAAAGGCCCGCCGGTGGGATCCCTGCCCTCCAGCGACGGCAGCACGGAGCAGCGCTACGCCGCCTACCGCATCCATCCGCACATGATGGACAACGTCGTCACCAGCCACCTGCTGTTCGACAAGCTCGGCGTCGCCTACGACCGCAACGAACAGACCAGCCTGCAATGGGACGGCCAGTTCTGGATCGGCCGCGATCTGAACAAGCTGTGGATCAAAAGCGAAGGCGATCGCCTGAACGGCAGCACGGACGCCAAGATCGAGGCCTTCTGGAGCCACACGATCTCGCCGTTCTGGGACCTGCAACTCGGTGCGCGGCGCGATTTCGGCACGGGACCGAAGCGCAACTGGGCGGCGTTCGGCGTGCAGGGCGTGGCGCCCTACGGCATCGAAACCGAAATCACCGGCTACGTCGGCGGATCCGGCAGAACCGCGCTGGCGCTGAAGGCGGAATACGACCTGCTGCTCACGCAGCGCCTGATCCTGACGCCTGAAATCGAAGCCAGCCTGAACGGCAAGAATGACGAGGAACGCGGCGTGGGTTCCGGGCTGTCGGACGCATCGTTCTCCTTGCGGCTGCGCTACGAGGTCACGCGCGAATTCGCCCCGTATGTCGGGGTGTCGTTCGGACGCAAGTTCGGCAAGACCGCCAGCTACGCCAGCGAAGCCGGAGAAAGCCGTTCCGAACGCGCGATCCTGGCCGGCGTGCGCATCTGGTTCTAAGTATCGCCGGCGCTGCAACTCGCGGCGTCGGCCAGAACTTTTTCAACTGCTACGGCCGCATCCGCGCGATCTGTGCTGAAACACGGCCGTTTCCGTCCGAACATTACAGGAATGTAAACCGCCAGCAATGTGACGGTCAGACGCGCCTCCCTATAGTGGCCCCTTTGTCCACACAGCGGCGGAGCGGCAATGCTTGAAGCGATGGATCTTGGTTGCATGCGCGCGGAGCGCCCGCTGTTCAAGCAACTGGCCTTGCAGGTGGCGCCCGGCGAATGCCTCTTCGTCCACGGACGCAACGGCAGCGGCAAGACCAGCCTGCTGCGCATTCTGGCGGGCTTGGCGCAGCCCGCTCGCGGCAAGGTGCTGTGGCAGGGACTCGGCATTTCGCAACTTGGCAGCAACTATCGCAGCCAGTTCTTCTATTTGGGGCATGCCGACGGCCTCAATGGTGAACTCAGCGCTATCCAGAATCTGCGGGCGCTACAGGCCGCAAGCGGACACGCGGAGCGTCCCGCGGCGATTGCCTCCGCGCTGCACGAGGCAGGACTCGACGACAAGCAGCATCTTCCTATCCGCGCCCTGTCGGCTGGCCAGAGGCGGCGGGCGGCCCTCGCCCGCCTGCTTGCCGAATTCCGCCCCCTCTGGATTCTCGACGAACCCGTGACCGCCCTGGACGCCACCGCTCACGCGTGGCTGGCGCGCGCCATGGATCGCCATCTGCGCGATGGCGGCGCGATCGTGGCGACGAGCCATCAGGCGATCGCGCTGGACCATGCGCACAAGCAGATCCGGCTTGGCTCCTAGCGCATGAGTTCCATGCCGAAATTGCTCGCAGCCATTGCGCTGCGCGACCTGCGCATCGCCCAACGGCGCGCCAGCGACACGCTGACGCCGCTGGCCTTCTTCCTGGTGGCTGCCAGCCTGTTTCCCCTGGCGGTCGGCCCCGAACGGGAAACGCTGCGCGTCATTGCGCCAGGCGTGCTCTGGGTGACGGCCTTGCTGTCCTGCCTGATGTCGCTGGGCCGCCTGTTCGAGGCAGACCATCGCGACGGTTCACTGGAGCAGTTGATACTGTCCGCCGCGCCCTTGCCGGTGATCGTGCTGGGCAAGGTAGCGGCCCACTGGCTGCTGTCCGGTTTGCCGCTGACCTTGCTTGCGCCCGTGCTGGGCCTGCAATTCGGCCTGGATGCCGCCGCCCTTCTGATCCTGACGCTGGGCCTGGCCATCGGCACGCCCGCGCTTGGCCTGATCGGCGCCATAGGCGCGGCGCTCACCCTGACCGCGCGCGGCGGCGGCGCGCTGCTGGCCCTGCTGGTGCTGCCCCTCTTCATTCCCATTCTGGTATTCGGCGCGGGCGCTGTGCAGGCAGCGCAAAGCGGCCTGGGCGCGAATGCGCACCTGTCGCTGTTGGGCGCCGTGCTGGCCTTGTCCCTGTTCCTCGCGCCGCTGGGCGCGGCCGCCGCCCTACGCATCTCGCTTGAATGAGGAACCCATGATCCGCTGGTTTCACTATGCCTCGCCCAAGGCCTTCTATCCCCTGGCCGGAAAAGCAATCCCCTGGTTCGCCACGGCCGCGGTCCTGCTGGCCGCGGCCGGCCTCTATATCGGCTTTATCGCCGCGCCCGCCGATTTTCAGCAGGGCCAGGGCTACCGCATCATCTTCGTCCATGTCCCGGTCTCCTGGATGTCGATGTTCGTTTATCTGGTGATGGCGTTCTGGGCGTTGGTCCACCTGGTTTTCAACAGCAGGCTGTCAGCCATGATGATCGCCGCGCTGGCACCCACCGGCGCGTTGTTCACGTTTCTTTCGCTGTGGACCGGCGCGCTATGGGGCAAGCCCATGTGGGGCGCCTGGTGGGTCTGGGATGCGCGGCTGACCTCGGAATTGATCCTGCTGTTCCTGTACGCGGGCTATATCGCGTTGAGGGCCGCCATCGACGATCCGCAGCGCGCCGACCGCGCCGGATCGGTGCTGGTGCTGGCCGGCGTGGTCAACATTCCCATCATCTATTTCTCGGTGCAATGGTGGAGCACCTTGCACCAGGGCGCTTCGGTCTCGCTGACCGCCGCACCAAGCATGGCCGGCATCATGCTCGCCGGCATGCTGCTGATGTCCCTGGCCGCGTGGATGTACAGCATCGCAACGGCGCTGGCGCGCCTGCGCTGCATCGTGCTCGAGCGCGAGCGGCACGCGGCCTGGATCCGCGAACAATGGAGTAGCGAATGATGCACTGGTCCAGTCTGGGCGAGTTCCTCGCCATGGGCGGTTATGCGCTTTACGTGTGGGGATCGCTGCTGATGACGGCGTTCCTGCTGGGCAGCGAACAGCTGCTGCTGGCGCGCCGCCGCCGCGCAATCCTGGCGGGGCCGCCCCCCGTTCAATGGCGGGAGGGCGGCGATGAGTAAGCGGACACGTCGCTTGTGGCTCGTCCTGGGCGGGCTGGCCTCGGTGGGCGTGGCCAGCGCGCTGGTGCTCAACGCCTTCCAGAGCAATCTGGTGTTCTTCTACACGCCCACCCAGGTCAGCAATAACGAAGCGCCGGCTGGACGCGCCTTCCGCGTGGGCGGCATGGTCGAAGGCGGCAGCGTGCAGCGCACGCCGGGCTCGCTCACCGTCCGTTTCGTCGTGACCGATACGGCCCACACCGTCCGCGTGGCCTATGAAGGCATCCTGCCGGACCTGTTCAGCGAAGGAAAGGGCGTCGTGGCGCAGGGCCGGCTGGACGGCGATGGCCTGTTCCGCGCCGACGAGGTGCTGGCCAAGCATGACGAGAACTACATGCCCCCCGAGGCGCAGCACGCGATCGATCAGGCCGTATCGCAGGCCGCACCGAAGACCGCCCCCCAGGAGGCCCGCTCCCGATGATTCCGGAACTCGCTCATTTCGCCCTGATCCTGACGCTGTTCGTGGCGCTGGTGCAAGGTGCGCTCGCGCTGCGCGGCGCGGCCCTGGACCGCGCGGACTGGATCGCCATTGCGCGGCCCGCCGCGCAGATCCAGTTCCTGCTGGTTTCGTTCAGCCTTGGGGCGCTGATCTGGTCTTTCGCGGCCAAGGACTATTCGGTGGCCTATGTGGCCTACAACTCGAACTCCCAATTGCCCTTGTTCTACCGCATCGCGGCGACCTGGGGCGGGCATGAAGGCTCGCTGCTGCTATGGATGTTCATGCAGACGGGCTGGGCCGGCGCGGTCAGCCTGTTTTCGCGGCAGTTGCCCGACGCCATGGTCGCGCGCGTGCTCGGCGTGCTGGGCCTGATCAGCGCGGGCTTCCTGCTGTTCGTGCTGCTGACGTCGAATCCGTTCGAACGCCTGGTCCCGGCCCCGGCTGACGGATTGGACCTGAACACGCTGCTGCAGGACATCGGCCTGATCTTCCACCCGCCGCTGCTGTACATGGGCTATGTCGGGTTCTCGGTGGCGTTTGCGTTCGCCATCGCCGCGCTGCTGTCGGGCAATCTGGACGCGGTCTGGGCCCGCTGGTCGCGCCCATGGACCACTGCGGCCTGGCTGTTCCTGACGCTGGGCATCGCGGTCGGCAGCTGGTGGGCCTACTACGAGCTGGGTTGGGGCGGCTGGTGGTTCTGGGACCCGGTGGAAAACGCCTCCTTCATCCCCTGGCTGGCCGGCACGGCGCTGATCCACTCGCTGGCCGTGACCGAAAAGCGCGGCAGCTTCAAGAGCTGGACCGTGCTGCTGGCGATCGGCACGTTTGCACTGGCCTTGCTGGGCGCGTTCCTGGTGCGTTCGGGCGTGCTGACCTCGGTGCATGCGTTCGCGACGGACCCGGCGCGCGGCGTATTCATCCTGGCGCTGTTCACCGCCACGGTCGGCAGCTCCCTGTTCCTGTATGCCCTGCGCGCGCCCCGGATCGGCCACGGCGGCCAGTTCACGTTCGTATCGCGCGAATCGCTATTGCTGGTCAACAACGTGCTGCTGGCGGTTGCCGCCGCGAGCGTGTTGCTGGGCACGCTATATCCGCTGCTCATCGACGCGCTGGGCCTGGGCAAGCTGTCGGTCGGACCACCCTACTTCAACGCGGTCTTCGTGCCGCTGATGGTGCCCGCGCTGCTGCTCATGGCGGTGGGGCCCATGGCCAACTGGAAATCGGCCGATGCTGGCAGCCTGCTCAAACGCCTGTCGATTCCCGCGGCGCTGGCCGTGCTGGCGGGCGTGGGCGTTCCCCTGCTCTTCGAGCGTTGGTCCGGGGGCACGGCGCTGGGGCTGGGACTGGCCGCGTGGTTGGCGACCGCCATCGCCGTGGACGTCGTCAAGCGCATCCGCGCGACCCGCGACCGCTGGTGGCGCCAGCCACGCAGCTGGCTGGGCATGCATCTGGCTCACCTGGGCGTGGCGGTGTTCGTCACGGGGGTTACGCTGGTGGGCAGCTACGAGACCGAACAGGATCTGCTGATGCAGCCCGGGCAAAGCGCGCCAGTGGCTTCGTATCGCGTCGAATTCAAGGGCGTGGCGCGCGTGCGCGGCCCGAACTACGAATCCGATATGGGAACCTTCGCGCTCTACCGCGGCGAAAAGCGCCTGCGCGACCTGCATCCAGAAAAGCGCACTTATGCGTCCTCGGCGCTGCCGATGACGGAGGCGGCCATCGCCGCCAACGGCCTGCGCCATGTCTACGTCGCCCTGGGCGAACCCATGGAGCAAGGCGCCTGGAGCGTGCGCCTGTACTACAAGCCGTTCGTCGACTGGATCTGGGGCGGCTGCATCCTCATGGCCCTGGGCGGGCTGCTGGCGATCAGCGATCCACGCTACCGCCTGAAGCGCCGCGAGAAAAAACAGCCGCAACGCGCAGTACCGCAGGCGCCGGCGGAGGCCCGGCCATGAGCCGCTACATCTGGCCCCTGGCGGGCTTCGTGGTGCTGGTGTTCTTTCTAGGAATAGGCCTGACCCTCAACCCGTCCGAAGTGCCGTCGCCGCTGATCGACAAGCCCGCGCCCGCGTTTGCCCTGCCCGAACTGCATGAGCCCCAGAAGACCTTCACGCCTGAGAGCATGAAAGGCCGGGTATGGGTGCTGAACGTCTGGGCGTCGTGGTGCTATGCCTGCCTAACGGAACACCCCTATATCCAGGAGTTGTCGTCGCAGCACGGCGTGCCTGTCATAGGCTTGAACTACAAGGACATACGGGACGAAGCCATCGCCTGGCTGGCGCGCAACGGCGATTCCTACGAGGCGTCCGTGTCCGACACCGACGGCAAGGTCGGCATCGACTACGGCGTCTACGGCGTGCCGGAGACCTTCGTCATCGACCAGGCCGGGACCATCCGCTACAAGCACATCGGCCCGGTGACGCGCGAATCCCTGCGCGACACCCTGCTTCCGCTGATCCGGGGGCTGCAATGAAGATACTCCTGCGCGTATTCGCGCTATCGCTGGCGTTGGGCTACGGCGCGGGCGCCCAAGGCTCGACTGACGACCGCCGCGTCACCGAGATCGCCTCGGAATTGCGCTGCCTGGTCTGCCAGAACGAATCCATTGCCGCCTCGCGCGCCGACCTCGCCGTCGATCTGCGCCGCGAGATCCGTCAGCAGCTGGACGCCGGCAAGTCCGAGGCCGACATCCTGGCCTATATGGAGGCCAGGTACGGCGACTTCATCCTCTACCGGCCGCGCCTGAAAGCCTCCACGCTGCTGCTCTGGTTCGGCCCGGCTGCGCTGCTGGCCGCCGGGCTGGCCGCGCTGGCCCTGACCTTGCGCCGTCGCAGGCTGCGCCAGCGCCCCCCCGCGCTGACGCCTGCCGAGCGCCGGGCTGCCGACGCCCTGCTGGGCGTCGACGCTGAAAAAGGATCTGGAACATGACTCAGCTCTTCTATCTGTCGGCCGCGTTGATGGCCGCCGTCGTCACCCTATGGCTGATCGCCGCCCTGCGGCGTGCGCCCGCCGCCAGCGCCGCCAACAAGCGCCGGGCGGCGAACGTGGCGGTGCTGCGCGACCAGCTGCGCGAGCTGGAGCGGGACCGCGCCAACGGCATCCTCTCGCAAGACGCCTTCGCCGAAGCGCGCACCGAGCTACAGCGGCTGGCGCTGGAAGAAGCCGGCGAAACGCAAGACCGTGCCACGGCGACGAACCCCGGCCGGCTGCTGCCTGCGAGCCTGGCCCTCGCGCTGCCTCTGGCCGCCATAATTGCCTATGTGGCGCTGGGCAACCCCGCCGCCATCGCCCCGCCTCAGGCGCCTGTCGCACAACCCAAGGTCACCGCCGCCGACATCCGGGCCATGGTGGCCAAACTTGAGACCCGCCTGGCGAGCAATCCCGACGACTATCAGGGGTGGCTGATGCTGGCCCGTTCCCACCGCTACTTCGGCCGGCACGCCGACGCGGTCCAGTCCTTTGCCCGGGCCGCGCCGGTGGTGGACAGCAACCCGGCAGCCCTGGCCGAGTACGCCGAATCGCTGGTGCTCAGCGCCAACCGGGGTTTCGGCGGACAGCCTGACCAGCTGTTGCGGCGCGCGTTGGACCTCAACCCCGAGGAGCCGCTGGCCCTGATGCTGGCGGGCGCAAGCCGCTTTGACCAGCGCGATTTCCCGGCGGCCATCGATTTCTGGCAACGCCTGCTGGCCAGGCTGCCTGCCGGCAGCGACATGGCGCGCACCGTCAATGAGGGCATCACGCTGGCCCGCCAGCGCCAGCGCGAAGGCGCTGCGCCATGATCGCGGCGGCCCGTCATGCTTGACCTGTCCCTCATCGGCTTGGCCACCGCTTTCATCGCGGGGACCGCATCGTTTCTGTCGCCTTGCGTGCTGCCGCTGGTGCCAGGCTATCTGTCTTACATCGCGGGCGGATCCGGCGCGTCCGCGGATGATGGCCGTGCGCTGCGCTGGCGCATGCTGGGGCTGGCGGCCTGCTTCGTCGCCGGCTTCTCTACTGTCTTTGTCATCTTCGGGGCCAGCGTCACGGCGCTGAGCCGCCTGCTGCTGTCCTACCGCTACGAACTGAACCTGGCCGCAGGCGCCATCATCGCGCTGGCGGGCTTGATGTTGCTGGGCGTCCTGCGCCTGCCCGCCTGGGCGCAGCGCTACTACCGGTTCGATCCGGCGGGCCAGGGCAGCCCCGGCAGCGCCGCGATCCTGGGCGCCGCGTTCGGATTCGGCTGGACGCCTTGCATCGGCCCGATCCTGGCCGGCATCCTGGCGCTGGGCGCGGCCTCGGCCAGTGTGGGCCAGGGCGTGGCCCTGCTGGGCGTCTACGCACTGGGACTGGGCGTCCCCTTTTTAGCGGCAGCCTGGTTCATGAGCCCCTTCCTGCGCCGCATGCAGGGCCTGCAACGCGCCGGCCGGATCCTGCGGATCCTGACCGGGCTGATCCTGATCGTGATGGGCTGGGCCATCGCCACCGGCCAATTGGCCCGTTTCGCCATCTGGATGCTGCTGACCTTCCCCGCCTTGGGCAGACTGGGCTGAGCCAGGTCAAAACTCGTCCGATCAAACGCTTGACCTTGACATCATTGGAATCTTTATAGTGACACCCATCAGCAGGAAATTCCAAGTTTTCAAGGAGCGGATATGAGTGCCATCCCAGCAGACAGCGTCGCGGTCAGCCTGCCTATCGAAGGCATGACCTGCGCCTCGTGCGTGGGCCGGGTCGAAAAGGCCTTGAAGGCCGTGCCGGGCGTCAACCAGGCCAGCGTCAACCTGGCGACCGAACGCGCCGACATCACGTTTGCAGGGGCGCCGGACGTCGCCGCCGCCGTGCAGGCGGTGCAGAAGGCGGGTTACGCCGTCGCCGAAACCACGATCGAACTGTCGGTCACCGGCATGACCTGCGCCTCCTGCGTGGGCCGCGTCGAAAAAGCCCTGAAGGCGGTGCCCGGCGTCAGCAGCGCCAGCGTCAACCTCGCTACCGAGCGCGCCAGCATCACCGCGGCCGGCGGCGTGCCCGCCAGCGCCCTGATCCAGGCGGTGGCCAAGGCCGGCTACGAAGCCAAGCCCCTGGCCGCCGAAGCCAGCGACACCGACGCCGTGGCCGAACGCCAGGCCGCCGAGCTGAAGTCACTGAAGCGCGCGCTGACCGTCGCCACGATCTTCGCGCTGCCGGTGTTCATCCTGGAAATGGGCGCGCACATCGTGCCGGCGTTCCACCACGTCATCGCCGAAACCATCGGCACGCAGAACAGCTGGTACCTGCAATTCGTGCTGGCCAGCATCGTGCTGTTCGGCCCCGGCCTGCGCTTCTTCAAGAAAGGTATCCCCGCGCTGCTGCGCGGCGCGCCCGACATGAACTCGCTGGTGGCGGTGGGCACGTCCGCCGCCTATGCCTATTCGGTGGTCGCCACCTTCGCGGCCGGACTGCTGCCCGCCGGCACCGTCAACGTCTATTACGAGGCCGCCGCGGTCATCGTGGCGCTGATCCTGCTGGGCCGCTACATGGAGGCACGCGCCAAGGGCAACACGTCCGAGGCCATCAAGCGCCTGCTCGGCCTGCAGGCCAAGACCGCGCGCGTCGTGCGCAACGGCGCGACGCTGGAACTCGCCATCGAGGAAGTGGTGGCGGGCGACCTGATCGAAGTCCGCCCCGGCGAACGCATCCCGGTGGATGGCGAGGTGGTGGAAGGCAACAGCTTCATCGACGAGTCCATGATCAGCGGCGAGCCCGTGCCCGTCGAAAAGCAGCCCGGCTCCGAAGTGGTCGGCGGCACCGTCAACCAGAACGGCGCGCTGACGTTCCGCGCCACCAAGGTCGGCGGCGACACGCTGCTGGCGCAGATCATCCGCATGGTCGAACAGGCGCAAGGCTCCAAGCTGCCGATCCAGGCCCTGGTGGACCGCATCACCATGTGGTTCGTGCCTGCCGTCATGGCGGCGGCCGTCGTGACCTTCATCATCTGGCTGACGTTCGGCCCCGAACCCGCCCTGACCTTCGCGCTGGTCAATGCCGTGGCCGTGCTGATCATCGCCTGCCCCTGCGCCATGGGCCTGGCCACGCCGACCTCCATCATGGTGGGCACGGGCCGCGCCGCGCAGATGGGCGTGCTGTTCCGCAAGGGCGAAGCGCTGCAATCGCTGAAGGACGCGCAGGTCGTGGCCGTGGACAAGACCGGCACGCTGACCAAGGGCCGTCCCGAGCTGACCGACCTGATCGTTGCACAGGGCTTCGAACGCGCTGCGGTGCTGGGCAAGGTTGCCACCGTCGAGGCCAAGTCGGAACACCCGATCGCCCAAGCCATCGTGGATGCGGCGCGCGCCGAGAACATTGCGCTGGGCACGATTTCGCAATTCGAATCGATCACCGGCTTTGGCGTCAGCGCCCGGGTCGACGGCGACCTGGTCGAGATCGGCGCCGACCGCTTCATGCGCGAACTGGGCCTGAGCGTCGAGTCCTTCGGTTCGGACGCCGCGCGCCTGGGCGACGAAGGCAAGACGCCGCTGTACGCCGCCATCAATGGCCAGCTGGCCGCCATGATCGCCGTGGCTGACCCCATCAAGGAAACCACGGCCGCCGCGATCCGCGCCCTGCATGACCTGGGTCTGAAGGTCGCGATGATCACCGGCGACAACCGCCGCACCGGCGAGGCCATCGCCCGCCAGCTCGGCATCGACGAAGTCGTCGCCGAAGTGCTGCCCGACGGCAAGGTCGCGGCGGTGCAGCGCCTGAAGCAGCAGTACGGTCCCATCGCCTACGTGGGCGACGGCATCAACGATGCGCCGGCCCTGGCCGAAGCGGACGTGGGCCTGGCCATCGGCACCGGCACGGACATCGCCATCGAAGCCGCCGACGTGGTGCTGATGTCGGGAGACCTGGGCGGCGTGCCCAACGCCATCGCGCTGTCCAAGGCCACCATCCGCAACATCAAGCAGAACCTGTTCTGGGCGTTTGCCTACAACGTGGCGCTGATCCCGGTAGCGGCAGGCTTGCTGTATCCGGTCAACGGCAGCCTGCTGTCTCCGGTGTTCGCGGCGGGCGCGATGGCCTTGTCCAGCGTGTTCGTGCTGAGCAACGCGTTGCGGCTGCGCCGCTTCGCCGCGCCCTTCCCGGCCCGCGGCTGAGCGGGGCTTCCCAGCAGCCGCCGGGAAGCGCTCTTCCCGCAGGTTCTACTGCTTCGGCGCGCTGGCCACCAGCGCGCCGAATTTCTTGTCCAGCTCCGCCAGCGCATCGTTGATGTGGGCGCGGCGCGCCTTGATCCAGGCGTCCTGCTCAGCCAGCTGCGCGCGCGCTTCCTTCAGCATGCGCTCCATTTCCGCCGGCTGCGGACCGCCCGAAGTGGCGCGGTTCTTGACGATGGCCACGGGATCCAGCGTGGAGCGGAACTCCGCCTCGCTCATCGGCAGTTCGTTGCCGTACTTCGAGTCCTTCATGGCGTCCGCATAGATACGGCGCGCCTGCTCATACGGGAAGTCCAGCGGCTTGATGTTGTTGGCCTTGGCGTAGCTGACGACCTCGGACGCAAAGTGGTGGCCGTCGCGGAACGGCAGCTTGTACTTGCGCATCAGCACGTCGGCCAGTTCCTGCGAGGCCGTCCAGTCGCTGTTCAGTTCTTCCAGCGCGCGGTCGGGGCTGAGGACCATGGCCTTCAACACCCGGTCCCAGCGCTTGAGCGCCGAAATCCCGGCATCCACCATGGCGGAATTCTGCTTCACGTCCTTCGGATCGCTCATGCCTGGCGTGATGTTGTGCGTCTGCACCACCGGCCCCATGGCCAGCGTCACGGCCGTGGAGGCATCGCTGCGGGTATCGTTGAGCAGGCCGGGATTGCGCTTCTGCGGCATGGCGCTGGACACGT
Source organism: Achromobacter sp. GW823-FHT04E03 (assembly GCF_058796095.1). Classification (NCBI taxonomy): domain Bacteria; kingdom Pseudomonadati; phylum Pseudomonadota; class Betaproteobacteria; order Burkholderiales; family Alcaligenaceae; genus Achromobacter; species Achromobacter sp. GW823-FHT04E03. The sequence continues at coordinate 1,144,808 of NZ_JBXAIJ010000002.1, read as the reverse complement.
AGGTGTTGCCGCCCCCCTCTTCCAGCAGGATCCAGGGACGCGGCTGGGCGTACTGGGTCATTACGTCCTCGACGAAATTGCCGGTGCGCAGCGCAATGCTGGTGACGATGGAGGCGACTTCCACCGGCTGATCCATGGACGAGATCTGCGAGGCGTCATAGGCGTTGTCCACCAGTGCGGCGAAGCCCAGGTACTGCGCCATGCGCTTGCGGTCCAGCGGCCAGCTGGTGCCGTTGAGCACCGTCGTGCCCATCGGCGAACGGTCGATGCGCACGTAGGCCTCACGGATGCGCTGGGCGTCGCGGGCCAGGCCGGCGGCCTGCCCCAGCAGATAGTGTCCATAGCTGTTAGGCTGCGCCGCCACGCCATTGGTGTAGTTCGGCACGATGGTAGCTGCATGCTTGCCCGCCAGTTCCACCAGCGTGGTGGAGGTGGCGTTCAGCTGGGCCGCCAGGTCCAGCAGCTTGTCGCGCAGGATGGCGCTGCGGTAGGTCGCGTGCATGTCCTGGCTGGAGCGCCCCGCGTGCAGCAGCGTCACATCCTCGCCCGCCGCCTTGATCAGCAGCGGCTCGAAGGTGATGACGCTGGCCGGGCGCTTGGCGCCCGGCTGGTTGCCGTCGTTGATCACCTTGGCCACGCCGGCCGCCAGTCGCGGCGCCATGGACTTGTCCAGCAGCCCCTCGTCCGTGTTGATGACGGCAGTGGCCTTGTTGATCTCGCCCAGCCAGAAGAACGGATCGCGCGGCACGGAGGCCGCGGGCTGGGCTTGCTGGGCCGATGCCTGCGCGCCGAGCGTCAAGGCAAGCGCGGCGCTCAGGGCGGGAAGTAGATGTCTCATGGCTGTCTCGTTAGGATGGCGAGCGGCCAGTGTATCGACGGGCCTGACGGGGGGAAATGGCGGATTTCACCGAGCCAGGCGGGATTTCCTGACGATTTCCTTTAACATACCGCGCAAAAACCACGACATTCGCCCATGCCCCGTCCGAATCTGACCAACGCCGAAACCCTGTGCCAGATCGCCAAGCTGGGCAGCTTCCGCGCTGCGGCCGAACGGCTGCACACTTCCCAACCCGCCGTCTCGGCGCGCATGAAAGAGCTGGAGCAGTCGCTGGGCTTTCCGCTGTTCGAAAAGCGCGGCCGCCGGCTGGAACTGACGGTGCCCGCACGCCGCTTCGTCGAACGCGTGGAACCGCTGCTGCTGGCGGTGGAAGACGCCTTCACCGACGCGGAGGCCGTCAACAACGCGGCCGGCACGGTGCGCATCGGCATGGGCGAGATTTCCATGACCTGGTTTTCACGCGTGGTGCCCGAGCTGCGCCGCGCCCTGCCGCGCGTTTCCTACGAGATAGAGCTGGACCTGGCGATCAAGCTGCAGGAGCACCTGACGTCCGGCGCGCTGGACATTGCCATCATGGCCAATCATCTGCGCGACGACCAGTTCATCTGCGAATCGCTGGGCACGACCCGCATGTCGTGGATGGTCTCGTCCCGGCTGCTTAGCGACGCGGAAGGCAAGCCCCGCAGCATGCAATCGCTACTGCAAACCGAGCCGCTGTGGTGCGTATCGCGTCCGTCGGGCTTCTTTGGCCCGGCGCAGGACGAGTTGCGCGACATGGGCGCCAACCTGGACAACATCTGCAGCTGCAATCGCCTGAACAGCCTGATCGAAGTCGTCGAGGCGGGCGGCGGCATCGCGCAGTTGCCGGAAATGATGGTGGCCGAACAAGTTCGCGCCGGCACCCTGGTGCTGGTGGACCCGGCGCTGACGCCGCTGACGCTGGAGTTCACCATCGCCATCCACCGCAACCAGGGCCAGTCCGTCGTCCATCAGGTCGCCGAAGCCCTTGCCCGGCTGGGCAAGGCGGCTACCGGCCACGCCTGAGAACTCGCGGCCGCGTTCAGGCGTCGAGCAGCGCGCGCTTCTGCACCTTGCCGCTGGCGTTGCGCGGCAGCTCAGCCATGAACTGCACGTGCTCGGGCACCTTGAAGTACGCCAGCCGCCCGGCGCAATAGGTCTTGATGGCATCCGCATCCGCCTGGTGCCCTGCGTGCAGCACGACGAAAGCCTTGACCGACTGGTCGCGCACCGGATCGGGTATGCCCACCACGGCCACGTCGCGCACGGCCGGATGCCCCATCAGGGCCTCTTCCACTTCCGCGGCCGAGATATTCTCGCCGGCCCGCTTGATCACCTCCTTCTTGCGGCCGAAGAAAAAGAAGTTGCCCTTGGCGTCCTGGTAGCCGAGATCCCCCGTGTGCAGCCAGCCGCCCTCGAACACGGCCTGCGTCGCAGCCGGGTCGCGGTAGTAGCCCAGGGTCAGCGTGCGCCCAGGACGTCCGCGCACCACGATCTCGCCCACTGCGCCTACGGCGACCGGCCGGTTGTCGTCGTCGACCACGAACACTTCGCGGTCGGGCGTGGCGCGCCCGATGGACGGATAGGCGGACGGCGATGCATGCGGCTGCAAGGTGATGTAGAGCATGGTCTCCGACTGCCCATAGCCATTGCGCAGCGGGATGCGGAAACGCTCGATGAACGCCGCGATCTCGGCTTCCGAAATATTGATGGCATAGCCCGCGTACCGCACCTGATGCGCCGTATCGAAAGGCGTGGGCGGCTGGTTCAACAAGGTTCGGCACAGCATGCCGGACAGGCTGCAGATCGTGATGCGGTGTTCGATGAGCTGGCGCAGGTAGCGCGTGGCGCTATAGCGTTCCCCGATCACCGCGGTGGCGCCCGCGGTCAGGCAGGACAGCACGGTTTCCTGGCAGTTGGCGTGGAACAGCGGCTTGTTGTTGAACACGCGGTCAGCGCGGCCAATGCCGCTGTTGGCTGCGCCCGCCTGGCCACACCAGAGCAGATTGGCGTGGGTGAGCATCACGCCCTTGGGCCGCGCCGACGTGCCCGAGGTGTACAGGATCTGGGCAAGGTCGTCGCTGCACAGCTCGGGAGCCCGGTAATCCGCGGATTCCGCAGCCAGCGCACCGCTCAATCCTTCCTGCCCCAGGCTGCCGCGCGCCACCGGCACGATATCCGGCGCCTGGTCCATCCCGGCGCACACTTCGCGAACCAGCGCTTCATGCGCAGGCTCGACCAGCGCCAGCGCGGGCTGGCAATGCTCAAGCTGATAGGCCACTTCCGGCGCAGTGAGATGGATGTTGCCCGCCACGATGACGGCGCCCGCCAGCATCAGGCCCATCCACAGCGGCACGTACTCCGCCGTGTTGCCCATGAATACGAATACGCGGTCGCCCGGCTTCACGCCGCGCGCCTGCAAGCCCGCGGCAAATGCGCGGGCCGCTTCGCGTAATTGGATGAAACTCAACTGGCTGATGTCGCCGTTGTGGTACTCATGCACGATCGCCAGCTTATGCCCGTGGCACAGCGCCTGTTCATCGAGCAAATCCGTGATCCCGCGGTTTCCTGCAGCGTCCATCCAGCCTCCGGCTATTCTGATTTTTCAAGGGCGCGCCGGCTCCTTGCCGCCGCGCCCATGGGTAGGAAAATCAGTATAGGTAGCGGAATTTCGCCGCACTAGCTAAACGTTTTTATGCATATCCATCAAGGTTTTTCATGCCTGCCGGCATGGCCGAATGATTGATGGAATTTATGCGTTTCCATCAAAACGTTTGCTTAGTCGACAGCGGCTGGAAAACCTATACTCCGTTTGAAAGAGGCCACGCAGCAGAGGCGCCGGCCAGACCAAGAAGAATGCAAAACCGGAGGAGCTGCCGTGCAAGAGGCACCGATCAAGGACCAGGTTTCGGCCGAGGAATGGGCAGTGCGTGTGGATCTCGCCGCGGCCTACAACCTGGCTGTCGAAATGCGCATGACCGACCACATCTATACGCATATCTCGGCCCGGGTTCCCGGCGCCCAGCCGCACTTCCTGATCAATGCCTACGGCCTGATGTTCAACGAGATCACCGCCTCCAACCTGGTCAAGGTGGACATCGACGGCGGCATCCTGCTGGACCAGACCGGCCTGGGCATCAACCCCGCCGGCTTCGTCATCCATAGCGCCATCCATCGCGTCCGCCACGACGCGGCCTGCGTCATGCATACGCATACCGCGGCCGGCATCGCGGTGTCCGCGCAAGAGGCTGGCCTGCTCATGATTTCGCAGCATGCCATGCGCTTTCACAACCGCATCGGCTATCACGACTACGAAGGCGTCGCGCTCGACATGGACGAGCAGCAGCGCCTGATCGCCGATCTCGGCTCCCACAGCGCGATGATCCTGCGCAATCACGGCCTGCTGGTCTGCGGCGCCAGCGTGCCAGACGCCTTCGACGCCATGTTCTATCTGGAGCGCGCCTGCCAGGCGCAGGTCGCGGCGCTGGCCGGCGGCCTGCCGCTGGTTGTGCCCGGAGCCGAAGTTGCCGAGAAGGTCGGCCGCCAGTTCGACCGTCTGGACCGCCCGTCCCGCCACAAGCACTGGCCCCCCCTGCTCCGGCTGCTGCAACGCATCCGGCCCGAATACCAGGAATAGCGGCAACCGCGCCGCCATCCCGGCGGCCCTTTTTTCGCAGAGTAGAAATGAAAGATGCTCATCAATGCCGCGTCGCGGTATATGGTGCGGGCGCGATCGGCTGTCTGCTCGCCGCGCGCCTGGCCCAGGCAGGCTGCGAGGTGACCATGATCGCCCGCGGAAAGACGCTGGCCGCCTTGCGCCAGCACGGCGTCGGCTTGACGGTCGACGGCGTCACGCGCCACTACCCGGTGCGCGCCACCGACGAACCGCGCCAGGTGCGCGACGCGGACTACCTGATTCTTGCGGTCAAGCAACAGGCGCTGGACGATATCTCCGCGCACCTGGCGCCGATGCTCGCGCCGCAGGGCGCCGTGGTGCCGGCCGTAAACGGCATCCCCTGGTGGTATCTGCCCACGCTGGGCAGTCCCCTGGGCGACACGCCGCTGCAATCGGTGGATGGCCGCGGCGCCCTCAGGCGAGCGCTGCCTTTGGAGCGGGTGCTGGGCGCCGTGGTGTACATCGCGGCAAACGCCACCGCGCCTGGCATCGCGGCCCAGAACGCCCGCAACAATCTCATCCTCGGCGAACCGGACGGCTCCATGTCTGCGCGGGCCAATCGGCTCGCCGGGCTGTTGCAAGCTTCAGGCCTGCAATGCGAGGTCAGCGGCGACATCCTCCAAGCCGTCTGGATCAAGGCGATGGGCAACGCCACCTTCAACCCCTTGAGCGTGCTGGCCCGCGCCACCATGGAAGCCATGGTCCAGGATCCATATCTCGGAAAACTGGCGCGCGCCATGCTCGGCGAGTACCTGGCTCTGGGCCAGGCGCTCGGGCTCGAGCTGCCGGTCACCGTGGAACAACGCATGCAGGCAGCCGCCAGCGCCGGCGCCGCCCAGACCTCGATGCTGCAGGACGCGCTGCAAGGCAAGCCGCTGGAAACCGACGCCCTGGTCGGCGCCATGATCGAGATCGCAGCAAAGTTGAACCTGGACATGCCCCACGCCAACACGGTCTGGGGCTTGATCCGGCACCGGAGCCTCAGCGCAGGCTCCATCTGAACGCCACACCTAGAAAACCACAGGAGACAAACTCATGAAATGGCTATCGCATTGCCTGGCCGCAACCCTGATCTGCACGGGCGCAGCCGCCCACGCCCAGGACTATCCCAACAAGCCCATCAACATCGTGGTGCCCTTCACGCCCGGCGGCGTCACGGACGTGATGACCCGACAGGTCGCGGCCAAGCTGCAGGCAGATCTGGGCCAGCCGGTGGTGGTGGTCAACAAGCCCGGCGCCGGCACCATGATCGCCTCGGCCTACGTGGCCAAGGCGCCGCCCGACGGCTACACGCTGTTGATGGCGGCATCGTCCCTGGGCATCGCTCCCAGCCTGTACAAGAACACCGCGAACTACGACCCGGTCAAGGACTTCCAGCCCGTTTCGCTCATCGCCAGCGTGCCGCACGTCCTGGTGACGGGCAAGCAGGTGCAGGCGTCCAGCGTCAAGGAACTGATCGCCGCGCTCAAGAAGGACGGCAAATCGGCGACCTTCGCCTCTTCCGGCAACGGCACGTCCAACCATCTGGAGGGCGAGCTGTTCGCCGCGCTGACCGGACTGAAGATGACCCACATCCCCTACAAGGGCAGCGTTCCAGCGTTGACCTCCCTGGCTGGCGGCGAAGTCGACATGCTGTTCGTGGACATCGCGGCCGCCCAGCCTTTCCTCGATAGCGGCAAGGTGCGGCCGCTCGCCGTCACCACCAAGACGCGGTCCTCGGTGCTGCCCGACCTGCCCACGGTCGAGGAGTCCGGCCTGCCCGGCTACGACGCCATGCCCTGGCTGGGCATAGTGGCCCCGGCCGGCACGCCGTCCGCGGTCGTCGAAAGGCTGCAGGCATCCCTGCAGAAGATGAAGACGGCGCCCGACGTGCAGGAGCAGTTCAAGAAAATGGGCCTGGACGCCCTGTTCACCAAGCCGGGCGATTTCGGCGCCTTCATCGTCAGCGACAGCGCCAAATGGGCCGAGCTGATCAAGAAGTCCGGCGCAACCGCCGAGTAGGCCGCAACCCGATCCCCCACGCCACTCCTGGAAGGACCCTTACATGCATCGCGATACCCCGGCTCCGGCAACACCGTTCGGCAACGACCTGTGGGAGGCCACGCTCAAGCGCGCGCTGGCCAGCGCCAACATCCCCACTTTGCTCATGGTGCTGGTGCACCTGACGGGCGACACGCAATGGCTGTCCGAGCGCTACCAGTGCTCGCGCATTCGCGGCCTGGAAGACAACGACCCTGGCGGGTTGCCGGACGCCGTGCAGGAAGAGATCCGCGAGGCCGCGTACTCGGCCATCCTGCTGACCCGCCGCGGCCAGCAGCCCAAGCTGCCGGCGCCTGCGCATGAACAGCTGGTCGCCATGCTGCGCACCAGCATCGGGGAAGATGTTCCCGACTCGTACGGCCCCATGATCGCCGCCTGGCTGGGCCTGGACCCGGACTTCGCGCTGGAGCAACACGATGCGTTCCAGGTGCCGCAAGGCTATCGGGTGCTGGTCATCGGCGCCGGCGTGGCAGGCCTGTGCGCCGCGATCCGCCTGCAAGGCGCGGGCATTCCGTATGTGGTGATCGAGAAGAACGCCGAAGTCGGCGGCACCTGGTACGAGAACCGCTACCCTGGCGCGGGCGTGGACACCCCCAACCACATCTACTCGTATTCGTTCGCCAAGCACGACTGGTCGCGCTACTTCGCCTTGCAAGGCGAGATCCAGGGCTATTTCGAAAGCGTCGCCGACCAGCATGGCGTGCGCCCCAACATCCGCTTCAACACGCGCGTGGAGTCCGCCCGCTACGACGAAGACGCGCTGTGCTGGAACATACGCACGGTCGGGCAGGACGGCCAGGTCCAGGACTATGTGGCGGACATCCTCATTAGCGCGGTGGGCCTGCTGAACGTGCCCAAGCTGCCCCCCATACCCGGCCTGGAGAGTTTCAAGGGCCCCTGCTTCCATACGGCCAACTGGCCGGAAGGCCTGGACCTGCGCGGCAAGAACGTGGGCATCATCGGCAACGGCGCCAGCTCCATGCAGGTCGTTCCCGCAATCGCCGACCAGGTCCGCTCCCTGACCGTGTTCCAGCGCTCCAAGCAATGGGCCGCGCCCTTCGAGAAATTCCAGAAACCGGTGCCGGAGGACGTCCGCTTCCTGCTGCGCGAGGTGCCGTACTACCAGGAGTGGTATCGCCAACGGCTAGCCTGGATCTTCAACGACCGCGTCCACGCCACGCTGCAGATCGATCCGCAATGGCCGCACCCCGAGCGCGCCATCAATCAGATCAACGACAGGCACCGCGAACACTTCACCAGCTACATCAAGGCGGAACTCGGCGACCGCCAGGACCTGCTGCCGGACGTTCTGCCCGACTACCCTCCCTTCGGCAAACGCATGCTGATGGACAACGGCTGGTTCCGAACCATGGCCCGGGACCACGTCGAACTGGTCACGGGCGGCATCGCCCGGGTCACGGAAAACGCGGTGGTGAGCGACAACGGCCGGGCGCACGAACTGGACGTGCTGGTGGTCGCCACCGGTTTCGACGCGATCAACCTGTTGTCCTCGTTCAAGCTCTATGGCCGCGGCGGGCGCTCGATCCGCGAAGCCTGGGACGAAAAAGGGGCCGAGGCCTTCATGGGCGTCGCGGCGCCGGGCTTCCCCAACCTGTTCATCCTGGCCGGCCCCAACACCGCCCTGGGCCACGGCGGCAGCGTCGTCGCCCTGCTGGAGACCCAGGTGCGCTATGTCATGGGCCTATTGCAGCAAGGTCTGGACAAGGCCGGCGGACGCTTCGAGATCGAAGTCCGCAGGGACAGGCACGACGCCTACAACGCCCGTGTCCAGGCCGCCCATGACCGCATGATCTGGACCCACAAGGGCATGAGCAACTGGTACCGCAACGCGCATGGCAAGGTAGTGGCGCCCACTCCCTTCCGCAACGACGACTACTGGCACATGCTGCGCAAGACGGACATGGACGACTACCACTACCGTCCGGCGTCCGGCGAGGGCGAAACCGAGCCGTCCGCCGCCACTCGCGTCGAGACAGCCTGAATGGCGCATCCGCAGAAGAAGCGCTGCCTGGTACTGGGCTGCGGCGGCGTGACCGGGCTGGCCTGGGAGATCGGCGTCCTGGCGGGCCTGGCGCGCCAGGGCGTCGACCTCACCGCGGCGGACCTGTTCATCGGTTGCTCCGCAGGCTCCGTCGCCGGCGCGCAGCTGGCGCTGGGCGTCCCGCCCATGCAGCTGCTGGCGACGCAACTGGGAGGGACGGGCGCCGAACAATATCGTCCGTACTCGCAACAAGCCGCCGACGAAAAGAACCGCGAGCTGTTCGCCAAAGTGGGCGCGGACCTGCAACAGGCGCGCCGGCGCATCGGCGCCTACGCGCAGCGTTCCGCTACGCCCACACTGGCCGAACGCCGCGCCATCATCGCCGCGCGCCTGGGTGCAAGCGACTGGCCCACCCGTCCATTGCTTGTGATCGCGGTCGACACGACCACCGGCGAAGGGCGCAGTTTCAGCGCCGCCGACCAGGTCGATTTCGTCGATGCCATCGCCGCCAGCTGCGCCGTGCCGGGCGCCTGGCCGGCCGTGCCCATCGGCGGCGCGACCTACATGGACGGCGGCATCCGCTCCATGACCAATGCCGATATGGCGGCCGGCTATCAGCAGGTCGTAGTGCTGGCGCCGCTGGGTTATCGGGAAGGGAATCCGGTCAGCGGCCATCTGCGGCGCGAACTGCAGGCCCTGCGCGAGGCCGGCAGCCAGGTCCATGCCGTGCTGCCGGACGCGACCAGCGAGCAGGCCATCGGCGACAACGTGCTGGACCCGGCGCGCCGCGCCGACGCCGCCGAGGCCGGGCTGCGCCAGGCATCGGCGCTTGCGCAAACCCTGCGGCAAGCGTGGCGCTGAGCCTGTCCCGCACTCCGCCCAGCGCTGTTCCCCTCAGGAAAGCGGTCTGCCCACTTTCATGAATGTGGCAGGTATCGACATACCGCCAGCACCCTAGACTCCCCGTTCAAGCCCGGCCGCCGCGCGGCCTGGCCCCACCACGAACGCGGAGTTGATCATGAACGCATCACCGGCTGGCCTCAGACCCGCCGACTTCTTTTCCCCCACCGTCGCCGCCCTGATCTCGGTGCTGGTGAACTACGGCGGCACCTTCGTGCTGGTGTTCCAGGCCGCGGAGCTGGCCAGGCTGACTCCTGCCCAGACCGCGTCCTGGGTATGGGCGGTTTCCATCGGCGTCGGCATCACCGGCACACTGTTGAGCTGGCGCTACAAGGCGCCCGTCATTACGGCCTGGTCCACACCCGGCGTGGCGTTTCTGGCGACCGTGATGCCCTTCACGCCCTACGGCGAGGTCATCGGCGCGTACGTCCTGTCGGCGCTGGGCTTCGTCGTGCTCGGCCTGTCCGGCGCGTTCGAGAAGCTGGTGCGCATGATTCCGGGCGGCATTGCCGCCGGCCTGCTGGCCGGCATCCTGCTGCAATTCGGCGTCAATGCCTTCGGCGGGGCCAGCGCCGATCCACTGCTGGTAATCGTGCTGGTCATCTCCTATGCGCTGCTCAAGCGCTATACCTCGCGCTTTGCGGTGGTCGGCATTCTGGTCATCGGCCTTGCGCTGCTCATCGCACAAGGCCGCATCGACTTCTCGGCAGTCCACCTCAGCCTCGCAGCGCCGGTCTTCGAAATGCCGCAGTTCTCGCTGCAGGCCTTGCTGGGCGTCGCCCTGCCGCTCTTCATCATCACGCTGACGGGGCAATACATGCCCGGCATGCTGGTGCTGCGCAACGACGGCTATCAGACCAGCGCGAACCCGATCCTCACCGTGACGGGCCTGGGTTCGCTCCTCATGGCGCCCTTCGGCGCGCACGCCTTCAACGTGGCGGCGATCACCGCCGCGATCTGCACCGGCCGGGATGCGCATCCGGATCCCGCCAAACGCTACCTCGCGGGCCTGGCCTGCGGCGTGTTCTACATCCTGGTGGGCACCTTCGGCGTCACGCTGGCGACCTTGTTCATGGTGCTGCCCAAGGCATTCATCACCACGCTGGCCGGCCTTGCCTTGCTGGGCGCGATCGGCGGCAGCCTGGCCAATGCGATGGCCGACGCCCGCACCCGGGAGACCGCGCTCATCACCTTTCTGGCCACCGCCGCCAACGTCACCCTGCTGGGCGTGGGCGGCGCGTTCTGGGGGCTGGTCGCCGGCCTGACCGCGCACCTGCTCATCCATGGCGGCCAGCGGGCGCTGGCCGCCAATTCCTGACCTCTTCATCTCCATACGTCCATCGAAACAGGAACCACCGTGACGAACCCCAACCTTCCCGACAGCCTCGCACTGCCTTGCGTCAGCGCCCTGCCCTTGGCGCAGGCCGACCCCGGCATCTGGGGCGCCATCGACGCCGAACGGCGCCGGCAGAGGCACTCGATAGAACTCATCGCTTCCGAAAACTTCGTCAGCCGCGCGGTGCTGGAAGTCCAGGGCTCCGTGCTGACGAACAAGTACGCAGAGGGCTACCCTGGCCGCCGCTACTATGGCGGCTGCGTCAACGTGGACGTGACCGAGGAGATCGCCATCGAGCGCGCCACGCGTCTGTTCGGCGCCCGCTACGCCAACGTACAGCCCCACTCGGGCAGCCAGGCCAACCAGGCGGTCTACCTGGCGCTGCTGGCCCCCGGCGACAAGATCCTGGGCCTGGACCTGAGGGCGGGCGGACACCTGACCCATGGCTCCAAGGTCAACATGTCGGGACGCTGGCTGCAGGCGCTGAGCTACAGCGTCGATCCGGCTACGCATCGGGTGGACATGGACGAGGTCGAGCGCATCGCGCGGCAGGAAAGACCCAAGCTCATCATCGCCGGCGGCTCGGCCTACTCGCGCACGTTGGACTTCGCGCGTTTTCGCGCCATTGCCGATGAGACGGGCGCGATCTTCATGGCGGACATGGCGCATTTCGCCGGCCTGGCCGCGGCCGGCGCGTATCCCTCGCCGGTGCCGCATGCGCACGTCACGACCACCACCACCCACAAGACCTTGCGCGGCCCGCGCGGGGGCATGATCCTGACCGATGACGCCGAACTCGCCCGCAAGATCGATTCGGCCGTATTCCCGGGCCTGCAGGGCGGTCCGCTGATGCACATCATCGCCGCCAAGGCCGTGGCCCTGGGCGAAGCGCTGCAGCCCGCCTTCCGCACCTACGCCCACGCCGTGGTCGAGAATGCGCGCGTCCTGTGCCGCCGGCTGGCCGAAGGCGGCCTGTCCATCGTGTCGGGCGGCACCGACTGCCATCTGGGCGTGGTCGATCTGCGACCCTGGGGACTGGCCGGTAATACGGCGGAGCAAGCGCTGGAACAGGTTGGCATCACCTTGAACAAGAACGCCGTCCCCAACGACCCCGCCAAGCCGGCCGTTACCTCCGGCATACGCGTGGGCAGCGCCGCCTGCACGTCGCGCGGCATGGGACCCGCCGAATTCCAGGAAATCGGCGACATGATCCTGGCCTTGCTGGGCGGCGTGCGCGCCGGGGCCGTCGACGCCCGCACGGAAAGCGCCATCCGCGAAGGCGTGGCCGGGCTGGCCAGGCGCTTTCCGCTGCCGTACTGAAGCGCCCTAGCGCTTCAACGCATTCGACAGCCGCAGCACCGCGGCGTCGATCTCGTAGGCCGTCAACGACGCATAGCCCAGCAGCCAGCCCTGCTGCTTGTGATCGCCCGCATAGAGCCGGCTCAGTCCAGGTAGCCGAAGGCCCGCGGCCTCGGCTTGGCGGATGGTCTGCTCCTCGGACCATCCGCGCTCCAGCAGGCATGGGATCTGCAACCCGCCGGGAGGCCTGTAGGCCTGCACGACGCCGTCCAACTGCTTGCCCAGCGACTCCAGCAACACCTGCCGCCGTCCCGCGTACAGCTTGCGCATGGATCGCACGTGCGAGTTGTAATGGCCGTCGTCCATGAAGCGCGCCAGCGTCAGCTGCAGGATCTGCGGCGTATGCCCGTCCATGATGCTGCGCGCACGGGCAAAGGCATCGACCAGGCCGGGCGGCAGCGCCATATATCCCATCCTGAGACCCGGATACAGCGTCTTGCTGAACGTACCCAGGTAGAGTGTGCGCTGGTGCATGTCCAGCCCCTGCACGCAGGCCGTAGGCAGGCCGTCGTAGTGGAATTCGCTGTCGTAGTCGTCCTCGATGATCCATTTGCCGTGCTCCGCCGCCCAGCCGATCAGATCCAGCCTGCGCTCAAGCGATAGCGTCACGCCGGTGGGGTATTGGTGCGACGGCGTCACGTACACGCAGTTGGCGCCGCTGCGGTCCGCGCGCAGCAGGTCCGTGCGTATGCCCTGCGCGTCGACGTCGATGGGCACGATCCGCGTTTCCGCGGATTCGAAGGCCTTGCGGGCGCCGAAGTAGCCGGGGTTTTCCATCAGAATAGGCTTGCCGGCGTCCGTCAGCAATTGCGCGCACAGAAACAAGGCCTGGCGGGTGCTGCTCAACACCAGCACCTGCTCGGGCAAGACCTTGGCCCCGCGCTCCAGGTTCAGGTAGGCGGCGATGGCGCGGCGCAAGGGCTCGGCGCCCTGCGGGTCGCCATGCAGCAGCACATGGCTGCGGTAGTCCTTCAAGACCTGGCGCTGCAGCCGTTCCCAGACGTCGGTGGGAAAGCTGCGGGTTTCCGGCAGGCCCGTGGCGAACGCCTTGATGACCTGCTGGTCCGCGACCCCGCCGCTGTCCAGGATCATGCGCCCGCGCCGGCTCAGGCCTGCCCCCGGCGGTAGTGCGCCCAGCTTGTTGTCCAGCTTCGCGCGCCTACGCGCGGCGCCGCGCAGTTCGGTGCTCACGGTCTGCGACACGTAGCTGCCCGAGCCCTCGCGCCGCACGATGTAGCCGTCGCGGTGCAAATGCACATAGGCATTCTCCACTGTATCGCGCGCCACCCCCAGCGACTTGGCCAGCCCGCGGGTGGCGGGCAGCCTGAGGCCAGGCCCCAGCGCACCGTCGAGGATCAGGGCGCGCAGCGCCCGCTGAATTCTCTGATGCAGCTCCAGGCGCTGGAGCTCCGCATCGTTCATGCGCATCCTCAGCGTATCCAGCTCGAAGGTCTTAGGCATGTGGTCTGCTCACAAGAAGAAAACTGGCCTGTCCGGGCCGGCCATTCTATCCGTAGACTCACCCGATCGCCACGGCAACCGCGGGCGTAACCATGCAGGAGCCCGCGCCAGGCGGGGCAGAATCGGAAAATATGGCAAGGTCATACAACTTCAGCGCTGGTCCGGCCGCGCTGCCGCTGGAAGTGCTGCAGGAGGCGCACGAAGAGTTCTTCGATTTCGCGGGCACCGGCATGTCGGTAATGGAAATCAGCCATCGCTCGCGCGTGTTCATCGATATCGCACGCCAGGCGGAATCGGACCTGCGGGCCATCCTGCAGATCCCCGACCGCTACAAGGTGCTGTTCCTGCAAGGTGGTGCTTCGTTGCAGTTCTCGCAGGTGCCGATGAACCTGCTGCGCGGCAAGGCGTCGGCGGATTACCTTCACACGGGGCTCTGGTCCGGCAAGGCCATCGATGCGGCCCGGCGCTACTGCAAGGTCCGCGTCGCGGCCAGCAGCGAGGCATCGGGCTTCGACCGCATCCCTGCGCCCGGCGAATGGCAGCTCGACGCCGATGCGGCCTATCTGCACTACACGGAGAACGAGACGGTGCATGGCGTGCAGTTCCCCGCCGCGCCGGACGCGCCCGTCCCGCTGGTGTGCGATGCCTGCTCCAGCCTGCTGTCCAAGCCCATCGACGTGTCCCGGCACGGTCTGATCTACGCCGCCGCGCAGAAAAACATGGGGCCCGCCGGCGTCACGGTCGTGGTGTTGGACGAAGCCCTGCTGGACGGCGCGCTGCCCATCACGCCCGACGTGCTGAACTATGCGCACGCGGCGCGGGCGGACTCGATGCTCAACACGCCCGCCACCTTCTCCTGGTATCTGACCGGACTGACGCTGCGTTGGATCCGCCGGACCGGCGGCGTGGAACGCATCCATCAGGCCAATCAGGCCAAGGCCGGGCTGCTGTACCGCGCCATCGACGCCAGCGACGGCTTCTACTTCAACAAGGTCCGGCCGGAATTCCGGTCCATCAACAACGTGCCGTTCTTCCTGGCCGATTCCGCCCTGGAGCCCCTGTTTCTGCGCCAGGCCGAGAGCGCCGGGCTCATGGGGTTGAAAGGACACGCGCACACCGGCGGCATCCGAGCCAGTCTGTACAACGCGGTGGAGCTGCCCGCTGCGGCCGCGCTGGCCGATTTCATGACAGACTTCCAGCGCACGCGGGGCTGAAGCCGGCGCGGCGGCCCTAAGAAAGCACAGGGAGACCAGCATGGATTTCAGGCAGCTCAGGCAGTTCGTGGTTCTGGCCACGGAATTGAACTATCGCAAGGCGGCCGCCCGGCTGCACATGACCCAGCCTCCGCTCAGCGTCGCAATCAAACGGCTCGAAACCGAGATTGGTGCAGACCTCTTCGAACGGGACCGCCTGGGCGTGCGCCTCACGGTCGCCGGCGGCGCCTTTCTGCGCGAAGCGAAGCGCCTGCTGGAAGGCGCCGATGCCGCGCTGCAGACTGCACGCGATGCGGCCGAAGGACGTATGGGCGCGCTGCGGGTATGCGCGGTGCCCAGCGCCGCGTTGAACCTGCTGCCGCGCATCCTGCCCGAGTTTACGCAGCGCTTTCCGCACATACGTGTGCGACTGACCAGCGGCAGCACCGTCGGCATCCTGGCAGGATTGCAGCGCGGCGAGCTGGACGCGGCATTCCTGGTGCCGCCCGCGTCCGGGGTGCCGGGCATCGCAATCACGGGCTTGCAGCGCGAACGGCTGGCGCTGGCCGTGCCTGCGGGCCATCGGGTGGCAGGCATGAAAAGCGCCAGGCTCTCGGACCTGTCGGATGAAACGCTGGTGACCCTGGCGCACTCCGACAGCCCCGGGTTCGCGGGAGAGATCGTCGCGGCCTGCCAGCGCGCGGGGTTTCATCCCCGGGTTCTGCAGGAATCGTCCCACGCCCTCATCAGCCTGCCGCTCATCGCCGCGGGCCTGGGGGTCGCCATCGTGCCGGCGGCGCTGCGCCGGATCGCCATCGACAACGTGGCATATGTGGACCTCATGGACGTGGAGGGCGCGCCCCTGACCTACGCCATGGCGTTGGCAGCGCCCGCCCAGTCCATGAATCCGGCAGTCCGCTGGTTCATCGACACGGCGCGCGAGGTGCTGGGCGCGCAAGCCGCCTGACGCCCCTGGGGCTTACGGCGCCGGACGCGAAAGAATGCCCGCCCATTTTTTCTGTTCGGCCACGACCCGCTGCTCGAACGCCGCTTGCGATCCATCCACGGGTTCGCTGCCACGCGCGTAGATCTTGTCCTGCACCGATGGGCTTTTTGCCACCGCGGCAATGGCCATGTTCAGGCGCTCAACCACATCGGCCGGCGTGCCTTTGGGAACGGCAATACCCGACAGCGACCCGCCTTCCACGTCCTTGCCCAGCACTTCCTTGACCGTGGGAATGTCAGGCAGATTGGCCAGGCGTCGCGACGACGTCACCGCGTAAGGACGAATCTGCTTGGCCTCGACGAAACCCACCGCGGTGACGGCGGAAACGGCCGTCAAATCCGTGTTGCGGCTCATCACGGCCGTCATGGACTCCGATCCGCTCTTGTAAGGCACGTGCAGCATCTTCACGCCGGTCGCCTGTTGCAGCAGCTCCAGAACTTGATAGTTGTCGGAGCCCTCGCCGGCCGTGGAGAACGCGATATTGTCAGCCTTGGCCGACGCGGCCTTGATGATTTCCGGCAACGATGCATATGGACTGTCCGCACCCACCGCCAGCACCGTCGGCGTATTGGCCAGCATCGCGACGTAGGTGAAGTCCTTGTTCGGATCATAGGGCAGCTTCTTGTAGATCAGCGGATTGACCGCGACCATGCCGTTGGTGATCACCAGCAGCGTATAGCCGTCGGCCGGCGACTTCGCCGCCGCGCCCGCCGCGATCGAGCCGCCCGCGCCGCCGCGGTTCTCCACCACCACCGGCTGGCCCAGCTCGCGCGTGAGGCCCTCGGCGAACACCCGCGCCGTGGTGTCGGTCACGCCGCCGGCGCCGAACGGCACGATCAGGCGTATGGGCTGGTCGGGATACGACCCCGCCCATGCCGCCGCAGCGGGAAGCACTACACCCAACAAAGCCGCCATGCAGCGGCGCAATCCCTTGTTCATCGCGCGATCTCCATTTTTTTGAGGATTTCAAGAAGCCGTTGTTCCAGGTCCGGGGCCAACGGCGCGAGAGGCGCGCGCAGATGGCCGCTGTCCAGGCCGCGCAAGCGCAAGCCCGCGGCCACGGTCCGCGGCAAGCCATGGTCCATGAGAAAGTTCAAGAGATCGATCTGGCGGCCGAACCATTCGTCCGCGCCGCGCGCGTCGCCGGCCATGGCGCAGCGATACAGGTTCAGGGCAAACGACGCGCTGACGTTGGCCGACGCCGTGCACCAACCCGCCGCCCCTTCCGCAAACCCGGTCCGCGCCATGCAATTCAGGCCGATGTACACCGCGGTCCGATCCGGGCAGGCCGCGCGCAGCCGCGCGATCTTCGTCGGGTCCGGACTGCTTTCCTTGATCATGGTGACGTTGGGCAGCTCGGCCAGCCGGGCCAGGAACTCGACGGGCAGGTCCATGCCCGTCGTGAACGGGTTGTTGTAGACCATCACCGGTGTGGAGACCGACTGGCAGACCTCGCGGTAGTAGGCGTGGATTTCGTCCTGGGTCAACTTCCAGTAGGTGCTAGGCAATAGCTGCAAGGCTGCGGCGCCCGCGCGTTCGGCGTAGCGCGCGTGATGCACCGTGCTGGCGGTACTCAGGCTGGACACGCCCGCGAGCACGGGCAGCCGCCCGCTTGCCGCGCGGATGACGGTGTCGATGACGGCCTCGCGCTCGCCGTCGTCCAGGTAAGGCAGGCAGCCGACGCTGCCCAGCGGCGCCAGCGCATGCACGCCCTCGCCGATCAGCCGCTCGACGTGCGCTTCCAAGAGCGCATGGTCCACCCGCCCGCGTTCATCGCAAGGCGTCAGCAGATAGCCGATGATTCCCTTCAAGTGCATCGCTCGTTCTCCATGTTGGCTTGCAGTCTAGGGACGCCGCCCAGGCCGGTCCAATACCTATTTCCAGGGCGCCTGATACCTCCCGCCCACCCTGCAGTACAGGCAAATCTTGTATCCAGTAATTCCCGCACAAGGCCGATAGACTTTCCCGGTCTATCACCAAGGAGCAAGCCATGAGCAGCAATGACGTTCTCGACCAGGCGCAGACCCATCACATGCCCGAGTACCGCAGGCCGGAGGACATGGAATGGGAAATGGGCCGGTTCAAGAACAAGACGAAGTTCCTTTTCCATACGCGGGCGGAACGCCTCACCGAGCCCAACGCAGGATTTCTCCGCTATGAACCCGGCGCGGGCTTCCGCCTGCACAAGCACGACTTCGCCCAGGTCTGGTACGTGATCGAAGGGGAATTCAACATGGGCGGAAAGATGTACGGCCCCGGCACCGTGGTGTTCCATCCGGACCCGCACATCGAGGAAGCGCTCAGCACCGAAACGGGCGGCACCTTGTTCTTCGTCCAGTACCAAGGCCCAACGACCGGCGGCCGGCCGGTTTACGAAGGCCGCATGAACATCAAGGGCGAGCCGCCCGCGATCACCGAGCAGGACCTCGAACACTGATTCCCCGCGGTTCCCCGGGCGGCAGCCATGATCGGCGGCCGTCCATGGCCGGCATGGACCGGCCGGCATACCAAGAAATAGAAAATTCCAAGGAGACAACCCTCGTGCACGCCCCTCTTCTGCGCGCCTGCCTCGTGTGCTTGACGCTGGCGCTTGGCGGCCTGGCCCAAGCCGCCACCGACTGGCCCGAACGCCCCATCACGCTGGTCGTGCCGTTCGGCGCCGGCGGCATCACCGACCTCACCGCCCGCACCGTGGCCAAACAGCTTCAAGCCGAGCTCGGCAAGCCGGTGGTCGTAGAGAACAAGCCGGGCGCCGGCGGCAATATCGCCGCCGACATCGTGGCCCGTGACGGCTACACGTTGATGGTGATCACCAACGGCATGGTCGCGGTCAATCCGCTCATCCACAAGCAGCTGAACTACGACGCGCTCAAGGATTTCGCCTACGTCTCCATGATCGCCAACACGCCGCTGGCCCTGGTCGTGCCGCAAGACTCGCCGATCCAGGACCTGCCGGCGCTGGTGACGCGGGCCCGCAGCAAGCCGGATGCCGTCTCCTTCGCCAGCTCCGGACAAGGCACCTCGATACACCAGGTATTCGCCCTGATGCAGCGACAGACCGGCGCCACGCTCATGCATGTGCCCTACAAGAGCGGCGCGGAAGCCGCCACCGCCCTGCTTTCGGGCGTGGTGGACGTGACGGCGGTAGAGACCGTGGTGGTCGGACCATTCATACAGTCCGGACGGATGCGGGCGCTGGGCGTAACCTCGGCACAGCGGGTGTCAAATTTGGCTGACGTTCCCGCGGCCCGCGAAGCCCTGGGCGGCGATTTCGATGTGGGCTCGATATCCGGACTCGTAGCGCCTGCCGCCACGCCCCGGAGCATCCTCGACAAGCTGGAACATGCGATGCAGGCGGTGGCGCAGAGCGAGGGCATGGCGCAGCTCCATGCGCAAGGCAGCCAGCCCATGCCCGCGGGGTCGCAGGTCTTTCTGGAGCGCATGCGCCAGGAACAGCAGAAGTGGCGACTGGTATTCTCCGCGGAGCCCGGAAAATAGCCCGCGGAGGATCGCCGCAGCCGTCAAGAACAGGGGAGTCAGGCCATGGATCGCATTTATCCCGCCGCGGAAGAGCTGGTGCAGCATCTGGTGGAGTCGATCTCCGCGAAGATCTTCAATGGCGCATATGCGCCCGGACAGAAGCTGCGGCAGGAGACCCTGGCCGAAGAATACGACGTCAGCCGCACGCCGGTGCGCGAAGCGTTCCGGCAGCTGGAGACCAAGGGCCTGATCGTGCAGCAGCCGCGCTACGGCGCCACGGTGGTGGCGCCGACCCTCAAGGACATAGGCGCGAACTACTGGCTGCGCGGCGAGCTGGAAGGCATGGCGGCGGAACTGGCGGCACGCTGGATCTCCGACGCCGATCTGCAACAGCTGCAAACCGTCCATGCCGAATGCGCCGAGGCCGTCGCCGCACTGTACACCGAGGTCAACGCTGGCGGCGCAGCCGCGCCGCGCCAGGCTGCCGCGCCCATGCGGCATTGGGTCGTCAAAAATCAGGAGTTCCACGCCCTGATCTTCCGCGCCGCCGGCAATCCGTCGTTGGAGCGCATCATCAAGGACCTGCACACGGACTACACCAAGAACATCCTCAACTTGACCGTGCTGGGCATGTACGAGGCCCGCATGAAGAAGAACATCGAACATCATGCGGCCATCGTCGAGGCGCTGACGGCGCGCGACACCGCGGCGTCGCGCGCCGCCATGCGCGCGCATATCCATGAGTCCGGGGAGTTCGTGGTGGACTGGCTGCAAAAGCGTCCCGAAGGCCGCAAGCCGCCACGGTAGTCCGTTGCTGGCTCAGATCCGATCCAGCCATTGCTCCATCGCTTGGCGCGCGCAGCGCTCAAGCTGTGGACCGTAGCGCCGCGCGTCCTCGCGGATCACTGCGGGATCAATCTGGCGCAGGCTCAGTTCGCAGGCATGGCCGATGAGCCAACGTTCGATCTGTGCGGAATCCGCCTCCAGATGGAACTGCAGGCCCAGTATCCTGGGTCCCAGCGCAAACGCCTGGTTCGGGAAGCCCGGCGTTTCGGCCAGGCGCGCCGCGCCTTCGGGGATCGCGAACTGGTCCCCATGCCAATGCAGCACCGGCACCGACCCGACCGCGCTCAGCACGGAATCCTGCCCTTGTTGCGTAAGGGTCAACGGCGCATAGCCGATCTCGGCGCGGCCGGTGGACACCACGTCCGCGCCCAACGCTGCCGCCATGAGTTGCGCGCCCAGACATATGCCCAGGGTCGGTTTGTCCTGGCGCAGGCGTTGCGCGATGGCGCGCAGCTCCGGCTCCAGGAAGGGATAGCGGCCGGTTTCATAGACGCCGATGGGGCCGCCCAGGATCACGACGAGGTCGGCGTTGGCCACGGTGGCGGCGTCGATGGCGTCGACGCCGGCCTCCAGGTATCGCACGCTGTAGCCGCGATCGGCCAAGACCGGCGCCAATATGCCCAGGTCTTCAAAGGGAACGTGGCGGATCGCCAAAGCGCTGAGGCTCATTCCAGGAACTCCTATTGCGGGCTCGGATGGCGGTCCAGCCCGCCCAGCAAGCCTTCGGGGGTTGAGACGAACAGGTTTTCCGATGCCAGCAACCGTATGCCTTGCGGCGTGCTTTCCAGCAGGCGCCGTTCGCCCTCGGCGACCTGCAGGCTGAGCTGATAGCCGTCCTTGGCCGGCAGGCGCGCCGCGATGTCGCGGCTGTCGTCCAGCGCGGACGCCGCAGTGGATTCGAAATGACCGATCAGGCGGCCGTCGCGCTTGATGATGAGTCGGTACACCGGCATGCGCGCTACTCCTGAGAGCCGGACGCGCGCGATTCCGCGCCGTTGTCGGTCGGCCAGTAGTAGGAATCCGGCGTGTTGCGCGCGCCGAAGATGGCTTGACCGACGCGGACCACGGTGGCCCCTTCCTCGATGGCGATCTCGTAGTCGCCCGACATGCCCATGGACAAATCATCCAGGCCGATGCCCGCGGGCGCGTCCTGGCGCAATTGGTCGCGCAGCGTGCGCAACAGCACGAAGCACTCGCGCACGCGCGCGGCTTCGGCCGAAAACAGCGCCAGGGTCATCAGACCGCGCACCCGCAGTCCCGAAAACGCGGGCAATTCGCGCAGAAAGGCCGCCGTCTCGTCCGGCTGCAGCCCATACTTGCTGGCTTCGCCCGAGGTGTTGACCTGCACGAAAACGTCCAGCTGGCGCCCTTCCGCTTGCAGCCGGCGGTCCAGCGCCTCAGCGACCCGCAGGCTGTCGAGCGCCTGGAACTCGGCCGCATAGCGGGCCACGAGCTTGGCCTTGTTGGTCTGCAGGTGGCCGATGACCGACCATCGCAGATCGGTCAGGTCGGCCATGGCTTCCCATTTCCTCGAAACTTCCTGCAGCTTGTTCTCGCCCAGGTAGCGGCAGCCAGCCTCGTAGGCCAGCCGGATGCGCGCTTCCTCCACCGTCTTGCTCACGGGCAGCAGGCGCACCGTGGCCGGATCGCGCCCGGCGCGGCGCGCGGCATCGGCGATGCGTCCGTTGACCGTGGCCAGGTTGTGGCGGAAGTCTTCGACCGACTGCGCCTGCGGCCAGCGGCCATGCTGGTCATGCTGTGTCTGGGTGCCCTTGTCTTGCCCTGGGTCTTGCTCGCTCATGCCTGAACCTCGCGGAGGAACAACGGCGGGCGCTTTCCATTACGCTTATGCCGTCTGAAGTTTTGTCATAGGTCAATATTATCACGCCGGCGCGCAGGCGGCCGATGCTACGCGTTGGCCGCCAGCCACTCGCGCGGCGAAACACCCATCCGCTGCCGGAACGCTTTGGACAAGGACGAGGCGCTGGCAAATCCCAGCTCCGCCGCCACCAGCTTGACCGCGCGGCCGGACCGCATCATGGACGCCGCCAGGCTCAAGCGCCAATCGGTCAGGTAGGCCGCGGGCGTGGCGCCGGTAGCATCCTTGAAGGCCGCTGCAAAGGCGCTGCGCGACATGCCCGCCATCGCCGCCATCCGCGCAAGCGACCAGTCTTCATAGGGCGAACGGTGCAGCGCCACCAACGCCCTGGCCAGACGCGGATCGGACAGGCCCATCACCAGACCGCTGGTCACACCCACTTCCTCCGGATGGTCGAGTATCCACCTGAGCAGCTGGATCAAGACCACCTCGAACAGGCGGTCGGCCAACAGGCGTGAACCGCAGCGCACCTGATCCGCCTCGGCGAACAGCAGGTCCAGCGCCGGCCGCAAGCCTTCGACCGCGTCCAGCGGGATCCGCACCACGGACGGCAGCGACTGGACGATGGGATTGCGTTCGCCGCCATCGAAATCCAACGCCGCGCAGGTGAAATCCGAGCCGTCCCGCGGCGGGTTCACGAATTCGTGATGCACGGCGCGCGGGTAGAACAGCAGGGTCGGCTCGGCCAGGCGCAGGCGCGGCGTGGCGGTCTCGCCCGGGCGATGCCGCACTTCCATTTCGCCCCGGCGCAACACGTGCAGGAAGCCGCGCCCAGGCACGGCTTCGAAAGCCTGGGTGCCGCATAGCGCCCCCGTGTGGAACAGCGTGGCGCGCACCCGGAAACGGTCCAGCAGCGCCGACAGCCGGTCAACCTGAATGGGAAGAGGATTGCTCATATATTGGACGAAATGACAATTTTCATGGATTAAACAACACCTTACGTCCAGACATTCTACGTACGATTCCTCCAGCCCGTTCGATATCGGCGGCCTTTTTTTCATTTCCAGGAGTTACCGACATGTCCCGAGTTCCTCTTATCGATGCCAGCAGCGCCAGCGCGGACCGCAAGGCGCTGCTCACGCAGATCCACGGCGCCTTTGGCGCAACACCGAACATGTTCAAGGCCGTGGCCAATTCGCCGGCTGCGCTGCAGAGCATGTGGGGCGCCTTCGGCGCGCTGGGCGGCGGGGTCATTCCCGCCAAGCTGGGCGAACAGATCGCGGTGGCGGTGGCCGACCGCAACGCTTGCGAGTACTGCCTTGCGGCCCACACGGCCCTGGGCCGCAAGGCAGGCGCCAGCGCCGAAGAAATGGCGGCCGCGCAAGGCGGCGACGCCGCTGATCCCAAGACAGCTGCGGCGCTGCGCTTTGCGCTCAAGCTGGTGGAAGCGCGCGGGCAAGTGAGCGAAGCCGACGTGCAGGCCGTACGCGCGGCTGGCTACAGCGACCAGGAGATCGTCGAGATCCTGGCGCACGTCGCGCTCAACCTGTTCACCAACTACGTCAACGTGGCGTTTGCCGTGCCGGTGGATTTCCCGGCCGTGAAGCTGCGCCGCGCCGCATAGCACGACCACAGCGGCCGGCGGGGCGTCATCGCCCCGCCGGCCGCATCAGAGGAGCATTCAGATGTCCCGATCAGACACCCTGGCCGACGCACTGCCCCCGCCCTTGCTGGCGGACGAATGGCTGAATGCGGACGGTCCCATCGAACTCGCCGCCCTGCGCGGCAAGGTCGTGCTGCTGCATGCGTTCCAGATGCTATGCCCCGGGTGCCTGTCGCATGGGTTGCCGCAGGCCGAACGCGTGCACAGACTGTTCCGCGGCCAGGAGGTCGCGGTCATCGGCCTGCACACCGTGTTCGAACACCACGACGCCATGGGGCCCGCCGCGCTGCGGGCCTTCAATCACGAGTACCGGTGGAGTTTTCCCATCGGCATAGACCGGCCAGCGGCGACGGGCGCCATCCCGATGACCATGCAAGCCTACGGTTTGCGCGGCACGCCCAGCCTGGTCTTGTTGGACCGCCAGGGACGCGTGCGCCTGCAGCACTTTGGCAGCATCGACGACCTGGCCCTGGGCGCAACCATTGGGAGGCTGCTGGCGGAGAACGATGTTCCTGCGGCACACGCGGCCGCATCCGATGATCCCGCCCGCGACGAGTGCGACGCGCTAAGCTGCCCCGCGCCGCGTCCGCGCTAGACGCCGCGGGCCCTCCCGTGCCGCTATGGCTGAACCAGGGCGCGCAGCGCGCGCACCAGGCAGGCCGCCTGCTCCTCGGTGCCCACGGAAATGCGCAGGTATTGCTCCACGCGTGGCCGCGCGAAATGGCGCACCAGTATTTTCGCGTCTCGCAGGCCGGCGGCGAGCAAGCGCGCGTCGAAGCGCGGATGACGGACAAACAGGAAGTTCGCCTGTGACGGTAAGACATCAAAGCCCATCAGGCGCAAATGCGCGCAGAGCAAGGTACGGGTGCCGATGATGGCCTGCCGCGTCTCGTCGAAATAGGCGCGGTCCTGAAAGGCCGCTGCAGCGCCTGCCTGGGCCAGTCGCCCGAGCGGATAGGAGTTGAAGCTGTTCTTCACCCGCTCCAGCGTGGCGATCAACGACGTCTGCCCGATTGCAAACCCCACGCGCAGGCCGGCCAACGCCCTGGACTTCGATAGCGTCTGGACCACCAGCAGGTTCGGATACTGCTCGACCAACGCAATGGCGGAGCGCCCGCCGAAGTCCACGTAGGCCTCGTCCACCAGCACCAGCCGGCGAGGCTGGATCTCCAGCAGCCGCTGCACGCGGTCCAGCGGCAGGCACTCTCCCGTGGGCGCGTTCGGGTTGGCGATCACGATGCCGGCTATGCCCGCATCCGCGGCGCCCAGCGCCGCGAATCCGTCCAGGTCCAGCCTCAAGCGCTCGTCCACGGAGATCTGCGCGCAGCGTATGCCGAACAGGCGGCAATACACCTCATAAAAGCCGTAGGTCACATCCGCCATCAGCAAGGGTTGGACGCCGTGCTGGAAGAACGCGCAGAACGCCAGCGCCAGCACTTCGTCGGAGCCGTTGCCAGCAAAGACCTGCGCTACCGGCACCCCGTGATACTGCGCGATGACCTCGCGCAAATGCCCGGCCTGCGGGTCCGGATAACGCTCCAGACCGTCAGCAGCCGCAGCGGCGATGGCTGCTATCGCGGCGGGGGACGGCGGATAGGGATTCTCGTTGGTGTTGAGCTTGATCCATCCATTGCCGGGAGCCTGCTCTCCAGGCACATAGGGCGACAAGGTTTCAACGCGCGGGCTATGTAGGGAAACCATGTTGTTGCGGCTGCGGCCTCTCGGTAATCGATCTACGGCATTCTTATCGTAAATTTTGTCCTATGCCATACTACACTATGATTCAGGACAATAACCGCCATCGAGCGAACGCGAGTGTCATGTCTACCTCTCTTTCCCTGTTTATCCACCGCATTACGCCCAGGCGCTGGTTGACACGTTGCGCCGGCTGGCTGGCCGCATGCCGCCAGCCATGGGTGGCCCAGCCGCTGATACGCGGCTATGCCAAGTGGTACGGCATCGATCTCGCCGAAGCCCTGCACGCCGACCCCAGGGCCTATGACAGTTTCAATGCCTTCTTTACGCGCGCCCTGCGCCCGGGCGCCCGCAAGCTGGCCGATGCGGACTGGACCAGTCCTGCCGACGGCATCGTCAGCCAGTCCGGCCGCATCAGCCTGGGGCAGATGATCCAGGCCAAGCAGCGTCGGTACAGCGGGGCCTCACTGCTGGCCGATGCGGACCTGGCGCACGCATTGGAAGGCGGCTGGTTCACCACGATCTATCTCAGTCCGCGCGATTACCATCGGGTGCACATGCCCTGCGAGGGACGCCTGCTGGGCATGCGCCATGTGCCGGGGACTCTGTATTCCGTCCGACCGGAGATCGTGCAGCACATGGATGGCCTGCTGGCGCGCAATGAGCGGCTGGTCTGCTGGTTCGAGCATCCTCTCCATGGCGTCTACGCCATGGTGCTGGTAGGCGCCGCCATCGTTGGCAGCATAGCCACGGCCTGGCATGGCCAGGTGGCGCCGCGGGGCCGGCGTATCCAGCAATGGGACTACGGCGGCCAGGCCCCCTTGCGCTTGCCGCAAGGCGCCGAAATGGGACATTTCCAGTTGGGGTCGACCGTGGTGTTGCTGATGCCGGGCAACGCCTGGCGATTCCATCCCGGCTGGAAGACAGGGCGCGCCGTCAGATTGGGACAAGCCATGGCCGACCGGCGTTGACGCCGGCCGTGGCTAGACCATGCTTTCCCGGATATCCCGCGCCAGCTTGCGGCACTGCCCGGGTTCGATCGCAGAGACGGTGATGCGCAGGCCCCTGACCGGCTCCTGGACCCCGAAGGCATCTCCATGGCGCACCAACCAGCCGCGATGGGCCAGGGCCAGCGCGACCGCCTGGTCGTCGGTATCCAGCGGCACCCACAGGTTCAGGCCGTCGCCGTCCGCGGCGTATGGCACGCCTTGCTCGGACAAGGCGCCTTCCAAGGCCTTGCGCCGCTGGGCGTAGTCCTTGCGGGCCTGGGCCATCTGCTTGGCCACCTCGGGCCGGCCCAGCGTGACCTCGACCATGTCCTGCAACAGATGGCTGACCCAGCTGGTGCCGGAAGCCAGCCGCAAACGA
The DNA here is from genome assembly GCF_058796095.1 of Achromobacter sp. GW823-FHT04E03. Lineage (NCBI taxonomy): Bacteria > Pseudomonadati > Pseudomonadota > Betaproteobacteria > Burkholderiales > Alcaligenaceae > Achromobacter > Achromobacter sp. GW823-FHT04E03. Next base: position 1,118,108 of record NZ_JBXAIJ010000002.1, on the reverse strand, counting down.
AGCTGGCGCGACGTCGCGGTATCGCTGGCCACCATGGCCAGGCGCACGTCGGGACCCAGCGTCTTGGAGAAAGACCGCACCAGCGCCCACCGCTGCGTGCCCGAAGGCAGCACCGAGTGGTATTCCTTGGCCGACAGCAAAGCGTAGTGGTCGTCCACGATGACCATGGCATGGGGATACTTGGCCAGCACCCGCGCCAACGCCTTCGCCCGTTTTTCGCTCAGGCTGCAGCCCGTGGGGTTGTGGGCGCGCGGCGTCAGGATCACGGCCTGCGCGCCCTTGGCCAGCGCCGCTTCCAGGGCTGCCGCCTGCATGCCTTCGGTGTCGACCGGTACGCCCAGCGCCTGCAGGCCGGCGATGCGCAGCATGTTGATGCTGCTCAGGAAGCAGGGATTCTCGACCGCCACCTTATCCCCAGCCACCAGGTGCGAGCTGAGCAGCCGTTCGATGGCGTCCACAGCCCCGTGGGTGAGGTTGATCTCGAAAGGCGCCGGGCAGTCCCGCGCGAACCAGGCGCGGGCATAGCTTTCCAGCCCCGCGTTGACCGTGGGTTCGCCGTAGAGCCGCGGCTGATAGGGCCGGATCGCGAGGGCCGCGCTCAGGTCCGGCAGCCAGGCCGGATTGGGATTACCGCTGGCCAGATCGGCCAATGGCGAGTCCGATAGCGCGCCTTCCTGTTCGCCCGGTCCGGACTGGTCGCGGATGATGGTGCCCAGGCGACCCTGGGTCAGCGCGATGCCGGCCGTCACCAAGCGCTTATAGGCGGCGGCGACCGTATTGCGGTTGATATCCAGTTCGACCGCCAGATCGCGCACCGGCGGCAACGCCTGGCCCGGCGGCAACTGGCCCGACTGAGCCAGCCCGCGCACGCAATCGAAGATCTCAGCGGCGGTCTTTCCTTGTATTTTCATAGCGTCCTAAGACAATTCCGTTCCTGGCATGGGCAGCGGCCGCGCCGACTCCCGGCGTAAGTTTGACATGGATTTCCAGTCCGCATAAAGCGGGCTTACCGCACGCAATCCACGTAGTAGCGCAGGTTTCCGTCCGCGTCGCGCAGCTCCACGAAGCCATGGATGTCCGTGCCGAACCCGGGACACTCGCGGTTCAGCTCGCGCGAGAACTTCAGGTAATCGACGATGGTCCGGTTGAACGCCTCGCCCGGGACCAGCAACGGTATGCCCGGGGGGTAGGGCGTGATCAGGCTGGTGGTGATGCGGCCTTCCAGATGGTCGATCTCCACCCTCTCGGTGCGGCGTTGGGCGATGCAGGCATAGGCATCGCAGGGCTTCATCGCGGGGGTGACGTCAGTCAGGTACATGTCCGTGGTCAGCCGGGCGATGTCATGCCTGGCATAGGTCGCATGGACATGCTGGCACAGGTCGCGCAAGCCCATGTTTTCGTAGCGAGGATGCTTGCGGCAGAACTCCGGCAGGATCCGCCACATGGGCTGGTTGCGTTCGTAGTCGTCCTTGAACTGCTGCAACGCGGTCAAGAGCGAACTCCAGCGGCCCTTGGTGATCCCTATCGTGAACATGATGAAGAAGCTGTACAGCCCGGTCTTCTCCACGATCACGCCATGCTCCGCCAGGAACTTGGTGACGATGGAGGCCGGAATGCCGCTGTCCGCGAAGTTGCCGTCCAGATCCAGCCCTGGCGTCACGATGGTGGACTTGATCGGATCCAGCATGTTGAAACCGTCCGCCAGCGCCCCGAATCCGTGCCAGGACGACTCGCCGTCGCCGCCGCGGATGATCCAGTCCTCGGGCGAGCCTATGCCCTCTGGCGCCAGCGTCTCCGGTCCCCAGACCTTGAACCACCAGTCGCCATCGGCGAAATGCGTGCCGACCTCCTTCATCGCGCGCCGGAAGTCCAGGGCCTCGGCGATGCTCTCCTCCACCAGCACCGTGCCGCCGGGCGGCTCCATCATGGCCGCGGCCACGTCGCAGCTGGCGATGATGGCGTACTGGGGACTGGTACTGGTGTGCATCAGATAGGCTTCGTTGAAGAGATGCCGGTCCAGCCGCCGCGTCATGGAGTCCTGCGCCAGCACGTGGCTGGCCTGGCTGATTCCGGCCAGCAGCTTGTGCGTCGATTGCGTGGAGAAAACCAGCGATTCCCTGGGCCGCGCGCGCTGCTTGCCCATGCAGTGGTAGGCGCCATAGAACGGGTGGAACACCGCGTGCGGCATCCAGGCCTCGTCAAAGTGCAAGGCGTCCACGTAGCCATCCAGCGCTGCCTTGATCTCCTCGGTCTGGTAGATGATGCCGTCGTAGGTCGACTGCGTCAGCGCCATCACCCGCGGGCGGACCGCGTCGGCGTCCAGGTGCTTGAGCAGCGGATGGGCGCGGATCTTCTCCCGGATGGTCTGGATATCGAACTCGCTGCGCGGAATCGGGCCGATGATGCCGAAATGGTTGCGTGTCGGGCGTAGAAAGACGGGTATCGCTCCCGTCATGACGATGCTGTGCAGGATGGACTTGTGGCAGTTGCGGTCCACCAGCACCACATCGCCCGGCGCCACCATGTGGTGCCACACGATCTTGTTGCTGGTGCTGGTGCCGTTCGTCACGAAATAGCAGTGGTCCGCATTGAAAATGCGCGCGGCGTTGCGCTCGCTCGCGCCGATGGCGCCGTTGTGATCCAGCAGTTGCCCCAGCTCCTCCACAGCGTTGCAGACGTCCGCGCGCAACATGTTCTCGCCGAAGAACTGATGGAACATCTGACCCACGGGACTCTTCAGGAACGCCACGCCGCCCGAATGGCCCGGGCAGTGCCAGGAATAGGATCCGTCCTCGGCGTAGTCCAGCAACGCCTTCAGGAACGGTGGCTTGACGCCCTCCAGATAGGCCCGGGCCTCGCGGATCAAGTGTCGCGCCACGAATTCGGGCGTGTCCTCGTACATATGGATAACACCCTGGAGTTCGCGCAGGATGTCGTTCGGAATGTGCCGCGCGGTCTTGGTTTCGCCGTTCACATAGATCGGCACGTCGGCATTGCGCCGCCGAACTTCACTGATGAATTCCCGCAATGCCAGCAGCGCGGGCGCGACGCCCTCGCCGTGCGCGAGTTCCTCGTCGTCGATGGACAGGATAAAGGCGCTGGCGCGGCTTTGCTGCTGCGCGAACAGGCTGAGATCGCCGTAGCTGGTCGTTCCCAGCACATCGAAGCCTTCGGCCTTGATGGCCTCGGCCAATACCCGGATGCTCAGGCCGGACGTGTTTTCCGAGCGGAAGTCCTCGTCGATGATGACGATGGGAAACTGGAACTGCATTGCTGTCCTCTGTCTATGGGTTGCCGCTTGCGTTTTAGTTTGTACTCGAACATAATTATATCTGTCCTAGGACAAAATAAACGGCGCGGTGGCAGAGTGGCTATGCAGCAGGATTGCAAATCCGCGAAGGTTGGTTCGATTCCAGCCCGCGCCTCCAGTTTTCCTGGCCGCGGGCGCGGTGCGCTAGGTTGCGTGGTCGCGCAGATGTTCGCGCAACGCGTCAGCGAATGAAAGCGCGATGACCGACGACGGCCAATGCTCTGGCCATACCAGGCTGAGATCAAACGAGGCGCCCGGCTCCAGCGGCCGCAGCTGATCCAGCCCGCCCGGGATGCGCGCGGCGGTCAGCCGGTCTACCAGCGCGATGCCCACGCCACGCATCACCAGTTCCATCGCCACCGAGGTCCAGAACACCTGCACGCGACGCCGCGCGTAGACCTTCTGCTGCTCCAGCAGCGCTTCCAGCCAGAAGCGGGTGTGGTCCAGGTTGTCGTAGATGATGAGGTCGCGGCCGGCCAGTTGTTCCACACGGATGGTGTCGAACTTTTCCAGCGGGTCGCCGGGAGGAATGGCGCAATATAGCTGCAGGCTCACCAGTGGCTCGGCCACCACGCCCGGGTGCTGCCCCCCGTAGAAGCACACCCCCATATCCACCTGGCGCGCTGCCACCCATTCGACGATGCGCGCCGAACTGCGCGTCTGCAAAGCCACGGAGATATTGGGCCGGTCCGCCATGAAACTGGCCAGCACGTCCGGCATGACGGTCAAGGACAGCAAGGGCAAGGACGCCACGGTCAGGTGGCCTTGCTTTTCGCTGCCCAGGTCCTTGATGAAGCTATCCAGTTGCGAAAGGCCGGAGAACAGCCGGTCGACCTGGCCATAAAGCGCCCTGCCTTCGGGCGTGGGCAGCAGACGCCCTCCCTTGCGCACGAATAGCGCCACGCCCACGCGGCGCTCCAGCTGGGCGATGTACTTGCTGGCGGCAGGCTGTGAAATCAGCAGCACCTGCGCCGCCCGGGATACCGAGCCTTCGCGCATCACCGCCCTGAAGATTTCTATCTCTCGCACGTTCATGCGCCGACTATAACTATTTAGCTATAGAGATGGCAATTATTGGTATTAGGCAGTTATGCAGATTGTTCCTAGGATGAACGCTCGACTTTCACCCAGGACCCATCGTGTCGGAAAACTACGCAACCATGGAATTGCCGTTCGGCCCGGAAACCTATGCCGCGAACCTCTCGCTGCTGGCACAGGACATCCAGGCTCAGGGCCTGTCAGCCGCCATCCTGTTCGACCCCGAGAATATCTACTGGCTGACCGGCTACCGTTCCATTGGCTACTTCACCTTCCAGTGCCTGGTGGTCTCGCCCGACGGCGGCATCGCCATGGTCTCGCGCCAGGTCAACCACGCCGTGGCGACCGGCAACCGCAACATCGCACGCTTTGTCGCCATCGATGACATCAGCGACCCGGTCGATGTATTGGCGAGCTACCTGAAGGACATCCTGCCCAGCGGCCTCATTGGCCTGGAAACGGCTTCTGGCTACCTCAGCGTGGCCGCCTACAAGCAGCTGCAAGCCCGCCTGGGCCCACGGCTGGCCGACTGGCAAGGCCCGATGGAAGAGGCGCGCAAGATCAAGACCCCGGCGCAGCTGGGCTTCATGCGCCAGGCCGCGCACGCGGCGGTCGCCGGCATCGACGCCGCAGTGCGCGCGATCGCAGTCGGCGCCACCGAAAACGATCTCGCCGCCGCCATGCTGCACGGCGCCACCAAGGCGGGCAGCGAATACACCCGCGTGCCGCTGGTGGCCGTGGGGCGCGCCAGCGGCGTCTGCTTCACCACCTGGCAGCGCCGGGAGCTCAAGCGGGGCGACCTGGTGTTCCTGGAGGCCGCGGCCAACATCAACCGCTATCACGCCATGATCTCGCGCAATTGCGTGGTCGGCCGCGCCACCGAGCGGCAGCGCTTCCTGGCCGGCACCGTCATCGCCGCGCTGGACGCCGCCATCGACGCCATCCGCCCCGGCGTCACTTCCGCCCAGGTGGACCAGGCCTGCCGCGCGGTCTTCGACCGGGCCGGGCTGGGGCATTACTTCGATCACCGCACGGCCTACGGCATAGGCATCGGCTTTCCGCCCAACTGGGCCGAGGGCCGCTTCCTCGCGCTGCGTCCGGACGACCCCACGGTGCTTGAACCCGGCATGACCTTTCACCTGGTGCCTTCCCTCTTCATGCCCGAAGGCGGCTTCATGGCCAGCGAAAGCGTGGCCGTCTCCGAGGACGGCTGCGAAGTGCTCACCCGCTATCCGCGCGAGCTGATCGAAATCGACGTCTGACAACAAGACCGGCTCCAACAACATACAAGGGGAATTGCCGTGTTGAAGAACTGGATGTATCCAACCATCGCGGTCATGGGAGTGCTGCTTCTGTGGCATTTCGCGATACCGCTGTTCGGCCTGCCAGCCTACCTGTTGCCGCCGCCGCTAAGCGTGCTCGAACGGCTGTGGACCGACTCGGCGTTCCTGGGACATCACTCCTGGGTCACGTCCGTCGAGACGCTGGGCGGCTTCCTGCTGAGCATCGCCGTCGGCATACCGCTGGGCATCCTGCTGGTGTGGTCGCGTCCGCTGGAGCGCGCCATCATGCCGCTGCTGGTGGTGTCGCAGGCGTTTCCCAAGGTAGCGGTCGCGCCGCTCATCATCATCTGGTTCGGCCTGGGCCTGTTTCCCAAGATCCTGATCGCATTCTCGGTGGCCTTCTTCCCCATCGTGGTCAGCACGGTGGCGGGCATGCGTTCCGTGGACGCGGACCTCAACGACCTGGCCCGCTCGATGCGGGCGGGCGCCCTGCGGACCTTTCTGCGCATCCGGCTGCCGTATGCGTTGCCGCAGATCTTCTCCGGCCTGAAGGTCGCCATTGCTTTCGCCACGGTCGGCGCGGTGGTGGGGGAATGGGTGGGCGCCGAAAGCGGCCTGGGCTACGTGCTGCTGTCCGCCAACGCCAACCTAGACACGACGTTGCTGTTCGCGGTGCTGGTCGCGCTCATGCTCATCGGCCTGGTCTTCTACTACCTGGTCGAGTTTTCCGAACGATTCCTGATTCCCTGGCACATCAGCGTGCGCAGCGACGCCCTGCCCTCTGTCTGACCCCGCCCTCCGGAGACTCCATCATGAAATTCACGACTCGACTTGGCTGGACCCTGGCTTGCCTGCTGGCCGCAGGCGCGGCCGGCGCGCAGGAGAAGCTGAGCCTGCGCCTGGACTACAGCATCTACGGCACGCACGCGCCGCTGTACTACGGCATAGACAAAGGCCTCTACAAGGCCGAAGGCATAGACCTGAGCATCGGCGAAGGCAGCGGCTCCAGCAACACCGCGAAACTGGTGGCGCAGGGCATCGATCCCATCGGCTTCATGGACTACGGCACCATGCTCAAGGGCGTCGCCGCAGGCATGCCGCTGAAGGCCGTCTTCGCCGTGCACCAACGCTCTCCCATGGTCATCATCAGCCACGCGGACGCTCCGGTGCGCGCGCCCAAGGACCTGGAAGGCAAGGTGCTGGGCATGAGCGCATCCGAGTCGACGGCTCAGATGTTCCCAGTGCTGGCCGCCCTGAACGGCGTGGACCAGAAGAAGATCAATGTCATCGCGCCCGCCGTGGGCACCAAGACCGCCCTGTTCCTGCAACGCCGCGCGGACGCCATCACGGGCGTCACCTACTTCCATATCCCGCCGCTGGAAGCGCAGGGCGCAAAGGTGCATTACTTTTTCTATGCCGACTTCGGCGTCAACGCGCTGGAAGGCGGGCTGGCGGCCAATACCAAATGGCTGGAGGCCAATCCCGAAACGGCTCGGCGCTTCCTGCGCGCCACGCGCAAGGCCTACGAGGCGGCCCTGGCCGACCCGGCCGCCTCGGTCGACGCCCTGGTGCGCCAACGTCCGGAACAGGCGCGCAATCGCGAGCAACTGGTGCGCCAGCTGCAGCTTTCGCTGCAGGCCGCCGGCACGCCCAACACCAAGGGATTGCCGTTCGGCGTCTCTGCGGAGAAGGACTGGCAGGCCATGGTCGACCAGTTCGTGCAATCGAATCAGATCGCCAGCCCGGTCCCGACCAGCACGCTCTACACCAACGACTACAACAGGGACTAGATATGGCACAGCACGCAGCCTTGACGCTCGCTCCCGCAGCGGGCGCGCCCGATACCGCGATCGACATCCGCGGCATGGTCCAGCGCTTTGGCTCCTATGTCGCGGTCGACGGCATCGACCTTGCCATACCCGAAGGCCAGTTCCTCTCCGTGCTCGGCCCCTCCGGCTGCGGCAAGAGCACCTTGATGCGGGCGGTCGCCGGCCTGACGCCGCCCACCGCCGGCGAGATCCGCGTGCTTGGCGAGCGCGTGACCGAGCCGGGCGCCAACGTGGGGATCGTGTTCCAGCGTGCGGCGCTCCTGCCATGGCGCGACGTCGTCGGGAACATCTCGCTGCAGCTGGAGATGCGCAAACTGCCCGCGGCGCGTCATGAGGCCCGGCTGCGAGAACTGATCAAGCTGAGCGGACTGGAAGGTTTTGAAAAATGCCTGCCGCACCAATTGTCCGGCGGCATGCAGCAACGCGTGGCGCTGTGCCGCGCGCTGATCCACGACCCCGACATCCTGCTGATGGACGAACCCTTCGGCGCCCTGGACGCGATGACGCGCGAAGCCATGAACCTGGAGCTGCAACGGGTATGGCTGGAAAGCAAGAAGACCGTCATGTTCATTACCCACAGCATCTCCGAAGCGGTGTTCCTGTCCGACCGCGTGGTGGTGATGAGCAAGCGGCCGGGCCGCGTGGCGCTGACCGTCGACATCGATCTGCCGCGTCCGCGCAACTACGCCATGGTCGGGCACCCCAACTTCGTCAAGGCGGCCACGGTCATACGCGAGTGCTTCGACGCCGCGGGGATGACGGAATGAATCCCGTCCGCTACGACGCCGGCCCCTACCCCCGGGCCCGCCTGGCTTTCCTGTGCGTGGCCAATGCCGGCCTGACCGAGGGCGAAATGCACGCCATGGCTCCCGACGGCGTGGGCCTGAGCTTTGCCCGCGTGCCCATGGCAACGGCCTGCACCGTGCAAAGCCTGGCCGGCATGGAGGGCGGACTGCTTCAGGCCCTGGACGGCCTGGCGCCAGGGCGTCGCGATATCGACGTGGTCTGCTACAACTGCACCGCGGGCAGCTTCGTGATCGGCAACGACAAGGTACGAGCGCTGCTCGCGCAGGCCCGCCCCGGCGCGGCCGTGGCCACGCTGCTGGACGGCGTCACGCAGGCGCTGGACGCGGTCGGCGCGCGCCGCCTGGCGGTTGCCACCGCCTATGACGATGCCGTCAACGAACTGGAGCGCGCTTACTTCGAAAGCATCGGCCACGAAGTCGTCTCGCTGCAGGGCCTGGCCCTGCCCGACGACGAAACCATGAACCGGGTCTCGCCCGACTATCTGTACGAATTCGCCTGTGCCGTGGACCGGCCCGATGCCGACGCCGTCTTCATCAGCTGCGGCGCGCTGCGCTCCACCGCCATCCTCGGACGTCTGGAAGACAGGCTGGGCAAGCCCGTGATCGGCAGCAATCAGGCCAGCATGTGGCATTGCCTGCGGCTGGCGGGGATCCACGACCGGATGGACGGCTATGGCCGGCTGTTCCGGGAACATTGAAATCCGGACCCGTCATGGATGAAATCGATACCCGACTGATCGGCATTCTGCGGCGCGACGCGCGCACGCCGCTTTCCGTTTTGGCCAGCAAGGCCGGCGTGTCGCGCGGCACGGTCTCCAACCGCCTGCGCAAGCTGGAGGAGGACGGGCTCATCGCCGGGTATACGCTCAAGCTGCGCCCTGACTCCGACCAGGACGGCCTGCGCGCCTGGATGGGCATTACCGTCGACGGCAACCAGACGCGCGCCGTGCTGGCCAGCCTGCTGGGCGAGCCGAGCGTCGAGCAGCTGCACGACACCAACGGCCGTTGGGACTTGCTGGCCGAAATACGCGCAGATTCCACTGCAGATCTGTCCAAGGTGCTGGAACGCGTGCGCCTGATCAAGGGCATCGCGGCCACCGAAACCAGCATCCTGCTCGCGACGTACCGCTGAAACCGGCGCGCTAGGCCGGCAGCGGCTCGCCCCGCAGCCTTATCTGCGCGACGGTTCTTTCCCCGCGCTGCTCCAGCACGAACTGATGCCTGTCCGGATACCTCAGCGTCAACCGCCTGCACAGATTCCCTAGTCCGCCCCCGCCGCTGGCCAGATCGAAGGGCGCGTGCAGCCGGCCGGGATTGTCCACTTCGATGAGCAGTTCATCGCCCTGCAAACGCGTGCGTATGCTGATCGGGAAATGCGCGTGTTCCGAACGCATGCCGTGCTTGATCGCGTTTTCCACCAGTCCCTGCAGCGTCATGCGCGGAACACTGATCCGTAGCGTGGCCGGATCGATCTGGCTGCGCAATTCAAGCCGCTTGTCAAAGCGCAGCGCCTGGATGCGCACATAGGCTTCGGCGGCCTCGATCTCCTCCTCCAGCCTGGACAAGCCTCGTCCGCGCCGGTCCAGCGAATAGCGCAGGTACTCGGCCAGGCTGCGCGTCATTTCCTCTGCGATGGCAGGCCGATCGGCGATCTCGGCCACGATGGTGTTCAGCGAGTTGAACAGGAAGTGCGGCTCGATCTGCAGCTGCAGATGCTCAAGCTCCAGCCTCAAGGAGCGCGTCTCCGCCTTCATCTTGGACAGGCGCTCGCTGCGTGCGTTCAGCTCGGCCGAGACGCCGAAATAGATCAGCGTCCAGATCGAGAGCATGCCCATGTAGTAGAGAAAGCCCAGCCGGTACTGGTTGCCCGGCAGCACGCGGATTGCGCCAGGCAGAAACAGGCTGTGGATGCCATAGGCGATCGACGCCAGCAAGGCCGAGGCGGTCAGGCAGAACAACACCGCGCAGACCAGCACCAGCAAGGGCGGATCGCCTTTGCCCGCACGGCGGCCATGCAGCACGGCCGCCCCGCTGGTCAGGACGAATGCCAGGGGTTCCAGCGCCACGGTAAGCCAGAAGGCTGCGGTGGCATTGCCGAACACCGCCAACCGGATGAAGAAGCCCACGATCGCGAGAAAGAGCCATCCCAGCGTCTGCGCCCGCCAGAAGCCAAGCGAGGACTCCCCTGGACTCAAACCCTGGCCGATCGATGCGAACTTCATGGATGCGCCCTCCGGACGGGCAAAGGGTTCTCTGGAAACTGCATAGGCCTTATATTTACCCGCGTGCCAGACCGGACGACTATACCCGCCACACCATGGCGCCAGGGAGTAAAATGCTGCGTGTGCTTGTCATCGACGATGAAGCCCCGGCGCGGCGCTACCTGCGCCGGCTGCTCGAAGCCTCGCCCGACGTCCATGTCGCGGGCGAAGCCGACAGCCTGGAATTGGCGCGAACGCTGATCCGCGAGCATCGTCCGGATGCCCTGTTCCTGGACATCGAACTCACTGCCGCCACGGGTTTCGACCTGCTGGACCAGCTGGAAGTCCCACCCGCCGTCGTCTTCGTCACCGCGCACAGCGACTACGCCGCCCGCGCCTTCGACGTACAGGCCGTCGACTACCTGCTCAAGCCCGTGCGTCCGGGCCGGCTTGAACAGGCGCTGGCGCGGCTGCGCCCGCGCGCTGGCGGCCACCTGACGCTGCGAACGCGCAACGGCACCAAGATCATCAAGATCCATGAACTGACCATGGCGCAGGCGCAAGGCGACTACGTGATGCTTTGCAGCGCCGCGCACGCCAACGAGCTGATGCACATCACCTTCAAGCGCCTGGCGGCCCAGCTGCCCAGTCCGCCCTTCTGCGCCTTGTCGCGGTCGGTCATCATGAATCTGGAACATGTCTCCCACCTGTCGCAGCTGCCCGGCGCGCAGACCGAGGTCGCGTTCAACAACGGCGTTGCGCCCGTGGTGCTGGGACGGGTCGCGTCGCAGCGCCTGCGGCGCGCGGTGGCGCAGCGCTGACGCGACGGGTCGGCCATTGTGGCCAGCGTCGGGATAGGACCGTTGCCGCATCGGTTCGGGCCGGAAATGTGCCGATTGTCATCGGCCGGCCACGAGACATCACGCAGTTTTCGACGAAACGGGGATTTTCCTCGACCAAACATGCCCCAGGAAGACGGCGTCAATAGCCTATGGGGTAGCCGTCCTTGCGATGATCCGACGCCGCCAGATAGCCTCCCTGCTCCAGCCGGTAGGCCATCTGCGCACTGCCGAACTCCAGATCAAAGCGCGGCGCCACATCGACCTTGTGGCCGCATGCGCGCAGATGCTCGACAGCATCCGGCGGGACGTTCCACTCCACCGCCACGCCCACGTTGTCATCCTTGATGCGCCAGCGTGGCGCGTCGCTCGCTGCCTGGGGATTCTGGCCGAAGTCGGCCAGCCGGCTCGTCACTTGAAGATGGCCCTGCGCCTGCATGGAGCCGCCCATGACGCCAAAGCTCATCAAAGGCTGCCCGCCCTTCATCAGGAAGCCTGGAATGATGGTGTGGAACGGCCGCTTGCCTGGCGCCACCACATTGGGATGCCCGGCCTTCGTTGAAAAGCCCCAGCCCCGGTTCTGCATGGCGATACCCGTTCCCGGCACCACCACGCCGGAACCAAATCCCTTGAAGTTGGATTGGATGAACGACACCATGGTGCCGTGCCGGTCTGCCGCGGTCAGATACACCGTCCCGCCGCTGTGCGGATTGCCGGCCCGGGGTTCGCCCGCGCGATCCGGATCGATGAGCTTTGCCCGTTCCGCCAGATAGGCGGGTTCCAGCAACTGCGCGCTCGACACCTGCATGTGGGCCGGATCGCCCACATGTTCGTACAGGTCCGCGAACGCCAGGCGCATGGCCTCGATCTGCAGATGCAGCGCGCGGCCGCTGTCGCGCCCGCAATCCGCCAGGTCGAAACGTTCCAGCATGCCCAAGGCCATCAATGCGCCGATGCCCTGGCCATTGGGACCAATCTCGTAGAGCTCCAGGTCGCGGTAGCGCATGCCTATCGGCTCCACCCAGTCAGCCGCATGGCCCGCCATGTCGGCCTCGGTGATATAGCCGCCCGTATTGCGCGCGTGGGCGGCTATCGCGGCGGCCAGCTCGCCGCGGTAGAAGCTCTCGCCCTTGCTGCGGGCGATACTCTCCAGCGTGGCGGCCTGGCCAGGGCTGGAGAAGCGCTCGCCGGGCAAGGGCGCGCGGCCCCCGGGCGCAAAGGACTCGGCAAAGCCCGGCTGCCCGCTCAGGCGCGGCACCTGCTTCTGCCACTGGCGATGCACCGTGGGCGAAACCAGATAGCCGTCCCGCGCATAGCGTATGGCGGGCTCGAACAAGTCCTCGAACGGCAGCGAACCGAATTTCTCCCAGATCGCGCGCCAACCCGACACGACACCGGGTACCGTCACGCTGCCCCAGCCTATCGGGTCCATGCCATCCAGATGCGCGAACCTGGCCGTTTCCCAGGCGGCCGGCGCGCGCCCCGACGCATTCAGCCCATGCAGGCGCCCGCCATGCCAGACGATGGCGAACATGTCGCCGCCGATCCCGTTCATGCATGGCTCCACGACGGTCAGCGCAATGGCAGTGGCGAGTGCCGCGTCGATCGCGTTGCCGCCCCGCGCGTACATCTGCAGGCCGGCAGCGCTGGCCAGTGGCTGCGACGTGCTGACCACGTTGTCCGCAAGCAGGGGCATGCGTTGCGATGCATAAGGAAGCTGCCAGAAGGGATCGTTCGGAATGGGCATGGGAGTCGGGTCGGAAATTAGGAGCTGGCCGCCCGCGGGCGGCCAGCAAGAAAGCCGGGACGGCCGCTATTTGCCCGCAGTAATGTTCAGGGCCTTGACCTTGTCGCGCCAGAACGCCTGCTGGTCCAGGATGAACTTGGGCAGGGTCTGAGCCGGAATCTCGCTGATCTGGAAGCCCTGCGCCTCGATGGCCTTGCGGAATCCCGCGTCGCCCTGCGCCTTGGCCAGCGCGCGGGCCACGATGTCCAGGCGGTCCTTGGGCGTTCCCTTGGGCGCCATCAACGCGAACAGGTTCTCCGCCTCCAGGCCCTGCACGCCCAGCTCCTTGAGCGTGGGTACGTCAGGCATGACCGGCAGACGCTTGGCCGAGGCCACGCCCAGCACGTCGATGCGGCCGCCCTGTTTATGCGGCAGCGAGCTGGTCACGCTGTCGAACATGAAGACCGACGCGCCCGAGATGACTTCGGGCAAGGCCTGGCTGCTGCCCTTGTACGGGATCTGCAATGCGTCCACGCCCGCCTGCTCCTTGAAGATCTCGCCCTCCAGGTTGGACAGGGTGCCCGCGCCCATCGACGCGTAGTTGTACTTGCCCGGCGCTGCCTTCAGATAGGCCACCAGGCTGGCATAGTCCTTGATGCCCAGCGTCGCGGGGGTGACCAGGATGTGCGGGGCGCTGGCGATCGCGCCCACCGCATCGAAGTCGCCGTCCAGCGACACCTGCTGCTTGCCATTGAGCGCTTCGTAAATGGAGTTGGACATCACCGACGAGATGTACAGCGTGTAGCCGTCGGCTTCGGAACGCGCCGCCGCCTGCATGCCGATCAAGCCGCCAGCGCCGGGGCGGTTCAACACCACCACCGACTGGCCCAGCGTGTCGCCCAGCTTCTGGCTGAGCTCGCGAGCGAGCACGTCCGTCGCTCCGCCCGGTGGAAACGACAGGATAAGCTGAAGCGAACGCTGCGGAAAATCAGCCGCCCCCGCGCCGGTAGCCGCCGACAACGCCAGCGCGGCAAAGGCGCGCTTCAGAATGCCGAGTCCCTGCGGGCGCGCGGCGGCGCGGCCCGATTTACATACAACACTAGCCATGCGATTCCCCTTGGTTGAAGCGCCGTAGGCGGGTCTGTTGCCCTTGTATCCTGGCGGCCCTGGTCGGCCCATTCTATGAATTGCTTTTGTGGCAATCAATATCAATAATTAGCATGCCAATTGCTATTTTGAGAATCACGACATGCTCAGCACCGCGCACCGCTATTTCCTCGAGGTCGTACGCGCAGGCAGCATCAAGGACGCGGCCACGAGCCTCCACGTAGCGCCCTCCGCCATCAGCCGGCAGGTCGCCAAACTGGAGGATGACTGCGGCGCGGCCCTGTTTGAACGGCGCCCGCATGGCATGGAGCTGACGCGGGCCGGCGAAATGCTGGCCGACTATGCGCGCCGCGTCGCCATGGATGCCGAACACGTGCTGCGCGATATCCGCAGCCTGCGTCATGCGGAGCTGACGACCATCCGCATAGGCTCCAACGAAGCCGTGGCGCGCAACGTGCTGCCGCCCATCCTGGGCGCGTACCGCGCCCTGCATCCCGATGTAGCGTTCCAGGTGCACATCGGCTCGCCCGGCGTCGTGACGCAGCGCCTGCGCGACAACAGCATCGACGTGGGCCTGGCCTTCAGCCTCAACGCGGGCAACGGCATCGCCGTGCGCTACGAAATCGTCTCGCCCGTTCGCGCCATCATGGTCCCGGGCCATCCTCTCGCCAAACGCGCCAGCGTGTCCTTGGACGACCTGCGCCGCTACCCGATCGCGCTGACCGACTCGGGCACCACCGTGCGCCTGTTGTTCGACAACTCGGCGGCGGGCGGCGGCGGGCCGCCTTTCGACATCGCCTATTCGAGCAACTCGTCATCGGTCATTCGCGCCATCGTCGAGGCCGGCCATGCCGTCACGCTGGCCGGCGAGATCACGCTCGCCGAACCGCTGCGCAGCGGCGCGCTGGTGGCCGTGTCCTTGCAGCAAGCCGTCTTCGCCGAACGCACGCTGCAAGTGCAGACCGCCAGCCACGCCCGGTTGCCCGAAGCGACGGCCGCTTTCATCGAGCACCTGATCGAAGCGCTATCCACAGGCGCCCGTTCACGCGATTCTTGACTTGGCGCAGGCTTGCCGCAAAACTGAAGTTCTACACGCGCGCAGGCTCGGCCAGGCGCGGAAGGCCCCGATTCAATGGTCAGAGTGAATGATTGAAGGAGCTCCGCATTGACCACTGCCGCGATGCCCAGACTGAAACTGCGCCGCCTTGTCACCGTGCTGGCGCTCGCGAGCGGAATCATCGCCTTCGTCAACACCCTGTACGCGGCCTACCTGGTGCAGCGCGAGCAGTTGATTGCCAACACCCTCGAGGCCAACCGGGCCTATGCGGTCAAGCTGGCGGAAGTCACCGACATCTACATCGAATCCATACAGCGGCAATTGCTCCTGTCAGCCGAGCGAGCGCCTGGCCTGCTGGGTTCGAAACCCGCCATGGAAGACGAACTCGCGCGCCTCGTCCATCAGAGCGACGGCGTCATGACGGCCGCCATCGCCGACAGTAGCGGCACCATCCTCGCCACCGCTCCCTCCGACGCGGGCTTCGAAGGCAGGACGCTGGTGCGCCAACAATTGGCGACGGGCGCCCAACATCTGAAGGGCCAGATATCGACCCCCTACGTGGGTATGGAGGGCCAGCTGATACTGGCGTTTTCCGAGCCTTTTCGTGATGCCAAGGGCAACTATGCCGGCACGATTCTCACGGCCATCCACCTTCGGCAAGGCAACGAGTTCGACAAACTGGTAGGCGAGCACTTCTACCGCGACGGATCCTACCTGTATGTCGTCGACGGCAACGGCACCATCATTTACCACAAGGACAAGGATCGCATCGGCACCAGCGAAAGAAGCAACGCCGTGGTCGAAGCCGTGCTGCGCGGCGAGACGGGTGCGATGCCCGTGGTCAACACCCGCGGCGCGCACCTCCTGGCCGGCTACGCCGCGCTCAAGAACGGCGGATGGGGCGTCGTGGCGCAACGCCCGCTGGACGAAACGCTGCGCCCGCTGCGGAGCCTGACCGACAGGATCGTGCTCTACGCTTTGCCGGTGGGGCTGATCATGTTCCTGGTCATCTATCTGTTGGGCCGCTGGATCTCGCGGCCGTTGGAGGAACTGGCGCAGATCATCGAACGGGACCAGCCCGGCGCATCCGCTGGAGATCTGGACAGGGTCAAGGGCTGGTACTACGAAGCTGCCCGCCTGCGGAACGCCGTGACGATGAGCCAGAGCTCCCAAACCCGGCGGCTCGACAAGCTGAACACGGACACCATCACCGATCCGATGACGGGCCTCTTCAACCGCAGGGGCCTGGCGCTGCAGATCGCCACCCTGCGCCAGACCCAGCAGCCTTTCGCGGCGCTCGCGCTGGACCTGGACCACTTCAAGCGCGTGAACGACACCTACGGGCACGCGGCCGGCGATCAGGTGCTGATCGCGCTGGCCGCCATCCTCAAGACCTGTGTGCGAGGGGAAGACGCGCCGTGCCGCGTCGGCGGCGAAGAGTTCCTGATCGTGATGCCCAACGCCTCGCGTGACACGGCGGAGATGGTCGCCGGACGCATCCGGGCTGCGACGGCAAGCCATGCCATGCCGCAAGCGGTGGGGCGTGTCACGGTGTCCATCGGCATCGCGCTGTGGCCGTCGGATGATGCCGACATCGACAAGGTCATGGCGAAGGCGGATGAGGCCTTGTACCGGGCGAAGAATGCGGGACGTGATCGGGTGGAGGTCTGGTCTGTCAGGGAAGCCGATAGCGCCAATGCCAAGATTTGAAATTCCATCTAGTTTTCACCCGATGACTAATCTTCATTAGACGGTTTTCACCACCCGCCTACAATCCTCGCCAGGGTCAACTCAAATAAAAAGACCGTGGAGACAAGATGAAGACAGCCGTTCCCGGCGGGACCTCCGTTCTCACCCGACTCAAGTACCTGGCATTGGCCGGCCTGTTCATGGCGGCCTCCGGCCACGCGCAGCAGCCGGCAAAGCTGGTCGTCGGCTTGCCGGCCGGCGGATCGTTCGATACCGTGGCCAGGATCGTGGCGGAGAAGCTTCCCAATCATCTGGAGCGGCCCGTGGTGGTGGAGAACCGCCCCGGCGCGCAGACGCGCATTGCCATTCAGGCGGTCAAGGGCGCCGCGCCCGACGGAAGCAGCTTGCTGGTGGCGCCGGGCGTGGCCATCTTCCTCTACCCGCACCTGTTCCGACAGCTCAATTACGATCCCTTCGCCGACCTTAAGCCGGTGACGCAGCTGGTGAGCTGGGACATCGTGCTCGCCGTCGCGGCCGATAGCCCCGTCACCTCGTTCAACGAGTTCCAGACCTGGGCCAGGCAGAATCCGGACAAGGCGTTCTACGGTACATCCGGCACCGGCAGCCTGCAGCATTTCCTGGGCGTTTCACTGGCCAGGCGCCTAGGTACGCCGCTGGAGCACATCGCGTTCAAGGGCGGCAAGGACGCCGTCACCGCGCTCCTGGGCGGACACATCAATGCCATCGTTATGGATGCGGGCGAAGTGGTCCCGCTGGCGCAGGCTGGCAAGTTGCGCGTTCTGGCGACCTTCAGCGCTCAACGCGAACCGGCGCTGCCGCAAACGCCGACCATGCGCGAACTCGGGCTGGGCGAACTCGAGACCTCGGGCTGGGCTGGGCTGTATGCACCGGCCGGCACCCCAGAGCCAGCCATCCGCAAGCTGAATTCGGCGGTAAACGACATCCTCGCCCTTCCCGACGTCGCCAAGCGTCTTTCCGAGCTGGGCATGCGGCCGGCCGGCGGCACACCGCAGGCGGTCGACGCGCTGGCGCGCCAGCAGCTCGAGCAGTGGCGCGATACCGTGGCCCAGTCCGGCTTCGTGATCGATTGAGCTACGCCGCCCGCCACCCATTTTCTGATCTCACTGGATCAAGTCCCATGTTCGCATTGACCACCCTCGACATCGCCTCTCGTCCCGTTGCCTGCCTGGAAATCGAAGGGCGGAATTATCCGCTGGCCACCTGTGCCCAGGTGTTGGACCAGCCCGCCCTGGATACCTCCGTCCGCGATCTCTTCGAAGACTGGCCGCGCTCGCTGGCGCTGCTTGAGCAGGCAGCCGCCCGCCGCTCCGCGCTCGACGGCCATGAGGTCTCCGGACCGGTGCGCCACATGGCTCCGCTGCAGTATCCGGGCAAGGTGCTTTGCGCCGGGGCCAACTACCATGACCACCTGGCGGAAATGAACGTCCCGAACGCCGAGGACAAGTCCGCACAGCGCCTGTTCTTTTTCTTCAAGCCGCCCCGCCAGGCCGTGGTCGGCGAGGGTGCCACGGTACACATGCCCATAGGCTGCCAGCGCCTGGACTGGGAGATCGAACTGGCGCTGGTGATAGGAAAGACGGCCAGGAATGTGCTGCCGGAAAATGCGCTGGACCACGTGGCGGCGTACACCGTCGCGGTCGACATGTCGGCGCGCGACCTCAACAAGGCGCCCGACACCTTCTACAAGCTGGACTGGGTGGCCGGCAAGGCGCATGACACCAGCTGCCCGCTCGGACCCAGGCTGGTACCGGCGGCGTTCATCCGCGACCCCATGGACCTGGGTCTGAAGCTCAGCATCAACGGCCAGATCAAGCAAAACGCCCGTACCAGCGGCATGGTCTTCGACATCCGTGAGCAGCTGGCAATCCTGAGTCGCATCATGACGCTGGAACCCGGAGATCTAGTACTGACGGGCACGCCCGCCGGCGTGGGCGCGCCACAAGGCACGTTCCTCAAGATCGGTGACGAAATCAGCGCAACGATCGAGGACATCGGCACGCTGGCGGTACAGATCCAGGCATCGCGCTGACATCCTGGCCGGCCCCGGCCGCACCTTTCCAATGAGGCAGTTCCATGCAGTCTCTTTTCTCTCCCCTGCCCGCTACAGCCGGCGACACCATCTTCGCGCTGGTTGAAGCCTTCCAGAACGACCCTGCGCCCCACAAAGTCAGTCTCAGCATCGGCACCTACTTTGCCGAAGACGGCAGCATCCCTGTGATGCGCGCCGTGCGCCAGGCCCGCGACATGCTTGTGCAGGCGGGAAAGCCGCATCCCTACTTGCCCATCCCCGGCTCGGCCTCATACCGCAACGCAGCCAGATCGCTGATCTTCGGAGCCAATGGCCCCGAGCCTGAGCGCGTGGTGACGACCCAAAGTGTCGGCGGCACCGGCGCCTTGAAGCTGGGCGCGGACTTGCTGCGCCATATCTGCCCCAAAGCGACGGTCTGGGTCAGCGATCCGACATGGGAGAACCATGCTCAGATCTTTCGCCAGGCGGGCTTCGCGGTGCATGAGTATCCCTACTACGACGCCCAAACTGCCACCGTGCGCTTTGCGCAGATGCATGACGCGTTGCAGGCTCTGCCGGCAGGGTCCATCGTCGTGCTGCACGCCAGCTGCCACAACCCAACTGGCGTGGACCTGTCTGCAGATCAGTGGGAGGCACTGACCGAACTGTTTGCGCGCCAGGGCCTGATTCCCTTTTTTGACCTGGCGTACCAGGGGTTCGGACTAGGTCTGGATGCGGACGCCGAACCAATCCGGGCAATGGCGCGGGCGGGCGTGGAATGCCTGGTCGCCAGTTCATTCTCGAAGAACTTCTCCCTGTACGGCGAACGCTGCGGCGCCCTGAATATCGTGTGCCGCGACGGAACCACCGCGGACCGCGCGCTGGGCCAGCTCAAGCTGCTGATACGTGGGAACTACTCCACGCCTCCCACGTTTGGCGCCGCCCTGGTTGCCGCCATTCTGAGCGATGACGCGTTGCGGCAAGTCTGGACCGATGAACTGGAGCAGATGCGGACACGGCTCGTCAGCCTGCGCGCCCGCTTGTCCAACGCGCTGACGCAATTGACCGGCGCGCGCGAAGCCTGGGACTATATCGAGCGACAGCAAGGACTGTTCTCCTACATGCGGTTGAGCCCCCAACAGGTCGAATCGCTGCGCCGCGAACATGCCGTGTATCTGCTGAAGTCCGGCAGACTCTGCGTTGCCGGCCTGACCGACGGCAACATCGATTATGTCGCACGCGCCATCGCCGCTTGCGCGCAGCGCTGAACATTTCTCCCTGCGCCCGCAAGTCCGAGGCGCCCCACTTATAGGAGCAAGGCAATGGCCCTACCCAACCGGCTTATGGCCGCGAGTTCCGGATTGATGCTGGCCCTGGGACTGACGCTGCCGATGGCCAAGGCCGCCTCCGATGCCGGCCTGCTGCAGGAGGCCCTGCAACGGGCGGACCAGACCGAGTCTGAAGTGATCGCATGGAGACGCCACATACACCAGCATCCTGAGCTGTCGTACCAGGAGACCGAAACCGCGAAGTACATCGCCGACGCCTTGCGCGCCATGCCCGGCATCACCGTCGAGACCGGGATAGCGCGCACAGGCGTCAAGGCCGTGCTCAAGGGCGGCAAGCCAGGACCGGTGGTGGCGTTGCGCGCCGACATGGACGCCCTGCCCGTCGAGGAACGCAATGACCTGCCATTCCGCTCGCAGGCCAAGGCCGTATGGCGCGGAGAGCAGGTATCGGTTTCCCACGCCTGCGGCCACGACACTCATGTCGCAATGCTGCTGGGCGCGGCCAAGGCCTTGTCGGCGATGCAGGACGAACTGCCCGGCACGATAGTCTTCCTATTCCAGCCCGCCGAAGAATGGGGACCCGACAAAGAGCCCAGCGGCGCCAGGGCCATGATCGCGCAGGGAGTGCTGGAGAATCCCAAAGTGGACGTGGTCTTCGGCCAGCACATCAGCGCCGGCGCCCCCTCCGGCACCATCGCCTATCGCGCCGGCCCTACCATGGCCAGCGGCGACCGCTTCGAGATCTCACTGCACGGCAAGGGCGGACACGGCGGACGCCCATGGACCGCGAATCCCGCGCTCGTACCCGCAGCAGAACTGACATTGGCGCTGCAGGGCATCACCAGCAGCAAGGTGGATCAATCCGACGGCGTCACCGTACTGTCCATCGGCATGTTGCAGAGCGGACGGCGCGCAAACATCCTGCCCGAAAGCGCCGAACTGGCGGGCACGGTACGCTCGCTTTCGTCGCACAACCAACGCATCGTCCACGAGGCCATCCGCGCACGCGCCGAGCATATTGCGCAGGCCTACGGCCTGAGCTCCAAGGTGAACATCTACACCGGCTACGAGGTCGTCGACAACGATAAATCCCTGACCGGCAGCTTGATACCTGCATGGCAGGAAGCAGCCGGCGCCGGCAAGACAGTTGAAATGCCCGCGCCATCCACCGGCAGCGAGGACTTCGGCGCATATGGCGTCAGCGGCAAGGTGCCCTCGGTCTTCTGGTTCATTAATGCCTCGCCATTGGGCGACAAAAGCGGCGCGCCCAACCATTCGCCGGAGTTCGCCATCGACGAAAACGCGCTGCGCGTGGGTGTACGCGCGCTGGTGGCTTCCGCGCTGACGTACATGGACAAGCAGTAGGCCGCCCCCCACATCCCGATCCCGCCCGGCGCCGCTACGCGCGCCGGGCGTTCCTTCCAATGCCCCCGATACGGGGGAGCTGATCGTGCCCTGTTCGTTCTGTTCCCGAACGGACCATGTCTTCCATCCCAGCCTTCCGACCGTCCCCAAGCACTCTCGTGCTCGCACGAGCGTGGCGCGGCAGGGTCTTTCCTTGCTCCCAACCCCCATAAAGATACCGATTGGTATTTTTCATTGCTCATAAAAAACAAAAATCTCAGCATTAAAAACCGGGATTTTTTATATGGGAAAACGCGATTGACATAAAAACATACCGAATGGTATGTTTGCCCAAAGAATGCAGCCCGCCGCTGAAGGAGACAATCGGCGGACGGTCTGCACGCAGGCTCACCAACCCATGGCAAGGATGTCTAAGAATATGGATACCCCACGTTGGAAGCAGCGCCCGGAAGGATCGAATTGGGGAGACTTCGGCCCTGACGATCAGATCGGGCGCATGAATCTGCTAACCCCGCAAACGCGCTTGCGCGCGTTCCGCGAGGTGCAGGAAGGCCGGGCGTTCTGCCTCAGCCTGCCGCTGGACTACCCAGGCGGGAACACTTTGTTCCAGCATCGCCGGGAACCGCAGTTCTCCTACGACAAGCGCGGCGACGGCCACAACTACAACTATCGGCTGTCGCAGGTCTGCCCCTGCTTCAACGACGTCGTTTCGGACGACGCCGTCCTCATGTTCCTGCAGTACTCGACCCAATGGGACGGACTGGGGCATGTTGGACAGATGTTCGATGCGAACGGCGACGGGCTGCCCGAAAAGGTCTACTACAACGGCTATCGCGGCGGCCTGGACGTGATCGGGCCCGATGACGCAAAGAGCGGCCTGGGCGCCAAGGCCATCGGTATCGAACGCATGGCCACCGCCGGCGTCCAGGGGCGTGGCGTGCTGGTCGACCTGGAACGCCTCTACGGGCGCGAACGCGCACTGATCGGCTATGACGAGCTGATGGCAGCCCTGGACGGCGTCGCGGTACTGCCCGGCGATTTTCTCTGCCTCTATACGGGCTTTGCCGACCTGATCCTGGAAATGAACAAGCAGCCGGACGGCGACGTCCTGGCGCGCTCGTGCGCCGTGCTGGACGGCCGCGACGAACGCCTGCTGCAATGGATCACCGACTCCGGCATCGTGGCAATCTGCGCCGACAACTTCGCGGTGGAAGCCTATCCGGCCACGCCAGGCAAGGGTGAGCACTATCCCGGCCTGCCCCTGCACGCGCATTGCCTCTTCAAGCTTGGGCTGCATCTCGGCGAACTCTGGTACTTCGCAGAGTTGGCGCAATGGCTGCGCGAGCATGGCCGCAGCACTTTCCTGCTGACGGCGCCGCCGCTGCGCCTGCCCGGCGCGGTAGGTTCGCCCGTCACTCCCGTCGCCACCGTCTGAAGCCGGCCGCGGGCGCTACGCCCGCAGCTCTCACCTCTTTGCCGGAGACCGCAATGCTGAATCGCATTCCGGCCTGGGCCGCCTTGGCCCTGGCCAGCCTCGCCCCACTTGCGCAGGCCGCCTCACCCAACTACCCAGACAAGCCCGTCACGCTTGTCATTCCCTTTCCCCCCGGCGGCACCAGCGATGTGGTGGGCCGGCAACTCGCCATGCAGTTGGGCGAGGAGCTGGGAGGGACCTTTGTCGTCAACAACAAGGCCGGCGCATCCAGCATGATAGGTGCCACCTTCGTGGCGCGCGCACCCAAGGACGGATACACCCTGCTGCTTTCCTCCGGCAGCACCTTCACCGTCACGCCTCATTTGATGACCCAGATGTCGTACACGCTGGACGACTTCGCGCCGGTTTCCGCTATCGCCACCGTGCCGTTCGCCTTTGTAGTGAAGAAGGACTTTCCCGCAAAAAACGTGGCCGAATACGCCGCCTATGCCAAAGCTCATCCCGGCAAGGTCAACAACGCCACCAACGGTCTCGGCAGCATGGTCCATTTGCTGGGCGAGCTGGCTGCAGCTGGCATGGGCGTGGACGTGACGCAGGTGCATTACAAGGGCGCGGCGCCCGCCACCGTGGACATGATAGGCGGCGTGGTCGACTCCAACGTGGAGGCGCTTACCAGCGCCGTTCCCAATGTGCGCGCCGGGCAGTACCGCGCGCTGGCCGTGCTGAGTCCGCAGCGTCAACCGCTGTTGCCCGACGTGCCCACATTCGCCGAGCTGGGCTATCCGGACGTGGTCGGCGAAACCTGGTACGCCGTGTTCGCTCCGGCCGGGACCCCGGCGCCAGTGGTCGACAAGCTCAACGCCGCACTGCGCAAGATCACGGCTTCGCCACAGTTCGTGCGCACCATGCAGCAGATCGGCAATGAACCGCGCAGCAGCAGTCCGGCGGAACTGCGCGATATCACGTTGCGGGAGAGTCAGCGCTGGGGCGCGCTGATCGAGAAGTTGAAGATCCCGCCCGTGCAATAGGCGGGATCGCGGGCGCCCGGCTCAGCGCGGCAAGTAGCCGAGCGCCTGCATCCTGTGCAGATTTTCCAGCACCGACAGCTCGCTGTCGATGCAATCGCCGAAGCCGGCCTGGCGCAGCTTGATGGTGGATACCAGCGGCGGGAACGGCAAGGGGTGTTGCGCCGACCAGGTCGCGTCCGCGTACTGCCATGACAGCCCGATCAGGTCCGACAGCTCGTTCACATGCAAGCCCTCCCGCCGCGCCATCTCGCGCCAGACCTGGGCTTCGGCGGGCATGGCCTGCCGCATACGGGTCTGCACCAACTCCCCTGCTGGCATGCCGAAGAATTCGGCCAGGCGCTCAAACAGATGGCGCCAGGCCATCACATCGCCATTGGCGATATTGAAGACCTCACCCCAGGCTTGCGGCGCATCCCAGGCCCACTCGACCGCGCGGGCGATCAGACGCGCATCCGTGCATTCCGTCAAAAGCTCCGGATGCCCGGGATAAGCCAGCGGCTGGCCCGATTCCCGCAACAGCGCGGCGTAGGCGCCCAGCGTCGCCACTGGGTTCATGGCGCTACCCAGGGCAACGCCAAGCACGATCTGCGGGCGGAATATGGTCCATCGGAACCCTTGCCGCCGCGCCTTTTGTTCCAGCATGTCTTGCTGGTCGAAATAGAAATTGGCATGGTCGCGCACGGCGTCCTGCTCGCGCGCGGGGATGCGCATGGCCCGTCCCGTATGCACGCCGTAGGCCTTGGCGCCTTGCATCAGGGTCACATGCGCCAGCGGCGCGCCGTCCAATGCCGCCAACGTATTGGCCAGCATCCGCGTATTGATGGCGACGTTCTCCGGATCCCGCCACCCCTTGAGCAAATCCGGCTGCTCGTTCAAGGCGGCATAGACCAGATGCGTCACATCGCCGTGCTCGGCCAAGGCCTGCCGCGTTGCCTGCGCATCGCGCAGGTCGGCCGCAATCCATATCGCATCCCTGGCAAAGTCGGCCGACCGTCGCGACAAGCCTGCGCACAGCACGTCCGGCCGGCCATGCAGGTGCTCCATCACCGCCCGCCCCACCACGCCCAACGCGCCCACCACCAGCACCTTTTTTGTTGTCATTGCGACTCTCCGAACTCGAATGCGCCGTTGTCGATGGCGATCTCGCCGCGCTCCACAACCACGGCGCGAAAGCGCGCCAGTCCCGGCTGCTCCCGCCAGACATCGACCCGCAGCCTCTCGCCCGGATAGACCGGCGCGCGAAAACGCCCGCTCATGGCGCGCACCCGCTCGGGCTCTCCCGGACAGCAAAGGCGCGCCAGGCCCAGACCGGCCACGCCAAAGCTGGCCATGCCATGCAGGATCGGCCGCTTGAAGCCCGCCAGCCGCGCGGCCGCGGGATCGATATGCAGCGGGTTCAGGTCTGCCGACAACCGGTAGACCAGGGCGGCCTGCGGCGAAGTAGGGCAATCGACAGCCGCATCGGGTTCGCGCGCCGGCATCGCCGGCGGCGCCGGCCGCGCCGACGCCCGCCCGCCGAAACCGCCATCGCCACGGCAGAACACGGTCTGCTGCAGGGTAGCCAGCAAGACGCCGTCCGCGGCATCGAACAGTTCACGCTCGACGTACAGCAAGGCGCCCTTGCCGGCGCCCTTGTCCGCCAGGTCGACGATGCGAGTCACGCCTCTTACCCGCCCCTTGGGGGCAAGGGGCCGGTGCAGGCGTATGGACTGTTCGCCATGCACCGTGCGGCGCCAATCCAGCCCCAGCGGCAGATCGCGCAGCCAGAAGCCCGGGTCCGCCAACACGTTGACCAGGGTCGGCTGGACCTTCAGCCGGGTTTCATCGACGTAGGACAGCTCCTCCTCGTCGACGGGATTCATGCCCGCGCCGAGCGCGAGGGCGTAGAGCGCGCAGTCGCGCCAGTCGTATTCCTGGATGCGCTCAGGGATGCGCGCAGCCAACAGGGTTGCCGGATCGATGGGCATGCGAACCTCACAAAACGTCGGCGGTGCCGAGTATGGCCGTGGCCTGGCTGGACAGCACGCCGCCATTGGCATGGGCGAGCGACACCTGCACGTCGGGCACCTGCCGCTCGCCCGCCTCGCCCCGCAACTGCTGCACCGACTCCAGCAAGGTGTACAGGCCGTACATGCCAGGATGGTTGCAGGAGAGCCCGCCGCCGTTGGTATTGACCGGCAGGGAGCCCCCAGGCGCGATGGCGCCGCTGGCGACGAAGGCGCCCCCTTCCCCCTTGGCGCAGAAGCCCAGGTCCTCCAGGAACAGGATCGTGTTGATGGTGAACGCGTCATAGACCATGAGATGGCCAATGTCGCGCGGCGACAGCCCGGCCATGGCGTAGGCGCGTTGCCCTGACTCGACCGCGCAGGTGGTAGCCAGATCCGGCATGCAGGATATCTGCCTGTGGCTCGTCGCCACGCCGGTGCCCAGCACATAGACCGGCGGCCTGCGCAGGTCGCGCGCGCGATCCGCGCTGACCAGCACCACGGCGGCGCCGCCGTCGGTCACCAGGCAGCAATCCGCCTTGCTGAGCGGGTCGCTGACCATGCGCGAGGCCAGCACATCCGCGCGCGTCAACTCGCCGCGCACATAGGCATCCGGATTGCGCTGCGCCCACAGGCGCGCCGCCACCGCCACGTCCGCCAGCTGCTCGCGCGTGGTCCCATACCGATGCATGTGCCGCGCCGCGGCCAACGCATAGCTCGAGATCGGATAACGCGGCGCGAACGGCGTCTCGTAGGGCTGCGGGTCAGGCATGGATGCCAGCTTGCCGCCTGCGGTCAACTGGTTCGACCCGTAGCAGATCAGCGCGACATCGCACAGCCCGGTTTCCAGCGCAGCCATCGCCGATTGCAGATGGAACAGGAACGACGCACCGCCGACCATCGTGCCATCGGCCTGGCGCGGCTGTATGCCCAGCCGTTCCGCCACGTTCAGCACCGGCAGGCCGGATGTGGACATGGCGCAATACAGACCATCTACATCCTTCATCCCCAGGCCGCAATCTTCCAGCGCAAGGATCGCCGCCTCCTGCAGCTGATCGAAGGGAGAACGGCCGGGCGCATTCCAGCGCCGCGTATTGCCTATGCCGGCAATGGCGCAACGGCCTCGCAAGCGGGCGCTCATGAGCGTTCTCCCGGGGCGTCGAATACAACGTAGGCCCCGTCGTCGCCCGCGACGATGCGCGCGCGCACTTTTGAACCGATGGCAGGCGCGTCCACGCCCTCGACGCGGGTCATCATCCGCGCCCCGCCTTCCACTTCGACCAGCGAGACGTTGTAGTCTCCGGCGCGGTCGCGCACCGTCGTGGTTGAATAGACCACGCCCGCGCCCGGCGACTCGCGCCAGGTCAGCCGTGGGCTACCGCAGGCCCGGCAGACCAGCGCCGGAGGAAAGCGCACGCTGGCGCAGTCGTCGCAGTGCTGCAACAGGATACGGCCCTCCCGCAAACCCGCCTGATGGCGGACGTCGGGTCCGGGCCCGTCAAAACGCGCATCGCCAGCCATACCTCACCTCCCCTGCCAGACGGGCGCGCGCTTCTCGGCAAACGCCGCGGAACCTTCGCGGGCATCGGCCGACGTGAAGACATGCTCGGTCAGTTCGGCCTGGCGGCTCCAGATCTCGTCGGCCGGCCAGCCTTGCGACTCGGCGATGACGCGTTTGCTGGCTGCCACGGCCAGGGGCCCGTTGGCGACGATGCGGCGCGCCAGCTCCCGCGCGCCCTGCAGGGCCTCTCCGGGCGCAGTCACCTGGTTGATCAGGCCGTAGCTCAAGGCACGCGTTGCGGGAAACATGTCGCCGGTCAACGCCAGCTCCATCGCCACCCGGCACGGCAACTGCCGCGGCAGGCGGACCAGGCCGCCGGCAGTGGCCGCGAGCCCGCGCTTGACCTCCGGAACGCCGAACTGCGCATTCTCGGCCGCCACCACCAGATCGCAAGCCAGCACCAGCTCGAAGCCGCCCGCCAGCGCATATCCCTCGACCGCCGCGATAAGCGGCTTTTTCGGCGGGCGCATGGTCAGCCCGCCGAATCCTCGCCCTTCTATGCTGGGCCGTTCGCCGCGTAGAAAGCCTTTCAGGTCCATGCCGGCGCAGAACGAACCGCCGGCGCCGGTCAGGATGCCTATGCGCAGGTCCTCGCGGTCATCCAGTTCATCCACGGCTGCGGCGATGGCCCGCGCCACGGCAAGGGTCACCGCATTGCGCGCTTGCGACCGGTTGATGGTGATCGTCAGGATTCCGTCGCTGCTCTCCAGCAATACCTCGTCGCTTTCCGTCTTGTTCTCGGTCATCGTTATCTCCTCTACACGTCAGCGTGGGGCCATGCGCAAGGCGCCATCCAGACGGATGGTTTCGCCGTTGAGCATGGGGTTGGCAATGATGTGTTCTGCCAGCAGGGCGTATTCCGCGGGCATGCCCAGGCGCGCCGGGTGCGGCACCGAGGCTGACAAGGTCTTGCGGGCATCGTCAGAAACGCGAGCCAGCATGGGCGTATCGAAAATTCCAGGCGCGATGGTGCAGACGCGTATCGCCTTGCTGGCCAGGTCGCGCGCGGCCACGATGGTCATGCCCACCACGCCGGCCTTGGAAGAGGCATAGCCGATCTGGCCGATCTGGCCTTCGTACGCCGCCACCGAAGCGGTCAGGATGCAGACGCCCCGTTCGCCCTCGTCGTCCACCGGGTTGCGCGCCATATGGGCCGCCGCCACGCGCAGGGTGTTGAAAGTGCCGATCAGATTGATGCGGACGATGTCCGTATAGGTTTCCAGCGAGCCGGGATTTCCTTCTTTGTCGATGAGACGTACCGGCCCGCCGCGGCCCGCGCAATGCACCAGCACCCGCAAGGGGCCGAGCGTGGCCGCCAGTTCGCACGCGGCCTGCACGTCGGCCTCCCGGGTGACATCCGTGGGAGCGAACAGCGCCCCGATATCGCGGGCGGCTGCCTCCCCCGCTGAACCAGGCAGATCCGCGATCACCACCTTCATGCCCTGCGCGACCAGGCGTTGCGCCGTCGCCAGGCCCAGCCCGGATGCGCCGCCTGTCACCAGCGCGCTGTTGCCTTCTGTCTTCATGCCAAAGCCCTCAGTGACGAAAAAGGAAATTTCATAGTACATACCAATGAGTATCTGATCAATAAAAACCAAAAAACTGATTTTTTACCTAGGGAAAATGCCTAGAATCAAACTTTATTTACGCCGTTGACCTATCAAAATACCGAATGGTATGTTTACTCCGACAGCCGATTCAGAGTGCCGGAGACCTACCGGCCCGCGGCCTCCGTCAACCGTTGCACCACGCAGTCCCCATTTATGCAGCACGGCGGCCATGGCCGCCGCAGCGCCGGCGCAGACCGGTGTCACAAAAATCAGGAGACAGGCATGAAGCGGATACAACAGTTGTTGCGCATGGCATCGCCCCTGGCGCTGGCGGCCTCGATGGCCTTGTGCGCACCCGTCGGGGCGGCCACCGCGCCCATCAAGGTAGGCGTCATCTTCCCGTTGTCGGGCGGCGCGGGTCCGCAAGGCCAGCACGTCACGCAAGCGATTCAGGCCATGGCGGCGGTGATCAATGAAGACGGCGGCGTGCTCGGCCGTCCGATCGAGATCGTGTCGCGCGACGACGAATCCACGCCGGCGGTCGGCGTGTCACGCGCCACCGAACTCATCAGCGCCGGCGTGTCGGTCATCATCGAAGGCTGGAACAGCCCGGTGACGTTGGCGATGCAGCCCGTGATCGCCCGCGCCGGCGTGCTGGACATCACCGCAATCTCCAAGGCAGACCCCATTCTTTCCGGCGAAGGCAATCCGCTGGCGATCCGGCTGAACAGCTCGAACGCACAGGACGGCACGGTCATCGCCGAATACATCGCCAAGACCGCCGGCGCCAAGCGCGTCGCCTTTCTTACCGAGAACGACGCCTACGGCAACGGTGCGCAGGAATCCATCGAGAAGGCGCTGAAGGCTCTCGGGCACACCTATGAAAAAGTGGCCGAGGAGAAATTCCCCTTCACCCAAGCCGACTTCCGCGTCGCCATGACCAACGTGCGCGCCGCCAAGCCAGACATCACCGTCGCCATTAACGCCAACGAAGGCCTGGGCATGCCCGCCATCATCCGCCAGGCCCGCCAATCACGCCTGCCGGGCCAACTGGTGAGCGCGGTCGGCACCGTGGCCCCCAGCGTCATCAACGTAGCGGGCGATGCCTCGGACGGCCTGATAGGCGCGGACATCTACTTCCCCGACGTCGAGCCCTTCGCCTCGAACAGCGCCAACAAGCGCTTCGTCGCCAAGACGCAGGAGATGTTCAAGTACACGCCGGACAAGTTCATGGCGCTGGGCGCGACCTCGCTGCAGGTTTGGGCCCAGGCGGTCAACGAGCTCAAAACGCTCGATCGCGAACCTGTGGCCAAGCGCATACGCGGCGGCAGTTTCAAGGGCACGCTCATGGGCGACGTCACGTTCGAGCCCAACGGCCAGCTGCAGTCGCACTATTACCTGTTCACGGTCAAAGACCGAAAGATCGCGGTCAAGCCATGACTGCCGCCTTGCGCGTGGACAGCCTGGCCGTGCGCTACGGCGCGCTGGTCGCCCTGGAAGACGTCAGCTGGGAAGTCAGCGCCGGCGAATTGCTGGGCATCATCGGCCCCAACGGCGCCGGCAAGAGCTCGTGCTACGACGCCGTGTCTGCGCTGGTCCCCCGCGGCGGCAGCGTGCATCTGCGCGGGCGCAACATCAGCGCCGTGCCGGCCCACGGGCTGGCGCGGCTGGGCATCAAACGCGCGTTCCAGCAAAACGCCTTCTTTGACCAGTTGAGCGTGCGCGACAACATGGTGGCGGCGTTGGGCGGCACGGCCGGCCTCGGCGCCTGCATTTTGCGCCCGCTGACGGCGGGCCGGCAGGCGCAGGCCCTGCGCGACCAGGCCGCCAAGCGCCTGGAGCGCTTCGGCCTGCCGCCCGATTGCCACGATCTGAAGCCGCATGAAATCTCGTACGGCATGCAGCGCATGCTGTCCATCGCGCTGGCCTACGGCTCGGGCGCCGACGTGCTGCTGCTGGACGAACCCGCCGCGGGGCTGGGCGGCGCCGACATGGCAGCCCTGACCTCGCTGTTGCGCTCGCTCAAGGCCGAGGGCGTGGCCGTGGTGGTGATCGAGCATCACATGGACCTCATCATGTCCGTCGCCGACCGCATCTGCGTCCTCAACCTCGGCAAGACTTTGGCCTGCGGCACGCCGGCAGAGATCCAGCGCGACCCGCGCGTGCTCCAGGCCTATCTCGGAGGCGATTCATGATGTCCACGCCACACGTACTCAGCGCGCGGCGTCTCGATGTCGCCTATGCCGGCAATCGCGTGCTCCAGCTTGACCAGCTGGACCTGCGGGCCGGAGAGATCGTCGGGGTGATAGGCGCCAATGGAGCAGGCAAGTCGACGCTGGTCAACGCCCTGCTGGGCTGGTCGCGCGGTCAGCCCGCGGTCAGCGGCGAGGTCCAGCTTTCGGGACGGCCCATCGACGGCCTGCCGACACATGAGCGCGTACGCGCGGGACTGTTGCTGGTGCCGGAGTCTCGCCTGGTCTTTTCACGCATGACGGTGGAAGAGAATCTCGCCCCCGCCATCACGCCCGCCGAGGACTCGTCGCGCCGCTATTACGAGCGCGACGATGTCTACGATCTATTCCCCCGTCTGCGCGAACGCCGCCTGCACCTGGGTGGTCAGCTCTCCGGCGGCGAGCGGCAGATGCTGGGCATCGGCCGCTCGCTCATGATGGGGCCGCGCGCCCTGCTGCTGGATGAACCTTCCATCGGGCTCGCGCCCATGCTGGTGACGCAAGTGCTGCAAAGCCTGCGCTCGCTCGCCAGCGCCGGCCTGGCCATCCTGCTGGTGGAACAGAACGTACGCGCCGCCTTGCAGGTGGTCGATCGTCTGCTACTGCTCGAGCGCGGCCGGCTGGTGCTGCAAGGCCCCGCAGCAGAGGTCGGCGCGGATCCACGCATCGCGCAAGCCTATCTGGGAGCACATACGACATGAGCCTGCTGCAACAGTTGATAAATGGCCTGGTGCTGGGCCATGCCTACGCGCTGATCGCCATCGGCTGGACCTTGTTGCTGGGCGTTGCCCGGCTGGTCAACTTCGGCCACGGCCAGATGTACATGCTGGGCGCCTTCGTCACCTGGTGGGCGACCACCACCGCCGGCCTGCCCTATCTGCTGGCCTTGCCGCTGGCCATGGCGGCCGGCGCGCTGATCGGCATCATCATGCAGCGCATCATGCTGCGCGCCACGTTCGAACAGAACCTGGTGTCGATCATGATCATGACGCTCGGCTTTGGCTATGTCATGCACGGCGCAGCGTCGTTGGCCTTCGGCTCGACAGGACAAATTCTGGATACCGCCTGGTCGCAACGCGATATCGAGATCGGCGACCTGTGGCTGACCTGGCAGGATGCCGCCATCGTCGCCGCCGCCATCCTGCTGTTCCTGCTGCTCAAGCGCGTGCTCGACGGCAGCCGCGCCGGAAGGCTGGTGCGCATGGTGGCCGAGGATCCCAAGCTGGCCCAACTGGCGGGTATCAATGTGCGGCAGGTCTACTACGGCGTGTTCGCCTTCGAAGGCGCGGCGGTCGCCCTGGCCGCCGGGCTGGTGGCCCCGCGCACGCCGATCCTGACCTCCATGGGTTTCGAAGAGGTCATCATCACTTTCGTCGTGGTCGTGCTGGGGGGCATCGGCAGCGTGACCGGCAGTTACGTCGCGGGCGTCGCACTGGGCGTCTTTACCGCGCTGTTCAGCGCCCTGGTGTCGCCCGCATACGCAACCGCCGCGGCCTTCGTCGTACTGATTGGCGTGCTGGTGCTGCGCCCTGGCGGCCTGACCGCCGGCTCGATGAAAGGAGTCCATTGATGGCCACGCTTTCCGCCTCGCGTCTCGCGCTGCTGCCGGGCGCCGTCATCGTATTCTTCCTGCCTTCCTGGCTGGGCGGCAGCCAGGCTCTCTACAGCGCCGCCGTGCTGATCGCCATCATGGCCATCATGGCCTACGGGCTGGATGTCATCGTCTCGGACCTGGGCGAGGTGAGCCTGGGACATACTGTCTTCTTCGCCGCGGGAGCTTATGTGACGGCGTTGCTGGCCACCCGCCCCGGCGCTAGCGCCTGGTTGACGCTGGCCGCGTCGATTGCGGTCGCCCTGGGATTGGCGGCAGTAATCGGATTGGCCACCCTGCGCTTGCGCGAGTTCGTCTTTTCGCTGGTGACGTACGCGGTCGCCGTGGTCGCCATGACCCTGGCAGCCAACTGGGCCTTCCTGGGCGGCTCGGATGGCATCCGCGGCCTGCCCACGCTGGACTTGTCCATCGGCGGCTGGACGCTCAGTGCCGGCAATGACCAGACGCTCTGGCCCTACGCGTTCACGCTGCTGGCGATCACGCTCTACCTGGTGGACCGCTTCCGCCACTCGCGCCTGGGCCAGGCGGCGCTGATGGTGCACCTGAATCCCCGCCTGGCCACCATGAACGGCATCGATCCGCTCAGGGTGCGCCTGCAGGTCTTCCTGTTCTCGGCGCCCATCACGGCCTGCGCGGGCTGGCTGTATGCCTATCAGCGCGCCTACGTCAGCGCCGACATCCTTGAAACCTACTTCCTCATCCTGATGCTGACCGCCGTCGTACTGGTCGGCCGCCGCCAGTTGCTCGGGCCGCTACTGGCCACCGCGTTGATCCTGATCCAGGAAAAGTTTTTCTCGTTCGGAGGCTATGTCGACAAAATCGTGCTCGGCAGCCTGCTGATCCTTGTTCTGGCTTTCTTTCCGCAAGGGCTGATGGGCCTGCTGGCGACACGTCGCAAGCGTCCCAAGGCCATGGCGACCACACTGGAGAACTCGAAGTGACTGTTATCTGGAATCCCACACTGGACGATACCGCCACCCGCTGGCAGGCCCTGGCCCATAAGCTGGGCTCCGAGCGCTTCGCGCCGCTCGCCCCCGAACTGGACCGTGAACAACGCTATCCCTGGGAGACCATCGCCGCCCTGGTGGAAAACAAGTTCACCGGCCTGTTCCTACCCACGCAATGGGGCGGCCAGGGCGCCAACCTGGTCGCCACCGTGGCGGCGGTCGAAGCCCTGGGCACGCACTGCGCTTCGACCGCCGCCATCATGTGCGCCTATCAGTTGGGCGCGTTCCCCCTGCTGCTGGCCGGCACGGACGAGCAGAAATCCTTCTATCTGCGCGAAATGGCCGAGGGCCGCGCCACCAGCTTTGCACTTTCCGAGCGCATCGCCGGTTCGGATGCCGCGGCCATCGAGGCCACGGCCGTGCGCGAAGGCGGCGGCTGGCGCCTGCGCGGGGAGAAATACTGGATCGGCAATGGCGGCGCGTCTCGTTACTACGTGGTCTTTGCCAAGACCGACCCGGCGGCAGGAGGACGCGGCATCAGCGCCTTCATGGTCGACAAGGAGCAGCCGGGCGCGGTCATTGACGAACTCTCCGACAAGATGGGCATCCGCGGCACCCAGACCTCGAACCTGAAACTCGACCTGGTCGTGCCCGAAAGCGCCCAGGTCGGTGAACTCAACCGCGCGCTGCGCCTGGCGTTGCAGACGTTGAATGTCGGCCGCATCATGGTCGCCGCCCAGTCCCTTGGCGTGGCGCTGGCTAGCTACCGCGAGGCCGCCGCCCGCGCCGTGGCGCGCCGGACTTTTGGCCAACCCATCGGGGACAACCAGGCCATCGGCTTTCGCCTTGCCGACATGGCCACGGAAATCTCGGCTGCCCGCATGATGCTGTACCAGGCTGCCCAAGCCTATGACCGCCAGGAAGACGTCTCCAACCTGGGCGCCATGACCAAGCTGTTCGCCTCGGAGGTTTCGCACCGGGTAGTGGACAATACCGTTCAGATCTGGGGCGGGCTGGGCTACTGCAAGCCTACGGTGGCCGAGCGGCTGTACCGCGACCAGCGCATACTCGAGATCTATGAGGGCTCTTCCGAAATCCAGCGGCTGGTCTTGTCGCGCGCGGTACGCAAGGAGGCGGAAGAGCTGGCTATTTGACCCGATTCCGAAAAGAGGTAGCAATGGTGAGTGCACAACAGAACCCGGCAGAAGTGGGCGGCGGCGAGTCGCGCGAGGAAATCCTGCAGGCGGCCGCGGAACTCTTCATGGAGTTCGGCTATGCGGCCACTTCCATCGACGCGGTCGCCCAACGCCTGGGCGCCACCAAGGGCCGCATCTACCACCACTACCGGAGCAAGGCCGACCTGTTCTTCGACGTGCAGGTGGCGGCAATGACCCGGCTGACGGACGAGATCGACCCCATCGCCCGCGGCGGCGGCAAGGCGGTCGAACGCCTGTCGGCCATGGCGCTGCGCCATACCCAGATCCTGCTCAAGGAATTGCCGATGCAGAAGGTGGCGGTGCAGGGGCTGGAGCGTCACCTGCTCGAGGCGTCCGCGGCCGCCAAGCGGCTGCGGTCCGTGGTGAAGATGCGCGATGACTACGAGCAGATGTTCGTCGAGGTGATCGATGACGGCATCCGCGAACGTGACTTCGTGGACCTTCCCGCCAGGATGTTGAGCAAACCCTTCTTTGGCGCGCTGAACTGGGCCACCGTGTGGTACAGCCAGCGGCGTCTGCAGAGCGACGCGGCGATAGACGATATCGCGCACACCCTCGCGGCCTATGCGCTGCGGGGGCTACTCAAGGACTCCAACAATGAAGCAGCAAGAGCAACTCCCCTATTCCAGTACCATCTGGGATGAGGTCGAAACCTGGTCGCGCGACCGCATCGAGACCTTCCAGCTCGAAGCCTTGCGCCGGCAGTTGCGGCGCGTCGCGGATACCAGCGAGCACTACCGCAAGGTGTTCGCGGACGCGGGCTTCGTTCCAGAAGACCTCAAGACCCTGGCAGACCTGAGACGCCTGCCTTTCACCCACAAGCGCGACTATCTCGAAGGCCTGCGCGCCGCACCGCCCTTCGGCACGCTGGCCGCGGTCCAGCCCGGCGAGGCCGTGCGGGTGCACTTTTCCTCCGGCACCACGGCGCAGCCCGCTCCCGTGCTCTGGACCCAGCATGACGTGGACCGCTGGGCCGAGCTGTACGCACGCTATCTCTACGGCCAGGGGCTGCGCCGCGGCGATGTCTTCCAATGCATGTTCAATTACGCCTGGTTCGTCGGCGGCCTGGGCGCCACCCTGGCCGCGCAGCGGGTCGGCGCGCTGGTGATTCCGGGCTCCTCCGGCGACACGCAACGCCAGGTGGAAACCATCTTCCAGTACGGCACGGACTGCGTCATCGGCACCCCGTCCTTCATGGCCCACATGGCCGAGACCGCCCAATCCATGGGACGCGACCTGCGCGAATCCCGCGTGCGCATGGTCTGCGTCGGCGGCGAGCCCGGCGCCAGCGTGGCCGGCACGCGCGAACGCATCGAGCGCCTGTGGGGCGCCAAGATGTTCGACTGCTACGGCGCCCTGGAATGCCAACCCATAGGCTGGGATACCGCCGCGCAGCTCGGCCCCACGCTGGCCGAGGATTTCATCTACGTCGAAATCCTGCACCCCGACACGCATGAGCCGGTGGCCGACGGCGAACGCGGCGTGCTGGTGCTCACCCATCTGGACAAGCAGGCCTGCCCGCTGGTGCGCTGGTGGACTGGAGACATCGTGGTGCGCGACAGCCGCCCGGGCCCCGATGGCCGCACCCATGCCCGCCTGCCTGGCGGCGTGCTCGGCCGCGCCGATGACATGCTGATCGTGCGCGGCGTGAATCTGTTCCCGTCCGCCATCGAAGACGTGGTCCGTGGCTTTGCCGGCGTCAGCAATGAATACGTGATCATCATCGACGACAGCGTCAAGGATCCGAGCACGGGCTTCCTGACCGGCGTGAAGCTGCGCGTCGAACGCGAACCCGGCGCCAGCGCCGACCTCGGCGAAAGGCTGTCGCAACTGCTGCGCGATCGCCTGCAGGTGCGCTTTCACGTGGAAGTGGTGGAAAACGGCACCCTGCCGCGCACCGTCCACAAAGCCAAGCGGGTGATCCATGCCTGAGGCCGACACTCCACGCCCCCTTGCCGGCAAGCGCGTCATCGAGCTGTCGCAGTTCATCGCAGGCCCTACCGCCGCGCAGTACCTGGCGGATTTCGGCGCCGACGTGGTCAAGGTGGAGCCGCCGCGCGGCGATGGCGTGCGTACCTTGCCGGGAAATAGCTTCGGCAGCTTCTACGCTCGCAGCTTCAACACGGGCAAGCGGAGCCAGGTGCTGGACCTGGCCGCGCCGGACGGACGAGAAGCACTGGAGACGCTGCTGGCGCAGGCCGACGCCTTCATCTGCAATCTGGCCCCGGGATCGCTCGCCCGTCTGGACCTGCAAGGCCCGGCGTTATGCGCACGCCATCCCCGCCTGACCGTCGTGCTCATCTCCGGCTATGGACAGCAGGACGACCGCATCTGCATGGACACCATCGCGCAATGCGAATCCGGCTTCGCCCTCTTGAACGGCGACGAGGACGGCTCGCCGCGCCTGACCACGAGCTGGCCCGTGGACATGTTCAGCGGCATGTACGCGGGACTGTCCTGCGCGATGGCAATGCTCGAAGGCCGCGGGCGCTTGATCGATCTCTCCATGATGGAGGTGGCGTCCGCAATGCTGCTGGGGCCGGCGGCGCTGGCGCTAAGCGAAGGCGAAACACTGGATCCGCCCATGGGCAACCGCGACCGCGCGTCGGCGCCTTCCAGCATATATCGCTGCGCAGACGGCCATGTCTACATCCTGGGCGGGCTGGACAGCTATTGGGCGCGCCTGCGCCCGCTGATCGGCGCGGACGATGCACCCATCAAGGAACGCATCCGCCGCGCGGCGCACTTCGACGCCCAGGTGGAAGCCTGGACCCTGCCGCAGACCCGCGAAGCCGTGCTCCGGCAGATGCGGGACATGCAGATCCCGGCCGGCAACGTCCGGGCGCCGGCCGAAGCGCTGACGCTCATCCGCGGCCTGCGGCCTGGGGCCGTATCGCAGGAACTCGCCAACGGCGAACACGTGCCGGCCTTTCCCGCCCTGTTCGACGGTCAACGCATCCCCCGCAGCCCCACGCCGGCCATCGGCGGCGGGCGGCGGCAGGTCTCTTGAATTCCTACTTCCAGGTGAACCTCATGAAATCTGAAACTTGCATGGAATCCACCCAGGTCATGCGGCCCGGCGTTCTGGTCGGCCGCAGCGCACTGGTCACTGGCGCCGGCTCTGGCATCGGTCGTGGCATCGCCCTGCGTTTGCTGGCGCTGGGCATGGACGTGTTCGGGGTGGGACGGCGCGAAGATCCCTTGGCGGAGACCGCCGGAATGGCAGAAAAACTGACCGGCGACTTCAGCTATGCCTGCGCCAACATCCGCGACACCGCCGCCATCGAGGCGCTGATCGCCGAAGTGGGCGAACGCCAGGGCATCGACCTGCTGGTGAATAATGCCGGCGGCCAATTCTTCGCGCCCGCCGCGCAGATCAGCCGCAAAGGTTGGGATGCGGTGATCGACACCAATCTGAACGCCGTGTTTGTCGTAACCAAGGCAGCTTATCCCTTCCTCAAGGCTCGCCAGGGCACGGTGGTGAACATCTCGCTCTCGGGCGTGGACCGCGGCTCCATGGGAATTGCCCATTCCATCGCCGCACGCGCCGGCGTGCTGGGCCTGACTCGGACCCTGGCCCTGGAATGGGCTGCTGACGACATCGCGCTCAATTGCATCGGCCCCGGAGCGGTGATCACGCCAGGACTGGCCGGCGAGGCAGCGCAGGCCATGCTGGACCGCCTGGTCGCCGCCACGCCCATGGGCCGGGCCACATCGATCGAAGAAGTCGCGGAGCTGGTTGCCTTCCTGGCCACGCCGGCTGGCCACCTCATGACGGGCCAGCTGCTCCAGATCGATGGCGCTGCGCATCTGGGCAGTGGCCTGCACATGATGGACGCGCACTGACGCCATCCGGCGCTGCCGATGCGCAAATGCATCGGCGGCGCCGCCCTTCAAAACTTCGGCGCGCGCTTCTCGATGAACGCGGTGACCGCCTCGCGGTGCTCAGCAGTCTTGTGGGCCAGCGCCTGATAACTGGCCGACAGCTCCAGCAAGGACGCCAGGCTGCTGTGCTGGCCTTCGCGCAGCAGGCGCTTGGTCATGCGCATGACGCCGCCGGGATTGGCGGCGATCTTTGCGGCCAGGGTCCTGGCGGTCGGCAGCAGGTCCGCCGCCGACACCACCCGGCTGACCAGCCCCCACGCCAGCGCGTCCTGCGCGCTGATGGCCTCGCCCGTGTAGGCCATTTCGCTGGCGCGGGCCATGCCCACGGCGCGCGGCAGCAGCCAGGCGCCGCCGTCGCCGGGCACGATGCCCACACGCACGAAGCTCTCGGCGAACGTGGCCGTGTCGGCCGCGATGCGGATGTCGCACATGCAGGCGATGTCCAGTCCCGCCCCGATGGCCGGACCGTTGACGGCGCAGATGACGGGCACGTCCAGGCCATGCAGTGCAAGTGGAATGCGCTGGATGCCCTGCCGGTACTCCTCGCAGATGTGCTCGGGGGTCAGCGCATCGTCGAAAAAGCGGCGCATGTCCTTGACGTTGCCGCCCGAGCTGAAAATGGGCCCGGCGGCGGTCAGGATCAGCACCTTCACGCTGGCGTCCTGGCGGATGTCCGCGCATAGCTGCACGATCTCTTCGACGGCGGTGTTGCCGGTCAGCGCATTGCGTGTCTCCGGCTGGTTCATGGTGGCGACGACGATGCCGTCCTCGCGTTCTATCTGCAGAAAAGCCATGCAAGTTTCTCCTGAGAGCCGGGCTTAGGCCGGGACGTCGGTAATCGTACGCACCAGGTCCAGCGTCGGCCCTGCATGCGCGAGCAGCGCCTCGCCCGCCACGTCATGCCAGTAGGCTTCGCTGCCTGCGGTCTGACGCCAGGCATGCAGGCGCCGCGTGTAGAGTTGCAAATCGTATTCTTCCGTA
Source organism: Achromobacter sp. GW823-FHT04E03 (assembly GCF_058796095.1). Classification (NCBI taxonomy): domain Bacteria; kingdom Pseudomonadati; phylum Pseudomonadota; class Betaproteobacteria; order Burkholderiales; family Alcaligenaceae; genus Achromobacter; species Achromobacter sp. GW823-FHT04E03. Next base: position 1,078,087 of record NZ_JBXAIJ010000002.1, on the reverse strand, counting down.
AAGCCGATCGCGCCATGCACGGCGTGCGCCAGCTCGGACACCACCAGCGCCGCCTCGCTGCAGCGCGCCTTGGCGACCGCCACCCGCAGCCGGTCCGGCGCCACGCCGTCGGCATGGCAGCCAAGCTGCGCCGCCATGCGTGCGGCGCAGACATGCTCGCTCATGACGGCCAGCTGATGCTGGATGGCCTGGAACTTGCCGATGGGCCGGCCGAACTGCTGGCGCTCATTGGCGTATTGCAGGGTGCGCTCCAGCACGCTGCCCAGCGCGCCCGCCATCTGCGGCGCGACCACGCAGGCCTGCATGGTGCGGACGTCGGTAGCCGCGTCCATCGGCGCCAACGGCGCAGCCGCGACCTGGGCCGGGGTCCAGCTCAGGGCGGCGTCCAATGCCAGCGCCTGCGGCTCCCTATGCGCCTGCGCGGCGTCCAGCAGGCGCCAGGCATCGCCCGTCTGCACAAGCACGCTGTCAGCCACCGCGCCGCCGCGCACCAGCGCGCAATGCCAGGCGCCATCCGCCTGTTGCACGCCGCGTGCCAATGCAATGCTGCCAGCAGGCCGCTGCGCCGCCGGCAGCAGCGCGCGCGCGATCATGGTCTCGCCCAGCAACAAGGGCAGCGCATGAGCGCCGCATTGCTCCAGCACGCCGAACACCTGCTCCAGGCTCAGCCCGGAACCGCCCTCTTCCTCGCCGACCAGCGCGTCGGCCAGGCCGGTGTCCTCCAGCTGTTGCCAGAGCCTGCCGGCGGCGTCGCCGCCCGCTTCGATATCGCGCACCGCCTGCGGCGTGCAATGGTCCGCCAGCACCTGGCGCGCGGCATCGGCGTAAAGATCGTTATCGCTCATGTCATGCTCCTTCAGCGCAGGCCCAGGCCGCGCGCGATCATGCCGCGCAGAATCTCGCGGGTGCCGCCCCGCAGGGAAAACGAGGGCGAGGCCTCCGTCACGTACTTCAAGGTCATCAGCAGTTCCACCGGAATGTCCTCGGCCTCGCGCGAGTACAGGTCTTCCGCAATCCAGGCCGGAATCATCTGTTCCAGCGTGGTGCCCAGCTCCTTGACCAGCGCCGCCTCCACGATGGGGCTGGCGCCGCGCGTCAGCTTCTCCTGCACCGACACCGACATGGCCCGCAACGGCGTCAGCTGGCCGAGCACCTTGCCGGCCAGTCGCCGGGACGAGGGCGTGCGATTGGCGGGCAGGCGCGCATAGTCCAGCCATTGATCGAACAGCACGATGCTGGAATACAGCCGTTCCGGGCCGCTGCGCTCGAACGCCAGTTCGGCCGTGACCTGCTCCCAGCCCTGCCCTTCGTCGCCCACCAGCGCATCGGCGTCCAACTGCACGTTATCGAAGAACACTTCGCAGAAGTGGCTGTCTCCCGACAGGTCCTCGATCGGCCGCACCGTCACGCCGGGCAGGGACAGGTCGACGATCACCTGCGACAGGCCCTTGTGGCGATCCTCCGGCCCGCCCGAGGTGCGCACCAGCGCAATCATGTACTGGCAGTGATGGGCGTTGGTGGTCCAGATCTTCTGGCCGTTGAGCAGCCAGCCGCGGTCGTTCGGCGCCGCGCGCGTGCGCACGCTGGCCAGGTCCGACCCCGAGTTGGGCTCGCTCATGCCTATGCAGAAGAAAGACTCGCCGCGGCAGATCCGGGGAACATGAAAGCGTTTCTGCGCTTCCGTGCCGTACTTGAGGATGAGCGGCGCACTCTGCCGGTCCGCGATCCAGTGCGACCCGACCGGCGCACCGGCATTGAGGAATTCCTCTACCAGCACATAGCGCGCAAAGGCGCTGCGCCCGCCGCCGCCATACTCGCGCGGCAGGGTCAGGCCGATCCAGCCGCGCTCGCCCACGCGCCGGCTGAACGCGGTGTCGTAGCCGCCCCAGGAACGCGCCCGGATATGCGCCGGCATGTCGCGCACCGCTTCTTGCAGGAAGGCGCGGACGGCGGGGCGCAGGGCCTCGTCTTCGGGAGGAATGCGCGTCAGCGGCAACGCCAGTGAATTCAGACTGCTCATCCCAGGACTCCATTGATTCGATGTGTATGCAGGGTCTCCGCACTCAAGCCCAGCAGGCGGGCCAGGACTGCGTCGGTATGCTGGCCTAGTTGCGGCGGCGCGTGGCGGTAGCTCACCGGCGTGTCCGACAGGCGGATGGGGCTGGCGACCAGCGGCACTTCGCCCGCCTTCGGGTGCTGCATGCTCATGCGCAGGCCGCGCGCCTGGACCTGCGGATCCTCGAATACGTCCGCGACGGTGTTGATGGGTCCGCAAGGCACGCCGTGCTGCTCCAGCAGCGCGACCCAGTCGCGCGTGCTGCGGGTGACGGTGATGGCGCGCAAGCCATCGATCAGTTCCTCACGATGGGCAATCCGCGCCGCATTGCGCGCAAAGCGCTCGTCCTCGGCCCATTGCGGCCGTTCTATGGCGACGCACAGCCGGGCGAATTGCCCATCGTTGCCGACGGCCAGGATCATATGCCCGTCGGCGGTCGGAAAATCCTGATACGGCAGCGTATTCGGATGCGCGTTGCCCATGCGGCGCGGCGCCTGCTGGCCGTACAGATAGTTCATCGCCTGATTGCCCAGGCAGGCGACGCCTACGTCAAGCAAGGCCAGATCAATATGCTGGCCGCGCCCGGTGTGCGCACGCGCCTGCAGCGCTGCCAGGATGGCGGTACTGGCATACAGTCCCGTCAGGATGTCGGTCAACGCCACGCCCACTTTCATGGGACCGCCGCCGGGCATGCCGTCGGGATGCCCCGTGATGCTCATCAAGCCGCCCATGCCCTGGATCAAAAAGTCGTAGCCGGCGCGATGCGCATACGGACCGTCCTGGCCGAAGCCGGTGACCGAGCAATACACCAGCCTGGGATTCAGCTCGCTCAGCGACGCATAGTCCAGCCCGTATTGCGCAAGGCCCCCGGTCTTGAAGTTCTCGATCAGCACATCGCATTGCCGCGCCAGCTGCCGCACCAGTTCCTGCCCCTCGGGCTTGGTGAAATCGATGCTGACCGACTGCTTGTTGCGGTTGGCGCACATGTAATAAGCGGACTCGCCCGTGGGCTGCCCCGCCGGATCGGTCACGTAGGGCGGCCCCCAGGCGCGCGTATCGTCGCCCGTGCCCGGCCGCTCCACCTTGATCACTTCAGCGCCCAGGTCGCCCAGCGTCTGGGCGGCCCAGGGGCCGGCCAGCACGCGCGACAGATCGAGCACCTTCACATTCTGCAGGGCTTGCGACGTCATGCTCGCCTCTTCCTTCATTGTTGGGGAACGTTCGCCTTCTTGACGATGCGCTGCCACAGCGCGATTTCCTTCTGCTGGAATTCGTGCATCTGCGCAGGACCGCCCGTCATCGGCGTGGCGCCCAGGCGTTCATAGAAGGCGCGGGTTTCGGGCATCTTGGAGATGCGCGTGAACAGCTCGGCCAGGCGCTCGGTCTGTTCGGCCGGCGTCTTGGCGCTGACCATCGCGCCCACCCAGGTATAGGCTTCGAATCCGGGCAGGCCGGCCTCGGTCGCCGTCGGCACATCGGGTGAAGTCCCGACACGCTGGTCCGACGCCACCGCCACCACCTTCACGCGGCCGTCCTTGGCCAGCTCCTGCACCGCTGTCACCTCGGCGAACGTGTAGTCCACCGTACCGCCGGCCACAGCCATGATGGCATCGCCGGCGCCCTTGAACGGCACATGTACCGTCTTCAGACCGGCGCTGTCGTTCAGCAACTCCCCCATCAATTGGTAGCCGGCAGAGCCCGCGCCGAAATTCACCTTGCCGGGATTGGCCTGGGCGTAGGCGATCAGATCCTTCAGGGTGCCGTACGGCGCCTGCGGACTGACTGCCAGCATGGCGGGTGAGCGCATCATCATGGTCAGCGGCGCGAAATCCTTGACGGGATCGTAGGGCAGCGCCTTGAACAGCGCCGCATTGACCGCCAGCGTCGAATTGCTGCCGATGAACACCGTGTAGCCATCCGCCGGCGCCGACAACACGTTCTTCACCGCGATGAAACCATTGGCGCCCGGCTTGTTCTCCACTACTACCGGCTGACCGGTAAGTTCCTGCAGCTGGCGGGCGAAATAGCGGGCCGAGGTATCGGTGCCGCTGCCTGGGCCGAACGGCACCACGAACTTGATCGGGCGGGAGGGGAAGGTCTCGGCGTGCGCGACGGCCTGATGGCCGGCGGCGCCAAGCAAGGCCACGGCCAACATGGCCGTCAGCATCTTTCTGCGGTGTTGCATGGAAGTCTCCTTTGCGTGGATGGCCGGCCGCTCTAGGCGGCGGTCCTGGCCATATGGTCCAGCGGATGACTTTAGGCGCGCTTGATGTGGCTGTCTAATATTAAGAATTTGAGATTTGATATCGAATGAATATCAGGAACCATCGATTTCCACCCGCCATCAAATAAGCCCGCTGATCAATGCGCCGCCACGCCCAGCTCCTTGATCAGCCCCGGCACGACCGAATACTCCTCCCGATACTCCTTCAGGAACTCCTCCGGCGTATTGCCCACGGCGTCGAAGCCGATGTTCTCCAGATACTTGCCGAACTCCGGATCCCGCACCACTTGCTGAGCCGCCGCCGCAAGCTTCTGCACCACGTCCGCAGGCATGCCGGCGGGGCCGCTCAAGCCGACCCAGGCCTTGTTCTTGAATATGAAGGCGTCGTATCCCGCTTCGGCGAAGGTCTGGACCCCAGGCAGCAGCGCCGAGCGCCTGTCGCCGATAACGGCGATGGCCTTGACCTTGCCGTCCGCGATCATGGGCGCCGCAATGCTGGTTGATGTGAAGGTAAATGCCAACTGCCCGCCCAGCAGGTCGGTCATCGCCGGCGGCGATCCCTTGTAGGGGACTTCGATGAACTTCACCGAAGACTGCGTGGCCAGGCTCTCCATGATCAGTTGCGGGTACGAGCCCGGACCGTACGACCCATAGGCCAGAGGAACCTGCGCCGCCCGGGCCTCCTTGACCGCCCCGGCCAGGTCGCCGGCCGGCATCGACTTGTTTGCGATGAGCACGGGACCTGACGCGGCTATCTTGCTGATCAACGTGAAGTCGCGCTGCGGGTCATAAGGCACCTTCATGGTCACGACCGAAGAGATGAGCGCGTCGCCCACGCTCAGCATCAAGGTATAGCCGTCGGGCTTGGCCCGCGCGACCTCGGTGGCGCCGATGGTGCTGCCGGCGCCGGGCTTGTTTTCTATCACGACGGGCGCGCCGAGCCGCGCGGACATGAGTTCGCCCAGCTTGCGTCCGATGGCGTCGATAGGCGCGCCCGCCGGCGAGGGAACGATCCAGCGGATGGGCCGGTTCGGATAATCGGTTTGCGCCATGGCGGCGACGCTGGCAAGCGCCATGACGCCAGCCAGCCCGAATGCCAGTGTTTTTTTGATGGCAGCCATGTTGTCTCCTTCTTGCAGGATCAGGAACTAGTTGTGCGCGTCCAGGAACTCAAGCACCACGCGGTTGAATTCGTCCGGCGTTTCGAAATAAGGAGAATGGCCCGAATCTTCAAAGGTGTATTTGCGGCTGCCCGGCAGCAGCTTCGCGACCAGATGGTGGCTTTCCGGGGTCAGGAAATCGTCGTGGCTGCCGCCGGTCATCAAGGTCGGCACGCGGTAGCCCTCGAACTCGGCGGGATGGATCTTGACGTCGTCGGCCTGCATGGTCAGCGCCAGGAAGCCCTTGGGATTGAGCGCTTTGATGCAGCCGTACAGGTGCAGCATCTCGGGCCGGGCTTCGACATTCTTGCGGTTCCAGCCGATACTCTTGCTACGCAGATCGTGGCGACCGTCATCGAAGGTCTTGCCGGCCTTGCGCAGAATTTCCCAGGTCTCGGGCGAATAGGCCGGCGTCGGCGAGCCGCTGATGAAGAGCGTCTGGACGCGCTCCGGATGCTTCACGGCCAGCGGCAATCCTGCCCATGCGCCCAGCGACTGGCACACGAGATTTACTTTTCCTATGCCTTCCTGTTCCAGTATGGCCAGCACATCGGCGGGGTAGTGGCGCGGATGGTTGCGTTCCGGCACGCAGGGAGATTTCTTGAAGCCCCTCAAGTCCATCACGATGACCTTGTACTTCCTGGCGAAGAAAGGCACCTGCTGATACCAGCATATGGTGTTGCCGCCGCCGCCATGGATGAACAGGACGGGCGCGCCGTCGCCATAGGTTTCGTAGTAGATGCGGGTGTCGTCGGACGCGGTTGCGTATGGCACGGATGGCTCCTTGGAGGGCGCGGTTGATCTAATATTTGCGTGTTGATTTTGTTCGATCCTCTGCGGAAAGACCGCGCTCCAAACAGACATCATGGGTGCCGCTCCAGACAACTACCCTCTGCATGTGGAACTGCTGCAGCCCGCCGGCAGGTTGAACGGCCCCATCCATGCCGCGATCGATACCTTCCGCACCGCCAACGGCATTGCCCGCAGCCGCAGCGGGCAAGCGAGCGGCCATGTGGTGACGTGGCGCTGCGTGGGCGCAGCCCTTTCGGCGGAAACGGACTCGGCGTCCGAACATCTGAGCTTCATGCCGCCGGGCGCGCCGGATTCGGCAATGGAGCGCGCCATCTTTGTGCCGCCCCTGGAAACGGTCTCGGTGCCGCAACTGCGCGCCAGCGTGGCAAACAACGACGCCGTGCTGCACGAAATCCGCAGCGCCGTGGCGGACAGGCGCTACGTCTGCGCGGTGGGCACCGGCGTCTGGCTGGTTGCGGCAGCAGGCGTACTGGACAAGATGCGGACGCCGGTGCAATGGGCGTACCAGTCGGGCTTCGCGCGGACCCATCCGGACCTGACCATCGCCAACGATCCGATTGTCTGGGCCAGCGAGCGCATCCTGCTTGCCGGGACGCCTTCATTGGCCTATGACTGCGTGCTCGATCTGATGGACCGCACGGGCATCGCTGGACTGGCCGGCGCATCGCGCGACAAGCTCGTCTTCGATCCCGCGCGGCAGATCATCGCGTCGACGCTGCCCATAGAGAAGGTCAGCGGTCTCACACGCGACAGCCCGCTGTACAGGGCCGTCCAGTGGTTGCTGGCACATGCCCAGGAAGCGATAACGATAGGCGACGCCGCACAGCATGCGGCCGTCAGCGAAAGAACCTTGGCACGCCTTTTCCGGACGCACTTGGCGATCACACCGCATGAATTCCTCACCGATATACGGATGAGAAAGAGCCAGATGTGGCTGGAAGTGACGCTGCGCTCCGTGGAGGACATAGCCAATGACTGCGGCTATCTGGACGTGGCGGCCTTCCGTCGCGCCTTCAAGCGGAAGTTCGGCGTAACGCCGGCGGATTACCGGCGCGAGTACACGCAGCGGGGGCCGCGGGCTCGGTGGAAAATGGAGCAGTATGGAAGAGAGGTTTAGAGACTGGCTGCCGAGAACGCCAGGAACATGCGTGGAATACTCAGGGAACTTCGAGCGCGATGGGAATTACTGCAATGGCTAGCCACAAGCTGCGTATGCTGTTCGGCGCAGCAGCTTCGATCATCTTTGCCTGGTATTGCTTCCACGGATTGTCGTGGCTTGCACGCGGTGTCGGAATCATTCCGATCGCGCACTACGATCCGCCGGTAGACCAGTGGATTCTAATCGGCGACCCGATACTTCAAAGCTGGCACAAGGTCCGCGTATCCGAAGACTTTACGCTTGCTGGCATCGCTCTCATTTTCCTGACCCTGGTGCTGTCCTATTACGTGGCACGCGCGGCCTATCACCTCAGTTTCACGAAGGTCTTTACCCGCCACGATTGTTGGTTTGTCGCGGGATGGTTGATCGGCGCGCCATTGATGGCCGCGCTGGGGCACATGTTTGTCCTCCTGGTATTCGAGCAAGCCTGGGCTGATCGATGGCCCACGCTTGCTGGCGCGGCCGTGCTGATCGCTTTTTCCGTGTCAGCAAAACTGTTCGCGGATTTCTGGCAGTGGCTCATGCGCAGGCGCAGGGTTCATCCGATCTGACACGGCCCCGGGCCTTGCAAGCGGCGCCCGTTCCCGGCCCGCCCTGCACTCATCCGCATTCCGTCCTAAAATGCGCGGTTTGCCGAAAGAACCGTCATGGCCATCGCCATGAAGGGCTTTCATCCTTTACGAATGAGTGTGGTGAAGATGAACAAGCCTTTCATTTCGCTGTGCCCGGAAATCACCCGGACGCACGCGCTGACGCTGATGGATTGGTTGGAAGATGAGCGCGTGACCTGCTATCTGAGCGATTCGCGCAATGTCTCCCGTTTCATCGAGCAAGCCATCGATCGGACCCAGCTGCCGATCCTGACCCATCTGTTCAACCAGGGCGGCCGGTTCTTCATGGCCTATGACAGGCATGACGCCCCGGTGGGCTTCGTGCGCCTCGTCAAGACCGGCCCGGATTGCGAGATCGTCCTGGTGATCGGAGACTGCGACAACTGGGGCCGGAACCTGGGCGCCAGCACGATCCGCGAAGGCATGAAGCTGGCCTTCCTCGACATGCGGGCCGAAAAGCTCATCGCCAAGATCCACCCGGACAACGCGCGTTCGCTGAAGACCTTTCTGCGCAGCGGCTTTCTGCTTGAAAACGAAACACCGACGCTGAAGTCGTTTTCCATGACTGCGGGGCGTTATCTACGACTGTTGCGCGAAGGCGCCGTTGTCGACTCCACCGATATCTACATCACTGAAATCGACAAGGCCCGGCTCAAGAGCCTGATAGAACTCGAGCAGGGTCCGACTATTGTCGAGCTCGAGCACGAGCTGGAGCGCGCCATCGTCGTCAAGCCGCAGCAAGTGGCGCGGGACGTGGTCACGATGAACTCCCGTGCCTTGCTGCAGCTGGACGACGAAGAGATGGAAGTGGCCCTGGTCTACCCTGAAGACGCCGACAGCAGCGCAGGAAAGCTCTCTGTCTGTTCCGATGTCGGGGCCGCCATCCTGGGCTACCAGGAGGGGGATTCCATCGATTGGCGGATTTCGGACCGGACCCGCCGGATCGGGATCAGGAAAGTGCTTTACCAGCCGGAAGCCGCGGGCGATTTCCATCTCTAGATCGGCGTTCGTCTGTTGGGCGCGAACAACCTCGACAGGGATGGCGAAACTTCGCGTGCCGTCAATGCTACCTTCGAAAACGCTCGATCGTGAGTCCCTCGAGGTCGATTTCAGGCTTGCGGCCGCAGACCAGATCCGCCACGATCCGGGACGTTCCGCAAGCCTGGGTCCAGCCGTTCGAGCCATGCCCGCTGTTGAGAAACAGCCCGCCCCAACCAGAGACTCCGAGAATCGGGGGGCCGTCTGGCGTCATGGGGCGCAGACCCGCCCAGAAGGTAGCGTTGGCGTAGTCGATACCATGTGGGAACAGGCTGCGCACCGTCCGGACCAGCACATCCTTGCGGGCCGCCTTCAATGACAAGTCGTGGCCGACCAGTTCGGCCATGCCCGCCGCGCGGATTCTATTGCCCCGCCGTGAAATCATGACCTTGTTGTGTTCATCCATGACCGACATATTGGGCGCTTGATCGGCATTGGTCACCCGCGCGGTAATCGAATAGCCCTTGAGCGGATATACGGGAAGCTTGATCCCCAGCGGCGCAAGCAGTGCCGGAGCCTGGTTGCCCAAGGCGACAACCGTGGCATCGCCCTTCAGTATGCCGCCAGAGGTCTCTGCGCCCACCACCCGACCGCCCTCATGCAGCAATCGCCGCACATCGGTGTCGAATCGAAACTTCACGCCCGCACGCTGAAGCCAGGCGGTCAATGCCTGGCAGAAAATGTGGCTATCGCCCGAGGCATCGGACGGCAAATGAAGGCCGCCCGCGATCCTGGCGGTGGCGTCTCGCAAGGCCGGCTCGACCGCCAGCGCATCGCGCCCGTTCAACACACTGTGGCGAATGCCGAATTCCCTCAGTGCGCTGGCGGCAATATCGCCATACCGGCACTCCGCTACGGTCTGGAACAGCTGCAACACGCCGCCCGCATGAAAATCGAACGCGAGCGGCGTCTCGGCCATGAGCTGCTTCAGGCAAGCGAGACTGTAGTGAGCCACGCGCTGCATGCGCAGTTTGTTGACGCGAAACCGCGGCGCATCGCATTCCATCAGCCATCGCCTGGTCCAACGGAGCCTTTCAAATTCGGGCCAAAGCGAAAAGCGCACCGGGGCATCGGCTTGCAACGCCATCTTCAATACCTTGACCGGCATTCCCGGCGCGGCCCATGGCGCCGCAAAGCTCGGGCAAAGACCGCCCGCATTGCCGAAACTGGTTTCCATTCCCGCCGCCGAGTGGCGTTCCACAACTTCGACGTCATGGCCTTCGCGGCAGAGATAGTAGGCCGTTGTGGCGCCGACTACGCCGGATCCGAGGATGAGAACTTTCATGGGCGTGGTTGTCTTGGTCGATCGTGATGTCTGCGGCGTAGCCGGAAGGCGCTGCCCGGCGATGCCAGGCCGGACCGGATTCAAGAATAAAGGGTGCCGGAGTGAAATTTATTTCATTGTTTTGACGCCAATCCGCGCGAATGGAAAGAAAATTCACCAGCTGTATTGCTAGCATTAATGGCGTGCTGAACATTCGCAATCGGTCCGCGCCTTTGATATGCGCGGCCTTGGGCCGGAACCTCGTCAAATCATGTCTGAACAGATTCGCCGCTTCCCCTCGCTCTCTCATTGGGGCGCATTCACCGCGGTCACGCAAGGCGGCCGGCTGATCGATTGCGAACCGTTCGCCCGCGACAGCGCTCCCTCGGGCATCCTGCAATCGATGCCTGCCATGGTCCACTCGCCGCTACGGGTGAACCGGCCAGCCATCCGGAAGGGATGGCTGCGCGACCGGCACTTGTGCGACGGGAGCGAGCGCGGACGTGACGACTACGTTGAGGTCAGTTGGGACGAGGCCCTTGCGGCGGTCCATTCGGAACTCCAGCGAGTGAGGACAGAGCATGGCAGCGAGGCCATCTTTGGCGGCTCATATGGCTGGTCATCGGCGGGCCGTTTGCACCATGCGCGCACCCAGACGCACCGTTTCCTGAACGCCGGCGGCGGCTTTACGAATCAAGCGGGCAACTATAGCTGGGGCACCGCGCAGTTCCTGCTGCCCCATGTGATCGGCACCTATACGCCGGTTACCGGCCGTGTGACGGACTGGAACAGTGTCACCAGTCATACGCGGCTGCTGATCGCATTCGGCGGCATGCCGTTGCGCAACACGCAGATCACATCGGGCGGCGCAGGGGACCATCCCGTGCCCGGGCAGCTCGAACGGGCGGTAGCCGCTGGCATGGAGCTTGTGGTCATCAGCCCGACCCGGGGAGATGTCCCTGCCGGCGTGCGTGCGCGCTGGATTCCCATTCGTCCCAACACGGACGCGGCCTTGATGCTGGCAATGATCCAGGCGCTGATCGTTGATGGCGTCCACGACGAAGCGTTCCTCCAGACCCACTGCGTTGGATTTCCGGCCTTGCGCGATTATCTCGAAGGCAGTACGGACGGAATCCCGAAGACGCCGGAATGGGCCCAGGCGATCTGCGATGTGCCGGCCGAGACTATCCGCGCACTCGCGCGTCAGGCACGCAACACTCGCACGATGCTGACTTGCGCGTGGTCGTTGCAACGGGCTCATCGCGGCGAACAGCCGTATTGGGCAAGCATTGCGCTAGCCGCTGCGTTGGGGCATATCGGGCTGCCTGGCGGGGGCTTTGCGTTTGGGCATGCGTCCATGAATGGCGCGGGAAACCCGCGCATGGAGATCGCGGGACCGGCCATGGAATCGGGACGCAACCCGACCGGCTCGGTGATTCCTGTTGCCCGGGTCACCGACATGCTGCTGCATCCTGGCCAGCACTATGAATTCAATGGGCGGGAAGGTACTTATCCAGACATCAAGATGGTGTACTGGGCCGGCGGCAACCCCTTCCATCACCAGCAGGACCTGAACCGCTTCAGCCGGGCGTGGAGCCGGCCGCAAACGATAGTCGCCCATGAGATCTGGTGGACACCCATGGCGCGGCGCTCGGACATTGTGCTGCCGGCCACCACCACGCTGGAAAGAAATGACATCGGCGGGTCGACGCGCGATCGTCACGTGTTCGCCATGCATCAGGCCCTGGCGCCGATCGGCTCCAGCCGCAATGACTTCGACATATACCGGGAACTGGCCGCGCTGGGCGGCTACGAGCATGGTTTTACCGAAGGCCGAGGCGAGATGAAGTGGGTACGGCATATCTACGAATCAATGGCCAAGGAATGGCGCGACTGCGGCCATATGGCCCCTGATTTCGATGCATTCTGGAGCCGCGGGTTCGTGGAAATTCCCGAGCCTGAAAAGCCATTCGTGCTGTTCGAAGAGTTCCGTCGCGATCCCGAGGAACATCCACTGCGTACACCGTCCGGACGCATCGAGCTGTATTCGGAAAAAATCGCCGGATTCGGTTACGCCGATTGCCCGCCCCACCCCAGCTGGCTGATGCCGGACGAATGGCTTGGATCACCCAAGGCTGCACGGTGGCCGCTGCATCTGCTCACACCGCAGCCCGCGGGCAAGCTCCATTCCCAAATGGATGGCGGCAAGGCATCGGTGGACCTCAAGGTCAATGGCCGGGAGGCCCTGCGCATTTCGCCGTTGGATGCGCAAGCGCGCCGCATCGGCCAGCATGATCTCGTCAAGATTTACAACGACCGTGGCGCGTGCCTTGCAACCGCGCTTATCGACGCCGACCTCAAGCCTGGCGTGGTGGCGCTGCCTACGGGAGCATGGTTTGACGCTGCCGACGAGGAGCTGGAGATACACGGCAACCCCAACGTATTGACGATCGACGTGGGCACTTCCCGCTTGACTCAGGGAAGCAGTGCCCAGTCCGCGCTGGTGGAGGTAATGCGCTGGGAAGAAGCCGCGCCTTCGGTCCGGGCCCTGGAGGTGCCGGCAATTGCCAAATTGGATCGTGCCACATAGCCGTCTGGCCCGGGTCCGGACACGGCTTTTCCCAAGCGCCCCGAGCGCCCCTCGATGGGGCGCTCTGGTTCTTGGGAAAGCGCCTTATTCCGCGGTGATATTGGCCTGCTTGATGATGGCGCTGTATTTGTCCGTCTCGGCCTGGATGTACTGCGCGAAGTCCGCGCTGTTCCGATAGGAGCTTTCAAAGCCGAGGTTGTCGAGTTGCTCCTTCATGCTGGCGGACGTCATGACTTTCTGCGTGGCGACTTCCAGCTTCCTGAGTATCGGCTCCGGCAACTTGGCTGGCGCCCACAAGCCATACCAGGAATAAAACTCGAAATTCTTCAGCCCGGCTTCGCGCATCGTGGGAACGTCCGGAAGCAAGGGGCTGCGCTTGTCGCCGGTTACCGCCAGCGCGCGTATCTTGCCTGACTTGACCATCGGCAGCGAGGAGAGCATTGGATCGGCCAGCGCGTGAACCTGTCCGCCGATCAGATCGGTCAAGGCGGGACCGCCGCCTTTGTAGAGGACGATCGGGATCTTCAGATCGGAAAGACCGCCTTCATATGCAAACTGCGCGATGGCGAGGTGCCCCGCCGAGCCAAAGCCCGTGGTTGCAAAATTGTATTTGTTGGGAGCTGCCTTCACCACACCGACGAACTCCTGCACGGTCTTCGCAGGGACATCGTTGTTCACGCTGAATATCAATGCGCCTTGCGCCAGACCGCTGATGGGGGTGAAATCCTTCACCGCATCGAAGGTCATCTTCTTCCCATAGAGCAGCGGGTTGATGTTGTGGATCGAGGCATTCAGGTACAACGTATAGCCATCTGCCGCCGAACGGGCGACCACGCCTGCGCCCACCATCCCGGACGCGCCTGCCCTGTTGTCGATGATGACCGATTGCTTCAGCTCCTCGCCCAGCTTCACGGCAAATATGCGGGCGAGGCCGTCGACGGAGCCGCCAGGAGGATGAGGCACCACGATGGTAACCGGGCGGCTGGGATAGGAGGCGTCCGCCTTCGACTGCGCCTGTACCGAACCCAGCACGGCCAATCCACCGACAACTGCCGCAATGCCTTTCATGCAAAGGCGGCGAGAACGAATAGGGGTATTACGCATGACGAACGATCTCATTGAAAATGGTTGGGCAACGAATACCGCCCCCCCTCTTCGGCCCCGCAATACATGAAAAAAGGCCGGCGTGGAAAGCGGGGATGATCGTAGGCGAATCAGTAGGTGCCTGGATAGGCTGCGCCGTCTATTAAGATATTCTGGCCGCATATATAGCCGGATTGGGCCGCGCAGACATATGCGCAAAGCGCGCCCAATTCCTCGGGCTCGCCGTAGCGGCCGGCAGGATTGTTGGATCCGCGCTCCGTCCACAGCTGTTCAAAACTCTTGCCGCCTGGCTCCAGCATTCCTTCTATGTGATGCCGCTGCGCATCGGTGGCGAAGACGCCCGGAAGCAGGTTGTTGATGGTGACGTTGTGCCGCACCGTCTGGCGGGCCAGGCCCGCAACAAAGCCCACCAGGCAGGAGCGCGCACCATTGGAAAGGCCGAGTTCAAGCTGCGGGGTTTTGACGCTGCGTGAAACGATGTTCACGATGCGGCCGAAGCGGCGTTCCATCATGCCGTCGACGACCCGCCGGATCATGTCGATCGGCCCGAGGGCCATGGCATCAAGGGCCGCATGCCAGTCGGACTGGGTCCACTGGCGGAAGTCGCCGGGCGGCGCGCCGTCTGCGTTATTGACCAGAATATCGGGCGCGGGACACGCCGCAAGCGCCGCCTCCCGCCCTTCATCCGTGGTGATATTGGCAACTGCGTATCGGACCCGGGTTCCCGTGGCCGCCGTGATTTCCTCAGCGGCCTGGGCCAGCGTGCTTTCCGTGCGCGCCGCGATGGTCACGTTGACGCCTTCGCTTGCCAACTGATGGGCGCAGGCGCGGCCCATTCCCTTGCTGCCGCCGAAAACCAGCGCGTGGCGGCCTCGAATTCCCAAATCCATAGCGTTTCCTATTGCAAAGGCGCAGCCCGATCCATGACATGAAATGGCCGGAAAGGAATTCAGTCAGCAGGAAGCCGCAAGGCGGACAATCTCCCAACGCGCGTTCTTTCCGGCCCCATCCTGCAAGGGATCAGGCGGCCTTCAGTTGCAGCGAATTCCAGCCGTACTTCTTGTCCAGCCCCAGCGCCTTGACCGCGCGCAGGCCCTTGAGCAGAGGCTCTCCTTCCAGTGCGCGCAGCGGCTTGCGCAGTTCGCCTGCCGGCAGGCCCACGGCCTTCATCAGCGATTTGATGGCCACGGGGTTGATGGCCGAGTACGAGTAGTGCAGCAATTGCAGATTGCGCAAATAGGATTCGCGGAAGCTGAAGCTGACCTCGGGCGAGGTCCAGGGCTGGGAAATTTCCGTCAACTCTGCCGGCGCGATATTGCCGGTCATGTTGGCCGTGCCATGGCCACCCAGGCTCATGGTCGGCACGACCAGGCCCAGATTGGGCGAATCGCAGCACATCACGGATACGTCGGGCGCGCCGTATAGCACCTGCGCCACCTGGCCCACGCGCGTGGTGGATTCCTTGTGGACCACGTAGTTCGGGTGCTTAAAGATGCGCAGCAGCTGATCCCAGTGCAAATCGCTCTTGACCCGCGGCGGATTGTTGTAGATGCCCAGCGGCAGATCGGTGGCGTCGGCTATCTCGAGGAAATAGCTTTCGATGTCCGCTTCCGAGGCGCAGATGTAGGCAGGCGCTGCCAGAATGGCGCCATCGGCGCCGTTGGCCCGCGCAAAGCGCAGGTAATCCATGGTGGCCTCGGTGTTGTTGCCGGTGCAGCCATAGAAGAGCTTCATCTTGCCGGTCTTCATCTTCGCGGTTTCCACGATGATGTCCTGGCGCTCTTTTTGCGACAGCATGGAAACCTCGCCCGTGGATCCCATGATGAGCACGGCGCTGGTGCCGTTGTCTTCCTGGAACTTCAGCAGTTCGCGGAAGGCTTCGTAATCGGGACTGCCATCCTTGTTGAAGGGCGTAATCAGGGCCACGAAGGACCCGGTGATCTTCATCTTGCTCATGTGTATCTCCAGTAATGGACGAGTCAAAAATGGTGGAAGCTCAAACCGAGCGGGCGACTTCTTTCTGAGTATCTTGCTGCTGCGCGTCCTGGCAGGCAACCATCGCAGCCAAACCTTGCTTCAAGTCGGCGATCAGGTCTTCCGGGTCTTCCAGTCCCACATGCATGCGTACTGCCTTGCCCTTGTGAGGCCAGCGATCACCATGGTGCTTTCCCGGAGTGAACGGTATGGCCAGGCTTTCATATCCGCCCCAGGACACGCCGATTCCGAAATGATGCAAGGCATCGACAAAGGCGGCGACTGATTCGTCGTCGCTGGCGCGCAGGACTACCGTGAACAGGCCGCTTGCCCCCTTGAAATCACGCTTCCAGATGGCATGGCCCGGATGCGACGGCAGCGCGGGATGCACCACGGCCTCGACCTCGGCTTGTTGTTCCAGCCACTGGGCCACGCGGATTCCCGACGCCATATGCTTCTGCAGCCGCACGTCCATGGTGCGCAGCCCGCGCAATGCCAGGAAGATATCGTCGGGACTGGCCGTCTGGCCCATTTCCTGCGTCGTCTCCCTGACCTTGGGCCAGGTGGCTTGGTTGCAGGTCACCACGCCCAGCATGGCATCCGAATGACCCACGATGTACTTGGTCGCGGCGTGAATGGACACATCGACGCCATGGTCGAAAGCCTTGAAGAACAATGGCGTGGCCCAGGTGTTGTCCATGACGACAAAGGCGCCGTGCGCGTGTGCGGCCGCCGCGATGGCGGGAATATCCTGGATTTCGAGCGTTTCGGAACCCGGCGATTCGACAAATACGACGCGCGTATTGGGCTGCATGAGCGATTCGATGCGCTTGCCGCAAGCAGGGTCGTAGACCTGTACCTCAACCCCGAAGCGGCTGAGCACGCGATCGAGGAAGGAGCGGGTCGGGGAATAGGCGCTATACGAAACCAGGATATGGTCGCCGGCCTTGAGCAAAGCGGTGAGCGTCGTGGCGATGGCCGCCAGGCCCGAGGGAAAGACCAGGGAGCGGTGTCCGCCTTCCAGGGTGGCCATGGCCTCCTCGAACGCGTGGGTGGTGGCGGTTCCATAGCGGCCATAGGTGGTGGCGCCCGGCTCTTGCGCGGCGCGGGCGCGCTTCATGCCTTCCCATTCCGCCATGCTGCCCGCGAGTATCGTCGATGCCCTGCAGATGGGGGTATTCACCAGGCCGCCAAAACGTTCCGGATGCCGGCCTGCGCTGACGAGTTGAGTGCTTTGCCTCATGAACTTCAATCTCCGTGGATGCACGGCCAGCGCTTCCAGGGGAAGTCGATGACCACTGATGACGTGATCAAGTCTATGAGGAGAGTGGGTGAAAACTCTTCGATTTTTTACCCCTTCCGGAGGCAAAAAGAGAAAAATAATCACCGCCGAATCCTGACAATCTGGCGAAGGCGGACTGGCTAAGCCGGGTCAGCTCAGACCCGGGGGAGGAAAGGCCTCAGCTTCGGGCAGCGGCGCGTGCGCGTCTCGGCCTGCTTGCGTCAAGGGAATTCCACCGGCCCGCGCGTTCCTCGATGGTGGAGGGAAAAATCTCCAGGCAAAGCTTGTGCAGCGAACGGACGAACGGATTCGATTTCAGGAACATGGCTTCCCCGAAATAGATGGGAATCCTCGGCGCGTTGGGAAGCGCGATGCAGCTCAGGCGCCGATCCGACTCGTCGATGCACCACGTGGGAAGCAAGGCGAAACCCAGGCCTTCATCGACGCAACGCTTGACGCTCATGCTGGTCGAAGTAGACACCGCGACCTTGGGCTGCTCGTTGCCGACCGACAAATAGTCCAGTGCGATATTGCGGAGCATCTGGCCGGGTTCATAGGTCACCAGCGGCCGCCCAAGCGCCCATTCCGGAACAGCCGTCTCATCGGCTGGCGCCGGCCAGCTCGACGGGAACGCCAGCGCCGGCTGGTAGTGGCAGATAACGCGCTGCGGAATCACGGTGTCGCCGAAATAGCGCTCGCTCAAACAGACATCCAGCGAGCCGTTGCGGATCAGCTCCGGCAGCGAGACGTCCTTTTCGTAGCCGACGATCTCGACGTTGGGATACATGCGCCGAAACTTCGTCAGCACCGGCGGCAGCAGGTAGTAGAAGATCGCGTGCGGCATCCCGATACGGATGACTGGCCGTTCCTTGTCGATCAGGTTGCCCAGGCGCGTCAGCATGACGTCGAATTCCGGCGCCAGCAGCCGGTAAAGGCTGGTGCCGCGCGGAGTGAGCTTGATCGACTTGGCGCCGCGCCCAGCCACCACCAACTTCTCGCCGACGCGCTGCTCGAGGCGCCGGATGTGATTGGCCACCGACTGGTAGGTGATGTTCAGCCGGCGCGCCGCGGCGGAATACGTGCCCTCCTGTGCGACAAGGAAAAAAGTCTGCGTGAGAGTAAGGTCCACCTCTTGCATCGCGCCTCCGGCTCGCCGGCTCAAATATAAAATTTCTTGTAGGTTTGGCTCGATGAATTGTATCGCCCCCGGGGGTAGCGGCCTATAACATCGACCTCAGGTTTGGCCTCCGAACCGCGCGGCGGCAACGGCATACAGGTATGTACGCTGCGCAAAAGGGAGGGTAAGTTGAGTGAGCCATGGACAAGAAAGATCGCTGCATCCTCGCGTTGCTTCAGACTGATGCGCGCCTCTCGAACAATGAAATCGCCGAACGGGTCCACCTGTCCCCGACCGCGTGCTGGAAGCGGATTCAGCATCTGCAGGCGTCCGGCCTTATTCGCCGCCAGGTTTGCCTGTTGGACAACAACAAAGCGGGGCTGGGCGTGACTGTGTTCGTGTCGATAAAGACGAACCGCCATGACCTGAATTGGCTCGAGAAATTCTCGCTCGGCGTCAAGGATATGCCGGAGGTCATGGAGTTCTATCGGATGACCGGCGACACCGACTACCTTCTCAAGGTGGTGGTGCCCGATATCGCCGGGTTCGATTTCGTCTACAAGAAGCTCATCCAGGTCGCCGAACTGTTTGACGTCAGTTCGAGTTTTGCGATGGAGGAACTCAAGTACACCACGGCGTTGCCGCTTGATCATCTTTGATGCGCAGGCGCGACAAGCCCCAGTCTGAGGGAATTGCATCCCAAACCGAGGAATTGGACGTGGCGCGTAATTGGAGCGGGTGATGGGAATCGAACCCACGCTTGAGGCTTGGGAAGCCGCCGTTCTACCATTGAACTACACCCGCTCGGGTGTCGTGCCCTCGGCGCAAAGCCGAAGCAGAGGCGGCGATTATAGCGCGCCTTTTTTCATCGCTGCTGGCCGCCGCCGCCCTGCTGCAACAGGCCCTCAGCCTCAAGGTTGTAAATATGTCCCCAATTTAGTGCATCTGGGCGACAGCGGCATGCCGGGCCTGCCACTACAATTCGGGCTATGAATACGAACACCCCCGAAAACAACCCCGCAGCCGCCTCGGCCCCGGCTGCCGCAAGCGCCCCCGCGACGCCTGGCGGCGAGCCCTCGGCTACCGCCGTTTCCCCGGAAACGCAGGCGGCGCTGGCCAGTACCGCCCACGCTCCCAACAGCCCGGGCGCGACCCATATCCGCAGTTTCGTGCACCGCCGCGGCCACATTACGCAGGGCCAGCTGGCCGCGCTCGAGCGCCTGATGGGCCAATGGTCCATTCCCTATGCGCCGCGCCGCCTGGATCCCGCCGCCGCCTTCGGCCGGCAGGCCCCGACGGTGCTGGAAATCGGCTTCGGCATGGGCGAGACCACCGAGAAGATCGCGCTGGCGCGCCCGGACGACAATTTCCTGGGCGTGGAGGTGTTCAACGCTGGCGTGGGCTCGCTGCTGCGCCGCATTGAAGACTCCAATATCCCGAACCTGCGCATCATCCAGCACGACGCGGTGGAAGTGGTGCGCGACATGATCGCCCCCGATTCGCTGGCCGGCGTGCATATCTATTTCCCCGATCCGTGGCCGAAGAAGCGCCATCACAAGCGCCGCCTGATCCAGCCCGCGTTCATCGCGCTCCTGGCCAGCCGCATCGCGCCGGGCGGCTACATCCATTGCGCCACCGATTGGGAAGACTACGCGGTGCAGATGCTGGAAGTGCTGGGCAATGAGCCGCAGCTTGCGAATACCGCGGACGGCTACGCTCCGCGCCCCGATTACCGCCCTCTGACCAAATTCGAGAACCGCGGCCTGCGACTGGGCCACGGCGTCTGGGACCTGATCTTCAAGCGAGTCGCCTGATGCTATACCCGCCCATCGAACCCTACCGCCAAGGCACGCTGGACACCGGCGACGGCCACCAGATCTACTGGGAACTCTGCGGCAATCCGCAGGGCAAGCCCGCCGTGTTCCTGCATGGCGGCCCCGGCAGCGGCTGCTCGCCCGTGCACCGGCAGCTGTTCGATCCGCAGCGCTACAACGTGCTGCTGTTCGATCAGCGCGGTTGCGGCCGTTCGCAGCCCCACGCCAGCCTGGAGAACAACACGACCTGGCATCTGGTGTCCGACATCGAACGTCTGCGCACCGAGGTCATGGGCGCGGAAAAGTGGCTGGTGTTCGGCGGGTCCTGGGGTTCGACGCTGGCGCTGGCCTATGCGGAAACGCACGTGTCCCACGTCAGCGAACTGGTGCTGCGCGGCATTTTCGGGCTGCGGCGCGCGGAGATCCATTGGTTCTACCAGGAAGGCGCGTCGTGGCTGTTCCCCGACCGCTGGGAAGAGTACCTTGCGCCGATTCCGGAAGATGAGCGCGGCGACCTGGTCGCGGCGTATCACAAGCGCCTGACGGGCGACGACCCGGCCGAGCAGTTGCGCGCCGCCAAGGCCTGGAGCAAATGGGAAGACAGCACCATCACGCTGCTGCCCAGCCCGCGCCACCAGCAAAGCCATGCCGCCGACCGCGCCGCGCTGGCGTTCGCGCGCATCGAGAACCACTACTTCGTGAACCGCGGCTTCATGGAAGAAGGCCAGCTGATACGCGATGCGCACAAGCTGCGCGGCATTCCGGGCACCATCGTGCAGGGGCGCTACGACGTCTGCACGCCCGCGCGCACCGCCTGGGACCTGCACCGCGCCTGGCCCGAAGCCGAATTCCACCTGGTCCCGGATGCGGGCCATGCGTTTGACGAACCCGGCACGTTGGCGCGGCTGATCGCCGCCACCGACGGCTATGCGCGATAACTGAGGAGACCTGCATGCACATCACCCTGAACGGAGACGCACGGGAGTTTCCCCTGGACACAACCGTGAACGAGCTGCTGGAAGCCCTGGGCTATGCCGGCAAGCGCGTGGCCGTGGAACGCAACGGCGAAATCGTGCCCAAGAGCCAGCACGCGCAGACCGCGCTGACGGACGGCGACCAGATCGAAATCGTGGTGGCCGTGGGCGGCGGCTGACACCGGCGCCGCGCTGAAAGACAGCCAAGACAAGGGCCGCTGCGATAGCGGCCCTTGTCGCATGTAGCCGCGCGCCCGATGCGGTTTAGACCGATCGCGGCGCATTCCCTGCAAACTGACCAGCATTCTTGCGTAGTCTGCCGACAGGCTAGCAACCTGTTACACGTTAACCCCTCGTCGCCCGGGGAATGTGCGAGTCATAATCGTTCCTGCTGGTTTCGTACGTTCGTCTTGCTGTTGTTCTAGCGTTGCACATCGCCCTCGCGGGGCAGAGGAGGCATCATGAACACCGCAGTCATCATCAACCTGATCATCCAGCTTGTCGCCGGCGCTGCCGCAGGCAATGGCTTGGGAAAGATGCTCCAGCAGTTCAATCTGGGCCCGTTGGGCAATACCATCGCAGGCGCCATCGGCGGCCTGGCAGGGGGTTCCTGGCTGGCTCCGATGATCACCGCCGGAGCGAACGCGGTTGCAGCAGGCAATACGGGACTGGATCTTTCCGCGATCGCCAGCAGCGTGGTCGGCGGCGGCGTCGGTGGCGCCGTGCTGACCTTGATCGCCGGCATCGTGCGCAAAATGTTCATGGGCCAAAAGCCCTGATGGCACTTGTTTCTCTCACCGCAACATAGATAAAGGAAACACTATGGGTCTGCTCAATTTCATCAAGGACGTTGGAGAAAAGCTCTTCGGCGCCAGCGAGGCCAAGGCCGCGACGGCGGACGAATTGAAGAAAGAGCTCGATAAGCACGGCCTGAATGCCGACGGCTTGCAGATCTCGGTCGATGGCGACAAGGTCACGGTGGCGGGCGAGGCCCTCAGCACTGAAGCGGCGGAGAAAATCACTCTGGCGCTGGGCAACACCGTGGGCGTGGCCCAGGTGGACAACCAACTGAAGGTGAAGCAGGCCACCCCGGAAGCCAAGATGTACACGGTGCAGAAGGGCGACAACCTGTGGAAGATTGCCGAAGCGCAATACGGCAAGGGCCAGGGCGCGAAGAACAACCTGATCTTCGAAGCTAACAAGCCCATGCTGACCAGCCCCGACAAGATCTACCCGGGCCAGGTGCTGCGCATCCCGCCCCTGTCCTGATCATTGCCGTAAATCGGACAGGCTGGAAGGCACCCATGCGCTTTCCGGCTTGCATCGCGGCAGGCGCCCCCTGCTAGCCGCGATTACTTGGCCAGACGCAATGTCTGGCCATTTTTTTTGCCCGTCTCTCCAATGAAAAATGCCCCAACAGGGGCATTCCGGTCCGGCGCAAGAAGGGTCTTTTCCGCAGGGCTGCCTAGGGAAAAAGCGCCCCCTTTTGGGGGGCACCGCCAGCGCACGCAGTGCGCGCGCCGTGGGGGCATCACTTCATTCCGAAGCGGCCCAAGCCCTTCATCCCGCCCATGGCGCGCATCATCTTGGCCATGCCGCCCTTCTTCATCTGCTTCATCATGCCCTGCATCTGGTCGAACTGCGCGAGCAGGCGGTTGACTTCCTGCACCGGCACGCCGGAGCCAGCCGCGATGCGACGCTTGCGCGAGGCCTTGATGAGTTCGGGCTTGGCGCGTTCGGCCGCCGTCATGGAGTTCAGGATGCCTTCGGTGCGGCGCAGTTGCTTTTCAGCCTGGCCGCCCTGCAATTGGCCGGCAGCCTGCTGAAACTGGGCGGGCAGCTTTTCCAGCAGCGAGCCCATGTCGCCCAGCTTCTTCACCTGGCCCAGCTGGTCGCGAAAGTCGTTCAGGTCGAACTTGTTGCCCGACTTGATCTTCGCGGCGAGCTTCTGGGCTTCGGCGATGTCGATGTTTTTCTGGGCCTGTTCGACCAGCGAGACGATGTCGCCCATGCCCAGCACGCGCTGCGCCATGCGCTCGGGATAGAACGGCTCCAGGCCATCGAGCTTTTCCGAGACGCCGACGAACTTCAGGGGCTTGCCGGTAACGTGGCGCACCGACAGGGCCGCGCCGCCGCGGGCGTCGCCGTCCAGCTTGGTCAGCACCACGCCGGTCAGGGGCAGCGCTTCGGCAAAGGCGCGCGCGGTGTTGACTGCGTCCTGGCCCTGCATGGCGTCGACCACGAACAGCGTTTCCACCGGCTTGACCAGGTCATGCAGCGCGCGGATTTCGCGCATCATGGCTTCGTCGATGCCCAAACGGCCGGCCGTGTCCAGGATCAGCACGTCATAGTGATGGCGGCGCGCGTGGTCCACCGCGTTACGGGCGATGTCCTCGGGCTTCTGGCTGGGGTCGGACGGCAGGAAGTCCACGCCCACCTGTGCTGCCACGCTCTTCAGCTGATCGATAGCGGCCGGGCGGTAGACGTCGGCGGACACCACCAGCACCTTCTTCTTGCCGGTCTTGCGGCCGTGCTGGGTGTGCTGGCCTTCGCTGAGCCAGCGCGCCAGCTTGCCGGTGGTGGTGGTCTTGCCGGCGCCCTGCAGGCCTGCCATCAGGATGACGGCGGGCGGCTGCACCGCCAACGACAGTTCGCCGGAGTCGGCGCCCAGGTCGCCGCCCATCAGGGCGGTCAGTTCCTTGTGGACCACGCCCACCAGGGCCTGGCCCGGGCTGAGGCTGCTGGCGACTTCTTCGCCCAGCGCCTTTTCCTTCACGCGCGCGACGAACTCGCGCACGACGGGCAGTGCCACGTCGGCTTCCAGCAGCGCCATGCGCACTTCGCGCAGCATCTCCTGGGTGTTGGCCTCGGTCAGGCGGGCTTCCCCGCGCAGCGTCTTGACGACGCGCGACAGGCGTTGAGTTAGGTTATCGAGCATGAGAGGCGTTTCCGCTTAAACTAGTTGATTGAACGGTGGCCGCAGGCGCGGATTCTGCGCTTTCGGGCGGCATGCGCCCCAAGGCCCCATCCAGACAACGGTTTCTATGTCACTAGGCATTGTATTTCACACGGCGGCTGCCTTGGCGTACGCGGTGCTGGGAGGGTCGCTTTGGATCCGCCTGGCCCGTGGCGGCGGCGTGGAACAGACCGGCAAAATCGCCCGCCTGTGCCTGCTGGGTGCCCTGGTTCTCCATGGAATCGGGCTGCAACAATCGATGCTGGGGGCCCAGCATCTGTTCATCGGGTGGGCGTTGGCCCTGTCCGCGGCCATCTGGCTGGGCATGGTGGTGTTCTGGCTGGAAAGCCTGCTGGTACGCATAGACGGCCTGCAATTGCTGCTGCTGCCGGCAGCCACCATCGCCAGCGGCCTGGCCGCAATCTTTCCCCAGGGCCAATTCGTGCCCCATGCCAACGACGCGTGGCTGCGCGTCCACCTGCTGATCGCCCTGGCGGCCTACGGCCTGATCACCATCGCCGCGCTGCACGCCATGATGATGGCGCTGCTGGACCGCCATCTGCATCGCCCGCTGGAAGCTCCCGCCGAACGCAGCATCGTCGGCCGCGTGCTGGACTCCCAGCCGCCGCTGCTGGTGCAGGAACAGCTGCTGTTCCGCATCATCTGGATCGGCTTCATCGTGCTGACGCTGGCCGTGGGCACGGGTTCGGTGGCGTCCATGAAGCTGACGGGCAAGATCCTGCCCTTCGACCACAAGACCGTGTTCACGCTGCTGTCATGGCTGACCTTCGGCGTGCTGCTGGCCGGCCGCCACGTCTGGGGCTGGCGCGGCCGCGTCGCCCTGCGCTGGACGCTGACGGGTTTCGGGTTCCTGATTCTGGCCTATACCGGCAGCCGGTTCGTGCTGGAAATGATTCTGCATCGAGGTTGAAGTGGGCAAGTTGCTGTTCTGGATTGTTCTGATCATCCTGGTGCTGTTCGTGGCCCGTCTGGCGGGCCGCATGGCCGCGGCGCGGCAAGCCGGCCAGCAGGGCGCGAAAAAGCCCAAGGCCGATGCGCGCGGCCCCAAGCCGCTGGAGTCCATGGTGCGCTGCGCCCACTGTGGCATCCATCTGCCCCGGTCCGAAGCCTTGCAGCAGAACGGCCAGACCTGGTGCAGCTCGGAACACGCGCGCCTGGGCCCGGCCCGGCACTGATCCGCCTGATTAGAGGCTTGCCGCCCTGCACGGCATAATGCGTGTTGGAAACCACATGCATGCTCTCTTCCCATGGCCTTGCTTCTGGATCGTCATGGCTGGCTGGCGCCAGCCCCGGGTGTTTCGCTCATGCCCTCCCCCAACTGCGACGCGCGCCCTGCCGGCGCGCAGGCGTCGCTGCTGGTGCTGCACAACATCAGCCTGCCGCCGGGGCGATTCGGCGGCCCTGAAGTCGCGGGGCTGTTCCTGAATACGCTGGACTACGGTTCGCATCCCTGGCTGGAACGGCTGCGCGGCCTGCGCGTGTCGGCGCATTTCTTCATCCGCCGCGACGGCAGCATCATCCAGTTCGTGTCCACCGACGAACGCGCCTGGCATGCGGGCGTGTCGCGTTTTGCCGGCCGCGAACGCTGCAATGACTTTTCCATCGGCATCGAGCTCGAGGGCACGGATACCCTGCCCTATGCCGAAGAGCAATACCTGGCGCTGCGCAAGCTGACGCCGGCTCTGCGCGCGCGCCATCCGCTGGCCGCCGCCTGGGGCCATGAACACATCGCCCCGGGCCGCAAGACCGATCCCGGACCCGCTTTCAACTGGACGCGCTTCTCGCGCGACAGCGGCTTTGCACGGCGGCAGCTGCCGCCCGTCTGACACTAAAGGAATGGTTATGTTGAAGATCTGGGGACGCCTGACTTCCGTCAACGTTCAGAAAGTCATGCTGGCGGTGCGCGAACTGGCCCTGCCGCACTCCTTCACGCAGGCTGGCGGTCCGTTCGGCGTGGTCGATACGCCCGAATTCGCCAAGCTGAATCCCAACCGTACGGTCCCCGTCATCGACGACGGCGGCTTCGTGCTGTGGGAATCGAACGCCATCGTGCGCTATCTGTCCGCGCGCTACGGCGTCGGCAGCCTGTGGCCGGAAGACGTATGCCTGCGCGCCGACGCCGACCGCTGGATGGACTGGCAGGCCACCGAATGGCAGGGCGTCATGGGTCCGGCGTTCCTGGGCCTGATCCGCACACCCGAGGAAAAGCGCGACCGCGCCGCCATCGAAAACTCGGTCAAGCGTTCGAATGCCCGTGCCCTGATCCTGGACCAGGCCCTGCAGGGCCGCGAGTTCATCGCCGGCCGCCAACTGACCATGGGTGATATCGCCCTGGTCTGCTCCGCCCACCGCTGGCTGGCCCTGCCGATCGAACGACCGGACACGCCGGCGCTGTCGGCCTGGTACCGCCGCGTCATGATGCGTCCGGCCCCGCAGGGCGTGCTGACGCTGCCGCTGGAATAAGACACAGGGCCGCGGCCTCAGCCGCGGTCCACCTTCCATCCCAGTTCCGCTGAAATCCCCGCTGCGGCGCCCTGCACCACGGCGACCATGTCGCGCATGCGATCCAGCGACATATAGGGCACCGTGCTGGACACACTGATGGCGGCGACGATGCCGCTGGACGCGTCGCGCACGGGCGCCGCCACGCAGCGGATCGACGGTTCGTTGTCTTCCAGGTCGAACGCGTAGCCGTGGGCGGCATAGTCGCGCATACGGTCGCGGAAGGCCTCCCAGGTCTGGCTGCCGCCTCCCGCGCGCGACGACACCGGCGCGCCGACACGGTATAGCGCTTTCCACTGCGGCTCTTCGGTATCCAGCAGCAAGGCCTTGCCCACGCCCGTGGCGGCCAGCGGCATGCGGTGCCCCACGCGCGAGCGCATCTCCAGCCCCTTCTTGCCGGGGATCTTTTCCAGGTACAGGACTTCGTCGTTGTCGCGCACGGCCAGGTGGATGGTGTCGCCCGTCTGTTCCGCCAGGCTGTCCAGATAAGGACGCGCCAGCGTCGCCATCGGAAAGGCTTCGCGCGCCTGGAAACCCAGTTCGATCAGCTTCGGCCCCAGCACATAGCCCACGCCGGGCAGGGACCGCAGATAGCGTTCCTGCACCAGGCAGCTGGCCAGCCGGTGCGTGGTGCTGCGCGCCACGCCGATGCGGGCGCAGATTTCCTTCAGGTCGCGCGCGCCGCCGGACACGGCCTGCACCACCGCCAGGCCGCGCATCAGCGTCTGCGTGCCGGCGGGCGCGGCGCCATCGGGGTCCAGGGTGGGCGTACGGTCGGGAGTCTGCGTAGAGGTCATGAAAGCGGGGCCGGGCGACAAAGAGAACGATTGCAAGCATAACCGCCACCATCGCAGCGAGATGCGGGGAAAAGGCGCGCTTTCCGGGCGATATGCCCGGAGGATGCTCCAGGCGCAGGGAGCGCGCCTCATCACCGTTTTTTCCCTGTATGCGGGATTTAATTCTATATTTTGAGATTTTTCAAGCGCTGATCTAGAATTTTTCCCATCGCCCGCCGCGTGCTCACAAACATCCGGCGGGCCTGAGACAACAAGGTCCGCAGAGCCCTGCCCCCGCGCCAGCCTCACCGCGCGTCCGCAGCCCGGTTTGCGGCCGGAAACGAGACAGCTTCTGATGACTACCGGATCTCCCGCCCGCGCGGCGCTTATCGCGCTGGATTGGGGCACCTCCTCGCTGCGCGCCTACCGTCTGGATGCCGCCGGCCGCACGCTGGATACGCGCCATCTGCCCTGGGGCATCATGCGCCTGCCGCAGCCGCTGCAGGACGGCGCCGCCACCACCGCCCTGTCGGGCTTCGAGCTGGCCTTCGAACAGGCTTGCGGCGATTGGCTGCGCGCCGAACCGGCCCTGCCTGTGATCGCCTGCGGCATGGTCGGCAGCGCCCAGGGCTGGAAGGAAGCCGCCTACCTGGACGTGCCGGTCGACCTGCAGCGCATCGGCACGCTGCTGACCAAGGTCGAACGCGAGGACGGCCCTGCCCTGCACATCGTGCCCGGCCTGATCCAGCGCCATGGCCTGCCCAACGTCATACGCGGCGAAGAAACCCAGGTCGTCGGCGTGATGGCGGACCAGGCGACCCGCAGCGCCGACAGCGTCCTGATAGGCCTGCCCGGCACGCATTCGAAGTGGGTCAGCGCCCGCCGCGGCCGCGTCACCCACTTCGACACCTTCATGACCGGCGAGGTCTACGCGGCGCTGCGCGGCCACACCATCCTGGGCCGGACCATGGCCGACGCCGCCAGCGCCGACATGGCCGCCTTCGAGCGCGGCCTGAAAGTTGCCGGAGCGCCCGCCGGCCGCGCGGGCGTGCTGTCCACCATCTTCAGCACGCGCGCGCTCGGCCTGACCGGCGAACTGGCGCCCGAATCGCAGGCTGACTATCTGTCGGGCCTGCTCATCGGCCATGAAATCGCGGCGCTTGCCGACATGCTGCAGCAGCAGGGCGAACTGCCCCGCATCGTGCTTTGCGGCGACCCCGCGCTGTGCCGGCGCTACATCCAGGCCATGCAGCACTACGGCCTGGGCACGCCCGAACAGGCGCAGAACGCCACCGAGCGCGGCCTGTGGCACCTGGCCATCTGCGCCGGGCTGATCGCCTCGCCCCCCACGGAATAGGAACCAAACATGAACCATCCCGGTCTGCAAACCGCCATGGCCCACTGCGGCCTGATCGCCATCCTGCGCGGCATCAAGCCCGCCGAGGCCGAAGCCATAGGGCAGGAACTCTATGCCGCGGGCTTTCGCCTGATCGAAGTGCCGCTGAATTCGCCCGATCCGCTGGACAGCATCCGCGCCATGCGCGCGGCGCTGCCCACCGACTGCCTGATCGGCGCGGGCACCGTGCTGGATCCCGAGGACTGCGCCCGCGTGCAGCAGGCCGGCGGCGAACTGATCGTCATGCCGCACAGCGACGCCGCAGTGATCCGCGCGGCCAAGGCGCTAGGCATGGCCTCCTGCCCCGGCGTGGCCACGCCCACCGAAGCCTACGCCGCACTGGCGGCCGGCGCCGACGTGCTGAAGATGTTTCCGGCCGAACAACTCGGCCCCGTCGTGCTGAAGGCCTGGCGCGCCGTGCTGCGCCCGCCGATCGCGCTGGCGCCCGTGGGCGGCATCACGCCCGACAACATCGCGATTTACGCCCAGGCGGGCGCCAGCGGCTTCGGCCTGGGCTCCGCCTTGTACAAACCCGGCCTGTCGGCCGCCCAAGTCGGCCAGAACGCGCGCGCATTCATCGCGGCCTGGCAACGCGCCTATCCCGCCCAGGAGACCCAAGCATGAAGATCACCAAGCTCACCACCTACATCGTGCCGCCGCGGTGGTGCTTCCTGAAGATTGAAACGGACGCCGGCATCGTAGGCTGGGGCGAACCGGTCGTCGAAGGCCGCGCCCATTCGGTCGCCGCCGCCGTCGAGGAACTATCCGACTACCTGATCGGCAAAGACCCCCGCAACATCGAAGACCACTGGACCGTGCTGTACCGCGGCGGCTTCTACCGCGGCGGCGCCGTCCACATGAGCGCGCTGGCCGGCATCGACCAGGCCCTGTGGGACATCAAGGGCAAGCACCTGGGCGTACCCGTGTCGCAGCTGCTGGGCGGCAACGTGCGCGACCGCATCCGCGTGTACTCGTGGATCGGCGGCGACCGCCCGGCCGACACCGCCGCGGCCGCCAAGAGCGCCGTGGAGCGTGGCTTCACCGCCGTGAAGATGAACGGCACCGAGGAACTGCAGTACATCGATTCCTTCGACAAGGTCGAGAAGTGCCTGGAGAACGTGGCCGCCGTGCGCGACGCGGTCGGCCCCAACGTAGGCATAGGCGTGGACTTCCATGGCCGCGTGCACAAGCCCATGGCCAAGGTGCTGATGAAGGAGCTGGACCCGTTCAAGCTCATGTTCATCGAAGAACCCGTGCTGAGCGAACACTACGAAGCATTGAAGGAACTGGCCCCGCTGACCTCCACCCCGATCGCGCTGGGCGAACGCCTGTTCTCGCGCTGGGACTTCAAGCGCGTGCTGTCCGAAGGCTATGTGGACATCATCCAGCCTGACCCGTCGCACGCCGGCGGCATCACCGAGACCCGCAAGATCGCGGCCATGGCCGAAGCCTATGACGTGGCGCTGGCGCTGCACTGCCCGCTGGGCCCGATCGCGCTGGCCACCTGCCTGCAGATCGACGCCGGTTGCTACAACGCCTTCATCCAGGAACAAAGCCTGGGCATCCACTACAACGCCGCCAACGACCTGCTGGACTACGTCAGCAACCGCGAAGTCTTCGCCTACGAAGACGGCATGGTCGCGATTCCGCAAGGCCCGGGCCTGGGCATCGAGGTCAACGAGGAATACGTGAAGGAACGCGCCGCCGTGGGCCACCGCTGGCGCAACCCGATCTGGCGCCACGCCGACGGCAGCTTCGCCGAATGGTAAGCCGATAAAAATCAGCCGATAGAGAGAAAGAGGAGACATCCCTTGTCCACTGCCACCCACGCCGGCCTGCAGGGCGCCCAGCGCCCCACGCGCAGCCGGTACCTCATCATGGTGATGCTGTTCATCACCGTCGTCATCAACTACCTGGACCGCAGCAACCTGTCGATCGCAGCACCCGCGCTCAAGGACGAGTTCGGCCTGGACACCGTGCATGAAGGCCTGATCCTGTCGGCCTTCGGCTGGACTTACGCCGCCATGCAGATCCCCGGCGGCTGGCTGGTGGACCGCGTGTCGCCGCGCGTGCTGTACGCGGCCGCGCTGATCCTGTGGTCGGCAGCCACGTTCTTCATGGGCTTTGCCGGCAGCTTCGTCATCCTGTTCGTGCTGCGCCTGGCCGTGGGCGCGCTGGAAGCCCCGGCCTATCCGATCAACAACCGCGTCGTCACCACCTGGTTCCCGGAACGCGAACGCGCCACCGCCATCGGCTTCTATACCTCGGGCCAGTTCGTCGGCCTGGCGTTCCTGACGCCGGTGCTGGCCTGGCTGCAGCACCACTACGGTTGGCATATGGTGTTCGTCAGCACCGGCCTGCTGGGCATCGTGTGGGGCGTGCTGTGGTTCATGATCTACCGCGAGCCGCGGCAGTTCAAGGGCGCGAACGCGGCAGAAATCGAGCTGATCCAGCAGGGCGGCGGCGTGGTCGACCTGGACCGCAGCGTCAAGGAAAAGAAGGCCCCGTTCAACTGGAACGACCTGGGCCTGGTCATGAGCAAGCGCAAGCTGTGGGGCGTGTACCTGGGCCAGTTCTGCCTGACGTCCACGCTGTGGTTCTTCCTGACCTGGTTCCCCACTTACCTGGTCAAGTACCGCGGCATGGACTTCATCAAGTCCGGCTTCCTGGCGTCGGTGCCCTTCCTGGCGGCCTTCATCGGCGTGCTGTGCTCGGGCGTGCTGTCCGACTTCCTGATCCGCCGCGGCGCCACCGTCGGCCTGGCGCGCAAGCTGCCCATCATCCTGGGCCTGCTGATATCCACGTCCATGATCGGCGCCAACTTCACCGACTCCACGCCTTGGGTGATCTTCTTCCTGGCCGTAGCCTTCTTCGGCAACGGCCTGGCGTCGATCACCTGGTCGCTGGTGTCCACGCTGGCGCCGGTGCGCCTCCTGGGCCTGACGGGCGGGGTGTTCAATTTCGTCGGCAACCTGTCGTCGATCTGCACGCCCATCGTGATCGGCTTCCTGGTGACGAAGGACAGCTTCGCGCCCGCCATCGTGTACGTGTCGTCGCTGGCCCTGCTGGGTGCGCTGTCGTACATCCTGCTGGTGGGGAAGGTGGAACGGATCGAGGCCTGAGCGACGCCGCGATTTCCCTGCATGAAGAAAGGGCGCCTGCATGCACAGGCGCCCTGTTTACTTGCTGCGCGTCGCGGCTTCAGCAGCCCTGCATCGCCAGCTTGCGTTGGCGCTGGTTGCTGGCGCGCTGCCACAGCACCAGGCCCAGACCCGCTGCGGCGATGATCGCGCCGGCGACCGGCACCGCGGCATAGCCCATGCCCGCCGAGATCACGCCCCCGCCCGCTGCGGCGCCTACCGCGTTACCCAGGTTGAAGGCGCCCACGTTCACTGACGACGCCAGCCCCGGCGCATCGGTGGCGGCGCGCATGACGCGCATCTGCAGCGGCGGCACCACCGCAAACGTGCCGAAACCGAAGATCAGCAGCGCAATCGCGGCGCCGGTCTGCGTCGTAGCGAGCCACGGGAATGCCAGCAAGTCGGCGATGATCAGCACCAGGAAGGCGATCAGGCTGCCATCCAGCGAACGGTCGGCAAAACGCCCGCCCACCGTATTGCCGATAGTGAAGCCGATGCCGATCAGCACCAGCATCGCCGTGACGAAGTTGGGCGATGCGCCCGTCAGTTCGGCCAGGGTCGGCGCCACGTAGGTGTAAAGCGTGAACATCGCGCCCGCGCCCAGCACCGTGGTGAGCAGGGCCACCAGCACCACCGGGCTCTTCAGCACGGCCAGCTCGCGGCGGATGTCGGGACGGCGTCCGGCCTCGCCGGCCGGCAGCGCGAACCACAGCGACAGCATCGCGATCAGGCCCAGCACCGAGGTCGCGGCGAATGACATGCGCCAGCCTATGACCTGGCCCAGCCACGTGGCTGCGGGCACCCCGCCGACGTTGGCGATGGTCAGCCCCAGGAACATGGTGGCCACGGCGCTGGCCTGCTTGTGGCGCGGCACCACGCTGGCCGCCACCAGCGAACCCAGGCCGAAGAAGGCGCCGTGGTTCAGGCTGGTGACCAGGCGCGCCAACAGCAGCGTCGTGTAGTTGGGCGACAGCGCGGACAGCACGTTGCCCACCGTGAAGATCGCCATCAGCACCAGCAAGGCGTTGCGGCGCGACCAGCGCGACAGCGCCAGCGTCATCAGCGGCGCGCCCACCATCACGCCGATGGCGTAGGCGCTGATCAGCATGCCGGCGCTGGGTATGGACACGTCCACCCCTTCGGCGATGACGGGCAACAGGCCCATGGGAGAAAACTCGGTCACGCCGATGCCGAAGGCACCGACGGCGAGCGCCAGCAATGGCAGGCCGGCCTTCACCGGCTGGGAGTCCTGGGGATTCATCTGGTTTCCTTGGGTTCGATTGCGCCGACCGGGAGAGCGGGCCGGCGCAAAGGGGCCGGAACGCGGGAAAACCCGGATCGGAAGACAGGCGTCCAGTATGCCGCCGTCATCCTTGCGAAAAAAGGCAGGAAACAGCGAAACACTTTTGACCTGGAGTCATGAATCCGGAAAAGGGGCCGATTCGTCTCAGGCCAGTCCCAGCAACCTTTCCGTCTCGCGCGCCAGGGCGACCAGGCGCGGGCCGATGTCGGCCGCGCGCTCGCGGTAAGGCCCGTCCTGCGCCGGCACGCCGCAATTGAAGACGTACAGCAACGACTGATAGGGCCTGCCCAGCGGCGCGGCAAAGCCATAGGCGTCCGGCCGCCACTCCAGGTTGTTGCCGCAATATCCCTTGCGCTCCAGATCGCGGCGCGCGGCCGCCAGGCTGGGGAAGTGGGCCTCGTAGTGCCGGGGATCCGCCACGCGCAGCTGGTTCAGGACGACCGCCCGCTCCTCATCCGAAACCCGCGCCAGCCAAGCCTTGCCGGCGGCGCTGGACAACAGCGGCAGCGCCGCGCCTATGTCGGGCCGCGTCTGCAAGGCTTCGTTGGAGCGGGCAGTCTCCACGTACACCATCTGGAGGCGGTCACGTACCACCAGCGACACGGCGCCGCGCGCGTGGTCGGCCAGCTGCTTCATCAGCGGCCGCGCCAATTGCCGGATCTGCATGCTGGCGAGCAAGGGATAGCTCAGCGCCAGCACCGAGGCGCCCAGCCGGTAGCGCGCCGGCTCGCCCTCGCGTTGCAGAAAACCCAATTCAACCAGCGTATGCGTCAAGCGCGCCACGGCGCTGCGCGACAGGCCGGTCTGCTGCGCGAAGTCCTTGTTGGCCAGCACCGGGCGGTCGGCGCGAAAGCACGCCAGGATGTCGATACCACGCGCCAGCGTGGTGGTGAATTCCCGGTCCTGGTCATGCGTCATTCTGGCGCTCCAGCATTTTTTCCACGCGCGCCACCAGCGTCAGCAGACGCGGCGCGATGCGGCCGCGCAGGTCGCCCGGCCGCAGCCGCGTCACGGGCACGCCGCAGTTGAACACCAGCGCCTGGCCGTCGACCCGCGTGCGCATGGGTACCGCCACCGCGTGCACGTCCGAGTGCCAGTCGCCCTGGCCCACGCAATAGCCATGCTCGGCGTAGTCGCGCTGAGCCTGCTCCCAGTCCGGCGCGTGACGCCGCCAGACGGCGGGATCCTGGCGCCGCAGCGCCGCCAGCAAGGGCTCAGCCTCGTCCGCCGGCGCCTGCGCGAGCCAGGCGCGCCCCATGGCCGAAGGCAGCAGCGGCAGCAAGGCGCCGATGTCCGGCCGGAACGACACGGCGTCATGGCCGCGACAGGTTTCCACGTACACCATGTTCAGGCCGTGATGCATGCCCAGCGAGGCCGAGCCGCCCGCCGCATCGGCCAGGCGCTTCATCAGCGGGCGCGCCAATTGGCGAACCTTGATGCTGGCCAGAAGCGGGTAGCTCAGCGACAACACCGCCGTGCCAAGCCGGTACCGCCGCAAGCCCCCGTCGTAGCGCAGCAAGCCGCGCTGCATCAGCGTGGTGGTCAAGCGTGAAATCGTGGCCTTGGACAGGCCGGTGCGGTCCGCCAGTTCGCGGTTGCTGAGCGCGGGTTCGCCATGCCGGAACGCCTGCAGCACTGACAAGCCGTGCGCCAGCGTGGTGGCGAAGGCGGGGTCGGCATGGCGCTCGCCGGGGCGGGTGGTCATGGTGGAGGTCCTGGGCGCGGCGCGCGCGGAATGCGCGGTCTGTCCCTGCCGATCATAGAGCAGCGACGGCCCGCCATGCGTTCAAGATATCAAAACACTTGTCTCAAATCCCGCGGCCTTTTGCTAGCCTGGATTCAACACGGCGCGGCACGCATCAGCGCCCATGATGAAACGGAGACTAGCCATGATCAGGGACCCTGACGGATTCCCGCAATTCCTCGAATCGCTGCGCCGCTACGTGCGAGAGCAACTGGCGCCGCGCGAAGCCGAGGTCGCCCGCCTGGACGAGGTGCCGCAGGACCTGGTCGCCAGCATGGCCGCGCAGGGACTGTTCGGCTATTCCATCCCGGAGCAATACGGCGGCGCCGGCATGACGACCGAGGAGCTGATCCTGGCGGCCATGGAACTGTCGCAATGCTCGGTGGCGTTTCGCGCCCGGGTCGGCACCAACACGGGCATCGGCTCCGAGGCGCTGGTGGCGGACGGCACCGACGCGCAGAAGGCCCGCTACCTGCCGCGGCTGGCCTCCGGGGAACTGACCGGCTGCTTCGCCCTGACCGAGCCGCAGGCGGGTTCCGACGCCACTGCGCTGCGCACCACCGCCGTGCGCGACGGCGACCACTACGTGCTGAACGGCGAGAAGTGCTTCATCACCAATGCCCCGCTGGCGGGCCTGTTCACCGTCATGGCGCGCACCGATCCCGATGCGCCTGGCGCCAAGGGCATCACCGCATTCATCGTGGAGCGCGGCACGCCGGGCCTGTCCACCGGCCAGCCCTACGACAAGATGGGCCAGGCCGGATCGCCGGTTTCCGCCGTGCATTTCGAGGACTGCCGCGTGCCGGCAGACTGCATCATCGGCGGCCAGGAAGGCGTGGGCTTCAAGACGGCCATGAAGGTGCTGAACAAGCAGCGCATCCATCTGGCCGCGCTGTGCATCGGCCCGGCGATCCGCATGCTGGACGACACGTTGCGCTTCGTGGCCGAGCGCCAGCAGTTCGGCAAGCCGCTGATGGACTTCCAGTTGATCCAGGCCATGCTGGCCGACTGCCAGACCGAGATCCAGGCCGCCCGCGCGCTGGTTCTGCAAACCGCCCGCGAGCGCGATGCGGGCGAGGACGTGACGCTGAACGCCTCGATCTGCAAGTACTTCGCGTCCGAGATGTGTGGCCGCGTGGCGGACCGATGTGTGCAGATGCATGGCGGGTACGGCTACATCGCCGATCACGGCATCGAACGCTTCTACCGCGACGTGCGCCTGTTCCGCCTGTACGAGGGCACCAGCCAGATCCATCAATTGAACATCGCCCGCCATACGCTGAGCCAGGCGGGCTACACGCCCGGCCGCTAGGGCAATACAGGGACCGCAGCCGCAAGAAGCCGGCGGCCCGCCAAACCAAAGGAGACTTCCATCATGCTGCACAAGCACCTGCCGAAGTGGATCGGCGCCATGGCCGCCGCCTTCGCCTGCGCGGCGCTGCCGCCGCAAGCCGCGGCCGCCTATCCCGACAAGCCCGTGAGGCTGATCGTGCCCTTCGCCCCGGGCGGCTCGACCGACATCCTGGGCCGCCTGCTGGCCGAGGCGCTGCATCCCATCCTGGGCCAGCCGGTCATTGTGGAGAACAAGCCCGGCGCTGGCGGCAACATCGGCGGCGACTTCGTGGCCCGCGCCGCGCCCGACGGCTACACGCTGCTGCTGGCCGCTGCCGGTCCCACCGTCATCAATCCCAGCCTGTACGCCAACATGCCGTTCAACCCGGCCAAGGACCTGGCGCCCATCACCTGCCTGGAACGCGAACACAACCTGATGGTGGTGACGAAGTCCATGCCGGTGAAGACGCTAGAGGAGTTCCTGCAGTACGCGCGCAACAACCCCGGCAAACTGTCGTTCGGCTCTCCCGGCAACGGTTCGCCCGCGCAACTGGCTGGCGAACTGCTCAAGCAGCAGACCGGCATCCAGGCCGAGCATGTGCCCTACAAAGGCACCGGCCCCGCCATCACCGACCTGGTGGCCGGCCACATCGATTTCATGATCGACAACATGCCGGCGCTGCTGCCGCAGGTCAAGGCGGGCGGCCTGCGCGCGCTGGCGGTCCCCAGCGACCAGCGCGCCACCGCCGCCCCTGACATTCCCACCTTCGATGAAGCGGGCCAGAAGGGCTTTGTGGTGATGGCCTGGAAGGGTTTGATGGCGCCCGCCGGCACCGATCCGGCGGTGATCGAACGGCTGCACGCGGCGGTGGTCAAGGCGCTGCAAGACCCGCAGCTGCGCACCCGCTTCCAGGAGCTGGGCGCGGAACCGCTGGCCAGCACGCCCGCCGAGTTCGCCAAGCAGATCGCCGACGAAACCGCCTGGTGGGGCAAGCTGGTGCAGTCCACCGGCACCCGCATCCAGTAAACCCGCCGGGAGACCGCCATGCAAGCCTTGATCCGAACGCTGCGCGCACTGTGCGCCGTGGCCCTGCTGGGCGCGGCCGGGGCGGCGCAGGCCGCCGCCTACCCCGACAAACCGGTGCGCCTGATCGTGCCCTACGCGGCCGGCGGCGGCACCGACACCGCGGCGCGCATGATCGCCCGCAAGCTGGCGCCCTTGCTGGGCCAGCCCGTGGTGGTCGAAAACAAGCCCGGCGGCGCCACGCAGATCGGCACCGCTTTTGTCGCCAGCGCCGCGCCCGACGGCTACACCTTGCTGATGGGCACCGCCAACCTGGCGACCAACAGCGTGCTGTACGCCAAGCTGCCCTATGACGTGAAGAAGAACCTGACGCCCGTGGTCTGGGCCACGGATGTGCCGGTCTACCTGCTGCTTCCCGCAGCCAGCCCGATACGCAGCCTGGAAGACTTGAAACGCGCCGCCGCGCAACAGCAGGGGCTGACCTTCGCCACCGCGGGAACGGGCAGCATCCCCCATCTGGCGGGCGAACAGTTCGCGCACCAGACCGGTATCGCGCTGCGGCACATCCCGTACAAGGGCAGCAGCGAAGCCGCCACCGCGCTGGTCGGCGGCCAGGTCCAGATGAGCTTCGACAACCTGCCTCCGGTGTATGCGCAGGTCAAGGCCGGGCGTCTGCGCGCCGTCGCCATCGCCTCGCAAACGCGCAATCCCGAACTGCCCGACGTGCCCACGCTGGCTGAACTGGGCGTGCCCTTGTCGGCCTCGTCCTGGTGGGGCGTGATGGCGCCCGCCGGTACGCCCAAGGACGTGGTCGCCCTGCTGAACCGGCAGATCAACGCCGTGCTGGCCGATCCGGAAGTGCGCAGCTACTTCAGCGGGCTGGGCATGCAAGCCACAGGCGGCACGGCCGAAGCGTTCGGCCGGCACATCGCCGACGAAACCGACAGATGGCGCGCCGTGGTCAAGCAGGCCGGCGTCAAGATCGAGGAATAAACCATGCAGTCCAAGCCAGAACGCAACGGCGGCGACGCCCTGCAAGACCTGTGCGCGCGCGTGCGCCGCTTCGTCGACGAGGTGGCGATACCGGCCGAGTCCCCCGCCATTGCCCGCGACGTGGCCGCGCTGGATCGCTGCGTCGCCCAATTGCGCGTACAGGCCCGCGAGGCCGGCCTGTATGCGCCCCAGTTGCCGCAGGAATGGGGCGGACTGGGCTTGGGCTGGCGCGCCCTGGCACAGGTGCTGGAAGAAGCGGGGCGCGGCTTCCTGGGCCCCGCCGCGCTGAACTGCGCCGCGCCCGACCAGCCCAACATGCTGACGTTGCTGCGCCTGGGCGACACCGCCCAGCAGGAGCGCTTCCTCGCGCCGCTGGTGCGCGGCGAACAGCGCGCCTGCTTCGCCATGACCGAGCCCGCCCCCGGCGCCGGCTCCGATCCGTCCATGCTGCGCACGCGCGCCGAAAGGCGCAACGGACGCTGGGTGCTCAACGGCCACAAGCAATTCATCAGCGGCGGCGTGGGTGCGGATTTCGCGCTGGTGCTGGCGCGCACCGATACCGGCGCCACGCTGTTCCTGGTGCCGGCGGACACGCCGGGCTACCAGGTGGTGCGCGACATCGGCATGGTGACGGGCTACCAGATCGGCGGCCACGCCGAAATCCTGCTGCAAGACTGCGAGGTCGGTGACGAGGCCGTGCTGGGCGAGCCCGGCCGCGGCCTGGAATATGCGCAGCTGCGGCTGGAACCTGCCCGGCTGTCCCATTGCATGCGCTACATCGGCCGCGCCCGGCGTGCGCTGGAGACGGCGCAGGCCTATGTGGTGCGGCGCGAATCCTTCGGCGCGCGCCTGGCGGACCTGCAGCAGATCCAGGCCATGGTCGCGGACTCCCACATCGACCTGCATGCCAGCCGCCTCATGACGCTGGACTGCGCAGCCCGCATGGACGAAGGCCTGTCGGTGAAACAGCACAGCGCCATGGCCAAGGTCTTTGTGTCCGAGGCCGTGAACCGCGTGGCCGACCGCGCCGTACAGATGATGGGCGCATCGGGCCTCTCGGACGACACGCCCGTATCCATGGTCTGGCAGGAGATGCGCCCCTTCCGCATTTATGACGGCGCCAACGAACTGCACCGCGCCACGCTGGCGCGCCGGCTGCTGGCCTGATCCCTTAAGGAGACGAACATGGAAAATCCCGAATTCCAGGCCTACCGCCTGCACGCAGGCGCGGCGGGCGAACCGCCGCAGGGCCGTTTCGACACCCTGACCGCGGACCAGTTGTCCGCGGGCGACACGCTCATCAAGGTGGCCTATGCCGGCCTGAACTACAAGGACGCGCTGGCCCAGGCCGGGCGCGGCGGCATCATCCGCGAGTATCCACGCATCGGCGGCATTGATCTTTCTGGCACCGTTGTGCATTCCGCCGACCCTGCGCTCGCGCCCGGCCAGGAGGTCGTGGTGCATGGCTTCGGCATCGGCGTGGACTGCGACGGCGGCTATGCCGAGTATGCGCGGGTGCGCCACGACTGGGCGCTGCCGCTGCCCGCCGGCATCGGACTGCGCGATGCGGCCGTGCTGGGCGCGGCGGGCTACACCGCGGCGCTCTCGCTGCACTGGATGGAGCATTGCGGACTGACGCCGGAACAAGGCGAGGTCCTGGTCACCGGCGCAACCGGCGGCGTTGCCGGCGTCGCCATCGACATCCTGAGCCAGCGCGGCTATCGCGTCTGCGCCATGTCCGGCAAGCCGGATGCGGCGGACTATCTGCGCTCGTTGGGCGCGCAGGAGGTGATTGCCCCGCCCGACCTGTCGGCCGGCATCAAACCGCTCATGAGCGCGCGCTGGGCGGGCGTGGTCGACTCCGTGGGCGGGCCGCTGCTGGCCCACGCGTTGGCCAGCCTGAAGCCGGACGGCGTGGCCGCCGCCTTCGGCAACGCCGGCGGCGCGGAACTGCCCACCACCGTCATCCCTTTCATCTTGCGCGGCGTCAAGCTGCTGGGCATCAACGCCAACAGCCCCATGCCGCTGCGGCGCCAGGTATGGAACAAGCTCGCCGCCGAATACCGCCCCGCGCACCTGGACCTGATCGCGCGCGTCATCGAACCCCGCCAGCTGCCGCAAGCGCTGGCCGCCATGCTCGAACGCGGCAGCACGGGCCGCAGCGTCGTGCGCTACTCCTGATTTTTTATCGCCACATCATGACTGACTCTTCCCTGTCCCGCCTCTTCAATCCGCAAGGCATCGCCATCGTCGGCGCCTCGGCCACGCCCGGCAAGATCGGCGCGATGCCGGTGAAGCTGCTGCTACAACACGGCTACGGCGGCCGCATCATCCCCGTCAACCCGCGCGCAGACGCCATCGCCGGCCTGCCGGCCGTACCCGGCCTGGACGCGCTGGACGCGGAGGTGGACCTGGCCATTCTGGCCGTGCCGGCCGCTCATGCCACGCAGGCGCTGGAACGCGCCCGGCCCGGCCAGGTAGGCGCCGCCGTGGTGTTCACCTCGGGTTTTTCCGAGACCGGCGCGCAAGGGGCCGCGCAACAGGAACGGCTCTGCGCCATCGCGCGCGAGCGCGGCATCCGCCTGCTGGGGCCGAATTGCCTGGGCTTCATGAACGTGCGGCGCAATGTCTACGCAACGTTCTCGCCCGCCCCCGCCAACGGCATCGTCGCCGCCGGCGGCATTGGCATGGTGTCGCAGAGCGGCGCATTCGGCGCCTACGCCTACAGCATGGCGCGCGAGCGCGGCCTGGGCCTGTCGCACTGGATCAGCACCGGCAACGAGGCCGACATCGACGTGGCCGACTGCATCGAATGGCTGGCTCGTGACGCCGATACGCGCGTCATCATGGCCTACATGGAAGGCTGCCGCGACGGCGCCAAGCTGCGCCTCGCCCTGGCCGCGGCGCGCGCGGCTGGCAAACCCGTCGTCGTCACGAAGATCGGCCGTACCCAGGCCGGCGCGCAAGCCGCAGCTTCGCATACCGCTGCGCTGGCCGGCGATGACGCCGTCTACGACGCGCTGTTCCGCCAATACGGCGCCCTGCGCGCGTGCACCATCGAGGAATTCTTCAACCTGGGCTATGCGCTGGACACCTGGAAACAGCCGCCGCAGGGCCGCCGGCTGGGGATCTTCACCATCTCTGGCGGCGTGGGCGCCTTGATGGCCGACGAGGCCGACGACACTGGCCTGGCGCTGCCCGAGCCCGCCGCCGAAGCGCAAGCCCGACTGCTGGAGCGCGTGCCCTTCGCCAGCGGCCGCAATCCCGTCGACGTCACCGGCCAGGCCGTGTCCGAACCCGGGCTGCTGCTGGCCACCGCCGACGACATGCTGGCCGATGGACGCTACGACGCGCTGGCCGTCTTCCTGGCCGCCGCTGGATCCTCCGAAGCCTTGTGGCCTACCTTCGAGGCTTTCGCAAGGCAGATGCAGGCCCGCCATCCGGACGTGCCGTTGGCCATCAGCGCGCTGTTCCCGCCCGCGCGCCGCCGGGAACTGGAGCAACTGGGCTGCCTGGTGTTCACTGATCCCAGCGCCGCCATCCGCACGATAGGCGCGGTGGCCGGGCTGGCTGCTCATACGGGTAGCGACGTGGTTGACGAT
Organism: Achromobacter sp. GW823-FHT04E03; assembly: GCF_058796095.1. Lineage (NCBI taxonomy): Bacteria > Pseudomonadati > Pseudomonadota > Betaproteobacteria > Burkholderiales > Alcaligenaceae > Achromobacter > Achromobacter sp. GW823-FHT04E03. The sequence goes on along the minus strand of NZ_JBXAIJ010000002.1, from coordinate 1,036,118 downwards.
GCTCCCACGATGCCCGCGGCGCACACACCGCCATTGCTGGACGCCTACAACGAAGTCCAGGCCATGGCGCTGCTGCGCCAGGCCGGCTTGCCGGCCTCGCCCTGCACGCTGGCCGCCGACGTGGACGCGGCGGTGCGCGCCGTCGCCGAGCTGGCTGCTACGGACGGCGACGCCGCTCCCGTCGTGCTCAAGGTGGTATCGCCCGACATCACGCACAAGAGCGACGTAGGCGGCGTGAAGCTCAACATCCGCGGCGAAGCCGCCGTGCGGCAGGCCTATGCCGACATCATGGCCGCCGTGCGCCAGCACCGGCCCGACGCCCGCATCGACGGCGTGCTCGTCGCGCCCATGGCGCCCAAGGGCGTGGAATGCATCGCCGGCGTGCATTGCGACCCGGTGTTCGGCCCGGTCGTCATGTTCGGGTTGGGCGGCGTCTTCGTCGAAGTGCTCAAGGATGTGAGCTTCCGCCTGGCCCCCTTCGGTCGCGAGGAAGCCCTGGCGATGATCCGCGAGATCAAGGGCTACGCGCTGCTGCAAGGCGCGCGCGGCGCGCCTCCTTGCGACGTCGATGCGCTGGCTGACGCGCTGGCGGCGCTATCCCGCTACGCCCACGCGCGGCGGGAGGACTTCAGTTCAATGGAGATCAATCCCTTGCTGGCGCTGCCCGAGGGACAAGGGGTGGTGGCACTGGATGCGGTGGTGATGCGGGGCTAGGCGCCACCCGGACGGTGGCGCCGATGCGGCCGCGGGCGGCTACGCGTCCATCCCCCACCGCCTGGCATGCTTGCGGGTGTTGGTCTTGATCCAACGCCCCAAGCGCTCGATCAACGTGCGCTCCGCGCCCCCCGGCGCCTGCGCCAGCAGTCCTGCCTGCACCTCATCCAAGGCGACGGGAAGCGCATCCACCAGCGACTCCCCTGCTGCCCTGACGTAGCGCAGGGCAAAACCCAACTCCTTAGCCATGGTCGCGATATGTTCCGCGCCGATGCTGCCCGGCTTCACTTCACCGCCGATCGCAAACGCGAAATTGCGAGCAAGCCCGGAGTACATGCCCGTGCACATCAGGTCATAAAAGGGCGCCAGCCGGTATCGGCCATCTTGCGTCTGCAGCACGGACAGGTTCTTGGCATGGCTATCGTTGTTGCCGACGCACAAGTTGAAGAATATCCATTGCAGGAATCGCTTCAAATCCGCCGCGCCGATGCCCATGCTTCCCAACAGCTCCCGACATTGCTGCAGCGACGGACCGCCATCGGACTCATACTTCACGTCGGACGGTTTGCCAGCCAGCTGGCAGAGATCCAACTGATGCAGCCGCAGCAAACCACCCTTGCCGTCAGGCTTGCGGTCATACCGGGTAATCAGGCATGCGCGCGTATCGGGCTGATAGCGGACTTCCGCCACGCCCAGGCCCATTCTGGCGGCCAACTGCATGACCAGCGTTTCGTTCAGGGCCGATGACCATACGCCATCGAGGCCGCGAATATCCGGCTTCAGAATATGCGTGGACGGTGCAGCCCCCTCGGGTATCGCTGGCGAACCATCGGGCATGACCGTCAATAGAAGCTTGTCCTGCGCCCCGGCCAGGGAAATGCGGGCGCCCTCGGCGTTCTCCGCCGCCAGCGCGGGCACGGCCACGTTTTGCAGGCGCTTTGTCACGTCCTGCCATGTAGCAACCCGGTGGCGCGCCGGCGCGGGCCGCTCCCCTTGCGGCAGTATCGTCAACCCGCTGGCGGTATCCCCGCCCACGCTGCGCAGCAGACCGAAGACCGTGGTGGCATGGCGGCTGACCTGCAGAAACTTGCGTACATGCCCTTCGGGCAACAGGTTTTCAAAAAAAGCATGCACGGCATCGCCCGCATGATCGCCGCTGCGCAGAGGCACCGACGGCGAAATTGCATGCGCGCCAGCCCAATTCAGCCAGGCATCTTCGTACACGAAGCGCAACGGCCGCTCGTCGAACAAGCGGCCGACCTTGCGGTCAGCGTGATAGAGGTCCAGCGCGTCAGCGACGGTCATGGCAGCCTCGGGCGTTTGGGCGCTACCTGCACTTCCAGGCCCAGCAGATCCAGCATGTCCAGCACCTTCTGCAATTGCAGCGTGGGCTTGCCGCGCTCCAGATCCACCACATAGCGGTTGCCGGTGCCAGACAGGCCAGCCAAGTCCGCTTGCAGCAAGCCCTGCGAGCGCCGCACGGCCTTCACCAATTCGCCCAATTCGGTCGATGTGCGGATCGTTACGCCGGCCCCGCCTGCGAGCTCGGCAGGAATATCTTGCGAGGGCATGGCCGCCTCCAAAATTACCGATCGGTAATTTTAGGATAAAAATTTGATTGGCGTAGGAAAAAAATTACCGAGCGGGAAAAATTTGCCGCAGCACATTTTTCTACGGCGAAAAAATTACCGAGCGGGAATAATTTTTTCTATCCAAGCGGATTTTTTGTACAAAATTACCGATCGGTAATTTTTTAATCACTGCTTGTGAAACGTCTCCCAAAAGAAAAAAGGCGCCAAGGGGCGCCTTTCTTCCTTCAAGCGGATGCGCCGCTTACTTCAGCAGCAACGCATTCAAGCGCTTCACGAACGCGGCCGGGTCGGCGATCTGCGCGCCTTCGGCCAGCAGCGCCTGATCCAGCAGCAGGCGCGCCCACTGGTCGAATTCGCCGTCTTCGGCAGCGCGGATGCGGGCCAGCAGCGGGTGCTCCGGGTTGATTTCCAGCACCGGCTTGACGTTGGGCGCTTCCTGGCCGGCGGCCTTGAGCATGCGCAGCAGGTGCGGGCTGAGTTCGTTCTGGCCCACCACCACGCACGCCGGCGAGTCCACCAGGCGCAGCGTCACGCGCACTTCCTTGACCTGGTCTTCCAGCGTCTTCTGCAGGCGCTCGACCAGCGGCTTGAAGTCCTCGGCCACTTCGGCCTGGTGCTTCTTTTCTTCCTCGTCGGCCAGCTCGGCCAGGTCCAGGCCGCCCTTGGCCACCGACACCAGCGACTTGCCGTCGAATTCACGCAGATAGGACAGCATCCATTCGTCCACGCGGTCCGACAGCAGCAGGACTTCGATGCCCTTCTTGCGGAAGATTTCCAGATGCGGGCTGTTGCTGGCCGCAGCGAAGGTATCCGCCGTGACGTAGTAGATCTTGTCCTGGCCTTCCTTCATGCGCGACACGTAGTCGGCGAACGACACGGTCTGGGCCTGGTCGCCCGTGTGGGTCGAGGCGAAACGCATGAGCTTGGCGATGCGTTCCAGGTTGGCCGAGTCCTCGCCCGCGCCTTCCTTCAGCACCTGGCCGAACTCCGACCAGAACGTGGCGTAGTCTTCCGGCTTGTTCTCCGCCATGTCTTCCAGCAGCGACAGGATGCGCTTGGCCGAGCCCTCGCGGATGGCGCGCACGTCGCGGCTTTCCTGCAGGATTTCACGCGACACGTTCAGCGGCAGGTCGGCCGAGTCGATCACGCCGCGCACGAAGCGCAGGTACGACGGCAGCAGCTGGTCGGCGTCGTCCATGATGAAGACGCGCTTCACGTACAGCTTCACGCCGTGGCGGCCGTCGCGGTCCCACATGTCCATGGGCGCATGCTTGGGCACGTACAGCAGCTGCGTGTATTCGCTGCGGCCTTCGACGCGGTTGTGGGTCCAGGCCAGCGGGTCGTCGTAGTCGTGCGACACCGTCTTGTAGAACTCGCGATACTGCTCTTCCGTGACGTCCGACTTGCTGCGGGCCCACAGCGCATTGGCCTGGTTCACCGTTTCCAGTTCTTCGGTCTTGACCTGCTCGCCCTTTTCCTGGTCCCACTCTTCCTTGGCCATGCGGATGGGCAGGGAGATGTGGTCCGAGTAGCGGCGCAGGATCTCGCGCAGCTTCCAGCCGTTGAGCAATTCGTCTTCGTCGGCGCGCAGGTGCAGCGTCACGTCCGTGCCGCGCGTGGCCTTCTCGGCAGCGGCGATGGTGAATTCGCCCTGGCCGTCGGATTCCCACTGGATCGCGTCCGTGGCGCCGGCGCGGCGGCTGACCACCGTGACCTTGTCGGCCACGATGAACGACGAATAGAAGCCCACGCCGAACTGGCCGATCAGCTGCGCATCCTTCTGCTTGTCGCCGGTCAGCTGCGAGAAGAATTCCCGCGTGCCGGAGCGCGCGATCGTGCCCAGGTTGGCCACGGCTTCTTCACGCGACAGGCCGATGCCGTTGTCGGAAATCGTGATGGTGCGGGCGGCCTTGTCGTAGCTGACCGTGATGGCCAGTTCGCCATTGCCTTCCAGCAGTTCGGGCTGGTCGATGGCCTCGAAGCGCAGCTTGTCGCAGGCATCCGATGCGTTCGACACCAGCTCGCGCAGGAAGATTTCCTTGTTGCTGTACAGCGAATGGATCATCAGGTGCAGCAGCTGCTTCACCTCTGCCTGGAACCCCAGGGTTTCGGACGTGGAAGGCGTGGCGGTTTGGCTCATAGTTCTACGTGGCTAGGTAAAAATTAGGGACGGTTATTGGCTGCCGGGACATCTGGCCCGCGCGGCCGCCGGGAAACCCTACTGATGTGGGGGCCAATGGCGCACTTTCAAGGGCGGGCAAAAAAACCCCCGCAGGTTCTAGCCTCCCCTTTTGGGGAGTGGCGGCAGCGCCTCAGAAAATCGAGAACACCTTGCGGTAACGTGTCTTGGCTTCCAGCACGGCTTCATACTGCGGCACCGCCAGCTTGCCGGCCCGGACCAGCTTGCGTATGTCGGCAGCCGTGATCTGCCGTGTTTCTTGCGAACTCAGCAGGAAATCCGCCGCGCCGCGGTCCATGATCTGATAGATCGAATGGGAAATCAGCTGCGAGGGTCCAAGCTCATCCAGGTAATAGAGCTTCTCTCCCTTCTGCCAGACCGTGCCGAAGTTGTGATAAACCACGCCGCGCTTGATCCATTCCCCAGCCGGCGCATCCGCCAGCTGGTTGACCAGCGTGGAACGGGACACCAGCCCGCCGCCCCCGCCCCGCGAGTTGCGGGCCCAAACTTCCTGCGCCTGCAGGAACAACGTCTGTTTGCCGTCCGTGTACACGTATGGCGACAGCTCGGTGAAGGATCCCGAGGCGAAGGGATCGTCGCCAGCCCGTTCCACCTGCCGCGTCTGCGTGTTGTAGAAAAAGATACCGTCCTTGCTGCGGAACAGCGCCTGGTACACATGCCGGCCGTGCTCGTTCAGCAGGCGGTACGGCGCATGCGCCGCGTCGAAGGGCTGCGCGCCCACATACACCATGCCGTCGCGGGGGTCTTGCAGATAGGGCTGGCGGTACAGGTCGCCCACCATGAAGGTGTACAGCGCGGGATCATCCGACAGCGGCAGCAACTGTTCGTGGAAATAGACGCGGCGGCCATCGGCGAAGAAATCGTCGCTGGAACGCACGTCGCCATCCCGGCCTGCAGGCAGGCGGCGCAGCGAAGCCGGCGCCGCCTGCGGCATTTCGCGGCCGCGGTAGTACACGCGTACATCGTCGGTGGCCAGCTCGCGGTCCAGCAACGGCCGGTAGGGCCGGGCGCTGGCCGGCAGGGCGACGAACGGATACAGGTAGGTCTGCGGCTTGGGGCCGGCGTCCGCCTGGTACTGGATCCTCTGCCAGAACTCGTCCAGCATGCCCAGCTCCTCGTTGCGCACGCTGTGCATCGAGCAGAAAACCGTAACCGCGCCGTCGCTGAAATAGCTGTTGCCCAGGTAGCGCGCCGACACCGGCTTCATGTCGGGCACGACCTGATTGCCGCAATACACGCGGCGCTGGTCCCTGGCCGCCTGCCTGCCGTCGAAGGCTCCGGTATCGAAGGCCGTGAAACTGGCTGGATCGGCCTCGTCCATGCGGTAGTAGCCGTTGCTGGGGACGGCGGCGTAAACGCCGCCCTGATAATTCTTATAGATACTGTTGCCGTAAGACTGCCCACGGTCGACGGCCGCGAAGTCGTCGCCGTCCATCAACCAGAACAGCAGGAACATCGGCAGCGCGGCGATGATCAGGACCAGCGTGATCACGGCCCATTTGGCGCGTTTTTGCATGGAGTGGCGGGGCTGACCTGCCGTTGATTGGCGACCAGGGATTCTAACCAGCGGCGGAGATCCCGGCCCGCGCCTGCGCCCCCCTCCCGGTCCGTCCCCGGACGGCACGGGGCCTTCCCCGCTAAAATCCCGCACTTTCCTCCCCTACCCATCCCTGGCCGGCCCATCCGCCATGCAACCCGCCTCCCTGACCCAACCCGCCCCCCACGGCTCATCCGACGCCGACCCCAGCCCTGACCTGGTCTACGGCCCCGACGACCGTCCCGCGCCTCCCGTGGCCTTTGTCGCCGCCCTGCAGCACCTGCTGGCCATCCTGGTTCCCATCGTCACCCCCGGCCTGCTGATCTGCCAGGCCCTGGGTGTGAGCACCCGCGACACCACCCTGATCGTGTCCATGTCGCTGGTCATCTCCGGCATCGCCACCTACGTCCAGTGCAAGCGCTTCGGCCCCCTGGGCGCCGGACTGCTGATCGTGCAGGGCACCAGTTTCAACTTCGTCGGCCCGCTGATCGCTGGCGGCTCGGTCATGGTCAAGCAAGGCACCCCGGTCGAAGCCGTCATGGCCGCCATCTTCGGCGTGGTCATCGCCGGCTCCTTCGTCGAAATGGGCATCAGCCGCATCCTGCCCTTCGTCAAGCGCCTGATCACCCCGCTGGTCACCGGCATCGTCGTGCTGCTGATCGGCCTGACGCTGATCAAGGTCGGCCTCATCAGCATGGGCGGCGGCTACAGCGCCATGGGCAACGGCACCTTCGCCAGCGCCGAGAACCTGACGCTGTCCGGCCTGGTCCTGGGCACCATCATCCTGCTGAACCGCGTGCCGGTCGTGTGGGTGCGCAGCACCGCCCTGGTGCTGGCGCTGGCCGTCGGCTACATCGCCGCCGCCTACATGGGCCGCCTAGACTTCACCGGCGCCCGCGAAGCCGCCCTGTTCCAGATCCCCACCCCGCTGCACTTCGGCCTGGGTTTCTCGTGGGCGCTGTTCGTGCCCATGCTGATCATCTACCTGGTCACGTCCCTGGAAGCCATCGGCGACGTCACCGCCACCAGCAAGGTCTCCAAGCAGCCCGTCGAAGGCCCGCTGTGGATGCAGCGCATCAAGGGCGGCGTCCTGGTCAACGGCGCGAATTCGCTCCTGGCCGGGGTCTTCAACACCTTCCCCAGCTCGGTCTTCGCGCAGAACAACGGCGTGATCCAGCTGACCGGCATCGCCAGCCGCCACGTCGGCGTATGGATCGCCGGCATGCTGATCCTGCTGGGCCTGTTCCCGGCCGTGGCCGGCATCCTGCAGGCCGTGCCCGAACCCGTCCTGGGCGGCGCCGCCATGGTCATGTTCGGCGCGGTCGCCGCGTCCGGCATCAACATCCTGGCCGGCATCCACCTGGACCGCCGCGCCCTGCTGATCATCGCCGTGTCCCTGGCCCTGGGCCTGGGCGTGTCGCAAGTGCCGGAAATCCTGTCGCACCTGCCCCATGCCGTGAAGAACGTGCTGGAGTCGGGCGTCGCCACCGGCGGCATCTGCGCGCTGGTGATGAACTGGTTTTTGCCTGAGAAGAAGTAAGGCTGCGAATTCCTCGGAAAGCCGGTCCCGGCCTGCGCCTGTGTGCGGAGGGACTGGCCCCCGTCAGATGGCAGGATCCAGGGCCGCCTGACAATTTTTCCCAGACCGCATATAATCGCCGTCTTCGCTTCTCCCGCGACCGTCATCTGGACGTGTCCGCGACCTCCTAGCCCGGGTGGTGAAATTGGTAGACGCAGGGGACTCAAAATCCCCCGCCGCAAGGCGTGCCGGTTCGATTCCGGCCCCGGGCACCAGAATTCAAAAAGCCGTCCCTGCAAATGCAGGGACGGCTTTTTGCTTTGAAAGACGGTGAGCGTCGCCGTTAGCGAAATATCCCAACTCAGGCTACGAATATCGGCAATCCCCGTGGACCCCTATCATGCACCTTGGCTCTACAGCGAACGGAAACGCACGCCTCAGAGCGCCTACTTTGAGGCCAGACCGAGGCATCGCTGAGCATTCTGGGCTTGTCCGGGCTATCGCCAATGCTGGCATTTGTGCGCAGCCGCCTCTGCCGGTATCTTGTCGGCACCGTCAGCCGCCAAAGCTCGGCTTTGGGCGCCCCTGACTGTCCGCACCGGCTCGAGCATTTTCATGAAAGTGCCATCTCTTCGACTGTGGCCTCCTTCGAGAACTGCGTTTTCGCGAGGTGCCGAAGTGCAGGAATCTCCTTGTCGAATGCATTCTCCATTCTTCTCACATGTTCGACGAGCCACTTAATCATGCTTGGCCAGCTCTCTCGGTTGTGTCCGTCGAAGGAAGCAGCGCATTCGATCAGTGACACCTTTTTGTCGTCCATGCGCCGCCAGGACAGCGGACCTTCGAAAGCCACCTCAAGCTCCTCCCGGCGTGCGTAGAGGTAGTCGAACAGCGCTTTGTTCGCCTCCTTCGATCGTGTGCCTAGGGCGAACTCTACCCGCGCCTCGTCTCTGTTGAAGATCATCGAATAGTAGATGCCGCTGGCGCCGGAGCCCGCATTGAGCCAATGGTCTCGGCTGGGACTGACGTTGGCGTAGAGTTCCACATTCGCTGTCCGAAGCGCCTCTAGGGCCGCATGCCAGAAATCCGTGCGCAACTGATACCGTGTCGCCTGGCCGCGCTCCGAGGACTGTTCCTCGTCTTCCTTTTCGGAAATGCCAATCATGAGTTCTTCGGCTTCTGGAAGCGGAATGACCTGTTCGACAGTGAGGAACAGATCGTCTCCGTCCTTGAACGGCGTCGCTCGAAAGCACTTCACGAACACCCGATGCTTCAATAGCCACAAAACAGTGGATGTCACTTCCTTTCGGAACTGCGCCGCCACCATGATGAGACGCTGATCGTTGCCGGGGTTCAGCACGACCTCCGCAAATTCTTCCTGTCCCAAAAAGTCGCAGATGAGCGCCTTCGCATCCTGGCCCGGTCCGGACTTGTCCAGATACTTCTGAAAGACCTCGGCGATCTGTGACTTCGACAAGGTTGAGCAGTAGGAGGCGTATTTGAGAGCTTGCCAAACGACGTCTTTTCCCGAGTCGTCAAGCTTGTTCTCGATGATGACTAAGTCACCGTTCTTATCGATGGCCAGCAGGTCGAGTCGCTCCCGGGTGTCGTCGAAGCCGTCGAATTCCTTTTGGATGATGAGAAGCTCTTCGCCCAGAGCATCTGGCTGATTAGCCAGCCATTCCTGAAGATGGTGCCGTTCGGTGAATCCCAGTTCCGAAAAACTCACCTCCTTCAGCTTGATGATGCGATTCGATGCATGGTCAATTCGGAACATGTATGGTCAATCCGGTTTCCGTTGTTGGGACGCATGTGGGCAATGCGGGCACGCCCGGTAGGAGCAGTGCTAGAGGCCACTATGTTACAAAATCATACTTCATCAAGCCTTGTGGTGCAGTCGCGGCCCCCGGGGGAGGTAGGCGGCTTTACAGACAGAGGATCTTCGATGGCCAAGTTATTTTTCTCTTATTCGCATGATGACGAGCAATATCGCGATCAGCTCGAAAAACACCTCGCGCCCTTGCAACACTAGGGACTCATCGAGTCTTGGCATGACCGCCGTATTGTCGCGGGCTGCCGCTTGGAAGCGGAGATTGATCAGCAGATCAACGCGGCGGATGTGATCCTTCTGCTTGTGAGTTCAAGCTTTTTGGCGTCCGACCACTCGGCACAGACTGTTGTAGACGGATGTTGACAGTCCTGTGCCCAGTTCCACGCAAGACGATCAATTAACCGTCACGCCCGCCTCGCGCACCACATCGCCCCACAAAGAAATCTCCTTCACGATCTGATCGCGAAAATCCTGCGGGCTACCCGGCGCGGCCTCTTCCCCTGTCGCCTTCAGACGATCAGCCATCTCAGGCATGACAACAGCCGCATTGATCGCGGCGTTCAGCTTGACCTGCACCTGCGGCGGCACGCCCTTGGGCGCGATGATGCCGTACCACACCGTCACGTCATACGGCACGCCAGCCTCACGCACCGTCGGGATGTCCGGCGCCGAGGACACGCGCTGCGGCAAGGTCACGGCCAGCACCTTCAGGCGCTTGTCCTCGCGGTAAGGCAGGGTCGAGCCGGCCGTGGTCAGCATCGCGTTGACCTGGCCTGAGACCGTGTCCGTCAGAGCCGGCGCGGACCCTTTGTACGGGATATGGACCATGGTGATACCGGCCGTCTTCAAGAAGGCCTCCATCGCCAGATGCGATATGCCGCCCGTACCCGACGAGGCATAGGTCAACCCGCCCGGCTTCTTCTTGGCCAACGCCACCAGGTCACCCAGGCTATCCGCCGGCACGCTGGGATTGACCGATACGAAGAACGGCGCACGCGCGATCATGCCGATCGGCGTCATGTCCTCGACCGGATCGAACGGCAGCTTGTACAGGCTGGGGTTGACGGAATAGCTGTTGGAAATCAAGGTCAGGGTGTAGCCATCGGGCGCTGCCTTCAGGCCCTGCTCCACACCCAGCTTGCCGCCCGCGCCGGGGCGGTTCTCCACCACCACGGGCTGCTTCAGGCCATCGGACAGCAACTGCCCCAGAAGACGCGCGATCCCGTCATTGCCGCCTCCGGCGGCAAAGGGCACGATCAGTTTGATCGGCTGCGAAGGGTAGTCATCCGTCTGCGCATTGGAAACCGATGCGGTAAACGCCACGGCAGCCAGCGTCATCCCCAGTACCGCCTTGCCCAGCTTGGCGCCGGATCGCGTTGTCATAGTTATCTCCTCCCTGATCGGCCGCGGCGCGGCCATGTTTATTGGCGAAAGGCGCAAGACTACAACTTAACGAGTGAAGTTGCAGGCTGGCCCAGCCTATCGATGGCGTTGAAAGGCTTCTCTATGTTGTATGCCTGGCCCGGACCGCAGGATCCCCGAGCCGCTCCACCAGCGTTGCCACCACCGACTTGTCCAACGATTGCACCGCATAGCAAAGTCCGATGCGCCGCGACATCTCCAGTCCTTCCAGCGGCCTGATCGCCACGCCGGCCTGGCTACGGGCGAGGGATTCCGGCGCCACGCACATGCCCGCGCCGGCGGCCGTCAACGCCAAGGCCAGGCGCAGCGATCCGGCGTGCGCGGCCGGCGTATTTGCACCGGCGCCATAGAAGGGCAGCAGGCGCTGATGCGTCGGGTGGCTCGGGCACACAATCCACGGCAATGCCGCGTCGGCGCCGCTGCCCGCGGGCAGGGCCAGCACATAGGGGTCGACGGACAGCGGCAAGAACAGCTCGTCCTCGCAACGCTCGTCTTCGGTCGCCAGTCGGGCATCGCCCTGGCATCCTTCAAGCAGATTCACGAAAAGCCCCGGCACGACTTCCTGTGCCGCGCGCATGAAGGCCGCGATGTCCGGCCCTGCGATATCCGCCTCCACGCCGATCTCGATGCGCGACGCAGACGAACCATGGCGGAACTGATGCGTCATCGAGTCCGTCTGCGACAGGATGCGACGCGCCTGTGGATACAGGATGCGGGCGTCCTCCGTCACGGCCACGCCCCGCGCCTGGCGTGCGAACAATTGCGTGCCCAGCAAGTCCTCCAGGCTCTTGATCGTGCCGGACAGAGCCGGCTGGCTCAGGTGCAGGCGACGGGCGGCGGCCGTGATGTTGCGCTCTTCGAAGACGGCGACAAAGGCCTTGAGTTGGCGGCTATCCATAAGATTTTCCGATTTCTTCCAAAGGAATAAACCATTTCTCAGGGAGAATCCCCGGGAATAGAATGATTTCCGATCACTCAAGCATACATAAAACCGATATCAGGAGCCCACCATGTCAACTATGAAGAAACCGCTGGTCATCATCACGGGCGCCAGTTCCGGCATCGGCCTGGCCACCGCCGGCCTGTTCTCGGCTCACGGCCACCCGCTACTGCTGCTGGCCCGCCGGCTGGAAAAAATGCAGGCGCTGAACCTGCCCGACACCCTGGCGCTGTCCGTGGACGTGACCGACCGCGCCGCGCTGGCCGCCGCCGTGCAGCAAGGCGAAGCGCGCTTCGGGCCGGCCGATGCGCTCATCAACAATGCGGGCGTCATGCTGTTGGGCGACATCACGCGCCAGGACCCGGACCAATGGGACCGGATGCTGGACGTGAATGTGAAAGGCGTGTTGAACGGCGTCCATGCGGTCGCGGCCGGCATGGTCCAACGCAAGCGCGGCAGCATCATCAACATCAGTTCGGTGGCCGGGCGCAAGACTTTCCCCAATCACGTGGCCTACGTGGGTACCAAGTTCGCCGTGCACGGCTTGTCGGAAAACCTGCGCGAGGAACTGTCGGCGCACAACGTGCGCGTGACCACCATCGCACCGGGCGCCGTGGAAACCGAGCTGCTGGGCCATACCACCGATGCGGACATCAAGACGGGCTACGAGGCCTGGAAGGCCGAGATGGGCGGCAAGGTGCTGGCCGCCGAGGACGTGGCCAACGCCATCCACTACGCCTATGCGCAGCCGGACGGGGTTTGCGTGCGGGAAATCGTGCTGGCGGCCACGCGCCAACAGGCCTAATGCATCCGTTGCCGTGGCCGCATGACGTTCAGCCCTGCGCCTCTGCGCGCAGCGCGGCCCGCACCGCAGGGCGCTCTCCGATGCGGGCCGCGTATGCCGCCAGGGATGGCCAGCGATCCAGGTCGATCGCAAAGAACCTGCACCATCCCAGCACGGTAAACAGATAGGCATCGGCCACGCTGAACTGCTGGCCCATCAAGTAGGTGCTTTCGGCCAGGATGCCGTCCAGGTAGTCGAAGCGCTTGAAGAGCCGTTCGCGGAAATGCGCCTTGGCGGCTTCGGGCAAGGCCGACTGGAACAAGGGCGCCGATCCTGCGTGGATCTCGCTGGTTAGGAAGTTCAGCCATTCCTGCAGCCGCGTGCGTTCGCGCGTGCCATTGGGTGGCGCCAGCTGCATGCCAGGACGCAGGTCGGCCAGGTACTGGACGATGGCCGGCCCTTCAGTGAGCACATCGCCATCTACCAGCTCCAGCGCGGCGACATAGCCTTTGGGATTGATGGTGCGGAAATCGCGGCCGTCCGCGGCCTGCTTGGTCTGGTTGTTCACTTTGACCAGTTCGAAGGGCAATTCAAGTTCGCGCAAGACGATGTGCGGCGACAGCGAGCAGGTATGCGGGGCGTAGTAGAGCTTCATGGCTTCTCCGGGAAACGACATGGGAGAAGTCTCGCGCGCTGCGAGGCACGGGTAAAATTAATGCTCTATTTTCCTATCATTAGCTCAGCTACTTAATATGTTGAACCTGGGACATTGGCGCCTGCTCGTCGCGACGGCCGACACAGGCAACATCTCCCGCGCCGCCGAGCGCGTGGGCATCACCCAGTCCGGCGCCAGCCAGGCCATTGCGCAGCTGGAAGCGTCGCTGGGGCTCCAGGTCTTCACCCGTTCCCGCAAGGAAGTGGCGGTAACGGCGCTGGGCGAACAGGTCATCGATCACGCCCGCGCGATGCTGTCTCACCTGGAGTCCATCCGCGCCCTGGCCGACGACAGCCAGGGACTGAGCCAGGGCCGCATTCGGCTGGGCAGCTTTCCCTCGGTCATCTCGACGCTGCTGCCGCCCCTGCTGCACGGCTTCCGGCTGCGCCACCCCGGCATCGAGGTGGTGGCCTTGGAGGGCACGGATGAAGAGGTCGAGGAATGGCTGTCGCGCGGCGCCATTGATCTGGGCGTGGTGATGAACCCCGCAACGCAAAGGCAAGCCCTGATCCTGGGCCGCGATCGCTGGATGGCGCTGCTGCCCGGCATGCATGCGCTCAGCCGCCGCGCGTCGTCGCGGGGCGTCGCACTGGCCGAGCTGGCCGATGAACCGTTCATTCTCGCGACCGGCGGCTGCGCCGTGAATGGCCTGAGCCTGGCGCGCAAGGCCGGACTGGAACTCAACGACATCCGCGTCACGGTCCGCGACTGGGCCAGCGCCTGCGCGCTGGTGCGCGAGGGCATGGGGGTCGCGGTGGTTCCCGAGTCCACGCTGCCCGCGGACATGCGCCAGTTGCGCGCCTTGCCGCTGAGCCCGGCGGCGCGCCGGGAGTTCGGGCTGGTGCGCTCTGCCGCTGGACGGCAATCCGCGGCAGTGGGCGCGCTGTGGCAGCATGCCGCCCATGCCCTCAGCTCAAAAGCTTCGGCCAAAGTACGTACCCACTGAGACGAATCGCACGCGTATCCCAACCGCCAGCCGAAACTCCGCGCTACGATTTGATCATCGTTCCACCCCGCTTTTTCCGGACACGATCGCCGAAGCGCTGCCCTAGGGAAACAACGCGCCATGACACCCCGCCTGTACGCGCTCACCCTGCTCTCCATGCTTGCCTTCGCCGGCAACTCGCTGCTGTGCCGCCTTGCGCTCAAGCAGACCGCGATCGATCCAGCCACCTTCGTGGCCATCCGCATCGCTTCCGGCGCATTGGTGCTGTGGCTGGTATTACGCATGCGCAAGCCGGCCAAACAGCTGGAAGGCAATTGGCATGGTGCGTTGGCGCTGCTGGCCTATGCCGTGGCCTTCGCCTATGCCTACACCCAGATCCCGGCTGGCACGGGCGCCTTGCTGCTGTTCGCGTCGATCCAGATCAGCATGATCCTGTATGGATTCTTCATCGGCGAGAGGCTGAGCATCACGCAGGGGCTGGGCATAGGCCTGGCGGTGGCCGGCCTGGTGATCCTGATGTTGCCCAGCGTCAGCGCCCCGCCGTTGTTCCACGCCTTGCTGATGATCGCGGCCGGCGTCGCGTGGGGCGCCTATTCGCTGCTGGGCCGCCGCGCCAGGGACGCGGCCTCGGCGACGGCGGGCAACTTCATCCGCGCCACCCCTGTCGCATTGTTGCTATTCCTGCTGCACGGGCTGAGCTCACGCGTGGGCTACGACGCTGCGGGCGTGGCATATGCTGTGGCTTCCGGCGCGGTGACCTCGGGCCTGGGCTATGTCGTCTGGTATGCGGCGCTCAAAGGCCTGAAAGTGACTCACGCCGCCACCGTGCAGCTCAGCGTGCCAGTGTTGACGGCATTTGGCGGGACCCTGTTCCTGGATGAGCCCGTGACCGGAATCCTGGTGACGGCGTCGGTGCTGATCCTGCTCGGCATCGCGTTGGTGGTGCTGGTCAAGCGGCCGGCTCGATAGCCCTTTTCAGTTCACGCGCTTGGGCAGCACCGCCCGCATCCAGCGCGACAAGCGCGGCCGGATGCGCTGGTTGTGCAGCAGCACGGCGCCCACGGCGCCGATGAACGCGCCGACCACCGTATCCAGGAAGCGGGCCTCGATGACGGCCGCGGGATAGCCCTGTCCCAGGTGCGGCGCCTCGGCCAGGAAGATCGTCAAGGGCGTGATCAGCACCACGGCGCTGGCGTAATGGCGCACCACCAGCGTTTCTATGCCGAACGACAGCGCCATCATCACCAGGCTCAAGGTCCATACGTTCAGCGGCAGGCTCAACAAGGCCCATGCCACGCACAAGCCCACGGCGGTGCCCAGGATGCGATGCAGCTGACGGTTCCAGGCCGCCATCAGGGTCGCGCCCTGAATGATCGCCAAACAGCTGACGGGCACCCAGTAAGGCCGCGGCAGTTGCAACAACTCGGCCACCAACAGCGACACACCCACGAACAGGCCAATGATTACAGAGTCGTAGACCACGAAATCGAACGTGGGCCTGGGCAACGCGGTTTCGGGCGGCGGCGGCGCGACCCGCGTCATGTGCAGGGAATACACAAACGCCACCAGGCACGCAACCAGGCTGCCCAAGGCCACCATGCCGACGCGTGTGGGGATTTCTTCCACGCTCCCCGGCGTGTAGGCCGCGATCGCAGTCGCCATGATGTAGAACAGGCTGCCCGGCGGCCCCAGCCGGTAGCAGCGGCAGACCATGTTCACCACCATGGCGATGAAGGTCAACGCCACCAGCATGACAGCAGGCCAGAACTGCGTCAGCGCGCCCACCGCATAGCAGGCCACCATGCCGAAGGACGCCGCCAACAGCATCATCATGCGGTGCTGTAGCGAGGAATTGGGCAGGCTCAGGAACACCATGCCGCCCAGGCTCGACATCAGGCCGTAGTCCATGCGGCCGAAATAGGCACCCACCAGCAAGGGCAGCCCGGAGGACAGGGCCGCGGCCAAAGGCATTTCCCAGGGCCGGTCGCTGGCGTTGACCCGGATCAGTTCGCGCCACACGCCCAGCAGGCGCGCTTTTGCAAAGGCGAATGAACGCCAGGAATCGGGACGGCCGCCGCCACCCTGCGGCTCATCGCTATTGTTCATGTACAGGCCCGATCGGAAATTCCATGCTTGCCATTGTCGCCGCCTGGCTGCAATGTGGATAGAGGCGGCAAGGACGCCCAACCGGCGGCATCACAGTAAAATCCGTGCTCAGTCCGTACGTTCAGCACGTCCAATGCGTGTGCCGTTGACAAAAATCATGATGCTCATTGCATTGCTTCGGATAGGCTTATGCGCAATATAAAAGGCAAGTCCTCGTCCAATACGGATGGCTATTTGTTTTCTGATCAAGTCGGTCACCTGCTGCGGCGCGTGTACCAGCGGCATACCGCCCTATTCCAGCAGTACATTCCCGATTCCCAACTCACCGCGGCGCAGTTCGTCGTGCTGTGTTCGGTGCGGGACAAGGGCGCGAGCTCGCTGGCCGATCTGGTCAAGGCCACGGTCATCGACCAGGCCACGGTGCGCGGCGTGGTCGACAGGCTCAAGCAGCGTGAACTGGTCCAGGTGGACCATGACCCCGTCGACCGCCGCAAAGTCGTCATCAACCTGACGCCCATCGGCCAGGAACTGGTGCAGCAGATGGAGCCGTTCGCCAAGCAGATCACGGAAAGCACGTACGGCAACCTGAATCCTGCCGAACGCCTGGCGCTGAACTATCTATTGACGAAAATGCTGAACGGCGACGAACAGGGTTGACTGTTCGCCGCCGTCCGTCAGGCAAAGGTCAGTCCAGCGCGCGGTTGCGCGATTCCACGTCGACCGACCAGATCGCGATGGCGCCTGCGACCAGCATGCTGGACAGCACGGCCAAGGACAGCGTGAAGTGGCTGGCCATGATGGGCGCGATGATGGCCGGCGCGAAAAGTCCGCCGAAACGCGCCACGGCTCCCGCCATGCCCATGCCGCTGGCACGCAGGTCGGTCGGATACACCTCCGGCGTGAACGCGTACAAGGCGCCCCACGTTCCCAGCAGCGAGAAACTCATCAGCAGGGTAGATCCGATCACCACGAACGGCGACGTGCCCAGGCTGTACAGCATGCATCCCACCGCGCTCAGCAACAGGAATCCGACCAGCGTGGGCTTGCGTCCCCAGCGCTCCACGCCGTAGGCGGACAGCGCGAAGCCGGGCAGTTGCACCAGCGCCAGCACCACCAGGAACTCCTGCCCGCGCATGAATGCGAAGCCTTCAGTGCTGAGCTTCACCGGCAGATAGACAAAAACGCCGTAGTACGCGATGGAGATCAGCGCCCATGCAAGGAACAGCCCGATACTGCGGCGCCGATAGTTGCCCGAGAACAGCGCGAACATGGACTTATGCACCGGCGTCTCGGGCTGCAAGTGGGGCATGTCCACATCGCGGCGGTTGACCCGCGCCACCCTTTCCAGCACCTTGCGCGCCCGGTCCGACTTGCCGTTGCGGTTCAAGTACATGGGAGATTCGGGGATATAGAAGCGCAAGGCCACCCCGACCAGCGCCGGCAGGCCGGTCACGAAGAAGATCACGCGCCATGCGTCGTCGCCCCACGACGTCGCCGCCAGCGCCAGCAGCGCGAGAAGAATGGTGCCCACGGCCCAGAACGATTCCAGCAGCACCAGCCAGCGGCCGCGGCGGTCGCTGGGCAGGAACTCGGCCATCATCGTGTAGTCCACCGGTAGCGTGCCGCCCACGCCGATGCCGGTCAGGAAGCGCAGGAACAGCAGCCAGGTGAATTCAGGCGCAAAGGCCGACGCCACGCCGGCGCAAGCGTCGATGATCACCGCAATCATCAGGACAGGGCGGCGGCCAATGCGGTCGGCCATGCGTCCGAACACGAACGCGCCAATCAGCATGCCGATGAAGAAGAACGTGCCGCTTTGCAGTGCCTGCGGCACCGTAATGCCAAAGGTCTTGGCGATCGACGGCGCGCTGAAGCCGATCGACAGCACCTGCATGGCATCGGCCATCCAGACCAGGCCAAAAATCACGAATAGCCGATACTGGAACTTGCCGACGCCGGCCACCAAAATGGCCTTGTCCACTGAAACCAATGAAGCTGACATAGATGAAACCCCTTGTTGTGATCAACACAAACTGCCGCACGCGTTGTGGCCGCGCTTCCTTTAGTTCAGCTCCGCGTGCTCGCGCAGCTTGCTAATCATGTTCGTCGTGTCTGGCCAGGCGTCTTTCCCTGGCGCGTGGCGTTCCCGCAAATAGCCGACCAGGTCCGCGATCTGTCTGTCGTCAAGGCTGTCCTTGAATCCCGGCATGTAGCCCAGCTCGTCATTGGCCGGATTCTGGATGCCGTTGAGAATCACCTGGATCAGGTTGTCGGGCGTAGCGGCTTGCAGATTGGTGTTCGCGTTCAATTGGGGTTTCACGCCAAACAGCGTCGGGCCGCTGCCTGCCTCGTGGCAGACCGCGCATGCGTTCTGGTAGACGCGTTCGCCGTTTGCCCGCCGGCCCTGTAGGGATTGGATCGTGGCTGCGGCCGGCGCGGGAGCCGGCGAGGCCTCAGCAGCTTTGGCCCCGGCAGAGCCCGCCGCTTGCGGCAGATCCAGCAAATACGTGGTGATGGCCCTTACGTCGCTGTCCGGCAGCTCGGCCAACCCCTGGATCACCGGCGCCATCGGACCCGCCGCCACACCGTGGCGGGGCGAGTACCCCGTGCGCAGATACTGGAACAGTTCCTCTCCCGTCCAGGCCCGCGAGCCCGCGGCCAATTGGTTCAGCGCGGGCGCGGTCCAGCCCTCGGCCTCGCCGCCAGCCAGGTAATGCACGCCCGTCTTTTCCGCCCCCAGGCGGTTGCGCGGCGAGTGGCATGCCGCGCAGTGTCCGGCCCCCTGCACCAGATAGGCTCCCCGCAGCCACTCCGCGCTGCGCGACGCATCGGGCGTGAACGGCGTGGCGTCGTGAAACAACGCATTCCAGCCTGCCAGCAAGGGACGGAAACTGAAGGGGAAGGCCAGCTGCGTCTTTGGCGGCTCGGCGCGCACGGCGGGCTGCGACATCAGGTAGCCGTACAGCGCCTGCATGTCGGCGTCGCTCAGCTTGGCGTAGGCCGTGTACGGAAAGGCCGGGTACAGCTGGCGCCCGTCCTGATGCACGCCTTGGCGCATGGCGCGCTCGAACGCCGTGTATGACCACCGGCCGATGCCTGTCTCGTTGTCAGGCGTGATGTTGGTGGTGTAGATCGTGCCGAATGGCGTGTCCAGCGCCAGGCCGCCGGCATTGGCCTTGCCGCCCGGCGCGGTGTGGCAGGCAATGCAATCGCCCGCGGCCGCCACCAGGCGACCGCGTTCGATCGCGCGTGACGAATACAGCGACACGTCGGGACCGGCCGTCAACGGCAGCGCCGGTTTGACAGGCCAGAGCGCGGCGGCCATGCCGGCGACGCCCGCCATGCCTGCCGCCAGCCAGACCCAGCCGCGCCTCAGCGGATTGCGCATGCGCTCGCGGCGACGGCTGGCGAGCGCCAGCCGCAACTGCTCGGAATCGAAAGGCGCCTGCCGCAGGCGCACGCCCGTTGCGTCCTGGATGGCGTTGGCAATGGCGGCTGCGGCGGGCAGCGTAACCACGCCATCCATGCCCAATTGTCCCTGGACCAACACGCCGTCCTCGGTTGCATCACGGCGCGACAGGCCATCGTGTCCTTCGTATAGGCTCAATGCGCCGTGCTGTTCGTCTTCGGCATCCAGCGCTGGACTGCGCCAGTCATCGAAGACTGGCGGCCCCGCCAGCAGGCGACGGGCATTGGCCAGCAGCCGGGGCGTCTGATGCTCGATTGCCGCACGTATCGGCGCGCCTTGGGCCTGCTGCAAGTGCTGGCTGTCATGCCCGGCGACCACCCGCGTCACATCGACCTGACCGGTAAGAGGCTGTACGGTGACCTCGGCCACCCAGGCGCTCCATACCGTCCGCGCGGCGCCCGTCTCGTCCTCGCACTGCACCTGCGCCGTGGCGAAGCCTGTGCCGCGCAACGCGCCGATGCGCGGCGCGTCGTTGTCGTCCCTGGACAGCTCCGCCCGCTCCACCACCTGGCGCGCGAGTTCGAGCCCCGGTCCTTCGGGCAAATGCCGCAGGCGCCACGCGAGCGGTTCCTCGCCGCGGGCCAAAGCCTGCTCATGCCACAGGCTTTCCTGGGCAAACACTTGCGCCGCATTCAACTCGTCCACGCTGGCGCGCAGGGGGAGCGCCGCCCGAGTACCGGCCTGCACGGCGAAATCGCTGCGCACCGTCGCTTGGGCGGACGCGCGCGCGTGCCCGGGCTGGCTCAACAAGCGCGCCAGGCTCGGGCGCATGGCCCAGGATGCGTCCGCCCAAAGGATCGCGGGCTGATCGCGAGTGCTCTCGACGCCAGGCGTCGTTGCATGCGGGTTCGAGGCAGGTTCCGGCGCTACCGCTGGTTGAGGGGCTTGCAACACCAGTTCGTCCGCAGCCTCTGCGCGGCAGGCCACGCACACAGGCCGGCCCACGGCCTGCGACAGCAAGGCAGCGTCCGCAGCCGCATCCATCAGATCCAGCGGATGCGGCATGTTCTGGTGGACTGCGGTCGCACCATTGGCGTCAACAATGTTCAGCCGTATCGCCGCCTCGGGCAGCTGTAGCAAGGCCGCGAGCTCACGCCGCAGAATATGCTGCACGCCAGGCGCACACGCCGGCAGCCATACGCCTGCATACCCATCGACGCTCCAAGCCGTGACGCGAACGCCGGCTTGCGGCTCGGCCGACGGCAGGCGCAAGCCGTAACGGATCTGCTCCGAGCCGGACGTGGACATGCGTGGTATCTCGCCCGCATCAGCCGATTGCCACACGGGGGCCAACTCTGCCGCGGCTTGCCGGGCATACAGCAGGGTCACCGCAACCACGCCGATGAACTGCGCACGCTGCGTCGTCGCCACCACGCCAGCCAGGGCTCCGGCCTCTGCCAGTCTCGCGCTCAGCAGCCGGCTGCCGCGGTAGCGCAGGCCGTCCCACGCCAGTTCAGGCGGCCGCAGCGCAATGCCATGCAATACGTCGGCGGGCAAAACCGTCGGCAGGCCGCCATTTGCCGGCGGGGCCCCGAAAACGTGCGCGCTCATGGGGCGGGATCGTTCGCGACGCCAGCCGTGCGCAATTGCACGGCGCGCACGGCCGCCTGCATGATCTCTACATGGGTGCCGCAGCGGCACAGGTTGTGGTGCAACTCGCTGCGCAATGCTGCTTCAGTGGGGCAGGGATTGCGCCGCAGCAGCGCCTCCACCGTCATGATCATCCCGTTCAGGCAGTAACCGCATTGCGCCGCCTGACACTCGATGAAGGCTTGCTGGGTTGGCCCGGGCCGTTGCCGCGTACCCAGGCCCTCCAGCGTGGTGATCGCACGCCCAAGCGCGGCCTTGACTGGAATCACGCAGGACCGCGCCGCCACGCCATCTATCAACACCGTGCAGGCCCCGCACTCGCCCAGGCCACAGCCGTACTTCGGGCCATTGAGTTCGAGATCATTGCGCAGCACGTGCAGCAGCGCCGTGCCGGGCGCAGCCGGCACATCGTACGCGCATCCATTCACCATCAGGCGGATCGGCTGCGGGGCGCTGCTTGGATAGACGATGGATCCCATGGGCGTGGCAGTGGCTGAGTTTGAAAGGTAGGAAGGTTGCCGCTACGCAGGCCGGGGATCAAGTCCATTTTTCCCCACGCAGCGCAAACCCTTACGCCACGGCTCGCGCCTTGGGTTCGACCAACGGTTCGTTGAACACGTCATAGCCGAAGCACCACGAAGGGTCTTCATTGGTGCGCAGCCAGGTGTTGTCGTGCGAAATGCGCTGCACCTTGCTGGCGCGTTCCGCGCGGTTCGCCTCATACAGTGCAAACGCCAGTTCATGCTTATCTACGCCTACTTCCCGGAAGCAGCGCGCCAGCATTGCGCCGTCCTCGATCGCCATGGCTGCGCCCTGCGCCATGTGCGGCTTCATCGGATGGCAGGCGTCGCCCAACAGCACCATGCGCCCGCGGCTCCACAGCGGCAGCGGATCGCGTTCCAGCAACGACCATTTGGTCACTTCGACGGTGGCGTCGATCAGCGCCTGCACCGTGGGATGCCAGCCGTTGAAAGCCTCGCGCATTTCATCCTTGCTGCTGGGCAGCCAGCGGTCGTTCAAGTCCCAGTGTTCTACCGGCACGCCGGTCACGTAATAGAGCTCGTCGGCCTTTCCTGTCACGAAATAGACCATCATGTGGCGGTCGTCGCTCCACCACTTGACGCAGGAATCGAAGGGCAGCATGCCGTTCTTGACCGGCGGCGTGGGGAACACCGCGCGGTGCGCCAGATAGCCCGCGTACTTAGGCAGTTCCGGCCCCAGCAACTCTTCGCGGATGCGGGAGTTCACGCCGTCGGCGCCGATCACGATATCGGCCTCTTCGGACGTACCGTCGGCAAAGTGCATCACCACCACATCGCCCCGGTCCTCGACTTTGGTCAGCGATTTGCCGTAGGCGACGGCGCTTTTCGGCAAGGCATCGATCAGCAGCGCGTGGAAGTCGCCCCGATGCACGGTGAGATAGGACGCGCCGTAGTTCTTGACGGCGTAGTCGCCCAGCGGGATCTGCGCCAGGATATCGCCCGTCTCCCAATGGCGGCTATACCAGTAGTCCGGGTGGGAGCCTTGCGCGTTCAGCGCATCTTCGACGCCGATCCGCCGCAGGATCTTCATGACGTTCGGCCCCACATGGATGCCAGCCCCTAGCCGCGAAAACCCCGACGCCTGCTCGTAGACACGGACGTTCAGTCCTTCCTTGAGCAGCAGCGCAGCGGTTGCGGCGCCGCCAAGACCGGCGCCAACAATGGCGATACGAGGGGATTTGGACACGGGGGCTACTCCTTGCTGAATGATGAATGACTGGACAAGTGATTGCGCGAACGCGTTGCCGGCCGGCTTACGAAGATGCTGCCGCCAGGCGCTGGAGTTGGAAATTTATGAAGTACACGCTTTATTTTTTGATATCAAGAATCTCAACTCGCTCGCAATTCCGAAAATCAAAATCAAAAATATCGTATGTTTTTCACCTTATTAGGTGAAAACCACTACTAAAACCAGGTTGGCTACCGGCCTCACTCTTTGCAAGAATAGAGCGTATACACTTTATTTTGAATTTATCGGAAACCCTAGGTCCGATTCTCAAGGCACCCCCATGACGACGAACTCCAGCACCTATCTCTACGGCGGCCAGGTCCATGCGAACGGCATCCGCCAGCACTACCTGCGCTATGGCGGCCCTGAGGGCGAACGCGCCGAACGCCTCGCGGTCATCATCATTCCCGGCATCACCAGCCCCGCCGTCACCTGGGGCTTCGTGGCCGAACGCCTGGGCCGCCAATTCGACACCTATGTGCTGGACGTGCGCGGACGCGGGCTGTCGGCGTCCGGGCCTGACCTGGACTATGGCCTGGACGCGCAAGCGGCCGACGTGACGGCGTTCGCGCAGGCGCTGGGACTGGAGCGCTATGCGCTGGTCGGCCATTCCATGGGCGGCCGCATCGCCGTGCGCGCCGCGGGCAAGAAGCCGCAGGGGCTGGCGCGCCTGGTCATCGTCGACCCGCCCGTCTCGGGCCCGGGCCGCCGCGCCTACCCCGCCAACCTGGCGTGGTACGTGGACTCTATCCGGCAGGCGACGCGCGGCATGACCGCCGAAGACATGCGGGCGTTCTGCCCGACCTGGACCGAACCGCAACGCCAGTTGCGCGCCCAGTGGCTGCACACCTGCCATGAACCCGCCATCGTCCAGAGCTTCGAGGATTTCGGCCGCGACGACATACACGCCGACCTGCCTGGCATCGCCTTGCCCCTGCTGCTGATGACCGCCGAACGGGGCGGCGTCGTGAGCGATGAGGACGTCGCCGAATGGCAAGGCCTGGCGCCGCAGACGCAGCACGTCCGGGTGTCGGGCGCCGGCCACATGATTCCGTGGGACAACGAAGCCGGCTTCTACGCCGCCTTCGGCGATTTCCTTGGCCACGCCGTGGACTGATACCGCGCACGGGACCTGCACGCCTCCCATTCAGCCGCTTCAAGGAACCCTCATGTCCGTCAGCGATACCGATCTGATCCATGCCTGGAAACAGGTGCTCACCCTCTCCCGGCTGGAAGCCGGCCAGATTGTCACCGTGCTTACCGGCGCCGACACGCATCCGCAGACCCTGCGTTGCGCCATCGCCGCAGCCACCGACATGGGCGCGCGCGTCACCCGGCTGGACCTGCCGCCCGTCAACGCCGACAAGTCCATCAGCCGCGACGCCCTGGCGTATCTGGGCGCTACGCCACTTACCGGCAATGCCGCGGCCATCGCGGCGCTGACCGCCAGCGACCTGGTGCTGGACCTGATGACACTGCTGTTCTCCCCCGAACAACACGAGATCCTGCAGACCGGCACCAAGATCCTGCTGGCGATCGAGCCGCCCGAAGTGCTGTGCCGGCTGGTGCCGAGCGAGGCGGACCGCGCCCGCGTGCAGGCCGCCGCCCGCCTGATCGAAGCATCGCGCCAAATGCACATCACGTCGGCGGCCGGCACCGATCTGCGCTGCCAGTTGGGCGACTTCCCCGCCATTTCCGAATATGGTTTCGTGGATCAGCCCGGCCGTTGGGATCATTGGCCCAGCGGCTTCGTGCTGACCTGGCCCAACGAGGGCCATAGCCAAGGCCGCGTAGTACTGGACCGCGGAGACATCCTGCTGCCTATGAAGGATTACGTGACCGATCCGATCGAGCTCGTGGTCGAAAATGGCTACGTCACCCGCATCAATGGCGGGCTGCAGGCCGACATTCTCAAGGAATACATGGCCGCGTATGAAGATCCCGAGGCCTATGCCGTATCCCACATAGGCTGGGGCCTGCAGCCGCGCGCCCAGTGGTCCATGCTGGCCCACTACAACAAGGAAGCCCATATCGGCATGGACGCCCGCGCCTTCGAAGGCAATTTCCTGTGGTCCATGGGCCCCAACAACGAAGCTGGCGGCAGCCGCACTACCGCCTGCCACATCGACATCCCGATGCGCCGCTGCAGCGTCGCCCTGGACGGCCAGCCAGTCGTAATTAACGGAGTCGTGCAGGATGCACCGGGACTGGCCCGCGCTGCGCGCCGAGGAGAGCTCAAATGAACGCGCCCCAGCAACCCGCCCGCATCGATGACACAGCCGGCGACATCTCCGCTTATGCGCGGCAGGGTTTCGGCACTCCGCTGCCGCTCAAAGCCCCCTATGGGCTGCTGATCATCGACTTCGTCAACGGCTTCGCCGACCCGGCCGTTCTGGGCGGCGGCAACATCCCCGAAGCCATCTCGCAGACGCGCCATCTGTTGGCCCACGCCCGCGCGCAAGGCTGGCCGGTAGCGCACAGCCGCATCGTGTTCTCGGACGACGATGCCGACAGCAATATCTTCTGCCTGAAGGTACCGGCCATGCTGGCGCTGAAAGAACACAGCCACAACAGCGCCATCGTGCCGGAACTGGCCCCCGCCGCCGGCGAGTATATGGTGCGCAAGAGCACCCCGTCCGCCTTCTTCGGCACCATGCTGGCGCCATGGCTGGCGCAGCGCGGCGTTCAGACCCTGCTGGTTGCGGGCTGCGTCACCAGCGGCTGCGTGCGGGCCAGCGTGGTGGACGCCATGCAGGCGGGGTTCCGGCCGCTGGTCGTGTCCGATTGCTGCGGCGACCGCGCGCTGGGGCCGCACGAGGCCAACCTGTTCGACATGGCGCAGAAGTACGCCGCCGTCATGCCCATGGACCAGGCGATAACCGACACGCGGCCATGAACGGCGGCCCAGCCCTTGGCGTCCGGTAATGCCGGCATAATCATCCACCGGCCCGGACTCTGTCAGCCCCATGAACCTGCCTCAACCTGAAGAAATGCCTGGCGCGCTGCTCGCCCATACCGACGCCTTGCTGGTCGTGCGCGAACCCACGGCCCCGCCGCGCCCCGCGCCCGGCCAGCCCGGTGTCGCGTCGGACTATGTCCAGGCTACGCCGGAGATCTTCATTGCGTTGCTGGGCGACAGCGGCCAGCCATCCCAGGACACCGCGTCCGCCGGCTGGCGCGTGCTCGCCTTCAACGGCCACGTGGACCTGGGCACCGGCATCCGCACTTCGTTGGCCCAGATCGTCGCGGAAGAACTCGAGGTTCCCTTGTCGCGCCTGGAGATGGTGCTGGGGCACACCAATGCCGCTCCGAACCAGGGGCCCACCATCGCCAGCGCCAGCATCCAGATATCGGCGGTACCGCTGCGACGCGCCGCGGCCCAGGCCCGCGAACATCTGCTGATGCTCGCGGCTCGGCAATGGGACATCCCGCGCGATGCCTTGCGGGTGCGCGAGGGCGTCATCCGGCCCGCCGACGCCAACGACCCGCGGCAGCTGCACTATGGACAGCTGCTGCGCGGCCAGCACATACGGCTGCTCCTGGCGCCCCCTGACCAGGAGGTCCGCCTCAAGCCCGCCCACGAATACAAGATCGTGGGACAGGGCGTCGCCCGCGTCGACATTCCCGCCAAGGCCACCGGCGAACTCAGCTTCGTGCACGACGTGCGCGTGCCCGGCATGCGCCATGGCCGCGTGATCCGCCCTCCCCATCCGGGGCGTGACGCCGGCAGCTTCATCGGCCGTTGCCTGGCCGATCTGGACCGCGACTCCGTCGCCCACCTGCCGGGCAACGTGCAGGTGGTGGCGCAGGGTGATTTCATCGGCGTGGTCGCGGATCGCGAGGAACAGGCGATCGCCGCCATGCGTGCGCTGAAAGTACGCTGGAAGCCTGTTCCGCCCGCGCCGCGCCTGGATGATCTCGAGCAAGCCATCCGCGCCAATCCATCGACCGCCCGGCCGCTGATCGAGGAAGGCGACATCGATACGGCCTGCGCCCGCGCCGCCACGCATCTGCGCCGCAGCTATGTCTGGCCCTATCAAATGCATGCCTCCATCGGCCCGTCTTGCGCTGTCGCCGACTTCAGCGGCGGCCGCCTGACGGTCTGGACCGGCACGCAGAATCCCCACATGCTGCGCGCCGACTTGAACCGCTTGCTCAAGCTGGGCGAGGATCGGATAGACCTGATCCGCCTGGAGGCCGCGGGCTGCTATGGCCGCAACTGCGCGGACGACGTCTGCGCCGACGCAGCGCTGCTGTCGATCGCCGTCGGCGCCCCGGTCCGCGTACAGCTCACGCGCGAACAGGAACATCAGTGGGAACCCAAGGGCACAGGCCAATTGATGGACGTGAGCGCCGCGATCGATGCCGACGGCGAACTGCTGGCCTATGACTTCGGCGTCCGCTACCCCTCCAACGACGCGCCATTGCTAGCCCTGCTGCTGACTGGCGCCATTCCCGCCGAACCTCGCACGCTCGAAATGGGCGACCGCACGGCCGCGCCGCCCTATCGTTATCCCAACCGGCGCATCGTCTGCCACGACATGGCGCCGCTGGTACGCGCATCGTGGTTGCGCGGGGTGTCGGCCCTGCCCAACTCCTTTGCCCATGAGTGCATGATCGACGAACTGGCGCACGCGGCCGGCGCTGATCCTGTCGAGTACCGACTGCGCCATCTGGAGGATCAGCGCGCCATCGCGTTGCTGCAAGCCACGGCCGCCCGCGCGCAGTGGCGCCCGATGACGCCAGGCAGCCGGGGCCGCCCCGGCGCCGATGGCCGCTTGCATGGCCGGGGCGTCGCCTATGCGCGCTACGTGCATAGCAAGTTCCCCGGTTTCGGCGCCGCCTGGGCCGCATGGGTCATCGACCTGAGCGTGGATCCGGCAAGCGGGCGCATCGACGTCGAGCGCATCGTCGTCGGCCAGGATACCGGCATGGTCGTCAATCCCGACGGCGTCCGCCACCAGATCCATGGCAACGTCAATCAGACGCTAAGCCGCAGCCTGTTGGAGAAGGTCGTTTTCGACGACGCCGGCGTGGCCTGCCGGGAATGGGGCGGATACCCCATCATCGGCTTCAAGAACCTGCCTGCCATCGACGTGCTGCTGATGCCGCGCCAGGACGAGCCGCCCATGGGCGCCGGCGAATCCGCGTCGGTTCCCGGCCCCGCGGCGATTGCCAATGCGCTATTCGACGCGACGGGGCTGCGCTTCTACGAAGCGCCTTTCACTCCTGAAGCCGTGCATGCCGCGCTATTCCCGGCGGCTCGCGACGCGTAAATTCCGCCTCATGGATTTAACGGGAATTCCCTGATACTCCCGCTCCGGCCCGCTGGCTACCATTCGCCGCACCTCAGCCTTCGGCTGATCGCTACAAATGCGCCGGATGGCGCGGAGACACCCATGAAAGCACTCAAACTGGCCGCGGCAGGCACCGCCTTACTCATTTCGTCCTTGACCGCCCACGCCGGCGCGACTTTCGAGGCGGTCAAGAACAAGGGCTTCGTCCAATGCGGCGTGTCCACCGGCGTCGCCGGCTTCTCGGTGAACGACAGCAAGGGCGGCTGGATCGGCCTGGACGTGGACCTGTGCCGCGCACTGGCCATCACCATGTTCGGCGACGCCTCCAAGGCCAAGATCATGGCGGTCAGCGCGCTGCAACGCTTCACCGCACTGCAGTCCGGCGAAGTCGACGTGCTGCCCCGCAACACCACGCTCTCGCTGACCCGCGACACCACGCTGGGCCTGATCGGCGTGGGCGTGAACTACTACGACAGCCAGGGCATCATGGTGAACAAGTCCCTGAACGTGAAAAGCGCCAAGGAGCTGGACGGCGCCACGGTCTGCGTGCAGCCCGGCACCACCACCGAACTGAACCTGGCCGACTGGTTCCGCTCGCAGAACATCGTCTTCAAGCCCGTGGTCGTCGAGCGCCTGGACGAGATCATCCGCGCTTTCGCAGTGGGCCGTTGCGACGCCTTCACCGGCGACAAGTCGCAGCTGGCCGCGGCGCGCAGCAACCTGGAGAACCCGGAAAAGTACGACATCCTGCCGGAGAACTTCTCCAAGGAGCCGCTGGGCCCCATGGTCCGCCAAGGCGACGAACAATGGTTCAACGTCGTGCGCTGGACCATGTTCGCCATGCTGGAAGCCGAGGAATACGGCATCACGTCCAAGAACGTCGACGAAATGCTCAAGAGCACCAACCCCAACGTGCAGCGCCTCCTGGGCGTGACGCCGGGCATGGGCAAGAACCTGGGCGTGGACGACAAGTGGGCCTACAACATCATCAAGAACATCGGCAACTACGGCGAGAGCTTCGAGAAGAACCTCGGCCCCAGCAGCCCGCTGAAGCTGCCGCGCGGCCTGAACGCTTCGTACCGCGATGGCGGGCTGATGTACGGCTGGCCGGTGCGTTAAAGTCACAGCAGGACCACGCCAGGCATCGCCCGCTACGGCTTCGCGCCGTGGAACAGCGGCGATGCCTGGATTCTTTCCAGCATGCCTCTAGCCGCGCTGGTCAACGGCCGATTCGCCCGCACGATCAAGCGCGTCTGCGCCGCCTCGAAGATGGGATTGGTGGTGCGCAGCGCCACCAACTCACCCCGAGCCACCTCCTTCACCACCGAGTTCGCCGACGTGAAGGTCAGCCCCAGGCGGCTTTCCACATAGCGCTTGAGCGTCACCACCGAGTTGGCGATGAAGCTGGGCGACAGCACGATGTTCTCCGATAGTTCCGCCATCTCGATCAGCTGGCGCAAGCCGAAGCCCGGCCCCATCAGCGCAATCGGATAGCGCGCCACGTCCTTCAGCGTCGGCCGCTTGCGCTGCCGCGCCAGCGGATGATCCGGCCACGCGATCACGCACAGCGGATGGTTGCGCGTGTGAACCACGCGTATGCCGGGGTCCGCCGGCGCGCCGAACACCACGCCAATATGGGCGTCGTCGTGCACCACGGCGCGCACCGCGTCGGAAGCGCCGGCCACTTTCAGCGAAACCCGCACGCCAGGATGCTGCCGGCAGAATTCATCCACCACGCCGCTCATCAGGATATCGACGAAGCCCTCGCTGGTGACGATCTGGATATCGCCGCGTTGCAAACCATTGACCTCGTCCAGCCGGGCCCGCAAGGCCTGCTCGCTAGCCTGCCGGTCGCGGCAGTGGTCCATCACAATCGAGGCCATGTCGGTGGGCACGATGCCCCGGCCCTTGCGCTCCAGCAGCGCCACGCCCAGCTCCGTCTCCAGCAACTGGATCTGACGGCTGACGATGGAAGGCTCCACCCCCAGGCGCTCGGCGGCGCCGCGCACCGATCCGGTCGTCACCGCCTCGAAGAAGTATTGCAGGCGCCGCGCGCTCAGTCCTCCGTCCATGCTTGTCCCCTTTTTCTACGATTTCTCTAAATCGTTGCCTTTTTGGCAACAAACTCCCTCGCAGCTTACATTGATTTACAGGCCTGCGATTGCGAATAATGCGCGTACTTTCAAATCCGCTCGGTTGCGAGCCGCAAGCTGGAAGCCAGCGGCGGCGGCAATGCGAGGTAACGCCCATTTCGAGCCTTTAAGCATGAAACTCTTCGCTTCGATCCTCGCTGCCGCAACCCTGAGCGTATTCAGTCAACAGGCAGCTTTCGCCTCGCCGGAAGCTGCCTACCCGAGCAAGCCCGTCAAGGTCGTGGTCGGCTACGCGCCGGGCGGCTCGTCCGACGCCGTGGCGCGGCTGATCGCCGGCCGCCTGTCGGACAAGCTGGGCCAGACCTTCGTGGTCGAGAACCGTCCCGGCGCCGCCAGCAACATCGCCGCCGCGACCGTGGCGCGCTCGCCCAACGACGGCTACACCATCCTGCTGGGCTCGAACGCCAGCACCATCAACGTGTCGCTGTACAAGGAACTGTCCTTCGACTTCCAGAAGGACTTCGCGCCGGTGGCGCTGCTGACGCGCTTTCCCAACATCATGGTGGTGAACAACACCGTGCCGGCCAAGACGGTGCAGGAGTTCATCACCTACGCCAAGGCCAACCCCAAGAACATTTTCTTCGCCTCGTCCGGCGCAGGCTCGTCGACCCGCCTGTCGGCTGAACTGTTCAAGATGATGACGGGCGTGGAAATGGAACACGTGCAGTACAAGGGCAGTGCGCCCGCCCTCACCGACCTGATGGCTGGCCGCATCCAGGTGATGTTCGACACCGCGCCTTCGGTCATGCAGCTCATCCAGGGCGGCAAGCTGCGCGCACTGGGCGTCACCAGCGCTACCGTCCAGCCCTTTGCGCCCGAGATCCCCACCATCGACGCCACCGTCAAGGGTTACGAGATGACGTCCTGGTACGCGCTGTTCACGCCTGCCGGCACCCCCGCCGACATCGTGGAAAAGCTGAACAAGGAAGTCAACGCGATCCTGGCAGAGAAGGAAATCCAGGAGAAGCTCGCCGGCATGGTCGCCACGCCCGGCGGCGGCACGACGGAAGAACTGCGCCAGCACGTCGCTTCCGAAATCGCCAAGTACGCCGACGTCGTCAAGGCCTCTGGCGCCACCGCGGACTAAGCACTCGTACCATGCGCGTTTTCACCGGTTCGCTGTCCACGGAAACCAATACGTTCGCTCCGCTGCCCACCTCGCTGGATGATTTTGCCGACCGGGGCTACTACCCCGCAGGCACCCATCCTCCCGAGATGACCATCTTCAGCGGACCTCTGTGGGCAGCGCGCCAGCGCGGCGCGCAACACGGCTGGACCGTGATCGAAGGCATGGCCGCCGGCGCCCAACCCGGCGGCATTACCACGCGCCATGCCTACGAGACTTTGCGCGATGAACTGCTGCGCGACCTGCGACAGGCCTTGCCCGTCGACATGGTGGTGCTGGGCCTGCATGGAGCCATGGTGGCCGACGGCTACGAAGACTGCGAAGGCGATCTGCTGGCGCGCGTCCGCGGCATCGTCGGCCCCGAGGTCGTCGTCGGCGCGGAGCTGGATCCGCATTGCCATCTGTCGGACGCCATGGTCGCCAACGCCGACATGCTGGTCGCCTACAAGGAATATCCCCACACCGACATCCGCGAACGCGCGCTGGAACTGGTGGACTTCTGCGCGGCAATCGTCGATCGGCGCATCGCCCCGGTTGCCGCCGTGGCCGACTGCGAGATGGTCGTCACCATCCGCACGCCACAGGAACCGGCGCGCAGCTATATCGACCGCATCAGCGCGCTGGAAGGCAGCGACGGCATACTCTCCATTTCCGTGGTGCACAGCTTCGCCTGGGGCGACGTACCCGACATGGGGACGAAGCTGCTGGTCTATGCCGACGGCAATGCCCAAGCCGCCCAGGAGCTTGCGCGGCGCCTGGCCGACGAGCTCATAGGCATGCGCGAAGTGTTGACGCCCATCTACCCCAAACCGGACGAAGCCATCGACCAGGCTCTGGCATATGGCGCAACGCCTGTCGTCATTGCCGATGCCGCTGACAATCCCGGCGGCGGGGGTGCGGGCGACTCCACCTTCCTGCTGCGCCGCCTGCTGCAACGGGGCGTGCGCAATGCGGCGATAGGCCCCATGTGGGATCCCATCGCCGTCCGCATCGCTTTCAGCGCTGGCGTCGGCGCGCGCTTGCCCTTGCGCATCGGGGGCAAGATCAGCCCCTTGTCCGGGGAACCGCTGGACTTGATGTGCACGGTCAAGGCGCTGACGCCGGACATGGTCATGACGGGCTTGTCCGGATCGCCGGCTGTCGTGGGGAATTCCGCCCTGGTCGAAGCAGATGGTATCGAGATCGTGCTGATCACGGTGCGGGCCCAGGCCATGGATATCGATGTGTTCACGCAGTTGGGGTGCCGGCTGGAGGAGAAGGCGCTGATCGTAGTGAAGTCGGCGCAGCACTTCCAGGCGTCGTTCTCGAAAGTAGCGCGGCATGTGATCTTTGCGGATGCGCCGGGGTCGGCGACGCTGGACCAGAGGAACCTGCCGTATAAGCATATTCATAGGCCAAAGTGGCCGATCGATATGTGACAAAATTTCCGGAACGCTGGCCCCCGGACGTCTTGTATTGAAGGGATACACAACAGTCGTCAGTGGTTCATCATCCGCGAGTTACCCTAGCCTAGCCAGCGCCAGTCCGCTGAATGCGTTACTCTCCCCCTCCCCAATTCAAGTCCGCAAGGAGCCCCAAATGGCACAAGCCTCCGCCCGCCACATCCTCGTCTCCACCGAAGCCAAGGCCAACGAACTGAAGACCGCCATCGAGAACGGCGCCGACTTCGCTCAGCTGGCCAAGGAAAACTCCAGCTGCCCGTCCTCGCGCGACGGCGGCAACCTGGGTACGTTCGGTCCGGGCCAGATGGTCAAGGAATTCGACACCGTGGTGTTCAGCGCCCCGGTCGGCGAGGTCCAGGGTCCGGTGAAGACCCAGTTCGGCTACCACCTGGTTGAAGTGACCAGCCGCAAGGACTAAGTCCAGCAGCAGTCTCAAAGAAAGCCGCCGCCAGGCAACTGGCGGCGGCTTTCTTTATGGCTCGCGCATCTGGGCCGCCGCTCTCAGGCAGTCCACGAACGCGGTCAATCCGGCGCTGTCACGGCGGCCACTGCGGGTGACGATGGCGTAGTCCAGCGCGACGCGGGGCGTAAGGGCCCGGAGCTGCACGCGCCAGCGCGTGCCGGTCAAGGCGGCAAACGAGGGTACGACGGCTTGGCCCAGCCCGGACTCGACCATGGCCAGGATAGTTTCCAGGTGGCTGTAGACGCGGCGCGGCGGGAGGTTCGCGACATCGGGCATGCGAGGAACGTGCCGGTCTATCAGTTGCTGGATGGGGTTGCTGGAAGGCAGCACGATGAGACTGGCGGGATCGAGCCGCTGCCAGGGCAAGGGAGCGCGGCGGGTCCGGGCGGCATGTTCGGCCGATTGCGCCAGCACCAGTTCGGCGGGGAACAACCCGCGGCGGCGCAGGCCAGCCGCCTTCTGGAAGAAGGCGCCGAAACCGGCGTCCAGGGTTCCGTCTTCGACACCCTGTTGGATCAGGCTGCGGTCCATGTCGGCCACTTCGACACGCCATTCCGGCTGTGCTGCCGAGCAGGCGCGCAGCACCTGCGGCAGGATGCTGCTGGCGATGAGCGGGGTGACGCCCACGCGCAGCACGCGCGCCTGCGGCGTACTGGCGGCGGCCAGTTGACGCAGCGTGCCGCCCAGTTCATCGACCATGCGCTGGGCGACGGGCAGGAGCGTTCGTCCCGCATCGGTGAGCAACACGGCGCGGGTGCTGCGTTCGAACAGGCGGCTGCCTATGCTCTGTTCGAATTCGCGCACCATGGCGCTCAGGCCGGCCTGCGTCAGGTGCAGTTGGGCCGCGGCCTTGGTGAAGCTGGCATGTTCGGCTACGGCAAGGAAGCCGCGCAGTTGGCGCAGGGAGAAATTCACGCGTGGACTACCAGATAATTAATAAAACTTCTTTGTTAATAGACAAGATAACGCAGTTTTACTTGTTTATCTGTTTGCGTTGCAATTGCGAAATGCGCTGCCTTCCGTCCGGATGGGCCCAGAACAAAAGCGCAAATGCGCCTACAGGAGACAAGCATGTTCCGATTCCCCCTGCGAATTGCCTCGGCATTCGCCATCGCGTGCGCGGCCCTTGCGCCGGCGCCCGCCGTCCAGGCTGCGGACTTCCCCGAGAAGCCGATCCGGCTAGTGGTGCCATTTCCGCCCGGTGGCCCGACCGACACGAGCGCGCGCCTCTTCAGCAAGACCATGGCCGAACAGCTGGGCCAACCGGTCATCGTGGAGAACCGTGCAGGCGCGGGCGGCTCGGTGGGCACCACGTCGGTAACGCGCGAACAGCCTGACGGCTACACGCTGCTATGGGGCGGCACCAGCAGCATGGTGGTGGCGCCTGCGCTCTATCCCAAGCTGGACTATGACCCCATCGCCTCCTTCACCCCTATCGGCATGGCGGTGCGCGGCCCGCTAATCCTGGTGAGCCGACCCGCCCTGCCCAGTGCTGACCTCAAGGCGCTGCTCGACCTTGCTCGGCGCCAGCCGCTGACGGTGGCCTCGGCCGGCACGGGTTCGGTCGGCCATCTCACGGCCGAACTGTTCGATCGCAGCGCGAACGTGGACATTCTGCACATTCCTTACCGCGGCGGGGCGCCGGCGCTCAGCGACGTGCTGGGCGGTCAAGTTGATCTGTTGTTCGACACGGTGACTCTGCTGTATCCGCAGATCGCGGCGCAGAAGCTGCGCGCCTATGCCGTTACCGGCGCGCAGCGCTACCCGCAACTGCCCAACGTTCCCACCGTGGCTGAAGTGCTGGGCAAACCTTTCGAAGCCTATTCCTGGTTCGGTCTCATGGCGCCCGCCCACACGCCGCAGCCCGTCATCGAGCGCCTGACCAAGGCGCTGGCCGCCGCAGCGCGCGATCCCGAGGTCAAGCGCCAGCTGGCCGACCTGGGCCTGGAGCCTGTGGGCGATACGCCGGAGCAATTCGCGCAATCAATCCGCACGGACCTGGACAAATGGACCCAGGTCGTCAAGCAAGCCGGCATCAAGCCTGACTAACCCACACCCCCGCAACATATGTCTCACAACGCCTCCCCCCTATATCTCATCGCCGGCGCGGGCCTGGGCGGCCTGACCGCCGCGCTGGCCCTGCAGCGGCGCGGCTTGCGCGTGCGCGTGCTGGAGCAGGCACAGGAGCTGCGCGAAGTCGGCGCGGGCATCCAACTTAGCGCCAACGCCAACCGCGTGCTGTATCAACTGGGTCTGGAACACGCCCTGACGGAGGTCGCACGCCCAACGGCCGGAAAGCGTATCCGCTTGTGGTCCAGCGGACGAACCTGGCCACTGTTCGACCTGGGTGCGGAATCGGTGGCCCGCTATGGTTATCCGTACCTGACGATCTATCGCGCCGACCTGCACCGGATTCTGGCGCAGGCGGTGCAGGCCAATGACCCGCGAGCCATCACGCTGGGCGCCAAGGTCACCAGGTTCACGCAGGACGACACAGGCGTCACCGCCGTACTGGAGTCGGGCGAAAAAATCGAAGGCGCGGCGCTCATCGGCGCCGACGGCGTGCACTCGCGCGTGCGCGCCGCGCTGTTCGGCGCGGACGCGGCGGCGTTTTCTGGTACCGTCGCCTGGCGCGGCGTGATCCCGGCCGAAAAGTTGCCCGCGCATCTGCGCGAGCCCTATGCCTGCAACTGGGTAGGCCCGGGCGCCCACGTCATCCACTATCCGCTGCGGCAGGGAAAACTGGTGAACTTCGTGGGCATCCTGGAACGCGACGATTGGCAGGTGGAGTCCTGGACCGAGCGCGGTAGCGTAGCGGAATGCGCTCGGGATTTCGCGGGCTGGCATGAGGATGTGCAGACACTGATCCAGGCGCTGGACGAACCCTACAAATGGGCGCTGATGCTGCGCGAACCGCTGCCTGAGTGGTCGCAGGGCCGCGTGACCCTGCTGGGAGACGCCTGCCATCCGACGCTGCCCATGCTGGCCTCGGGCGCGGCAATGGCGATCGAGGACGGCTATGTACTGGCGCGCGCATTGGAGGCGCAGCCGGACGATGTTCCCCAGGCATTCAAACGCTACGAAGCGGCGCGCGTGGAACGGGCATCTCGCGTGGTGCGCGGTTCGGCCGAGAACGCTCGGCGCTTCCACAATCCGGCACTGGCACACGCGCAAGGCGCCGCCGACTACGTGGACCGCGAGTGGAACGAAACGCGCGTGCGTGAACGCTATGAATGGCTGTTCAGCTATAACGCGGATGAAGCGCCGATCTGACTCTGCCGCCACATGAAAAAAAAGCCGCCGCCGGGTCTATCGCTGGCGGCGGCCTTTTTCATTCGCATGGCCGCTGGGGCCAAGCGCGGCCTTACTCTTTGCCCGTCATCACCATATGCGCCAACGCGTCCGCATCCAGCCCGGCCACGTCGCGCTCGATGACCTTGGTTCCGCTCTTCAGGATCGCCACCCTGTCCGCCAGCGCCACCACGTCGGCCATGTTGTGGCTGATGAGGATCACAGTGCGGCCCTCTTCGCGCAGCTTGCGCACCAGGTTCAGCACCAGCGCCGTTTCCTTGACGCCCAGCGCGGCGGTGGGTTCATCCATGATGACGACGCGGGCGTCCCAGCGCAGGGCGCGGGCGATGGCGACGGCCTGGCGCTGGCCGCCGGACATGCGCTCCACGGGCCGGTCCATGTCATCGATGGGCACGGACAGGCGTTGCAGGTAGCCGCGCGCATCCTCGGCCATGCGGCGTTTATCCAGGATGCTGAGCGGCCCCACGCGCCGCACCAGTTCGGCGCCCATGAAGATGTTTTCCCAGATCGACAAGCGCGGAGCCAGCGCCAGATCCTGGTAGATGGTGGCGATGCCTTGCACCAGGGCGTCGTGGGGCGATCCGAACGCGACCTGCTGCCCGTTCAGGCTCATCGCGCCGGCGCTGGGTTCCTGCGCGCCTGAGATGATGCGGATGAGCGTGGACTTGCCCGCGCCGTTGTCTCCGCAGATGGCCATGACCTTGCCCTGGGGCACGTCCAGGTCCACGCCCCTCAGGGCTTCGACGGCGCCATACGACTTCTTGATCTGGCGTAGCGACAACGCGGCGGTCATGGCTCTTGGCTCTTACTTGGCGGGTTGCAGGAATTTCTGGACATTGCTGGCGTCGACCAGGACGGAGTCCATGAAGAGGTAGGGCCCGGCGGCGATGCTTTCCCTGGGTTCCTTCTTTACGACGATCCGGTCGATGGCGTAGATGGCCTTGGTGCCCATCTGCTCGAAGGGAATCATCATGGTCGCTGTGATGAGACTGTTGGGATCGGCGATGCGGCGGTAGGTCTCCGGGCTGCCGTCGACGGACACGAGCGTGATGTCGCCCTTTTTCATGCCCTGGGCCTGCAGCAGATCGTCGATGACATAGGCCTGGCCGTCGAACGAGGCCCAGATACCCTTGAACTGGCCCTGATGGCGCAGCAGCAGCGCCTGCATGCCGTTGCGCACATCGTCGCGCCAGCTCTGGGTGCGGGCCATGCTGAACTTGGCCAGGTCCTTGACGGCGGTGTTCTCGGTCAGGACGGCGTCCAGCATCTTGCCGCGGATGCGGGTGCCGGAGTTGCCGTCGAAGCGGGCGGACAGAATGTTGCCCTGGTAGCCCATCTTGCCCAGCATATAGAGGACGGACTGGGCGCCAGTGGCGTATTCGTTGACCTCGACGTCGAACAGCATGTGGGGGCTGGCGCCGGACATCACGCCGACGACGGGTATGCCCTTCTCCTTGGCGGCCTGCAGCTGCGCGTCGGTTTCCACGGGCTTGCCCATGGCGATGACGATGGCGTCGACCTTCTTGTTGACCAGGGTGTCGAGCTGTTCGGCCAGCTTGGGCAGCGAGCCTTCGGCGTTCAGCTGGGTCACGGTCCAGCCCTTGGAGCGGGCGGCTTCGGCAGCGGCGTTGGCGACGCGCGCGTGGGTTTCCGAAGACATCTGGAACGCGACGATGCCCACGTCGAAGGCGTGCGCCGCCGCGCCCATGGCCAGGGCCGGCACCGAAAACGCGGCCAACAGCAGATTGCGCATCAAGGATTTACGCATGGTTCTCTTCCCCTTCCGATCAGAATTTGAAGGCCGCTTTCTTCAGCACGGCCGATGACACCGCGACGGACGCGATGATGATGAAGCCCAAAACGATGTCCTGCACGTAATACGGCGCACCCATGAGGACCAGGCCGTTGCCCAGCACCTTGAGGATCAGCGCGGCGACCAGCGTGCCGGGTATGTTGGCATGGCCGGGGTTGAACATGGTCATGCCCAGCAGCACCGCGGCGATGGCGTACAGGAAGTAGTCGCCGGCCATATTCGGCGCGGCCGAAGACAGGCTGGACGTGAGCAGCACGGCCGCCAGCCCCGCGCACAGGCCTGAAAGCGCCAGGCCTATGCTTTTCATGGCACGTATGTTGATGCCGGCCAGCCGCGCGGATTCGCCGGCCTCGCCGGTGGCGGTCATGCGGGCCCCGGTGCGGGTCCATTTCACCAGGAAGAACGCCAGCAGCACGGCGCCCAGCATCCACAGCACCAGGGCAGGAATGCCGAAGGGCTTGCCGCGCGCCAGGTCGGTGAAGGCGGCGGGCCAACGGCCCACATAGGACACGCCGTCGGTCAGCATGAAGGCGAAACCGCGCGCCATGGCTGCCATGCCCAGCGTCGCGATCAGCGAGGGCACGCGCAGCCGCGTGACGGCGATGCCGTTCACGAGGCCGCACAGCAGGCCTACGCCCAGGCCCGCGCCTATGGCCAGGAGCACCGGCTGGCCGGTATGCACCAGGGCGCCCGTGACGACCGCCGCGAGGCTGGCGACGTCGGCCACCGACAGGTCCAGTTCGGCCGTGACCAGCGCCAGCGTGAAGCCGATGGCAATGATGGCCAGGAAGCTGGTTTCCTTGGCGATGTTCAGAAGATTATTGGGCGCCGCGAAATTCGGGGCTGCCAACGCGAAGAAAACCACCAGGACCAATCCCGCGATTGCCGTGCCGTACTTTTCCAGGATGCCGCGCATCGACTCAACCCTTGCTGCGTTTTGCTTGTTATGTGGGCGCGTCGCTGCGCCCCGCTGATGGCGAGGTAGTTTATACCTGGGCCATCAGCCCATGTCGATGCCGGCCAGCGCGCGCGATACTGGCGCCAGCGCGGCTTCCGCGGCGCGGAACTGGCGGTACATGCGGCGATAGGCGTGCGCCCGCTCGGCCTGGGGTTCATAGCGTTGCGCCACGCGCACCAGCGCGTCCTGGGCGGCCGCGAAGCTGCCGTAGCGTCCCAGGCCCGTCCAGGCGGCGACCGCCGCGCCCAGCACGCCGGGCTGTTCGGCCTGGCCGACCACCAGAGCGCGTTCGCAGATATCGGCCTTGACCTGGCACCACTGGGCATTGGACGCCGCGCCGCCGCCGAAGCGGATTTCTTCCACGGGACTGCCCAGCGCGCTTTCGGCGCGCTCCAGCACGATGCGGTTGAGAAAGGCCACGCCTTCCAGCACGGCCCAGGCCAAGTCGCCGGGGCCGTGGCGACGGTTCAAGCCCAGGAAGGCGCCGCGCAGGTGCGGATCCCAATACGGCACCCGTTCGCCTTGCAGATAGGGCAGGAACAGCGCCGGTTGCGGATCGCGCGGCGCATCGAGCAAGGCGTCCATGGCCTCGCCCACCCCGGCCATGCCTTCGTCGCCCAGGCGGCCCAGCAGCGGCAAGAGCCACGCCACCGTATCCGCGCCATTCTGGCCTGGCCCGCCAATCTGATGATGTCCGCCGCCCCAGTCCACCGTCATCAGGCCTTGCGCCTGCACCGGCTCGGCGCCCACGGCGCCGAAAACTTCGGTGGTGCCGGAGATGTTGTAGGCGTAACCCGGCCGCAGTGCGCCCAGGCCGGCCACGGCCGCCCAGGTGTCGTTGGCGCAAGCCACGACAGGACGTCCCGACAGACGCGCCAACGCGCCCGATAGACCCTTTTGCACGACGCCTACGACCTCCAGCGGATCGAGCAGGCGCGGTACCCAGGCCGGATTGGCCCCCACCGCCGTCAGCAGGTCGGCACAGTCCGGTCCGGCCGTGGCGGCCGCCGCCAGGCGCGCCATCGACACGGTGTCGCTCACGGTGCGTCCGGTCAGGCGGAAATTCAGATAATCCTTGGGTTCCAGCACCAGCCGCACCCGCGCCGCGTGCTCTGGCTCTGCGTGCAACAGCCAGGCCACGCGCGCCCAGGGATGGAAGGCGTTGATCTGTCCATGCTCGGGATGGGAGGACGGCATGGACGCGAGCCACGCGCCCACGTCCGCCGCCGCGCGCGTATCGCGCCAGGTGATCGCCGGCCGGATGGCAGCGCCGTGCGCATCGATGAAGACCTGCGTGCGCGTGACGCCGCAGATCGCGATGGCCTCTACCGCACTGAAAGCGGCGTCCGCCTGCGCCGCCAGCGCATCGGTCAGGGCTTGCAGCCCGTTCCACCAGGCATCGGCGTCGATCTCGTCCCAGCCAGGATGAGCGGCGGGGCTGGCACGCGCCGGACTTTCGATGAAGCACGAATGCGCGATGCCGCCGCGATCGTCCACCAACGCGGCGCGAAAGCGCGTGCCACCCAGATCCACTGCCAGGACGTAGCTCATGCCGGCACCTGCATCAGGCGGATCTGGCCGCGCCCGGGCTGCATGGCCCGCAGCGGGCGGAGGGTCTGGATATCAAGCATGGGAGGCGGCTTCTGCGTGATCGGATGGCCGTCGGAACGGGCGTTCCGGCATAGGCAAATTGTAGTCCTGTCAGGGCTCGCGCGCAGCGCTGGCGTCCAGCGTCGCTGCACCGCAGCACCGGAAATCCTATCAATTGATTATTTCTGTTCAGGTGACACGGGCAGCGGGCGTGGGACAGAATGGCCCACACCCGGAGGAGACAACCGGGGCCATGAAAACCATCAAGAACGCATGCGCAAGCGCGCAGCCCGAGGCCCATGAAAAAGTCCAGGAACAAGGTCATCATTACCTGCGCCATCACCGGATCGGTCCATACGCCGTCAATGTCGCCCCATCTGCCCGTCACGCCCGATGAGATCGCGCAGTCCGCGTTGGATGCGGCCAAGGCCGGCGCCGCCATCGTGCATCTGCATGCGCGCCAGCCCGATACCGGGCAGCCTACCCAGGACCCCGCGCTGTATGCGCAGTTCCTGCCCCGCATCAAGAACGCTTCGGACGTGGTGATCAACATCACCACGGGCGGCTCGCCCGTGCTGCCGCTTGCCGACCGCATGGCGCCCGCGCTGCAATTCAAGCCCGAGGTGGCCTCGCTGAACATGGGTTCGATGAACTTCGGCATGTATGAACTGCTGGAGCGATTCAAGGAGTTCAAGCACGCCTGGGAACGTCCGTATCTCGAAGGCAGCAATGACCTGATCTTCAAGAACACCTTCAAGGACATCGAGCGCATCCTGACCTCGTGCGGCGACAACGGCACGCGCTTCGAGATCGAGTGCTACGACATCGGGCACCTGTATACGGCGGCGCATTTCGTCGACCGCAAGCTGCTCAAGCCGCCCTTCCTGATCCAGTCCGTGTTCGGCATACGCGGCGGCATCGGCACGCATCCCGAAGACGTAATGATGATGAAGCGCACCGCGGACCGCCTGTTCGGCGACGACTACATCTGGTCGGTGCTGGCCGCCGGACGCAAGCAGACGCCGCTGGCGACCATGGCGGCCACCCTGGGCGGCAACGT
The DNA here is from genome assembly GCF_058796095.1 of Achromobacter sp. GW823-FHT04E03. Taxonomy (NCBI): domain Bacteria; kingdom Pseudomonadati; phylum Pseudomonadota; class Betaproteobacteria; order Burkholderiales; family Alcaligenaceae; genus Achromobacter; species Achromobacter sp. GW823-FHT04E03. The sequence goes on along the minus strand of NZ_JBXAIJ010000002.1, from coordinate 993,769 downwards.
GCGCGTGGGCCTGGAGGACTCGCTTTGGGACGGGCCGGGAGAATTGGCGCACTCGAACGCGGACCAGGTGCGGCGCATCCGCCGCATCCTGGAAGACCTTTCGCTACAGGTTGCCACGCCCGACGAGGCGCGCGAAACGCTGCAATTGAAGGGCCGCGACAACGTCGCGTTCTGAACCAGATCCATCCAGTGGGGAGACAGACATGAAAAAGACATTGTGCGCAGCCGCGCTCGCGACGCTGTTGGGGACGGCCGGCATGGCGCAGGCCGACGACGGCGTGATCCGCATCGGCTTCATCACCGACATGTCCGGCCTGTCGGCGGATGCCGACGGCCCGGGCGGAGCCGAGGCGATCAAAATGGCGGTGGCGGACCTGGGCGGCGTGGTGGCGGGGAAAAAGGTCGAGGTGCTGGTGGCAGACCACCAGAACCGGGCCGACATCGCCTCGTCCAGGGCGCGCGAATGGCTGGACCAGAAGGGCGTGAACATGCTGATTGCGGGCGCCAATTCCGCGGCAGCGCTGGCGATGGCGAAAGTGGCCGAAGAAAAGAAGACGCCGTTCTTCGTGGTGAGCGCGGGCGCCTCCGAGCTGACGAATTCGCAATGCACGCCCTACACCGTGCACTATGTGTACGACACGGTTTCGCTGGCGCGCGGCACGGCCCGCGCGATGATGAAGGAAGGCAACAAGGACTGGTACTTCCTGACGGTGGACCACGCCTTCGGACACGCGCTGGAGCGCGATGCCTCAGCGGTGGTGCAGGCCGACGGCGGCAACGTCAAGGGGCGGGTCCGGCACCCGCTGAACGCGGCGGATTTCTCTTCCTTCATCCTGCAGGCGCAGGCATCCGGCGCATCGGTGCTGGGGCTGGCGAACTCGGCCAGCGACACCAGCAATGCCGTCAAGGCAGCCAATGAATTCGGCCTGACGCCCAAGATGAAGATCGCGGGCCTGCTGGTATTGATTACGGACGTGCACGCGCTGGGACTGCAAGCCGCGCAGAACATGTATCTGACCACGGCCTGGTACTGGGACCAGGACGACGCCTCGCGCAAGTGGGCCGCGCGCTTCGAAGCCGCCATGAAGAAAAAGCCGTCGATGCTGCAAGCCGGCGACTATTCCGCCGCCACGACCTATCTGAAGGCAGTGGAAGCCACCAAGAGCACCGATGGCGACACCATCATGAAATGGCTGAAGGCGAATCCGGTCAATGACTTCTTCGTGAAGGACGGAAAGATCCGCGCCGACGGCCTGATGGTGCACGACATGTTCCTGATGCAGGTGAAGAGCCCGTCGGAGTCGAAGGCGCCCTGGGACTACTACAAGCTGGTGGCCCGCGTGCCGGGCGATCAGGTCTATACCTCGCCGGCGGAATCGACCTGCCGTTTGATGAAGCCCTGAGCCGTAACGGCAAGGATCTGGCATGACTATGAAGAACGTTGTTCCGGGGGACATTTCCGCGTTGCCCGTGGATCTGTCCGGCAAGCGCGTCATCGTGACCGCGGGCGCCGCCGGTATCGGCGCGGCAATCGCCGCCGCATTCGCGGACCGCGGCGCCAAGGTGCACGTCTGCGATGTGGATGGGCAGGCGCTGGCGGCCTGCCCTCACCCCTGGTCGCGCGCCGACGTGAGCCGGCGCGAAGAGATCGATCGCTATATGCAGGAAGCGCTGGCGCAGCTGGGCGGCCTGGACGTGCTGGTCAACAACGCCGGCATCGCCGGCCCCACGGCAGGGATCGCGGACATCCAGCCGCAGGAACTGGACGCCACGCTGGACATCAACCTGGCATCGCAATTCCACACGGTGCGGCATGCGCTGCCGGCGCTGCGTACGTCGGGCGGCGGCAGCATCATCAACATCAGTTCGGTGGCGGGCCGCATGGGCATCCCCATGCGCACGCCCTACGCAGCGACCAAATGGGGCGTGGTGGGCTTGACGCGTTCGCTCGCGGTCGAACTGGGCGGCCATGGCATCCGCGTCAACGCGCTGCTGCCCGGACTGGTGGCGGGGCCGCGGATCGACCGCGTGATCGAGGCGCGTGCCCGGAACATGGGCCTGACCGTGGAAGAAGAGACCCGGCTGGAGTTGGCCGGCGTCAGCCTGCGGCAGTTCGTGCGGGCCGCCGACATCGCCAACATGGCTTTGTTCCTGGCCAGCCCGTTCGGAGCGATGATCAGCGGGCAGGCGATCAGCATAGACGGCGACCTGCAATCGCTGCCCTGGCAGCCGCCGGCGGAGTAAGGCCGCCGTCTACTCCAGCAACTGGACCGTATGCGCATAGACGCCCTGGCGGCGGTCCTGAGCCGTGGCGCGCAGGGCGTCCAGCAGCCGCTCGGCCAGGTCCTGGCCGCGCTCTTCCTTGCGGGTGATGAGGTAGAAATCGAACCACTGCCGCGACGCCAGGGGCCGGGCGACCAGATCGGGATAGGCCGCCACGATGTCCCAGGCGGAGAGCGCATTGACCAGGCTGATGCCCCGGACCGCCCGCACCGTGCCGGGCAGCAGCGACATGTGCGCCCGCATGCCGGAACTCAGCAACAGCGTGTCCGCGATGTCGCCCTGGGCCACTACATAGTCGGACCACAAGGGCTTCACATAGGTGTCTGGCGGTATATCGGCCGCCGCGATGGTGTCGCGCCCAGCCAAGGGGTGGTCGCGATGCGCGATGGCCATGACGTCGGCGCGCAGAAACGGCGTGAACGCCAGGCGGGCGCTGTCGCGCTCCACCGCGCCCAGGCCGAAGTCCGCGCGCATGGTTTCGACCGCGCTGATGGCCTGCACGGATGATTCGATGTCGATGGAAAAAGGCCGGGTGCCGTTGGCGTCCAGATAGCGCCGCACCGCGTCGGGCGCGTAGCCCAGCGCCAGCGCGGGCGAAGACGCGATGCGCAGGCCGCGCCCGCCGAATTGTTCGATGCTGTGCAGGGCCTCGTCGATGCGGACCAGCTCGTCCAGCACGAACTTGGCCTCGCTGTACAGGTACTGTCCGGCCTCGGTCGGACGCAAGGTCTTGTGGGACCGGTCAAACAGCTGCACGCCGGTCGCGCCTTCCAGGCGGGATATCGCGTGGCTGACCGCCGGCTGCGTCAGGTGCATGGACTGCGCGGCCTGCCGGGTCGATCCGGTCATGACCACCGCGTAGAAAATGCGCAGGTCGTGAATATTGAAATTGCGCTTCATGCGGCGCGAGCCTCCCTGGGTGGTCGGTTGCCCGACTGCGCCCGGCCGGACGTCGATGGCCGGCCTGCGCGAGGCCTTCTTGTAGCCCAGACCGCCGCTAGTGTCGAACCTGGAGCGGGGAAGGCGCGGACCGCGCCTGCGGCGCCTGTCTGGCCCGTTCAATCTGCGGCGAAGTCCACTTGCCTTCCAGCAGCGCGGGCTTGGGCCAGTAGTACCTCAACGTGACCATGAAGGGCCCCGCCGGCGCGGGCAGCCAGTTGGACTCCTTGCCCTTGCCGGGCGACTCCGACTGGATGTAGATCGTGATGCCGCCATCGCGATCGCGTTTGAGCGACGGCAGCATGGACGAATTGATCAGGTACCGCTTGAGCGGATTGGACGCCAGCAGCTGTTCGGGCAGGCGATACATGGTCATGGACCAGAATGCGTTGACGGGCGGCAGGCTGCGCGGGGCGAAGCGCAAGGTGTATTTGTTGCGGCCGTCCAGCGGCTGGCCTGTGCTGTCGTTTTCCAACACGGGATAGAGCGCTTCCTCGCGGCTGTTGCCGCCGATGCCGACCTGCGTGCCGGTGGCGCGTGCGAGGTAATCGTTCTTCAGCGTATTGCGGTCCCCGAAGAGTCGATCGGTCTTGCCATTCAAGGCCTCGCGGTTCTTGTCGATATCGTTCTGGCCGTCGTGCATGCCTTCCTGCAAGGCGCGGCGCAACGCGGGGTTCATGCTGTTGAAGTCGAACTCCCGGCCGGGTTCCAGGCCGATGCTGGCAAAGCGTTCGCGCAATGATTGTTCCGAAGAATGGGTCGGCGCGAACTGCAGCAGGAAGGCAAGCTGGTTGTAGAACTCCAGCGAACTGCGCATCTGCGCGGGCGGCTCGGGCGCTATCCAGTCCACCGCCGGCGCCGGTTCCGGCGCGCGCTGCTTGCGGTAGGCGGACAGCGTCTGGATCTTGTAGCGTGACTGGATGCGCTTGACGTTGGGCAGGTCGCCCGCATTAAAGAGCTGGGTGCGCCCGACCAGATTGACCAGATCGGTCTCCGACCGGATTACCTTGGTGATGCCTGCCGGCGCCTTGCCCTTCCAGCGCGGGCCGGCCACCAGGAACCGGCCGCCGCCATTGCCCGTGCTGCGGCTGCCGATGTAGGCGAAGTTGTAGGTGTACAGGTCCATCAGCTGCAGCACGAAGTAGCGGCGCGGCTCCATGGCGGGCACGGTGATGACCACGGGTTCGGCGCGCAGGTCCAGCACCGCGAAGGTGTACGGCGTGTCGGCGTTGGGCGTGACGAAGGCGGTGTCTTCGGGCGTGAAGACGCGCGCGACGTTGTTGACCGTATTGAACGGACCTTTGTACTGGGGGTTGTTCTTGTCGATGCTGAAGGCATGCATGGTCTGGTAGCTTGCGACCATGGGCGTGCCGTAGAGATAGGCTTCGCGGGCGATGGCGCGCGCCTGCTGCGCGGTGACGCCGTCGATGCCTACCGATTGCGAACCGCTCGAATCATGGGAGTTGAAGGCGCATCCCGCCAGTCCGCCCGCCAGCGCGGCCGCGACCATCAGGCGCGCCGCCATCAGCGCGGGACCGCTGCCGCGGACCTTGGAGGAAAATCCAGTGCTACTCTGGCTATCGCGCATCCGGTGCTCCAACACAACACTGCGTGAGGTTGGCGACGCCCATGCGGCCGGCATCGCATTCAAAGCGTAAAGTCCGGGGAATTCTGGCATATTTCCTGGCGATGTAGAAGAAACAGCGAGCCAGAACAGGAACAGCACCAACCCATGCATACGCAAGATCCGGCCGCGGAATACCCGCAGATGAACATACGCGCGTCCTCTTACTTCGTGCTGCAGGCGACGCATGCGTGCACGCGCTGCGGCGAAGAAACGCCGGTGCACGCCCTGGCGGTGCCGCCCGGCCATCAATGCACGGAAGCCGACATCGAGCTGGACGAAGCCGATGCCGACAGCCCCGGGCTGAGCCCCACGGATTTCAGCACGTGGCTGTTCAGCCCGCCGCAATGGCTGGATATTGCCGATCCCGCGCTGATTTCCCAGACCGGGCTGCTGTCGCCCGCGGTGGCGCAGGCCATGCAGGCACTGTCTCCCCACTACCGCCAGAACCCCGACAACCAAGGGCAATGGACCAACTTTTGCGCCCACTGCGGCAAGCCGATATGGGAGGGCGATCTATACCCGACACCGGGCCAGGCTTTCAGCCCCGCGGACGCCGAGGCGGCCGCGCGGATCCAGGTCCGCAAGGTGGAAGAGCCATTCGAGGCCTACTACGGCATGTGCTGGACAGCCAACTACCGCAACAAGTGGCCGCTGTTCGCCCGCCTGGGCTACGAATACAGCGAAGCGGATTGACGGCGAGGGCGGCTCCGCACTCTAGCGGGACGCCTTGCCCGCCACGAATTCCAGCCCCTGCCTGGCCACGTCGAACACGGGGTAGGCCAGCGACTGCATCTTGATCATGGTGTCCAGCACCGCCGTCAACACCGGCTGCCCGCCCGCGGCTTGCGTCCACGCCTGGTAGGTGGGATGCGAGGTCAGCGGCGTGCTGATGGCCGCGCGCGCCAGCAGGCAGACCAGCAGCACCGCGGCCAATAGCGCCCCCGCCTTGACCAGCGGACTCCTGAAGCGCCAGCCGCTCGCAAGCTGCGCCAGCAGCAGGCTGGTCTTGCCGATGTGGACCAGGGCGCCCAGCAGCGACAGCGTCAGGGCGAACACGGGCGCGATCATGGCTTCATAGGCCTTTTTTCCTTCGGCCTCGCGCTTGCCGCCGGCGCCGTAGTCGCGGGCCTGGCTGCGGTAGTCCTGCAGGCGGTCCATGGTGCGGCCGGCCAGCACCGGCTGGTAGTAGCGCTTGTTGAATTCGTCCGCCGAGATCACGGCCAGCGTCAGGCGCGCCACCTTGTCCGGATAGCCCAGGCTTATGCGCCATTTCTTCTGCACGACCGGATGCGCGGCAAACGCCTCCAGCCCCAGGTTGGGCGGCATGCCTTCCAGTTCGCGTTGCAGCGCCTCGTCCATCTGCTTGCGGTACTTCTGCTGCGCCAGGCGCACGAAGTAGGCTTTGTCGCCGGTGCGCCAGGAATCGGGCACGTCCAGCCCCATCTTGCGCACTTCGTCCCGCACGCGCGGCGCCACGAAGCCGGGTACCAGCTCGCCGCTGCGGTCGCGCAGGCGGGCGCGGCCCCACTTGCGGTTCTTGGCGTCCAGCCGGTCCAGGTAGTGTTCCCAATCGCGCTCGGCGCGCGCCGGGATTCGCGCCAGTTCTTTCTGGTGGTTCTGGATGCCGCGCTCGTAGAAGTATTTGTGGCGGCCGCGGATATCTTCCTGGCTGTCGACGAAACGCTGGTACTCCGCGTCCCGCCCGCCCACGTTCTGTTCGATCACGGCGCGCACCACCTCGGGCGCGATCGCCATGGTCTGCCGGCGCGCCGCGTCGGATTGCGCGGCCATGTAGGACACCACGCCCACGAAAGCCTTGCCGGCCACCGACTGTGCGTTCTCGTCGGCCCATAGCCCATCGAGCATGCTGGCGCTTACGGTGCCGGTGGCCAGCCCTTGACGCAGCAAGGCGCCAGTAACGGCGGCGGCGCGGCTTTCAGCGGTGGAGCTGTCCACCAGGGAGTCGATCAGCTTGCGCTCCCCCTGATACACCGCGGTGATGATGGCCAGCGACACAACGATCAACAACGGCACCGTGATCCGCCATCGGCGGGTGCGCGCGAAAATGACGGGCCAGACCAGCAGGGCCACGGCAAAGCCCGAAATCAGGCGTCCCCATGCCTCGGCCGTGTCCACGCGGTTGCTGGCGTTTTCAGACATCACGTCCAGCAGCCAGGCGCTGAAGCTGAATTCGATGTAGAGATACAGCAGCGTGACCACGGTCAGGACACGCAGGCCGCGGGCCTTGGGATCGCGAGTCAGGAAGCGCTGGCGCAGGCGCTGCCAGCGGGTGGGCGGCGGATTGGGTGTTTGGGTGGCCTGCTTTATCTTGGCTGCGAGATTTCGTCTCAGCGCCTCGATCGATACTTCACTCATGGGGGAATTCTTGGGTTGCTATGACCGGAGGCGGCAGTCTGCCATCCCGCCTGCCTGCCGGTAAGCGGGAATACGCCGCGACTAGCGGCGAAGATCAGCGTTTAGGCGGCCTGGGCCTGGGCTTCGAGCCGTTGGACCGGAATCGCGACAATGGCGCTTTCGCTGGCGGAAGCATCCGTGGTCAGGTGCTGGATCAGGTCCACTGTGGTGGAACGGCGGGTCAGCATCAGGCAGGTGACTTCCTCGTCCGTGACGCGCGTGGCGTGCCAGCAGCCGGGGCGCATGCAGACGCCCTGCCCCTGCGGCACGCGGAATGCCGCGAGCGTGGCCAGGTCCGGACTGCCGTCAGCCGCGCTGCGCGCCACGACCTGGATGATCTCGCCCGTCAGCGGCACGATGGCCTGCTGCGTCAGCAGATGCTTTTCCAGGCTGGAGATTTCAAAGGACTGGCTGCGGTAGTTGACCCACAGCAGCTCGGCGTCGCCGCCGGCGCCGGTGTTGAACAGATGCTCCTGCCAGAAGTCAGTATCCGGATTGGAGAACAGCGGCACGCCATTACCGTCCGGCATGGGCTTGCCCAGCATCCAACCGTAGGCCCTGAAGGCGTCCGGTGTCAGATCGTTGATGTCCAGCTGCTTGTCGCTCGTCATGCGGAACCCTGTGGTGGCTTGGTCGCGCCGCCGCGCTTGGGAAACTCGGCGTCGTAGTCGAATTCGCCGCGCGCGATGGCCTCGAGGATGGCGGCCCGCCTGTCGGCGGCGCGCTTGAGGTTGGCGGCGGTGGGCTTGGCCCGGATGCGTTCGACGCAATGCCGGCCTTCATAGAAGAAGCCGATCTCGATGGAAGACTCGGACGCGGGCCTGACCCCGTCGAATCCCTGGCGCATCGCCCTCTCCTGTTATAGCCGATGAAGATGCACATGATATCGCTTTACACTGGCCCGACACTCCTCACCCCAGGAAGCGCAACATGACTACCAATCTGTCGTCGCACTATCTCCTGCTGGACGCCTCAGGCGCCTGTAGTGCCGTCGAAGGCGGCAACGCCTTCTGGTCGCAGCCCGAAGAGGAACTGGAGCGGTTCGGCCGCGGCTGGCTGGTGTCCGAATACGCCTTCGAAAAGGACTGGCCGCAATGGGAAATGCACCCGCAGGCCGACGAGGTCTTGCGCCTGATCGAAGGCGCCGCGGAATTGCGGCTGGAATGGCCGACGGGCGAGCAGGCCGTGCGGATGCAGGCGGGCGACGCCTATGTGGTCCCCAAGGGCATCTGGCACACGCTCAAGGTGGCCGGTCCCTGCCGCATGCTGCACATCACCATGGGCGCGGGCACGCAGCACCGGCCGCTGTAGGCCACCCGCTATCCGGGCGCGCCCGCGGTGCGGACGCGGGGAATCTCGCGGTCGTCTATCGGCCAATGCAGCGCCGCCGACAGCACGCCCAGCGCCATCGCGCCCAGCCAGATCAGGTCGTAGGACCCCGTGGCCTCGAACACCACGCCGCCCAGCCACACGCCCAGGAAGGAACCGAGCTGGTGGCCGAAGAACACGAAGCCGAACAGGGTCGTGATGTAGCGCACGCCGAACACCTGGGATATCAGCCCGTTGGTGAGCGGCACCGTGCCCAGCCAGACAAAGCCCATGACCGCCGCGAACACATATACGGTCCACGACGACAGCGGCAGCAGCACGAACAGCGCGATGGCGGCCGTGCGCAGCAGGTAGATGCCGGCCAGCAGGTACTTGCGGCGGTGGCGTCCGCCCAGGACGCCGCAGACATAAGTGCCCATGACGTTGGTCAGCGCGATGATGGCCAACGCCGCCACCGCGTCGGACGCGCGCAGGCCTTTGTCCATCAGGTAGGCGGGCAAATGCGTCCCGATGAAGGCCAGCTGGAAACCGCAGGCCAGGAAACCCAGGTTCAGCAACCAGAAGCCGGGCTGGGCGAAGGCCTCGCGTATGGCCGCGGACATGGACAGCCCCGCCTCGCCCGCGGACGCGCCCTGCTCCCGGCCGGGAGACTCCCGCAGCGGCCAAGCCAGGGGCAGCAGCACGGCCAACGCCAGCGCGAACGACAGCAGGGCCGCGATCCAGCCCCAGCCGCTGATCAGCCATTGCGCGGCCGGCACCATGGTGAACTGGCCCAGGCCGCCGACGGCGCCCGCCACGCCCAGCGCCCAGCTGCGGCGCTCGGGCGCCACCAGCCGGCTGAGCGCGCCGTAGATCGCGGCAAACGCAGTGCCGGACAGCGCGATGCCTATGCATACCCCGGCGGTCCACAGGAACCCGGCGGGCGTAGTGGCATGCGCCATGCCTACCAACCCCAGCGCATAGAACACCAGCCCGCCCGCGATCACCTTGGCCGAGCCGTAGCGGTCGGCAATCATGCCGGTAAAGGGCTGGACCACGCCCCAGGTCAGGTTCTGCACCGCCAGCGCCATGGCGAAGGTCTCGCGGCTCCAGCCCCGGTCCATCGTGACGGGCAGGAGGAACAGGCCCTGCACGTGGCGCACGCCCAGCGCCAGGCCCATGATGACGCCGCCGGCCAGCACCAGCAGCAATAGCTGAGAAGCATCCAGTGAAGACTTGCGCAGGACGGGCATGGCGGACCTCGGCAGTGGAACGTCGCCTGCGTGCGAGCAGGCACCGGCGTCCATTACAGGGCCGCAGGACGCGCGCATCAACCGATTATTTTTTGTCCGCTGCATGCATGGCGGGAATGCCAGCGCTGCCCCTTTCCGGACAGCGGCGGCAGTGTTGTTAACGGTTTGTTTTCTACAGTTACATTTGCCGCGCAATTGCCCGCTGACGCTGGTTACAGTGCTGCCTTTCCCATCATTCTTGGCAGGCATACGACCATGTGGCACGCCCAGCCCGGCCTTTACGCTTGCGCGGTTGCAGCCCGCGCCGCTGCACAATGAAGACCCCGCTCGCCCTCAAACCCCTGGCGCTGGCCGTGGCGCTGGCCGCCCTGCCCGTCGTGCCCGGCGCGGCGCAGGCCAGGTCCAACTGGATCGACCAGTGCGCCCCTGGCTACAACGAATACAACGGCGCCAACCTGGAATGCCAGCAGGCCTTCCACGAAGGGCTGGCCGCCGTGCTGACCGGATCGGCCGATGACGACGCCGGCCGCTGGGGCTATCTCGACAAGCGAGGCCGCATGGCCATCGCGCCGTCCTTCCAGGAGGCCAAGTCCTTTCAGAACGGCCTGGCCGCCGTGAACCAGGATGGGCTATGGGGCTATATCGATACGCAAGGGCAATGGGCGATCAAGCCGCGCTTTTCCGAGGCAACGGGCTTTAACGCCGAGGGTTCCGCACTGGCCGAGGAAGACGGGCACGATGTGCTGATCGACCGCAAGGGCAACATCATCAAGACCTTCGAGCTGGGCACGCGCTCGTGGGGCTTCCAGCGGGGGCAGAAGCTGGCATCGATGGAGATGCCCATGCCGCCGCGCCTGTTCAATACCGCAACCGGCAAGGCGGCGACGCTGCCTGCCGGCGTCATGGCGCTGGCCGCGCCCAGCGGCGGCTACCTGCCCGCCCAGTTGCGCGATTCGCGCTACAGCGGCTGGTGGGGGCTGCTGGACGAGCAGGCCCGCTGGGCGATCGCGCCGGACGTGTTGCGCGCCCGCGAGCCCGCATTGCGCGACGGCGACGTGCTGGCGGTGAGCCGCGACGCAGGCTGGACGTTCGTGGATCCGCGCGGCAAGACCATCCACAAGCAGCGCTATGAGCACGTGCAACTGGCGGGGCCTGGGCTATGGCTGGTCAAGCAGAAAGGCGCGGGCAAGGCGCTGCTGTTGAACGCCAAGCTCGGCGTCCAGCATGCATTCAAGGGCAATTACATCGGCCTGGATGAACGCGAGGGCTGGCGCGTCATGATCGATGACGAAGCCGTGCTGCTGATCGATCCCGCCGGCAATTTCCGCAAGATAGACGCGCGCCATGGCCGCGTGCAGCTGAGCAACGGACTGGCCTGGGTGACGGCTTCCCTGCCACCGCGCGCCGTGGATATGGCGGTCGACGCGGCCGAGGCCGCGGCAGTGGCAGCCGATGCCGCAGCGGCCGGCGCCGCCGCGGTCCCTGACGACGGTCCCGGAGAGGCGGTGGAGGCCTCGGCCGACGCCGCAATTGCGGCGCAGGAGGCGGTCGCCGCGGCAGCCGCGGCCTCGGAAGCCGAGACCGTGGCCGTCGACGTCGCCACGCCTGCCGCAATGGACGTGGCCGCCGCCGCAGTGGACGCCGCCGCGCAAGCGACGAGCGCGGATGCCTCGCCCGACACCGGCGGCGGCCTGCTGCAGATCTATACGCGCGAAGGCAAGCCGCTGCTCGACGCCGACACCGTCGCACGCCTGCAGGACTACGACATCAGGGCCTTTTCCGCGCGCGAGTCCACACACGGCCGGGCCTTCGCGGACAGCTTGCCGCTGGCCCTGTTGCGGCCCCTGGACTATACGCAGCCTCTCGGCATACTGACGTCCAAGGGCAAGATCGTGACCAACCCGGACTGGGAGGACATGTCCAGCTACGACGTGACCATGCCCTTGCCGGTGCGCGCCGCCAACGGCAAGTATGGCGCCATCGACGCCGACGGCAACTGGGCTGTGCAGCCGCGCTACAGCGTCATCCATCCGTTCCGCGGCGGCTACGCGCAGGCGGGCGCGGGGCGCAACCGCAGCGACGGCGACCAGTTGATCGACGCCCGAGGCAAGGCCGTCGCGGTCCCTGCCGAGATACTGGACGGCGCCAGGTACTTCGATGGCGAACTGATCCAGTACCGCGCGCCGGACGAAAACCGCGAGAACCGCTGGGGCATCTGGAATGTCGCCAAGGGTGCGCCCGCCGTCAAGCCGGTGTACGAAAGCATGGAGAAGTTCGAAGACGATTGGACCAAGGTCCAGCACCAGGACCGCTGGGGCGTCATGAACCGCGAGGGCAAATGGGTGGTGCCCGCCACGCAGGACAGCTCGTACAAACTCGAATACCTGGGCAACGGCCTCATGCTGGTCGAGGACAACGCTCCCGGACAACGCTCCCGCAGCTCTTTCGACACCACCTACCGCCTGGTGAACCTGCGCACCGGCAAGCCCAGCGAGCCCGTGACCGGCAAACCTGAGCGCCTGAAGGACGGACGCTACCTGGCCGCGCTGGCGGGCGGCGGAACCATGTTGTTCGACGCCAAGGGCGGCGCCACGCGAGTCTCCGACGGCCGAGCCAAGCGCACGGAGCTCTACCAGCACTGGCTCTACATCGAACATGACGACCGCGAGGGCGCCATCGATGCCCGCGGCAACATGAAGGTTCCCGCCATCTACGGCGAGTTCAATCCCTTCTTCGCGCAGCCCGAGGGACTGGCGCGCGCCTACAACGGCTCCGACTACCGCGTGATCGACCAGGACGGCAAGACCGTGCTGGGCAAGCTGGGCGACGGCTCGCCGCTGGCAACCATGCAGCGCATCGTGTTCCACGACTCGGAAAATTCCGTCAGCATCATGACGGACCTGCAGGGCCGCGAGATCACGCGCATCGACGGCACCTACAGCGTGGAAGACCGCAGCGCCAACGAAGGCGTAGCCCCCTATCGCAGCCGCTCGGGCAACGGCAGGCACGGCTTCATCGATGCCAACGGCAAGCGCATCGTGGGACCGCACTTCGACACGCTGGGCCCGCTGAACAACGGCCTGGCGGTGGCGCGCCGCCTGCAGTATTCCGGCACGCTATATGGCTACATCGACCTGACGGGACGCTATGCGATTCCGCCCGTCTTTACCTGGGCCGGAAACTTCAGCGAAGAACGCGCGCTGGTCCGCAGCAACCATCAGGGCCGGAACACGCAGTACATCGATACCAAGGGCGTGCCCATCGCCACGTTCACCGAGGTATGCGACACGGTGACCATCCTGGACGACCAGGGCAGGATCACCTGGCCGCAGCAGAAAATGGATTGCCCCGTGGCCGACAAGTTCGAACTCGCCCCCGACAACGCCAAAGCGAAACAACCATGAAGTCACGCGCGATACGCACCACCCGCCTTGCCTGCGCGCTGGCCGCGCTGGGCGCGTCCCTGTCGGCGCATGCGCAATACTCGTACTGCATCGAGGAAAAGCCCTACAGCGTCGCAGCCGACGACGACATCAGTCCCTACGCCAACGGCTGCATCCGCACGCTGGCGGACCAACGCGCCGCAGTGCTGCTGCCCTCCGCGCTGGTGAACATCGACCGCGTGCCGCGCGATCATTCGCTGCGCCGCCATGCCTGGGGTTTCCTGGACCAGAACGGCCGGCTGGCGATTTCGCCCATCTTCGAAGCGGTGGGCGATTTCCGTCACGGCCTGGCCGCGGTGAAATGGAAAGGCAAGTGGGGCTTCATCGACACCAAAGGCCGGATGGCGGTGCCGCCGCGCTATGACGCCGTGCAGGACTACGCCGAGATCGGCCTGACCGTGGCCATACTGGACGGCCGCTATCTATTGATAGACCGCAAGGGCCAGCCGGTGGGCGCACCGTTGGACGAAGGCGTGCAGTCCTTGCACGTGGGCGCGGGCGTGCCGGCGCTGGCGACGGTGGAATACAAGCCGGAGTACCGCTCCAGCACCGGCGAACGCCGTTACAGCGATGCCGGCGTCAGCATCATCAAGTCCTATGGCAACGGCCTGTACATCGCCACCAACAAGGAAGGCCGGTACGGCCTGGTGGACCGGGACTGGAAGTGGGTGCTCGAGCCCGACTATCAGGACATCTCGGTGCCGGGCGAAGACGGCTCGATGGCCGTCGCCTATGCCGACGGCGGTGCGCTGCTGCTGGACCTCGATGGCAAGCCCGTGGGCGCTGACCAGGGCTATCGCAGCCTGATGCCCGTGACCAAGGCATTCTGGAGCGCCGAGCTCGGCCGCGGTTCCTATGTGGTGCTGGATAGCGGCGGCAAGCCCGTCGTTACGCTCAAGTCCGCCGAAGCGCAGGAATCGCAGCGCCACGGCGACGCCATCGTCTACCCCTCGGGCGGCAAGCAGATGGCGCTGGTTCCGGGGCGCGCGGAGCCGCTGACGCTGGGCGCGGGCCTGTTCGTGGCCGAGGACCAGAACGGCTACGTGCTGTTCTCGAACGAAGACCGCGTACCGGTTGGCCTGTTGACGCCGATGGGCAACTGGCTGCACGGCGAAACGGCGCCCGCCTGGCTCAAGGACACCGGCAGGATGGTGGTCAGCCAGGGCAAGCTGTGGCTCTTCAAGCAGGAAGGCGAACTGCTCAACGTGCTGGACGATGAAGGCCGCCTGCTGCTCAAGCCCGAAACGGTGGAAGCCGCCAAGAGCCGCTCGCTCAAGGAGCTGCCGCTGGACATACCCGGCAGCGCACTGGGCCTGCTGGCCCAGGACCACTGCCAATGCACCGAGGACGGCGCCGGCCTGCTGCTGGCCGACGGCGGCATTGCCTCCGACCCGGCCTGGCGCAGCATCATCCCGCTGGACGGATCCGACGAGGATTACGGCGTGCAGGCGGATGCGGAAGCCGCCGGACTCAAGGCGGAGCAGCTGCGCTACGCAGCCCAGACCGCCGCAGGCCTGCTGCTGCTCGATGCCGTGGGCAAGCCCATGGATCTGCCCGCGCAGCAGCACATCGGGCCGTTCCGCCATGGTTACGCACCGGCCTACGCCGATGGCGTGAGCCGCATGCTGGACCGCAGTGGCAAGACCTACGACCTGCCCCGCGACTTCTTCGAAGCGCAGATCGTCGCCCCCGGCGTGGTCCGTTTCCTCAAGACCGCAGCCGAGGGCTCGCCCTGGGGCCTGTACGACTTCGTCGCCGGCAAGGAAATCGCCGCGCCCGCGTTCCAGGACATCGGCCTCTTCCAGGACGGCCAGGCGGTCGCCTCGCTGGGCCAGGATCGCGTCGGGATCATCGACCTTAAGGGCAAGTGGATCGTGCCGCCCAGCCACCACAGCGCGGAACGCATCACCGCCAAGATCTGGAAGCTGCGCCAGGCCGGCCCGCTGCAGGAAGAGTACGAACGTCCCACCGCCGTCTTCAACGCCGAGGGCCGCGCGCTGACCGCCTTCCGGCCCAAGCTCTCGGTCGGCGTGGACAGCGAAGGCTCAATCGCAGCCAGCGACGACAAGCACCGCTGGACCATTGCGCCTGACGGCTCGCAAGCGGTGGACATGGAAGACGCGGACTACGTGCGCATGGGCGACTGGACGGTGCTGCGCCGCCAGCCGCGCCAAGGCTATCTGGACAGCCAGGGGCAATGGCAGATCGCGCCGTCCTCGGCCGTCGCCGGCGCCTTCCGCGGCGCCCCCGCCCGCGCCCTGCTGACAGGCGAAGACGGTCCGCGCCTGATCGACGACCAGGGCAAGACCGTGACCGCGTTGCCCGCCGGCGAATGGCGCTGGCCGTTGGGCTCCGACATGCTGCTGCGGCATTACTACGCGGGCAACCGGGAGATGACCGACTACACCGGCCTGGACGGCAAGAAGCGGCTTTCCGTCGAAGGCCTTGCGTCAGCCTATTCCGAAGGGCGCGCGGTAACGCGCGTGTCCAACCGCGGCATGCGCGCGCTGGACGGCAAGGGCGCGCTGTCCGGCCCGGCATTCGACGCGCTGGGCCCGCTGCGCGAAGGCCTGGCGCCGGTCGGCATCGATAGCGGCTACGGCTACGTGGATGCGCAGGGCAAGCTCGCGATCGCCGCGGATTACCGGGTGGTCGCGCCATTCAGCAAGGGCCGCGCGGTGGTATCCACGCTGGAGCAATCGATGATCATCGATCCCTCCGGCAAACAGGTGGCGCGCGTGGAAATGGAATGCGGCATGCGCACGCTGTACGGCTCGCACAACCAGCGGCTGTGGCCGCTGAGCCTGCCGAGCCGCTGCCCCCGCTAGCGTCGCGCGCTTACTGCGTGTCCAGCGCCAGGTAGCGGCGCGTCTGCACGATCTCCTCCCGCTCCTTGAAGCTGGTGAGCTGATCGGCCAGCGCGCTGCTGTCGCCTGTCTGCTTGATGGCCGCAAGCGTGGCCTGCATGGCGTGGATGGCGGCGCGCTGCAAGTCCGACGGAATGATCGCCAGGCGGTAGCCCATGGCCGCCAGGTCGGCCAGCGGCGTGAGCGGCGTCTTGCCGCCGTAGAACATGTTGATCAGCTTCAGGCCCGGCAGGCGTTCGGCGATGGCGCGGATCTGCTCCAGCGTCTCGGGCGCTTCCACGAAGATCATGTCCGCGCCCGCCTTCAGATAGCGCTCGGCGCGCGAAAGCGCGGCCTCGAAACCTTCGACCGCAATGGCGTCGGTGCGCGCGATCACCAGCGCATCGGGGTCGCTCAGCGTCTGGCGCGCGATATGCACCTTGCGGCACATTTCCTCGGCGTCCACCAGGCTCTTGTCGTCCAGGTGGCCGCAGCGCTTGGGGAAGGACTGGTCTTCGATATGGAAGGCCGCCACGCCGGCGCGTTCCATGATGCGCACGGTGCGCTCCACGTTGGCCGAACCGCCAAAGCCGGTGTCGGCATCGGCCACCACCGGCAGGCCGCTGGCGTCCACGATCTTTTCCACGCGGTCCATGACCTCGGTGAAGCTGAGCAGGCCGATGTCCGGATAGCCGGCTGCGCGCGCGATGGCGCCGCCGCTGGCGTAGACGGCGGAAAAGCCGGCCGCGGCCACCAGCCGGGCCGACATGCCGTCATAGGCGCCGGGCGCCACGACGATGTCGCGGGCCAGGCGCTGGCGCAACAGGGTGCTGGGTTTGATGGGGGCAGTCATGCGGATTCCTTTGCGGGTGTCGTCGATGTATGCATGATCGGCCCGTCGCAATAGAATGTCCAATATATGGAAAATTCATAATCAATACTTTCAAAGTACCAATATGGAACTGCGCCACCTGCGTTACTTCGTCGCCACCGCCGAGGCCCAGCACTTCACACGCGCGGCCGAGCAGCTGGGCATGGCGCAGCCGCCGCTGTCGCAGCAGATCCGCCAACTGGAGCAGGAAGTCGGCACGCCGCTGTTCGATCGCACCGGGCGTGGCGTTGCGCTGAACGATGCAGGACGCGCCTTCCTGGTCTGCGCGCAAGACATCCTGCAGCGGGCAGACGCCGCTGTGCGCACGGCGCAGCGGGCCGCGCGCGGCGAAGTCGGCGAACTGACATTGGGATTCACGGAATCCGCGTCCTTCAGCGGCGTGGTGACGGAACTGATACGGCAGTACCGGCAGCGCTATCCGGACGTGGAGATGACGCTGTCGCAGGGCGATAGCGAAACGCTGGTGGCGCAACTACGCAGCGGCGCGATCGACGCGGCCTTCGTGCGGCCGCCCTTCGCGCTGGATGGCGGCCTGGCGTTCACGCAACTGGCGCAGGAACCGCTGGTGGTGGCGCTGCCGCTGGGGCACGCGTTGGCTCGCCGAAAAAGGCTGGCGCCCGCCGATCTGGAGCAGGAGCGCTTCATCCTGTACTCGCGCAAATCCGGCTATGGACTCAGCGCCGACATCATGGCGGCCTGCCGCCAGCATGGGCTGAATCCGCAGATCGGCCAACGCGCGCCGCAACTGTCATCAGCGGTGAATCTGGTGGCGGCGGGCATGGGCGTGGCCATCGTGCCGGAATCGCTGCGCCATCTGCGTCCCGACGGCGTGGTGTACCGCCCTTTCGCGCTGGACTGGCCGCGCGCGGTGCTGGGCCTCGCAGTGCGCGAGCAAGGCGCGGGCGGACGCGTGCGCAATCTGCTGGCGTTGGCCGGCGGCTGAAGGTCTCTACCCCGCCGCCAGCCGGCGCATCGATTCAGCCTTCGTGCGATTCGTGCACGGCCACGGCGCCGCGTTTCCAGTAGCTGGCGGCGCGGATGCGGCTCTTGTCGACGCCATGCTGCGCCACCATGATTTCCCGCACGGCCTTGGCCGCGGCCGATTCCGCGGCCACCCAGGCATAGCCTTCGCCCGGCGGCAGCGTCAGCTCGCGCGCGGCTTCCAGCAACAGGGTGCTGTAGCCCGCCGCGGTGCCGTTGCGGTGCAGCCAGCGCACCGAAGCCTGCGCTGCGGTAGCCAGCGGGATTTCGTTGGAGGCGTCCGGCACTTCGATCAGCACCAGCGCCTGCGCGCTGGCCGGCAGCTCTTCCAGGCGGCGGGCGATGGCGGGCAAGGCGGTTTCATCGCCGATCAGCACATGCCAGTCAAAGCCCGTGGGCACGACGAAGGAGCCGCGCGGCCCGCCTATGCCCAGCAACTGGCCCGGCTTGGCCTGTTCGGCCCAGGTGGACGCGGGGCCGTCGCCGTGCAGCACGAAGTCGATGACGAGCTCCTTGCGCGCCGCGTCGAAAAAGCGCGGCGTGTAGTCGCGGGCGGCGGGCTTGGGCGCGCCTTCGGGGAACTTGATGCCGTCCGGGGTCACCGCCGGCAGCGCTGGCGGCAGGGAAGGATCGGCGGGAAAGAACAGTTTCACGTGGTCGTCGAACGAGGCGGACACGAAGTCCTGCAGTTCGTCGCCGGTGAAGGTGACGCGGGCCATCAGGCCTGCGACGCGTTCGACGCTGGCCACGGTCAGCGTGCGCATCTTCAGGTTGTGGCGGACGCGTTCGACATTCAGGTCGTTGCGGGTCATGGATACTCCAGGAATGAGGTCTTCAGGAACAGCTCTGTTCCGTGATGTCGGCAGTGGCGCGGGCCAGGATGGCCGCGATGCGCCGCTGCTCGGCGGGCGAGGCGTCGGTGCGGTCCAGCAGCGCGCGCTTGAGCGCCTGGCGCGCGGCCACGAACTCCGGCAGCCAGCCGGTGGCGGTGTCTTCGCCTTCGGGGCCGACGTTGCGCGGCTGGCCGCTCCAGGCCTGGCGCATCCAGTCCATCTTGCGCGCCACGTGCTTGAGCTTGTTGAACATCAGCGCCAGGCGTTCGCGATTGCCGTCCAGGTGCGCACGGCCCGGTTCCGCCAGGTGATAGCGCTTCTTCGCGCCCTCTTGCTCGACGGTGGCGTAGCCCAGCTCTTCCAGGTAGGTCAGCGCGGGATACACCATGCCGGGGCTGGGCGTGTAGAAACCGTTGCTGAGCGCACCCAGCGCCTTGATCAGCTCGTAGCCATGGCTGGGATTCTTTTCCAGCAGGCCCAGCAGCATCAGCTGCAGGTCGTCGGCGCTGACTTTGCGGCTGCGGGTCCAGCCGCGGCCGTCGTCGCCGAAACCGCCGCCGAAGCCGCCGCCTTCGCCGCGCTCGTCGGCCGGACCGGAGAACCAGTCCCCGCCCGCGGCGGCGTTGCGCTGGTGGTGGCCATGGCCTTCGCCGTGGTGGCGATGGTGCGCATGGGGATGATGGGAATGGGAATGACCGTGGCGGCCCTGCGGCTTCTGGCGGGCTCGGCGCACGAATGCGGTAAGGAATTGGGCGTCACGCATGGTTTACCTCCGGTGTCTATCGTACGAGTTATATCTTACGACATATATCTTACGATATACCTGCGATAGTCCGGCCGTCAAGCGCGACGTTCGATCACCCCTGCCGCGATCCCTCCCACGATGAGCGCCATGCCCGCCAGCAGCGAAACGCTGACCGGCTCGTGCAGGAACAGGACCGAGCACAGCAAGCCGAACACGGGTACCCCCAACAATCCGATGGAAGTCACGCCCGCGGGCAAGGCACGATTTACATTCACGGCAGCCCAGTGCGCCACCGCGATGCCGAAGACACCGGCATAGCCCAGCAGCCATGCCAAGTCGGCGCTCCACGCCACTTGCGGCGGACCTTCGGTTGCGTACGCCACGGCCGACAATACGGCCGAAGCCAACAGGGCCTGCCACAGCGCGAGTTCGAAGGGCGGCGTAACCCAGCGGTGTGCGCGCACGTAGACGATATTGGCCGCCCAGCACAGCGCCGCCAGCAGGATCAGGCCATTGCCCAACAGGGCATCGCGATCGGTCCAGTCGAAGGCCAGCGGATTGAAGATGACGACCAGCCCCAGGAGGCCCAGCGCCAGCCCGGCCCGCCGGGCTGGCCCCACTGACTCCCTCAGGAACAGCCAGGCGCCCGGTATCACCCACAAGGGCGTGGTGTAGGCCAGCACGGCCGAGCGGCCCGCCGGCACGTACAGCATGCCCAGGCTGACCAGCGCGGCAAACGCCCCCATGTGCAGCAGCCCCACGCTGAAAATCACCGGAAGGTCGGCCTTGACCGGCCGGGCCACGCGGCGCAGCGCGAGACCCAGCAACAGCAATGCGGCGGTGCCCGCGATGCTGCGCGCGGCCGCTGCCCAGATAGGCGTCATGTACTGCAACAGCAGCTTGTTGACGATCCAGGTGAAGCCCCAGGCCAGCACCACCACGCCCAGCAGCAGCAAGGCGTGGCGGCGGGAAAGCGCAGTGGTGGACATGGCCGGCGGAAGCATCCGCGAGGACGCGGCGGTATGAAGATGCCCCGACTATAGGAGCCGCCCGCCACGGCTCCGTAGACCCACGGCGCGCCTATTCCCTGGTGCCACGTGCGGGCTTGGATCGGGCCGCTACGCGCCCCGCGAGCCAACGCTCGAACGCCGCCGCCTTGGGTTCGTCGGGCGCGGGCGCGTAAACCACCAGCCGCAGGTGCCGGCTCTCGTCCACCGACAAGGTGGAATGCTCGAACGCCAGCGCGCCCAGGGCCGGCAGGCACAGGCTGCGCAGGCCCATGCAGGACCCGTGCACATCGTGCTCGCTCCACCAGCTCTTGAAGTCCGGCGATACGCGCTCCAGTTCATCCACCAGCTCTCCGACGTCCGGCGCCTGGCCCGCGCTGGCGAAGTCGCGCCGGAATGTGGACAGCATGGCGGGCGCTTGCGCTGGCCAGTCCACGAACAGTTCGCGCATCGCCGGATCCGCGAACAGCATCCACAACAGGTTCCTGCGGCCCGGCGCCTGCGTTGAAAAATTGAACACGCGGTCCGCGGCCGCATTCCACGCCACTACGTCCCAGCGCAGATTGAGGATGTAGGCCGGGCGCGCGGGCAGGTCGTCCATCAGGCGGCGCACCTGTGCGGGCACCGTGCACCAGGTGCGCCCCGGTTCCGATGGCGGACGCTGGTGCGCCAGCAGGTAGAGATGACGGCGTTCGGCCGCGTCCAGCTTCAGCACGCGCGCCAGGTTTTCCAGGAAGCCTGCCGACACGCTGATGTTGCGCCCTTGTTCGAACCAGGTGTACCAGGCCAGGCCCACGCCGGCCAACGCGGCCACTTCCTCGCGCCGCAATCCCGGCGTGCGCCGGCGCCCCCCCGCGGGCAGCCCCAGCTCGGCAGGACTGAGCCGTTCGCGGCGCAGCCGCAGAAATTCCGACAGATCGGCGCGGGTGCGCTCCAGGCGCTTGGGGGCTGCGGTTGCGGTCATGAGTCTATTGCACCTGGTAATAGCATAAACAGCTAAATTGTATAAGGCTAAAAGCCTCTCCAGAATAGCGCCCATCCTGACTCCGATGGCGCTTTCCATGTCTTCTTCCACACTCCCCTGCCCTGGAGCGCACGCCGCGCCGCAGCCCGCCCTGGGCCGCCTGGGCCTGGCCGTGCTGCTGTCTGGCGGCTTCATCACGATCTTCGATCTGTTCGTGGTGAACGTCGCCATTCCCAGCATGCAGTCCACCTTGTCCGCCAGCTTCGTGCAGATCAGCTTCATCATCGCCGCCTACGAGCTGGCCTATGGCGTGCTGCTGATCGCGGGCAGCCGGCTGGGCGACCGCCATGGCCGGCGGCGCCTCTTCATGCTGGGCATGGCGGGGTTTGCGCTGGCCTCGGCGCTTTGCGGCCTGGCGCCCACGGCCGACACGCTGATCGCCGCGCGCATCCTGCAAGGCATGGCCGCGGCCATGCTGTTTCCACAGGTGTATGCGTTGATCCGCGTCAGCTATCAGGGCCACGAACGGCGGCGCGCCTTCGGCTTGCTGGGCATGACGCTGGGACTGGCGGCCATCGCCGGACAGGTGCTGGGCGGCTGGATCGTGCATGCCGACCTGTTCGGGCTGGCATGGCGCAGCATCTTCCTGCTCAACGTGCCGCTGGGCCTGCTGGCGTGGCGGCTGGCCCGCCATATCCCGGAATCGCGCGAGCCCTCGGCCGCCGACATGGACTGGCCCGGTTCGGCGCTGGTGGGCGCAGGACTGGCCCTGCTGCTGCTGGCGCTGATAGAAGGTCCCGCGCGCCGCTGGCCCGTGTGGACGGTGGCCTGCGGCGTGGCGGCGCTGATCGCGCTGGCGCTGTTCGTGCGCATGCAGCGGCGTGTCGCGGCCCGCGGCGGCGCGCCGCTAGTTGACATGGCCTTGCTGGCGCAGCCGCGCTTCGCGGCGGGTTGTCTGCTGGTCATGCTGGTGTTCTCCACTGCCAGCGCCATGTTCCTCTGCTATGCGCTGCTGGTGCAGACTGGCTTCGGCCTGGACGCGCTGACGGCCGGCCTGATCTTCGCCCCCGCCAGCGTGGGCTTCGTGGCCGGGTCGATGGCGGCGCCGCGGCTGGTGGCGCGCTTCGGCACGCGTGCCATCGCGCTGGCCGCCCTGCTGTATGGCGGCGCCACGGCAACCTTGATGCTGCAGGTGGAGGCGGCCGGCGCGAGCCTGGCGCCGTGGTCGCTGTTGCCGGCGCTGGTGTGGCTGGGCGCGGCCCAGGGCGCCGTCAACACGCCGCTGGTGAATCTGGCGCTGGGCTTCGTCGACGACCGCCACGCTGGCATGGCGGCCGGCGTGGTGTCGACCTTGCAGCAGGTGGGCGCGGCGCTGGGCGTGTCGGCGGCGGGCATGCTGTACGCCGGCGCACTGGAGGCCCATGCCGCGGTTGGTGCGGCCGAACGTCACGCCCGCGCCTTCGCCAGCGCCATGCAGTTCAACGTCGCGGCGATTCTGGCGGCGGCGGCGCTACTGTGGTGGCTGGGGCGCCGCTTGCGGGCGGCGCGCGCCGCTACTGGTAGCTCATCGTAAACGTGGCGCGGCCATTGGCAGATCCCGCGGTAACAACCGGATCTGTCTGCACATAGCGCGCCGACAACGGAATTGAGAACGTGCCGGTACCCGTGGACACAGAACCCGCGTGCCATTGGTTGACGTTTCCAGCCACTTTGGAATCCGGGCCATAGCCAAGCACCGTGGTTCCCTTCAGAATCTCGATGCCAATACCTCTGGCTTGGGAGTCCGGCGACAACGTCAAAACATTGGAGCGATTGTCGGTATTGGTGGCATCCGTCAGCGTGACATACGCCTCTGCAGACATCCCGGGATCCCCGCCCGAACATTTCAAATCGATGCTGAAGGGCCGCTCGGGCGAGGTGGAGCCCACACCCTTGAAACTAGTTGCAGGGACGCTCCCCAACGACCTCTTGATAGGTCCAGCCGACGAAACCGAACAGGTGGGTGGCTGCTTCACTTTTACAGTGAGGTCGCCCCATATAAAGACATACGCGTACCTGTTACTGCCGGTAGCCGGGTGCTGGTAGTCGTCGGTCATCGTGAATAGGGTCGGACTTGAAATAGTCTTGGAGGTAATCGGTCCCGTCTTGATCAGTTCGTAGATGAAATCGACCCTGGGCAATTCGGCCCCGGAGAATCTACCCGTGCAACTAAAAGGAACGTAGCCCGTGCCGCACGTGCCCCCCGTCACCTTCGTGCGGATACCGACTCCCGGAATGCCAGTCGCGAAAACATTGGGTGCAACCTGCGTACCTGAACCATTGAAGGACATTCTGACGGTGGCGGTAAGACAGGTGCCGGCGCCACTGTGGTAGCCGTTCGCCCAAAAAGCAACAGTTTTCAACACCTGGCCGACCGGCGCATCGGGATCGACAGTAATCTCTTGGTTTCCCGAGAACGGCGCAGGAATTTGACCGTTGGAACAAAGCGCAGCATAGGCATTGGGAGACAGCGCCAGCAGCAATAGCAGCGCGCCAAATGAATACAGGTTTCGAAGCATTTTCATCTCGCAACTCCGATCGGTAGCGAATAGACAGTTATCTGATTGGTTAATTGCAGCGGATTTCGATCTGCTGATAGGTATCGGCACGCGTGCCTTTCTCCATCGCCGCAAGCTCGTATGCCATGCGGCAAGCATCGCCGGGGTGCTCGCCCCACTTGGCGGTCAACTGGCCGCTATCTTGCAAACCCCGCGCCAGTACACGGCTTGCCTGCCCGACCAGACCGACTTCCACACCATGCTCATCCACCACGCTGGCGCCGAACGGCAGCGGCTTGCCATCGGCTTTCAGCACCTGCAGCATGGCCGACCGCCCCGAGACCGTGGCGTACCGCAGCATCGCGACCGCACCGGCGCGCGGCGCCACCTGCTGGCTGGTGACCTGCAGTTCCACATCGGTGGACAGCCCCTTGGGATCGATTTCCACCGTGTTCATGCGATACGGCGTCAGATGCGGCACGACGGCATATCCACGGCTGTTGACGCGCACGCCCGAGGCATTGAGCAGACGTGCGCCTTCGGCGTCGGGCGCTTCAACGATGCCAAAGGTTTCCGAAAGCGGCTGCGACAGCGTAAGGCCGCCCGGATGCGCGACGAGCGCCCCGCGCACGCCTACCGAGCTTTGCGAATAGCCCGTACCCACGCCTGCGCTGCCCGTGAATTCGGCGACCGGCGCGCGGTAGAGCATGCTGGCGCTGCCGCCGTTCATGCTGTCGCCCGAACCGCCGGAAGCATGGTCGGCGCTAAGGCTGTAGGACAGATCATTGTCCTCGCCCGTGGAGCCGGACAACGTGCTTTGCACCCGCAAGCGGCCGTCGGAGTCGCGCCCGGCATTGGTCGACAGGCTGAGGGGATTGCTCTTGCCCAGCGGAATGCTGATGGTCGCGTAGACCGCGGTGCCCATCTGCTGCCGGCTGTCGCGCTGACGCTGGACGCTGATGTTGTAGCCCACGGTCTTGTACCGGTTCGCATAGGCGATGCTGTAGTTCACGTCGCGGCCGTCGCGGTTCCAATGGTCCACGCCCGAGGCGGTCAGGTTGATGCTGCCGCGCTGCCCGCCCAACTGCTGGCTCAGCATGATCGAGGCGCGGTTGCGCTCGCGCACCATGCTGCCGGTATAACGGTACTGGCCATAGCCGTAGAGCGAATTCATGGCTTCGTTCAGGCCGTAGAAGCCGCTGGTGGAATAGCGGTACGCCGCGATGGAGACGTTGGTGCCAGTGTTGGGCAGGTTCTTTGCATAGCTGGCGCGCATGCTGGTGCCGGTATGCGTAGCGTCTGCCTGCGACAGGCGCGACTGGGTCGCGTCCAGGCCGAACGCTCCGGCCGACGTATTCAGGGCCCCGCCCAACAAGACCGAGGTGTAGTTTTGCGCCACCGTGGCGCCGGCATAACCCGTGACCAGATTGGACAGGCCGCGTTGGTAGGTAGCCTGCAGGAAATGCGGGCTTTTCGACAATTGCTTGTTGCGCACGGCGCCGCCGACCACGCTATAGCGGCTCACGCCCGGGCGCAGCGACATCGGCACGGCGGCGTAGGGCACCGAAAACCTGCGCACGCTGCCGTCGGCTTCCTGCACCGACACATCCAGGTCTCCGCCGTAGCCGGTGGCGTACAGGTCGGTGATTTCAAAGGCCCCCGGCGCCACCGTGGTTTCGTAAATAACGACCGAGTTCTGCCGGATGGTGACCCGCGCGTTGCTGTTGGCCATGCCGCGCACCACGGGCGCGTAGCCGCGCATCGAGTCGGGCAGCATGCGATCGTCGCTGGCCAGGCGTACGCCCTTGAAGGGCGTGGACTCGAACAGTTCGCCGCTGGTATAGGCTTCGCCCAAGGTGAGTTGGGACGACAGCGCAACGATCTCGCGCTGCGCGTAAGTCGAGATGTTCTGGTACTGGCGCTGGCCCTGGGAATCGAAAGAATAGGAGCCGTTGTGGCGCAGACGCCAATCACCCAGGTTGACGCCCGCGCGCAAGCCCAGATAGCCCTGCCGCTGCGTGCCGCCAAACGCCTTGTTGCGGTAGTTGTACAGGTTGAAGTCGTAATCGACCATGGCCGCGTTGACGCCTGAGTCCCATAGTTCCGGACTGACGTAACCGCGGGCGTGGCGGCTCATGGCGGCCTGGGGAATGCTGAGGTCCAGGCGCTGGTCGCCGAAGTCGAAATCGCTGCCGGCGTCGGTGGCGATTTCGTTCAGGCGCAGGCTGGCGTCTTGCGCCAACTTCGCGGTCGCTTCAGCAGGCAGCTTGCCCAGGTCGACGCCGATGCGCTGCAACAGCTGACGGTCGAACACGGGCTGCGCCGCCGCCTCGCCGGCAACCGCCGCGAACGGCACATCGACGCGGCCGACATAGCCCTGGTTGATGAACAAGTCCACCGAATAGCTGCCGGGCGCGGCCATGTTTCCCTTGGCGAAGCGCGACAGGTCGGTGCGCGGGCCCGAGCCGCCCATCAGGAAGGCATCCTCGAATTCCACCGAAGCCACCATCGTTCCGGATGCGTCGGCCTCGGCGGCCTGCGCCACCCGCTCATGCGCAACCAGGGCCACCAGCAGTGCCGCGCAAAGAGGGGTCAGACGCAGGCTGACGCTATCTCGCGTATGCAGGAGCTTTGAAAGGGTTTTCTTCATAACGGCGGAGCTGAAAGAGTGGATTCGATGAAAACGCTGGACAACACTCTCCCCGGGGATACCGTTACCGGCATCCCTCACAAGAGGAGTTTGGTGAGATGAGGGCCGCGCGCGTGCGCGGCTTAGCGGCCTAGCGCAGGGACGAGGCGGATCCCGACATCAGCGGCAGGGAGCCTTCGACGTTCGCGCCCCAATCGTTGATGCTGTTGAACTTGACTTGAGCGCCGCCAGCCGGCGCCGACGTCATTCCCGCGAGGGGAAACAGCGTGGACTCGCCCGGCTTGACGTAGCCGGCTCCGGCATCGAAGGACTGGCCGCCAGACTGCAGGCTGATCTTGCCCAGGTTCACGACATAGGGCGTGGGATTGCTGGCTTTCAGCGCATAGCCTTTGCCGGCCGCGGCGGGAGCGACCTCCCAACGCAGCTGCGCCGGCGCCTCGTCTGCCTGGCCCGGCAGGCCTTGCGGGCGATACATCACCTTGATGCGAGTGCGAAAGGCAAGCTGCAGGCGATTGGAGTCTTCGCCGGCCTGAGCCTTGGGCGGGACTTCCAGCACGTTAAGCCAGTACATGCTTTCCTTATCCTGCGGCATCGATTCCTTGGTGTGGATCAGACGCAGGGTCTGCCCCTTGCCGGGATCCACGCGGAAGATGGCGGGCGTCAGCACGAAAGGAACCTTCAGCGTTTCCGGCGCGTCGGTGATGCTGCCGTCGTCCAGCCACGACTGAACCAGGGCAGGCGTACGGCCGTCATTGCTCAGCTTGATGGTGACTTCGCGTTCTTGCGCCGGATAGATCACGCGCGTGCTGGAAATAACGACGCTGGCCTGCGCCTGGAGTGCAAAACAGCCCGCGGCAAGCGTTGCGGCGGCCATCAGGGTGCGGCGTAGAGTTTTCATGATGTAGCCCTTGGTGGTGGATGCTGCGTCTATGGTCGGCTTCCTTCCAAGCCGTCTCGGGGAGCGGGGTGAGACGGCTTGCAGGGAAACATCTGACTCGGCGGCCCCGGGGAGGCAGCCGCCGAGTCGGCGCATTACTCGTAGGAGATCGAGTACTGCACGCGCGAGTTGGCGGCGCCGGCGGTGGCGTTGCCCAGCGAGTGGTACTCGACGAAGTAGTCCAGGTCAGCCTTGCCGCCGGACAGCGTCACGGTCTGCGAGTTCTGCTGGCCGATGGCCGCGCCGGCCATGATTTCGCCGAACGAGTTGTTCAGCAGGCCCAGTTCGACTTTCTCGGCGCCGCCGGCGTCAACAATCAGACGGCCGGTGGTTTGCGAAACGGTGGGGCCGCCTTCGAAGTGGACCGAAACCGGCTGGTCGGTGGTGCAGCTGCTCAGCGCGATCTTGAACGGCGTACGGCCGGCGGTGGCGCCCGCGGTTTCCAGCGTCTTGGCCGACACGGTGGGCAGGGCCACGGTGAAGTTCTCGCCGCCGTTGCCGCCGTTGATGAGGCAGGTGTTGGCGGTGATGTTGCCGGTGAATTCGATGGTGCCGTCGGCGGCGTGGGCGCTGGCGAAAGAGGCGAGGCCGGCGATGGCCAGAGCAGCGGTCAGGAGGGTCTTTTTCATGATGAGTCTTTTAAGTTGGGGGTTTTGAGGTGAGGGAAATCGCCTTTGCGGGCGGATCTTTGCTGCGTGCGCTAGTGCATGAGGGACCGTTGGGGACAGGTCTTTTCAGTTCGCGTACTCAACAACTGCATCGTAGATTTCGCGGCGCAGGCCGCCCATCGGGCTAGTCCTCTCCGATCCGGGCAAGACATAGGACTAGGCCCATTTTTTGGCGCAGGCCCTTTCAGCACCGGAAAAAGCGCCCGCAGCCGAGCCCGCCAGCGAGCGGGCGCAGTGGTCGACAATCAAGGGAAAAGATCCCGTCAGGACACGAACCCGGACCGGGAAAGTCGGCGCATGCGGGGCCGCGCCCGGAAAGATTTCAGGCGGACAGCACGGGCCGCAGTGGCGGCTGATCGAGAAAGGAACAGCGCCGCAGAATGCGGCGCTGACTCAGAGCATCAGGCGGCCGGGACCGTCAGCGGCACGCCCGGCTGGCTGGCCGAGCGCGTACCCGGCAGCGGATGACAGGACTGTGGATGGTAGGTATGCACCAGCGACAGCTTCACGCGGTCGCTGGCGTTGCCCTGGGCGGCATGCAGGGTGCGGCAATGGAAGAACACCACGTCGCCCGCCTGCAGTTCGGGGCAGACCGCGCGGGCGATCCACTCGGCGTTCTGGGGCGCGTCGTCGCGGAAGAACTTCTGCTGGTCGAACTGTTCCGGCGCGAAGGCGGCCACGTGCGAACCCGGGATGAAGGACAGGCCGCCGTTGGCGCGCGTTTCCGGCCCCAGCGCCAGCCAGGTGGACACCAGATCGGTGTCGGAAAACGACCAATAGCGGATGTCCTGGTGCCAGCCGGTCAGGCTGCCATAGGCCGGATGCTTGGTCATCACGCAGTTGTGATGCACGGTGGACAGCACCGGCGTTTCGCCGAAGTAGCGTCCCAGCCACTGGCCGATGCGGGAATCGGCGGCCCATTGCGCGAACAAGGGGTCGCGGCCATAGGCGCCGAGCAGGCGCCGCACGGTCAGCCCGCCTTCGGCCGCGCGCGACTCGGGCGCGCCGGGATAGCGCAGGTCGGCTTCGTATTCGATGGGCGCGACGTGGTCGCGCAAATGGCGTTCGGCAACGGCGCGCAGCGCCGCCACCTGTTCCGGGCTGGCGAACTGGCGCGCCACCACGAAGCCCTGCTCGCGCAGGACGGCTATCTGGTCATCAGGCAACAACATGGCATTCAAGCAGCAGGGGGTTGGGCGGGAGGATTGATGCGGGCGGCATCGCGTTCCTGCACCTCATGGTGCACCCATTCGCGCCACACCGCCACCAGCAGGGCCATCAGCACGGGGCCGACGAACAGCCCGACGATGCCCATCGTCTTCACGCCCCCCACCAACCCGAAGAAGGTCGGCAGGAAAGGCAGCTTGACCGGCCCGCCCACCAGCCGCGGACGCAGGGTCTTGTCGACGATGAAGAGTTCCACGCTGCCCCACACCATCAGCGCGATGCCCGCCACCAGATGGCCCGAGCCGACCAGATAGAGCGACACCAGCGTGAACGACAGCGGCGCGCCGCCGGGTATCAGCGCCATGAAGCCGGTGACCACGCCCAGCAGCACGGGCGACGGCACGCCCGCCACCCAGTAGGCGATGCCCAGCACCACGCCCTCGCCCAGCGCGATCAGGCCCATGCCGGTGACGGTGGAGTTGATGGTGGCCGGCACCACGCGCGAAAAGCGCTGCCAGCGGGCAGGCAGGATGCGTTCGCCCAGCACGTCCAGCTGGGCCACCATGCGGATGCCGTCCTTGTAGACGAAGAACAGCGTGATCAGCATGAACAGCACGGTCAGCAGCAACTGGAACACATTGCCCGTGGCCGCGAGGACCATGCGGTAGATATTGCCCAGATGCTCGCCGCTGACGGCCTCGACCAGGGCGCCCAGCGCATGCGGCTGGCCGATATAGGATTCCCAGTACTGGCTCAGGCGCTCGCCCACCACGGGCATGGAGGTGATCCAGTTGGGCACGGCCACGCCATGGCGGTTGGCGGCGATGGCCCAGGCGAAGAAGGTACTGGCTTCCTTGATGGCGTAGGACAGCGCGAACGACATCGGCACGATCAGCACGACGATCACCACCAGCAGCGCCAGCGAGGCTGCCAGCGCGTTGCGGCCGCCGCAGCGCGCGACCAGCCGCTGGTACAAGGGCCAGCTGGCCAGGCCGATGATGAGTGCGGCGAGCGCGGGGACCAGGAAACCGCTGAGGAAGTACACCCCCGCCAACAGCACGAGCAACAAAAGCCAACGGGCGATCAGGTAAGCGGGTAGTACAGGCTGCATGGAGCGGATCGACAGTAAGGACGTTGTAGGCTTTGACTGTCGGACTATACAGACGTTTCATGCAATTCGAGGGACGCAAGGTCTGTATTTACTACGGGGTTTCCCGTGATTCCCCAGGTGGAGGGCGGATCCGCCCCCCACGCCATGCGCTTACAACGCGTACTCCGCGGCCTCTTCGCGCGCGGTACGGCGGCGCGGCGGCAGGTATTCCTCCAGCGCAGGCCTGGGCGCGGCGGACGGCGCGGCGTTCGCCTGGCCGGCCCCGCGGGCGTAGACGCTGCAGCTGGCCGCGGCCGGATCGGTCTCGTCGCGGCCGCTCAGTAGCGGGCAGCTGGCGAACAATTCAGCGGCCCAGTCGGTGAAGGCGCGCACCTTGGGCGACAGCTGGCGGCTTTGCGGATACAGCACCGAAATCGCGGTGGGGCTGGGCTTCCATTGCGGCAGCACCTCGATGAGTTCGCCCGATTGCAGGTGCGGCAGCGCCATGTAACGCGGGGTCTGGATCAAGCCGAAGCCCTTGAGCCCGCAATCCAGGTAGGCGCCGGATTCGTTCACCGACACCACGCCCTTCATTTCGACTTCCTGGTGCTTGCCGTCGACCCGGAAATCCCAGGCGCAATTGCGGCCGGTACGGCTGGAGAAATAGTGCACGGCGTGATGGTCGCGCAGTTCGTCGATGCTCTGCGGCAAGCCATGGCGCGCCACATAGGTGGGCGAGGCGCAGGTCACGCTCTGCAGCGTGCCGATACGGCGCGCGACCAGGCTGGAATCCTCCAGGTCGCCGGCGCGGATCACGCAATCCACGGCCTCCTGCACCATGTCGACCGGGCGGTCGCCCAGGCCCAGCACCAGCTCCACGTCGGGGTATTTGTCGTGGAAATCACACAATGAGGGGATCAGGATCAGCCGCCCGATGCAGGTTGGGGCATCGATGCGCAGCCTGCCCTTCAGGCGCAGGGCCGCTTCCTGGAAGCAGGCCTCGGTTTCCTCGACGTCGGCCAGAATGCGCACGCAGTGCTGGTAATAGCCCGCGCCGTCGGGCGTCAGGCCGATACGGCGCGTGGTGCGGTTGAGCAGGCGCACGCCCAAGAGGCGTTCGAGGTTCTGGATGATGGTGGTGACGGTGGTGCGCGGAAGCGAGAGGCTGTCGGCCGCCCGGGTGAAGCTATTGGCGTCCACGACGCGCACAAACACCTGCATAGCCTGAAAACGGTCCATGGCGACGGTGTCCTTTAGGGGAAATAGTCGGTGTGGACGGAGCATAACCCGATTTCGGCGTTGATTAGTCGATCCTTACGACTAGTGTTGCCGAAACATCAGGGTTTATCCGACCCCCTAAACCGCTCAGAATGCAAACCATCTTGAAGTGCCCTTGCCGCCAGGCGCCATCAAAGGGCAAGCCTATCCTCAGATTCCGGCACCCGCAAAGACCCGCCCCGGTCAGGCGCCTTTGCCTGGGATGCGCAGCAGCATTGCATGTTGCATTGCAGCATTTTCGCCGGATCCCGAGGACAGGCCTGCCCCAGGCCGCCGCAGCCGCCTCCGCCCCCAGGCTCATCCAGGCAAGCGCGCTTTCGCCCCATCATCTCTCAAGGAAACACCATGGTTTCGCGCAATCGTATTGCTGTGCTCGCCGTCTTTGCCGCCATCGTCGCCGCTGGCGGCGGTTATGCCCTCTTCCGCGCTCCCGCTGGCGCCAATGCGGCGCAGGCGCAGACTGCCCCCACGGCGCCGCCAGTCGAAGTGGCCGAGGTCCTGAACAAGACCATCGTGGACTGGCAGCGCTACTCCGGCCGCCTGGAAGCCATCGACCGCGTCGACATCCGTCCCCTGGTGTCGGGCACCCTGACCGCCGTGCACTTCCAGGACGGCAGCATCGTCAAGAAGGGCGACGTGCTCTTCACCATCGACCCGCGTCCCTACGCGGCCGAGGTGGACCGCGCCGCCGCCGCCCTGACCGCCGCGAAGGCCCGCGCCTCGTATACCGCCAGCGAACTGGCCCGCGGCCAGCGCCTGCTGACAGACAACGCCATCGCCCGCCGCGATTTCGAGGAAAAGCAGAACGCCGCACGCGAAGCCGCCGCCAACCTGCAAGGCGCCCAGGCCGCGCTGGACTATGCCAAGCTGAACCTCGGCTACACCCGCATCGAAGCCCCGGTGGACGGCCGCGTGTCGCGCGCCGAGGTCACGGTGGGCAACGTGGTGGCGGCTGGCGCCGGCTCCGTGCCGCTGACCCGCCTGGTGTCGGTGTCCAAGATGTACGCATCGTTCGACGTGGATGAACAAACCTTCCTGCGCTATGTGAACCCTGCGCGCGGCGGCCGCGCCGGCGCCGTGCCGGTGGAGCTGGGCCTGGCCAACGAGGAAGGCTATTCGCGCACCGGCGTCGTGCAGTCCGTGGACAACCGCCTGGACACCACCTCCGGCACGATCCGCGTGCGCGCCGAGTTCGACAACGCCGACGGCCAGCTGCTGCCCGGCCTGTACGCCCGCGTCCGCCTGGGCGGCAGCGAACCGCGCCAGGCCGTGCTGATCGACGAAAAGGCCATCGGCACCGACCAGGACAAGCGCTACGTGCTGGTGCTGGACGACAAGAACCATGCCGTCTACCGCCAGGTCAAGCTGGGCGCCAACCAGGAAGGCCTGCGCGTGGTCGATTCGGGCCTGGCCGCCGGCGAACGCATCGTCGTCAACGGCCTGCAGCGCATCCGTCCCGGCGATGCCGTGACCCCCACCGTCGTCCCCATGGTTGCGGCCCAACGCAACCCGGTCAAGACCGCCTCGGCCACCCTGAACTGAGCCGGCGCGTCTAACGAGAACGTCCATGAATATCTCGAAATTCTTCATCGACCGGCCGATCTTCGCCGGCGTGCTGTCGGTCCTGGTGCTGCTGGCGGGCCTGCTGGCCATGTTCCAGCTGCCCATCTCCGAGTATCCGGAAGTGGTGCCGCCGTCCGTGGTCGTGCGCGCGCAGTATCCAGGCGCCAACCCCAAGGTCATCGCCGAAACCGTGGCCTCGCCGCTGGAGGAATCCATCAACGGCGTCGAGGACATGCTGTACATGCAGTCGCAGGCCAACAGCGACGGCAACCTGACCCTGACGGTCAACTTCAAGCTGGGCGTGGACCCGGACAAGGCGCAGCAGCTGGTGCAGAACCGCGTGTCGCAAGCGCTGCCGCGCCTGCCGCCGGACGTGCAGCGCCTGGGCGTGACCACGGCCAAGAGCTCGCCCACGCTGACGCTGGTGGTGCACCTGATCTCGCCCAATGACCGCTACGACATCACCTACCTGCGCAACTACGCGATCCTGAACGTCAAGGACCGCCTCGCCCGCATCACCGGCGTGGGCGAAGTGACGGTGTGGGGCTCGGGCAACTATTCCATGCGCGTCTGGCTGGACCCGCAGAAAGTCGCCCAGCGCGGCATGACCGCGAGCGAAGTTGTCGCCGCCATCCGCGAACAGAACGTGCAGGTCGCCGCCGGCGTCATCGGCGCGTCCCCCACGCTGGGTGACGTGCCGCTGCAGCTGAACGTGAATGCCCGCGGCCGCCTGCAGACCGAAGAGGAATTCCGCGACATCATCCTGAAGACCTCGCCCGATGGCGCCGTGACCTACCTGTCGGACGTGGCCCGCGTGGAACTGGACGCGCAGGAATACGGCTTGCGGTCGCTGCTGGACAACAAGCAGGCGGTGGGCATGGGCATCATGCAGTCGCCCGGCGCCAACGCGCTGGACGTGTCCAGCCAGGTGCGCGCCGCCATGGCCGAGCTGTCGCAGGACTTCCCGCCGGGCGTGGAATACCGCATCGAATACGACCCCACCCAATTCGTGCGCGCCAGCATCAAAGCCGTGGTGACCACGCTGCTGGAAGCGATCGCCCTGGTGGTGCTGGTGGTGATCCTGTTCCTGCAGACCTGGCGCGCGTCCATCATCCCGCTGCTGGCGGTGCCCGTGTCCATCGTGGGGACCTTCGCCCTGCTGCTGATGTTCGGCTATTCCATCAACGCGCTGTCGCTGTTCGGCATGGTGCTGGCCATCGGCATCGTGGTGGACGACGCCATCGTGGTGGTGGAAAACGTGGAGCGCAACATCGCTGCGGGCCTGAGTCCGCGCGACGCGACCTATCGCGCCATGCGTGAGGTCAGCGGCCCCATCATCGCCATTGCGCTGACGCTGTGCGCGGTGTTCGTGCCGCTGGCCTTCATGACGGGCCTGACCGGCCAGTTCTACAAGCAGTTCGCCATGACCATCGCCATCTCGACGGTGATCTCGGCCTTCAACTCGCTGACCCTGTCGCCCGCGCTGTCGGCCATCCTGCTCAAGAGCCACCACGACAAGCCCGACTGGCTGACCCGTGGCATGAACCGCGTCTTCGGCCGCTTCTTCAACTGGTTCAACAATATGTTCGGCCGCGCGTCCGAGTCGTACGGCACGGGCGTCACCAAAGTGATCCGCCGCAAGGCCAGCGCCATGGGCGTGTACGCCGTGCTGGTGGCCGCCACCGTCGGCGTCTCCTATCTGGTGCCCGGCGGCTTCGTGCCCGCGCAGGACAAGCAGTACCTGATCGCCTTCACGCAGCTGCCCAACGGCGCCTCGCTGGACCGCACGGACGCGGTGATCCGCCGCATGAGCGACATCGCCCTGAAGGAACCCGGCGTACAGAGCACCATCGCCTTCCCCGGCCTGTCGATCAACGGCTTCACCAATAGTTCGAGCGCCGGCATCGTGTTCGTCATGCTCAAGCCCTTCGAAGAGCGCAAGAACGCCGCGCTGTCGGGCGACGCCATCGCGGGCTCGCTCAACCAGAAGTTCGCGGCCATCCAGGACTCCTTCATCGCCGTGTTCCCGCCTCCGCCCGTGATGGGCCTGGGCACGCTGGGCGGTTTCAAGTTCCAGATCGAAGACCGCAGCGCCGCCGGCTACGCCGCACTGGACAAGGCCAAGCAAGCCTTCCTGGAAAAGGCGCGCCAGACGCCGGAACTGGGCCCCGCCTTCTCCAGCTACGAGATCAACGTGCCGCAGCTGGACGTGGACCTGGACCGCGTCAAGGCCAAGCAACTGGGCGTGCCGGTGACGGAAGTCTTCGACACCATGCAGATCTACCTGGGCTCGATGTATGTCAACGACTTCAACCGTTTCGGCCGCGTCTTCCAGGTGCGGGCGCAAGCCGACGCGCAATTCCGCGCGCACGCCGACGACATCCTGCAACTGAAGACCCGCAACGTCGCCGGCGAAATGGTGCCGCTGTCCTCGCTCGTCACCGTCAACCAGACCTTCGGCCCGGAAATGGTGGTGCGCTACAACGGCTACACCGCCGCCGACATCAACGGCGGTCCGGCGCCCGGCTACTCGTCCGACCAGGCCCAGGCCGCGGCCGAGCGCATCGCCGCCGAGACCCTGCCGCGCGGCATGAAGATGGAGTGGACCGACCTGACCTACCAGCAGATCCTGGCGGGCAACGCGGGCCTGTGGGTGTTCCCGATCAGCGTGCTGCTGGTGTTCCTGGTGCTGGCCGCGTTGTACGAAAGCCTGACCCTGCCGCTGGCCGTGATCCTGATCGTGCCGATGAGCATCCTGGCCGCGCTGACGGGCGTCTACCTGACCGGCAACGACAACAACATCTTCACGCAGATCGGCCTGATGGTGCTGGTGGGCCTGTCGGCGAAGAACGCGATCCTGATCGTGGAGTTCGCCCGCGAACTGGAAATGAACGGCCGCAGTCCGCTGGACGCCGCCATCGAGGCCAGCCGCCTGCGCCTGCGCCCCATCCTGATGACGTCCATCGCGTTCATCATGGGCGTGGTGCCGCTGGTGCTGTCCTCGGGCGCGGGTTCTGAAATGCGCCAGGCCATGGGCATCGCGGTGTTCTTCGGCATGCTGGGCGTGACCCTGTTCGGCCTGTTCCTGACCCCCGTGTTCTACGTACTGCTGCGCACGCTGGGCGGCAAGACGCTGCACTCCGCCGCGCCGCACGAGGCTCCCGTGTGCGTCCCGCACGTGGCCCCGAACGCGCAACCCGCCCAGCAACATCACGCCTGAGCCGGCTCACCACAGTAGCTAGACAGCGCCTTCCGCCCCCTAGGCGGAAGGCGCCCACAAGAGAATAGTCATCATGATCAAAAGACTGACCCGCGGTTCCGCCCTGCTTGCCGTCCTGCTCGTGCTGGCCGGCTGCGCGGTGGGCCCCACCTACGAACGCCCCTCGGCCGCGGTGCCCGCGGCCTTCAAGGAAGCCGCCCTGCCCGCTTCCGAGGCCGGCACCTGGAAGACCGCCGAACCGTCGGAAGACGCGCTGCGCGGCGCCTGGTGGAAAGTGTTCGGCGACGAAGGGCTGAACCAGCTGCAGGAAGAAGCCCAAAAGGCCAACCAGAACCTGCAGGCCGCCGCCGCCCGCCTGACCCAATCGCGCGCGCTGCAACGCGAAGCCCGCGCCGGCTTCTTCCCCAACCTGGACGCCGCCTTCGGCCCCAACCGCCAGCGCCCCTCGGCCGTGTCGCAGGGCCTGCCCGACGGCACCTCGACCAGCCCGGTCACGACTTGGCGCGCCCAAGGCGCCGTTTCCTACGAAGCCGACCTGTTCGGCCGCGTCGCCTCCACCTACGACGCCGCCAGCGCCGACGCCCAGCAAAGCGAGGCCCTGTACCGTTCCGTGCTGCTGGCCCTGCAGGCCGACGTCGCCACCACCTACTTCCTGGTGCGCGAACAGGACGCCGAATCGCAGCTCTACCGCCAGACGGTCAAGCTGCGCACCGACACCCTGCAACTGATCCAGCGCCGCTACGACGCCGGCGACATCAGCGAACTGGACCTGGCCCGCGCCAAGGCCGAACTTGCCAGCGCGCAATCCGAAGCCCTGGGCATCGACCGCCGCCGCGCCGCCTCCGAGCACGCGCTGGCCGTGCTGCTGGGGCGCGCCCCGTCAGACTTCGCCATGCCCGAGCAGCCCATCCAGAAGGTCGCGCTGTCGATCCCCGCCGGCCTGCCATCCACGCTGCTGGAACGCCGCCCCGACATCGCCGCCGCCGAACGCGCCATGGCCGCCGCCAACGCCCGCATCGGCGCGGCCAAGTCCGCGTTCTTCCCGCGCCTGGACATCACCGGCGCCTTCGGCTACGAGTCCTCGGACCTGGGCAACCTGTTCCAGTGGTCCAGCCGCACCTTCCTGCTGGGCCCGCTGGTCGGCGCCGCGCTGTCCATGCCCATCTTCGACGGCGGCCGCCGCCAGGCCGGCCTGGACCGCGCCCGCGCCGTCTACGAGGAAGACGTCGCCGTCTACCGCCAGACCGTGCTGAACGCGTTCCGCGAAGTGGAAGACAACCTGGCCAACCTGCGCATCCTGGCCGACCAGACCAAGGCGCAAGACGCAGCCGTCGACGCAGCCGCCCGCGCCGCCAAGCTCTCGCACACGCAGTACCGCGAAGGCTCCATCAGCTACCTGGACGTCATCGAAGCCGATCGCAGCGTCCTGCTGCAGCAACGCGTCGCCGTGCAGCTCAGCGGCGAACAAGCGCGCTCGGCCGTAGGCCTGATCCGCGCAATTGGCGGCGGCTGGGAGAACCCGGTGCCGCCGGAAACGGTGGCATCGAAGTAAGAGGCAGGCGCGCCACGGGCAAGACACGGCAGCCCGTTGGCACCAGTTCGGAGCGCCCACGGCAGCAACCGCAATCGCTGTCGGTGTCACGGGCGCAGTAGCAGTAGCAATAGCAAGACCAAGCGTAAGCCCCAGATCGGCCGCCCGCGCGGCCGATCTGGGGCGGGCCCCGCAAGATCTTCCGCCAACCGCTACCGGCGCCAAGAACGCCAAGCAAACCACCCGCCCCAGCGCCCGTAAAGATCCAACCAGCCGAGCCAGTCGCGTCGGGGGCCGGCGGGGCGCGGGGCGTCGATAAGCCCGACGGAATCCGAAGGAACCGCCGCAGGCGGTGACGAGGATGAGGATGGGGAAGTCCGGAGCGAACGCTCCGGACCGCAATCGTTGCCCCGCGTCCCGCCGGCCCCCGACGCGACTGGCGTCTTAAGAACCAACAGAAGCCACAGAAGCAGCAGCAGCAGCAGCAGCAGCAGCAGCAAAAGCAACCAGAAAACCTACGGCCGCCCCCGCAGCCACTCCTCAAGATCAGCAGCCGGCAACGGCGGCGAAAACAAGAACCCCTGCCCCGCCGCACACCCCTGCTCGATCAAGAATCGCCGCTGCTCTTCGTTCTCGACGCCTTCAGCCACCACAGGCAGGCTCAGGCTCTCGCCGATACGAATCACAGCGCTGGTCAACGCCCGAGCCGCGTCATCGCTCTCCAGCCCCTGCACGAAACTGCGATCCAGCTTCAGTTCATCCACGATCAGTCGCCGCAAATGCCCCAGGCTGGAATAGCCAGTCCCGAAATCGTCCATCGACAACCGCACCCCCAAGCGATGCAGCTCGGCGATCGTCCGCAACGTACCCGCCGTCGCATCCAGCACCACGCCTTCCGTGATCTCCAGCATCAGATCCGCCGCCGCCAGCCCGAACTCGGCCAGCGTCGCCTCGATCAACCGCGGCAGATTCAGATTGTGGAAATTCGTCGCAGACAGGTTCACCGACACCGACGGCACCCGCAGGCCCTTCGCCCGCCAGACCGCCAACTGCGAACAAGCCTCGTGCACCGCCCAGTCGCCCAGGTCGCCGATCAACCCGCATTCCTCGGCCAGCGGCACAAAGCGCGCCGGCGAGATATCGCCCAGCGTCGGATGACGCCAGCGCGCCAGCGCCTCGACCCCGTACAGCTGCCCGTTCTTCAGCCCCACCTGCGGTTGATAGTGCAGCCGCAAAGCCTTCGCCTCCAGCGCATCGCGCAAGGCGGCCTCCAGCGCCAGGCGCTCCTGCGCCTGCCGGTTCATCTCGGCGCTGAAGAAAGAGATGCGGTTGCGCCCCGCCGTCTTGGCCTGGTACATCGCCATGTCGGCATGGCGCAGCAGCGTATCCATGTCGCGCCCGTTCTCCGGGAACACGCTGATGCCGATGCTGACCGAGGGATTGAGCGTGATGCCGCCCACCGAGAACGGCTGAGCCAAGGCGACCAGCACATGCTCCGCCGCCGTCGTCAGTCGACCGTGCTCAAAGTCCGGCATCAGCATCACGAACTCGTCGCCCGACAAGCGGCCCACGATGTCGGTCGCGCGCGCCAGGCGGCGCAAGCGCTGCGCCACGTCGCGCAGCAACGCATCGCCTATGGGATGGCCCAGCGTATCGTTGACCTGCTTGAAGCGATCCAGGTCCAGGAACAGAATGGCGACACGCTTGCGCTCGGGTTCAGCGCGCGCGATGGCCTGCTCGGCCTGCGCCAGCAGCAGGTTGCGGTTGGGCAAGCCGGTCAGTTCGTCATAGAACGCCAACTGGCGGATACGCGCGCGGGCCTCCTCGCGCTCCAGCGCCAGCGCGCACAAGTACACGCACACGTCCACCAGCCGGTGATGGAAATCGTCGGGCAGACGCCGCTCGCGGAAATAAAAACCGAAGGTGCCTATGACCCGGCCATCGCTGGACTTGATCGGCGACGACCAGCAGGCCTTCACGTCGTCCGGCAGCGGCAGGTGTCGATAGTCGTCCCACAGCGGATCGGTGGAGATGTCCGGCACGATCACCGGCCGGCCCAGGAAGGCAGAGGTGCCGCAAGCGCCCGCCTGCGGCCCGATGGCCACGCCGTCCAAGGCGTCGGTGTAGGCTTGCGGCAGGCTGGGCGCGGCCAGCGGCCGCAGCAGCCCGGCATCGTCCACCCGCAGGACGCTGGCCGCGACTTCGGGCGCCAGACGTTCGACCTCGCGGCACACCATGTTCATGACCTCGACCACCGAGGCCTCATTGACCATGGCTTGCAGCACGCGGCGCTGCAAGACTTCGTGCACCTTGGTGGGCGTGATGTCCGTCAGCACGTCCACGATATTGACCAGGGCGCCGCGTTCGTCGAACACGGAGTTGGCCATCACCGACACCCACAGCGGGCGGCCGGCGCGATCGTAGACCAGCACGTCCTTGTGGTAGCCCTCGCGGCAGGCGATGCGGCGGCCCAGCTCTTCGCGCGTGCCGCCGTCCGGCCTGCCTCCGGCCAGCAGTTCGCCCAGCTCCTGGTTGACGGCGTCGCCGCGGGAAAAGCCCAGCATGCGCTGGAAGCCGTCGTTCACGTAGAGGATGCGGCCGTCCTTGCCCGACACCGCGACGGCATTGCCGGTTTCGTTGATGCCCAGCAACAGGAGCCGGATCTCTTCCTGGCGGTCGGCATCCGCGATGGATTTGCGGGAGATGACGGAAATGCGTACGACATCGCCGGCTTCGCCGGCGATGGGCATGTAGGTGGCTTCGATCCAGACGAAGCCGCCGTCCTTCTTGCGATAGCGGCAGGTGCCGGTGAAGTGCTTGCCGCCCAGCAGCCTGGCCCAGACCTGCTCGCCGCCGACGATGCCCTTGCCTTCGTCCATGCTGTCGCAAAGCATGTCATGGCGCAGCTCCAGGGCCTCTTCGCGGGCATGGCCGACCAGGGCGAGAAAATTCGCGTTGGCGTTCAACAAGGAGCCAGCCGGATCAAAATCGAACAGCAGCAGCGCCCGATCCATGGACGCCAGATAGGTGGCGGAGTGCCACGCGGCGCCTTGAGGGCGCTCGTCGGTAACGCCTGGATAAGAATCAAGCATATGGGGCTCCATGCCGGATAACAGCTGATCCGGTTTCATCTGCGCTTCGGAAACCCGAGTTCGACGCGGTCGCGTCCGTCCTGCTTGGCCAGGTACAAGGCCTGGTCCGCACGGCTGAGCGTTTCAGAGAAGGTTTCTCCCAACTGGTGATATGCCATGCCTATGCTGACCGTCAATCTCAACACGCCATCTCCCACCGTGATTGCCAAGGCGCGCACCGCGCCCACCAGCCGGTCCATGACGCGCTGGGCGTCCTCGGGCTGGGTGCTGGGCAGCAGCACCAGGAATTCCTCGCCGCCCCAGCGGCCGCATAGATCGTATTCGCGCAAGTTGTCGCCCAACGCGCCGGCCAGCTCGACCAGCGCGCGGTCGCCTGTTTCATGGCCATAGCGGTCGTTGACCGACTTGAAATGATCCACGTCCAGCATCGCCACCACGAAGGTCGATCCGCCGCGAGACACGCGCAAGACCTCCTGCTTGATCATTTCCATCAAGGCGCGCCGGTTCAAGAGGCCGGTCAAGGGATCGCGATTGGAGGTTTCCTGCAATGCGGAGTTCAGGTCCCGCATCATGTTCTGGTAGTGGTCCGAGATGCGCGCGATGCGGGTCAGCCGGCGCAGTTGCCGGTCGAAACGGTCGCATAGGCCCAGCTCGCGTTCGTGCGCCATGCTCTGGTAGGCGTCCGACAGTTGAGTCACGCGCTCGATGCGCGCCATCTGTTCGGCCGTATGCCGCCAGAGCGCGTCCAGCGCTTCATGCAACGGATGGCCCTGATAGACCGGATCCGCCAGCAATTCGGCGATGCGCTTGTCCAGCTGGGCGGCGTCGGATTTCATTGGCGGCCGACAACGGAAAAGGGAAACGTGCAGTCTTCCTTGAATTCCTCGGCCAGTTCGCCGACGCGCTCATTGCGCATGTCGTAGAACCATGTGACGCTGACCTCGCGGCCCTTGTTGTGGGCAGCCTCCAGCAGATCGAAGATGTCCATGACGGACTTGATGCTGCTGGTGTTCAGGTAGAGCAGTTCCAGCTCCAGCTTCAGGGGCGCGGCGCTGCTCAGCAGATAGGCTTCGACCCATTCGATGACGGGACCGAACAGCTCGAAGGAATTCTCGGGATAGGAGTCGCCGCGCATCGCCAGCACGCCGGCAGCGGTGTCGGCGGTGATGGCGGGCGTGGACTGGGTCCCGGGAATGTTCAAATCGTTCATTAGTTGCTCCAAATATATTCTTGGCCCGGCACGCCTTCAGATCACGACGCTCAGGCTGAAGAAGGCCTGCCCGGGCGCTGCGGCGGGCGTCAGGCTGGCCTCCAGCGGCGCGCCAGCGCGGCGGGCGATATCGATCAGCCCCAGGCCGGCGCCCGAGGCGACGCCCTGGGCGCGCGGCTTGTGCAGCTGCGCCTTGTACTCGGCCTTCAGCGCCGCCTTGTCCAGCGCGGCCAGTTCCTGGATGCGGGCGACCAGCGCCTCGCCGTCCTCCGCCTTAACCAGGTTGCCCGCCGACACCACGTAGCGGCTTTCATCGCGGCGGCCGATCACCACGGTGGCCGAGGCGTCCAGGTCGTCATGCAGCGCGGCGTACTGGCGGATGTTCTGGATCATCTCGATGTAGACGGAGAAAACGTCCATGGCCTCGGCCGGTCGCGCGTGCTCCGCGTTCAGATAGTTCTTGAGCGCATTGCCGATTTCCTCGATCAGGCTGCGGGAAGTCGGTCCGTTGAAGCACAACAGAGTGCGATTCTGGTTGAACCGTTCGCCCAATGCGTAAAGATCGGAGGCATTCATGGGGGTAACCGCCCTGATAACGTTTATTCGAAACGGAACGACAGCAAGGTGATGTCATCACGCTGCGGCCGCCCGCCTTGGTACTCTGCCAGCGCCTGGGTAAAGGCGGCCGCCTGTTCGGTTAACGGCCGGCGCGCGTGCGTCTTGAGCATTTCCGCGAACCGGGTATTGCCAAAGCCAAAGCCGTGTTCGCCTCCCGCCTGGTCCAGGAACCCGTCCGTGACCAGGTAGTAGGTCCAGCCGGACTCCATCCGCAGTTCGATGTTTTCGTAGGTCTCGGTGCGCTTGTCGCCCAGCGCCCGCTTGCCGCCGGGCACCTCGCGCAGTTCCTCGCCGTTGCTCGCGTACAGGCTGATCTTGGCGCCCGCATAGCGCAACCGGCCGCCCTGGCGGTCAATATAAACCAGGGCCGCATCCGTGTTCGTGGCCAGCGCACGGGGCAATTGCGCGTCGGCAAGCATGGCGCGGATGGCGTTGTCGGTGCGGGTCAGGATGGCGGCGGGGTCGGCCGGGCCGGCCTCGGTGATCGCCAGATCTATGGCGGCGCGGGCCAGCATGGTCATCAATGCGCCGGGCACGCCGTGGCCGGCGCAATCCATGATGCCCAGCAGGCAGTTGGCGCCGTCGGAGCGGAATACGTAGAAGTCGCCGCCCACCACGTCGCGCGGCTTCCACAGCACGAAATGATGCGCGCCCAGGGACTGGGTAAGCTGGCGATCCGGCAGAATGGCGCGCTGGATCAGGCTGGCGTAATCGATGGAGTCGTCGATTTTCTTGTGCGCGGCGGCCATGGCGCGATTGGCGTCCTCGAGTTCGGAGGTGCGCTCGCGCACCTTGGTTTCGAGTTCAGCCGTGTGCTGGCGCACCTTGTCCGCCATCACGCCGAAGGCGCGGCTGAGGTCGCCGATTTCGTCCTGGCCGCCCGGAGGCAGGCGCACGTCGTAGCTGCCGTCGGCGATGGCGCGCGCCGACTGCTGCAGGCGGCGCAAGGGGCGCAGCATCAGGCGCTCGATGGCGTAGCCGAAGCACAGCAACATGGCCGCGAACAGCACCA
Organism: Achromobacter sp. GW823-FHT04E03; assembly: GCF_058796095.1. Classification (NCBI taxonomy): domain Bacteria; kingdom Pseudomonadati; phylum Pseudomonadota; class Betaproteobacteria; order Burkholderiales; family Alcaligenaceae; genus Achromobacter; species Achromobacter sp. GW823-FHT04E03. The sequence goes on along the minus strand of NZ_JBXAIJ010000002.1, from coordinate 949,660 downwards.
CCAGGCCGATCGCCGCGGGCCAGAGCCAATCCGTGTCCAGTACCCGGGCCGCGCCCAGGTCCACCACCGTCAGCACGTGCCAATGCAGTTCCGGCATGTAGGCTACGGACACCAGCTGCCGGATGCCGTCCATCTTGACCCAGGCGGATTGCACCGACTGCGGGTCGGTCCGCGCCGCCTTCATGGCCGCGGCCAGCTCGGCGCGGCCCTCGCCGCCGTCCAGCAGGTTGAACACCGTGCCACGGGCAGCGCCGCCCGCGCCCGAGTTGTAGGCAATGAGCGAGGCGTCCATGTGGGCCTGGATCGCGCCTTCCTCGTCGACGATGATCGGCGTGACCCCGGGCTGGCCGCTGTTGACGAATTCACGCAGGAATCCGCCTACGTCCAGACCGGAACCGGTCAGGCCGATGACCCGGTCGCCGTCGCGCACCTGGACGTTGATCCAGACCTTGGTGGTCTTGAGCTTCAGGTCCGGGTTGACGTTGATGTTGTATTTGGCGGGAGACGCCAGCGTCAGGTAGAACCAGGCGTCGTCGGCCGCGCTTTTGCTCAGCGTGTAGCGCGGCGTCTCGGACAGGGGCTGGTCGTCGTTGAAGTAATAATTGCCCGAGGCGGCGCTGGCGATGAAGTAGGCGCGTCCCAGCAGATCGCGGCGGTAGCCGTCGGCTTCGCGAAAGAACAGCTCGCGCGCGGCCGGATCGCTTTCGTGCCGCAGCCAGCGGCGAGTGACCTCGCTATCCGCCAACCGCTGCGACAGGGCCAGTTCACGGGACACCGGCGCCAGGATGCGCTGGCGGTTCAATTGCGTGAAGTTGTCGGAGAAAGCCCGTCCGAAGTGCTCCCTGACCCCGTCCAGCACCTGCCAGCCGATCAGGGCCGCCGGCGCCAGGGCAACCAGGCACGCCAGCAACAGCGCCATCAACGATTTTCTGCGCAAACCCCATTTCGCCATGCAAAGTCTTCCTTACTGCCTGATAAGACGTAACGTGCGTGAAGGGGACGCATGGGCAGACTTTCGTTGTGTAACGATGTTTCGCCGCGCGCTTGCCCCGCTTGTCCAGCCATGAGCCTGTTGCAGGCGTACCCTCGAGGCACGTCCGGCGCGACAAGTGTAGAGAACAGTGGATCCAATTGAAACAGGAGCAAACGCTTGTAAGACGCTCGGGCGTCCTAAGTTGCACTACTGCAATGTAAATATCGATTTATTGCTTTTTATTTCACGACCAGCAGCGTTTGCCTGTTTACATTGCAGCTTTCTTGCTACACGCCCAGATAGCGTTCCCAGAGGCCGCGATCGGCGTCCAGGGCCTGGGAGTCCCCCGTCCAGACGACCTTGCCGCGCTCCAGGATCACGTGGCGGTCCGCCAGGCTCAGCAGCCGTTCGACGTATTTGTCGATGACCAGGATGGTCTGCCCGGCCTGGCGCAGGCGCGCCAGGCAATTCCAGATTTCCTCGCGGATCTTGGGCGCCAGGCCTTCGGTGGCCTCGTCCAGGATCAGCAGCCGCGGATTGGTGACCAGCGCCCGGCCGATGGCCAGCATCTGCTGCTCGCCGCCCGAGAGCTGATTGCCCATGTTTCGGGCGCGTTCGTGCAGGCGCGGAAACAATTCAAAGACGCGCTCGGGCGTCCAGGGTTCGCCGATGTCCGGGTTGCGGGAGGCGACGAAGGCTGTCAGGTGTTCGCGCACCGTCAGATTCGGGAAGCACTGCCGCCCTTCCGGCACGATGGCCATGCCGACCCGCGCGATGCGGTCCGGACTCCAGCCGCTGATGTCCTGGCCCGCGAACTGGATCTTGCCCCCGCGCAGGGGCAACTGGCCGAACAAGGTGCGCAGCAGCGTGGTCTTGCCCATGCCATTGCGGCCCAGCAAGGTCACGACCTGGCCCGCGCCGATTTGCAGGTCCACGCCGAACAGCACCTGGCTGGCGCCGTAACCGCTCTTGGCGGATTCGATGGTCAGCATCATGCGGTCTCCTCGTCGCCCAGGTAGGCTTGCCGCACTTCCGGGTTGGCGCGGATTTCGTCGGGGGTGCCGGTCGCGATGACGCGGCCGTAGACCAGCACCGACAGGCGGTCGGCCAGGCGGAACACCGCCTGCATATCGTGTTCGACCAGCAGCATGGCGGCTCGGCCCCGCATGGATTCGATCAATTCGGTCAGGCGCACGGTTTCGTCGGGCCCCATGCCCGCCATGGGTTCGTCCAGCAGCAGGACGGCAGGCCGTGCGGCCAGGGCCAGCGCGAATTCGACCTTGCGCTGTTCGCCGTGCGGCAGGGTACCGGCCGGGCGTTCCAGCAGGCTGGCGTCGATGGCGCATTCCCGGGCCAGCTCGCGCGCCTGCTCGTACAGGGCCGATTCGGCGGCGCGCGGCTTCCAGAAGCGGAAGCTGCTGCCGGCATGCGCCTGCACCGCCAGCACCAGGTTGTCCAGCACGGAGGATTGCTTGAAGATGTTGGTGATCTGGTACGACCGCGACAGCCCGGCAGCCACTCGCTGATGGGCGTTCATGCTGGTGACGTCGCGTCCGCCTACCGTCAGCTTGCCCGAGTCAGCCGTCAACGTGCCGGACAGCAGATGGATCAGCGTCGACTTGCCCGCGCCATTGGGGCCGATGAGGGCATGGATCTCGCCCGGGTTCAGGGACAGCGACACATTGTCGGTGGCGACCAGCGCGCCGAAGCGGCGCACCAGTCCCGTGGCCTGCAGGGCCGGCGTTACAGCTGCGTTCATGATCCCGCCTTGCCGGATTGGGTGGCAGCGGCGCGGCCGCTGAACAAGGGGCCGAACAGCCCGACCAGACCGCGCGGCGCGCCGAACACCACGCACAGCAGCAGCACGCCCAGGGGCAGGTGCCAATATTCGGTCCACAGGCGCAGCACTTCCTCCAGGGTCAGCATGACCACGGCGCCCGCCACGCCGCCATAGCGCAGGCCGATGCCGCCCACCAGCACCATGATCAGCAGGTTGGCCGACTGGGTCCAGTGCATCAGGCTGGGCGAGATGAAGAGATTATGGTTGGCCAGCAACGCGCCGGCCAGGCCGGCCACCGCGCCGCTCAGCGTGAAGGCCATCAGCTTGATGCGATAGACCGGATAACCCATGGATTCCATGCGCGATTCGTTTTCGCGTATGCCTTGCAGGGCGGTGCCAAAGCGCGAGGTCACCACGCGGCCGAACACCCACATGATCAGCGCGAACACCGCCAGCACCAGGTAATAGAAGCTGACGTCATTGGCCAGGTCGATGCCCGGCAGGCTGGAGTAGCCCGGCAGGTTCAGCCCGTCCTCGCCGCCGTACTGCCGCAGCGAGATGAAGATGTAGAACAGCATCTGCGCGAAGGCCAGCGTGATCATGATGAAGTACACGCCGCGGGTGCGCAGCGAAATCGCCCCCGTGATGCAGGCCAGCACCGCCGCCAGCAGCATGGCCACGGGCCAGACGATCAGGGCGGACGTCACGCCCGACATGGCCAGGATGCCGACCGCGTACGCGCCCGCGCCGAAGAACGCCGCGTGTCCCAGCGCCACCATGCCGCCATAGCCCAGGATCAGGTTCAGGCTGGTCGCGGCCAGCGCATAGATCAGCACGCGCCGCACGAAGGAAATGTAAAAGTCCAGGCCCAACGCCGGCGCGACCAGGGGGAATACGGCCAGCGCGGCCAGCAGGACCACGGTCCAGATCATGGATTTCATGCTCAACCCCGCGCCGGAAACAAGCCGGAGGGCCGGAACACCAGCACTGCCGCCATCAATACATAAATGGCAATGGCGGCCAGCGTCGGTCCGACGCTGGAGGCCACGGCCGGGGAAAAGACCTGGCGCAGCAGCATGGGCAGGAAGGCCCGCCCCGCCGTATCCACCATGCCCACCAACAGCGCGCCGACAAAGGCGCCGCGAATCGATCCGATGCCGCCGATCACGATGCATACCAGCACCAGGATCAGGATTTCCTCGCCCATGCCCACCTGTACCGACGTGATCGGGCCGAGCAAGGCGCCGGCCACGGCGGCCAGCATGGCGCCCAGCACGAACACGCCCAGGAACAGCAGCGGCACGCGCACGCCCATCAGGGTGGCCATCTGGCGGTTGGACGCCCCTGCCCGCACCAGCACGCCCGCACGGGTGCGCGTCACGAACCAGTACAGGCCCGCGGCGGCGGCCACACCGAACACGATGATCATCAGGCGGTAGGCGGGATAGAGCAGATCGGGCAGCAGCCGGACCGGGCCGGACAGCGCGGCCGGCATGTTCAGCATGACGGGGGCCGGCCCCCAGATCATCTTGACCAGATCGTTGGCGATGAGGATGACGGCATAGGTGCCCAGCACCTGGGCCAGGTGGTCGCGCAGCGCCAGGCGGCGGATCAGCGTGAGTTCCAGCACCACGCCGACGATGCCGGTGGCGACTGCCGCCACCAGGACGGCAGCGGTGAATGAACCTGTGCGCTGCATGGTTTCGGCGGCGACATAGGCGCCGGCCATGTAGAGCGAGCCGTGAGCCAGATTCATGATGTCCATGATGCCGAACACCAGGGTCAGCCCGGCCGCGATCAGAAACAACATCAACCCAAACTGCAGACCGTTCAGCAATTGCTCGACGATCAGCGTAAACGTCATGAAGACTTCCCCCTGCCGCGAAGTGCCGATGGCCTGGTTCGCGGCCTAATCAATAGAGCCATCTGATTGCGCATCGCGTCCGCGCACCAGGCACGGCGCATGCAGCGGTGTCACCCGACCCGGATGCCGCGGAGCCGGCTTCGCCGGTCCGCAGGCATGCCCCCTTGAGGGGGAAGCGCGCAGCGCTTCGGGGGTGGGTCTTTCCCTCTACAGCTTACATTCGCCGACGTAGACGTCCTGGTACTTGTCGAACACCTTGCCCACCAGCTTGTTGGTAATGCGGCCGCTGCCGTCCTTGTCGACGACACGCAGGTAATAAGACTGGATGGGATAGTGGTTCTTGCCGTAAGTGAAGCTGCCGCGCACCGAGGGGTAGTCGGCTTTTTCAAGCGCGCGCACGATGGCTTCGCGGTCGGAGGCCTTGCCGCCGGCCTGCTTGACGGCAGCGTCCATGGCCATGATCACGTCGTAGGCCTGGGCAGCGTACACCGAGGGGTAGCGGCCGTTGTATTCCTTGCGGAAGGCTTCGACGAAGGCCTTGTTCTGCGGCACGTCCAGGTCATGCGCCCACTGCGCCGTGTTGTACATGCCCAGCATGGGTTCGCCCACGGCCTGGATCACGTCCTCGTCGGCCGAGAAGCCCGGGCCGATCAGCTTGACGCTTTGCGACAGGCCGGTCGAGACGAACTGCTTGACGAAGTTGATGCCCATGCCGCCCGGCAGGAAGATATAGACGGCGTCCGGCTTGGCGGCGCGGATCTGCGCCAACTCTGCGGCGTAGTCGATCTGGCCGAGCTTGGTGTAGACCTCGTCGCCCGGGGCGGTCTTGTAGCCGCGCTTGAAGCCGTTGAGCGCATCCTTGCCGGCCGGATAGTCCGGGGCCATGATGAACATCTTCTTGAAGCCGCGATCCGCCGCAACCTTGCCGGCCGCTTCGTGGAAGGCGTCGTTCTGGTAGGACGTGCCGAACCAGTACGCATTGCACTGCGCGCCGGCGAACTGGCTGGGGCCGGGGTTGTTCGACAGGTACGGCACCTTGGCCGCGAACAGCGCGGGGCCCACGGCCAGCGCCACGTTCGAGCCGATGGGGCCGGTGAAGAAATCGACCTTGTCGCGCTGGATGTAGCGCGTCACCAGTTGGCGGGCCTGGTCGGGGTTGCCGCCCATGTCGGTCTGCACGAATTCGGCGGGCTGCCCGCCCAGCTTGCTGCCCAGTTGCTTGATGGCCAGGTTGAAGCCGTCGCGGGCTTCGGCGCCCAGGGCGGAGAACGGACCGGAGATGTCGTTGGCGATGCCGACCTTGATGGTGTCGGCGCCGGCCAGTGCCGGCACCAGGGCGGCGGCGGCCAGAAGGGAAGTGATCAAACGCATGGTGGTGTGCTCCGTGCGCGAGCCCGCGCAGAGGGTGTTCTTTTTTGAAATCGCGATTCGAAAAACTTCGTGCAGCACAGCCAAGGCTGGCGTGCTTCATAGTTTAGGTTTAAAGTATTCGGCAAAACAAGTCTAGGGTTTTTACCAAAGGGTTTTTACTAATAAGCTACCGCCATGGTTACCCTCCACCCAAACTATGAACGCGCCGTGCCGGATACCCGGCGCGACGTTCGCGCGACAGTACCCGACATCCCGCCGATACTCAAGAAGCGCGCCGCCGGCAACGCCGCGGCCCGCCTGACGATCCTCGATCGACAGCATCTGGCGCCCGCCCCTCATTCCCGGTAATTTCCATAGCCATGACCGACACCCCCGACCTGGAATCCCGCGCAGCGCCCGACGATCACCATGCGCTGCGCCTGTGGCTGCGCATGCTGACCTGCGCCAATCTCGTCGAGAGCGAGATCCGCAGCCGCCTGCGCAATGAGTTCGACACGACCTTGCCGCGCTTTGACCTGATGGCGCAATTGCAGCGCGCGCCCAAGGGCATGAAGATGGGCGAACTGTCGCGCCACATGATGGTCACCAACGGCAATATCACCGGCATCACCGACCAGCTCGAAAAAGAAGGCCTGGTGGTGCGCACCAAGGTCGAATCCGACCGCCGCAGCTCGCTCATCAAACTTACGCCGCTGGGCAAGAAGAGCTTCTCCCGCATGGCCCGCGCCCACGAATCCTGGGTCAAGTCCATGTTCGGCGACCTGCCCGAAAGCACCCGCAACGCGCTGTTCCAGGCCCTGGGCGAACTCAAGCTGCAAGTGGTGGCGACCCGCTCCGAATCCGCCAAGAACTGAACGCCCGCAGGCGCCCATGTCCGCCTGCGGATTGGCGCATAATTGCCGCCATGATTCCGGTTTCTCTTCCTGGCGGTAATTTCTACGTGCTGATGGCAGCTTCGCTGGCCTGCCTGGCCACGCTGCTGACCTGGCTGGCCGTGCTGGCCACCACCTCCAGCGCCCGGGAATGGCTTGGCGGCCACCGGCGCGGCGGCGCCGTCCTGATGGCCCTGCTCGCCATCGTCGGCGCCATCTTTCCCTATCAGCAGTTCAGCCTGTGGTTCTCGGCCCGGCAAAGCGCCCAGGCCGACGCCGACCGCAAGACCGTGCTGGCCCAGTCCACCCAATTGGCGGGAGTGGAGATGCCGGCCGGCACCGTGCTCAGCCTGGCCAAGCCAGGCGATCTGGCATCGTTCGATCTCGCCGTCTTCCCCGAAAGCCACCCCGCCTCCATCCAGGGCGTCGCGGCCACGCGCATGTTCCGCTACCCGGCCAGCAGCAAGCAGGCCGAGACCCTGTCGGTGGAGATCGCGCGCGACCAGGCGCAGGACGGCTGGCTGTGCGCGCATGGGCACCGCCTTGAATTCGTGCTGCACGATGGCCGCCCGCGCTTTGCCAGTTGCCATCTGGCCATCGGCAATACCCTGAACCAGCAGCCCGTGCCGCCCGGCGCCTGGCTGAAGGTCATCAATGGCGGCAGCGCCGCCGACGCGCCGCGCTGGCTGCTGCGCACCGAAGGCAGCGAGGCGCTGGAGGTGGGGCGCATGCCCATGCTGAAGGTGGACATGCAGCTGGACAGCCAGCGCCGCATGCTGGATTTCGAAGGCCTGCTGGCGCGCGAGACCGTACTGGGCGACATGACCTACCAGCCCGGCACCCGGGTGCTGGCCGCCAACCCCCGCCTGCCCGGCGCCCAGCCCGGCGACCTGCTGTTCTCGCCGTCGCGCGGACGTTCGGCGCGGCGCGCGGGCGGCGAGGACGTGCCGGCGGGCAAGTCGGTGCTGCAGTCCCCGGACGGCGCCGTGCGCAGCGTGCTGGGCAACCGCGAGGCCGGCGTGCTGGACGTCGCGGCCATGCGGATCGGCCCCTGACCGGACGCTGTCCCAATCCGGTGGGATAATACGAAGCTTTCCCCCGCGCGCCGCCTCGCCTGGCGGCGATTCCGTCCTGCTCATACATGAGACGAAGTCATGGCCGTTAATCTGCAGATCCCCTCCGAGTCCGAAATTTTTCCTGTTGCCGGCGTTGAAATCGGCGTTACCGAGGCCGGCATCCGCAAAGCCAACCGACGCGACCTGACCGTGTTCCGCTTCGCGCAGGGCACCAGCGTGGCCGGCGTGTTCACGCGCAACCGCTTCTGCGCCGCGCCGGTGCAGGTCTGCCAGGCCCACCTGGCCGCCGGCGGCCCGATCAGCGCGCTGGTCATCAACACCGGCAACGCCAACGCCGGCACCGGCGAAGAAGGCCTGCAAAAAGCCAAGGACACCTGCGCCGCGCTCGGCAAGCTGCTGGGCGTGCCCGCGGCCGAAGTCCTGCCCTTCTCCACCGGCGTCATCCTGGAGCCGCTGCCGCTGGACCGCCTGGTGGCCGGCCTGCCCGCCGCCATCGCCGACCTGGGCGCCGACCACTGGTTCAGCGCCGCCCACGGCATCATGACGACCGACACCCTGCCGAAGATCTCGTCCGCCAAGGTGCAGATCGACGGCAAGACCGTCACCTTCACCGGTATCAGCAAGGGCGCCGGCATGATCCGGCCCAACATGGCCACCATGCTGAGCTTCCTGGCGACCGACGCCGGCATCGCCCAGCCGCTGCTGTCCAAGCTGGCCGGCGAAATCGCCGACGCCTCGTTCAACCGCATCACGGTCGACGGCGACACCTCCACCAACGACTCCTTCATCATCGCCGCCACCGGCAAGTCGGGCGTCGAAGTGAACGCCGAATCCGATCCGGCCTACGCCGCCGTGCGCGCAGCCCTGACGGCCGCCGCGCTGGAACTGGCGACCAAGATCGTGCGCGACGCCGAAGGCGCCACCAAGTTCATGACCATCCGCGTCGAAGAGGCCGGCACCACCGAGGAAGCGCTGAAGGTGGCGTACGCCGTCGCCCACTCGCCGCTGGTCAAGACCGCCTTCTTCGCCTCGGACCCCAACCTGGGCCGCATCCTGGCCGCAGTGGGCTACGCCGGGATCGACGACCTGGACGTGTCCAACATCCGCCTGTGGCTGGACGATGTGCTGGTGGCCAAGGACGGCGGCCGTAACCCCGCCTACCAGGAAGCCGACGGCCAGCGCGTGATGAAGCAGGCCGAGATCCAGGTGCGCATCGCCCTGGGCCGCGGCCAGGTCAGCGACACGGTCTACACCTGCGACTTCTCGCACGAATACGTGTCGATCAACGCCGACTACCGCTCCTGATCCGAAACTTCCGGGACTTCAGACGTGACCGCAACCGAGTTCTCCACCCTTATCCAGCGCGCCGAGCGCGTGCTCGCGCAGCTGGAAGCCTGGCTTCCGCCCGCAACGCCCGAAATCGACTGGACCGCCCACGCCTACCGCTGGCGCAAGCGCGGCGCGCGCGGTTGGCTGGACGCCGTACGCCACGTCGCGCGCATCGACATGGCGGACCTGCAGCACATCGAGCGCCAGAAGGGCATCATCGATCGCAACACCCTGCAGTTCCTGGAAAAGAAGCCGGCCAACAACGTGCTCATGACCGGCGCCCGCGGCACTGGCAAGAGTTCGCTGGTCAAGGCCATGCTGGCCGCCTATGGCGACCGCGGGCTGCGCCTGATCGAAGTGGACAAGTCCGACCTCGGCGACCTGGCCGACATCGTCGAGCTGGTCGCCTCCCGTCCCGAACGCTTTATTGTGTTCTGCGACGACCTCTCTTTCGAGGAAGGCGAGGCCGGCTACAAGGCGCTGAAGTCGGTGCTGGACGGGTCGGTGTCGGCCTCGGGCGACAACGTGCTGATCTATGCAACGTCCAACCGGCGCCACCTGATGCCGGAATACATGAGCGAGAACCTGGCGGCCAAGCACCAGCCCGACGGCGAGATCCACCCCGGCGAAACCGTCGAGGAAAAGATCTCGCTGTCCGAACGCTTCGGCCTGTGGCTGTCGTTCTACCCCTTCAAGCAGGACGACTACCTGGACATCGTCTACCACTGGCTGCGCGAGCTGGGCTGCCCGGAAGCGCAGATCGAACCCTCGCGCACCGAGGCGCTGCAATGGACGATCGAGCGCGGCTCGCGTTCTGGCCGCGTGGCGTACCAGTTCGCGCGCGACTGGGCAGCCCGTCATGTCTGAAAAGATCGTCGACGTCGCCGCCGGCCTGATCCTGCGTCCGGACGGCATGCTGCTGCTGGGACAGCGCCCCGAAGGCAAGCCCTGGGCGGGCTGGTGGGAGCTGCCCGGCGGCAAGCTCGAACCCGGCGAAACCGTGCTGGAAGCCCTGGCGCGCGAACTGCAGGAAGAAATCGGCATCCGCGTCACGCAGTCGCGCCCCTGGGTCACCTACGTGCACGCCTACCCCCACACCACGGTGCGCCTGGCGTTCTGCCACGTCACCGGCTGGGAGGGCGAACCGCGCAGCCTGGAAAACCAGCGCCTGGAATGGGTCGCCCCTGCGCAGGCCGCATCGGTGGGAGATCTGTTGCCCGCCACCCTGCCCCCGCTGCGCTGGCTGCAGTTGCCCACGTCCTACGGCATCAGCTCCGTGGGTTCCCGTGCCGGCGTGGCCGCGTTCCTGGGCCGTCTGGAAGCGGCTCTGGCGCGCGGCGTCAAGCTGGTGCAGTTGCGCGAACCGCAATGGCCGGACGGCGTGGCCTCTCCTTCGCTGCATGAAGTGCTGCAACAGGTGCAGAAGCGCTGCCGCGCCGCGGGCGCCCGGCTGCTGGTCAACAGCGTCCATCCCGCCGCCTGGTGGCGCGAGGCCGATGGCGTGCATCTGCGCGCGGCCGATGCCGCCAAGCTCACGGCGCGCCCTGAACTCCCCGCGGGCGCGCTGGTCGGCGTGTCGGCCCACGACAACGCCCAGGTCGTCCACGCACGCGAACTCGGCGCCGACTTCGCGGTACTGGGTCCCGTGCTGGACACGCCCAGCCACCCCGGCGCGGCGACGCTGGGTTGGGAAGGCTTCGTCGCGGGCAATCGCGACGCCGGCATCCCGGTGTTCGCGCTGGGCGGCCAGTCCACCCAGACCGTATCGCAGGCGCTGCGCCACGGCGCACACGGCATTGCAGGGATACGCGGCCTGATCTGAGCCGCGCGGCGGCTTTGCTGAAAGCCGCCGCCTGCCAGCTCCACGGGGGCATCCAACGGATCCCTCTGGGGCAGCCTCCGGCCCTCACGGGATTGACGCTACTCCGCGATTCCTTGCGGAACGCCGGCATGCGCCCTGCGCCGCGACACGCTCTCCCACGCCGCCACCAGAATCATGATCAAGGTGGTCAAACCGCCCACCATGAGGTTGTCGGTCACAAAGGCCACGGGCGCCAGCACGGCCAGCAGCACCAGCCCCACTACGTGCGACAGCGGGAAGCGGCCGTAGACCACTGTCTTGTAAATACCGTTGCCCGCCAGGTATAGCGCCGGGCCACCGATCAGCGCGGCGGCCGCCGGCATGGCGATGCGCCCGTCCGGATGCAATATGACGAGCTCGTTGGCCACGGCGGACACGATCACGCCGGCGATCAGGATGACGTGCACATAGTGGAACCAGGCGCCGATGCGGCCTGGATCGTCGCTATGCACGATGGCCTCGCTGCCGTCACGGCTGCTGGTGTCGAAGTACACCCACCACATGGCGGCCGTGCCCAGGAACGCCGCCAGCAACGCGATCAGCGCGGGCGCGTTCCAGCGCTCCAGGCCTGCCAGCGTGGCGCCGGTGATGAGCAGGGTTTCGCCCAGCGCCACGATGACGAACAGCTGGCAGCGCTCGGCCAGGTGGCCGCCCTCGATCGTCCACTCGCTGGTCGCGGAACGCCCCAGGCCGGGAAACCGAAAGCCGATCATGGGCGACAGATACTCGCAGGCCACCGCCAGCGCCCACAGCGCCAGCCGCGTGCCGTCCTGGGACAGTCCGCCTGCAATCCACAAGACCGCCGACACGCACAGCCACGCCAGCATGCGGCGGAAGTTGGGCGCCAGCGGATGCGCAGGCCCCAGGTGCAGCACGATGAATAGCGTGCGTCCCACCTGGATCAGCGCGTAGCTGACGGCGAACACCAGCCCCGTGGCGCCGAACGCGCCCGGCAGGGCGGCGCCAAAGACCAGGCCGGCCAGCATCACGGCGAACAGCATGATGCGCATGGGCACGGCGTCGGGATCGAACCAATTCGTGACCCAGCAGGTGTATTGCCAACCCAGCCAGACGGCGAACCACAGCACCAGGGAGTGGAGCGCGCCCAACAAGGTCAGATCATGCAGCAGACCGTGGGAGATCTGGGTGACCGCGAAGACGTACACCAGATCGAAGAACAGCTCGACGAAAGTGACGCGGGCTTCGTGCCCGTCGCGGCGGCGCAGCAGGTTGGCGCTTGCGAGAAAGGTCATGGCATGGGCCTCGCCTTGGGGATGATGGCGCAGCCAGATTAGCGCAAGGCGGGTCGTGCCGGATCGTCAAAAAATGCAAAGCCCGGCGGGCGTGGCGGCGATGCCACGGGCCGGATCTGCGCGGCCTTGCCGCCACCCGCAACAGCACGGAACCCAGCCGAAGCCGCACTAGGCTCGCAGCGACCTGCGGTAAGCCGTCATAGGCGGGAGACATGCGGCGCGCTATAAAAGGCGGGCGCCATACATCAGTCGAGGAGAGCGCCATGAAATCAGAATCCATCTATAAAACTTCCCATGGCCGCCCAGCAGGCCGGCGCAAAACCGCCGCCCGGCCAGCCAGTCCGGCACTGGGGTACATCGTCGCCATCAACCAACGGCAAACGCCGGCGCCGGCGCCCGCACCCGCCGACACGTCCTGGGACTCCTGGTTCGCAGGCGAGTCCGTCACTGCCGACTTTCTCAACGACCGCGATCAACCCGTGGACAGGGCAGGAGGCCGCTCATGCCGCTGAAGTTCGTGCTGGACACGAATACCTGCATCTTTGCCATCAAGAACAAGCCCGACGCAGTGCAGCAGGCGTTCAACCGACGGCAGGGCCAGTTATGTATCAGCGCGATCACCGCCATGGAGCTCGCTTATGGCGCGGAAAAGTCCGCCGCCCCCACCCGCAATCACGCCGTGGTCGACGGCTTCCTGAAGCGCCTGGAAGTGCTCGACTATGACCATGACGCGGCAGCAGATTCCGGTCAGCTTCGCGCGGAACTGGCGCGCGCCGGAACGCCCATCGGCCCCTACGACGCCATGATCGCCGGCCACACCCGCTCGCGCGGCCTGGTACTTGTTACGAACAACACGCGTGAATTTTCCCGCGTGCCCGGGTTGCGGCTGGACGATTGGACGCTGAAACACTGAGCCTGGGTGTCCGCCGCCCCGCTGTCGTGCCCCTGTCGTATCGCTGCGCCGTCCTATCGGCTACCTTGGTGACTCCGAACCAATGGAAAAAGCGCCAGGTCGAAAAGCGGCTGGGGCGACCGCTCTGACCCGCAGTCAATCAATCTTGTAATCCATCCAGGACGCAACCATCTCGCGCAACCCGCCGCCGTCGTCGAAGGCTTCGCGCCCGCCCTCGGCCTTGTTGCGGCCCAGTTCCAGGATGTACATATAGTCGGACACCTCGGCGCAGCGGCGCACGTTCTGGTCCACCAGCACCACCGTCATGCCCTCGTCGGCAAAGCCGCGGATTAGCGTGTAGATCTCCTTGGAGATCTTGGGCGCCAGCATGGCGGTGGGCTCGTCCAGCAGGATGACGGACGGCTCGATCAACAAGGCCCGCCCGAACTCCACGAAACGCTGCTGTCCGCCGCTCATGCTGGAGACGGGGTCGTCGCGCTTCTGCGCCAGGATCGGGAAGCGGTCATAGACGGAGTCGATGCGCTGGCGCACGCGAGCCTTGTCCTTGCGGAACGGCCAGCAGCCCAGCAGCAGGTTGTCGTGCACCGACAATTCGCCAAACAGGCTGCGGTGCTGCGGCACGAAGGCCACGCCGTTGCTGGCGCGCTCGTGCGAGGGCTGGGCGCTGATGTCCGCGCCGCGCAGCGTGATGCGGCCGGTGCGCGGCGGCAGGAAGCCGAACATGGTCTTCAACACCGTGGACTTGCCGGCGCCATTGGGGCCGATGACGCCCGTCACCTTGCCCGCGCGCGCCTGGATGTTGACGTGGTTCAGGATGGTGATGTCGCCGTGGTAGGCCACGGTCACGTCTTCCAGCGCGAGTATCGACGTGCTCATGTCAGGCTCCCAGATAGGCTTCGACCACGCGGGGGTCGGCGCGCACTTGCTCGGCGTTGCCCTGGCTCAGGATGGCGCCTTCGTTCATGACGATGATGTGGTGGGACAGCTGGTAGATCGAGGTCAGGTCGTGCGACACCAGCACCACCGAGCAGTCGTGCTCGCCCGGCAGTTCGCGGATGACCGAGATCAGCAGTTGCGCCAGCGCCGGATTGACGCCCGCGAAAGGCTCGTCCAGCAACACCACCTTGGGTCGCGCCACCATGATGCGCGCCAGTTCCACCAGCTTCTGCTGTCCGCCGGACAGCTCCTCGGCGTAGTTGTGGCGCAGCCGGTGCAGCTCTACCTTGTGCAGCCAGTATTCGGATTGGGCGTAACGCTCGTCGGCGCTGCGGCCGGTCTGCTGCTGCGCGACCTCCAGATTGTCCAGCAGGGTCAGCTGCCGGAAGATGCGCGGCACCTGGAAGGTGCGGCCCACGCCCAGCCGCGCGACTTCGTGGATCTGCTTGCCGGCGATGTTCTGGCCGTCGAGCTCGATACGGCCCTCGTCCGGCGTGTAGATGCCGTTGATGCAGTTGAGCATGGTGGTCTTGCCTGACCCGTTCATGCCGATGACGCCCAGGATGGAGCCGCGCGGCACGTCCAGGTCCACGCCCTGCAAGGCGACCAGCCCGCCGAAGCGCTTCTTGAGATTGCTGACTTTCAACATGTGTCCGGCTCCTGTTAGCGCAGCGCCTGGCGGCCGAAGAGTCCGCTGGGCCGGATGAAGATGGTGGCGACCATGAGCGCAAAGCCGCAGATGGTGGCAATGGAAGGATTGAAGAACACCACCGAGACTTGCTCCGTGACGCCGAACAGCAGCGCGCCGACCAGGGCGCCCACCGGATGGCCCAGCCCGCCCAGCACGATGACGATGAAGCCGATCAGCGTGTAGTCGTTGCCCATGAACGGCGAGAACGCTGGAAACACCATCGCCACCAGCACGCCGCTGGCGGCGGCCAGGCCGATGCCCAGGCCGAAGGCCACGGCCGACAGGCGTTCGGCGTTGATGCCCACGATGCGCACCGCGTCGCGGTTCATGATGATGGCGCGCAGCGCCTTGCCCAGCTGGCTGCGGTACAGGAACACCGTCAGCGCGCCGATGATGGCCAGGGCGATCACCAGCGCCAGGAGGCGCACGGTCGGGATCAGCACCGGCCCGAATTTCAGGAACACGGGCTCGATCTCATAGGGCAATGAACGCGCGTCGGCGTCGAACACCAGCAGCATGATGGCGCCCAGCATGATGGACACGCCGAACATCAGCAGCAGCGAGCTGATCTCGGGATCGTCCGCCTTGGACAAGCGCGGAATCAGCACGAAGTACAGCAAGTAGCCCGCCAGGAAGAATGCGGCGAAGGCCAGCGGCAGCGCCACCAGCGGATTGATGCCGGCGTACTCCATCAGATAGAAGGCGAAGTACGCGCCCAGCACCAGGAATTCGCCGTGCGCGAAGTTGACCACGCGCAGCACGCCGAAGATCACGTTCAGCCCCACGCCGATCAGGCCGTAGATGGCGCCCAGGATCAGGCCGTTGATCAGCCCTTGGATAATCAGTCCGGTCATGGCGGTTCCTCAGGCGATGTAGCGGCGCAGTTGCGGCTTGCGTTTGATCAGGCTGCCGACGATGCCGCGCGGCAGGAACAGCATCAGCAGCACGATGATCAGGCCCAGCAGCAGCAGGTTCACCACCGGGAATTTCTGCCAGATCATGTGGTCGATGCCCAGTAGCGCCAGCGTGCCGACGACTGGTCCGAGGATGGTGCCGAAGCCGCCCGCCATCGCGTAGATGATGCTCTTGGCGGTGATCAGCACGTGGAAGGCGTACTCCGGATCCACCACGTTCGTGTACCAGGCCTCGATGCCGCCAGCCAGCGCCGGGAACAGCGCGGCCAGCAGCCAGGCCTTGAGGCGGGTGTTGGGCACGTGGATGCCGACGCAGGCGGCCGCGCCGTCGTCGTCGCGAATGGCCTTGAGCGCGCGGCCCAGGCTGGACACCGACAGCCAGGTGACGGTGGCAAGGGTGGCGCCCATCACCGCCAGCATGGCGTAGTAGCTATGCGTGGGGTTGTTGGCATTGGACAGGATGATGCCCATGCTGCCGCCGGTGAAGGACTGCGGCAGGTTGGAGATGATCAGCTTGACGATGGTGGCCAGCGCCAGGCTCACGATGCCGAAGTACACCCCGCGCAAGCGCAGCGTGGGCGCCAGCAGCAGCGCGATCGCCACGCCCACGCCGCCCGCCGCCAGCAGCGACGGCAGGATAGGCCAGCCCAGGATCTTGTAGCAAATGCCGGTGGCGTACGAACCCACGCCGTAGAACACCACGTAGCCGAACGGCAGATAGCCGGTGAAGCCGACGCAGATGTTCATGGCGCTGGCCATGGTGATCCACAACATCAGGTAGAACGCGAACGAGATGTTCGACGTGGCCATCGGAATCAGAGCCAGGCCCGCGGCCAGGCCGGCAAAGACGATGATGGCGATGCGGGTGCGCAACCGCACTGCGCGCTGATCCTGCGCGCGATGCGAGGCGGCGCCCGCCGCCAGGACGGGACTGCTGCTCATATGTCTTCCTCCGGGCCGTTTCCGGGTTGGACGGCCGCTTTATTTGGAGGCGATTATGAACAGTTCAAACCATAACTGCAAGTTAAGGACTAACCCTTATTTTCGGCAGGAAAGGCCTCGACAAGCACCCCGCGCAGCTCCTTGATGAACTCCAGGGCGATGGCCGAGGGCTCGCGGTTGCTTGCATAGACGGCCGAGATATTCAGGGGAATGCGCTCGGCCAGCGGCACGATGACCACGTCCGGCATGGTGTTCTGCATGACCGTGAACTCATCCACGATGGCAATGCCCACCCCGGCATTCACCAGGGCGCAGGCCAGCTGGCTCCATGGCACGTCGGCGCACATGCGGCACGGCAGGCCCGCCTGCTCGAAGGCGCCCAGCACCAGCATGCCGAAGGGCATGCGCGTCCCCACCACGATGTGCGGATGCGGCGACAGATCGGCCAGGCTCACCTCGGCACGAGCTGCCAGCGAATGCGCCTTGGGTATGGCGGCCACCATCTTCCCCACATGCAACGGCTGGGACGTCAGGAAAGGGTGGTCTGCCTGCATCACCACCAAGCCCAGCTCGGCCTCGCCCTGCAACACGTCGGTGATCAGCGTGGGCAGCGCCGTCGTGTTCAGGCGCAACAGCAGCTCGGGATGGCGCTGCTGGAAACGCGCCACGGCGCGCGGCACCAGGAACTGAGCCAGGCTGGGAATGGAGGCCAACCGCAGCACCCCCGTGCCGTGCTCCGCCAGCGCGTCGGCCAGATCGTTGACGCGCTGCATCATGCGCTGCGTTTTCTCGATTTCCTCAAACAGGCTCTGCACTTGCGAGGTCGGCCTGAGCTTGCCGCGAACCCGCTCGAAGAGCGTCACCCCCATGGCTTTTTCCGTATGCGCCAGCATCCGGCTGACCGCCGGCTGGGAAATATTCAGCAGCCGCGCGGCGCCGCTGATGGACCCGGCCATGACGATGGCCCACAACATTTCGGTCTGTCGGTAATTCAATTTATTCAAGGCGTGCGCTCCATGCCTATTTGTTATACGCTATCTCGCATGTTGAGCAAACATTGCTCAACATATGGCCTGTGTCCGATGGTCCGCCACGGAACGCGGGGCCGCATACCAAAAACGATAGGAGACCTCCCATGCACGCTAGACCCTGGCTGTCCCGCATACCGGCGCTGGCCCTCGCCGTCGCCGCCCTGACCCCTGCCCTGGGCGCCGCCCAGACCTCGGACAAGATCCGCGTCGGCATGACCGTATCGTCGACCGGCAGTTTCGCGCTCGCCTCGCAGTCGGGCGTGCGCGGCGTCGAACTGTGGGTCGACGACGTCAACCGCCGCGGCGGCATCGAAGTCAAAGGCAAGAAATACCCCGTCGAGCTGGTCAAGCTGGACGACCGCAGCGACAAGCAGATGGTGACCCGCGTTTACGAACGCCTGATTGTCGATGAAAAAGTGGATCTGGTGTTCGCGCCCTTCGGCTCCACCCTGACCGCCGCGGCCGCCACGGTGACCGAACGCCTGGGCAAGTACATGATGGTCTGGTCCGCCGCCAGCGACGACCTGTACAAGCAAGGCTTCAAGAACATGGTGTCGGGTACGCAGATGCCGGTGTCGGCGATGCTGCGCGCGAACATGGAACTGGCCGCCAAGCAGGGCGTGAAGAAGGTCGCGCTGCTGTATTCGGACGAACCGTTCCCGGCGGGCCTGGCCGAAGGCGGCAAGGAGCAGGCCGCCAAGAACGGCATGGAAGTGGTGCTGTTCGAGAAGTACCCCAAGGGCCAGAAGGACTTCAGCACGATCCTGCAGAAGGCCCGTGCGGCCGGAGCCGAGGCGCTGGTGCCGACCTCCTACGAGGGCGATCTGATCAGCATGACGCGCCAGATGAAGCAGCTGGATATCAACTTCCCGTATGTCTTCATGGTGTATGCGTCGACCCCGCAATTCCAGGCCATCGGCGCGGACTCCAACTACATCTACAGCCACACCAACTACCACCCCGCGATCAACTGGAAGGTCAACGCCGGCCTGACGCGCGAGCAGTTCGCCGCCGCCTATGACCAGCGCTTCCCCAAGGCCGAGTTCCCGCCCGATTTCCAGACTGCTCTGGCCTATGGCGCGGGCGCGCTGACCGAGGAGATCGTCAAGCAAGCCGGCAGCACCGACGCCGCCGCGCTGAAGAAGGCATCGCTGGACCTGTCGGGCAAGCTCACCGTCATGGCCGGCCCCTACGCCATCGACGAGACGGGCAAGCAGCTCTTGATGCCCTTCCCCGTGGTGCAGCTGCTGCCGGGCAAGGGCATGGTCCCGGTCTGGCCGGCCGACGTGGCCACGCAAAAACCCGTCTACCCCGCCCCCGACTGGAACAAGCGCTGATCGCGCAAGCAGGAAGGCGGCGCGCGGCAGCCCGCGCGCCGCGCTGACATCACCCGAGGAAAACATGTCTGACATTGCATTTGCCACGCTCGGCGAACTTGCGCAGGGCCTGGCCGAAGGCCGCTACAGTTCGGTGGAGCTGGCGCGGCATTACCTGGACCGCATCGACCGCGCCAACCCGGCGCTGGGCGCCTACGTCAGCGTCGACCGCGAGGGCGCGCTGCGCCTGGCCGAAGCCGCCGACGCGCGCCGCCGCGCCGGCTATGGCCTGCTCGGTCCGCTGGACGGCCTGCCCGTCGCGGTCAAGGATCTGTGCGACATCGAAGGCCAGGTCACCACCGCCGGCTCGCAAGCCTGGCGCGAGCGCCGCAGCGCCACCACCGCCACCGCCGTGACCCGCCTGATCGACGCCGGCATGGTGGTGCTGGGCAAGACCCACATGGTCGAATTCGCCTTCGGCGGCTGGGGCACCAACCCCGTCATGGGCACGCCGCGCAACCCCTGGGACCTGGTGCGCGCCCGCATTCCCGGCGGTTCGTCCAGCGGCTCGGGCGTGGCGGTGGCCGCGGGCCTGGCGCCCGCCGCGCTGGGTTCGGACACAGGCGGCTCGGTACGCATTCCCGCCGCGCTCAACGGCATCACCGGCCTGAAAACCACGCGCGGCCTCATCAGCCTGTACGGCGCGGTGGCGCTGTCCCACACACTGGATTCCATCGGCCCGCTGACCCGCGACACCCGCGACGCGCTACTGCTGACCGCAGCCATGTCCGGACCCGACCCGCGCGATCCCGTGACGCGAGGCATACCCGCCTACCGCTACCGCGATCTGCGCGCGGGCGCCAAGCCGCTGGCCGGCACGCGCATCGCCGTCATGCCGCAGGCGCAGTACCCGATCGCCATCGACGCGGCGGTGCAAGGCGCGCTGGACGACACGCGGCGCGCGCTGACCGACCTGGGCGCGGAATGCGTGGAAGCCCCCTTCCCCTTCGATTTCCACGACATGATGCTGCGCAACGGCCTGATCATCGCCGCTGAAGCCTACGCCCAGCACCGCGACTACATCGAGGACGACAGCCTGCCGCTGGGCCGCTACGTGCGCGCCCGCGTGCTGGGCGGCAAGCAGACCAGCGCCGCCGACTACGTGCTGGCGCTGCAAGCCCACGCCCGCGCCTGCCAGGCCTGGCTGGACTGGATGCGCGACTACGACGCGGTCCTCGCGCCCTGCCTGCCGTTTGCCGCCTGCCCGCTGGAAGACGTGGACGAGGCCGCCACGCCGCTGGCCGCCTTCACCCGTCCCGGCAATTACGTCAACGCCTCGGGCCTGGCGCTACCCGCCGGCTTTGCCGCGGACGGCATGCCCATCGGCGTGCAGCTGCTGGGCAAGCCCAATGGCGAAGACGCGCTGGGCCGCATCGGCATGGCATTCCAGGCGGCCACCGACTGGCACCTGCGGCGTCCGGATCTGTCTGCGATCCAGTTGTAGACCGACGGTTGTAGATCCCAGGCCACCAAGGCCGGCCCCTCAGCAAGACGGGCCGGCCTTTTTTTGCGTTCAACCCAGTCCGCAAGCCGGCCGCAGCAGCGCCTCCAGCCAGTCCGCGAACACCTGCACCCGCCGCGATGGAGATCGCCGCTGCGGATAAAGGAGCGTCATCGGCATGGGCCCGGGGCGGTGGTCGGGCATGACTTCGACCAGCTCGCCCGCGGCGATCTGCGGCTGCACGTCGTAGGCCGGAATCTGGATCAGACCCAGACCCGCGACGCAGCTGGCGATATAGGCTTCGGCGCTATTGACCGTGACCCGCCCACGCAGAGGCGCGGTCCGGGACACGCCGCCATCCAGCCATTCCCAGGGCGCAAGCCGGCCGGTGGATGGCGAAGCGTAGTTCACGCAAGCATGCCCCGTCGCCAGATCGTCCGGCGTCAACGGCACGCCATGGCGCGCCAGGTAGGCCGGGCTGGCGACGTTGATCAAGCCCAGCATGCCTATCGGCCGCGCCACCAGGCCCGAATCCGGCAACACGCCGACTCGCAACACGCAATCCACGCCCTCTTCGATCAGGTTCACGGCACGGTCCGTCACGCCCAGCGTGACGTCGATCTGCGGATAGGCCTCCAGAAAAGACGGCAACGCTGGCGCCACGATGAGGCGGCCCACGCGTCCGGGCACGTCCACGCGCAGCATGCCGCTGGGACCCACCGAACTGTGGCGAAAGAGGTTCTCGGCCTCTTCCATGTCGGCCACCAGGCGCAGACAGCGCTCATAGAAGGCCGCGCCTTCCTGCGTGGGCGCCACCTGCCGCGTGGTGCGGTTCAGCAGCCGCGCGCCCAGCCGGCCCTCCAATTCCTGCACGGCGGCAGACACGGTGGAGCGCGGCAGGCCCAGCGTGTCCGCCGCGCGCGAGAAGTTCGCGCATTCGACGACGCGGGCGTAAACCCGGAACAGATCTATGCGGTCCATGGGGCGGATGGCTCCTGCGAGGCCTGGCCTCACTGTTCGTGATTTCTGGATAGAGATACCAGAAATATCAGTTTTGTGCGGATTTTTTGGAATATATCATCGTCGGCACGAGGGCTCGCATTCGGCAGCCCGATAGCGGAGAGGACCATGGCAGACCACAGAATCAAAGGCAAAACCGTCATCATCGCGGGCGGCGCGAAGAACCTGGGCGGCTTGATCGCGCGGGACCTGGCGCAGCAAGGCGCGCGCGCGGTGGCGGTGCATTACAACAGCGCGGCCACCAAGGCCGACGCCGACGCGACGGTCGCCGCCGTCAAGGCCGCCGGCGCGCAGGCCGTCGCCTTGCAGGCCGACCTGAGTTCGGCCGGCGCAATGGAAAAGTTGTTCGCCGACGCGGTGGCCGCGGTAGGCCGGCCGGACATTGCGATCAATACCGTCGGCAAAGTGCTGAAGAAGCCCTTCACCGAAATCACGGAAGCGGAATACGACGAGATGGCTGCGGTGAACTCGAAGTCCGCCTTCTTCTTCCTGAAGGAGGCCGGCCGCCACGTCAATGACAACGGCAAGATCTGCACGCTGGTGACCTCGCTGCTGGGCGCCTACACGCCCTTTTACGCGGCCTACGCCGGCACCAAGGCGCCGGTGGAGCACTATACCCGCGCCGCATCCAAGGAGTACGGCGCACGCGGCATTTCCGTGACGGCGGTAGGCCCCGGTCCCATGGACACGCCGTTCTTCTATCCGGCCGAAGGCGCCGACGCGGTGGCGTACCATAAGACCGCGGCCGCCTTGTCGCCGTTCTCGAAAACCGGGCTGACCGATATCGAAGACGTGGTGCCCTTCATCCGCTTCCTGGTGTCGGACGGCTGGTGGATCACCGGCCAGACGGTGCTGGTCAACGGCGGCTACACCACCAAATAGGAGCGGCGCCATGCACGTACTGTTGACCATCGTCGGAGGCCTGCTGCTGCTGGCCGTGTTCGCGCTGTTCGGCAAGCAATGGGGCGGCGACGCCGCAGGCTCGATCGCCGCGGCCAAACTGTTCCTGCCCGCGTGGCTGCTGATGGCTATCGTCAACATGTGGGTCGGCGTCACGCGCGCCGGCTACACGGTGCGCGAAGAACTGCCCATCCTGCTGCTGGTGTTCGCGGTACCCGCCGCGGCGGCCTGGCTGGTCATCGCCTTCCTGCCGCGCGGGTGAAACGCTGGCATTGACCGCGCCAGCGCTCCATTCCGCATCCGCGCGGCCCGACCTCAGGGCTGCGCGGGAGCCGCCGCAGGCGCGACGGGATTGTCCACGCGCGCTTGCGCCCCCGCGGCAGGCAGTCCTTCCCATCCGCCGCCCAGCGCCACGATCAGATTGACGCTGGCCGCGAAGCGATTGCCCAGCAGGCTCAGCGCATTGCGTTCGCTGTTGAGCGCGGTGGCGTCCACCACCGCCACGCTCAGGTAATCGACCAGACCCGCCTTGTACTGGTTCTGCGTCAGGCGCAGCGATTCACGCGCCGCTTCGAGCGCGCGGCGCTGCACCACCTGTTCGTTCTCCATGACGCGCAACTGGATCAGGTAGTCCTCGACCTCGCGCAATCCGGTCAGCGCCGTCTGACGGTAGGCGGCCGCTTGCGCGTCATAGGACGCGCGCGCCTGTTCCACCTGCGCCTCGCGCGCGCCGCCATCGAATATCGTCAGCGCCAGCGCCGGTCCCAGCGACCAGAAACGCGCCGGCGCCGTCAACAGTTCCGCGAACTGGCCGTTGCGAAAACCGCCATCGGCCGACAGCGTCAGGCTGGGGAACCACGCGGCCTGCGCCACGCCGATCTGCGCATTGGCGGCGGCGGCGCGGCGTTCGGCCGCCGCCACGTCAGGACGGCGTTCCAGCAGCTCGGAAGGCAGGCCCACCGGGATCTGCGGCAGTTGCAGCGCGAACACCGTGGGCGGCAGGCTGAATTGCGACGGCGCCTGGCCCATCAGTACGGCGATGGCGTGTTCGAGCTGGCCGCGCTGCCAATCCAGGTCGATGGATTGCGCGCGCGTGCTTTCCACCTGCGTGCGCGCCACGGCCACGTCGGCCTGCCCCGCCACGCCCACGGCGTAGCGGTTCTGCGTCAGCTGCAGGGATTTTTCATAGGCCGCCACGGTGGCGTCCAGCAGGCGTTTCTGTTCATCCAGCACGCGCAATTGCAGGTAGGCCTGCACCAGCGCGGCCTGCGCGCTCAGGCGCGTGGCGCCCAGGTCGGCCAGGCTGGCCGCGGCGCTGGCCTCCGAGGATTCCACGCTGCGCCGCACGCGGCCCCACAGGTCCACTTCCCAGCTGACGCTGCCGGTCAGTGAATACTGGTTCGAAACATTGCTGCCGGACGAAGTCGAAGAACCATTCTGCCCGCCGCCGCTGCCCGAGCGCGTCATGCCCGCGCCCGCGCCTACCGTGGGGAAGAAGCCGGCGCGCGCGCCGCGCACCAGGCCCAGCGCCTGCCGGTAGTTGGCCTCGGCCTGGGCCACGGTCTGGTTGGACGCGTTCAGGCGCTCCACCAGGCCGTTCAAGGTCGCATCGTCGTAGACCTGCCACCATGCGCCGCGCTCGGCCTGGTCCAGCGGCCGGGCGGGCTTCCAGCCTTCGACCTGGTCCTGCCCTTCCTTGTAGGCCGTGCCCACGTCCAGCGCCGGGCGCTGGTAATCGGGGCCGACCGCGCAAGCGCCCAGCAGCGCGCACAGCGCGGCCGCGGCGATGCTGCGGGGAAAGAACAGGTTGGGAACAGACTTGGCGTTGCGCATCATGTGGGTTCTATGGAAGCGGAGGACCCGTTCCTGGAAGCGCGCTTGCGCGCGGCCCAGAGACGGAAGCGGTCCAGGTAAAGATAGACCACGGGCGTGGTGTACAGCGTGAGGATCTGGCTCAGGACCAGGCCGCCGACGATGGTAATGCCCAGCGGCTGGCGCATTTCCACCCCGGCGCCAGTGGCGAGCACCAGCGGCAGCGCGCCGAAGATGGCGGCCATGGTTGTCATCATGATGGGGCGAAAGCGCGTCAGGCACGCCTGGAAAATGGCCTCGCGCGGATTCATCCCCTGGGTGCGCTCGGCGTCCAGGGCGAAGTCCACCATCATGATGGCGTTCTTCTTGACGATGCCGATCAGCAGGAACACCCCGATCAGCGCAATCAGCGTGAAGTCATAGCGCACCAGCAGCAGAGCCAGCAGCGCGCCCAAACCGGCCGACGGCAGGGTCGACAGGATGGTCAGGGGATGCACGAAGCTTTCATACAGGATGCCCAGCACGATGTACATGGTGACCAGCGCCGCCAGGATCAGCCAGGGCTGCTGCGCCAGCGTCTGCTGCAGGGCCGCGGCGGTGCCCTGGAAGCCGGCCTGGATCTGGTCCGACGGCAGGCCGATGCGCGCCACCGCCGCATCGATGGCGCTGGTGGCCTGGCCCAGCGACACGCCGGGCGCCAGGCTGAACGAGATGGTATCGGCCACGAACAGCCCCTGGTGCTGCACGCTGAGCGGCGCGTTGGCGTTTTCCAGGCGGGTGAAGGCCGACAGCGGCACCCGCGCGCCGGCCGTGGTGATGACTTCGACCTGCCTGAGCGATTCGATGTCCTGCGCGAACTTCGGGTCCACGCCCAGCACCACGTGGTACTGGTTCAACGGCCCGTACATCACCGACACCTGGCGCTGGCTGAAGGAGTTGTTCAGCACCGTGGAAATGGTGGACATGCTGACGCCCAGGCGGGTCGCGGCCTCGCGGTCGATCACCAGGTTGATCTGGCGGCCCTTGTCCTCGACGTCGGTGTCCACATCGGTGATCTCGGGAATCTGCGCCATGGCCTGCTGCACCTTGGGCATCCAGGTGCGCAGCAATTGCAGGTCGCCGGCCATCAACGTGTAGTCGTAAGAGCCCTGGCTCTGGCGCCCGCCGATGCGTATGTCCTGCTGCGACACCAGGAACATGCGCGCGCCTGGCATGTTCTGCAGCTTGCCGCGCAGCCGGTTGATGACCACGTCCGCCGAAACTTTGCGCTCTTCCAGGGGCTTTAACTGGATCTGCATGAAGCTGCTGTTGCTGCCGCCGCGTCCGCCCGCGTAACCCGTCATGCTCTGCACGGCCGGATCCGCCAGCACCACCTTGCGCAGCGCTTCCAGCTTGGGCAGCGTGGCCTGGAACGAGGTGCCCTGGTCGACCCGGAAAAAGCCCAGCAGCTGGCCCGTGTCCTGCTGTGGGAAGAAACCCTTGGGCACCACGGTGTACAGATAGACGTTCAGGCCCACGGCCACCGCCAGGATCAGCATCATCAGGCGGCTGTGCGTCAGCGCCCAGCGCAGGCTGCGGCGGTAGCCGTCCAGCATGGCGTCGAAGCCACGCTCCGACCAGCGCGCGAGCCGGCCAGGCGGCTTCTCTTCCGGGGCTTCCTGACGCAACAGGCGCGCGCACATCATCGGCGTCAAGGTCAGCGACACCACCAGCGACACCATGATGGCGGCCGACAGCGTCACCGCGAACTCGCGGAACAGCCGCCCGACCACGCCGCCCATCAGCAGGATGGGGATGAACACCGCCACCAGCGACAGGCTCATTGACAGCACCGTGAAGCCCACTTCGCGCGAACCGCGCAGCGCCGCACGCATGGGCGACATGCCCCGTTCCACGTGGCGCATGATGTTCTCCAGCACCACGATGGCGTCATCCACCACGAAGCCGGTCGCCACGATCAGCGCCATCAGCGAAATGGTGTTCAGCGTGAAGCCGCTGAGGTACATGATGCAGAAGGTGCCGATCAGCGACACCGGCACCGCCACGCTGGGAATGATGGCCGCGCGCCAGCGCCGCAGGAACAGCAGCACCACCAGCACCACCAGGCCCACCGCGATGATCAGGGTCAGCTCGGCCTCGTGCAGCGAGGCGCGGATGCTGGGCGTGCGGTCCTGCGCCACCGTCATGTGCGCGTCCGCCGGCATCAGGGCCTGCAGGATGGGCAACTGGGCGCGCACCGCGTCCACGGTTTCGATGATGTTGGCGTCGGCCTGGCGCCGCACGATCATCAGGATGGCCTTGCGTTCATTGAAGAAACCGGTCTGGTACAGGTCTTCGACCGAGTCTTCCACGCGGGCCACGTCGGACACGCGCACCGGCGCGCCGTCCTTCCAGGCGACGATCAGCGGCCGGTATTGCTCGGCGCGGCTGAGCTGGTCGCTAGCCATGATCTGCCAGTGGTAGCGGTCATTCTCCAGCACGCCCTTGGGACGGTTGGCGTTGGCATTGGCCAGCGTGGTGCGCAGCTGGTCCAGCGACACGCCGCGGTTGGCCAGCGCGCCCGGCAGCACGGTGACTCGCACCGCCGGCAGCGAACTGCCGCCCACCGTCACCTCGCCGACGCCGTCCACCTGCGACAGCTTCTGCGCCACGATGGTCGAGGCGATGTCGTAGAGCTGGCCCTGGCTGAGCGTGTCGGACGTCAACGCCAGGGTCATGATGGGCGCGTCGGACGGATTGGACTTATGGTACGTGGGATTGCTGCGCAAGCCGGTCGGCAAGAGCGAGCGCGCCGCGTTGATGGCGGCCTGCACGTCGCGGGCCGCGCCATTGATGTCGCGCGACAGATCGAATTGCAGCGTGATGCGGGTCGAGCCCTGCGAGCTGCTGGAGGTCATCTCGGTTACGCCGGCGATGCTGCCCAGCGAACGCTCCAGCGGCGTGGCCACGCTGGACGCCATGGTTTCCGGACTGGCGCCCGGCAGGCTGGCCGACACCGAAATGGTGGGGATATCCACCTGCGGCAACGGCGCCACGGGCAAGAGGAAGAACGACAGCAGACCCGCCAGCACAACCGCCAGGCTCAGCAGCGTGGTCGCCACCGGCCGGACGATGAAGGGTGCCGACAGGATCATGACGCATCCTCCGCCCGCGCCTGGTCCACGCCGCGCCAGCGGCGCGACATGCGGTCGAACATCAGGTAGATGACCGGCGTGGTGAACAGCGTCAGCACCTGCGACAGCAGCAGCCCGCCCACCATCACCAGGCCCAGCGGCTGGCGCAGCTCCGCGCCCGTGCCGGTGGACAGCATCAGCGGCAGCGCGCCGAACAGGGCGGCCAGCGTGGTCATCAGGATGGGCCGAAAGCGCAGCAGCGCCGCCTCATGGATGGCCGCGCGCGGACTCAGCCCGCGCTTGCGCTCCGCGTCCAGCGCGAAGTCGATCATCATGATGGCGTTCTTCTTGACGATGCCGATCAAGAGGATGATGCCGATGATCCCTATCATGTCCAGCTCGGTGCCGCTGATCAGCAAGGCCAGCAGCGCCCCCACGCCGGCCGAGGGCAGCGTCGACAGGATGGTGATGGGATGGATGTAGCTTTCGTACAGCACGCCCAGCACGATGTACATCGTCACGATGGCGGCCAGGATCAGCCACAAGGTGCTGGACAGCGAATTCTGGAACGCCAGCGCCGCGCCCTGGAAGCGCGTCTCGACGCCGGTGGGCAAACCGATGTCGGCCTCGGCCGCGATGATGTCCTCCACCGCGCCGGACAAGGACGCGCCCGGCGCCAGGTTGAAGGACACCGTCACCATCGGGAACTGGTCCAGCCGGTTCACCGCCAGCACCGTCTTGCCTTCGCTGATATGCGCCACTGACGACAGCGGCACCTGCGCCCCGGTCGAGGTAGGCACGTGGATCTGGCCCAGCGAGGCCGGCGTCACCTGGAACTGCGGCTCGACCTCCAGCACCACGCGGTACTGGTTGGATTGCGTGAAGATGGTGGAAATCAGCCGCTGGCCGAAGGCGTTGTAGAGCGCCTCGTCAATTACCGCCGCCGTGATGCCCAGCCGCGACGCGGCGTCGCGGTCGATCTCGACCCAGGTCTGCAGGCCGTCGTCCTGCAGGTCGTCGGTCACGTCCTTCAGGCCCGGAACCTGGCGCAGGCGGTTCACCAGCTTGGGCGTCCATTCGCTCAGCACCTTCAGGTCGGGATTGGACAGCGTCATCTGGTACTGCGTGCGGCTCACGCGGTCCTCGATGGTCAGGTCCTGCACCGGCTGCATGTAGACGGTCAGGCCATCCTGCTTGGCCAGCGCCTGCTCCAGGCGTCCCATCACCGTGCGCAGGTCGCCGTTGCGCTCGGCTTGCGGCTTGAGCGCGATCTGCATGCGTCCAGCGCTGAGCGTGGCGTTGCTGCCGTCCACGCCGATGAAGGACGATACGGCCTGCACGTCGGGATCTTCCAGCACCAGGCGCGCGGCCTCGCGCTGGCGCTCCGCCATGGCGGGGAAGGAAATCGATTGCGGCGCCTGGGTGATGGCCTGGATCAGCCCGGTGTCCTGCTGCGGGAAGAAGCCCTTGGGGATCACCAGGTACAGCAACACGGTCAGCGCGAAGGTTGCCAGCGCCACCAGCAGCGTCAGCGGCTGATGCCGCAGCACGACCTGCAGCCAGCGGTCGTAGCCGGCGATCACGCGGTCGATGAAGGCGCCCGTAACCTGATGGAAGCGGCCGTGCTTCTGCTCGGATTCGGCGCGCAAGAGGCGCGCGCACATCATGGGCGTCAGCGTCAGCGACACCACCAGCGATATCAGGATGGAAACGGCCAGCGTGATGGCGAACTCGCGGAACAGCCGCCCCACCACTTCGGTCATGAAGAGCAGCGGGATCAGCACGGCGATCAGCGAAAAGGTCAGCGAGATCAGCGTGAAGCCGATCTGCGAGGCGCCCTTGAGCGCGGCTTGCAGCGGCGTCTCGCCTTCCTCGATGTGGCGGGCGATGTTCTCGATCATGACGATGGCGTCGTCCACCACGAAGCCGGTGGCGATGGTCAGCGCCATCAAGGTCAGGTTGTTGATGGAGAAGCCGGCCAGGTACATGATGCCGAAGGTGCCCACCAGAGACAGCGGCACCACCACGCTGGGGATCAGCGTCGCCGTCAGGCTGCGCAGGAACACGAAGGTCACCATGACCACCAGGGCCACGGCCAGCATCATCTCGAACTGCACGTCGGCCACCGAATCGCGGATGGTCTGGGTGCGGTCGGACACCACGCTCACGTCCAGGGTCGCGGGCAAGGCGGCGCGCAGCTGGGGCAGCAGCGCCTGGATCCGGTTGACCACGTCGATCACGTTGGCGCCCGGCTGGCGCTGGATGTTCAGGAGGATGGCGGGCTTGTCGCCGGCCCAGGCCGCCTGGCGCGTGTCCTCGGCGCCTTCGACGGCGCGCGCCACGTCGGACAGGCGCAGCGGCGCATTGTTCTTGTAGGCGATGATCAGGTCGTTGTAGTCGGTGGGCGTCTTGAGCTGATCGTTGGCGTTGATGGTGGTGGACCGCTGCGGTCCGTCCAGATTGCCCTTCGGCTGGTTGACGTTGGCGCCAACGATGGCCGTGCGCAGGTCCGACAGCGACAGGCCGTTGGCAGCCAGCGCCTGCGGATTGACCTGCACCCGCACCGCCGGACGCTGGCCGCCCGCCACGCTGACCAGGCCCACGCCGGGAATCTGCGACAGCTTCTGCGCCACCCGCGTATCCACCAGGTCGCGCACCTGCGGCAAGGGCATGGTGGGGGACGTGATCGCCAGCGTCAGCACCGCGGCGTCCGCCGGGTTCACCTTGTTGTAGGTCGGCGGCACCGGCAGGTCGCTGGGCAGCAGGTTCGAAGCGGCGTTGATCGCCGCCTGCACCTGCTGTTCAGCCACGTCCAGGGGCAGCGTCAAATTGAACTGCAGCGTGATGACCGAGGCCCCGCCCGAACTGGTGGACGACATCTGGTTCAGGCCCGGCATCTGTCCGAACTGCCGTTCCAGTGGCGACGTCACCAGCGAAGTCATCACATCGGGACTGGCGCCGGGGTACAGCGTCACCACCTGGATCGTCGGATAGTCCACTTCCGGCAGGGCCGAAACGGGCAGCAGCCGGTAGGCGATGAAACCGGCGATCAGGATCGCCACCATCGACAGCGTGGTGGCTACCGGACGCAGGATGAACAGGCGCGACGGGCTCACGATGTTTCCCGGCTTACTTCGACGGCGGCGTGGTGCCGGCCGGCGCACCCGCGCCCAGGGTCTTGTCGCGGGTGGCGGGGATCACGTCCGAGCCGCCCACCACTTCCACCTTGGCGCCCGCGCGCAGACGGTCGGTGCCTTCGACGACCACCCGGTCGCCGGGCTGCAGGCCTTCGTTGACGGCCACCATGCCGTTGTTGACGGCGCCCAGCTTCAGCTGGCGCACCTGCACGGTGTTGTCCTGCTGCACCAGGAACACGAAGGCGCCGGCCGAGCCTTGCTGGATGGCGGCGGTGGGGATCGCGGTCACGTCCTTGCGCGTGAGCACGTGCAGGCGCACGTTGACGAACTGGTTGGGAAAGAGCGCGTCGTCGGCGTTTTCAAAACGCGCCTTCAGCTTCAGGGTGCCGGTGGTGACGTCGATCTGGTTGTCCATCGTTTCCAGCTGGCCCGTGGCGATGCGCCGGGTGTCGGCGCGGTCATAGGCATCCACCGCCAGCGTCTTGCCGGCGGCGATCTCGGCGCGCACTTCGGGCAGCTGGGTCTCGGGCAGCGTGAACACCACGGAAATCGGCTGGGTCTGGGTGATCACCACCAGTCCGTTGGTGTCCGAGCTGGACACCAGATTGCCGCGGTCCACCTGGCGCAAGCCCAAACGGCCGCTGATGGGCGCGGTGATACGCGCGTATTCCAGTTGCAGGCGGGCGTTGTCCACGTTGGCCTGGTCGCTCTTGACGGTGCCTTCGTACTGCCGCACCAGGGCGGCCTGCGTGTCGACCTGCTGCTTGGCGATCGAGTCCTGCTTGTACAGCGCCTGATAACGCTGCAGGTCGCGCCGGGCGTTCTCCAGCTGGGCCAGGTTCTGCATCTGCGTGCCACGCGCCTGGTCCAGGGCCACCTGGAACGCCCGCGGGTCCACCTGCGCCAACAGGTCGCCGGCCTTCACTTGCTGGCCCTCCTGGAAGGCCACTTCCACCAGTTCGCCGCTGACCCGGCTGCGCACGGTAACGGTGTTGTAGGCGGTGACCGTGCCCAGCGACTTCAGGAAGATATCGATGTCCTGCTTGGCGGCCGTGGCGATGCGCACCGGCACCGCGGGGGTCATCATGGCGCCCGCTGGCGGCCGGCCGCCGGGACGCCCCCCCGGGGCGCCCGCCCCGCCCGGCTTGGCCGCGGGCCGCAGCACCAGCCAGACTATGCCCGCCACAACGAGCAATACCAGCGCCAGCCCAAGCAGGCGGCGGCGGGTCCAACGGGTGGGCGGAGATACGGGACGGCTATCAGGCATGGAACAGTTCCGGCACGGGCGGAGGAAAGCCGTATTGTGTACCAGACCGTCCCGGTTTCCAGCGCCGCGATCCCTGGTTGAAACTGGGAGCAACAGGAATCTGGGCGGAAGGCAAAGTGGGCCGCCTGGCCCC
The DNA here is from genome assembly GCF_058796095.1 of Achromobacter sp. GW823-FHT04E03. Taxonomy (NCBI): domain Bacteria; kingdom Pseudomonadati; phylum Pseudomonadota; class Betaproteobacteria; order Burkholderiales; family Alcaligenaceae; genus Achromobacter; species Achromobacter sp. GW823-FHT04E03. The sequence continues at coordinate 917,655 of NZ_JBXAIJ010000002.1, read as the reverse complement.
GCAGGCTTGGTCCGCCTTGCCCCATTCAAGCGCTGCTTGGTGGGTTACGCGCGTCGGACAACGGGCGGAGTTGCGCGAGGATGCTCGCGCTCCACCCATCCTATGAGGTGCAGAGCGTCATCTGGAAGGGGACGTCGCGGGCGACTTGCTGGGGCTTGAATTCGCCGTCCTGGGTGGAAAAACGTATCCAGATCATGTACTTATTGGCACTGATCTCGGGAAACACGCCCTGGGCGGGGTCCAGCCAGACCCGCAGCAGCTGGAACTGCTTGCCGCCCAGCATCTGCTGGTAGGCGCCCTGCTCGCCCACGATGTCCGACTTGCGGCCCGATTCGCGCAGCAGGCGCAGGGCCAGGGTCAGGCCGTCATACAAAGGAATGAAGGGTGCCACCCAGGCCTGCAGGTCGGCGCAGCGGGCGGCCTCGGATTTGTTCTGCCAGGCGAAATACGAGGGCATGTCGACCTGCGTGGCGCTGCCCGGCACCGACAGGCGTCCGCGCAGGCTGGTCAGCCATTCGTTTTCGCGCAGGGACTGGCCGGTCTTGCCAGGCGCGGCCAGCGCCGTGGTCACCTTTTCCATTTCGCGCAGCATGGCTTCAAGCGCATCCTGTGCAACGCCGGGATGATCGCGCAGCCCGACCAGCGCCATGCGCTGGCGTTCCAGATCTTGCAGGACCGCGCCTTTTACATCGGTGCGTTCGCAGGCGTCGAGCAAGTCGAACAGGGAGGTGACGGCGACCTGATGCAGGCGCGAGTCCCCCTCGCGGGCAAAGAAGAACAGCCTGTCGAACAGGTATTCCAGCCGCAGATAAGCGCGGATGCGCTCATTGAAGGGGTATTCGTAAACGATCACGCTTCTTTACAGGCCCATCTGTGTTTGGCCGGCTGGGCCAATGTTATTCAGGGGTGCCGGCCTAGCGCGGAGCTTGCCGGCCCGTCGTGCTCGCCAGCGCCAGCCAGCGGTCATGCAGGGTCTTCGCCTGCGCGCGCAGTTGTTCCGGCGTAGTGCCTGCGTCATTGACGATGACGTCGTCGGCGACTTCCAGACGGCTTGCCCGCGCAGCCTGTGCCGCCATGATACGCCGTATGGCAGGCTCCGTCAGCCCGCTGCGTTGGCGCACCCGCGCCACCTGCGTCTCCGGGTCGCAATCCACCACGCAGATGCGGTCCAGGCGCGAGCGCCAACGCGGCAACGATTCAACCAGCAGCGGCACCACGAAGACCAGATACGCACCGGTCGCAGCCGCGGCCTGGCGCTCGGTCTCCTGCCCGATGGCGGGATGCAGCACGGCCTCCAGCCGCAAGCGCACCTGCGGATCCGAGAACGCCTGATCCCGCATCCACGCGCGGTCCAGCGCCCCGTCCGGCGTCAATGCCCGCGGGCCGAACTCGCGTTCTATCGCAGGCATGGCCGCACCGCCCGCGGCGGTCAGCTCACGCGCGATCTCGTCGGTATCGACCAGCGTCGCACCCCACTCTGCGAGCATGTCCGCCACCCGGGTCTTGCCCGATCCGATGCCGCCCGTCAGACCTATCTTCAACATACCGCCCATCCCATGGAGGACATGAACCGCCCTATTGCAAAAACTGCCCCAAGCCGTGCTCGCCGCCCACCAGCAGCGTCACGACGCCCGCCAGCGCAAGATAGGGACCAAAGGGCAATGGCTGCCCGCGACTGGCGCGGCCGCTCAAGGTCAGCGCGCCGCCGATCAGCACGCCCAGCAACGATGCGCTCAGCAGCAGCGTCGGCAGGGCTTCCACGCCAAACCATGCGCCCAGCGCGGCGAGCAGTTTGAAATCACCATAGCCCATGCCCTCGCGCCCCGTCAGCAGGCGGAACACATGAAAGATAACCCACAGGAAGACGTAGCCCGCCACCGCCCCCACCACCGCCATCTGCAGGCTGGCATAGGCATCGAACAGATTGACCAGCAGCCCGGCCCAGAGCAGCGGCTGGGTCAATGCGTCGGGCAGCAGTGTGGACTCGAAGTCGATCCAGGCCAGCGCCACCAGCATGGCCGACAAGCCCATGGCGGACAGCGCCAGCGGCGTGGCGCCGAACCGCCAGGCGCATGCAGCGAACAGCGCGCAGGTCAGCAGTTCGATGGCCGGGTAGCGCCACCCGATGGCCACGCCGCAAGCGCCGCAGCGCCCCCGCAACAGCAGCCAACCCAGCAGCGGCAGCCGCCGCCAGCCCGCCACGGGGGTGTCGCAGGCGGGGCAGTGCGATGCCGGCGACCACAGGCCATAGCGCCCCGCCGCAAGCGGCTTGCCCGAGGCTTCCTGGCAGTGCGCCTGCCATTCCTGCTCCATCATGCGCGGCAGCCGGTGGGTCAGCACCGTCAGCCAGTTGCCGACGAACAAACCCGCCAGCGCCGCCAGGCCGATGAACAGGCCCAGAGGCAGATCGAAGACATGCCGCATCGCCGTCATCCACACGCGCGGCACTGGGCCGCAACGGCGCCACGCCAGGAGCTGGCGATAGTGCGCGGGGCAGGCTGGCGGCGGCCGTGTCGTAAATAGTGCATAAAGTGTTGAGGATGCCCAAGTGCGGCTAAGGGGAACGTATCGAATCTTCGCATAAGTGCGTAAAATCGGAGACAGACTCACCACACGGATAAGCTGCCATGACCGCGCGCGTAGAAATCGGTACCCGCTCCCGCAAACTCAGCGTCATGGGGCTGCTGCTCGCAGGCACCGCATTGGGCGCAGCTGGCTGTGCCCAACAGAAAACCGAAGGCTACTACGACCCTCCCGCCGAAAGCACCGTGACCGACGCCCAGTACCAGGGGTCGGGCGCGGGATATCGCAGCGTCATCCGTGCGCCGTCGCAAGTGCAGATCGCGCTCAAGCCGGATGCCCCCCGCAAGAACCAGAATCAGGCCGCCCAGGCCGCCGCCGGCGGTCAGACCACGGAAGACGGCCAGGCAGTCCCGGCAGACACCGAACACACCACCTCGGCATCCGCCGCAAGCGCGCCGGCCGCCGCCAGCCCGGCAAATCCCAGCGCGCCCAATCCGGCCGTGCAGAGCCTGGTGCCGCAGCCGCAGACCTACATGGGCACCCTGCCGTGCTTCTCGCCCGCCATGCAGTGCACCGCACAGCGCGTGACGCTTACGCTGGCGCCCAATGGCCGTTGGCGCGGCCGCGTGGCCTACCTGGAAAACGATCCCAAGAAAGGCCCGCCGGTTACCGAGCAAGGCTGCTGGGATGCCACCGACGAGCGCCCGCCGCGCGTCATCCTGATGGACAGCAAGGGCAATGGCCGCGCGGAATTCGTAGTGGCTGCCAACAACGTGCTGCGCGTGCGCTCCATTGACGGCCAGACGCCCAACCTGAACTACAACCTGACCCGCCAGCCTGATCTGGACCCGATCGACGAATTGGCCAAGGCGGCCGCGCCCCAGTGTCCTTGAGGCCCGCCGGCGGCCGTTGAGTACGCCGCCTGCGCAGCTTCCTACCCGGGCCCGACGAACATCACGTTCGCCGGGCCCGGTGCTTTTGGACTACCCGGCCTGGCTGTCTGGGTCGGCGCCAAGATCGGAACGGCGTGCAGCGGGACTTGCCAGGCATGGGCTGTACGCTGGCGTCGGCGGCTCATGCAGCACATAGGTCGGACTGACGCTGCCGGGCGGGGGCATGGAAACCAGCGCATGCCGGCGGTCCGGCCCAGCCGCCCCAGGCACGGGCGAGGCGCCGGAACGGCCGTGCTCGCACAGCCGGCACGCCAGTTGCATGGCGTTGCGCACTTGCAGCTTGGTGAAGATGCGGGAGCGGTGGGCCTCGACCGTGCGCAGCGAAATGCCCAGGTCTATGGCGATGACTTTATTGGGGCGGCCGGCGGCCACATAGGTGACGATTTGCCGTTCGCGGGGAGTGAGGGAAGAAAGAACGGCTTCCAGATCGGGACGGGGAGCTTGCATGGGGCGGCTCGCTTGCAATGTAGGATTGCACCGAGTCTGACCCGCCTCCCGCCACCACGTAAGCTGGTAGTTCTTTCAGGGGTGGACATGGACGCCACCCCCGCGGCCTTGCCGTCTCAGGCCGTGTAGGCCAGTTCCAGATTGTCGATCAGGCGGGTCGTGCCCAGCTTGGCGGCCGCCAGCGCCACCAATGGTTCGCCGGCCTGCAGGTCGGCGGCTTCGGGACGCTTGAGATCGCGTTGGCGGCGCAGAGCCACGTAGTCCACCTGCCAGCCGCGCCGGGTCAGGGTCTCGACGGCTTCGCGCTCCAGGGCGGCGGCATCCCGTTCGCCCTGGGCCAGGCGCTCGTTGGCGTGCCGCAACGCGGCATACAACGCAGGCGCCTCGGCGCGGTCGGCGTCGCTGAGGTAACGGTTGCGCGAGGACAAGGCCAGGCCATCTTCGGCGCGCACGGTCTCGTGCGCCAACACTTCGACGGGCAATTGGAATTGGCGGCACATGTTGCGCACCACCATCAGCTGCTGGTAGTCCTTCTTGCCGAACACCGCCACGCGCGGCTGCACGCAGGAGAACAGCTTCAGCACCACGGTGCTGACGCCTTCGAAGAAGCCGGGGCGGAACTCGCCTTCCAGGATATCGCCCAGGTCGTCCGGGGGCTGCACACGGAAGTTCTGCGGCTCCGGATACATCTCGCGCTCGTTCGGCGCGAACAGCACGTAGACGTCGCGCTCGCGCTCGAGCTTCTCGATGTCGGCGGCGAGCGTGCGGGGATACTGGTCGAAGTCTTCGTTGGGACCGAACTGCAGGCGGTTCACGAAGATGCTGGCCACCACCGGATCGCCATGCTGGCGCGCCAGCTTCATCAGGGACAGGTGGCCTTCGTGCAGGTTGCCCATCGTGGGCACGAAGGACACGCGATTCTGGCCGCGCAGGTGATCGCGCAATTCCTGGATGGTGTGTACGACTTTCAAGGAGTTTCTCCGGGGTTGGGAGCAGCCCGGTGAGGATCAGGCCGCGACCGCCGACACGCTGGTGTAGGCCAGGCGCACGTAGATGGGAGCATAGGGCTCGGCCTGCGTAATTTCCAGCAGGGACTCGCGCGCCAGCTCCAGCATGGCGATGAAATGCACGACGACCACCGCCGCGGGCGCGCCTTCGCGGACGCGCTCCATGAACAGGTCGCCGAATTCCATGAAGCGCACGTCGTTCAGGCGCCGCAGGATATGCGTCATGTGATCGCGCACGGACAACTGTTCGCGCGTGATGTGGTGATGCTGGTTCAGCTTGGCCCGCTTCATGATGTCGGCCCACGCCGCGCGCAAGTCGTCCACGCTGACCTCGGGCAGCATGCGCTCGACGCTCAGGTCGGCCACCGCCTGGCTGCTGACGAAGTCGCGGCCCAGCTGCGGCATCGCGTCCAGCTTCTGGGCGGCCAGCTTCATCTGCTCGTATTCGAGCAGGCGGCGCACGAGTTCGGCGCGTGGATCTTCCGGCTCTTCGCCGGTGTCGGTCTTCTTGACCGGCAGCAGCATGCGCGACTTGATCTCGATGAGCATCGCCGCCATCAGCAGGTACTCTGCGGCCAGCTCCAGGTTGTGGATGCGGATCTGCTCCACATACGACAGATACTGCCGCGTGACATCCGCCATGGGGATGTCCAGCACATTGAAGTTCTGCTTGCGGATCAGGTAGAGCAGCAGGTCGAGCGGCCCTTCAAACGCTTCCAGAAACACTTCCAGCGCATCCGGCGGGATGTACAGGTCCGTGGGCATCTGGAACAGCGGCTCGCCATACAGGCGCGCGAACGCCACGCTGTCGATCGTGTCAGGGGTGCTGTCGACGGGCGGTTCCACTAGCGCGGCCAGGGCGTCGCCCGGGACGGAAGCGTTTTGGGCCATGATTGCCGCAATGGGCTCAGTCGGCCTGGTAGACGTACGGCTTTTGCGGCACGCGGGCCGCGCGGAAGCCTTCCAGCAGCTCCGAGTCCTGCGGTTTGTCCCAAAGGCGGGCGCGGCCCTCGCGCTGGCGCTCTTCGGTGCCAGGATGCGATTTCTTGTAGTCCTTCAGGAAAAGGGTGATCTCGGATTCGTAGTTGGTCGCCATGGCACCAATTTCAATGGGTTTCGGATGTAGGGAGTTTACTTCACGGCGGCCCACCCCCCGGCGTTACAATCTCGCGGCACCCATCGCCCCCGCCCGCCATGTCCGCAGAAACCGCAGCAGCAGCCCGCCCCGCTCCTCTTTCCAGTGAGCAAGCCGCGCGCGCGGCGCGCATGATTCCCTTCATCGTGGGCTGTGCGCTGTTCATGCAGATGCTGGACGCCACCGTGGTGGCCACTGCCCTGCCAGCCATGGCCCACGCCCTGGGTTCGACCCCGGTACGGCTGAACGTGGCCATTACTTCCTACCTGCTGTCGGTGGCGGTATTCGTACCCGTCAGCGGCTGGGCGGCCGACCGCTACGGCGCGCGGCGGGTGTTCGTGGCGGCGATCGGCCTGTTCACGCTCAGCTCGGTGGCCTGTGCGCTGTCCCAGGATCTGCCGCAACTGGTCCTGGCCCGCATCGTCCAGGGGATGGCGGGCGCAATGATGGTGCCGGTGGGGCGCATCATCCTGCTGCGCACCGTGCCCAAGCAGGACTTGCTGAAGGCCATGTCCTTCCTTTCCATTCCGGCCCTGCTGGGCCCCGTGATCGGACCGCCGTTGGGCGGCTTCATGGTCACCTACATGTCCTGGCACTGGATCTTCCTGATCAATATCCCTATCGGTATCCTGGGAATTTTCCTGGTGCTGCGCTACGTCGCGGAAATCCGCGAGGAAGCCGCCCCGCGCCTGGACTGGCCGGGCTTCCTGCTCAGCGCGATCTGCCTGGCGACCCTGGTCAGCGGTTTCGAGGCCATCGGCCGCGACGTCATGCCGCCGTCCGTGCTGCTGGGGCTGATCGCGGTCGGCACGATCTGCGGCCTGCTCTATGGCTGGCATGCCAAGCGCACCGAACACCCCATCATCGACCTGTCGCTGATGCGGATCCCCACCTTTGCCATCTCCACGCTGGGCGGCAACCTGTGCCGTTTCGCCGTGGGCGCCACGCCCTTCCTGCTGGCCATGCTGCTGCAGGTGGGTTTTGGCCTCACGCCGTTCGCGGCGGGCCTGATCACCTTCGCCAGCGCCGCGGGCGCGCTGCTGATGAAGTTCGTGGCCACCCCCATCGTCAAGCACTTCGGCTTTCGCCGGGTCCTGACCGTGAACGCCGTGCTGGCGGGCGCGTTCATCGTGGTCTGCGGCGCCTTCACGCCCACCACGCCGGTGTGGCTGATGATCGCGATCCTGCTGGTCGGCGGCTTTTTCCGTTCGCTGCAGTTCACCGGGGTAAATACGCTAACCTATGCCGACATCCCCCCGTCCAAGATGAGCCGCGCCAGCAGTTTCGCCGCGATGGCGCAGCAGCTGGGCATCAGCCTGGGCGTGGGCGTGGCCGCGGTGACGCTGAACATCAGCATGTCCCTGCGCGGCGCGGAAACGCTGGCGATCCGCGATGTCGTCGCGGGCTTCATCGTCGTCGGCGTGCTGTGCATGGCTTCGACCTTCTCCTTTAGACGCCTCGACCCTCTGGCCGGGGCACACCTGAACGGCGCCAAACAAAGTGACGACGAATGAATTTGTCCTAGCCCTGGACCAGGGCACGACCAGCTCCCGCGCAATCGTGTTCGACCGTGAGGGCGTGGTGCGCGGCGTGGGCCAGCGCGAATTCCGCCAGCACTATCCGCGGCCGGGCTGGGTCGAGCACGACGCCAGCGAGATCTGGCATAGCCAGCTGGACGTGGCGCGCGAAGCCCTGCGCAATGCCGGCGCCACCGCCGCCGACATCGCCGCCATCGGCATCACCAATCAGCGCGAAACCACCCTGATCTGGGAACGCGCCACCGGCCGCCCGCTGGCGCGCGCCATCGTCTGGCAGGACCGCCGCACGGCGCCCATGTGCGACCAGCTGCGCCAGGACGGCCACGCCGATTTCCTGCAATCGCGCACCGGCCTGGTGCTGGACGCCTATTTTTCCGGCACCAAGCTCGCCTGGCTGCTGGATCACGTGCCGGGCGCACGCCAGATGGCCGATCGCGGCGAACTGGCCTTTGGCACGGTGGACACCTGGCTGATCTGGCAACTGACGGGCGGCGCGGTGCACAGCACCGACCCGAGCAACGCCTCGCGCACCATGCTGTTCGACCTGCACACGCAGGACTGGAACGACGAGATCCTGGCGCTGCTGAAGATCCCGCGCAGCGTGCTGCCCACCATCGCGCCCAGCAGCGCGGTGGTGGGTGAAGCCCTGCCCGAATGGTTGGGCGGTTCGATCCCGATTGCCGGCAACGCCGGCGACCAGCAGGCGGCCACCTTCGGCCAGGCCTGCTTCACGCCGGGCATGGCAAAGAACACCTACGGCACCGGCTGCTTCATGCTGATGAACGTGGGCGAAAAGCCTGTGCAGTCCCACAACAACCTGCTGTCCACGGTAGGCTGGGGCCTGCCGCAGGCCGGCAACAGCGGCTGGCGCCCGACCTACATGCTGGAAGGCGGCGTGTTCGTGGCCGGCGCGGCGGTGCAGTGGCTGCGCGACGGCCTGGGCATCATCCAGCGTTCGGAAGAAATCGAATCCCTGGCCGCCAGCGTGGCCGACACCGACGACGTCTTCATGGTCCCGGCCTTCGCCGGCCTGGGCGCGCCGCACTGGGATCCGTATGCGCGCGGCACGCTGGTGGGCCTGACCCGCGGCACCACCCGCGCCCACATCGCCCGCGCCACGCTGGAATCCATCGCTCTGCAAAGCGCCGAACTGCTGACCTGCATGAACGGCGACAGCGGCATCGCGCTGACCGAGCTGCGCGTGGACGGCGGCGCCGCCCGCAACGACCTGCTGATGCAGATGCAGGCGGATTTGCTGGGCGTCCCGGTGGTCCGCCCGCGCGTATCGGAATCGACGGCGCTGGGGGCCGCGGGGTTGGCGGGGCTGGCGGTCGGGTTCTGGTCGGGGCTGGAGGAGTTTGCCTCGAAGTGGCAGGCTGAGCGGACGTTCGAACCGACTTGGCCGGAGTCCGTGCGGGCTGCGCGGATGAAGCGGTGGCGGCAGGCTGTGGAGTTGTCCAAGGGTTGGTCGGATAGTGCTGGGAAGTAGGCGGGCTTTGTCGCTTCTGGCGATGTTGCTTCGTGGTATTAAGCTCGGCCGAGGCTGCGTTTGCATGGTTTCGAGGCGCCGTTCCAGTGCTTCGTAGGCCGCCCATCGGCGCGGGCGCCTGAGTGGCGGGCGCCCACGATTGCGGTCCGGAGCCTTCGCTCCGGACTGCCCCGTCGTCATCTTCGTCCAGGCCTTCGGCCTTCCCTTCAGATTCCCTCGGGCGCATCGAGGTTGCCCGCCACTCAGGCGCCCTTGCCGATGGGCTACTTGAATCTTGGACTGATGCGCTGCTAGAGCTGTGGTCAGGGACGATTCTTGGGCTGCCCGTCATTCTCGGCCGCGCGGGCGGCCGAGAATGACATACGTGATTTCTTGAATCTCGATTGTGTTCGCTTGCGCGAATGCGGCGAGTGGTTTGCTAATGGTCGCCAGCTCATGGGGGATGGGCGGTGATGGATGGCGCGCGGTGGCGAACTGGTTGCGCATGCTGACCGTCACGCGCGCCACCCATCCGGCACCCGCGTTAGGTCGACGACGGCCCGCGCGCAGCGTCATCATGCGACGCAAGACACCGAGTAAGCCCCAAAAGGCCGCCCGCGACGACGGACGACCTACGAAGCGCCTATGCGCTACAGCACACTCGAAATCGCATCCCGCGCCTGATGAGACAACTCCAGCCGCGTAGGCAAACTCCCGTCCGGATGCCGCGCCGCCAACGGCGGCAGGAACACCACTTCGACGGCCAGTCCCGTCACCCCCAGCACCCGCCAGAGATTCGCGACCAAGGACTCTTCCCCCACGAACGCCGCGTAACCGCTGCGCTTGCCATGCTGCAGGAAGCGCAAGGCCACGGGCTGGATCTCGACGGCGGCCGAACGCGCCGGCTCGAACAGGCTGGCGTGGAAGGGCAGCAGTTCGAAACCCTCGCTCGTCGTGCCTTCGGGGAACAGCCCCACCGCGTCGCCCTGCTTGAAGCGGGCTTGCATGGATTCACCCATGGCGTGCACCGCGTGGCGCTGGCCGCGTTCGATGAAGAGCGTACCGGCGCCGGCCACCAGCCAGCCGATGATCGGCCAACTGCGGATTTCGCTTTTGGCGACGAAGGACGTGGCGCGCGCCGAGTTCAGCACGAAGATGTCGATCCAGGACACGTGGTTGGCCACCAGCAGCACCGGACCGGTCAGGCGCGGCTCGCCCTTGAGGACGACCCGCAGGCCACAGAAAGCCATCAGGCAGCGCGACCAGCGGCGGTTCAGCCAGGCACGTGATTTGGGGCCGATCAGGGGATATACCAGGCCTACACACAAGAGGCCGAAGAGAATCCAGGGCACCACGAGGAACAGCCTAAGGACAAAGCGCAGCAGCTTCAAACCGGAGTCTCCCAGGCCAGGCTGCCACCTACCACGGTGGCGCGTACGCGGCCGGGCAGCATCATACCCGCGAACGGGGTATGGCCGCTGCGGCTTTGCAGCGCGCCGGGCATCACCAGCCATTCGGCTTCCAGATCGGCCAGGCACAGGTCCGCTGACGCTCCCACGCCCAGATGGCCGGCGGATGCGGCCAGCGGAGAAACGCTGGCCAGCACCGCGGCGGGGCCGCAAGTGACCCGCGCCAGTGCTTCGGGCAGAGGTCGGCGGTGGTCGCGCGCCCACTTCAGGGCCAGGGACAGCAGCAGCTCCAGTCCGGTAGCGCCGGGCTCGGCCAACGGGAACGGCACGGCTTTGGCGGCGTCGTCGATCGGATTGTGATCGGAGCACAGCGCATCGACAGTACCGTCGGCCAACGCGGCCTGGATCGCGTCGCGATCGCGCTGGCCGCGCAGCGGCGGGTTCAGGCGGAAGTCCGTGTTGAAGAAGCCGATGTCCACGTCAGTCAGGTGCAGACTGTGGACGGACACGTCGGCCGTGACCGGCAGGCCCTCGCGCCGGGCGGCGCGCAGCAGTTCCAGGCCAGCGGCCGAGGACAGCCGCGTCAGGTGCACGCGCGCGCCGGTGGCGCGCTGCAGTTCAAAAATGGTGTGCAGGGCCACGGTTTCCGCCTGCGGCGGCAGCCCTTCGAGGCCCAGGCGCTCGGCGTAGGCGCCGCTTGCGGCGACCGCGCCGCGCGCAAGCCACGGATCCTGTGGTCGCAGCCACAGCGCCAGGCCCATGCCGCTGGCGTAGCGCATCGCGCCCCAGAGCACGCGCGTATCGGCGATGCCTTGTTCGCCGTGCGTATAGGCGAGGCAGCCCGCCTGCGCCAGCAGGCCCATCTCGGCCAGCGTTTCGCCGGCCAGTCCCACCGTCATCGCGCCCAAGGGATGGACCCGGCATTGCCCGGCCTCGGCGTGGCGCATCAAGGCCTCGGCCTTGCCGGGTTCATCCAGCGGCGCGCCAGGGTCCGGTGGCAGCACCAGCCGGGTGACGCCACCGGCAAGCGCCGCGCGCAGTTCGGCAGCGGCGAAGGCCGCCGCGCCCGGTTGCGTGACGCGCGCGGACAAATCGATCAGGCCCGGCAACACCGCCAGCCCGCTGGCGTCCAGCGAGCGATCCGCTTGAAAACCGTCGGGCGCGCGGCCCACGGCGACGACGTGGCCGTCGGCGATGTAGAGGTCGTGCTGTCCTTCCACCGCGTTGGCGGGATCGATCAGCCGGCCATTGGCGATATGCAGCCTCACGACGCGTCTCCGGTCAGCAATTCCAAGGCGGCCAGACGCAGATGCGGCTCGATGTCCTCCAGCCGCGCCTCGATGGGCGCCAGGCTGGCCGACACATCGCCGTCGACCTCGATGCCGGGCGTCAACACGCCCGCCGGCAGCAGCAGGGCATCGGAGCGGGCCGCGGCCAGGGCATCCGGCGTCAGGCCGTAGGCCTGCGCGTATTCGCGTGCGGAAGGCAGTTGCGCGCCGCTGATGCCTTCCACTTGCAAGGGCAGCGCGATGACGACATCTGCATCCTGCAAGCCCTCGCGCAGCGAGGCGCAGGCGCGCACGCCGAGCTGCGGCAGTCCGTCGGGCAACAGGGTGCGCGGCGCGGCGGCGCGGACTTCGGGCACGCCCAGCGTGGTCATGGCATGGATGACGGAACGCGCCACGCGCGAGTGGCGGATGTCGCCCACCAGCGTCACGGCCAGGTTGGTCAGGTCCTGCCGCGCGTCGAGCATGGCTTGCACCAGCGCCAGCGCGGGCAAGGGATCGGCGTGGCAGCCGTCGCCTGCGTTGAGGATGCGCAGGCCCGGCGCCGCGTGCGCGGCCGCGCAATGCGCCGCGCCGCTGGCGCCATGGCGCAGCACCAGCAGGCCCGGGGCCAGGCGCGAGACGGTTGCGGCCAGCGCGTCGCCGGCCTGCGGATCCAGCATGACCGCAGACAGCGACACGCGCTGCGCGGCGGCGGCAAAGGCATCGCGGTCTTGCGTGGACTCATCGGGCAGGCACAGGAATACCGGCATCGCGGACGACGGGCCGGCTGGCGCCTCCCCCGTTGTATCGCCGCGCGCCGCCCACGCGCGCGCCGCGTCCAGCAGCCGTTCGACGTGCCTGCGGGGCAGCCCTTCGGTGGTCAACAGGTGTATCAGTTCGCCGCGGCGATCGAGTTGCGGATTGAGCATAGGCAGTCCGGACCGCGTGCATCAAGCCGCAGGCAGGGTGTCCAGGTATCGTTGCAGGATAACAGCCGCCGCCATCGCGTCGTCCGCCGCATGGGTGCCCAGCAGGCGCTGCGCCTCCATGCTGGAACCGCGTTCGTCGACCAGTTCGACGGCGAGGCCGAAGCGGCCGTGCAATTGATTGGCAAAGCGGCGGCAGCGCGCGGTGGCGGGTTGCTCGCCGCCGTCGGCATCCAGGGCCAGGCCCACCACGACACGGTGGGGCTGCCACTCCTGCAAGAGCGCCGCGATGCGGCCGAAGCGCGCCTCGCGGACTTCGCTGAAGATGATTTCCAGCGGACGCGCCTGGCGCGTCAGCGTATTGCCGATGGCGATGCCGATTTTCTTCTCGCCGAAATCGAAGGCAAGCAGGGTCTCTTCAGGCATGTCCGGCATCGCCCGCCAGCATCACCGGATCGATGCCCAGCAGCTTCAGCGCGGCCGGATAGCGTTCCTCGGGGGGCACGTCGAAAATGATGTCGTCGTCAGCGCCCACGCTGAGCCAGGCGTTCTGCGCCATCTCGCTCTCGAGCTGGCCCGCGCCCCAACCGGCATAACCCAGCGTGACCAGCATGCGGGCCGGCCCCTTGCCGTCGGCCACGGCCTGCAGCACGTCGCGCGAGGTGGTCAGCGCCATGTCGCCCAGCTTGATGCTGGAGCTGTAGTCGCCGGCCGGCGCGTGCAGCACGAAACCGCGGTCGGTCTGCACCGGACCGCCAAAGAAGACCAGGGTGTCCTTCACGGGACCGATCTCGAGCGTCAGGTCGATGCGCTCGAACAAGGTGCCCAGCGTCAGGTCGGTGGGCCGGTTGATGACCAGGCCCAGCGCGCCACGTTCGGTGTGTTCGCAGACATAGATGACCGAACCCGCCAGGCTGCCTTCCACCATGCCGGGCATGGCGATCAGGAACTGGTTGGCAAAATTGGCTGCCTGCGTCGCGGCGTCTTCGTGATGTTTTTCCGTCATGGCAACCCCTACATGGGTAATCTGAAAGAACCGTGGGGAGGCCGCGCGTATCCAGCAAGCATCATGCCTGGCGGCAGTCGGGTCCACGGTTGCGAGGGATGGGGCCTAGCCCCATCTTACGAGCCTTGGCGGAATATGTCGGCGCTATGGCCTCAGATTTCCATCAATTCGAAGTCCTCTTTGCGGGCGCCGCATTCAGGACAGACCCAGTTCGGGGGCACGTCTTCCCAGCGGGTGCCGGGCGCAATGCCTTCGTCGGGCAGGCCGGCCTCTTCGTCATAGACCCAGCCGCAAATCAAACACATCCAAGTACGCATAGTTCTCTCTTACATCAATCCAGGCCCTTGCCCGGCATCAGGGCAAAGGTGAGGGGCTTCCATTAGAATGGGGACAATCTTACCGAAACCCAATAGGGGTTCCCCTGATTCACCGCAAATGAGTCCGGGCGCCCCCCCACTCTAACGCTGTCCAAGTGGCCCCCGTTACTCCCCCTCTCGTTTTGGTCTTCGGTCCGCTCGATCCCTCGGGTTCCGACGGCTTGCCGGCAGATGCCGTCACTTGTGCCGGCCTGGGTTGCCATGGCCTCGCGGCCGTGACCGCGCTGACCGTGCGGGATACCGCCGGCATCGAAGAAATCCATCCCGTTACACCCGACCTGCTGGACGATCAGGCGCGCTGCCTGCTCGAAGACATGTCCGTGCAGGCCATCAAGGTGGGCGGACTATACACCGCGGAAACCGCCAGCGTCGCAGCGCAGATCGCCGCCGATTACAGCCAGGTGCCGCTGGTCCTGCATCTGGGCCAGCGCGCCCAGCCGCCGGCCGACGCCGCCGACGAGGACGATGCCGACGACCTGCTGGCCGCCACCCTGGAGCTGGTGCTGCCGCAGACGGACCTGCTGATCATCGAGCACCTGCGCCTGGCGCAGTGGCACGCCGACGGCGACATTGATATCGGGGACGCACCGACACCCATGCACGCCCTGCTGGCGGCGGGCGCGGAATGGGTCCTGGTTCTGGGCAGCCCGCAGCGGCCCGGCCACTACGCCAACATGCTGCTAGGCCCCAACGGTCAGACCGCCACCCTGCCCTGGCAGGCGCCCCCGGACCGCAACGGCGACGCCGGCGGCGTGGCCGCCACTGCCATCGCGGCCATGCTGGCTCGCGGCCTGGAAATGCCGGAAGCCGTGCGCCAGGGGCTGGCGCACGCCGACGCGGCAGTCGCCGCCAGCTTCCTGCCGGGCATGGGCCGGCGCATTCCCAACCGGATTCCCTCCCAATGAAAGCGCTGCGCTTCCCCACTGGCCTGTATGGCGTCACCCCCGAATGGGACGACACCGATCGCCTGCTGCTGGCGGTGCGCCAGGCCGCCGCGGGCGGCATGCGCTCGCTGCAGCTGCGCCGCAAGAACGTGCCTGACGCCGTGCGCGCCGCCCAGGCCCGCGCGCTGGCGCCGCTGTGCCGCGAGCTGGGCGTAGTCTTCCTGATCAACGACGACTGGCGCCTGGCGCTGGAAGTGGGCGCCGACGGCGCGCACGTCGGCCGCGAGGACGAAAGCCTGGCGCGAATCCGCGCCGAGGCCGGTCCCGACCTGATCCTGGGCGGCTCCAGCTACGACGACCTGGGCCGCGCGCAGGAACTGCTGGCCGCGGGCGCCGATTACATCGCCTTCGGCGCCATGTATGCCTCCACCGTCAAGCCCGACACCGTGCGCGCGCCGCTGTCGGTGCTGACCGAAGCCCGCCGCCTGACGGACACCTGCGACGCCCCCCGGCCCGCGGTCGTCGCCATCGGCGGCATCACGCCCGACAACGCGCCGTTGGTGGCCCAAGCGGGCGCCGACGCCATTGCCGTCATCACCGCGCTATTCGAAGCGCCCAGCATCCGCGCCGCCGCGGCCGCATGCTCCGCGCCCTATTCCGCAAACCCCAACCGCAAGCCTTGAACGCCATGTCCAGTAACGCTCAGCTTTTCGAACGCGCCTGCCGCAGCATCCCCGGCGGCGTCAACTCGCCCGTGCGCGCCTTCCGCTCCGTGGGCGGCACGCCGCGCTTCATCAAGCGCGCGCAGGGCCCGTACGTGTGGGACGCGGAAGACAAGCAGTACATCGACTACGTCGGTTCCTGGGGCCCGGCCATCCTCGGCCATTCGCATCCTGAAGTGGTGCGCGCCGTGCAGGACGCGGCGGTCAACGGCCTGTCCTTCGGCGCTCCCACCGAAGCGGAAATCGAGCTGGCCGAAGTGCTGATCTCGCGCCTGCCCTCGCTGGAGCAGGTGCGCCTGGTCAGCTCGGGCACCGAAGCGACCATGACGGCCATCCGCCTGGCCCGCGGCGCCACCGGCCGCGCCAAGATCGTGAAGTTCGAAGGCTGCTACCACGGCCATTCGGACAGCCTGCTGGTGAAGGCGGGCTCGGGCCTGCTGACCTTCGGCAACCCCAGCTCGGCCGGCGTGCCGCCGGAATTCGTTTCGCACACGCTGACCCTGGAATACAACAACCTGGACGCCGTGCGCGAGGCTTTCGCCCAGCATGGCGCCGACATCGCCTGCATCATCGTCGAGCCGGTCGCCGGCAACATGAACCTGATCAAGCCGGCCCCTGGCTTCCTGGAAGGCCTGCGCGAGGTCTGCACGCAGCACGGCGCGCTGCTGATCTTCGACGAAGTCATGACCGGTTTCCGCGTCGGCCCGCAAGGCGTGCAAGGCCTGACCGGCGTCAAGCCCGACATCACCACGCTGGCCAAGGTGATCGGCGGCGGCATGCCGGTGGGCGCCTTCGGCGGCAGCGCCGAGATCATGAAGCACATCGCCCCGCTGGGCGGCGTCTATCAGGCCGGCACGCTGTCGGGCAACCCGGTGGCCGTGGCCGCGGGCCTGGCCACGATGCGCCTGATTGCCGCGCCGGGTTTCTACGACAAGCTGTCGGCCCAGACCGCCAAGCTGGCCCAGGGCCTGCAGGAACGCGCCCGCGCCGCGGGCCTGGCCTTCTCGGCCGACTCGGTGGGCGGCATGTTCGGCATCTACTTCAGCGATAAGGTCCCGACCTCGTTCGCCGAAGTCTCGGCCTGCGACACGGCGGCGTTCAATCGCTTCTTCCATGCCATGCTGGACCACGGCGTGCACTTCGCGCCGTCCGCCTTCGAAGCGGGCTTTGTCTCGGCCACGCACGACGACGCGGTGATCAAGTCCACCCTGGACATCGCCGAAAAGGTCTTCGCGTCCATGTAACGACGCCGGGGAGCCGGCCCGCGGCCGCTCCCCTTCAAGGCGCCTTGTAGTGCTCGTACAAGGCGGTCACATCCCGCACGTACGCCTGGGTCTCCGCATAGGGCGGCACGGCGTCATATTTGCGCACCGCCCCTTCCCCCGCGTTATAGGCCGCCAGCGCCAGATCCAGCCGGCCCGGATACTGGTCGATCAGCCGGCGCAGATGGCGCGAGCCCGCGTTCACATTGGTCGCCGGATCCACCAGCGCCGTCTCCACGTCAGCCACTGAAAGCAGCGGCGCCGCGGTGGCCGGCATCAGTTGCATCAGGCCCAACGCCCCCTTGGGCGAACGCGCATCGCTGCGAAAGCCCGATTCGATTGCGATCACGGCCCTGAGCAAGGCCTGGTCCACGCCCGACTCCCGGGCCGCCCGGGCAATCAGCCCGTCATGCGCCTGCGGCACCTTCAGGTCTTCCCAACGCTGCGCGCGCGAGGCAGAGGCCAGCGTCACCAGGCGCGCGCCATCGCCGGACTTGGGCTCGCAGTCCAGACAGACCTTCATGCTGCTGCCGCGCCAGGCGGTCCTGGCCTGCGCCCGCTTGTAATACTTGGCGTAACCCGTGGGCACCTTCATCGACCGCCACACGCCATACGGATCCTTGTAGCGATAGATGTCGGCCGCCTGGGCGGAACCGGCGGGCGCCAGGGCCAGAACGCCGCTCACCAGGGCCGCCAGCGCCGCCATGCCCGCGGCGCGCGCCGCGAAGGCGCGCAGGGCCGGCAGGACGGGACAGGGATGGCGGTGCATGGGCGGCTCCGGCGGCGTCCGAAGACGCGGAATCGAGCTCCTATGCTGCTGCGGCAACGCCCTTTTGTCGCTAGTACCGACGCCCTAGTCCTGCCCGGACGGTCGCCATCCCAGGGGCAAACAGGGGCAGAACTAGGGCATGCGGCGGAATTTGCCCCACCTACTTTCCAGTAGCCTATAACGCTTGGGATAGAATATGACTTAATATTTCCTATGATTACCAAATAATTTCACCTGGCAGAAACACCAGGCTGGAGAGAGGCAAGATGGACGCAGAAAACACGCTCCGGCTGACGCTGGACGCCACGACCAACGTCCTGACGGCGGTCTACACGCCGCCCGCGCGTCCCGACTCGGCGGATTCCGCCCTGGCGCCCGCCTCGCCAGCCGAGACAGACGGCGCAACCGCCCTGGACACCGAGGTCAGCGTCGCGGTCGACGACGACGAACCGCGTCCCAACGTCAATGCCGACCTGCCCAGCTGGGACACCCTGGCAGCGGCGGCCGTCGCTCAGGGCTGGGGTGCCGAGGCGCTGGACAGCCAGGCCGTCCTGACCTTCATCGACCTGTGCCGCCACGCCAACGAAACCGTGAAGGCCCCGGTCGGCCAGGTCATCGACGGCTCACTAGAGCTGGAACTGGACGCCGAGCGCATGTCCGCCCTGCTGACCCTGCTCCCGCCCAAGGGCGGCAAGCCCGTCACGCTGGAAGCCGTGCGCCAGGTGCTGGCCGAACGCGGCATTGTCCACGGCATCCTGGAACAGGAGCTGATCGACGCCGTCACGCAGGGCCGCCGCGAAACCACGCAGATCGCCCGCGGCACGCCGCCCACCCGCGGCACCCCGACGCGCTTCGAAAGCCTGCTGGACCGCCTCAAGCCCCGCGGCCAGGATATCGACGAACTGGCCCAGGTCGACTACCGCGACCTCGGCAGCCTGCTCCTGGTCACGCCCGGCATGCCGCTGATGCGGCGCACGCCGCCCCTGCCCGGCGTGGACGGCAGCACCGTGCTGGGCGAACCGATCCTGCCCAACGAACTGCCTGACACGCCGTTCGCCAGCGACCTGTCCGGCGCCGCCGTCGACCCGGAAGATCCGCTGCTGCTGCGCGCCACCATCGCCGGTACGCCCACCCTGGTCAGCCACGGCGTGCAGGTCAATCCGCTGGTCGAAGTCGACGCCGTCAACCTCAGCACCGGCAACATCCATTTCGAAGGCTCGCTGCTGGTGCGCGGCGACATCGCCGCCACCATGGAAGTCCACGTGACGGGCGACGTGATGGTCAACGGCACCATGGAAGCTGCGCTGGTCGAGGCCGGCGGCAACGTCACGGTCAAGGGTGGCATCATCGGCCTGGCCGAAGCCCTGCAAGACGCCACCGCCGCCGCGCGCACCGCGCGCGTCGTCTGTGGCGGCGCACTGCGCGCCAAGTTCATCGAAAACGCCGTCATCAGTGCAGGCAAGGACGTAGACGTGGAGCGCGAAATCCGCCAGAGCAGCATCGCGGCCGGCGGCAGCGTCAACGTCGGCCCGCCCAACACCCAGCAAAGCGCCATCACCGGCGGCCAGACCCGCGCCATGCAGGCCGTACGCGCCGGCACCATTGGTTCGCCCTCGGGCATCCCGACGCTGGTGCAGGCCGGCCTGGATCCGCATGCCGACATCAAGCGTTCGGCATTGGCGCGCAAGCGCCAGAAGATGCACGAGGAAAAATCCAAGCTGGAGCAACTGCTGATGTTCCTGAAGGCCAATCCTCAACGCGCCCCGGGCGACGTAGCCGACCGCGCCCGCAACACCCACGTCAAGCTCAGCCAGGACCTGCTGGCGCTGGACGCGGAGGAAGCCCAGCTGGTGCTGGACCTGCAGCCCCTGGCCAGCGCCACCATCCAGGCCGCGCGCCGCTTCTGCGGCGGCGCGACGATTCAGGTGGGCAACAAGGTGCAGGAATTCCTGGAAGACCAGATCGGCGGCAAGGCCGCCGTCGAAGAAGGACAGATCGTCATCCGCTGACCCTGCCCGCTGGCGCCCTCAGGGCGCCAGCTCCTTGAACCAGGCGCGCGGCGAAATGCCGCGGTCCGGCCCCAGGATGGAAAAGCCGCCGTCCACGGGTATGTCCACACCCGTCATCCACGAAGCCGCGTCGGAGCAGGCGAAGCACACCGCCGCGGCGATCTCCTCGCCCGACCCTACCCGCCCCAGCGGATGGAAATGCGCGCCCACCGCGTCCGCCGCCGGACGCGAACCGCCCGACAACTGTTCCACCGACGGCGACCAGGTCCAGGCCGGCGACACCGCCAGCACGCGCACGCCGGCCGGCGCCAGCTCCACCGCGAAGTTCTTGGTGATCTGCAGCAGCGCCGCCTTGGACGCCGGATAAAGCGCACGCCCGGCCGCGCCGAACTTGCCGCCGGTGCTGCCCATGTTCACCACCACGCCGCCGCGCGGCAGCAGCGGCGCAGCCAGTTGCGTGAAGATGGCCGCCGACACCAGGTTGGTGTCCAGCGTGTTGTGCCATTCCTCGCGCGACGAGGCCAGGCCCCGGTCCGCGTACTGGCAAGCGTTGTTGACCAGGATATCCAGCCGTCCGAAACGCGCCACGGCAGCGTCGATGCAGCGCTGTATCTGCGCGTCCTGCCCGATGTCGGTTTCGCAGTACAGCGCACGGCCGTCCAGCTCGTCTTCGAGCTTGCGGCCGGCCTCGGCGTTACGCCCGACCAGCACCACGTTGACGCCAGCCGCGGCCAGGCCGCGCGCGATGTCCGCGCCCAGTCCCTGGGTGCTGCCAGTGACGATGGCGGTCTTGCCGGCCAGCCCGGGAAAGCCTGTGAAATCCATGATGAATCCTTGATCAATGAGGCGCGGCGGCCCAGCGCACAGCTTCCGCCACCGGCCCGGTTTGCGCAATCAGGCGCATGCTGGCCAGCGACGCGTCGTGCACCGCCGGGTCGGCGGACGCGCAGGCGTCCTGCGCCACCATGACCTCGAAGCCGATGTCGGCCGCATGGCGCACCGTGCCCTCCACCACCGAATGCGTGGCGACGCCTGCCACCACCAGCCGACGCGCGCCCAAGTGCCGCAGGGTCTCTTCCAGCGGCGTGCCGTAGAAGGCGCTGATGCGGGTGTGCTTCACCACGAACTCGCGCGCGCTGCCGGCCAGCGGCTGCAGCCCCTCGTAAAACGCGCTGCCCCACTGCCCCTCCGGCACCGCGCCGATGGCGGCCACGTTGCGGAAGATGGGGCAATTGGCCATCAGGTCGGCGTAATCCGGCCGGAATGCGATGCGCACGTGCACGATGGGCAGATCATGCGCCCGCGCCCCCGCCAGCAGGGCCGCCGCGTTGTCCAGCAGGCGCTGGCGCGCCCCGCTGTCCGCATCCAGGCCGACACGGATCTTGCCCTCGGGGTGCAGCACGTCGTTCTGGAAGTGCAGCGCCAGCACCGCGGCGTCGGTCGCAGTCACACGAACACCTCGAACACGTCGTGCACGTCGTCGCAATTGACCAGATCCACCCGCTTCATGCGGATACGCCAGCTGTCGCCCTCGGCGGCCAGCTTGTGGGTATAGCGGCCCGCCAATTGGCGCGGCTGGCGCTTGCGCCATTCGGTCATCTGGAAGGTGGAATGCACCACCAGATTACCGCCGGCGTCCACGCCCTCGATCTCCACCGCACCCACCAGCCGCGCGCTGCGCGTGGGCGGCTGCTGCGACCAGTTGCGCGGATGCTCCAGCCGGCGGATGCGCACGTCGCGCAGCATGCGGTCTTCCCAGAACAGCGAGATGTGGTCGTAGGGGCTCTGCTGGCCCGGCGTGCGCGGCATCCAGTACATGCCGTCGGCGGTCCACAGCGCCTGCCAGTCGTCGTAGCGGCGTTCGTCCAGCAGGCGGGCCTCGCGGTACAGGAACTGCGCGATGCGGTGATAGGCGTCGGCCGGGACCTCTGCCGGCGACAGGCCTTCCGTGCTCACGTCGAAATCAAGGTCTAGCAGCATGAGCGGTCTCCGGTGGCGGCTTCGGCGGCGGCGGGGCCGGCTTCCATATAGGTCTTCCAGGCGTCGAACTGGTTGCGCATGGGCAGCTCGCTGGTGCCGTTGACCGACACCAGGCCTTCGCTATCGCTGCGGTCGCTGCCGTGGTAGCGGTGCATGCTGACCCATTCGCCGCCTCTCGTGGCGTTGCCTTCCTGGCAGCGGTTGTAGAGTTCGATGTCGTCCGGCATGACGTTGGACGAAGGCGAGTTGATGACGTTGGCGTACAGCATGGCGCGCTTGAAAACGCCGTCCGGCGCGCCCTTGCAGCGGAAGGTCTGGATCTCGATCATGGTGCGGTCGACGGCGATGGGTCGGATAACGCGGAACTGCTGGAACACCGTGTGGGGCGAGCCGCTGCCGTAGATCACCGTGTTGTGGCGGTTCATGCCCAGGATCTCGCGGGCGCGCGTCTCGCCATAGGCGGCGGTCAGGGTTTCGAAATGCGCGCGCGACACCGGGTCGCGCTCGGCCGCGCCCGGATTGAAGATGCCTTCCATGTAGCCGTGGCCGTTGGGATAGGCGCGCAGCTCCAGCTTTTCCCAGAATTCGTAGGGTTCGCCGTTGCCGTCCATGATGTGCAGCTCCAGCGGCATCTCGCCCATTTCCTTGGCTTCGTCGCGGGCCGCGGCATACGACGATTCATGCGTGACGCGGGCATGCATGGTGTCGTGCAGGTTCTCGTAGAACACCTTCCAGTTGGAACGCTGCATGACGCGGAAGATGCCACCGGCCACTTCCACCTCGCCCACCGGCGAACGGTCGCAGAGATTGTCGATCGACGAGCGCACGCCGCCCAGGAAGTCTTCCAGCGCCGGGCCGTCCTTGGCCTGGCTGGCGAACACGAAGCCGCGATAGCTTTCCACGCGCGCCACCCGGCGCATCGAAAAGGACGGATCGGCGGGATCGTAGGCCGTACCCTCCAGCCCCTGCTTCAACGGCACGCCCAGATGGCTGCCATCCAGCTTGAAGGTCCAGGCGTGGTAGGGGCAGCGGAAGAACTTGCCGACGCAGCCCTCGCCGTCGGCCACTACCTTGGCGCCCTTGTGCGGGCAGCGGTTGTACAGCACATGCACGCGGCCGTCGGTGGCGCGCACCATCAGCACGTCCTGGTCGCCCAGGCGCGTGGTGTGGTAGTCGCCCGTCTTGGGCACCTGGCTTTCGTGCCCCACGTAGATCCAGGCGCGGCCATAGATCCGCTGCATCTCCAGGTCGAAGATGGCGGGGTCGGTGTAGACGCCGCGGTGCACGCTGTCGCCGCGCACCATCGCGGCCAATTGCTCTTCGGTGTATGACATGTCCGGCTCCTACTTGTTCTCGCTTTCTTTCCAGCGCGCCATCAACGTGTTCGACGGCAGGGTCTCGTCCAGCAGCTTGGCAGCGGTCTCGCGACCGGCCACGGGCAGGCCCTTGGGGTCCAGCAGGCCCACCTGCACCAGCACGCTGGCCTGGTCCCAATAGATGTGCTCGTGATAGAGCTTGTCGCCGCGGAACTTGACGATGGCGATCAGCGGAATCTCCACGTACTTGCCCGTGGGCTTCACGCCCGGCAGCAGCCAGTCGATCTCGGTGGTGTGCGTGAAGCAGAACAGCAGCTCGTCCACGATCTGCGTGGCGCCCACCGTGCGCGACAGCGGCACCAGGCGCGTATCCGGCGGATTGCTGTTGACGAAGTGATGCTGGTAGAAGCGGCTCAGCTCTTTGTGGCCCACGCCCCCGGTCATGGTGGGGATGTGGTTAACGTAGGGTTCGGCGACCATGGTCGCCATGGTCGCCGCCACATCGCGCGTGCCGAATTCGTACTCGCAGTGCTTGTCCCACAAGTACGAATAGTCGAACTCCGGCCCGATGGCGCGCTGCAAGGCCGCCATGCTGCGCTGATGCGCCATCAGCGCCGAAGGCTTGTCGTAATGGTCCCCGCCCGTGCGCGCGAACGCATGGTCCATGCCCGGGTAGACGTAGATCTGCACCCCGGGCTTGTTGCCCAGCGCTTCCAGGATGCGCTGACGCGCCTCGGGCGGACAGAAGCCGTCCTGCTCGGCGATGTGCAGCACCAGCCGGCCGCGCAGTTGCGCCGCTTCGTCCAGGCTGTTCTCGATGCCTACGCCGTAGTAGCCGATGGCCACGTCCACGTCGGTGCGGCAGGCGGCCAGGTAGGCCAGCTTGCCGCCCAGGCAGTAGCCCAGCACGCCCACCCCGCCCTGCTGCTCAGGCAGCCCGCGCAGCGCGGCGATGGTGGACGCGATGTCCTTCAGGCCCAGCTCTACGTCGAATTTCTGGTAAAGCTCGAAGGCGCGCGGCATGTCGGCCGGGCCATCGGTCAGCTGGATGCCCGGCTGCTGGCGCCAGAACAGGTCCGGCACCAGCACCACATAACCTTCCTCGGCCAGCAGCTGCGCCGCGCGGCGCATGAAATCGTTCACGCCGAAGATCTCCTGGCACAGCACCAGGCCCGGGCCATGCCCGGACGCCGGCACGGCCAGATAGGCGCCGAAGGACTTGCCGTCATGCGAGGCCACCGTCACTTCGCGCGTCGTAATGTTCTGGGTCATACGTATCTCCTTGTTGCGGATGTCCGCCCTACTTCATCTGGCAGGCTGCAGCGAAAGGGTCCTGATACTGGGTCAGCACCGTGCCCGACAGCTTATTGGACAACTTGCCCCCCGCCCCGGCCTCGACGATGCGCAGGTAATAGTTCTGCACCGGATATTGGTTGCGGTTGAACTTGAAATCGCCGCGCACCGACTTGAAGTCCGCGCGCCGCAGCGCCGGACGCAGCGCGTCCGCCTCCAGCTTGCCGCCGGTCTGGCGCACCGCGCTGTCCAGCAACATGGCCGCGTCATAGCCCTGCGAGGCATACAGCGTGGGGCTGCGGTTGTAGGTCTTCCGGAAGTCCTCGACGAACTTGCGGTTGGCGGGGTTGTCCAGGTCCGAGGCCCACTGCGAGGTATTGCGCATGCCCTCGATGGGCGCGCCCACCGCCGCGATGGTGTCCTCGTCGCCCGAGAAGCCCGGCGCCAGCAGCGCGATCTCCTTGGACAGGCCGGCGCCGTTGAACTGCTTGATGAAATTCACGCCCATGCCGCCGGGCAGGAAGAAGAACACCGCGTCCGGCTTGCTGGCGCGCAGGCGCGTGATCTCCACGCCATAATCCAACTGCCCCAGCTGGGTGTAGATCTCTTCGGACAGCCCGCCCTTGTACAGGCGCTTGAAACCGTTGAGCGATTCGCGTCCGCCCGGATAATCCGGCGCGATCAGCGCCACGCTCTTGTAGCCCTGGTCTGTGGCGTACTTGCCCATCGCGGCCGGGATGTCCTCGTTCTGCCATGCCACCGCGAAGAAATTCGGATTACAGCCTGCGCCCGCATAGTTCTCCGGGCCAGTATTGGTGCTCAGGTAGATGGTGCCCGACTGCAGGATGGCCGGCATCACCGGCAGCAGCACATTCGAGAACACGATGCCCGTCATGACGTTCACGCGGTCGCGCTTCAACAGCCGCTCCACCGCCTGGCGGCCCGTGTCCGCCTTCTGCTGGTCGTCCGCCACCACGACTTCCGCCGGCAAGCCGCCGAGCTTGCCGCCCGTATGTTGCAGCGCCAGGTTGAAGCCGTCGCGGATCTCGTTGCCCAGCGCCGCGCCCGGCCCCGACAGCGTGGTCAGCAAGCCGACCTTGACCTTGTCCGCCGCCGTCGCGCCCGCCGCCGCCGTCATGCACACCAGCGCAGCCAGCGCGCGCCGGCTCCATAGATTCCGATTCATGAGCCACCCCGTTATCCCCGCCTGGCCATGCCGGCGGAAAGCTGACAGAACCCGTCTGCCGTCGGTTAACGCATGCTGCCGAACAACGCCGCCAGCTTACGCGCCGCGGCGGCGCCCTCCAACCTGCACGCGAAGGGCCTGCCGGCTAGATTAGGCCGCGCCAGGGGGCCGCTCTATCCGGATTCCGTCAGCCTTATCCGGGAATCACTTAATTCCAAGTCCTTGACGTTTAAATTACCCTCGGCAGTGACACGGGAGCGTTCCCGTCCCGGAGGCATCCATGCACGGCTGGTCCCGACTTACGCTTGCGCCGCTGTTCAAGCGGCGCGTCTTCAGCTCCACCCAGCAGGACGAGACGCGCACCCTCGTATCTGAAGCCCTGAAGGAACACCGTCTCACCTGGAAGGGTGGCCGCGTCGATGCCGAACTGAACCGGGGCCGCTTCGGGTCGCTGACGGTCTGTACGCTGCGCTACGGCGCCGAAGTCCACATCGAACCCGACCGCCTGCAGGATTTCATGCTGGTCCAGGTCCCCCTGAGCGGCCGCGCCTGTATCGAATGCGGCAACGACCGCGTCGACGCCGACCCCGACTGCGCCGCGGTCATCGCCCCCAACCGCCCGCTCAAGCTGCACTGGGAAGCCGGCTGCGAACAACTGCTGCTCAAGATCCCCCGCGGCAAGCTCGAAGCCATCGGGCAGCGGGCATTCGGCGAAGCCGCCACCAGGCCGCTGGATTTCAGCCCCGCCCTGCGCCTGGATAATCCCGTGGGCGCCGTCTGGCGCAGCATGGTCGAAAGCCTGATCCACCTGTTGCCCACCCTGGACGACGGCGCCCCCCGTCCGCCCGCGGCCTGGCTGGAGCACCTGGAAGACACGCTGGTGCTGCACCTGCTCTACAACCAGCCCAACAGCTGGCAGGCGCACGCCGGCATCGCCCCCGCCGTCCCGCGCCGCCTGAGCGCCGCCGAAGCCTATATGCGCGACCGCCTCGCTGCTCCGCTCACCCTGGCCGACATCGCCCGTCACGCCGGCGCCAGCGCCAGCGCGCTGACGCGCCTGTTCCAGGAACACCGCAACACCACGCCCATGAATGCGCTGCGGGCGCTGCGGCTGGACGAAGCCAGAAACCGGTTGCGCACGCAGACAGGCGCCAGCGTCACCGAAGTGGCGCTGGGCGTAGGGTTCGGACATCTGGGGAGGTTCTCGGAGTATTACCGGGAACGTTTCGGGGAACTGCCGCGCGAGACGCGGCGGGTCATGGAGTGACGGGTCATGGAGTAACTCAAGCCACCCGCGCTCCTCCGATGGAAACCACCGTCGCGCTGAAGTCCTTCAGCAACGTCTCCCTGCGCGCCGCCACGCTCTCCATCGCGGCCTCCTTCACATGCCCGTACCCCCGGATGTCCTCGGGCAAGCTCGCCAGCGCCACTGCACGATCCAGATTCCCGCGATTCAATTTCGACAGGATCGCCGTGATCGTCTCCCGGTACTCGCGGATCAGTTCGCGTTCGGCGCGGCGCTCGGCCGTGTAGCCGAACGGGTCCAGTTTCGTGCCGCGCAATCTCCGCATCCGCGCCAGCACCCGGAACACGCGCAACATCCCCGGGCCATAGCTGCGCTTGATCAGGCGGCCTTCCTGGTCGCGCCGCGCGAACAGCGGCGGCGCCAGGTGGAAACGCAGCTTCCAGTCGCCTTCGAACTGCGCTTGCACCCGTTTGAGGAACTCTCCGTCCGAATACAGCCGCGCGACTTCGTACTCGTCCTTGTAGGCCATCAGCTTGAAGTAGTAGCGTGCCACCGCCAGCGCCAGCCGGTTGGTGCCCGTGGCTTCGCGCTCGGCGCGCGCCACCTTGTCCACCAGTTCGGTGTATTGCAGGGCGTAAGCCTGGTTCTGGTAGTCGGTCAGGAAAGCCTTGCGCACCGCCACCACCCGCTCCAGTTCGCCGGTCGGCTTCTTCAGTTCCATCACCGGACTGGCGGCGCGCGGGCGCTTGAGTTCGATGATGCCTTCCGGCCGCGACGGCGCGCCGCCGTTGGCGATCAGGCGCTTCACGTCCGCCAGGTCGTGCGCGGCGCGGCGGCCCCAGGCAAAGGCTGCCAGGTTGTTCGGCACCTGCTGGCCGTTCAGTTCGATGGCGCGCAAGAGCGCCTGCTGCGACAGCGGGATCCAGCCCTTCTGGTAGGCGTAGCCCATCATCAGCGGATTCGAGTAGATCGCGTCGCCCAGCAAGCCCAGGGCCAATGCGGCGGCATCGACGGTGGCCAGGTGCTCCTTGCCGCAGGCGGACGCCAGGTCTGCGGTCAGGTTGGCGCCCGGCAGCGTCCAGTCCGGATTGCCGACGAAGGCCGCGGTCGGCGCGGTGTCGCTGTTGAGCAGCACGCGGGTGCGCTCCGGATTCACCCGCGCCATGGATTCGGCGCTGGTGGCCACGACCAGATCGCCTGCCAGCAGCAGGTCGGCCTCGCCCATGGCGACCCGCGTATTCAGCAGGCGGTCCGGCGTCTGCGCCAGCACCACGTGCGAGTACACCGCGCCGCCCTTTTGCGCCAGGCCCGCCATGTCCAGCACCGAACAGCCCTTGCCTTCCAGGTGCGCGGCCATGCCCAGCAACTGGCCTATGGTGACCACGCCCGTGCCGCCCACGCCGGCGATGAAGACGCCGTAGGGCTGATGCAGTTCGCGCGCCGCCGGATGCGGCACGTCGTCGTCGATGGCGCCGTCCTGCGCCAGGGCGTCCGGCTTCTTGAGCTTGCCGCCTTCCACCGTCACGAAGCTGGGGCAAAAGCCCTTCAGACAGGAGAAATCCTTGTTGCAGCTGGACTGGTTGATCGTGCGCTTGCGGCCGAACTCGGTGTCCAGCGGTTCCACCGACAGGCAGTGCGATTTCTGTGAACAATCGCCGCAGCCTTCGCACACGCGCTCGTTGATGAGCACGCGGCGGGCCGGATCCGGGTAGGCATTGCGCTTGCGGCGGCGGCGCTTCTCGGTGGCGCAGGTCTGGTCATAGATCAGCACCGATACCGCGGGATGCTCGCGCAGTTCGCGCATGACCGCGTCGAGTTCGTCGCGATGCCGCACCGGCACGCCTGGGGCCAGTCCCTCGACATGCTTGTACTTGTCGGGATCGTCGGTGACGACGATGATTTTCTCGATGCCCTCGGCCGCCACCTGGCTGCTGATCATGGGCACGCTCAAGGGGCCGTCCACCGGCTGCCCGCCCGTCATCGCCACCGCGTCGTTGAACAGGATCTTGTAGGTAATGGGCACCTTGGCCGCCACTGCCGCGCGTATGGCCAGCAAGCCCGAATGGAAATAGGTACCGTCGCCCAGGTTGGCGAACACGTGCTTTTCCTCGGTGAACGGAGCCTGTCCCACCCAGGGCACGCCCTCGCCGCCCATCTGTGTAAAGACATCGGTGCTGCGGTCCATCCAGCGGACCATGTAGTGGCAGCCTATGCCTGCCATCCCGCGCGAACCTTCCGGCAGGCGGGTCGAGGTGTTGTGCGGACAGCCCGAACAGAACCAGGGCTTGCGCTCTTCGACCACGCGCGGACGCGCCAGCGCCTGTTCGCGGCCGCTGATGAAGGCCAGGCGCGCCTCGATGCCGGCGCGCACGTCCTCGGGCAGTTCGAAGCGCAGCAGGCGCGCGGCGATGGCGCGCGCGACCATCGCGGGCGAGAACTCGTAGTGCGCCGGCAGCAGCCAGTTGCCCTGCGGCACCGACCATTCGCCGCCGTCCTTGTCGTCGAACTTGCCGACCACGCGCGGAATCTTCTTGCCGCTGCCGATCCAGCTGAACAGTTCTTCCTTCAGCTGGTACTCCAGCACCTGGCGCTTTTCCTCGACCACCAGGATCTCGTCCAGGCCTTCGGCGAAATGCTGCATGCCGGTGGATTCCAGCGGCCAGACCATGCCGACCTTGAACAACCGCAGGCCGATGCGCTGGCATACGGACTCGGACAGCCCCAGGTCGGACAGCGCCTGGCGCGTGTCCAGATAAGCCTTGCCCGAGGTCATGATGCCGAAGCGCGCATCGCGCTGCGGCACGTGCCAGAGTTCGCGGTTGAGCTTGTTGGCGCGGGCATAGGCCAGCGCGGCATAGAGCTTGTAGTCCAGCAGGCGGGCTTCCTGCTGTAGCGGCGTGTCGGGCAGCCGGATGTTCAGGCCGTCGGCCGGCAGCAAAAAGTCCTGCGGCAGCAGGATCTCCACGCGATGGGGATCCACGTCCACGGAAGCCGAGACTTCGACGATGTCGGTGATGCACTTCATGCCCACCCAGACGCCCGCGTAGCGGCTCATCGCCCATCCATGCAGGCCGTAGTCCAGCACTTCCTGCACGCTGGACGGAAACAGCGCGGGAATCATGCAGGCCTTGAGGATGTGGTCGCTCTGGTGCGGCAGGGTCGAAGACTTTGCGGGGTGGTCATCGCCCGCCACCACCAGCACGCCGCCGTGGCGCGAGGTGCCGGCCGCGTTCGCGTGCTTGAAGACGTCGCCGCAGCGGTCCACGCCAGGCCCCTTGCCGTACCACATGCCAAACACGCCGTCGTACTTGGCACCGGGGAACAGGTTGACCTGCTGCGAACCCCACACCGCGGTGGCGGCCAGGTCTTCGTTGATGCCCGGCTGGAACTCGACGTGATGCGCCTTCAGGTACTTGGCCGCCTTCCACATGTTCTGGTCCACGCCGCCCAGCGGAGAGCCGCGAT
The DNA here is from genome assembly GCF_058796095.1 of Achromobacter sp. GW823-FHT04E03. Classification (NCBI taxonomy): domain Bacteria; kingdom Pseudomonadati; phylum Pseudomonadota; class Betaproteobacteria; order Burkholderiales; family Alcaligenaceae; genus Achromobacter; species Achromobacter sp. GW823-FHT04E03. Next base: position 887,466 of record NZ_JBXAIJ010000002.1, on the reverse strand, counting down.
AACCCGACACGAAGCCCGCCGTGTTCAGGCCGGCGCGCGCATCGCGCACGCGTTGCATCATGGGCAGGCGGACCAGGGCATGGATGCCGCTCATCCAGGCGCGCCCGGATTCCAGGGTGTACTTGTCGTCCAGCTGGACGGATTCAAGCGCGGCACGCAAGGCGGGCGAAACAGGAGCGTTCATGTCGACTCCAAGGGATCCAGGAACCCCGGCCGGCTACGCGCGACACCCTCTTGAAGCGCACGCGGGCGAGCAAGGGACGTGAATTGCGGGCGCTGGCGCGCTTCTGTTTCCATTGTTTGTAACCGCTAGCCCCAACCCGGGCAATAGGGCGATGCGATAATTGCCGCCATGGACTTCGCCCCTCGTATCGTCGACTGGCAGCGCCGCCACGGCCGCCACGATCTCCCCTGGCAAAACACCCGGGATCCTTACCGCATCTGGCTCTCCGAGATCATGCTGCAGCAGACGCAGGTGGCGACGGTCATTCCCTACTACGAACGCTTCCTGCAGCGCTTTCCGGACGTCGCCGCGCTGGCGGCGGCCGCGCAGGAAGACGTGATGCCCTACTGGGCCGGACTGGGCTACTACGCCCGCGCCCGCAACCTGCACCGCTGCGCGCAAGAAATCGCGCGCGACTGGGGCGGAAGTTTCCCGCCCACGGCCGAAGCCATCGCCACGCTGCCCGGCATCGGCCGCTCCACCGCCGCCGCCATCGCCGCGTTCGCCTACGGCGAGCGCTCGCCCATCCTGGACGGCAACGTCAAACGCGTATTCACGCGGCACTTCGGGATCGCCGGCGATCCCGCCAAGCGTGAAGTCGAACAGAAGCTATGGGCGCTGGCCGATGCGCAGGTCGAGGCCGCGCCCGGCCTGGACATGGCCGCCTACACGCAGGGGCTGATGGACCTGGGCGCCACGCTATGCACGCGCGGCAAGCCCGCGTGCGAGGCCTGCCCCGTGGCGGACAGCTGCGTGGCCAAGCGCGAAGGCCGCCAGGCCGAACTGCCCACGCCCAAGGCGCGCAAGGCGATCCCCGAACGCGAGACCTGTATGCTGGTCCTGCGGCACCAAGGCGCCTTCCTGCTGCAGCAGCGGCCCGAACCCGGCATCTGGGGCGGACTGTGGAGCCTGCCCGAATTCGACGTGTCGCAAGACCCCGACAGCGCTTCCCGCGCGCTGGGCCTGGAGCCTGAACAGCGCTTCGAGCTGGCGGCCTTCGCCCACACCTTCACGCACTACCGCCTGCACATCCGGCCCTGGCTGGTGCCGGTGCGCGCAGCCGGGCTGCGCGAGTCCGCAAGGCCGGAGCGCTGGGTGCCGGCGGATGAACTGCCGTCGATGGCGCTGCCGGCGCCGGTGAAAAAACTGCTGCAAGGACTGGTCGAAGCCGGGATGCAGGACAGCCTGTTCAAGGGCTGATCTTTCAGGGCTGCGCGCCCCCGCCCAACAAGATCACCAGCTTCAGGTCCGGATGCGTCGCCAGCCGGAACGTGATCTGCTGGTAAGCCAGCTTGCCGCGGCCCGGATGCAGGAACTCACGCAGGCCGCCTTCGCGCTCGACCACCGCGTGGCGCGTCCACCAGTGGGCGAACACCGGGCTTTGCCGGTTCAGGTTGTCCAAGAGCGCCAGCACGGCCGGCTCGTCCAGATGCGCGCCGGCGTCGGCGCGGAATTCCGCCACCACGCGGCGAGCGCGCTGGTCCCAATCCACCACCAGCTCGCGGGCGGCGGGGTCCAGGAAGATATAGCGCAGCAGGTTGGGCTCGGCATCGCGCGCCGGCCAGTTGTCGAACAGGTCGCGCAGGGGCTCGTTGTAGGCCAGCACATTCCAGGCGCGGTCCAGCACGTAGGCCGGGGCGTTGATCGCGTTCACGCATTCCTGCAAGGGACCCGGCGCGCCGGCGTCGTCGCGGGCATGCTGAGGGTCGGCGCAGTCGGCCAGGTCGAACAGATACGCGCGTTCGGCGCGGGCCAGTTGCAGCACGCCCGCGATGCGCGACCAGACCGAGGGCGATACCGACACTTCCCGCCCCTGTTCGATCCAGGTGTACCAGGTGACGCTGATGCCGCAAAGCTGGGCGACTTCCTCGCGCCGCAGTCCGGGGGTGCGGCGGCGCATGCCTTCGGGCAGGCCGGCCATCTGGGGCGTGATGCGGGAGCGGGCGCTGCGCACGAATTCGCCCAGCGCCTGGCGGCGCAGGGGGGAGCCTTCGTGACCGGCGGCGCCGGCTTGGGGGGAAGTAGTCATACCAGGATGAGCAATGGACTTGTACGTGTATGGGCGGCCGCCTATCTTAGCGCCTGGGCCGCCGCTTCCAAATGCTTTCCGCCCCTGTACCGGCCCCAGCCACCCAAGGATTCCCATGACCGCCAGTACCCATGACGCCGCCGTCGATCGCCAATTCAGCCCGCGCGCGACCGCCTATCTGACCAGCGCCGTACACGCGCAGGGCGAAGACCTGCTGCAGATGGCCGACATCGCCGCGCAGCATCCCGAAGCCCGGCTGCTGGACCTGGGCTGTGGCGGCGGCCACGTGAGCTTTCACGTGGCGCCGCAGGTCCAACACGTCACCGCCTATGACCTGTCGCAGCAGATGCTGGACGTGGTCGCCGGCGAGGCCGCCAAGCGCGGGCTGGCCAATCTGGCCACCCGCCAGGGCAAGGCGGAGTACCTGCCCTTCGGCGACGGCGAGTTCGACCTGGTGATGTCGCGCTACTCCACCCACCACTGGCAGGACGCCGGGCGCGGCCTGCGGGAAGCCTTCCGCGTGCTGAAGCCAGGCGGCATCGCCGTGTTCGCAGACGTGGTGTCGCCGGGCGAGCCGCTCCTGGACACCTGGCTGCAGACCATCGAGGTGCTGCGCGACACCTCGCACGTGCGCGACTACTCGGTCGCCGAGTGGACCCGCATGCTGACCGAGGCCGGCTTCACCCTGCAGGGCCTGGCGCCGCGCCGCCTGCCGCTGGAGTTCCAGTCCTGGGTTGTGCGCATGCGCACCCCGGAGACGCTGGTGGCGGCGCTGCGCCACATGTTCTGCATCGCGCCGGACGTGGTGCGCGCGCACTTCGAGGTGCAGGGCGACGCATCCTTCACCAGCGACACGGCGACCATCGTGGTGAGAAAGCCGGGCTGATTCCTGCAGCGGCGGCGGGACCTGCTCGACAGCGCCCGCTTCCCCCTGTATAGGTACGGATTCGACAGAATCCCGCACAGGTAAGGAAGCGTCATGTCCGATACGTCCAAACAGTCATTGCCCGCCGCGTCCCCTGCGGACCTGACCGTCACCGAGGCCGCGGCCCTGATCCGGCAGGGCCGCCTCACCAGCGTTGCGCTGACCCAGGCCTGCCTGGACCGCATCGAGGCGCGCGCCGATCTCAACGCCTTCATCACCGTGGACCGCGCAGGCGCGCTGGCCCAGGCCCGCGCCCAGGATGCCGCCCGCGGCCAGGCGGACCAGGCCGCGCTGCCGCTGGCGGGCGTGCCCATCGCCATCAAGGACAACATCCACGTTGCCGGCCTGCCCAACACGGCCGGCACGCCCGCTTTGAAGAATTTCCGTCCGGCCGAGGACGCGCCGGTGGTGCGCCGCCTGCGCGAGGCGGGCGCCGTCATCGTGGGCAAGACCAACATGCACGAACTGGCCTTCGGCGTGTCGGGGTACAACACCGCCTTTCCCGGCGCGCACGGCGAAGGCACGCGCAATGCCTATGACGCGCGCCTGATCGCTGGCGGCTCGTCCTCGGGCAGCGGCGCGGCGGTGGGCGCGCGCCTGACGCCGGCCGCGCTGGGTACGGACACGGGCGCCTCGGTGCGCCTGCCTGCGGCGGTGAACGGCGCGGTGGGCTTTCGCCCGTCGGTGGGACGCTACGACGGCGCCGGCATCACGCCGATCTCGCACACCCGCGATACGCCGGGGCCCATCGCCAACAGCATGGACGACATCGTGCTGCTGGACGCGGTGCTGACGGGCGACCGTCAGCCCTTGTCCGCCCTGCCGCCTGCCGGCATGCGCCTGGGCCTGTGCGACTACTTCTGGAAGGACCTGGATCCGCAGGTGCAGGCCGTCACGGATGCCGCGCTGGCCAAGCTGCGCGCGGCCGGCGTGCAACTGGTCGAACTGGAAATGCCGGGCCTGGAAGCCAGCAACGCCGCGGTCGGCATGCCGGTCTGCCTGTACGAACAGAAGGGCGACCTGACCGACTATCTCAGCCGCTACGGCACGGGCCTCAGCTTCGAGCAGGTGGTGGCGCAAATCTCCAGCCCGGACGTCAAAGGAATTTTCGACGGCCTCATCGTGCCTGGCGTGCTGCCCCTGCCCTCCGGCGAGGCGCTGCCGCTGCAGCCGCTTTATGAACGCGCCATGGCGACGCACCGCGACGAGCTCATCGGCGTGTACCGCCGCGCGTTCCAGGAGCATGCGCTGGACGGCCTGCTGTTTCCCACCGTGCCGATCCCGCCGATGGCCGCCACGCCCGAGGCCAGCAGCTTCGAGAGCTTCGGCCGCCTGGCGCGCAACGTCGATCCGGGCAGCAACGCCGGCCTGCCGGGGCTGAGCGTGCCTGCGGGCTTGGCAGCGGACGGACTGCCGGTGGGATTGGAAGTCGACGGGCTGCCGGGCGAGGACCGCAAGGTGCTGGCGGTCGGGTTGGCGCTGGAAAGCGTGCTGGGGCGCTTGCAGGGGCCGGGACGTTCCGGCGGCTGAGAGGCGCCTCATGCAAAAAAAATCGCCAGCCGGTTCACGGGCTGGCGATTTTCTTCGCGAGATGACGCGTGGCGTCGGAATCAGCCTTTCAGGCAGGTGCTCATGAAGGTCTTGCGCTTGTCGCCGGTCAGTTGCTGCGAGGTGGCCTTGGCGTTGCAGTCCTTCATCTTCTGCTGCTGCGGCGTAAGCTCCTTGGCGGGCGCGGCGGTTTCGCCCTTCAGGCAGCTGCTCATGTAGGCCTTGCGGTCGTCGCCCTTCTTGCCTTCAGCGGACTTGTTGCAGTCGGCCATGCGCTGCTGTTGCGGCGTAGGCGTCTTGGCGGTGGCGGGAGCTGCGGGGGTCTGGGCAAGGGCTGCGCCAGCAAAACAAGCGGTCAACAGAAAGGCCGAGGCCAACTGGCTGGTACGGGAAAGCATGGGTTCCTCCCTTGGCGCCCGCGCGCCTGGACTCAGTCGCAAAGGCGGGCCGCACGATCCGCCGGCCCAATCGCCGGCCCGGTCATGATCGAACAAACCCGAACCCTGCGCAAGAGTGCGGAAAGTCAAGAATCGCCAAGGCCTTACACGCCCCTGAAACCACCGGCCGCTTCCCTCGTGGACAGGCCATCCACGCAGGCGAATTTGCGACCAATCCAAGCACCCTGTTACCCATTCATCCCTTTGCCCCGTTGTGTACACGGCAGGAAAGGTGTGAGATAAGCATGCCCCCAAGGTAGAGGAGGCATTGACCGCCCTGCGGACCCGAACGGCATCCGACTGCGCGGCTGCACAGGAGACCATGATGAAACTTGCCCTTGCTTCGTTCGCGCTGCTTGCCGGCCTGTCCGGCGCCGCCGGCGCGCAGAGCCTGGTCTACGGCGTCACGCTGGGCAATGTCCAGGCCGTGCGCGACGTCAACCAGAACGTGTCGGCCATCACCGGCCTGCTGTCCAACCAGTCGGCGCGGCACATCAACAGCGCCATGCTGACCTTCGTGCTGTACGACTCGCAGGGCCGCGAGATCGGCCGCGTTCGCGACGACGTCATCGGCCCGCTGGCGCCCGGCCAGATCAAGCAGATCCGGGCCGTCACGCCGCTGCAATTCACCCGCGTCACCGCGCTGGACGTCGACGCCCGCTAGGCGCCCGTTATGGCCCGCCTGCCGGAAAAAACCCTGATTACTTCAGGGTTTAGACAGCGTGGCGCAAGGTCAAATATGGGAAAATTCCGTTCGTCGACTCAATAAAAGGGGCTTCCACACGAAGCCCCTTGTTGCGTGCGCCGACGCGCCAGCACGCCTGGCTCCAGCTACGAGGAAGAAAAGATCATGTTTCCAAAAAGACTTACCGAAGGCTATCAATCTTTCCTGGGGGGCCGTTTCCCTTCGGAAAGCAGCCGATACCAGAAGCTGGCCGAATCGGGGCAAAACCCGGAAATCCTGATCATCGGGTGCTGCGACTCCCGCGTGTCGCCTGAAGTCATCTTCGACGCCGGCCCCGGCGAAATGTTTGTCGTGCGCAACGTCGCAAACCTGGTCCCGCCCTGTGACCCTGACTCGGAATCCTCGTACCACGGCACCAGCGCCGCGATCGAATTCGCGGTCAACGGCCTGAACGTCAAGCACATCGTGGTGCTGGGCCATGCTTCCTGCGGCGGCATCCGCTCGTTCTTCGACGACGCCAAGCCCCTGACCAAAGGCGATTTCATCGGCAAGTGGATGTCGCAGATCGAACCCGTGGCCGAACGCCTGGGGCCCGGCACCGGCGACCGCCAGGCCAACCTGAAGCGCCTGGAACTGGCCGTGGTCGAGCACAGCCTGAACAACCTGATGACCTTCCCCTCCATCCGCCGCCGCGTCGAAAAGGGCGAACTGGAACTGCACGGCACCTACTTCGGCGTGGCCACCGGCCTGCTGTACCTGCGCGACCCCGCCACCGGCGAATTCAATCCCTGCCTCGAGGCGCCTGCGGCCGCAGCCTGAGGTTGGACCGCGGGCGGGCCTTACACCCGGTACGCCTGCGCCAGCCTCTCGTAGTTGTTCTTCAGGATGATGCCCGCGTAGTACACGTGTTCGCGCATCAGGTCCTCGGCCCGCGCGCCGTCGCGGGCGATGATCGCATTGACGATGCGGTGATGGTCGTCATGCGATCGCAGGATGATCCCGTGGTCTTCCCACAGGATGATCCGGTCCGAGGCGTAGGGGATAGCCTGCGCCTGCGTCGCGAAGCGCCGCACCCAGGGGTTGCCCGCCGCTTCCAGGATGCCGTTGTGCAAGGTGATGTTCACCTGCTGATACGGCAGATGGTCCTCGGCCAGCAAGACCCCCTTGCCCAGGATCCGGTCCCCTTCGTCCAGGCAATTCTTCAGCACCGCCACGGCGTCGTTCGATAGCCCGCGCAAGGCCGCCTGCCGGCAGGCCAGCCCTTCCAGCGCCGCGCGCACCTCGTAGGCCGCCACGATTTCGCCGATGTCGTAGGCGCGCACCGTGTAGCCGCGCTTGGGCAGATGCTCCAGCAAACCTTCATTGCCCAGCGTCGCCAGCGCCGCGCGCACCGGCGTGCGCGACACCCCCAGTTTTTCCGCCAGCGGGATTTCTTCCAGGCGGGCGCCAGGGCTGAACTTGCCGTGCAGCACCCAGTCCCGCAGCGTGTCGGTAACGTGTTGAGATAGCGTGTCCATAGCCGCATTGTATACATGAAGAATACATAGGGCGTCATACGCCTTATTAGTTTTCGGAACATCTCCGTAAAACACGATGTAAATCAAGCAACACTCCGGGTAAGCCCCTATACCTGCGAACCATCCATGTATACATAATCGCAAAAAATTCAAACCAGCGGCCAAGTCCCACCCTAGGCGGACAGCACGCTACCAGGAGACAGCATGTCCAATGTATCCACGCCGGCCGGCAAGGGCCCGGCTCCCCGTCTTGCGCTCGTCACGGGCGGCGGCGGCGGCATAGGCGCCCGCATCTGCCAGGAACTGGCCAGCGCCGGCTTGCGCGTCGTCGTCTCGGACGTGGACGCCGGGCGCGCCCGCCGCGTGGCCGACGAGCTGGGCGCGCCGCACGCGTCGCTCGCCTTCGACGTCAGCGATGAGTCCTCGGTCGAAAACGCGTTCGAACAGATCGAAGCGCAGCACGGCCCCATCGCCGTGCTCGTCAGCGCCGCCGGCCTGCTGCTGTTCCAGGAAAACGGCGAACGCCCGCTCATCAAGGACACCTCGCTGGACATCTGGGAACGCAGCTTCGCCGTCAACGCCCGCGGCGTGTTCCTGTGCGGCCGCGCCTACCTGCGCCGGCGCGAGGCCGCGCCGCTGGCGCACGGCCGCATCGTCACGTTCACCTCGGTTGCGGCGCAGCTGGGCGGCTACCGCTCCAGCGCGTCTTACATCGCGGCCAAGTCCGCGGTGCTGGGCCTGACCAAGGCCATGGCGCGCGAATCCGCGCACCTGGGCGTGACGGTCAACGGCATTGCCCCCGGCCTCATCGACACCGACATGCTGCGCAGCACCGTCACAAGCAGCGGCGCGCTGGCCGCCGCGGCGCAGGCCATTCCGCTGGGCCGCATCGGCACCGTGGACGATGTCGCGGCCGCCGTGCGCTTCCTGGCGTCCGAAGAAGCCGGCTACATCACCGGCAGCGTCATCGACGTCAACGGCGGCTACCGCATGCAGTAAGGCATTCCGGCGGCCAGGCCGGCAACGCAGCAAAGCGCCACACCCAAACAAAGGCGCGCAACAAAAAAGAACGGGAGACAAAGATGAAGAAAAGCAGTCGCTACGCAGCCGCCGCCGCGCTATGCGCATGGGCGCTGAGCACGGGCGCGCAAGCGCAGCAGGAACCGGGCATCACCGACAAGACCATCAAGATCGGTCTGTTCGCGCCCTTGTCCGGCAGCGGCATGGCCTACGGCTTTGACGTGCTGAACGCCGCCAAGATGTGGTACGCCAAGGTCAACAAGGAAGGCGGCGTGCACGGCCGCCAGATCGAACTGGTGATCGAGGACGACCGCTGCAACGCCAACGACCTGGTCGCCGCGGTGAAGAAGCTGAACGAACAGGACAAGGTGTTCCTGCTGAACGGCGGTTCCTGCTCGGCCGCGGTGGTGGCCTCGCGCGAATACGTGGAACGCGAAAAGGTGCCGCTGGTCATGCTCAACGCCTCGGGCGACGGCGCGCTGTATCCGCCGTCCAAGTACATCTACGGCGCCTTCTCCATCTCCCAGCACGCCGTGGGCGGCTCGATGGTGCAGTTCGCCGCCGAGCACCTTAAGGCCAAGAAGATCGGCTACATCAACCATGACGACGCCTACGGCGGCTGGAACCTGGAGGCCGCGCAGGCCCAGGTCAAGCAGCTGGGCGACGCATCGCTGCAAGTCCAGTCGGTGAACCCGAACATCACCGACGTGACCGCGCCCATGCTGAAGATCCGCGCCGCCAACGCCGACGTGCTTCTGCTGACGACATACGCCCGCCCCGCCGCGCTCATCATCAAGAAGGCACAGGAACTGGGCTGGAACAAGCCTATCGTCCTGGCGGTGAACGGCACGGCCGACCTGAAGCAACTGGTGGAAAACGTGGGCAACAAGGACGCCTTCAAGAACGTCTACATCCAGGAAGTGCTGTCCGACGTGCCGGGCGGCGCCAAGCTGACCTGGGTGTACGACATGTACAAGCAGGCCTACCCCGACCTGGCCGCCAAGCCGGGCCATCCGCAGACCTACATGCCTTACGGCCTGCCGCCCGCGATGGCGGTGGTCAACGCGCTCAAGGCCGCCGGCCCGCAGCCCACCCGCGAAAAAGTGCTGCAGGCGCTGGAAACCATGAAATTCGACTCCGGCGTCATGGCCGGTCCGATCGAGTTCGGCCCGAACGACCGCGCGGCGCAGGAATCCGCCATCTACATCAAGTTCGACGGCACCAACATGTCGCTCGTGCCCGGCGCCTTCAAGAGCGTCTGGCAGTACCAGAAGTAAATCAGCGGCCCGCCTGGGGCCTGGCCCGCGCGCTGGCGCAGCAGCGCGCGGGCTGCCGGAGAACATCATGAGCTTTGCCGATATCTGGCTGTTCCTGCAGCAGGGGGTGCTGTCGGGACTGGTGACGGGCAGCGTGTACGCGCTGCTGGCGGTCGCCGTAGTGATCATTTTCAAGACCACCGACGTGCCCAATTTCGCCCAGGGCGAGATCTTCATGGTCGGCGGCTACATCGCCCTGTTCCTCACCCTGGTAATGGGCTGGCCTTATCTCGTCGTCATTCCCATCACGCTCGCCGCCGTGGCCATCCTGTCCGGCCTGTTCCAGCGCGTCGTGATGGAGCGCGTCATCGCCTCCAAGGGCGTGGGCGTGCAGATGGTGATCGCCACGCTGGGCCTGGCCTATGCGCTCAAGGGCCTGGTGCGCCAGACCGGCCTGGGCGACACGCCGCGCTCGTTGCCGCCGCTGGCATCAACCGACGCCATCATCATCGGCGACGCGGTGCTGACCCAGCTGGACCTGGTGATCTTCGCGGTCGCCGTGACGGTGATGCTGCTGCTTTTCGGCATGTTCACCTATACCCGGGTCGGCCGCGCCATGCGCGCCGTGGGTATGAATCCCAAGGCCGCCCGGCTGGTGGGCGTGAACCTGACCCGCATCCGCATGCTGGTGTGGGCGCTGGCCGGCCTGATATCGGCGGTCGCGGCGCTGCTCATCACGCCCAAGATCCTGATCACTCCCGACATCGGCCACATCGCCATCCTGGCCTACGCCGCGGCCATCGTGGGCGGCATCACCAGCCTGCCTGGCGCGGTGGTCGGCGGCTTCGTGATCGGTGTGGCCGAGAACCTGGTGGGGCTGTTCATTTCGACCAATGCCATCGTGGTTGCGCCTTTCGTGGCCATCATGGTCGTGCTGCTGCTGCGTCCGCAAGGGCTCTTGGGCGGCAAACTGCAGGTGAAGAAAGTATGAGCAAGAAAATAGACCATGCGCTGCTGGCGCTGATGGCCATCGTGCTGGCGATCCTGCCCTTCGCGGCCAGCGGCTATGTCATCTACGTGGTGAACCTGCTGATGGTGTTCGTGGTGTTGGCGCTGGGCCTGCATCTGGTCATCGGCGAAACCGGACAGTTCGCGCTATCGCACGCCGCCTTCTACGGCGTGGGCATCTATACCGCGGGCCTCATCAACAATCTGTGGCATCCGCCCTTCTTCATTTCGATCATCGCGGGCGGGCTGCTGGCCGCCGTGCTCGGCTATGTGATCGGCGCGCTGGCGCTGCGCATGCGCGACATCTACCTGGCGCTGTCCACCTTCGCCTTCGGCGAAGCGATGCAGTGGGTGTTCCTGAACTGGCAATCGGTCACCAACGGCTCGAACGGCTTCCGGATCTCGCCGGCCACGCTGTTCGGCTACGAACTGGTGTCGGACGCCAAGGCCTATCCCTTCGTGGTGCTGATCGCCGCGCTGTTGCTGTGGGCCACCATTGCGCTGTCGCGCTCGCAACTGGGCTCGGCCTTTCGCGCCGTGCGCGAGAGCGACGTGGCGGCCCAGGCCATGGGCGTGAACGTCAACGCCATCAAGCGCACGGCCTTCACGTTGTCCGCGGCCTATGCCGGCATCGCCGGCGGCATGTACACGACCTTCGCCTCGTTCATCCACCCGGAGAGCCTGGGCTTTCAGACCACCATCCTGATCCTGACGATGGTGGTGGTTGGCGGCATCGGGTCGGTGCGCGGCGCCATCGCGGGCGCGTTGGCCTTCGGCCTGATCTCCGAGCTGCTGCGCCAGGCACTGTCGTTCCAGGAAATCATCTACGGCGTCATTCTGATGGGCTTCATGATGTTCGCGCCCAAGGGCTTGTTCGCCAGCCGAGGTGCGCGCGGACGGGCACCGGCGCCGGCTGCGCCCTTGCCTTCCGCCACGCGCCCGGCCGCGGCCAAACCGACCCAAAGGAGCGCCGCATGAGCAGCCATCCCTATCTGGACGTGCAAGGCCTGACCGTCAAGTTCGGCGGCCTCACCGCCATCAACGGCCTGTCCATGCAGGTCGAGCGCGGCCGCATCCACGCGCTGATCGGCCCCAACGGCGCGGGCAAGTCCACCACCTTCAATTGCATCTCGCGCTATTACCGTCCCAGCAGCGGCAGCATCCGGTTCGACGGCGCGGACATCACCCGCAAGAAGCCGCATGAAATGGCGGCGCTGGGCGTGGCCCGCACCTTCCAGAACCTGGAGCTTTTCGGCGCGCTGAGCGTGCACGAAAACGCCCTGCTGGGCACCTATGCGCATGGCGCCGACAGCGCAGGCAAGCTGCTGCGCCCCGCTGCCGCGCAGACGCGCGAGCGCGTCGAGCACCTGCTGGAGCGCGTCGGACTGGCCGACTTCCTGGACACGCCGGCGTGCAGCCTGGACTTCGGCCGCCAGAAGATGCTGGAGCTGGCGCGCGCCCTGGCCATATCGCCCAAGCTGCTGTTGCTGGACGAACCGGCGGCCGGCCTGCGCAACCGCGAAATCGAAACGCTGGACCGCCTGCTGACCGAACTGTGCGAACGCGACGGCATCACGGTGCTGCTGGTGGAGCACGTCATGCAGCTGGTGATGTCGATCTCGCATCGCATCACCGTCATGTCCTTTGGCGAGAAGATCGCCGAAGGCACGCCTGCCGAGGTGCGCAGCAACCCGCGGGTCATTGAAGCCTATCTGGGCAAGGGAGCGGCCGGTGGCTGATTATTTGCTTGAAGTCGATGCGGTATCGGCCGCCTACGGCAATATCCGCGCGCTGCAGGACGTATCACTGAAAGTGCCGCAGGGCGCCATCGTGGCGCTGCTGGGCGCCAACGGCGCGGGCAAGTCCACCACGCTGAACGTGATCTCGCGCCTGGTTGCGCCCACCGCGGGTAGCGTGCGCTTTGCGGGCGAACCCATACACCGCCTGGCGGCGGACGCCATCGTCGGACGCGGCATCGTGCAGGTACCGGAAGGCCGCGAGATCTTCCGCGAAATGAGCGTGCGCGAGAACCTGGAGATGGGCGCCTACCTGCGCACCGACCGGGCCGCGGTGCGGCAGGACCTGGACATGGTGTGCGACACCTTCCCGCGCCTGCGCGAACGCTACGAACAGAAAGCCGCGACGCTGTCCGGCGGCGAACAGCAGATGCTGGCCACGGGCCGAGCCATGATGGCGCGCCCGCGCATGATCCTGCTGGACGAACCCTCGATGGGTCTGTCGCCGCTGGTGGTCGAACAGATCTTCGACATCGTGCTGCGGCTGAACCGCGAGCAAGGCATCACCATCCTGCTGGTGGAGCAGAACGTGAAGCTGGCGCTGTCGGTGTCCAGCTATGCGTACATCCTCGAAAACGGCGAGATCGCGCTGGAAGGCGAGTCCGCCGCGCTCGCCAGCGACGAAGGCGTGCAGCGCGCCTATCTGGGCGCCTGACGCGCCGAAAGGACCGACCATGATATCGATGCAAGACAAGCGGGTGCTCGTGACGGGCGCGGGCCGCGGCCTGGGCGCGGCAATCGCGCTGGGCTTCGCCAGGCAAGGCGCTGCCGTCATCGTCGCAGATGTGGATGCGGCGCTGGCCGCAGCCACGGTGCAAGCCATCCGCGCCGCGGGCGGCAAGGCCGCTGACGCGGTGCTGGACGTGACGGATGCCGCCGCCGTGCGCGACTTTGCGCAACGGTCCGCCACCGAACACGGCAATCTGGACATCCTGATCAACAACGCCGGGATTTCGGCGCGCGCCCCGTTCGACGATCCCAAGACGCCCGAGATCTGGGACCGTCTGATGAGCGTGAACCTGCAAGGCACGTTCAACGTCACCCACGCCTTCGTCGAACAGCTGAAAGCCACGCGCGGCGCCATCGTCAATCTGTGCTCCATCGTGGCCTACGGCTGCAGCATCTCGACCGCCGGCTATGTGGTGTCCAAGGGCGGCGTGCGCTCGTTCACCGAGGTACTGGCGCGCGACCTCGCGCCGCATGGCGTGCGCGTGAACGCCGTGGCTCCCGGCCTGATGGAAACCGAGATGACGGCGGGCCAGCGCGCGCAGGCGCAGGGCACGGACTGGTACATGCAGCGCGCGCCCATGGCCCGCGCGGGGCGGGCCGACGAGATCGTGGGTCCGGTCCTTTTCCTGGCCTCGGACATGGCCAGCTACGTGAACGGCGTGGTGCTGCCCGTGGACGGCGGCTACCTGGCCGTGTGAGGAAACATCATGAATCTGGGCACGGCATTGGTTACGGGCGGCGCTAGCGGCATGGGTCTTGCCATCGTGGAGCGGCTGGCGCGCGATGGCTTTCGCGTCGTGATGGCCGACCGCAACGCGGAACTGGCCGAAAAGGAGGCCGACGCGCTGCGGGCGCAAGGGCTGGACGTGGAACACCGCGTGGTGGACCTGACGGACGAAGCCGCCACGCGCGCGCTGGCGCGTTCGCTTGCGCCGCTGGCCGCGCTGGTCAACAACGCGGGGCTCTTCGACGAGCGCAAGTTCTTTGAGGTGGACAGCGCCGACTACCGCCGCGCCTTTGACGTCAACCTGCTGGCGGTCGCGACCTTGACGCAGGAGGCCGCGCGCGACATGGCGCCGGGCGCCAAGATCGTCAACATCGCCTCGCGCGCCTACCTGGGCGCAAAGAACCACCCGCACTACGTGGCCTCGAAAGCGGCCTTGGTCGGCTACACGCGCGCTTCGGCCATGGAACTGGCCCCGCGCGGCATCCTGGTCAACGCCATCGCCCCCGGCCTCATCGACACCCCGCTCTTGCGCAACCTCACGCCCGAACGCCTTGCGGCGCAACTGGCCCTGCAGCCCACCGGCCGCGCGGGCCAGCCGCAAGACATCGCCTATGCCGTGTCCTTCCTGGCCGCGCCGCACATGGACTTCATCACCGGCCAGGTCATCTTCGTGGACGGCGGAAAATCGCTGGGCGGCTCGGGAGCATAGGCAGCATGGAAGGCATTACTTGGGACAAGGAAGTCGACGCGCTGGTCGTCGGCTCGGGCGCGGGCGGCATGGCCGCGGCGCTGACGGCGCGCGAGGAAGGACTGGACGTGCTGCTGGTGGAAAAGACCGGCCGCATCGGCGGTTCCACCGCGATCTCAGGCGGCGCGCTGTGGATACCGCTGAACGCGCAGACAGACGCCGCCGGCCATCCGGACAGTTTTGAAAAGGTCTGGACCTATCTGGAACAGACCGTGGGCGCGGCGGCCCCCGATGACATGAAGCGCGCCTATCTCGAAGCCGGCCCGCGCATGATGGATTACCTGGTGTCGCGCGGCATCCTGGATCTGGCGGCGCGCACGGCCTCGCCCGATTACTACCCCGACCTGCCCGGCGCCGCGATGGGCGGCCGTTCGCTCGACCCGCTGGAGTTCGACGGCCGCAAGCTCGGCGGCGATTTCCGTTTCCTGCGGGATCCTCTGAAGGAATTCACGGTGCTGGGCGGCATGATGGTCAACATCACCGACGTGCGCCATCTGCTGCGCGCCACGCGTTCGTTCGCGGCCTGGCGCCACAGCATGAAGCTGGTGCTGCGCTATGCCGCCGATCGCGCGCGCGGCTATCGCCGCGGCACCCGGCTGCTGCTGGGCAATGCGCTGGCCGCGCAGCTGTTCCACGGCATGCTGGCTCGCAAGATCGAATACTGGCTGGACACGCCGGCGCTGGCGCTGCACCGCGATGCAGCGGGCCGCGTGCTGGGCGCCGCGGTCCGGCGCAATGGCAAGTCGTTGAACATCCGCGCGCGCCGCGGCGTGGTGATGGCCACGGGCGGCTTTCCCTGGGATCCGGCGCGCCGCGCGCAGAGCTATCCTCAGCCCACGGGTCTGTGGTCCATGTCGCCGCGAGACAACGCCGGCGACGGCATCCGCCTGTCGGAAGCCGCCGGCGCCGCGCTCGGCTCGGGCCACGCCAGCCCCGCGTTCTGGGCGCCGGTCTCGCTGCTGGAATCCGCGGACGGCAAGCCCCTGCATTACCCGCACCTGGTGTGGGACCGGGCCAAGCCGGGCCTCATCGCGGTCAATGGCGCGGGCCGGCGTTTCGTGAACGAATCCGCCTCGTACCATGAGTTCGTGCAGGCCATGTACCGCAGCCATGGCACGACGCCCAGCATTCCCGCTTTCCTGATCTGCGACCAGCGCTTCATCGACACCTGGGGCCTGGGCCTGGCGCTGCCAGGGGGCCGGCCGCGCCAGCATCTGATCGACGCCGGCTACCTGCTGCAAGCCGACACGCTGGCGGCCCTGGCGGCCCGGCTGGGCGTGCCCGCCGATGCGCTGCAGGCCACGGTGGAACGCTACAACACCCACGCCGCCCAGGGCCAGGACCCGGACTTCGGCAAGGGATCGACCGCCTACAACCGCTACCTGGGCGATCCGGAACACGCTCCCAATCCCTGCCTCGCGCCGCTGGCGGCGGGCCCCTACTACGCCGTCAAGGTCTATCCCGGCGACATCGGCACCGCTTGCGGCATCGCCGCCAATCCGCATGCCCAGGCCCTGGACGCCACGGGCGCGCCCATTGCTGGCCTCTACGTGGCCGGCAACGACATGCAGTCGGTGATGGGCGGCGCCTATCCCGGCCCCGGCATCACGCTTGGTCCCGCCCTGACCTTCGGCTGGATCGCTGGACAACATCTGGCCCATGCACAACACTGACGCCTCTCCACCGACAAGGATCCCCATGAAAATCTTCTACTCGCCCGCCTCGCCCTTCGTGCGCAAATGCATGGTCATCGCCCATGAGCTCGGCCTGGCCGACCGCATCGAGAAGCTTCCGAGCGCAGCCGGCCCCGTGGCCCGCGACCAGACCATCATCCCCACCAATCCGCTGGGCCAGGTGCCCACCTTCATCACGGATGACGGCCAGGCGCTGTACGACAGCCGCGTGGTCTGCGAATACCTGAACGACCTGGGCGGCGGTTCTCTGTTCCCGTCGGGCAAGACCCGCTGGCAGGTGCTGACGGAACAGTCCATGGCCGACGGCATGCTGGGCGCGGCACTGCTGGCCCGCTACGAAACCGTGCTGCGTCCGGAAGCGCTGCGCTGGGACGGCTGGGTCGAGGGCCAGCTGGGCAAGGTCCGCGACGGCCTCGCGCTGGTGGAAAAGAACGCCGCCGCGCTGGCAGGCCGCCTGGACATCGGCACCATCACCATCGGCTGCGCGCTGGGCTATCTGGACTTCCGGTTCCCCGACCTGGACTGGCGCGCCGAACATCCGGCCACCGCCGCCTGGTACGAGACCTTCAGCCAGCGTCCGTCCATGCAGGCCACCAAGCCCTGATCCGGTTTGGGCAGGCGCAGGGCCGGGAGAACCCGCCGGGCTCCCTGGCCATCACCTGCCCTGGTACGGCGCGGCCCCGAGCCGCGTCGCTAGGCCCCTGACGCGTGCAGGGGCCTTTTTTTCGCCCGGATCGCCCCCAGCTGTTACAGTGAAGTCGGCAGGCGGGCCGATCCGCCGGCCATCACCAGAAGGGGCCCAGCATGAACGTCGCTGCGATCTCCGCCATCCACCGGGCTGATGCGCCCTATCCCGCGCGCTCGGCCGCGCTGGACGCCACCCGCGCATTTCCCGAAACCCAACGCGTGGCCCACGTCCACGCGGCCCGGGCAACGGCTGCCGCCCACGCGCTGCGCGTCGAACGCGACCGCGACAGTCTGCCATTGGCGCTGGCCGTCTTTGACGCCTCGAATGCGGACGCGCTACGCGACCTGCACGCGGCATCGCGCATGCGCCGCGCCGTTGAGGATTTTGCCGCGCAGCCCGACCCCGCGGCCCAGCGCGCCGGCTCCGCCAACGACCTGGGCACCATCGAAGGCCTGATGCCGCTGCAGGCCTACCGCGTCGCGATGGGCAATCCGCAAGTGCAGGAACTGCAGACCGCAGTCGCCATGAAGGCGGCGGGCCTGGGCGTTCCCAAGGTCGCCAACATCGGCGCGACCGAGAATGTCACTGACAACGCGCGCTACCGACCGGGTTTCGCGCCCTGACCAAAAAAAAACCGCCTGACGCATCAGGCGGTTCTTGATTCGGGAGCGAACGGCGATCAGTGGAAGAATTCCGCGATCATGGTCGCGCCCAGGAAGGTGCCGGCGTTGGCGGCCAGGGACACCACCACGATCTTCCAGCCCAGCTTGCGGAACGCCGGCAGGTCCTTGAGGATCGACAGGCCGGCCATGGCCAGGATCACGGTCGTGAACGGCAGGAAGTTCACCTTGCCTACCATGGCGATGATCTGGTCCGAGTACGGCAGCACGCCGGGGCAGCCCGCGGTCATGGCGATCAGCGACAGCACGAACACGGCGGGCAACTTGGGCACCACGCGCAGCACCAGGTCGGTGATGACGACCAGCAGGATGATGATGCCCATGCCCGGCAAGGCGTCGGCAAACGGCACGTTGTAGCCCAGGCGGTTGCCCACCAGCGCGAACAGGCCGCAGATGACATAGGCGGTCAGGCGATCGCCGAAGCCCATCTTGACGCCGTGCGCGGGCGCGTCCTGCGTGACCTCGTCATCAGCGGCGACGGTCTCGGCCTTGCCGCGCGAGAAGCGGCCCAGCACCGGTTCCAGCTTGCCGTACAGGAAGATGGTGGTCGGCAGCGAAATGAACAGCGTGAAGTACACGCCCACCACCGTGGTCAGCAGATTGGCGGCGGCGGCCAGCGCGGCCACCTGGTGCGCGACTTCGGGCGTCTGCTGGGACGCGATCGCGCCCACGCCGGCGGCCATCATGCTGCCCGAGCCCACCCCGGCGCCCATGGCGAGCGAGCGCGGATCGAAGATGTTCAGGCTGGTGATGAAGCCGGCCATCAACGCCACGAACAGCGCGCCGATCACGGTGCCGGTGATGTACTCGGCCATCACGCCGCGGCCTTCGGGCGAGTTCATGCCGTAGCGTTCGCCGATGATGGCCAGGCTGGGCTCGCGGCCCACCGAGAAAGTGGCGCCGATGGCCTCGCGCTTGATGCCCAGCAGCAGCGCCAGCGGCAGGCCGACGGCCATGGTGCCGAAGAAGTGGCCGAATTCCTGGAACACCAGGGCCCAGCCGGCTTCGCGCACCTGCGGCAAGGCGCCGCCCACCATCAGGCCCAGCTTGGCCAGGAAGGGCAGCAGCGCGTATTGCAGATAGCCGCTGATGCGGGTCTGCATGGCGGTGTCGATGTTCAGGCCCGCCGGCAGGCGCTGGCCCAAGGCGGCCACGATGGCGCCGATGAAGATGGCCCACAGCATCGGCTGCAGGATGATCTTGCCCGGGCCTACGTTGAAGGTGGCGCTGCCGATCGCCTCCGAAACGACAACCACCAGCAAGATGGCGGCGAGCATGCGGATGCGCCCGGATAGCGGCATGGAAGGCGCGGCCAGGCTGGCGCTGGCGTGTGACATCGGATTCCCCTGAGTACGTGAATAGTCGTCGTGGCTGCCCGCCGCGATCCCGGCCGGCCGGCGCCCGCAATGGGCGTCGCAGCGCGGCGGCGGCGACGGCGCGCGCAGCAGGGCCGATTTTCGCCGGGGGCCCGGCGCGCAACCATGACAGGGCTGGCGCATAAACGTTGCGTAAAATGCAACGGACAGGCTTTTCCAGGGAAAATTTTGCATGATCTCGATTCATGCAAGGGTAAACCCTAGATTGTATCTGTGGATCTGCCGCCGCACTCCCCGCCACGGAGCCCCGCCATGGACGAAAAACTCGACGCCCGCCGCACCCACTATTTCATGCAGGTCATGAGCCGCGGCTCGGTGCGCGGCGCCGCCGAAGTGCTGGACATGGACCCGTCCGCCGTCAGCCGCGCCATAGCCGCCCTGGAACGCGACTGCGGCATCGCCCTGTTCGAACGCCGCGGACGGGGCGTGGTGCCGACCGACGCGGGCCACATCCTGGCGCGCTACATCAAGCGCCAGCAGGACATCCAGGAGAGCTTCTTCTCCGAGATCGACAGCTTGCGCAAGGCCGAACGGGGACACATAGACCTGGTGCTGGGCGAGGGCTTCGTGGAGCTGATGTTCGAGCGCGTGCTGCCGGGCTACTGGCGCAGCCACCCGGAGGTCACGCTGGACATCGACGTCGCGCGCACCTCGGAGATCGTGCAGCGCATCGTCGATGACCGCGCCTATATCGGACTGGTGTTCCAGCCGCCCAACGACGCGCGCCTGCGCACCCATTATTCGCGGCCCGAACCCATCCGCGCCATCGTGCGCGAGGACCACCCGCTGACCCTGCTGAGCCGTCCCCTGCTGCTGACCGACCTGGCCGAGTATCCCGGCGCGTCCATGCAGGAGGGGTTCGGCGTGCGCCAGCACATCCAGGCCGCCGAAATCAGCGAACAGGTCAGGCTGCGCAACGTGCTCACCACTTCGTCCTTCAAGGCACTGTGGCAATTCGCCGCCGCCGGCATCGGCTATGCGCTGACGCCGCCCATCGCGGTCACGGCCGACCTGCGCGCCCAGCGCCTGGCCAGCCTGCCGCTGGCCAATCCCATCCTCAATCAAGGCAGCCTGCACGTACTGAGCCGCGCCGGCCGCCATGTGTCCCCCGCCGCGCGCGAACTGCTGGACCACATCGTGCGCGGCATCGGCGCCCCGGCCGGTTCGGCGTCTGATACGGTCAGGTAAGGCGGATCTGCATCTGTTTCCCCGACGTCCGGCAGCCTACATTGGCGCTATCCGCCACGACGCCAGGAGAGACAACATGCGTTTCTTGCGCACGGTCAAATCCGTGCTGTGGGGATTCTTCGGCGTGCGCCGCGGGCGCGGCTACGATGCCGACATCGCCAACAACAAGCCGGCGCCATTGATATTGACCGGGCTGCTGATGGCGGCTTGTCTGGTGGTCATTCTGGTGCTGGTCGCGCGCTGGGCGGTGAACGCCGCGTTGTAAATCCACCGTCCCGCAAGAATGGCCGTCCCGCCGCCGGGCCGCCCCAAGGCGGGACAGCCCCCTCGGGGGGCAGCAAGCGCGCGCAAGCGCGCGCAGCGTGGGGGCCCCATTATCTTATTACCAGAATGACTTAGACGGTCGCTACAGCTGCCTGTTACGGTTATGAACCCCTTTCTCCTGCCGCATTGCGCCGGGCGACCGCCGGGATCCAGACCGAGAAGACTTCAAGGGCAGTAGACATGTACGTGTATGACCCCGTCGACCAGCAGCTAGTCGAGCAACGCGTGGCGCAATTCTCCGACCAGACGCGCCGCTTCCTCGATGGCCAACTAACGGAAGATGAATTCCGCGTTTTGCGCCTGCAGAACGGCCTGTACATCCAGCGCCACGCGCCCATGCTGCGCGTCGCCATTCCCTACGGCATCCTGGCGTCGCGCCAATTGCGCACGCTGGCGCACATCGCCCGCAAATGGGACCGCGGCTACGGCCATTTCAGCACCCGCCAGAACATCCAGTTCAACTGGCCCAAGCTGGAAGACGTGCCGGCCATCCTGGCCGAACTTGCCACGGTGCAGATGCATGCCATCCAGACCAGCGGCAACTGCATCCGCAACACCACCACCGACCACTTCGCCGGCGTCGCGCCGGACGAGCTGGTGGATCCGCTGGTTTGGTGCGAGATCATCCGCCAGTGGTCCACGCTGCACCCGGAGTTCGCCTTCCTGCCGCGCAAGTTCAAGATCGCGGTCAGCGGCGCCGTGCAGGACCGCGCGGCCGTGGGCGTGCACGACATCGGCCTGCAAGCCGTCGAACGCGACGGCAAGCTGGGCTTTCGCGTCTGGGTGGGCGGCGGGCTGGGCCGCACGCCCATCGTCGGCAAGCTGATCAATCCCTTCGTCGAATGGCAGGACCTGCTGACCTATCTGCAGGCCGCGCTGCGGGTCTACAACCTGCACGGCCGCCGCGACAACAAGTACAAGGCGCGCATCAAGATCCTGGTCAAGGACCTGACACCGGAAGTCTATGCGCAGCAGGTGGATGAACAGTGGCAGCTCATCAAGGGCGGCCCGGACACCATCACCCAGGAATTCGTCGACAGCATCAAGGCCCGTTTCGTCTGGCCGCAATACGATGCCGCTGCCGCGCAGGACGTGGACAACACCGCCGCGCTGGCCGCCGCCGATCCGCGCTTTGCGCGCTGGCTGCGCACCAACGTGCATCCGCACAAGGTGGCCGGCTATGCCGCCGTCACCGTGTCGCTCAAGCCCACCGGCGTGCCCCCGGGCGACATCACCGCCGACCAGATGGACGCGGTAGCCGACCTGGCCGATGACTATGGCTTCGGCGAACTGCGCGTCTCGCACGAGCAGAACCTGATCCTGGCCGACGTGCGCCGCGCGCGCCTGCACGAGCTCTGGACCACGTTGCAGGCGCTGAACCTGGCCACGCCCAACATCGGCCTGCTGACCAACATCATCGCCTGTCCGGGCGGGGATTTCTGCGCGCTGGCCAATGCCGTCTCCATCCCCGTGGCCGAAGCCATCCAGCGCCAGTTCGACAATCTCGACTATCTCTTCGAGATCGGCGAGCTGGACCTGAACATCTCGGGCTGCATCAACTCCTGCGGCCACCATCACGTGGGCCACATCGGCATCCTCGGGGTCGATAAGGCCGGCGAAGAGTGGTATCAGGTCACCATCGGCGGACGCCAGAACGGCGCCGCCAAGCCGCTGCCCGATATCGAATCCACGCGCGGCGGCGGCGCCGCCATCGGCCGCATCATCGGCCCGTCGTTCGCGCGCGAGCAGGTCGCTGGCGTGGTGGACCGCCTGATCCGCACTTACCTGGGCCTGCGCGACAGCGAAGAGGAACGCTTCATCGACGTGGTGGACCGGGTCGGCATCGACCCCTTCAAGCAGGACGTCTACTCCGATCCCGCCTTCGCCAAACCCGCGCAGCAAGCCGAGGCCGCCCATGTCTGAAATCTATCCGCACGACGCCCCCGGCCCGCACCTGATCCGCAACGGCCGCCTGGAAGCCGACGCCTCGCGCGTCTTCACGCCTGAACCCGAGGTCCCCGCCGAAGGCCAGGTGCCTGGCGACGCGCCGGGCTGGATCGTGCCGCTTTCCGTCTGGAAGACCTCGCGCGCCACCTTGCGCCGCCACCAGCATCCGGTCGCGGTACTGCTTGACCCCGACGCCGACCTGCGCGACCTGGCAGAAGCCGACGGCACGCTGGACCCCGCCGGCATCGCCTTCATCGCCGTCGACTTCCCGGTCTACACCGATGGCCGCGGCTATTCGCTGGCGCAGCTGCTGCGCACGCGCTACCAATGGCAAGGCGAACTGCGCGCGGTCGGCGACGTGATGATCGATACCATCCACTACCAGGCGCGCGTCGGCTTCGACAGCTTCCTGGTCAAGCCTGGCCACGATCCGCACAAGGCCCTGGACGCGTTCAAGACCTTCACGGTGCATTACCAGAAGACCTACCGCGTGCCGACGCCGGCAGCCGCCTAAGCCGCGGGAAACCCCGGCAGCGCCCAGCGCTGCGTCCTGACCTCATCCTGCGCCAACTGGGCGCGGATCAGGTCGGCGATATTGCGCTGGCGCGCCGCCTGCATGCGGCCGATCAGGCTGGACACGCTGACGGCCAGGCGCGGATATCCGCCCGCGTCGCACAAGGCCACGCCCACCCCCAACACGCCCGGCACCGCCGCGTTGCCCACCACCGACCAGCCGCGCCCGCGCGTGTTCTCCACCAGGCGCCGCATCTGCGCCACCGTCATGCCGCCGTAGGCGCGTAGCGCCTGCTCGTTCTGCGCAATTACCTCTTCCGACTCGTCCGGCGGCAGCGCGGCCAATAGCGCCAACCCGGCCGCCCCCACGCCCAGCGGCTGGCGGTGACCCACCGTGACCGCCAGCACCTGCACGGGATAGTTGCCCACTTCACGGTGCAGGCAAAGCGAATCGTTGCCCGCGCGGCAGATGAGAAAAGCGGAATCGCCGCTGACATCGCTGATCTGGCGCAGCACCGGCCGCAGGTCGCGCACAGCCTGCGCATGCGGATCGCCCGCCATCATCACGCCCAGCTCGGCCACGCGCCAACGCGGCGCCTCGGACTCGCGCAAGGCGTAGCCCTCCTGCACCAGAACGTCGAGATAGCGATAGGCCGTGGTCCGCTGCATGCCCGCAGCGCGCGCGATGTCGACCACGTGCATGCCCGCCGCCCCCGCCTGCCGCAGCACGCCCAGCACGCGCAGCCCGCGGCGCAATACGCGCGGCCCCGAGCCTTCGGATTCTGGTTTGTTCATTTTTTGGACAGCTTGCGTTGATGAGGCCCCTATCAAAGCCCAATATGGATCCGGGCAGACGCAGAGCTGTCTAAATATTAGACAAACAGGACGGAGACAACAATGAAGATGCAAAGCAAGCGGTGGGCCGCCGCGGCGGCCGCCCTGGGTGCGCTGCTCGCGGCCCCGGCCCTGGCGGCCAAGCCCTATCCCGAGCGTCCCGTGACGCTGGTCGTCGGCTACGCGGCGGGCGGCGCCACCGACATCGTGGCGCGCCTGATGGCGAAGTCCCTCTCGGAAGAATTGGGCCAGACCATCGTGGTGGAGAACAAGACCGGCGCCAACAGCAACATAGGCGCGGAAATCGTCTCGCGCGCCGCGCCAGACGGCTACACGCTGTATGTGGGTTCCATCGCCAACACCATCAACCGCACGCTGTACAGCCAGCTCAACTATGACTTCGTGAAGGGCTTCGAGCCCGTGGGCCTGCTGGCGACCATTCCGAACATCCTGGTCGTCAACCCCAAGCTGCCGATCAAGACCGTGCAGGAATACGTGGCCTACGCGAAGAAGAATCCGGGCAAGCTGACCTGCGCCTCTTCCGGCAGCGGCTCGTCCATCCACCTGTCGTGCGAGCTGTTCAAGATGCAGACCGGCACCGACATCCTGCACGTGCCGTACCGCGGCAGCGGCCCGGCCGTGGCCGACTTGCTGGGCGGCCAGGTGGATTCCATGTTCGACAACCTGCCCTCGTCGCTGCCGCACGTGCAGGCCGGCAAGCTGCGCGCCATCGGCGTGACCTCGCCGCAGCGCCTGCCCTCCGCGCCCGACACGCCCACGCTGGCCGAATCCGGCCTGCCCGGCTTCGAGGTGGAATCCTGGTTCGGCGTGATGGCGCCGGCCGGCACCCCCAAGCCCGTCGTCGAGCGCTTGAACCAGGCCATCAACAAGGCGCTGGCCAGCCCGGCGCTGCAGGCGTCCTACCAGCAATCCGGCTTCTACGCGCCACAGCAGCCCAACACCCCCGAGACCTACGCCCAGAAGATCGCCAGCGAGATCGACAAATGGGGCAAGGTCGTCAAGAGCGCCAACCTCAAAGCCAACTAGGAACACCAGGATGTACCCGATAGATTTCTTCTTCCGCGCCGCCGAGCAGTATCCGGAGCGCATCGCGCTGGACGGTCCCGAAGGCCAGGTCACTTACTCGCAATTGGCCGCCGATACGCGGGCGCTGGCCGCGGCCTTGCAAGAACTGGATCCCGCGCCGCAGACGCGGGTGGCGATCTGCGCCGGCAACTCCGCGCGGCACATCCTGGCGCTGCTGGCCGTGCTGGCCAGCGGCAAGGTGTGGGTGCCGCTCAACTACCGCAGCACGGAGCGCGAGATCGGGCGCATCCTGGACGCCACCGAGCCGTCCATCGTGATCGTGGACGGCGTGGGCGCGCCGCTGGCGCCTCCGGCCCAGGCGCCGCAAGGCCGCCGCCACATCCATCTGGACGACGCATCGGCGCCGCTGGCGCTGGATAAGCTGCTGGCCCGCTGCGCCGGACGCGAGCCGCAGCGCCACGCGCTACCGCGCGACGCCACCCAGGCCATCAAGTTCACAGGCGGCACCACCGGCCTGCCCAAGGGCGTGATGCAGCCCTACCACGCGTGGAACGCGGGCATCATCAACCAGATCATGAGCTGGGGCCTGACCCACGAAGACCGCTATGTCGTGGCCGCCCCCATCACGCACGGCACCGGCACATACCTCTTGCCGGTGCTGGCGCGCGGCGGCGCCCATCTGCTGTTGGATGGCGTCACGCCGGCCAGCATCACCGCCGCCTTCCGCGAGCGCGGCGGCACGCTGAGCTTCATGCCGCCTACCCTGATCTACATGATCATGGCGCAGCCCGGCGTATCGCGCGCCGACTTCCCGCGGCTGCGCAACCTGATCTACGGCGGCGCGCCCATGCCCGTGGAAAAGATCGATCGGGCGCGCGAATTCTTCGGCCCTGTGCTGGGCACCACCTACGGCCAGACCGAGGCGCCGCAGATCATGACGGTGCTGCGCCCCGCCGACCTGGAAGCGCCGGAGAACCGCGCCTCGGTCGGACGCGTCACCTGGCTCAGCGACGTGGCCATCATGTCGCCCGACGGCGCGCTGCTGCCGCGCGGCGAGATCGGCGAGGTCGTGGTGCAGGGCGACCTGGTCATGTCGGGCTACTGGCGCCTGCCCGAAAAAACCGCCGAAACGGTGGTGGACGGCTGGCTGCATACCGGCGACACCGGCCTGATCGATGCGCGCGGCTATCTGTTCCTGAAGGACCGGCTGCGCGACGTGATCATCACCGGCGGCTTCAACATCTACCCGGTGGACGTGGAGAATGCGCTGTCCGCGCATCCCGCCGTCTACGAGTGCTCGGTGTTCGGACTGCCCGACGACAAGTGGGGCGAAGCGGTCCACGCCGCCGTGCAGTTCCATCCCGGCTCGCAGGCCAGCGCGGACGAGTTGAAGGCGCACGTGCGCGCCCTGCTCGGCCCCGTGGCCACGCCCAAGCAATTCCACATCCATGACAGCCTGCCGCGCTCCAGCGTGGGCAAGGTACTGAAAAACGCCGTGCGCGACGCGGCCCTGAAGGAGACCTCATGAAAACGCCCGAAACCCGCCTCTGCGCGCATCACCTTACCGGCATGTCCTACCGCGACGTGGATCTGGTCGAAGACCTGATCGGCAAGAAGACCTTCACCGAAGTCATGATCATGCAGATCCTGGGCCGCGAGGCGCGCCCGGTGGACCTGCGCATCGTCGACGCGGTGCTGGTCACGCTGATGGAGCATGGCCTGACGCCCAGCGCCATCGCCACCCGGCTGATCTACATGAGCGCGCCGGAAAACCTGCAGGGCGCGGTGGCGTCCGGCCTCATGGCGGTAGGCAGCCAGTTCGTCGGCACCATGGAAAACTGCTCGCGCCTGCTGGACCGCATCCGCCAGGCCGACGACGGCCGCGCAGAAGCCCTGGCGATCGCCCGCGAGTTCCGTGAATCGCGCAGCGCGTTACCCGGCTTCGGCCACCATCTGCACAAGCCCGACGACCCACGCTCGATCAAGCTGCTGGCGCTGGCCGAGGCCGAACCGGAACTCAAGGGCGACTCGCTCAAGGCGCTGCGCCTGCTCTCGGCCGCGATCGACGAGACCTACGGCAAGCACATCACCATCAACGCCACCGGCGCGGTGGCCGCGCTGCTCAGCGAGATCGGCGTGCCGACCGAACTGATGCGCGGCTTCGCCGTCATTTCGCGCGCGGCCGGCCTGGTGTCGCACGTGGCCGAGGAACAGCAAAGTCCATCGGGACGCTACATCTGGGAAACCATAGACCAGGCCATTCCCTATGTGGGCAAAGGCAAGACGCATCAAGACGGAGAGCAGGCGTAACGGCGCAGCCGCATGGACGGGGGAATGGCCAGCGAGTACGCCTGACCGCTCCCCCGCAGCGCTCAACCCAGGTTCGGCGCCAGGGTACGCTTCAGGTCTTCGATGCTGCGGCCACTGCGGGCGGCGTAGTCCTGCAACTGGTCTTCGCCGATCACGCCCACGTTGAAGTACTGCGACTGCGGGTGGCTGAAGTAGAAGCCGGACACGCTGGAGGCCGGGTACATGGCATAGCTGTCGGTCAGCATCATGCCGATATCGGCGCCGTCCAGCACGCGGAACATGTCGGTCTTGATGACGTGTTCGGGGCAGGCCGGGTAGCCGGGCGCGGGGCGGATGCCCACGTACTTCTCGGCGATCATGTCGTCGTTGGACAGGGCTTCGTCTGGCGCATAGCCCCACAGATCCTGGCGCACGCGGGCATGCAGGCATTCGGCGAAGCCTTCGGCCAGGCGGTCGGCCAGCGACTTCAGCATGATGCTGGAGTAGTCGTCCAGGGCCTTTTCGAATTCCGCTTCCTTCTTTTCGATGCCCAGGCCCGCCGTGACGGCGAACATGCCGATGTAGTCCAGCTTGCCGCTGGACTTGGGCGCGATGAAATCGGACAGGCACTTGTTGCTGACGCCTTCGCGCTTGGCGCCCTGCTGGCGCAGATTGCGGTAAGTGAACAGCACTTCGCTGCGGGTCTCGTCCTTGTAGACCTCGATGTCTTCGTCGTTGATGCTGTTGGCCGGATAGAAGCCCACCACGCCGTTGGCGGTGAGCCAGCGGCCTTCGATGATGCGCTTCATCATGGCCAGGCCGTCGGCGTAGACCTTGCGCGCCTGCTCGCCCACGACCTTGTCGTCCAGGATGGCGGGGAACGGGCCGAACAGGCTCCAGGTCTGGAAGAACGGGCCCCAGTCCACGTACTTGGCGATTTCGGCCAGGTCGTAGCTCTTGAATGTGCGGCGGCCGATGAACTTCGGGCGCGGCGGCGTGTAGTTGTCCCAGTCGATCGCGGGACGCGAGGCGCGCGCTTCCGCCAGCGGCAGGATGGGCGTGGCCTTGCGGTTGGCGTGGCGGCGGCGCACCTCTTCGTATTCCTCGGCCAACTCCGCCAGATACGTTGCGGACTGGTCCGACATCAGGTTCGTCGCCACGCCCACGGAACGGCTGGCGTCCGGCACGTAGATCACCGGGCCTTCGTAGTTGGGCGCGATCTTGACGGCGGTGTGCACGCGGCTGGTGGTGGCGCCGCCTATCATCAGCGGCAGCTTGCGGCTGCGGAAGTACTCGTCGCGCTGCATTTCGCTGGCCACGTAGGCCATTTCTTCCAGGCTGGGCGTGATCAGGCCGGACAGGCCGACGATGTCGGCGTTCTCTTCCTTGGCCTTTTCCAGGATCTGGGCGCAGGGCACCATCACGCCCATGTTCACGACTTCGAAGTTATTGCACTGCAGGACCACCGATACGATGTTCTTGCCGATGTCGTGCACGTCGCCCTTGACGGTGGCGATGACGATCTTGCCCTTGGCGCGCACGTCGCCGCCCGCGGCCGCGATCTGGCGCTTTTCTTCCTCGATGAAGGGAATCAGGTGGGCCACGGCCTGCTTCATGACCCGGGCCGACTTCACCACCTGCGGCAGGAACATCTTGCCTTCGCCAAACAGGTCGCCCACCACGTTCATGCCGTCCATCAGCGGGCCTTCGATCACTTCGATCGGACGGCCGCCGCGCGCGGCGATCTTCTGGCGCGCTTCCTCGGTGTCCTCGACGATGAAGGCGGTGATGCCGTGCACCAGCGCATGCGACAGGCGCGCCTCGACCTCGGCATTACGCCAGGTCAGGTCCTCTTCCTTCTTGGCGCCAGAGCCCTTCACGCTGTCGGCGAACTGCACCAGGCGCTCGGTCGGGGTGCGCTCGTCGTCGGCTTCCGTCTTGCCCACGGGCTCGGCGCGGTCCAGCACCACGTCCTCGACCAGGTCGCGCAGCTTGGGATCCAGGTCGGCGTACACGCCCAGCTGGCCGGCGTTGACGATGCCCATCGTCATGCCTTCCTTGACGGCGTAATAGAGGAACACCGTGTGGATGGCCTCGCGCATGGGCTCATTGCCGCGGAACGAAAAGCTGACGTTGGACACGCCTCCCGAGATGCGGGCGTAGGGCAGGTTCTCGCGGATCCAGCGCGTGCCTTCGATGAAGTCCACGGCGTAGTGGTTGTGTTCGTCGATGCCGGTGGCGACCGCGAAGACGTTGGGATCGAAGATGATGTCTTCCGGCGGGAAGCCTTCTTCCTCGACCAGGATCTTGTAGGCGCGGCCGCAGATTTCCTTGCGGCGCTCCAGCGTGTCGGCCTGGCCCTGTTCGTCGAACGCCATCACCACCACGGCCGCGCCGTAGCGGCGGCACAGGCGCGCATGGTGGCGGAAGGGCTCCAGCCCTTCCTTCATGGAGATCGAGTTCACCACGGGCTTGCCCTGCACGCACTTCAGGCCTTCTTCGATGACTTCCCACTTGGAGCTGTCGATCATGATCGGCACGCGCGCGATGTCGGGCTCGGAGGCGATCAGGTTGAGGAAGCGCCGCATGCAGGCCACCGAATCCAGCATGGCCTCGTCCATGTTGATGTCGATGATCTGCGCGCCATTCTCGACCTGCTGGCGGGCCACGGCCAGCGCCTCGTCGTATTTCTCTTCGCGGATCAGGCGGGCGAACATCTTGCTGCCCGTCACGTTGGTACGTTCACCGACGTTGACGTACAGCGTGTCTTCGTCGATGTTCAGCGGCTCCAGGCCCGACAGGCGGGTCTTGACCGGAATGTCCGGCACGGCGCGCGGAGTCAGCGACATGACCTTGGCCGCGATCTCGCGGATGTGGTCCGGGGTGGTGCCGCAACAGCCGCCCGACATGTTGACCAGCCCGGCCCGGGCGAATTCCTCCAACAGCGCCGAGGTATCGGCCGGGGTTTCGTCAA
Source organism: Achromobacter sp. GW823-FHT04E03 (assembly GCF_058796095.1). Classification (NCBI taxonomy): domain Bacteria; kingdom Pseudomonadati; phylum Pseudomonadota; class Betaproteobacteria; order Burkholderiales; family Alcaligenaceae; genus Achromobacter; species Achromobacter sp. GW823-FHT04E03. The sequence goes on along the minus strand of NZ_JBXAIJ010000002.1, from coordinate 857,264 downwards.
AGCCGGTCTCGGCCATGGGATTGGGCAGGCCGGCGTTCGGATAGACGCAGACGTAGGTGTCGCAGATGCGGGCCAGCTCGGCCACGTAGGGCCGCATCAGCGCCGCGCCCAGCGCGCAGTTCAGGCCGATGGTGATGGGGCGCGCGTGGCGCACCGAGTTCCAGAAGGCTTCCACGGTCTGGCCGGACAGGATGCGCCCGGACGCGTCGGTCACCGTGCCCGAGATCATCACGGGCAGGCGCACGCCGCGCGCCTCGAACACTTCCTCGGTGGCGAAGATGGCCGCCTTGGCGTTCAGGGTGTCGAAGATGGTTTCGATCAGGACGATGTCGATGCCGCCGTCCAACAGGCCGTTGAGCTGCTCCACATAGGCGACGCGCAATTCCTCGAAGGTGACGTTGCGCGCGCCCGGATCGTTCACGTCCGGCGAGATCGACGCGGTCTTGGGCTGCGGTCCCAGCGCGCCGGCCACGAAGCGCGGCCGCTCGGGCGTGCTGTAGGCGTCACAGGCCTCGCGCGCCAGGCGCGCGGACACCAGGTTCAGTTCGTAGGCCAGTTCTGGCAGTTCATAGTCGCCCTGCGCGATGGTGGTGGCGCCGAAGGTGTTGGTCTCGATGACGTCGGCGCCGGCTTCCAGGTACTGGCGATGGATCTCGGAGATCACGTCCGGACGCACCAGCGACAGCAGCTCGTTGTTGCCCTTGACGTCCTTGCCGTGGTCGGCGAAGCGCTCGCCGCGGAAATCCGCCTCGCCCAGCTTGTAGCGCTGGATCATGGTGCCCATGGCGCCATCCAGGATCAGGATGCGCTTGCCCAGCAGGCGGGCGAATTCGCTGCCGTGGGTATAGGCTTCGGGCGGGTAAGGCAGGCGGGGATACGACACGGGCAGGTCCGGATGGAGTTGGCGATGGCGGCGCTATGTGGCGAAAAAGCGAAAAACGCCGCAAAAACAAGCCCTGATCGTAACAAAATGGGCCTATCCGCGCCTCCCGGTGATACAGTTTCGGCCCCGAACCGGTGCTTTCGGCGCACTGGGCAGGCAAGAACGCAACACTTGCCAGCCGCGCGCGAAAGGTAAACGGGAAACAGGAAGAACCTCCCAGGACTGCCGCCCCACAAGGCGCCGGCAAACCCTGGCTCCAGCCTGTGCTGCCCCCGCAACGGTCCCCATGCGCGCAATGCGCCCATGGCAGCCCGATACCGGCCTGTTCGATCGCCAGGAAGTCCATGCAATGCCGCCAGGCCCTCACCGGCCCGCCGCGGCTTGGGCATCCTCCCCATCGTGAATGGCCTGCGGGGTCGCGGGTCGCATCGAGGTTACGTAGATGAAAACCCGCTCCATCCGGCGCTACGCCGGCGCCCTGCTCTGCTCCGCCCCGGCCGTCGCCGCCGCCCAGCAAGCCGCCCCCGACACTCCCCAGTTCGACGCCATCACGGTCACCGCCCAGCGCGTGCCGACCGACGGCCGCACGCTGCCGGTGTCGATCTCGATCATCACCGCCGAGGACATCGCCGCGTCCAGCGCCCGCACCATGCAGGACGTGCTGTCGACCCAGGCCGGCATCCATCTGATCAACACCAGCAGCTCCAGCGACAACTCCATCGTCGACCTGCGCGGCTTCGGCATCACCGGCGCCAGCAACACGCTGATCCTGATCGACGGCGTGAAGCAGAACACCAACGACCTGTCGGCCCCCAGCCTGGGCGTGGTGCCGCTGGACCAGGTCGAGCGCATTGAAATCGTGCGCGGCAGCGGTTCGGTGCAATATGGCGGCGGCACCACCGGCGGCGTGATCAACATCATCACGCGCCCTGATTTCGCCAAGGAACCGGTAAGCGCCCGCGCCACCGCCACCTTCGGCAGCTACGGCCTGCGCCAGTATGACGCCGCCGTGGCCATGAACAATGAAAAGGTCGGCATCGACGCCTACATGCAGTCGCTGCACAGCGACGGCTACCGCGATCACAGCGGCGAGCGGCGCGAGGGCGGCGGCGGCGGCATCACCTTCCGCCATGACGACGGCTCGATCCGCCTGTACGGCCGCACCACCACCCAGAAGCTGGAACTGCCCGGCCCGCGCACGATCAACCCCAAGACCGGCCTGAACGAATACCAGGACGATCCGCGCGGCTCGAAGAACGACGTCGATTACGTCAAGACCACCACCACCACCTTCGGCCTGCAGCTCGAGCAGGCCATCGGCGCCGGCACCTTGTACGCCGACCTGTCGACCCGCGAAAAGAAGCTCGACGGCCTGACCTACGACGGCTTCGGCGACATCCTGCGCGACCAGAAGCTGGAAGAGAACATCGCCAGCGTGCGCTACCGCCTGCCGATCAACGGCGGCCACAGCATCGTCTTCGGCGCCGACGGCCAGGAAGCCAAGACCACCGCCAACCAGAACGCCTACTACGACTTCCAGCCCTCGAAGTGGCAGTCGCGCCAGCACCAGTACGGCCTGTTCGCCGAAGGCCAGGTACGCGCCACCGATACCACCTACGTGACGGCCGGCGTCCGCCGCCAGTACGCCTCCGACGACCTGGACGTGATTTCCGGCTCGGGCACGGCGTCGGACCGCAGCAACCACCTGACCGCCTGGCAGCTGGGCGTGCGCCAGGACCTGCCCGCCGGCTTCGGCGTGTATGGCAAGGTCGGCCGCAGCTTCCGCCTGCCCAACGCCGATGAACTGCTGTCGGTGCAGACCCCGCTGGCGCCGCAGACCTCCACCGACAAGGAAATCGGCGTGACCTGGCAATCGGCCAGCAGCAGCGCCCGCCTGTCGTACTTCCGCTATGACCTGACCAACGAGATCCAGTACAACCCGCTGGCCGACGGCATCTGGGGCCCGGGCACGGGCGCCAACACCAACCTGGATCCGACCCGCCGCCAAGGCATCGAACTGGAAGGCCACACCGCCATTTCCAGCAGCGTGTCGCTGGACGCCAACCTGACCTGGATGGAAGCGCAATTCCGCTCCGGCACCTACGCCGGCGTGGACCTGGCTGGCAAGACCGTGCCGCTGGCGCCCAAGTGGCTGGCCAACGCCGGCGTGACCTGGCGTCCCACCGATGCGTTCCTGTGGAACGTGACGGCGCAATACGTGGGCAAGTCGCGCATGGACAACGACCAGGCCAACCAGTTCGCCAAGGAACTGGACGCCTACGTACTGTTCAACACCAAGGTGGCGTACAAGTTCACGCGCAACATCGAAGGCGCCATCGGCGTGAACAACATCTTCGACCGCCAGTACGCCACGTACGGCATCCGCGGCGGCAATGCTTCGTTCGAGATGCTGGGCCCGGTCGCCAACTACAGCCTGTACCCCGCGCCTGGCCGCAACTTCTACGCGTCACTCACGCTGCGCTACTGATCGCGGCATTCCGATATAGTCGGCGTTCCCCGCTGGCTATATCGGTCTCCTGCATGACCCGCGCACGCACCCTCCCTCGCATCGCTCCGGGGCTGTTCCTGGCCCTGGGCGCGCTGCTGTCTGCGGGACCCGCCGCGGCAAGTTCCCTGGCAGGTCCGGCAACCCGTGCCGCGGCCGGCGCGGCCATCCAGGTCCGCGACGACCAGGGACGCCAGGTCTCGCTGGCCGCCCCCGCGCAACGCGCCGTCACCCTGGCCCCGCACGCCACCGAACTCGTCTTTGCCGCGGGCGCGGGCGACCGGCTCATCGCCACCATCCGCGGCAGCGACTATCCGCCCGCCGCTCGCCAGCTGCCCGTCATCGGCGACGGCACCCAGCCCGATCCCGAACGCGTGGCGGCCGTGCGCCCGGACCTGCTGATCGCCTGGCAGCCCGCCGCCGCCGCGCCGCTGGCGCGGGTGATGGACAAACTGGGCGTGCCGGTGTTCTACAGCGATCCGCAGACCCTGGCCGCCATCCCCGATGCAGTCGAACGCATGGGTGCCCTGTTCGGCACCGAAGCGCAGGCGCGGCCCGCGGCCCAGGCCCTGCGCGCGCGGCTGGACGCCCTGGCCGCCCGCTATGCCGGCCGCCGCCCCGTGCGCGTCTTCGTGCAGGCGGGGCTGGATCCCATCTACACCCTGAACGACAGCAGCATCGTCAGTGACGCCCTGCGCGTCTGCGGCGGCGTCAATGTCTTCGGCCAGGCCCCCGTGGTGGCGCCCCAGGTCACGCTGGAAAGCGTGCTGGCGGCGCGGCCCGAGGCCGTGCTGGCCGGCACGTCCCGACCCGAGGACGGCGCCCGCAACCTGGCAGCCTGGCAGGCGCTGGGGCTGCCCGCCGCGCGGCTGGGGCGCGTGTACGGCGTGGACGCCGACGCCCTGTACCGCCCGGGTCCGCGCCTGATCGACGCCGCCGAGGCGATCTGCGCCGATCTGGACCGCCTGCGCTGAACCGCGTCCGCGCCGCGATCTGCAAATATTGGAACGCTACATTTCACCGGACGGGTCTGCCGCGCGGCGCCGTGCTTTATCATTCGTCCAACGAATCGCCAGTCCCCGCGGGTCTCGCATCGTGCGCACCCGCCCTTTGAACCTCCGCCATGACCACTCAAGACACCCTCACCATCGCCGGCCGCGCCTACTCGTCGCGCCTGCTCGTCGGCACCGGCAAGTACAAGGACTTCGAACAGACCCGCGCGGCGTTGGACGCCAGCGGCACCGAGATCGTCACCGTCGCCATCCGCCGCACCAATATCGGCCAGAACGCCGGTGAACCGAATCTGCTGGACTACGTCCCGCCGTCCAAATTCACGCTGCTGCCCAACACCGCCGGCTGCTACAGCGCCGACGAGGCCGTGCGCACGCTGCGCCTGGCGCGCGAACTGCTGGACGGCCACGACCTCGTGAAGCTGGAAGTGCTGGGCGACCCGCAGACCCTGTTCCCCAACATGCCGGAGACGCTCAAGGCCACCAAGACCCTGGTGGACGAAGGCTTCAAGGTCATGGTGTATTGCACCGACGATCCCATCCAGTGCCGCATGCTGGAAGACCTGGGCGCGGTCGCCGTGATGCCGCTGGCCTCGCTGATCGGCTCGGGCATGGGTATCCTGAATCCCTGGAACCTGCGCCTGATCATCGAACAGGCCCGCGTGCCCATCGTGGTGGACGCCGGCGTGGGTACCGCGTCGGACGCCGCCATCGCCATGGAACTGGGCTGCGACGCCGTCCTGATGAACACCGCCATCGCCGGCGCGCGCGATCCCATCCTGATGGCCAGCGCCATGAAGAAAGGCGTTGAAGCCGGCCGCGAGGCCTTCCTGGCCGGCCGCATGCCCAAGAAGCTGTACAGCGGCGCTCCCAGCTCGCCCAACGAAGGCCTGATCACGGCAGGCGCCCCCAAATGAACGGTCGCCAGCAGGCCGCCAGCGGCCGCCCCATCCCCAACGCGTTGACCATCGCCGGCGTCGACCCGTCCGGCGGCGCCGGCATCCTGGCCGACGTGAAGGCCATGAGCGCGCTGGGCGCCTACGGCTGCGCGGTGATCGCCGCGCTGACGGCGCAGAACACCCAGGGCGTCACCGGCATCTCTGCGGTGCCGCCCGCTTTCGTTGGCCAGCAGATCGACACGCTGTTCGCGGACGTGCGCATCGACGCGGTCAAGATCGGCATGCTGGGCCAGCAGCCGGTGATCCAGGTGGTGGCCGAGAAGCTCGCCAAGTGGACCCCCGCCCACGTGGTGCTGGACCCGGTCATGGTGGCCAAGAGCGGCGACCTGCTCCTGGAGCGCGACGCCGTGGGCGCCATGCGCGAAGCCCTGCTGCCGCAGTCCACCCTGCTGACGCCCAACCTGCCCGAAGCCGGCGTGCTGCTGGAAGAGCGCCCGGTCGAGACGGTCAAGGAAATGCGGCGCGTGGCCGAACGCCTGCGCAACAAGCTGGCCCATTCGGGCGAGCGCTGGGTGCTGGTCAAGGGCGGCCACCTGCCCGGCAACGAGACCATCGACCTGCTGCACGACGGCGACCGCATGATCGAGCTGCCCGGCCACCGCATCGAAACCGCTAATACCCACGGCACCGGCTGCACGCTGTCGGCGGCGCTGGCCGCCCTGCTGCCGCAAACCGGGGACGTGCCCGAGGCGGCGCGTCGCGCCAAGGCCTACCTCACGGAGGCCATCCGCCACGCCGAGCGCCTGTCGGTGGGGTCGGGCCACGGCCCGGTGCACCACTTCCACGCCTGGTGGTAGATCCGGGCGTCTGAAACATCTGTCGGCGGGGCCGGGCGTCACAGTACGCTACGAATCGGTACAATGGTCTGTTGATTCCTCTGTTTTTTCTGACCGTCATGAACGCTTCGACCCTGCCCGACGTAGAACAAGCCCGCTTCAACATGGTGGAACAGCAGATCCGCCCGTGGGACGTTCTGGACGCCAACGTGCTGCAAGCGCTGTTCGATGTGCGCCGCGAACAATTCGTTCCGCCGGCCCTGCGCGCGCTGGCGTTTTCCGACCTGGAACTGCCGCTTGAGATCAACGCGGTCAACACCCGCCAGAACATGCTGGCGCCCAAGGTGGAAGCCCGCCTGGCGCAAGAGCTGCAGCTGACCAAGTCCGACTGCGTGCTGGAGATCGGCACCGGCTCCGGCTACCAGGCCGCGCTGCTGGGCTACCTGGCGCAGCAGGTCACCTCGGTCGAAATCGATAGCCGCCTGGTGACGTTCGCGCAGCAGAACCTGCAGATGAACAACGTCACCAACGTCAAGGTCGAAACCGGCGACGCCCGCAACGGCTGGGGCTCCACCGAATACGACGCCATCCTCGTCACGGGTTCCGTGCCGACCGTCCCCGACGCGCTGAAGTACCAGCTGCGCGTGGGTGGCCGCCTGGTCGTGATCGTGGGCCAGGCGCCCGTCATGACGGCCTGTCGCATCACCCGCACCACCGCGGCCAGCTTCGAAACGGTGAACCTGTTCGAAACCGTCATCAAGCCGCTGCGCGGCGTCACGGTCTCCCAGTTCAAGTTCTGATCCCCAACCCTGCCGCCCGGCGCCTGCCTCCTTGACGGGGCCGCCGCGCCCCGGGCGGCCCGGCGTATCGTTGACCACCATGCGTTTCCGATTGCTAACGGCTTTACTGGTTTTTACCTGCGCCGCAAGCGTCGGCCCGACGCTTGCCCGCGCGCAGAACCTGATCCAGATCTGGCAATCGGCGCTGGGCAATGACCCGATCTACGCCGCAGCGCGCGCCAACTATCGCGCCGGCCTGGAAAAAGAACCCCAGGCCCGTTCGCTGCTCCTGCCCTTGATTTCCGCCGAAGCCGGCGGCGCCTACCAGGAAACCCGCAGCACTCGCGGCATGGGCATCGCCTATAGCGGCGGCCGCGGCGTCTGGGATTTGTCCCTGACCCAGCCGCTGTTCGACTGGGGCCGCTGGCAGAACTTCGAACAGTCCAAGCTGATCGTCGCCGACGTCGAAGTGCAGCTGCAACAGGCTTACCAGGACTTGCTGCTGCGCGTGGCCGACGCCTATTTCAACGTGCTCTACGCCCAGGACACGCTGACCGCCACCGAGGCCGAGAAGGCCGCCGTGGCCGGGCAGCTGGAATCCGCCAAGCGCAACTTCGAACTCGGCAACGCCACCATCACCGACACCTACGAAGCGCAGGCGCGCTACGACTTGGTGGTGGCGCAGGAACTGCGCCTGCAGAACGACCTGGAAGTCCGCCGCGATGAACTGGCCAAGATCATCGGCACGCCGCCCGGCGCCTTGTCCGAACTGCCCTATGGCGTGCAACTGCCCGCGCCGCAGCCCGCCCGCGTGGCCGACTGGAGCAACCAGGCCGAGTCCTCCAGCCTGGACGTGCTGCGCGCGCAGCTTCTGACGCGCATCGCCGGCCGCGAGATCCAGATCGCCAAAAGCGGCCACTATCCCACCCTGAACCTGCGCGCCAGCAGCGGCAGCGCCAGCGACGCCGTGATGCGCAATGCCGCGCCCGGAAAGCCCATCGACAGCACCATCGGCGTGGTGCTGTCGATCCCGCTGTACTCGGGCGGCGGGGTGTCGTCGCAAGTGACCGAAAAGGTCCAGCTGGAACAGAAGGCGCGCCATGACTATGAGGCAGCGCGCCGCCAGGCCGTGCAGGCCGCGCGCCAGTACTACACCGGCGTCACCAGCGGCCTGGCCCGCATCCAGGCGCTGGAGGCAGGCGAAAAATCCAGCCGCGCCGCGGTCGAGGCCAACCGCACCGGCTACGAGGTCGGCGTGCGCATCAACCTGGACGTGCTCAACGCCCAGCAGCAGCTCTATGCCACCCAGCGCGACCTGGCGCTGGCGCGCTACAGCACGGTGCTCGCCAGCCTGCGCCTGAAGGCCACCAGCGGCATCCTGGCCGAAGCGGACCTGGAAGCAATCAACCGCCTGCTGCGGGAACCGCGCTGAGCCGCTACGGGGCCCGGTTTACTTGTTCTGGATTTTCTTCACGAGCGCCGTGGTCGAGCGCTCGAACTCGAATGGAATCGCCACCGCGCGGCCGCCCCAGCTCTTGACCAGGGCGGTCTCGGGCAGCTTTTCCATGTCGTAGTCGCCGCCCTTGACGATCAGGTCAGGCTTGAGCTGGCCGATCAGGGCTTCGGGCGTGTCTTCATGGAAGGACGTGACCACGGTCACGAAGCCCAGCGCCGCCAGCAAGGCGGCGCGGTCTTCCATGCGATTCAGCGGACGCTCGGCGCCCTTGCCCAGGCGCCGCACCGACTCGTCGGTGTTCACCGCCACCACCAGGGTCGCGCCCAGTTGGGCGGCCTGGTCGAGGTAGGTCGCGTGGCCCCGGTGCAGGATGTCGAAGACGCCGTTGGTGAACACCACCGGCCGCGGATAGCGGCCGTCGGCGACGGCAGCGACGCATTCGTCGCGGGACAGGACCTTGGATTCGAAACGGGCGGCAGGCATGCGGCGATTGTATCGCCCCGGCTCAGGCGCCGCCCAGGATGATCTGCTTTTCCTTGGGCACGATCAGGGCCGTCATTTCCTTGCGGTAGCGGTTCAGGTCCTTCACCGTTTCGAAGCTGCGGTCCATCAGCTTGGACAGGATGTGCAGGATACGGGTGGCGACCTTCTGCTCCCACACGCCGTCAAAGCGGATCTGCGTGTCCAGCCAGTGCTCCAGCCAGCCGGGTTCCGGCAGGCGCGACTGCACCGTGTCGTTGGGGAACAGGTCCTTGTTCACGTGCAGGTTGGTCGGATGCAGGGCCTGCTGCGTGCGGCCGGCCGACGCCATCAGCACGCCGATCTTGGAGAACGCCAGGCGCGCCTGCTCGCTCGTGTCCTGGCCGCGGTCGTGCAGCGCGCGGCGCATGTACTGCAGGTAGGCGCCGGCGTGGCGGGCCTCGTCCTGGGCCACGGTCTTGTAGATGGCCTTGATGACCGGTTCCGTGTGCCATTCGGCGGCGCGGCGGTACCAGTGGTTCAAACGGACTTCGCCGCAGAAATGCAGCATCAGGGTTTCGAGTTCGGGCGCGGCGTCGAACTCGAAGCGCACGTTGTGCAGCTCTTCCTCGGTGGGCATCAGGTCCGGACGGAAGCGGCGCAGGTATTCGATCAGCACCAGCGAATGCTTCTGCTCTTCAAAGAACCACACCGACATGAACGCGCAGAAATCGCTGTCGCCGCGGTTGTCGCGCAGGAACATTTCGGTGGCCGGCAAGGCGGCCCATTCCGTGATGGCGTTCATCTTGATCGTGTGTGCCTGCTCGTCCGAGAGCTTGCTGCGATCGAAGTCGCCCCAGGGAATGTCATGCGCCATGTTCCAGCGCACGGCTTCCATGGTCTTGAAGAGTTCAGGATAAAGCATGGTCTGCCCTTGTATTCGTCCCGCTAGTGGGGCTATAGATATAGAGATTAAGAATGGCGCGCGCGCTGCCGGCGAGGGCGCTGCATTCATCCACCGCAGCGCTATTTTTCGCCGTGTACCGCGAAGCTATGATGACCGTTTCATGAATGAAACATGACAGATACCGTCTAGATCATCGCGCCGCCTATCGGGTCAAGGCCCATATCGCGACCCCGATGGCAACCGCGGCCACCCCAACCAGCGCTGCAACCAGCCGGTTGTTCTGTTCCTGGGCCCGCCGCAACTGGATCATCTCGGCCAGCAAGGCGGGCGAGACGTTGGGACGGCTCAGGTGGTCATGGACCAGCCTGGGCAAAGCAGGCAGCATTTGCGACCACTGCGCGGCTTCTTTTTCCAGGCTCTGCCGCAGCCCCTTGAATCCGACGCGCTGACGCATCCAGCGTTCCAGATAGGGCTTGGCGGTCTTCCAGAGATCCAGGTTGGGATCGAGCTGGCGGCCCAATCCTTCAACGTTCAGCAGGGTCTTCTGCAACAGGACCAGCTGCGGCTGGATCTCCACATTGAACCGGCGCGAGGTCTGGAACAGCCGCAAGAGCACCTGCCCCAGCGAGATCTCCGACAATGGCCGGTCAAAGTACGGTTCGCAGACGGCGCGCACGGCGCCTTCCAGTTCTTCTTCGCGCGTATCGGGCGGCACCCAGCCCGATTCAATGTGCAGTTGCGCCACGCGGCGGTAATCGCGGTGGAAGAAGGCCAGGAAATTCTGCGCCAGGTAATTCTTGTCGAACTCGGACAGCGAGCCCACGATGCCGAAGTCCAGGGCGATGTAGCTGCCCAGCGTTTCCGGACGGTCGGACACGTAGATGTTGCCCGGGTGCATGTCGGCGTGGAAGAAGCCGTCGGTGAAGACCTGGGTGAAGAAGATCTCCACGCCGGTGCGCGCCAGCGTCGGGATGTCGATGCCGGCCTCGCGCATGCGCTCCACCTGGCCCACCGGCATGCCGTACATGCGCTGCATGGTGAAGACCGTGGATGCCGTGTATTCCCAGATCACCTCGGGCACGATCAGCATGTCGCCGCGGCCGGACTCGGGGCCGAAGTTGCGGCGCAACTGGCTGCAATTGGACGCTTCTCGCACCAGGTCCAGCTCGTCGTGCAGGTACTTGTCGAACTCGGCCACCACTTCGCGCGGCTTCAGGCGGCGGCCGTCGGCGCCCAGGCGTTCGATGATGCGCGCCACCACTTTCAGCAGCGACAGGTCTTTCTCGATGATGCTGAGCATGCCCGGGCGCAGCACCTTGACCGCGACCTCGCGGCCGTCGTGCAGCACGGCAAAGTGCACCTGCGCGATCGAGGCCGAGGCCACCGGATCCACTTCGAACTGCGCGAACAGCTTCTCGGGCGGCGCGCCCAGCGCCGCCTCGATGCAGGCCGCGGCCTGCGCCGAGGGGAACGGCGGCACGCGGTCCTGCAAGAGCGCCAGTTCGTCGGCGATATCGGCGGGGATCAGGTCGCGGCGGGTGGACAGCACCTGTCCGAACTTCACGAAGATGGGGCCCAGCGACTCCAGCGCCAGGCGCAGCCTCAAGCCGCGCGGCTTGCGCGGACGCGTGCCCAGGCGGATGACGCGCAGCAGGCAGGTGGCCAGCGGATGGTTCAGGCTGGAGAGCACCAGCTCATCCAGGCCGTAGCGCAGCGAAACCAGAATGATGCGGAAAAGGCGCAGCAGGGGAAACATGTATCAGGCGCCCCGCTTTGCGCTGGCGGATGCCAGGCGGGTTTGCAGCGCGGCGGCCGAGCGGGCCAGCGCCTCGGCGCGGGCGTTCAGCTCGGCCAGGTCCAGCCGCCACTGTTCCAGCGCCGGTCGGCTGGCCAGCATGCCGCTTTCCTCGGACAGGTACTCGGACACGTTCTCGGCCAGTCTCAGGCTGGCCGTGCGCGCGCCGCCGGCGGCCGCGCGCGCCCCACCCACCAGACGCAGCGCGGCGATGTCGCCCACCACCCGGGCCAGCGCGTCCTCCGGATCCCAGCGCAGCTGCTTGGACAGGTCCGACACCACCTGCGCCAGCGCCGCGTCGCCCGAGATATGGGTGGCCTCGGCGAAATCGGGGCGCTCGCGGTCCGCGCCCAGGCGCGGTAGCGGCAGTTTTTCAGGCGCGACCGTCAGGGTCACGTCGGGCACCACGGCCGCATCGGCCTGGGCCGCCAGGCCTTCGCTATCGATGGTGAGGCCCAGGCTGAAGCCGCCCAGCGCGAAACGCACCGTCTTGCCCGCATGCCGGACCAGGCGCGCGCGCGCCCAGTCCTCGCGCCGCAACAGGGCGTTGAGCGCGCTTACAGCCAGTCGCGAGGGGGTGGGCAGGAACGGAAGAGGCAGCATGGCGGTCTGCAACGGCCCCGATTGCGGGGGTTGCGGAAGTTAATGGGTAAATCGGGAGTGTAACGGGTTAGATGGCTGGGTGTTTTGCGCAAGCACATGGAAAAACCGGCCCTGTAAGGGCCGGTTCAAACAGATGCCTTGCGGCATCCGCAACGGAGGTGGGGATCGGCCCCGGCCGGCCAGGCTTAGCTGGCGAGATCCACCGGGATCTGCTGGATGCCTGCCAGCAGCCAGCCGCCATTGGCGGGCTTGAACAGGTTCCAGACTTCCTCGAAGCGGAAGGCCTCGGCGCCCGGCGCTTCGCGCAGCATGCCGGAGAAGCGCACGCTGGCCAGGTGGCCGTCGGACACGGTTTCGATGCCCAGCATTTCAGCGTTCAGCAGGACCACTTCGGTCTTGTTGGGCGCCGCGCCGCGCTCGGCCAGCTGCGGCTTGAGCTCGGTGATCAGGTCGTCGGTCAGGAACTCGCGCAGGCCATCGGTGCTGCCGCTGTCCCAGACGGCCTGGATGCGCACGAACTGCTCCTTGGCCTGCTTCAGGAAGTTGGGCGTATCGAAGTCACCCGGCACGAACCAGTTGTTGTCGTCGCCCATCTTGGGCATCGCGGCCGGCGCCGCGGCGGCGGCAACCGGAGCCGCTGCAGCAGGAGCCGCCGGCTTCAGCGTTTCACGCCACATCGGCTGCTGTTGCTGCTGGCCCGGCGCGTTGTTGGCGCCACCGAACGCGCCCTGCGTGGCAGTGCGCGGACCGGAGCCGCGCAGGCGGCGGATGATGAACATGACGGCGAACACGACCGCGGCGATCAGCAGCGCGGAGCCGAGGAACTCGGCGAAAGCGCCCGACAGGCCCATGCTGGAGAGCAGCGCGGCGATACCCAGGCCAGCGGCGATGCCGGCGATGGGGCCGAGCCAGCGCGAAGCGCCGCTCTTGGCGGCGGCGCCCGCAGTGGCAGCGCCGGCCGTGGCCGCGCCGGCGGCTGCCGGAGCGGCGGTAGCGCCCGCCGTGTTGCTGGCGGCGGTCGGCGGCGTGGTCGCCTGGCGCTGCTGGGTCACGTTGGAGGATTGTCGGCCGACGCTGCTGCCGCCGCCCGCACGGCGGGCTTCGGCGTCAAACGACGCCGTCACCAGTGCCGCGCCGGAAACGGCGATCAGCGCCGCGGCGACAAACCGCGAAAGACAGAATTTGGACATAGGTTTGCTCCCTCGTACTCGCGCTCCTGCCGCCCCGAGCAGCAGGAAGTCCCACGGACCGCGGGACCTTCGTCGCGACTTTTCTTACATTAATCTGAATACCGTAAGAATAACGGACAAGACGCCGCCCCACAAGTTCCCGCAGGGCGGCGAAAAATCCGGATGGCCGGGGCGGATCAGCCCAGCTTCACGCCTTCGTGCAGAGCGGCGATGCCGGCGGTCAGGTTGAAGTACTGCACCCGTTCCAGCCCGGCCGTGCGCAGCATGTCCGCCAGGGTTTCCTGGTCGGGGTGCATGCGGATGGATTCGGCCAGATAGCGGTAGCTGGCTTCGTCCTTGGCGACCTTCTTGCCCAGCCAGGGCAGCACATTGAAGGAATACCAGTCGTAGGCGGGGGCCAGCGGCTTGGCCACGCGCGAAAATTCCAGCACCAGCAGCTTGCCGCCCGGCTTCAGCACCCGGGTCATTTCAGCCAGGGCGCGGTCCTTGTGGGTCATGTTGCGCAGACCGAAAGCCACGCTGACGCGGTCGAAATGGCCGGTGGGGAACGGCAGGCGCTCGGCGTCGCACACGGCGGTGGGGACCAGCAGGCCGGCATCGGTCAGGCGGTCGCGGCCCACGCGCAGCATGGAGTCGTTGATGTCCGTGAGCCAGACCTCGCCCGTGGGGCCGGCGCGCTTGGCGAAGGCCTTTGCCAGATCGCCCGTGCCGCCGGCAATGTCCAGCACCTTCATGCCGGGGCGGATGGCGGCGCGGCCAATGGTGAACGCCTTCCAGACGCGGTGCAGCCCGGCCGACATGAAATCGTTCATGACGTCGTAGCGCTGGGCGACCGAATGGAATACTTCGGCGACTTTGCGGGCCTTTTCGCCTTCCGGCACCGTCTGGAAGCCGAAATGGGTCGATTGCGAGGCGGAATCCGCGGAATGTTGCGATTCGGAGGGGTTTTGCATGGTGAATTCCCGATATATCGTTCAATGGTAGCCTATCGGGCTCCCGCGGGCGGCCGGCGGACGCGGACAATGACGCCCGGCGGTCACATACCTGAAATATTGCGGCCATACTATCGCAATGTTCGCGCCGCGCCGGCGCTCAGAAGTGTGCCCAATCCGCCATGTCCAGCACCATCCTCGTCGTCGAAGACGAACCCGCCATCCAGGAACTGATCGCCGTCAACCTGTCCTTCGCCGGACACAAGGTGCTGCGCGCCTTCGACGCCGACCAGGCCCAGACCCTGATCCGCGCCGAACTTCCCGACCTGATCCTGCTGGACTGGATGCTGCCCGGCACCTCCGGCCTGGCCATGGCGCGCAAACTGCGCAACGACGAGCGCACCCGCGCCGTGCCGGTGATCATGCTGACCGCCAAGGGTTCCGAGCAGGACAAAGTCGACGGCCTGGAAGCCGGCGCCGACGACTACATTACCAAGCCCTTCTCGCCCAAGGAGCTGATGGCACGCATCAAGGCCGTGCTGCGCCGCCGCGCCCCCCAGCTGACCGACGACGTGATCGACGTGGGCGGCCTGAAGCTGGATCCGGTGACGCATCGCCTGTCGGGCAACAGCCAGTCGCTGCAGATCGGCCCCACCGAATTCCGCCTGCTGCACTTTTTCATGACGCACCCCGAACGCGTGTTCTCGCGTTCCCAGCTGCTGGATCAGGTCTGGGGCGACCACGTCTTCGTGGAAGAGCGCACGGTCGACGTACACATCCGCCGCCTGCGCAAGGCGCTGGAACCCAGCGGCCACGACGCGCACGTGGAAACGGTCCGCGGCAGCGGCTACCGGTTTACTGCCCAGCTCCCGACGCGGTAAAAACTCCCGCACGATGATCTGGCTGCGCACTCTTTTCCTGGTCGCCCTGTGGGCGGTTGCCGCATTACTGGCCCAATGGCTCATAGGAGACCCGGCGGGCTGGATACTGTTTTCCTTCGCGCTGGCCGCCATGCTGCTCTGGCGCAGCTGGCGCCTGCACCTGGTGTCCCACTGGGCCAACCACCCCGATACCTCGCCGCCCGCTTCGGTCGGCCCCTGGGACGACATCCTCGCGCCGCTGTACCGCTACACCCGCGCCCGGGCCCGCGAACTGAACGAAACCCAGAACACCATGCAGGGCATGCTGGCCGCGGCGCAAGCGCTGCCGGACGGCGCGGTGACGCTGAACGAGGATTTCCAGATCGACTGGTGCAACCGCATGGCGCGCCAGCACCTGGGCCTGCGCCTGCCGGCCGACCGCGGCCATAACCTGCTGAACCTGCTGCGCGCGCCCGAATTCGTCGAATATGCGCACCGTCCGTCCTGGCCCGAGCCCATACTGGTGCGCCTGGGCCAGCAAGGCCAGGAGCGGCTGATGATGATGCAACTGACGGCCTACGCCAGCAACCAGCGCCTGCTGATCACGCGCGACGTCACCCAGATCGAACGCCTGGAAACCACGCGCCGCGACTTCGTGGCCAATGTCTCGCACGAATTGCGCACGCCTCTGACGGTACTGGCGGGTTTTCTGGAAACCCTGCGCGACATGCCCGCCGACGCCCTGCCCGCCGAACAACGCGAGCAGTACATCGACATGATGCACGAGCAGGCCCAGCGCATGCAGGCCATCGTCGAAGACTTGCTGACCCTGTCCACGCTGGAATCCTCGCCGGGCAGCGACCCGCGCGCGGTCAACATGGGCGCGCTGCTGCAGAAGGCGCGCCAGCAGATCGAGGCCCTGTCGGGCGGCCGCCACGTGCTGGAGTGGCACATCGATGAATCCCTGGACGTGCTGGGCGCCGAAACCGAACTGACCTCGGCCCTGTCCAACCTGCTGACCAACGCGGTGCGCTACACGCCGGACGGCGGCACCATCACCGTACGCTGGGAGCGCGAGGAAGACGGCGGCGCGCGCTACAGCGTGCAGGACACCGGCATCGGCATCCCCGCGCGCCACCTGCCCCGCCTGACCGAGCGTTTCTACCGCGTGGACCGCGGCCGTTCGCGCGCGGTGGGCGGCACCGGCCTGGGGCTGGCGATCACCAAGCACATCGCCATGCGCCACGACGCCGAACTGCTGATCACCAGCGAACCCGGCAAGGGCAGCGTGTTCGCCCTGCGCTTTCCGCCCGACCGCATCGCCATCGACAGCCCGGCCTGAGCCGTCCGCCGGACCTGACGCAGCGCGGATGGTAAATTTCCTGCCATGCGCATCCTGGTCATCGAAGACGAACCCAAACTGGCCGACTACCTCAAGAAGGGCCTGTCGGAGCAAAGCCACGTCGTGGACCTGGCTCGCGACGGCGTGGACGGCCTGCATCTGGCGCTGGAAGGCGTCTACGACCTGATCGTGCTGGACGTGATGCTGCCGGGCGTGGATGGCTTCGGCGTGCTGGCCGCGGTGCGCGAACAGAAGGACACGCCCATCCTGATGCTGACCGCGCGCGACGCCGTCGAGGACCGCGTGCGCGGATTGGAAGGCGGCGCCGACGACTACCTGGTCAAGCCTTTCGCCTTTTCGGAACTGCTCGCGCGGGTGCAGGCGCTGCTACGCCGCGGACGCTCTCAGGAACCCACCCTGCTGCGCCTGGCCGACCTGGAACTGGACCTGGCCCGCCGGCGCGCCCAACGCGGCGGCCGCCGCCTGGACCTGACCGCCAAGGAATTCAATCTGCTGGCCCTGCTGCTGCGCCGCCAGGGCCAGGTGCTGTCGCGCACCACCCTGGCCGAGCAGGTCTGGGACATGAACTTCGACAGCGACACCAACGTCATCGACGTGGCGGTGCGGCGGCTGCGCAGCAAGCTGGACGACCCCTACGACACCAAGTTGCTGCATACAGTGCGCGGCATGGGCTACGTGCTGGAATCGCGCCCCGCGGATAGCCGCCCGGCATGAAGCCGCTGCGCATGCGTTCCATGCAGGCGCGGCTGACGCTGCTGCTGGGCGCCATCGCCCTGCTTGTGTCCAGCCTGGCGGGAGCCACGCTGTTCTGGGCGCTCAAGCGCGAAGTGGAACGGCAGGAAATCACCGAAGTCAGCGGCAAGCTGGAATTGATCGATCACCTGATCGACATGCAGAACAACGCCCGCGGCCTGAAAGACCTGGCCGCCACCTTCGACGAGATGCGCGCGGGCGAAGGCCAGCTGGGCATCTGGATCGTGGATGCGCACGGCCACTCCGTGTACGGCGGCCCCGCTCCCGAAACGCTGGCGACCGGCGACGGCAGGCAGGTCGTGCTGCAGACCGCCGACGGCGGCCGCATGCGCGGCCTGCGGGTCGCCATGAACGACCGCATCCTGCCCGGCGCGCAACTGACCGTGGCGGTCAGCACGCGCACCAGTTCGCAGTTCCTGTATGCCTATGGCACCGCGCTGGTGCTGATCTGCGCGCTGTGGGTCGGCGCGACCGTGGTGTTGGCGGCCTGGGCCGTCAGGCGCAGCATGGCGCCGGCGCGCAGGCTGTCCGAGCAGGCGGCCAGCATCCAGCCCGACAATCTGGCGCGGCGCCTGCCGCTGGAAGACACCGACCGCGAATTGCACGAGCTGGTCCGTTCCTTCAACCGCACGCTGGAACGCCTGCAGGCCGCCTACCAGCAGATGGAAGGCTTCAATGCCGACGTGGCGCACGAGCTGCGCACGCCGCTGGCCACGCTGATCAACGGCACGCAGGTCATGCTGTCGTCGCCGCGCGACGCGGCAGAACTGCGCGATGCGCTGGAATCCAACCTTGAAGAGCTGGAAGACCTGAAGACCCTGGTCAACGACATGCTGTTCCTGGCGCGCGCCGACCGCGGCGAACGGGCCGCGGACCTGGCGCAGGTATCGCTGGCCGCCGAAGCGCGACGCGTGGCCGAATACTACGAAGCCACGCTGGAAGAAAGCGGCGTGCATCTGCGCTGCGCAGGCGACGCCACCGTGGCCGCCAACGCCGGGTTGGTGCGGCGCGCGCTGGCGAACCTGATTTCCAACGCCATCAAGGCCACGCCCCGGGGCGGCGAAATCGTGCTGACCTGCTCGGCTTCGCCCGCGGGCGCGCGGGTGGAAGTGCGCAACCCAGGCCCGCCCATCCCGCCGACGGACCTGCCCCGCATCTTCGACCGCTTCTTCCGCTCCAGCCCGGCGCGCGCGCCGCGCAGCGAAGGCCACGGCCTGGGCCTGGCCATCGTGCGCGCCATCGCGCGCATGCATGGCGGCGAGGTCGACGCGGCCTCGGGCGCGCATGGCACCGTGGTCGGCATCACGCTGCGCGCGCCGGAGGGCCATGCCACCGCGGACAACATTACAAAATCGTAATGTGCGGGACAGAATGGGGTCACCCCCGTTCCTCTACAGTACGCTTGCAATCACATCGTCCCGCAACGGAGCATCATGAACCTTTCCCGTCTTACGCGCCGCCTGGCCCTTGCCGCGGCCCTGTGCGCGCCCGTTTTCGCCACCGCCCAGACGCCCGTCAAGGTCGAGGTCTGGAAGACCCCGACCTGCGGCTGCTGTGAAGACTGGGTCAAGCACATGCGCGACAACGGCTTCGCCGTCACCACCCACGACGTCCAGGACACTGGCCCCATCCGCCGCAACGCCGGCATGGCCAACTACGGTTCGTGCCACACCGCGGCCGTCGAAGGCTACGCGATCGAAGGCCACGTCCCGGCCAGCGACGTGCGCCGCCTGCTGCTCGAAAAGCCCGACGCAGCCGGCCTGGCCGCGCCAGGCATGCCGCTGGGCTCCCCCGGCATGGACGGCCCCGAATACGGCGGCCGCAAGACGCCGCATGACGTGGTCCTGGTGGACAAGCAGGGCGGCGCCAAGGTGTTCCAGGCCTACCGTTAACGCGCGAACCTTCAGGTTCTGTCCGGGCATCGCTCTTTGTGGCGATGCCCGTATCGTTTGTGCGCCTGAAACAATTCATCCATGCCGCCCCAATGGCTACTCCTTGCACTGCAGCAAAAATGGGCCACAATCAATAAAACGGATTCCTCACCCACCCCTCAGGCTGTCATGGCACAAATCGTCCTGTTCGAGAACATCCACCCGAGCGCCCGCGCTGTTTTTGAAGCCGCCGGCTACTCCGACATCGTCACGCATGCGGCCGCCTTGCCGGCGTCGCAATTGAGCGACGCCCTGCGCGGCGCTCAGGTGGCGGGGATCCGTTCTCGCACGCACCTGGATGCCGCCCTGCTGTCCGGCAACCCCGACCTGCGCGTCGTGGGCTGCTTCTGCATCGGCACCAACCAGGTCGACCTGGACGCGGCCATGCAGCGCGGCATCCCGGTGTTCAACGCACCGTTCTCGAACACCCGCTCGGTGGCCGAACTGGTGCTGGGCGAAGCCATCCTGCTGCTGCGCCGCATTCCCGAAAAGAACGCCCGCGTGCACCTGGGCCACTGGGACAAGAGCGCCGCGGGCGCATTCGAGACCCGCGGCAAGACGCTGGGCATCGTGGGCTACGGCAACATCGGCTCGCAGATCAGCACGCTGGCCGAAGGCCTGGGCATGCGCGTCGTCTATCACGACGTCGAAGCCAAGCTGCCGCTGGGCAATGCCCGGCCCGCCGCCACGCTCAACGAGCTGCTGGAGCAGGCCGACGTGGTGACCCTGCACGTGCCGGGCGGCAAGACCACCGAAAAGATCATGAACGCGGAAACCATCGGCCGCATGCGCCGTGGCGCCATCCTGATCAACGCCTCGCGCGGCACGGTGGTGGATATCGACGCGCTGCATGCGGCGCTGAAATCCGGCCATCTGGCCGGCGCCGCGCTGGACGTGTTCCCGACCGAGCCCAAGGGCGCGGACGAGCCGCTGGCCAGCCCGCTGATCGGCCTGCCCAACGTGATCCTGACCCCGCACATCGGCGGCAGCACGCAGGAATCGCAAGAGAACATCGGCCGGGAAGTGGCCGAGAAGCTGGTGCGCTTCCTGCAGGCCGGCACCACCAAGGGCGCGGTCAACTTCCCCGAGCTGCCGTATCTGGAGCCCGCCGGCGGCACGCGCATCCTGCACGTGCACCGCAACGCCCCGGGCGCGCTGGGCACGCTGGACAACCTGATGGCGCAGCACGGCCTGAACATCGTCAGCCAGACCCTGCAGACCCGCGGCCAGATCGGCTATGTGATCACCGACGTGGAAGGCGAAGTCAACGACGTCGTGATGTCCACGCTGCGCAGCCACCCCATCACGGTCCGCTGCGACCGGCTGTAAGCCACCGCCGCCGTGGCGGGCAGCGCGTCATGCGCCGCCCGCCAAACGGCTCAAGACTCTGCCGCGGCGGCCGCCAGGCATTCCGCCATCTTCTCCTGCACGCTGCCGGCATCGAACGGCAGCCGGCCTATCAGGCCGATCTCGCGGTAGAACGCCGCCTCCCCCAGCGGCAACAGCCGCAAGCCGGTCATGTCCAGCCGCCGCAGCTGCGGCAACAGCGCCACGCCCAGCCCCAACCGCACCATGTTGGCGATGGCGTCGATCTCGTCCAGCTCCACAGCCTCGCGCACCGGGATGCGCTGCTTCTTCAGGAACAGGTCCACCACGCGCCCGCCGAATGACGCGCGGTCGTAGCGGATGAAGGGCTGGCTTGCCAGCAGTTCGCGCCAGGGCGCGATGGGCATGGAAGCGGGCATGGCCAACATCACCGGTTCACGCAGCAGGGGCTGCCAGCCGAGTTCGGGCGGCAGAGCGAAGGGCGGCTTGATCAGCATGGCCATGTCCACCTCGCCCGCATCCACCTGCCCCAGGAGCGACAGCGACACACCTGGCACGATGCGCACCCGCACATCCGGATAGACCGCGCGAAATCCGCCCAGCGCGCGCGCCAGCAGGTCCTGCTGCACCGACGCGATGGCGCCGATGCGCAGCAAGCCGCTGACATGGCCCGCCCCGCCAGCTGTAATCATCCGCTCGGCCATGGCGACCAGTTCTTCCGCCTGCGGCAGCACTTCGCGGCCGTGCGCATTCAGCACCGCGGCGCGCGCGCTACGGTCGAACAGCGGCCCGCCCAGGTAATCCTCCAGGCGCTTGATCTGGGCGCTGACGGCAGACTGGGTCAGGCCCAGCCGGGCGCCGGCGCCGGTAAAGGTGCCGTCCCGCGCCACGGCGATGAAGGTCTTGAACTCTTTGATCACGATCAATTATTTCGATGCTAAGTAGCAAAAAATATCGTTTTTCAATCAAAAAAACAATACCTAAACTACCCATCGATGCTAGGCCGTCCAAGCTTGCGATGGCTCGCAATCCGACTGATCATTTTTTCTTTGCCTGACCCGGAGCCTTCCATGACCGCTCAAACCAACCTGCCGCCGTTCCACCTCGCCTTCCCGGTCCGCGACCTGGCCGAAGCCCGCGCCTTCTATGGCGAAAAACTGGGCTGTCCGGAGGGCCGCAGCTCGCCCGAATGGATCGACTTCAACTTCTACGGCCACCAGATCGTCGCCCACCTGGCTCCCGGCGAATGCGGCCACAAGGCCACCAGCGCCGTGGACTCGCACAATGTGCCGGTGCGCCATTTCGGCGCGGTGCTTTCCATGGAACAATGGGAAGCGATGGCGAAGCGTCTGACCGACGCCGGCACCGAATTCGTCATCGAGCCCTACATCCGCTTCAAGGGTGAAGTGGGCGAACAAGCCACCATGTTCTTCCTGGATCCGTCGGGCAACGCGCTGGAATTCAAGGCGTTCAAGAACCTGGATTCCCTGTTCGCCAAGTAATCCGTCTCTACAGGTTTCGTGTCGTTGAACGCAAATTCAGAACCTCCTTCTCCGGCCGAAACCTCCTGGCGCATCCTGCCCCAGGGTGACCGCTGCCTGATCGTTTCCTTTGGCGACCAGATCGACGCCGATGTCGGCAGGACCTGTCTGGCCGCGGCCGGCAAGCTGCGCGACGCGCGGCTTGCCGGCGTGACCGATGTGGTGCCTTCCTTCGTCGCGGTGGCGGTGCATTACCGCCCCGGCGCCAGCGGCGGCCCCACCTACCCGCAACTGGCCGAGCGCATCGGACAACTATTGTCCGAAGGCATCGCCGCGGACGCCCTGGGCGGACGCGAGATCGACATCCCGGTCTGCTACGGCGGCGAACATGGCCCCGACCTCGCCGAAGTGGCCGACGCCGCCGGCCTCACTCCCGAAGGCGTCATCCAGCTGCACAGCCAGCCGCGCAGCATGGTCTTCATGCTGGGCTTCGCGCCCGGCCACGCCTATCTGGGCGTGCACGACGAAAAACTGAATATCCCGCGCCGCGCCTCGCCGCGCACCGCGGTGCCGCCCGGCGCCGTGGCGGTCGCCAACCGGCAGACCGTGATCTACCCGAACCGCCTGCCCGGCGGCTGGAACATCATCGGCGCCACGCCGCTCACCATGTTCGACCCGGCCCGCGAACCCGCCGCCCTGCTGCAACCCGGCGACTCGGTCCGCTTCGTGCCCATCAGCCCCGAGGAATTCAACCGCATCCGGGGAGCCCGGCCATGAGCGTGACCGTGATCAAGCCCGGCATGCTGTCCAGCTTCCAGGACCGCGGCCGCGAGGGCTACCAGCATCAGGGCATCCCCGCCGCGGGCGCCATGGACGAGCGCGCGCACCGGCTGGCCAACGCGCTGGCCGGCAATCAAGACGAACACGCCACGCTGGAAATGACCCTGACGGGTCCTACCCTGCGCTTTGACGCCGCGGCCTGCTTCGCGCTGGCTGGCGCCGACCTTGGCGCCACGCTCAACGGCCAGGACATTCCCGTCCACCGCCCGCTGGTGGCGCGGACGGGCGACACCTTGGCCTTCGGCGCCAGGCCGGCCGTGGGCGTGCGCGGCTATCTCGCGGTGCACGGCGGCTTTGCGCTGCCGCGCGTCATGGGCAGCGAAAGCACCTACCTGCGCAGCGGCTTCGGCGGCTTCCAGGGACGCGCGCTGGCCAAGGGCGACCAGGTGCCGCTGCATGCGCCGCTGGCCGCTGGCCGCGACCTCGACGCCTTGCAGGAAGCGCTGTGGAACCAGCGCGTCTACCTGCCGGCGGCGCTGGGCGCCAAGCGCCGCGAGTTCATCCGTTTCCTGCCCGGCATGCACTGGGAGGAATTCTCCGAGGCCACCCGCCAGGCCTTTGGCGGCGGCGCGGAGTTCCGCATCAGCCCGCAGTCCGACCGCATGGGCTACCGCCTGCTGGGCCCCGCGCTGGCCATGAGCCAGCCGCGTCAGATGCTGTCGGAAGCCGCGTGTTTCGGCACCGTGCAGGTGCCTTCGGGCGGCGAGGCCATCATCCTCATGGCCGACCGGCAGACCACCGGCGGCTACCCCAAGATCGCGCAGATCGCCACGGTGGACCTGCCCGTCCTGGCGCAGTGCGCACCGGGCCAGACGCTGCGCTTCCAGCTGATCGAACTGGAAGAAGCGCAGCGCCTGGACGGCGAACGCGAGCGCGCCTTCACGCAATTGCAGGACGCGCTGGCGCCGTTGCGCGCGCTCCTCGCCTAGAAAGGAATTTGCCATGACCACCCGCATCGACATGAACTGCGACATGGGCGAAAGCTATGGCGCCTGGACCATGGGCAACGACGCCGCGGTGCTGCAGTTCGTCAGCTCCGCCAATATCGCCTGTGGCTTCCATGGCGGCGACCCGGCCACCATGCGCAAGACCGTGGCGGCCGCGCTGGCGCGCGGCGTGGCGCTGGGCGCGCACCCCAGCCTGCAGGATCTGGCCGGATTCGGACGCCGCGTCATCCAGATCAGCCCCGACGAAGCCTACGACATCGTGGTCTACCAGATCGGCGCCTTGGCCGGCGTGGCCGCCTCGCAAGGCGCGCGGCTGCACCATGTGAAAGCGCACGGCGCGCTTTACAACATGGCCGCCAAGGACGAAGGGCTGGCGCGCGCGATCTGCCAGGCCGTCAAGGACGTGGACGCCTCGCTGATCCTGTACGGACTGGCCGGCAGCAAACTGATCGACGCGGCCCGTTCCATCGGCCTGGCCGCCGCCAACGAGGTCTTCGCCGACCGCTCCTACCAGGACGACGGCTCGCTCACGCCGCGCAGCCGCGCCGGCGCGATGATCGAAGACCTGGATCAGGCGGTGGCGCAGGTGGTGCGCATGGTGCGCGAAGGCAAGGTGCGTTCGGTGGACGGCAAGGACGTGGCGGTGCAGGCCGACACGCTGTGCATCCATGGCGACCAGCCGAACGCGCTGATCTTCGCCGACGGCATCCGCAAGGCGCTGGAACAGGCCGGCATAGAAGTCCGCACCCCACCGAGGGAATAGGCGCGGCCGGCTAGGCGCGGCTGGCGAGGCGCGGCTGGCTAGGCGCGGCTGGCTAGGCGCGGCCGGCGAGGCGCGGCCGGCTCAGGCGCGTGCGTAGCGCGGCTGCGGTTCTTCCGCGTCCTGCAGCGCGGCCTGGCGATACGCCTGCGCCACGCTGGGCAGCACGTCCGCCAGATAGCTGCGCGTCAGATTGGCAGCACGCTCGACGTCGCGGCCGGCCAATGCTTCGATGACGCCGCTGGTGCAGGCCTGGATGCCGGTGAACGGCAGCGCCTGCCTGGCCAACAGGTAGCGCAACGGTTCGATCTGCTCGTAAAGCTTGCTGAGCATGCCCGCAAGCGGGGTATTGCCCGTGCTGCGGGCCGCAGCCAGATAGAACGCGCAGGCCGAGGCAATGGCGGCGCGCCCATCGCCCGACGCCAATGCCGCCCCGATGGCGGCGTCATGAAGGCGCAGCTCAGCCAGCAGCGGCGCCTGGTCGGCCGCTTCCGCCG
Source organism: Achromobacter sp. GW823-FHT04E03 (assembly GCF_058796095.1). Classification (NCBI taxonomy): domain Bacteria; kingdom Pseudomonadati; phylum Pseudomonadota; class Betaproteobacteria; order Burkholderiales; family Alcaligenaceae; genus Achromobacter; species Achromobacter sp. GW823-FHT04E03. The sequence goes on along the minus strand of NZ_JBXAIJ010000002.1, from coordinate 832,251 downwards.
CCTGGCGGATGCAATAGGCCTCGAGTTCGGCGCGCAGTTGGTACAGATGACGGATCTGCGCCTCGGTGTACAGGGTGACCCTGAAACCCTTGCGCTGGATATGGGTGACCAGGCCGCTCAGCTCCAGCAGGCGCAGCGCTTCGCGGATCGGGCTGCGGCTGGTGCCGAAACGCTGCTCCAGCTCCTGTTCGCGCAGCGGCTGGCCGGGACGGATGGTGCCGTCCACGATCAATTCACGAATCTGTTCCTGCAGGAAATACGGAATCGTGGCGGGCGCTTTGACGTCCAATCGGCTCCCCTTGTACTGCGCAATGCATGGTATGAGACTTCGTGAAGATACTAGAAATCTCTTGAAACATAAATAAGAAAATTGTTGCAGAGCGCCCTGCCGCCCTGCTTCAGTCCCAGTCGTCCCGATACACGAACTTCGGCATCTGCCAATTGAAGCGCAGGGCCAGCAGGCGCACCGCCAGGCCCGCGGCCAGCGCGATCGGCACCGCGGCGTTGGCGGACAGGCCCAAGGCCTGCGAGCCCAGGTACAGCCCGCCGGTCACGAAGGACACGCTGGCATAGAGCTCCTTGCGGAACAGCAGCGGCACCTCGTTGCACAGCACATCGCGCAGCACCCCGCCGGCGCAGCCGGTGATCATGCCGCTGATCAGCACCACCGTGATCGGCAGCTGCATCAGCTGCGCCACCTGGCAGCCGATGACCGTGAACGCCACCAGGCCCAGCGCATCGGCCAGCAGGAACAGGCTGCGCAGGCGCCGCATGACGGGCGCGATCAGGGCCGTAAAGATCGCCGCGCCCGCCGTCATCCACAGGTATTCGGGATGGACCACCCAGGTCAGCGGGTAATGACCCAGCAGCACGTCGCGCAGGGAACCGCCGCCCAGGGCCGTCACGCAGGCAATGATGCAGACGCCCATCCAGTCCATGTCGCGCCTGCCGGCCGAAAGCGCCGCGGTCATCGCTTCCGCCACGATGGCGACAAGATACAGCGTGTGCAGCAAGGCGGGAGACAGATCCGGAAACATGGGCAGGCAGGGAGTTGAACTGGCCCCATTGTATTAAGGCGGCGGGGTAGCGGACGGCCATTGCCTGCGCGCCCGCCATCCCTTACCCTCGACTTTGCGTTGATATCTATCAAGTCCCCTTCCGCGCAGCCGCGCGAGAATGGGGATAAGGCCCGCGAGGGCGGAACGGCTGGAGCGACGCACGCGGGAGTCGGCGGTCCAACCACAACCGGGAGAGAACGTATGACACAGCAAACTGGCCCCATCCTGTTGGCGACCGACCTGAGCGCGCGCGGCGACCGCGCCCTGGACCGCGCGCTGCAGCTGGCCAAGGAACTCAACACCAAGCTCATCGTCCTGCATGTCATGGAATCCCATGCCACGCCGGCTCGCCTGACCACGCCCGTGTGGCGGCGCCTGTCGACGGACCACAAGGCGCTGGCCGAGCGCGAGCTGGCCGAGGACCTGGCCGCCGCCGACGTGGCGACCGAAGTGGTGGTGGTCAGCGGCGATCCGCTGGTCCGCATCATGGAAACCGCCGACAGCTACGGCTGCTCGCTGATCGTCACCGGCACCGCGCGCGATGAAACCCTGGGCCGCCTGCTGCTGGGCACCACGGTCGAAAAGCTGGCCCGCCAGGCACGCCAGCCCGTACTGGTGGTCAAGACCCGTCCGCGCCGGCCCTACCGCGACGTGCTGGTCGCCACGGACTTCTCCGCCGGCTCGCGCCAGGCGCTGCGCGCCGCGCTGCACCTGGTGCCGAACGCGGACCTGACCTTGTTCCACTCCTACGACGTCCCCTTCCAGGGCAAGAACACGCCGGATGACGCCATCACGCGCAGCTTCTACAAGGCGGCCGAGCAGAGCGCCCAGGACTTCATCGCCGAAACGCCCGAACTCGCCCAGGTCGCCGCACCCAAGGTGGTGCTGGAATGCGGCCAGCCGGAAACCGTGCTGTCGGAATACTCCTTCAACCACCGTTCCGATCTGGTCGTGACGGGCACCCATGGCCGCACCGGCATCCTGCGCACCGCCATCGGCAGCGTGGCCGAACGGCTGCTGGAGTCGCTGCCCAGCGACGTGCTGATCGTCAGGTTGCTCGGCGAGGAATAAACCCCGGTCCGGCCATGAAAAAACGGCGCCTCGGCGCCGTTTTTTTCGGACCCGCCGGCTTCAAGCCGGGGCCTGATCGCCCTGCTTCTCCATGGTTTCTATCGTGCCGCGCAGCAGATGCAGCAGCACCAGGCCCGGCAACGCGATGGCCACGGTCAGCAGGAAGAAACCCGGCCAGCCCATGGCTTCCACCAGCGGCGGCGTGAGAGGGCCGGCCAGGTAGGTCCGGCCCACCGCCGACAGCGCCGACAGCAGCGCGAACTGGGTCGCCGAAAACTGCTGGCGGCACAACGCCATAAGCAGGCCAACGAAGGACGCCGTGCCCAGGCCGCCGCACAGGTTCTCGATTCCCACGCCCGCGGCCATCAGCCAGAGGTTCTTGGGACTGACGGCGATCAGCCAGTACGCCAGATTCGACACCGCCTGCAGCAGCCCGAACGCCATCAGCGACCGGTACAGGCCCCAGCGCGACATGAGCGACCCGCCCGCCAGTGCGCCGATGATGGTGGCGGCCAGCCCCAGCACCTTGTTCACCGTACCCACTTCCGTCGGCGTGAAGCCCGCGCCGCGGATCAGGAAGGTGGTGGACAAAGCCCCCGCGAACGCGTCGCCCAGCTTGTACAGCACGATCAGCAGCAACACCGCCAGCGCGCCGCGCCGCGTGAAGAATTCCCGCAAAGGCTCGCCCACGGCCTCGCGCAGCGTACGCGGCGGTCGGGCGACGTGCTCGGGTTCGGGCGCCCAGAAGGTCGCCAACGCGCACAACAGCATCAGCCCGCCCATCAGCACATAGGTGTTGCCCCAGCCTATCCACTGGTCCGCCAGGATCAGCGCCAGCCCGCCCGACACGATCATCGCCAGCCGGTAGCCCATGACCTTGATGGCCGCGCCGGCGCCGCGCTCATCCTTGCGCAGCACGTCCGTGCAATAGGCGTCGAAAGCAATGTCCTGCGTGGCCGACAGAAACGCCACCAGCACGGCCAGCAGAGCCAGCGTCTGCAAGGCGGACGAAGGCGACAAGGCGCCCATCGCCATGATGGCCACGGCCAGCAGCAACTGCGTCAGCAACATCCAGCCGCGCCGCCGCCCCAGCAAGGGCGGCGCATAGCGGTCCACCAAGGGAGCCCACAGGAACTTGAGGGTATAGGCGCTGCCCACCAGGGTCAGGAAACCGATCTGCTGCAGCGGCACGTTTTCCACCGTGGCCCAGGCCTGCAAGGTGCCGCTGGTCAGGGCCAGAGGCAATCCGCTGGCGAATCCCAGGACCAGCAAGGGGGCCACGCGGGGGCTGGTATAGACGTTGGATGCAGCGGTAATGACGGTCTCCTAAAACAACGCGCCAGCGCACCGCTGGCGGCCGCAGGCTTGCGGCATTTTAGGGCCTATGCGCCCGCGCCGCAGGCAGCAGGCGTGTCGGAATGTCAGGGCGACGCGAAGCGGTACACCGCCAGGGTGCTGCGCCAGCTGGGCAGCAGCTTGACCTCGCGTCCTTCGTTGAAGGTGGCGCGTTCCAGGATGGACAGGCGCAATTCGCCGGCCAGCTGCTCGAAGTCGCGCAGCGTGCACAAGTGAATGTTCGGCGTGTTGTACCACTGGTAGGGCATCTGGCCCGTCACCGGCATGCGGCCGCGCAGGATGGCCCAGCCGTGCGGCCAGTAACCGAAGTTGGGAAACGACACCACGCCGTAGCGCGCCACCCGCGCCATTTCGCGCAGGATGTGCTCGGTGCGGTGCATCGATTGCAGGGTCTGCGACAGCACCACGGTATCGAACTGCTTGTCGTCGAACAGCGCCAGCCCGTCTTCCAGGTTCTGCTGGATCACTTCAACGCCGCGCCGCACGCAGGCGATGACGCAGTTGTCGTCCAGTTCCACGCCCGCGCCCCGCACCTGCCGGTGGTCGCGCAGATGCGCCAGCAGCGCGCCGTCGCCGCAGCCCAGGTCCAGGACGCGGCTGCCGGGCTCGATCCAGCTGGCGATGCGCGCCAGGTCGGGCCGCAAGACGCTGTGCGCGGGTCGGGGAGTCACGGGAGTCATGCGGAACGTCCTTCGGTCTGGGCGGCAACGCCGAGCCCGAGCTCGCGCGCGATGCGTTCGTAATAGCCGCGAACCACGGCATGGTAGCGCGCGTCTTCCAGCAGGAAGGCGTCGTGGCCGTGCGGCGCGTCGATCTCGGCGTAGGTCACGGGGCTGGCGTTCTTCAGCAGCGCCCGCACGATTTCGCGCGAACGCTCCGGCGGGAAGCGCCAGTCGGTCGAGAACGACACCAGCAGGAAATCGGCCTTGGCCGGAGCCAGCGCGCGGGCCAAATCGCCGCCGGTGGTGCGCGCCGGGTCGAAGTAGTCCAGCGCGCGCGTAATCAGCAGATAGGTGTTGGCGTCGAAATAACGGGTGAATTTCTCGCCCTGATAGCGCAGGTACGACTCCACCTCGAACTCGACGTCGTAGCCGTAGTGGTACGCGCCGTTCTCGGCCGGCGCGCGCTGGGCGCGGCCGAACTTCTCCGCCATGTCGTCGTCGGACAGGTAGGTGATGTGGCCAAGCATGCGCGCCACCGACAGGCCGCGGCGCGGCACGGTATCCTGCGCGTAGTAGTCGCCGCCGTGGAAATCCGGATCGGTGATGATGGCGCGGCGCGCCACCTCGTTAAAGCCGATGTTCTGCGCCGACAGGCGCGGCGTGCTGGCGATGACCACGCAATTGGCCACGCGGTCGGGCAACGTAATGGCCCAGCTGAGCGCCTGCATGCCGCCCAGCGATCCGCCCATCACGGCGGCGAAACGTTCGATGCCGAAGTGGTCCGCGACCCTGGCCTGCGCCCTTACCCAGTCCTCGACGGTCAGCACCGGAAAAGCGGCGCCCCAGGGCTTGCCGGTTTCCGGATTGATACTGGCCGGGCCGGTCGAGCCGAAGCAGGAGCCCAGGTTGTTGACGCCGATGACGAAGAAGACGTTGGTGTCCACCGCTTTGCCGGGCCCCACCATGTTGTCCCACCACCCCACGTCGCTGGGATTGTCGGCCGCCTGCCCCGCCACGTGGTGCGAAGCGTTCAGCGCGTGGCAGATCAGCACCGCGTTGCTGCGCTGGGCATTGAGCGTGCCGTAGGTTTCGACCGCCAGTTCGTAGGCAGCCAACGACTGGCCGCTCTGCAAGGACAGGGGCTCATCGAAACGGATGAAGGTGGGGGCAACGAGACCGACCGAACCGGGATCAGCGGAAGCGGAAGTCGTGACGGTTGCGGGTACGAACCCGCTGGCCGAATCACCGGCCAAATTTTGGGCAGGAGTGGTCATACGGACCTCTTTAGCTGGATTTATTGGAAGGCGCCCGCAAGCGGATCAGGCAAATCGGCGCCGAAAAATTTTGTACTGCGGCAGGAATTCTAGCACTGCTGACGCGCGCCGCAACGGCGGGCGGCCCATCCGGCCCGCCTGGCGCGCGCGGCGGCCATTCAGGCGCCAGCCTCCCAGGGCTCCTGGCCCAGGTACTCGTAGCGTTCGGTGTTGACGCGCGAGATGCGCCATTCCACCGCCTGCCGCTTGTAGGAAAACGCCACGCGGCGGATCTCCAGCAAGGGGCTGCCTTCGGCCACGCCCAGCGCCCGCGCCTGCGTGCGTTCGGCCACGCAGGTGCGCAGCCGCTCGTCGGTGGCGATCACATTGACGCCGAATACGTCCTGGTACAGCGCATACAGCGTGCTGGCGCGGTCGCGCAGGTGCGCTTCGGTCATGCCCGGAAAGCATGCTTCCGGCAGGCAGATCTCATCCATCATCACCACGTCGCCGTTGAGCGACAACAGGTTGAGGAACTCGAACACCATGGCGCCAGCGGGCAGGTTCAGCTTCTCGCGCGCGATGGCCGAGGCCCGCACGCGGCGAAATCGCAGCAGCTCGGTCGCGGGATAGGACTTGTCGCCGTCCTGCCGCACGATGCGGAAGAACTTGAAGAAATGGTGGTTGCGCGTGTGCACGGCCACAAAGGTGCCGCGGCCCTGATGCCGCACCAGGATGTTCTCCGCAGCCAGTTCGTCGATGGCCTTGCGCAAGGTGCCGATGGAGACACCGAAGCGTTCCGCCAGCAGCTTCTCGGGCGGGATCGCCTCGCCCTGCTTCCATTCGCCCTGCGCCAGCGCGGCCAGCACGGCCTGCTTGACCTGCGCGTACAGAGGACTGCCCAAAGGCACGGTCGAGGACAGGCTGGTGTTCATGGGTGCATCGCAAAAATCAGGAGCCCACAGTGTAGCGGCGGGGACGGAACCTGCTCAAGTCATACAATTCATATATATGATTTAGTTGACACGCATGAAGCGCGGTCCTAAGATTTCCTGGCCGTAGCGATCCGCGCCCTGCCGCCGCACCAGCCGGGCGCCCCCAAGCCCAAGAGAGGAAGACAAATGATTCACGCCGTATTGCACGATGCCAAGGACACGGTGGCGGTCGCCGTCGTGGAAGGAGTCACCGCCGGAACGGAACTGAACGCCTGGATCATGGATGAAGACAAGATCATCCACGTGCGCGCATCGCAGGACATCCCCATCGGACACAAGGTGGCGATGAAGGACATGGCCGTGGGCGACACCGTCTTCAAGTACGGCGTCGACATCGGCCGCGTGGTGGAGCCCATCAAGGCCGGCCAGCACGCCCATGTGCACAACATCAAGACCAAGCGCTGGTAAGCCCCCCACCCCGCACAGGAATCCGCCATGTCCATCATCACCGCCTCGACCACCTTCCAGGGCTACCGCCGCGACAACGGCCGCGTCGGCGTCCGCAACCACGTCATCGTCCTGCCCGTGGACGATATTTCGAATGCCGCAGCCGAAGCCGTGGCCAACAACATCAAGGGCACGATGGCCCTGCCTCATCCCTATGGCCGACTGCAATTCGGCGAGGACCTGGAGCTGCACTTCCGCACCCTGATCGGCACCGGCTGCAATCCCAACGTCGCCGCAGTGGTGGTAATCGGTATCGAGGAAGGCTGGACCAAGCGCGTGGTGGACGGCATCGCCGCCACCGGCAAGCCGGTCATGGGCTTCAGCATCGAACTGCACGGCGACCACGACACCATCATGCGCGCCTCGCGCTGCGCCAAGGAATTCGTGCACTACGCCACGGCCCTGACGCGCAGCGAATGCCCCATCGCCGACCTGTGGGTGTCGACCAAATGCGGCGAATCCGACACCACCTCCGGCTGTGGCGCCAACCCCACCGTGGGCAACGCTTTCGACAAGCTGTACGCGCTGGGCTCCACGCTGGTCTTCGGTGAAACCTCGGAACTCACCGGCGGCGAACACATCGTGGCCGAGCGCTGCGCCAACGACGCGGTGCGCGAGCGCTTCATGTTCATGTTCAACCGCTACCAGGCCATGATCGACCGCTGGAAGACCAGCGACCTGTCCGAATCCCAGCCCACCAAGGGCAACATCGCGGGCGGACTGACCACCATCGAGGAAAAGGCGCTGGGCAACATCCAGAAGATCGGCAAGCAATGCCGCGTGGACGGCGTGATCGACAAGGCCGAGATCCCGGACGGCCCGGGCCTGTGGTTCATGGACTCGTCCTCCGCCGCGGCCGAAATGGTGACCTTGTGCGCGGCCTCGGGCTACGCCGTGCACTTCTTCCCCACCGGCCAGGGCAACGTCATCGGCAACCCGATACTGCCGGTCATCAAGATCTGCGCCAATCCGCGCACGGTGCGCACCATGTCCGAACACATCGACGTGGACACCAGCGGCCTGCTGCAGCGTGAAATCGACCTGAACCAGGCCGGCGACAAGCTGCTGGAATGCATGCTGGCCACCGCCAACGGCCGCTGGACCGCGGCCGAAGCGCTGGGCCACCGCGAATTCGTTCTGACCCGCATCTTCGAAAGCGCTTAATCGCGCCTGTCGTCCCTGGCAACGGCGCGTCCGCAAGCAGGATTGCGGACGCGCCGTCCTGCCGCCAGCATTTCCCCGCAGCATCGTCTCAGAACCACACCAGCAGACCCGGGCGACATCCGCCACGGCAGCACAGGCGGTTGCATTCCTACCCGGGCGTCCCCCAAGGAGGAAGACAGATGAACAGCGAACACGATCACCATCCCGACGCCGCGCAACGCCGGCGCCTGCTTGCCACCCTGGGCGCCGCCGGCCTCTGTGCCCTGGCGCCCTGGCAGCGCGCGCTGGCGCAGAAAGCCTGGCCCGAACGTCCGATCAATTACGTGGTGCCCTTTCCGCCCGGCGGCCTGACCGACGTGGCCGCGCGCCAGGTCGGCAAAGCGCTAAGCGACGCCGAGCGCTGGAACGTGGTAGTGGAAAACAAGCCCGGCGGCAGCGCCAACATCGGCGCCGCCCACGTTTCCCATGCCGCTCCGGACGGCTACACCTGGCTGGCGATCACGCTGTCGCACGCCGCCAACGCGACGCTCTTTGCCGGCAAGGCGGGCTACGACCTGACGCGCGACCTCACGCCGCTGGCCGGCCTGGCGTCCTCGCCCATCATGGTGGTGGTCAACGCCAAGAGCGACATCAAGAGCATGGCCGATCTGGCCAAGGCCGCCCGCTCGAAATCGCTGTCGGCCGGCTCCAGCGGCAACGGCACGCCGCCGCACCTCACCCTGGCGCTGTACCAGAAGCTCACCGGCGTACCGATGATGCACATTCCCTACAAGGGCGGCGCGCCGTCCCTCACCGACCTGATAGGCGGCCACCTGGACGTGGTGTTCTCCAACTATCCGGAATCGCTCTCGCACGTGAAGAACGGCTCGTTGCGGGCGCTGGCCATCACCACCCGCGAACGCAGCGCGGACCTGCCCGACGTGCCCACCGTGAAGGAAGCCGGCCTGCCGGACCTGATCGTCGAGAACTTCACCGGCGTGCTGGCACCCGCGGGCACGCCGCCGGAGCTGGTGCAGCGCATCGGCGACGCCATCGTGCGCCAGGTCTCGCAGCCCGCCATGAAGCAGGCGCTGCTGCAGCTGGGCTTCGTGCCGCAGCCGCGCGGCCCCGCGGAGTTCGGCGCCTACCTGAAGTCCGAGGTCGACCGCTGGGCCAAGATCATCCGCGACGCCAACATCCAGATCGCCTGAGCACCGTGGAGTCCCAACCGATGCATATCCTCATTTCCGAGTTCATGGACGCGCCCGCGGTCGACGCGCTGCGCCAGCGGTTCAAGGTGCGGTACGAGCCCGAACTGGTGGAGCAGCGCGATGCCTTGCTGGCCGCGGCGGCCGACGCCGACGCCCTCATCGTGCGCAACCGCAGCAAGGTCGACGCCGCCCTGCTGCAGGCGGCCCCGCGGCTGCGGGCCGTGGGCCGCCTGGGCGTAGGGCTGGACAACATCGACCTGGACGGTTGCGCCGCGCGCAACATCGCGGTGATACCGGCCACCGGCGCCAACGCGCGCGCTGTCGCCGAGTACGTCGTGGGCGCCATGCTGATGCTGCTGCGCGGCGCCTACGGGTCGACGGCCGAGGTCGCGGCGGGCGCATGGCCGCGCAACGCGCTCTCGCAGGGGTTGGAGGCGCACAACCGCATGCTGGGCATCGTGGGCTTCGGCGGCATAGGCCGGCTGACCGCAAGCCTGGCGCAAGGACTGGGCATGCGCGTGGCCGGCTGCGACGCCGCGCTGCCGCCAGACCATCCCGCGTGGCGGGAGACCGGCGTCACCGCCCTGCCGCTGGACGAGCTGCTGGCCCAGGCCGATGCCATCACCCTGCACCTGCCGCTCACGCCCGGCACGCGGCGGCTGATGGACGCCGGCCGCATCGCGCGCATGCGGCCCGGCGCCGTGTTGATCAACACCTCGCGGGGCGGCATCGTGGACGAGGCCGCGCTGGCGGATGCCCTGCGCACGGGCCATCTGCGCGGCGCGGCGCTGGACGTGTTCGAACAGGAACCCCTGCCCGCCGGCAGCCCGCTGGCGGGCGCGCCCAACCTGATCCTGACGCCGCATATCGCCGGGCTGACGCAGGAAGCCAACACCCGGGTTTCCGACATGGTGGCCGCCGGGGTGACAATGGCGCTTACCGGCGGCGACCGATGAAGCCACACGGCCCGGCGCGCGCCCTTGAAGAGAAGGATATGGCTCACATCTATCTGGACGAACTGCAACTCCTGGCCGCGGCCGGCCTGGCCGCCGCCGGCGCCAACCCGGCCATGGCCGACAGCACGGCGCGTGCGCTGGTCTTCGCCGAAAGCCAGGGACTCAGCTCCCACGGCCTGTCGCGCGTGCCTTTCTATGCCGGACACCTGCGCGCCGGCCGCGCCATCGGTACGGCGGTGCCGCGCATCGTGCATGAGCGCGGCGGCGCCGCGCTGATCGATGCCGGGTCCGGCCTGGCCTTTCCCGCCTGCGCCATGGCGATCGAACAGGCCGGCCTGCGCGCCCGCGAGCATGGCGTAGCCTTCATCGGCGTGGCCAACAGCCACCACTTCGGCGAAGCCGGCTACCACCTGGAAGCCCTGGCCGACCTCGGGCTGGTGGGACTGGCGCTGAGCAACTCGCCCGCCGCCATGCCCGCCTGGGGCGGCAAGCGTCCGTTATTCGGCACCAACCCCATCGCCGCGGTCTTTCCGCGACGCGGCGGCGCGCGCCTGGTGATCGATCTGTCGCTGTCTCAGGTCGCGCGCGGCAAGCTCATGATCGCGGCCCGCGACAACCAGCCCATCCCCCTGGGCTGGGCGCTGGACGCCGACGGCCAGCCGACCACCGATCCCAAGGCCGGCCTGGCGGGCAGCATGCTGCCCGCGGGCGGCGTCAAGGGCGCGATGCTGGCGCTGATCATCGAACTGCTGGCTTGCGCGCTGACCGGCTCGCACTTCGGTTTCGAGACCGAGTCCTTCTTTGTCGACGAAGGCGGCCCGGCGCGGCTGGGCCAGGCCTTCATGGCGATCGACCCCGGCGCCCTGGCGGGCAACAACGCCTATCTGGATCGCGTCGAGGTCCTGGTCGACGCCATGCTGGAAGATGAAGGCGTGCGCCTGCCGGGTGATCGCCGCCGCAAGCTGCGCGACGAAGCGCTCAAGCATGGCGTGGAGATTCCCGATGCGTTGATGGCGCAATTGCGCGCGATGTCGGGCGCGGGGTAGGTCAAACCCCGCGGCTGAACCAAAGTATCACCGGGGCCAGCAACAGGAACGCCACGGTCGACACCAGCACCGCGCCAGCCGCGGTATCGCCCTGCGTCGTGTAGCGCTTGACGTACATGTAGCTCACCACGGCGCAGGGCATGGCCATCTGCAGGCTCAGCGCCCCGGCCAGCACCGGTTCCAGATCCAGCGCCCACACCACCGCCAGCCCCGCGCCCAGGCCCACGGCCAGGCGGATGGCGGCGACCTTGGCGCCGTCGCGCAAGCCGTTGGACGGAATCAAGGCCAGCGCGTGACCCAGGCTCAGCAGCATCAGCGGCACGGTTACCGCGCCCAGCATGCGCGAGGTCTCGATCAGCCATGCGGGCACCGGCACGTGCATGAGACGCAGGGCCACGGCGACCAGCGAAGCCAGCAAAATCGGACTCTTCCAGCTGCCCTTGGTGTTGACGCCCGGCAACAGGCGCACCGCGATGGTGTGCATGACAAAGGAACTGACCGCGAAGAACGCGACCGCCACCGACAGGCCCGCGTCGCCAAAGGCCATCTGCGAAATCGGCAGCCCAAGGTTTCCGGCGTTGGGCAGGAAGGCCGTGGGCAGCAGCGTACGCACGGGCAGCTTCCATGCCTTCAGCAACAACGCGCACACCAGGGCGCACAGCAGCAGCGCCAGCAGGGTCGCCACCGCCACGTCGGCCAGCGCGCGGTCGTCCAGGTGGGTGGTGACGAAAGTGTGGAACACCAGGGCCGGCGTGGTCACCGACGTCACCAGCATGGTGATGAAGGAACCGCCGAACGGCAGGTCCCGCTTGCCCCAATACACCCCTATGCCCGCGCAAAAGAGCAAAGGCAGCATCAGCACGATCGATGAAAAATAGAACTGCACGACGGCAGACATGCGCTTATTCCGTTAGAGATAAGAGGTTTGATGCATGAAGGCATCATCGCTTGCCGGGCAACGCGCCCGGGCGGCAGCATGGAGCAACTCGTCAATCGCCGGGCTTCTGCCCCCAACCGCCATGTCAGCCACCGCACATTCCGCCACGCCCCCGCATCTGGCCACACACGTGGCCACAAACCCGGCCGCGAATCCCACCTTGAACGCCGCGTCTGGTCCGGCCCGGCCCATCAAACCCCTGTCGGAACGCCAGGCCAGCTGCCTGCACTGGGCCGCCATGGGCAAGACCAGCTGGGAAACCGCCCGCATTCTGGGCGTCAGCGAAAGCACGGTGAATTTCCATCTGTGCAACGCGTGCGAAAAGCTCGGCGTGCGCGGCCGCCGCGCCGCAGTGGTCGCGGCATTGAGACTGGGCCTGATCGCGCCCGTCACGGCTTGATGACAACGGAACGCAGGAACTCATGCGCCCGCTCGGCCGGCAGGCTTTCCACGGTGCCGGCTGCCACGGCCTCGATCAACATGGTGTCGGTCACCCAGACCCTGGCGCGCAGCCAGCCCGGCTTGCCCATGGCCTTGCCCTGGACCTCGATGTCCTGCCCGTAGGCAGGCCATTCATTGGGCGGCGGCGATTGCATGTTGGCGTAGAGCGAATGCATCAGCGCCATGCCCAGCGCCTGCCTGGCGGCCGGATCCTTCGCGATGTCGGGCGGCAGCGGCGCCGATCCCACGGCGAAGACCGCCTCGCCCACGGTGGCGCTGGCCAGGGTAAAACGCAAGGTATGGGTATCCAGCTTCAGGTCGCGGGTGTCGGTCGTGACCCGGTCCGGAAACGCGGCGCGCGCGTGGCCGTCGGCCACGTCGACTTCGCGCCAGTTGTAACTGGGCGAGCAGGCCGTGATCAGCAGGGCCAGCGCGACAATTGCGCCGGCTTTCTTGAACATGAAACGAAACAGCGATGAAATCGTCATTACCCGAGGACCTGGACTGTCTATTCATTTCGAGGAAGCCAGAAATTGTCGCCGATTTCGATGACCCCCGCGCCCGACGGCACGCCACTGGCCAACTATGTGTGGCCAGCCGCGCCCAACGTGCCCCCGCCGATCGCCGGCCTGGGCACCCCCAGTATCTACCTGCTGCACGGACTTAGCGAGCATGCCGGGCGCTATGACCGCCTGGCGCGCTGGCTGACCGCACGCGGCTGGACGGTGGGCGCCCATGACCACCGCGGCCATGGCCGCTCCGGCGGGCGGCCCGCCACCCTGAACCATGAGGACGATCTGGTCGTCGATGCGGTCGACCGCCTGCGGGCCTGGACCGCGGCCCATGGACGCCCGCCCATCCTGCTGGGCCACAGCCTGGGCGCGCTGGTCGCGGTGCGGATCGCCCTGCGCCGCCTGGCCGAGATCGACGGCCTGGTGCTCAGTTCGCCGCCGTTCGTGGTGCACGTGCCGCCGTGGGTGCGGCGCACCCTGACCTGGATGTCGCTGCATGCGCCCGACCTGCGCGTGCCCCACGGCCTGGCGCCCGCCCGCATTTCCCACGACCCGGCCGTGGTCAAGGCCTACCGCAGCGATCCGCTGGTGCGGCGCCAAATGACGGGACGCCTGGCGCGCTTCGTAGACGAAGGCGGCCGCGAGTCCCTGCGTGAAGCCCCGCTGCTGGCCTGCCGCACCCTGCTGATGGTGGCGGGCGACGATTCCATCGTCGCTGCCGAAGGCAGCCGCCAGTTCGCCCAGCGCGCACCCGCCGAACTGCTGACGCTGCGCTGGTACGACACCGCCTGGCACGAGATTTTCAATGAAACCGCCCCCATCGCCGACCCGGTCTACACAGACCTGGACGAGTGGCTGGCGCGCACCGCTCAGGCATTGTCCCTGTCCCCAGTATTGACTCCCTCGGCACAGGAGGCCGGCACCCCGTAAAATCCGGCGACAGACCCAAACGAGAAGAACCCGTGACTGATACTGCCGCCAACCGCCTCTCCCGCCTGGAGGCCAACCGATCGCTGCTGACCCAGACCCTGCGGGGCATCGAAAAGGAAGGCCTGCGCGTGGACGAACAGGGTGTCCTGTCCCGCAAGCCGCACCCCGCCGGCCTGGGATCGGCGCTGACCAACGAACACGTCACCACCGACTACTCCGAATCCCTGCTTGAACTCATCACAGGCACGCACAAGGACGTCGACGCGCTGCTGGCCGAACTGACCAACACCCATCGCCACGTCTACAGCGTGCTGGACCATGAACTGATCTGGAATCAGTCCATGCCCGCCACGCTGCCGCCCGAAGCCGACATCCCCATCGCCTGGTACGGCAAGTCCAACACCGGCATGCTCAAGCACGTGTACCGCCGCGGCCTGGCCGTGCGCTACGGCAAGACCATGCAATGCATCGCCGGCGTGCACTACAACTTCTCGCTGGCCGAAGACCTGTGGTCCGTGCTGGACACGCAGCCGGGTAGCCCCCAGGACCGCCGTTCGCGCGGCTACATCGGCCTGATCCGCAATTTCACGCGCTATTCCTGGCTGCTGATGTACCTGTTCGGCGCCGCCCCGGCCTTGTCCAGCGACTTCCTGCGCGGGCGCGAACATCCGCTGAAAAAGCTGGATGACAGCACGCTGTACCTGCCCTACGCCACCAGCCTGCGCATGAGCGACCTGGGTTACCAGAACAAGGCGCAGTCGCAGCTCAAGCTCTGCTACAACGACCTGGACACGTTCCTGGGCCGCTTGTACGACGCCGTCAGCCAGCCCTGGCCCGACTACCAGAAGATCGGCACGCACCGCGACGGCGAATGGATCCAGCTCAACACCAACGTGCTGCAGATCGAAAACGAGTACTACTCGAGCATCCGCCCCAAGCGCGCCACCGGCCGCTGCGAACGCCCGATCACGGCGCTGGCAGAACGCGGCGTGCAGTACGTTGAAGTGCGCTGCCTGGATATCGACCCGAACTCGCCGGTCGGCATCGACGCCAGCACCAGCCGCTTCGTCGACGCCTTCCTGCTGTTCTGCACCGCGTCCGACAGCCCCTTCTTCCCCGCCAACGGCTACTGTCAGCGCAGCGCCGACAACTTCTCGACCGTGGTCAAGGAAGGTCGCAAGCCCGGCCTCATGCTGGATCGCGAAGGCCAGCCCATCGGGCTGGCGCAATGGGGCCACGAACTGCTGGACCAGATCGCGCCCTACGCCGCGCTGTTCGACTCGGCCATGGGCGGCAGCGCCTATGCCGAGGCCCTGGCGGCCCAGCGCGCCAAGCTCGATCAGCCCGACTCCACGCCGTCGGCGCGCCTGCTGGCTTCGCTGACCGACAGCGGCCTGTCGTTCCATGACTATTCGCTGGACCTCAGCCGCAAGCATGCCGACGCGCTGCGCGCCCAAGCCTTGCCCGCCGAGCTGGCGGCAGCCTATGAACAGGCCGCCGCGCAGTCCACGGCGGAACAGCTGCGCCTGGAGCAATCGGACACCGAGGATTTCGATACCTATGTGGCCCGCTACCACGCCGCGCTGAAGGCCCCGCGCAAATAAGGCGTATCGTTAGGGTTTTGATCCGCGCCGCCGGCCCTCCGGCCGGCGCGGACCGCTCTGTCACATCAGGAGGTTTCCCCCATGCGCCGCACCGCAACATTCCTGTTGGCCTTGGCCACCAGCGTGGCGGGGATAGTCCATGCCGCGCCGCCGCCCATGCAAACCGTGGAATCGGTGGACCTGAAGCGTTACGCCGGCATGTGGTACGAAATCGCGAATTTCCCCATGTTCTTCCAACGCGACTGCGTGGGAGACACTACCGCCGAATACACCGCACATGCCGACGGCACGGTCGGCGTGAACAACCGCTGCCGCACCAAGGATGGCGACATCGATTCGGCCTCGGGCACCGCCACCGTGGTGGAAGGCAGCAACAACGCCAAGCTCGAAGTTTCGTTCTTCAAGCCGTTCAAGGGCGATTACTGGGTGATCGGCCTGGACCCCGAATACCGCTGGTCGGTGGTCGGCACCCCGGACCGGAAATACCTGTGGATCCTGTCGCGCTCGCCGCAGTTGCCCAAGGAAGAACTGGACAAGGCCCTGGATGCGGCCAAGGCCCAAGGCTATCAGCTGGATGAATTGCGGTTCACGCCGCAGAAATAAGACGCGCCGCAGCGCTTAACCGGCGTAGTCCCGCGCCAGCCGCACCACCGTCACGCCCGGCTTCAGCTGGCGCAAGGACGGCATGACCAGCGTGCACTGATCGTACGGCGTCACGATGGGTTGGCCGTCGGCCCAGCCTATCGTCGATCCGGCGTGCTCGAACGTTTCCAACCCGGTCCAGGGCTGCGAGAAGCGCAAGTCCATGGATGGCGCGACCACCGCGTCCGTCACTTCCAGCACGCGCTGGTTTTCGGCATCCGGCAACAGCCAGCCCGCCGGCACGTCCGCCGCATCCGCCACGCCCGACTCCAGCAGCATGCGCGCCACCATGTCGCGCGCCACGTCGCGCGCAGCCAGCTCGCCATGGAAACCGCATTCGATCAGCAAGGCGCAGGCGTCTTCTCGGGCGGGATCGCCGAACTGGCCGAAGTCGCGCATGCGCACGCCGTCCTTATGCCCCGCGTCCACGATCACGTGCTGCGGCGCCTTCAAGCGGCGCGCCAGCGCAATGTTGCGCGGCAGGACGCCGGTCAGCAGCAAGGGCGCGCCCGGCTCATGCATGGAATGCAGATCCAGCAGCCAGTCCGCGCGCTCCACCCAGGGACGCAGCTCGGCGCCGCGCCGGCGGTCCGGCGTCGTGGGATTGTCCAGGCGTTCGGCACTCCAGACGCGGTTCATGTCTTCGGCGACGAAGCGCGAGGCGTCGTGGTTGGCGTGGTCGAAGCGGTCGAACGCATCCAGATTGCAGAATGCCAGCGTCAGGCTGCCGCGGCGCGGCCGCACGCCCGCCGCCAGCAGGTCCTTCAAGGCCCAGGCGCCGCACAGCTCGTTGCCGTGCACCAGCGCGGACACCATCAACGCGCGCCCCGGAAGGCCTGAATCGAAATGCCACACGCCAGGGGTGCCGGTATTGCCGGCGCGCTCGGCGCTCAGGTCGGGTACGGGAAGCTTGAATTCCATGGATGTCGTCCGCTGCGGTACTAGGGTGTTGCGATGATCCGGTTTCGGATCACTGGGCTTCGATCTTGGCGGCCTTGACCAGCGCGCCGTATTTCCTGGTTTCCTCGGCCTGATAGGCCGCCGGGTCCAGGCCCGGTTGCGACAGCACGCCGCCGGCTTCCTGCATCTTGGCGCGGAACTGCTCCGACTTCAGCGTTTCGGCCAGCGCGCTGCGCAGCTTGGCGGCCACCGGCTCCGGCAAGCCGGCCGGGCCATAGAGCGCGAACCAGACGCTGATGTCTACGGACTCGAACCCCGGGGTTTCGGCCAGGGCCGGCAGATCCGGCGCCACCGGCGAACGCTTCTTCTCGGTCACGCCCAGCGCCACGATCTTGTCGGCGCGCACTTGCGGCAGGCCCGAGGACAGCACCAGCATGCCGTAATCCAGTTGACCGCTCATCAAGTCCGTCACCAGCGGCGCCACGCCGCGGTACGGCACGTGCTCGGCGCGCGTGCCGGTCGACTGGTTGATCATCTCGCCGGCCAGGTGCAGGGTCGTGCCCACGCCGGAAGAACCGTAGTTGAAGCTGTCGGGCGCGGAGGCGCGCAGCTTCTGCAGGTATTCGGCGGCGGTCTTCACGCCGGAATTCTTGCTGGCGGCCAGCAGCATGGGCTGCGAGGCGATCACGCCCAGCGGCGAAAAGTCCTTCACGCTGTCGTACTTGACCGCGTTGTTGATCATGCTGGCGATGACCATCTCATTGGTCGAGCCCAGCAGCAGCGTGTAGCCGTCGGGCGCGGCGCGCGCCACGCGCTGCGCGCCGATGGTGCCGCCGGCGCCGCCCACGTTCTCGACCACCACGCTCTGGCCCAGGCGCTTGGCCAGTTCTTCGCCAAACAGGCGCGCGGTCAGGTCCACGCTGCCGCCCGCCGGGTAGCCGACCACCAGAGAAATGGCGCGTTCGGGATACTCGGCGTGGGCGGAAGGCGCCGCGGCCAGCGCCGAGACGGCACAGATAGCGGCTAGCGCGCCGCGCAATGGATGCAGGACGGATTTCATGTTTTCTCCCTGGGGTGCTGAGGCGGACGGCGGCGCCGTCTCATTTAATGTTTCGGGAGCTATTCTCGGGCGTACACCATGGATATTTCGTGCTGAATCGACACATGGCCGTGCGGATTCGGCACACGCCGGACGCGCGGCTGACGGATTTCACGCCTTGCGACTGGCGGTCGCTTCCCAGGCCGCTTCGGCCAGGTCCGCCAGGCGCGCCCGCGAACGGTACAGCCGCACCTCGAACGAGATTTCCTCGCTACGGCCGCCCAGGGCTGCCAGCGCGCCGCGGCGGCAGTCCGCCGCCACCATGGACCACGGCAGCCAAGCCACGCCCAGCCCCTTGGCGACCGCGCCATGCGCCGCGTCCAGCGAGTCGCTGCGCAAGAATGGCGCCAGGGCGTACGGCGTGGCCTCCAGGCGGTCGCCCACAATGCGTTCCATCGCGAGGCCGCCCGCATAGGTGATCAAGGGCACGGACGGACCGCCTTCCTGCAGCACGTAACGGGGCCGGCCGCGGGAATCCGCCTGGCTGACGGGCACGAGCTTGTCTGTGCCCAGGGTCATGTAACGGTAGCGCCCCGGGCTCAGCTGCACCGACAGGGCCGGATGCTCGTAGCAGCACAGCAGGTCCACCCGGCCCTGCTCCAGCCGCGCCGCCATGTCCTGCATCATGCCGGTGGACAATTCGACCTGCGTGCCCTCGGTCAACACCTTGGGCGTGCGGTGGCGCAGGCGCGCGATCCAGTCGGCCACCAACGTGCGGGCCAGGCTGCGGCCGGTGGCGATGCGGAGCACCGCCTCCCCGCCTGCGCCGAAACTGCGGATGCGATGGCGCACCTGCCCCATCTGCTCCACCACCTGCGTCGCGGTCTTGAGCAAGGCCTCGCCTTCGGCGGTCAGGACCACCGGCAGGCGCTGGCGTTCGATCAACGGCGCGCCGGCCCAGGCCTCCAGCGCGCGGATGCGTCGGCCGAACGCCGGATGAGTGACGTGGCGCAGCTCGGCCGCGCGCACGAAGCTGCCGGTCTGCGCCAGGGCAATCAGGTCTTCAAGGAGTTTCAGGTCGGCCATGGACGTCAAGCTTACGCCATCGGCCGGCCGTTCACTTGGCGCCCAGCCCCATCATCGCCAGGGTGGCGCGGGTCAGATCGCTGTCCGGATTTTCCAGTTCATTGACCAGGTCAAAATGATTGCAGTGCGGCGTCGGAATACGGGTGGAGGCCAGCCCCGCAGCATTCCACGCCGCTTCGTACGCCGCCGTCTGGTTCTTGAAACCCTGCGTCTCCAACCCGCCCACGGCCAGCAGCATCGGGCCAGCACGTTCCGGCAGATGGAAGATCGGGCTTTGGTGCGCGGCCTGCTCTGGCGTCAGCTGCAGCCAGGTGTTGGGCAGGATATCGCACAGCGGCCGCAGATCGAACAGCCCGCTCAATGCCAGCGTGCCCTTGATCACGTCGTCCGGCACGCCGTAGCGTGCCTGCCATTCGGGCGCGACCAGCATGCCGGCCAGATGGCCGCCCGCCGAACTGCCGCTGACGTAGATCCGTTCAGGGTCCACGCCATAGGCCGCCACGTTGCGGTACAGCCAGGCCACGGCGGAGCGCACTTCGCGCACCACTTCGCCCAGGGTCGCCTCGGGCACCAGCGTGTATTCCAGGGTAGCCACGGCGGCGCCCGCGGCGTTGAAGGCCTCTGCCATCACGGGCGCGTCTTCCTTGCGCTGCGCGCGCCAATAGCCGCCATGGATGAACACGAACAGCGGCGCCCGCGCCTGCGAGGCGGCGGGCAGGAACAGGTCCAGCCTTTCATCCTGGCCCATGCCGTAGCGCAGGTCCAGCACGCCCGGGCGGCGCGTGCGCACCCGCGCCGAGGACTCGGCATAGCGGCGCACGCAGGCGTCGAAATCCGGCACCGATTCGCGCGCGTTGTATTGCACCTCGCGCTCGGCGATGGTGGGAAAGAAGAGATCGATGTCGCTGTTATGCATGCCTGGCCTGCGATGTTGGCTGCGATTGGGGCTGGGAGATGATGCGTTCGATGAACTGCGCGGTCTTGCGGTAGTGCGCGGCGAGCATGGCGACCGAGCCTTCCACGTCGCGCGAGATGGCGGCGTCCAACAGCTGGCGGTGCTCGTCGTCGACGTTGCGCTCAGGCCCGTAGGCGGTCGCGCCGGCGCGCGCCGGACGGCGGTAGCGCTCGGTCTGCGCGTAGAGCTGGGTGGACAGGTCCAACAGCCAGTTGGAACGGCACGCGCCGATCAGCGCGTGGTGGAACTCCAGGTGGCGCGCCTCCAGCAGCTCGTCCAATTCTTCCGACGGCTCGGCGGCCTGGTCGGCCCGCTGCGCGGCCAGCGTCAGCGCATGGTACGCGCCGACCAGGCGCGTTTCCCAGGCGTCGTCGGCGTTGGCCAGCGAGCGGCGCAGCGCGTCGCAGTCGATCAGGATGCGGGTTTCACAGGCGTCCCACATTTCTTCGACCGACAAGGGCGCGATGCTGAAGCCGCGCGACGTGGTGCTGATGACCATGCGCTCGCTGCGCAGGCGGTTGAGGGCTTCGCGGATGGGAGAGAAGCTGCTGCCGTAGCGCTGCTTCAGCAATTCCAGCCGCAAGGACTGGCCCGGCGCGAAGGCGCCGCGCATGATGTCGCGCCGAAGCAGGCGGTAAACCTGCTCGGACAGCGTGATTTCCTCAATGCCGGCGCTCCCGTCCGATCCGGGATCGTCCTGGCGGGAAGCTTTTATTCTAGGCTTCAAGATGGTCTCCAGATGTCAGCGGCCGGGGCGCGTATCCGCGCACAGGCGGCTCATTCTACCCGCGCGGCCTGTTCATATGCCCAGGTAGCGCTGCGCCAGCTCGGGCTGGGCGGACAGCTCGGCGGGCTGCCCCGACCAGGCCACCCGGCCCTTGTCCACGATGTAGTGGCGGTCCACCAGCGTCGCCATTTCGGGCAGGTTCTTGTCGATCACCAGGATGGTCTGGCCTTCGGCCTTCAGCGCCCGCAGGCAACGCCAGATCTCCTGGCGGATGAGCGGCGCCAGGCCCTCGGTGGCTTCGTCCAGGATCAGGAGCTTGGGGTTGGTCATGAGGGCGCGCCCCACCACCAGCATCTGCTGTTCGCCGCCCGACAGCGTGCGCGACGACTGCCCGCGGCGCTCTTTCAAACGCGGGAACAGCGTGTAGACCCGCTCCAGATCCCATCCGCCCGGCGCGGCGCGCGAGGTCGCCACCAGGTTTTCCTGCACCGTCAGCGAACCGAACACGCGCCGGCCCTCCGGCACCAGCCCCACGCCCAGCCGCGCCACGCTGCTGGGCGCGGAGCGGCCCAGCGTGCGGCCGCGAAACTGCACCGCGCCGCCGGTGGCGGGCAGCATGCCCATCAGGGTCTTGATCGTGGTCGTCTTGCCCATGCCGTTGCGCCCGATCAGCGAGATCACCTCGCCTTCACTGGCCTCGAACGACATGCCGAACAGGACCTTGCTGGACCCGTAGCCGCCAGTCAGCCCTTCAACCTTCAACATGTTCTTCTCCCAGATACGCCGCGCGCACCTCCGGATGGCGGCGGACCTCCTCTGGCGAACCACTGAACACCACGCGGCCGTAGACCAGCACGCTGATGCGGTCGGCCAGCGCGAAGACCGCGTCCATGTCGTGTTCCACCAGCAGGATGCCGTAGTCGCCCTTCATGCCTTGCAAGAGCCGGGTCATGCGCGCCGATTCCTCCGGCCCCATGCCGGCCATGGGCTCGTCCAGCAGCAACAGCCGCGGCGAACGCGCCAGCGCCACCGCCAGCTCCAGCTGCCGTTTCTCGCCGTGCGCCAGGTCCGCCGAACGCACGTGGCGGCGGTCCTCCAGCCCCACGTGCGTCAGCCACTGCATGGCCTCGGTCTTCAACGCCGCGTCATGACGCGGATTGGACCAGGCCTGGAAGGCGCGGCCGCTCTTGAGCATGCGCGACAGGATCACGTTCTCCAGCGCGGTGTACTCCTGGCACAGCTCGGTGATCTGGAACGAGCGGCCCAGCCCCAAGCGGGCGCGCTCGAAGACGCGCAGCGCGGTCACGTCCTGCCCATCCAAATGGATGGTCCCGGAGTCCGGCCGGATCTCGCCGCAGATCTGCGCGATCAGGGTGGACTTGCCCGCGCCGTTGGGGCCGATGATGGCGTGGATCTCGCCGGCGCGCACGTCCAGGTCCACGCCGTTGGTGGCCACCACCGCGTCGAAAGCCTTGCGCAGCTGCGTCAGGCGCAACAGGCTGGTGCTTGCGTCAGTCGGCATGGCGCGTCTCCAGCAGCTTTCCGAACAGGCCCTTCTGGCCCCACAGCACCACCAGCACCAGGATGGGCCCCATGTACAGCAGCCAGTGCTCGGTCAGGGACGACAGCATCTGCTCCAGCCCCAGGAATACCGCCGCGCCCGCGATCGGCCCGAGCAAGGTGCCCACGCCGCCCAGGATGACGATGGCCATGAGTTCGCCGGACTTGGTCCAGGCCGCCATGTCGGGCGTCACCAGCCCGGCATAGTTGGCCCACAGCACGCCGGCCAGCCCCGTGCCCACCGCCGACAGCACGAAGGCGCTGAGCCGGTACGGCGTGGGCGCCACGCCCAGGTTGATGGCGCGCCGCTCGCTCTGGCGCAGCGCCTGCAGCACCATGCCGAAGCGCGAGTTGGTCACGCGGATGCACAGCAGCGTCCAAAGGGTCAGCAGCGCCAGGCACAGGTAGTAGAAAACCATGGGGCTTTCCAGATTGATGCCCGGCAGCTCATTGCGCTGCGGAATCATCAGGCCATCGTCCCCGCCGTAGAACTGCAGCGACACCAGCACGAAGTACACCATCTGGCCGAACGCCAGCGTGATCATGATGAACTGCACGCCGCGCGTGCGCAGCGCCAGATAGCCGAACAGCCAGCCGGCCAACGCGCACACGATGAGCGCTATCGGCCACACCACAAGCGCCGCGTTGCTGCCAGCCCAGCCGAAGATCGGACCGGCTTCCGAAGTATGGAAGGCGATGATGCCGACCGCATAGCCGCCCAGCCCGAAGAACATGGCATGGCCGAAACTGACCATGGCGCCGTAGCCGATCACCAGGTCCAGGCTGACCGCGGCCAGGCCGTAGATCAGAAAGCGCGTCACCACGCCGATCAGGAACGGCGAACCCGAGGCCAGCGCCGCGGCCGGCAGCAGGATCAGCACCGCCAGGCCGCCCAGCCCCCAGCGGGCGCGGTTCGTAAGTGTGTATGCCATCTTCATCCTCGCGCCGGGAACAGCCCGCCCGGCTTGGCGATCAGCACGATCGCCATCAGTACATAGATGCTTGCCGAAGCCATGCCTGCGGCCAGCGGGTCCGCGGTGGCGGGCGAGAACATCGTCGACAGCAGCTGCGGCAGGAACGCGCGCCCCAGGCTGTCCACCATGCCCACCAGCAAGGCGCCTGCCAGGGCGCCGCGCACCGAACCGACCCCGCCGATCACGATGACCACGAAGGTGGTGATCAGGATGCGTTCGCCCATGCCGATTTCCACCGCCAGCAAGGGCGCGGCCATCACGCCGGCCAGCCCGCACAGCAAGGCGCCCAGGCCAAACACCAGCGTGTAGAGCTTGCGGATGTCTATGCCCAACGCGTCGACCATCTCGCGGTCGTCGGCGCCCGCGCGGATCAGCATGCCGATGCGCGTGCGGTTGACCAGCCACCACAGGCCCACCGCCACCAGCGCGCCAATGGCGATGAACGACAGGCGGATCAGCGGATACTGGAATCCCGGCGCCAACGTCACCGCGCCTTCCAGGAAGCTTGGGATGCCCACCAGCGGCGGACGCCGGCCGAAGATCAGGCTGACCGCTTCGTTCGAGAACAGCAGCAGGCCGAAGGTGGCCAGGACCTGGTACAGGTGATCCCGCTTGTACAGCTTGCGTATCACCACCACTTCGACCGAAATGCCGTACAGGCCCGCCCCCAGCAGCGCCGCCAGCACGCCCGCGAGGAACGAGCCGGTGGTGCCGATGGCGTAGGCCGCGCAGTAGGCGCCCACCATGTAGAACGAGCCATGCGTCAGGTTGACCACGCCCATGATGCCGAAGATCAGCGTCAGTCCGGCCGCCAGCATGAACAGCATGGCGCCGAACTGCAGCCCGTTGAGCAGCTGTTCAAACAGGAGCGTCATGACGGCATCTTGCAGAGTTGCGCGTAGGCGTCCTTGTCATCGGACACCAGCTTGCGGACCAGCTTCGGCGACAGGCTGCCGTCGCTGCCTTTCTCGATGCGCATCAGGTACAGATCCTGGATCGGATGCTGGTTGGTGTTCATGCTGAACTTGCCGCGCAGCGACGTGAACTCAGGCTTGCGCAGCGCGGCGCGGAACTCAGCCGCCTTGGACAGGTCGCCGCCGGTAGCCTTCAGGCCCGCGCCAATCAGCTGCGCGGTGTCGTAGGCCTGCATGGCGTAGTCCGTCGGCACACGGCCGTAGGCGTCCTTGAACGCTTGCACGAAGGCCTTGGATTGCGCGTTGTCGAAGTCCTGCGACCAGATGCCGGTGATGTAGGCGCCGGCCGACGCGTCACCCGTGGCCTGGATCATGCGCGCATCCATCGAGAAGCTGGGCATCAGCATCGGGATGCTCTTGTTCAGCCCGGCCGCCGCGTACTGCTTGACGAAGTTGATGCCCGTGCCGCCCGGATGGAACTGATAGATGGCGTCGGGCGCCAGCGAACGCAGGCGCGCCAGCTCGACCGAGAAGTCCGACTGGTCGAGCTTGGTGTAGATTTCGGCGACCACTTCGCCCTTGTAGGTGCGCTTGAAGCCTTCGATGGCGTCGCGGCCCGCCTGATAGTTGGGCGCCAGCAGCACGACCTTCTTGTATCCCAGTTCGTTGGCCGCCACGCCGCCGGCCGTATGGAAGGCGTCGTTCTGGTAGGACGCCACGAAGTAATTGGGATCGCACTTTTCGCCCGCGAAGTTCGACGGGCCGGGATTCAGGCTGACATAGAAGGCGCCGGACTTCACCACGCTGGGCACGACCGCTGCCAGCACGTTGGAGAAGTTCACGCCGGTATAGAGCTTGACGCCCGATTGCAGCAGGCGGTCGGCCGCCTGCTTGGCGTTGGCGGGCTTCAGGCCGTCGTCCTCGATCACCAGCTGCACGGGCACGCCGCCCAGCTTGCCGCCGCCCTGCTTGATGGCCAGGTTGAACGCATCGCGCTCGTCCTCGCCGATGTAGCCCGCTGGCGTGGACAAGGTGGCGATGAAGCCGATCTTGACCGGTTCCGCGGCATGGGCCGCTCCCATGGACGCCGCGGCGCCCAGCGCGACGGACAACGCGCCGCCCAGTATCTGTTTCTTGATCATGTTTTTCCCCTTGGAGACTGCGTTGCCCGCCGCGGCGCGGCCAGGCGTTTTCTAGACCGCCACCACCGGATGGCGCAGCGTGCCGATGCCTTCGACGCAGGCCACCACCACGTCGCCCGGCCACAGCCATTCCTGCGGCTTGCGGCCCGCGCCCACGCCTTCAGGCGTGCCGGTGGCGATGATGTCGCCCGGCTCCAGCGTGATGCCCGCGCTGATGTCCGAGATCAGGAACGGCACCTTGAACAGCATGTGGCGCGTGTTCGAGCCCTGCTTCTTCTCGCCATTGACCGTCAGCCACAGATCCAGCACCTGCGGATCCGGGATCTCGTCGGCGGTCACGATGCACGGGCCGAAGGGCGCATAGGTGTCCTGGCCCTTGGAATAGATCCACTGGCCGGCGCGGCGGCAATCGCGCGCGCTCATGTCCAGCATCACGCTGTAGCCGAACACATAGGACAGCGCATCGGCTTCGGCCACGCGCGAGGCGCGGCGGCCCATGATCACGGCCAGCTCCACTTCCCAGTCCAGCTGCTGCGTGATCTTGGCGTTGTGCTCGATGGCGTCGCCCGGGCCGATGACGGTGGTGGGCGGCTTGGAGAAGATCACCGGCTGCTTGGGCAGGTCGGCCGAGGTATCCAGCGTACGGCTGGATTCCGCCACGTGCTCCACGTAATTCAGCCCGATGCCGAAGATGTTCTTGCGCGGACGCGGAATCGGCGCCAGCAGCTTGACGTTTTCCTGCGGCAGCGCGCTGCCCACGGGCCAGTTGCCGCGATAAGCCTCCATCAGCTTGCTGGCCTGCGCCACCGCCACGGGGCCCAGGTCGATGAAAGCCAGCATGTCGTCGGGCAGGTCCACGCCGCCTGCGCGGCCCAGCAGGGCCAGGTCAATCACATAGCCTTCGGCCAGCGCGCCCAGGCGGGCAGCGGCGGTGGGATGGGCGCGAAAAGTTACCAAGCGCATAAGAACTCCATAAATTCAGGACGAGTTGAGTCAGGCGCGCGGGCCCGGCCCGCGCGGCGGATGAAAAATTCAAAAGGGATCGGGCAGCGCTAGATCAGCACTTGATGGCCGTCGTTTTCCTTGACCGCTTCTTCGCGGTAAAGCGCCAGCGCGCGCATCACGGGCAGGTCGTTGAAGCTGAACAGGCAGGCGTCGTCGTTCGATGAAAGATTGACGTGTTCATGGATGGCCCACGAGGGCACGCAGAAGATGTCGCGTTCGGTCCAGTCGTAGCGCTTGCCGTCGATGATGGAATAGCCGCTGCCCTTGGCCACCTGGTAGATGAAGCTGCCGGTATGGCGGTGGGCCTTGGTGTGCTCGCCGGGCCGCAGCAGCTGCATGCTGGCGCCGATGGTGGGCATGACCGGGCCGCCCGTGGCCGGGTTGACGTATTCGAGCAGGATGCCGTCGTAGGGGCTGCCGGCGGTAGTGCGCGCATAGCGGCGCAGCGCCTCGTAGGTGGGCTCCCATTCGTACTTGAAGAGCGGCGAATACGGCTTGGTCCAACCGGACACCTGAGGCCGTAGCGCCGGGTTGGCCCAGGCGGCGGTAGTGTCGTCCACCGGATAGGTCACAGTCTGGTTCAGGTCCGGATGCACGGCATAGAAACCGGCCTCCATGGCGTTGACCAGCGGAATGTCCAGGCCGTCCTGCCAGATGCAGGTAGTGCCGTCTTCGGCCACGCCGTGCTCGTGCCAGGTGCCATTGGGCGTCAGCACGAAATCGTTCGCGCCCAGTGTCATCTTGTGGCCGTCGACCACGGTGAAGGCCCCCCGCCCTTCCATGATGAAGCGCAGCGCCGAATGCGAATGCTTGTGGGCGGAAGCCAGTTCGCCCGGCTTCATGACCTGCAGGCCCGAGTACAGCCAGCCCACGGCGGCGGCCACGTCGCGCCGGCCCGGGTTGTTCAGGTAGATCACGCGCCGGCCTGCCTCTTCGGGCGAAACCAGCTCGGAAGAACGCAGCACGTGGCCGCGCAGGTCCTGGTAGCGCCACACCACCGGCACCGAGGCCGACCGCGGCGCCCACGGTTCGATCTTGTTCGCCACCGTCCACAGGGCGCCGGTCTCCAGGCGGGCCAGCTCCTGGTAGTAGGCGATGAGCTCGGGCGAGTCGGCCACATTGGCGCGGCCTATGGTGTCCTCGCGGTACGCGTCATAGCGGTTCGCTTCCATCCCTTGCCTCTTTTTATAAAAATTTAAATATTTTCGAAAATAATAGAGGTCGGCGGAAAATCGGGCAATGAATGCGCGCTAGGGGTTTTCCCAGGCTGATTGAAAATTGTTGGCGCGGTGTCAAACAATACTGTACAAAAACACAGTACAACGTGATACATTTCGCTCGCCCAAAAACTGTCGTCCAGGAGAACCCTGTGTCAGAAGCTGCCCATCTCGTTCAGTACATCGTCGTTCCCTACCGCGCCGCCGCCGATGGCGTCGCGCCTGGTGAAATCCGCGCCGCCAGCAGCGAGTTCGGCGCCATCCGCATCGCCAACTCCATGGCCTCCAAGTTCGCCGGCGTTGCCGCCTACGAAGTGCTGGTGGACAAGGAAACCGGCGACATGGAATCGCCGCGCATCCTCGCCCAGATCGGGACCGTACCGGCGTTGGACGATTGAACGCGTATCCACCGTGCCGGGCCCAATTCGGCCCGGCGACGACGCCTGGTCGTCAACGAGCCAGGTTATGAATTTTCTTTGATTTGAATAAGTATTTTCTAGCTTCATTAACGCAAGGATGTCCGGCAGCATGCGGGGTTGCGCGCAATTCGCCCACCCACTCTTGCCACCAAGAAGCAGCATGATCCGCCGACTCCCCTTGCACGGTTCCGCCATTGCCGGGCTTCTGTTCCTTGCTTGCGCGCTGACGCCCGCTGCGCACGCGGCCGAATCCCCCGACTGGCCAAGCAGACCCGTGACGCTGGTGGTGCCTTTCCCCCCCGGCGGCGGTAATGATGCAGTGGCCCGGCAGATCGCCGGCCCGGTGGGCCAGGCACTGGGCCAGCCGCTGGTCATCGAAAACCGGCCGGGCGCGGGAGGCACTATAGGCTCGGCGGCCGTCGCCCGGGCACGCCCCGATGGATATACCCTGCTGCTCTGCTCCACCAGCAGCCTGGTCATGGCGACAGCGCTTTATCCCGGCTTGCCGTACCGCGTCGAGGATCTGGCTCCCGTCGTCCACATCGCCGATACGCCGACGATCTGGGTGGCCGATCCGGCCGTATCTGCCAACAATCTCCAGGAATTCATCGCGGCGGCCAAACAGGCGCCCGGCAAATACGGCTACGCCTCGGGCGGCAAGAACACCATGCCCCACCTTGCGGGCCAGACAGTCAGCGCGCGCAATGGCCTGGACATGCTGCATGTGCCCTACCGCGGATCCACGCCGGCTTATGCGGATCTCGCCACGGGGCGCGTGAACGTGATGATGGACAGCATCATTTCAGCGTTGCCCTTTATCGAGTCTGGCCGTGTCAAGGGTTTGGCCGTCAGCACGGATCAACGCCTGCCGCAGATGCCGTCCGTACCGACCTTGGCCGAACAGGGCCTGGACGATTTGGGCTTCGAAGGCTGGGTCGGCATTTGCGCGCCGCGCGACACCCCGCCCGAGATCAGCGCCAAGGTCGCCCGCAGCGCGCAACTGGCCTTGGCCCAACTCGCGTTGCGGGAAACATTCGCCAGGCAGATTGCGGAACCGGTAGGAGACGGCCCCGAAGCGTTTGCGCAGACGATACAGCGCGATGCCATCGCGTGGCGGCAGATCATCGCGGCGTCCCCCAACGAACCGGACTGAGGGGCAGACAGCGCAGACCGAAGCGCGGCTGCGCTCAGGCGGCAAAAGTTGTCTCGTCCGCCACGCCATCCGAGACCAGCCGCGCTACCTCGCAAATGCAGTCGGCCATGGCTGCGCGCAACGGAATCGCAGGCTGGTCGACATAGGCGGCGAAGTAGGTCTGCTTCGGAAAGGGCCTGGGAAATGGCAGCCGCACCAGCTTTTCCGAATCGAGTTCGCCGCGGATGAGTTCGAGCGGCAGTACCGCGTAGCCCGCACCCGCAACGGCCAGCCGCAGCATGACCGTCAGCGACCTCACGACGATCAACTTGAAGCCTTGCATCTGCGGAGATGAGAAATAGCTGGCAATCGAGGAGTACAGCAGCGAATCCACCGGATAGGACAGCAGAGGCAGCCGCTTCAACTGATTCATCGACGGCTCGACCTCGCCGCGCATCAGGCTCGGGCTGCAGACCCAGACGTAATCCAGCCCCAGCAATTGCCGGTTGACCACCGTCGGCTCTTCGATGCTGCCCAGCAACAGTCCGATGTCGAGCGCCCCCCCAAGCAATTGCTGTCGTATATCCGTACTGGTCAACGATTGCAGGTGCACGGTGACGTTCGGCCATTGTCTGCTCAAGGCGGCGGCCATAGGCTCGAGTATGGCTTCCGCGACGGTTCCGCTCAGGCCGATGCTGATCTGGGTAAGCCGTACGTCCGTGGTCGCGAACCGGCTGGTGAAGGCTCTTGCATGAGCCAGCAGTTCTTCCGCGGGTCCAAGCATTTCAGCGCCGACTGGCGTCAAGCTCAGTTGCTTGCCCTTCTCCCGCACAAAGACCCTCACCCCCAGTTCTTCCTCGAAGGCTGCGATGCGGGCAGAGATGGCCGCCTGGGACGCGTGCAGTTCTTCCGCGGCCAAGGTCATTTTCTTGAGCCTGGCGGCTCGGACAAACGTTTCCAGAAACCGGAGATTCATGCGTGGATATCCTAAGCCTGAGACGCAACCCAAGCCCCCGGCCGGCATCAGGACAATCCGCCAGGAATGGGATAGGCCATCAGAATCAGAATCTGCAGGGAGCTGGGCTTCGTTGTTGCGATGCTGCAATGCATCAAAATGCTGACTGGATTAGCCAGCAAACGCTGATTCCAGAAAAAAATACGGCCGGTCAACCCATTTTTTTCGTGGACCGCAGACGCGGGTGGCGACCTGCGGATCTGAACACAAAGCGGGAGACAAGGCTCCCGCTCATAATCCCAAGCAATTGATTTTAACGAATTTTCCGAGATTTCCACATAAATGGACCCTATCAGAACTTCGTGTTTTTTTGTGTGCTTCAACCTTGTAAGAGTTTGCCAATCGACGCGGGATCAGGATGCTGGATAATCGAAATATTCCGCGTGTTTCACTGCAACAAAATTAATCCACATTGCCGTCGCCCAGACGGGCGCATACCTGGTCAGATCCAGTACCTGCGGGTAGACAGCCGCGTATGGCGCTGGAACGTCTGCACAGGATCGGTTGTTCAAATCATGAAGAATCGGCAATAAACAATCGTTGCCTGAATTTGAAATCCGCCACGCGCAGAGGCAATCAAACGTTTCCGATCCAGCGCCTGCCATCGTCCGCCCGCGTTCTGCCAGGCAGTGATGATCCAGTTAAGTCAGCGCGATGCCGCCGTCGACGCGCAGATTGACCCCGGTAATGAACCCGCCGTCGTCCGAAGCGAGAAACAATGCGGCGCGCGCCAATTCCGCAGATTGCGCCAGCCGCCCAAGCGGAATCAATGAGGCCATGCCCTGTTCGAATGCGGGCCGATGCGCCGCGCCCACGCCCAGCTTTTCCAGAATGGGCGTATCCGTAGGACCGGGGCTCAATACGTTGAAACGAATCTTGCGCGACTTGAATTCCAGCGCCCAGGCGCGCGCAAACGCCTCGATGGCGGCTTTGGAGCCGGCATAGACCGCATGGTTTTCCAGCACTTTGGCGCTGGCGATGGAGCCAGTGATGATGATGGAACCACCGTCACGCACCAGCGGCAGGACCTTGGTGACGCCGAAGAACACGGCGCGCGTGTTGGTGTCGAACTGGACGTCATAGCTGTCCACGCTTACCGCGGTCGAAGGCTCGATGTTATTCATGCCGGCGTTGGCCATGTAGATGTCGACGGCGCCGAACCGTTCACGGACTTCTGCCGCCACGCGGTCATGCGTGGCCAGGTCGGCAACGTCCCCAACCATGCCGAAGGCGGACGCTCCAAGTTGCGCCACCGCCGCGTCGACGGCATCTTTCCTGCGCCCGAGGATGGCCACGCGCGCGCCTTCGGCAATGAAGGCCTCGGCCGCGGCATAGCCTATGCCGCTGTTGCCGCCGGTGACGACGGCAGTCTTGCCCAACAGTTTTTTCATGATGATGTTCCTTCGTACAGGTAAGACGCCGGCCGACGCGACAGGCCTCGTCGGCCGGCATCGGCGCGCTTAAAAGTCCCAGATGACCGGCACCCAGCGGAACGCGTCGCCGTCGACCGCCACACGGCCCAGGGACGGGAACGGCAGATGGGCGGCGACCAACAGCCCGCGGTTCTGCGCCAGCTCCTGGAACAGACCGAGGCGGACGCGGGCCGATTCCTCGGGGTCGTGCTCGAAACCGTTTTGCCATTCGGGATGGTCGAACGCGACCGGGAACATGGCGTCGCCAGCAAACGTCAGCCTTTCGCCGCCCGAGATCAGGTCGACCACGCTGTGCCCGGGAGTATGGCCGCCGGTCATGCGCACGATGACGCCCGGCGCCACCTCATGCCGATCGTCGAAGAGGCGCAGCCGGTCGCGGTACTCGTTGTAGAAGCTGGTAGCCGTCGACTTCAATACCGCAGGCACAGGCTTGGGCATGACGGTGTGCGAGAAATCCGGCGACGTCCAGAACGCCACTTCGGTCGCGGACACGTGGATGCGCACGTCGGGACGCAAGCGCTCCTTGACGTCCGGCACGAGCAGCCCGCCCACGTGGTCCATGTGCATGTGCGTGATGATCACGTCGGTCACGGATTCCAGCGCGATGCCGGCGGACTCCAATCTCTGCGGGAACATCCCGGCGCGCGGAAAGCCCGCGAACTGCCCGCCCAGCCCCGCATCGATGAGGATGGTCTGGTCGCCGCTGCGCGCCACCATCACGTTCAGCGGCCAGTCGAACGCGTCCGGAGGCATGAACATGTGTTCCAGCCAGGCTGCGAGATCGGCAGGATCGGCATTGGTGGCCATGGTCGAAGTCGGCAGGGGCAGCACGCCGTCGCTCACGACCAGGGCGTCGATGTCACCGATCTGCAGCGCGTAGCGCGACGGGACCAGGTCGAGGGATTCGGTGTTTTCAATGGCAAACATGGCGGTAACTCCAGGTAGGTGCGCCGTTCAGGCGGTGGCGCGGATGAAGGCGAGCAGGTCGTCGTTGATGCGGTCCTGCATGGTGGCGGTCAGGCCATGCGGCGCGCCGGGGTAATAGATTTCCCTGGCGTTCTTGACCAGGCGCGCGGCCTTCTTCGCCGAGTCGTGCACCGGCACGATCTGATCGTCTTCGCCGTGCATGAACAGGGTCGGGACGTCGATCTTCTTCAGGTCCTCGGTGAAGTCGGTCTCGGAAAACGCCTTGACGCATTCGTAGGCGTTCTTCTGGCCGCTTTGCATGCTCCACAACCAGAACTGGTCCAGCATGCCTTGCGAGACCTTGGCATCGGGGCGGTTGGCGCCGTAGAACGGAACCGCCAGCTCCTTGTAGAACTGTGAGCGGTCTCCCGCCACGCCCGCGCGGATGCCGTCGAAGACCTCGACAGGCAGGCCTTCGGGATTGGCAGCGGACTTCAACATCACCGGCGGCACCGCGCCGATAAGCACCGCGCGGGCCACGCGCTTGCTGCCGTGGCGGCCGATATAGCGCGCCACTTCGCCGCCGCCGGTGGAATGGCCAACCATGGTGATGTTCTTCAGATCGAGCGCCTCGATCAACTGCGCCAGGTCATCGGCATAGCCGTTCATGTCGTTGCCGGCAGACGGCTGCGAAGAACGGCCATGGCCGCGCCGATCATGCGCGATGACGCGAAAGCCATTGCGCGCCAGGTAGTGCATCTGCCCGTCCCAGGCATCCGCGTTCAGCGGCCAGCCATGCGAAAAGGTGACCACGGGGCCCTGGCCCCAATCCTTGAAGTAGATCTGCGTACCGTCGTTGGTGGTGAAGGTATTGCGGGTCATGGTCGTGCTCCGGTTGGATTGCGCGTTGCTCTGCGCGGCTGCTTCGGCGCGGATGGCGAATGCCCCCGTCGCCAGGATGGCGCTGCCGGCAAGAAGACTGCGGCGGGCCGGGTTGTGCGAGTCGTTCATGGGAACTCCTGTTTCGGCAAAGTGAGTGAGGGCATGGTAGGTATGCGGTCTGGTCCGCGGTAGGCACGCGGCGGGAAGCACGCTGTTGCGCGACGGGCACCAATGCGCCGCGGCATGGACATGACGCGCGCCACGCAGGCCCACGTCACGCGGGCCGCACTTATTCGGAAGGAGAAACGATGATTGGTGTCGCGCCGGCAACACCATGCGTCCTTGCATGGCCCTACCGCGTCACGCGCGACGCTCTTAGGATGAGCGCACCCATACACACCAGACGCGCCGCTGCGCGCCGACCGGGGGGCCGACATCATGCATCTGGGAAAATCCTATCGCCTGGGCGAGTTCATCATCTGGACCCGCAGGAAGATCTACGTCCTGCTGGCGCTGGGCTTCGCGCCAGTGCTGCTCCATCAGCTGGCTGGCCTGAAATGGCTGACCTTGCCCTTGTCGGTGGTTTCGCTACTGGGCACCGCCACCACCTTTGTCGTCGGCTTCAAGAACGTGCAGACCTATGCGCGCACGGTCGAAGCGCAGAAGGTCTGGATGAGCATCGTCAGCGCCAGCCGCTACTGGGGCGTGATCAGCCGCAACTACGTCGGCGACGCCGAACGCGGCACGGCCTTGGTGCAGCGGCATCTGGCCTGGTTGACGGCGTTGCGCTACCAGCTGCGCGAGGCCCGCGTATGGGAGACCGTCGGCAACCGTCCCAATGCCGAATACCGCAGGCAGTACGTGATCCCGGAACGCGCCGAGCCCCTGGAGTCCGCGCTTTCCCGCTACCTGCCGGCACAGGACATTGCCGGTTTGATGCAGACGGATGACAAGGCCGCGCAAATGCTGGCAATGCAAGGCCGGGCGGTCCGCGGACTGCTGGATGCAGGCGCCATCACCGCGGCGGAATACGCCGAGCTCAACAGCCGCATCCGGGAACTGCTGGATCTGCAGGGACAGGCCGAGCGCATC
Source organism: Achromobacter sp. GW823-FHT04E03 (assembly GCF_058796095.1). Taxonomy (NCBI): domain Bacteria; kingdom Pseudomonadati; phylum Pseudomonadota; class Betaproteobacteria; order Burkholderiales; family Alcaligenaceae; genus Achromobacter; species Achromobacter sp. GW823-FHT04E03. The sequence continues at coordinate 797,589 of NZ_JBXAIJ010000002.1, read as the reverse complement.
AAGAATTTTCCGTATCCACGCCAGTACGCCATCATCAACACCTTGTTCGTGCGCTCTTTCTGCGTGGCGCTGCCGTTCGGACTGACGGGCCAATTCGCCCAGCTGGGCCAGGATATCGGCGGCTACATGCAAGGCCAGATGGCGTGGCTGGCGGTGCCGTTCAGCGTAATCATCTCGTGGATCTACACCTCGCTCGAGCAGGTGGGCGAAAGCACGGAGAATCCCTTCGAGGGCAGCGCCAACGACGTACCCATCAGCCGCCTGAGCGTCATGATCGAAAGGGATCTGAAGCAGATGGCAGGCAGCGCCAACCTGCCCGCGCTGCCTGCCTCGGTGATCGCGCTGTAGCGCGCGGCACGCGGCGCGCCCCTCCGCCCGGGACTGGCTGGCAGAGGCTTGCGCGGCTTGTCCTGCCCGGGCCGCTGCGGCAAAATACCCTGCCCTCCCGCCCCCCCCCCCATTTCCGCTAGGCATTGGCCCATACCATGACCGGCTCCGTGACCCTGTTCGACCGCCATCGCCCGCGCCTCTACGCGATCGCCTATCGCATGCTGGGCTCGGTGGCCGAGGCGGAAGACGTGGTGCAGGATGCGTGGCTGCGCTGGCATGGCGCCGACCGCTCCACGCTGGAGAACCCCGAGGCCTGGCTCGTCACCGTCACCACCCGTCTGGCGATCGACCGCCTGCGCGCTGCCCGCACGGAACGGGAAAACTACGTGGGCGTCTGGCTGCCGGAACCGATGCTGATGGCCGCGCCTTCCACGCCCGAACAGATCCATGAACTGGCCGACGATGTGTCAGTGGCATTTCTGTTCATGCTGGAGCGCCTGTCGCCGGACGCCCGCGCGGCCTTCCTGATGCGCGAAGTGTTCGACGCCGACTACGAGGACATCGCGCAGACCCTGGACAAGACCCAGGCCGCGGTCCGCCAGCTGGTGCGGCGCGCCAAGCAGCAATTGCGCCAAGGCACCCCGCGCGAGGCCGTGCCGCGCGCGACGCTGCACCGGCTGCTGCTGACCTTTGCCGATGCGATGGACCGCAGCGACTTCCACGGCCTGCATGCGCTGCTGAGCGACGATGCCGAACTTATCGGCGACGGCGGCGACAAGGTCACCGCCTTTGCCAGCCTGGTGGGCGGCAAGCGGCTGGCGCAGCTGTTCTACGCCGGCAAGCGCCGCTACCGCGACGCGTTGCGCACCGAGGTGGTCCAGGTGAACGGCCAGTGGACCTTGCTGCGCTTCATCGATGGCGATCTCGAATCGGTGCAGTCCTACGAAACGGACGGCAAGCGCCTGACCCGGGTGCTGGTGCAGCGCAATCCGGACAAGCTGGCCCGCATCGCGGCCGCCCTGGCGCAACGCTGAGACCGCCCGCACCGGCGTTGGTGCATCGCGGGCAACATGGTGGTCCCTTGCGCGGACCTACCGCCGCGCCGCCCTCGCTTCTACGATGGACCTGTCACCACTCCACTCAGGACAGGCCATGCCGAAACTCACCAAACTCGCGTTGTCTTTCATCGCCGCCGGCGCGCTGCTGGGCCAGCCCGCCCATGCTGCATCGCACCACGGCGCGCCCGCCGGCAAGCCGGCCGATCCCATCGTCACGGAAGTAATGAGCAAGGACCTGCCCGACATTCCCGGCCGGGATGCCGTCATGCTCGTCGTCGACTACCCGCCCGGGGCCGCCGACCCCTTGCACCGCCATGACGCCTCGGCCTTCGTCTATGTGCTGGAGGGCAGCATCGTCATGCAGGTCAAAGGCGGCAAGGAAGTGACGCTGACCCCTGGCCAGACCTTCTACGAAGGGCCGGACGACATCCACACCGTGGGCCGCAACGCCAGCCAGACCAAGCCGGCCAAGTTCGTGGTCGTGCTGATCAAGAAAAAGGGCGCTCCCGCCCTGATCCCCGTTCAATAAGGGACGGATATTTATCCCTTCCAGGCCATCCCCGGGTGTCTCCCCGCCCGGGGATGGCCATTTTTTTCAAGGAGGCGTCACAAAACCGTCCAGCGCAACGTCTTAGCAGGTAGGATCAACCAACTTGCGGCGCTGCCACCATGCCTACCCCTATCCCAGCCTCCCCGGTCACCCCTCCCGCGAACGGCCCGGACTCCCTGGCCGACAGCTTTGCCACCAGCTATGCCGGCGTCATGGCCTTCCTGGCGGTCGCCGCCGAGGGCAACTTCGCCAAGGCCGGCGACCGGCTGGGCATAGGGCGTTCGGCAGTCAGCCGCAGCGTGCAGAAACTCGAAGACCAGCTGGGCGTGCGGCTCTTCGTGCGCACCACGCGCAGCACCTCGCTGACCGCGGAGGGGCAGCGCTTCTACGAGCAATGCCATCCCGGCGTGGAACGGATCATCCAGGCACTGGACAACATGCGCGACCTGCGCGAGGGCCCGCCTTCCGGCCTGGTGCGCGTCTGCTCCACCGTGGGTTTCGGCCGCAAGGTCGTGGCGCCCCTGCTGAAGGCGTTCCGCGAAGCGCATCCGAACATCTCGGTGGAGCTGTTGCTGGATGACGGCCCGACCGACTTCACCACGGACCGCGTCGACGTGTCGTTTCGCAATGGCCGCATGGAAGACAGCCAGGTGATCGCCAAGAAAGTCATTCCCATGCAGATGATCCTGTGCGCCTCGCCCGACTATGCCGCCAGGCACGGGCTGCCGCTAAGCGTCGACGAGCTGTCCGGCCATAGCTGCGTGAACTTCCTGCTGGCGTCCGGCCGCGTATTCGAATGGGAATTCAAGGTCGGCGGCCATCTGCGCAAGTTCGCGCCGCCCGCCATGCTGACCTTCAACGATGCCGACCTGGTCCTGCAGGCCGTGCTGGACGGCCATGGCATCGCGCAGATGGCGGCGTACCAGGTCTGCGAGCATCTGCGCGCAGGCACGCTGGTCGCCTGCATGCCGCAGTACTCGCCCGACGACCGCGGGCACTACCTGTGCTTTCTCAGCCGCCAGCACCTGCCCGCCCGCATGCGGGTCTTCATCGATTTCATGACCGAGAGCATCCGCGCGCAGGACCTGCTGATCATCGACAGCCTGCTGCCGAAACAGGCCTGATCGCTATTGGGTCAGGGCCACGACGCTCTGGATCCCGCCCTGGGCCATCTTGGCGTAAGGACACAGGCGTTCCGTATTGCGCACCAGCTCTTCCGCGATGGGCGTGGGCACGCCCGGAAGGTGGATATTGACGTCCGCCGTCAGCGCGAAAAAGCCGTCGACGGGGTCCCGGCCGAACGAGATGGTGGCCGTCACGGAAGCGTCCGAGATGGCCAGGCCGGCGCGTTCGGCCAGCATGCTGAGCGCGCCGTGGAAGCACGCCGCATAGCCGGCGGCGAATAGCTGTTCGGGGTTGGTGCCCCCGCCCGTGCCGCCCAGCTCCACCGGCAGGCGCAGTTCCACGATCAGCTCGCCATCGTCCGAAATGGCCATGCCGGAGGCGCGTCCATGCGCGGCCTCCCCGCCGCGCACCGTCACGCTGGTGGTGTACAGGGGATGGAAATCCTTCCCCCGGTACTTGTCCAGGAGACTCTGGGGAGGAGGCCGCAGTTTGCTCATGAGGGTCCTTGCGCCTGCCGCTACTTTCTTGCGCCCGAACGGCTGAACCAGGTTTCGAAGCCGATCTGGCCCAGGCGCGGGCCGGCTCCCGGAACCAGCGTGTCGTCATCGAGCAGCGCGCCGAAATAGCGCGCGCCGGTGTCCGCCCGCACGGGGCGCGCGTCACCGATCTTGGCCATGTAGCGCTGCACCAGCTCGGCCAGGCGTACCCGCTCGGGGCCGGCGATTTCGACGATGCCGTTCACCGGCGGCGCCAGCGTGGCGTCGGCCATGGCCAGGGCGACGTCGTCCGACGCAATGGGCTGGACGTAGGCGGGCGACAGCCGCACTTCCGCCCCTTCGGTCCCCGACTGCACGATACCGCCCAGGAATTCGAAGAACTGGGTGCTATGCACGATGGTGTACGGGATTCCAGCAGCCACGATCAGCGCTTCCTGCGCGATCTTGCCGCGGAAGTAGCCGCTTTCGGCCAGGCGCTGCGTGCCGACCACCGACAGCGCGACGTGGTGGCGCACGCCGGCGCGGGCCTCCGCCGCCAACAGGTTGCGCCCCGAGGTCTGGAAGAACTCCAGCACGGCGCGGTCTTCGAACGACGGCGAGTTGGCGACGTCGACCACCGTGTCGACGCCGGCGAGCGCGGCGTCCAGGCCCTCGCCAGTCATGGTGTTGACGCCCGTGGCGGGCGATGCGGCAATCGCCTCATGGCCGCGCTCAGTCAGCAGTTTGACGAGTTTGGAGCCGATCAGGCCCGTGCCGCCGATAACCAGGATTTTCATGGTGGTTCCTTAGTTGAACTTGGCCTTATCCAGGCCATATGCCTTGTCGGCAGAACCCGGCACGGTGCGGAAGCCCACGTTCAGGCGGTTCCAGCCATTGATCGCCATGACGGCGAAGCTGAGGTCCGAGATTTCCTTTTCGGACAGTTGCGTGCGGACGCGTTCATAGATCTCGTCGGGCACGCCCTGCGCGGCCAGCGTGGTCAGCGCTTCGGTCCAGGCCAGGCAGGCGCGTTCACGCGGCGAAAACTCGGTCGATTCGCGCCAGATCGCCACGTGATGCAGGCGCAGTTCGCCTTCGCCGTGGATCTTGGCATCCTTCACATGCATGTCCAGGCAGAAGCCGCAGCCGTTGATCTGCGAAGCGCGGATTTCGACCAGGCGCAGGATCGATTGCTCGATCGCGCCGGACTTCAGGAGCATGCCGAACTCGACGAATTTCTTGAACAGTTCGGGCGATTGCGCAAAGGCATTCAGACGTTGACTCATGGTGACTTCCTCGATGGGTTGAACGACGCCCAAATCGTAGGTCTGCCGGCAAAACGGCAGTAGGCCCGCGGAGGGGACCATGATGTTGCCGCGGCGGCAACAATCGTCAGCGCGCGCTGACGGCCATGTTCAGGTTCAGGATTTCGGTTCGATCCCGAGTTGTTTCATGGCCCGGCCGATGGCCTGGGGCGCGTAATCGTCCCAAGGCTCGTTGCCCGCATCCAGGCGGGTGTGGATGTTGGCGATGGTCCATTGCGCCGAGCCTTTCAGCCCGTCCAGTTCGTCCCAGCGGACCGGTACGGACACGCCCAGGCCGGGCCGGGCCCGGGCCGACCAGGCCGCCACGGTCGTGGCGCCGAAGCCGTTGCGCAGGTAATCGGCGAATATCTTGCCCACGCGGTTCTTGGGCCCGCTTTTGGCGACGAACAGCTTCGGCAGCGTTTGCGCCAGATGGCGCACCATAGCTTCGGAAAAGTCCTTCACGGCGTCCCAGCCGTATTGCTTGCGGATCGGCACGACCACATGCAGGCCCTTGCCGCCGCTGGTCTTCAGCCAGCCGCGCAGGCCTAGCTCCTGAAGCAGCACGCGCACCAGCTCCGCGCCCTGCTGCACGGCGGGCCAATCCACCCCTTCTCCAGGGTCCAGGTCGAACAGCATCCGGTCCGGCTTGGCGATCGAGGTCTTGATCGCATTCCAGGTATGGAACTCCACCACGTTCAGTTGGGCGGCAGCGAGTATCGCTGCTTCGTTCGAGATTTCCATGAGCGGCGGATGCTCTAGGTACAGGCGTTCAGGCAGCGCCAGCACCCCCGCGATGGGGGATTCCGAGTGCCGCTGGAAGAAGTGCTGACCCTGGATCCCCGCGGGCGCCCTGACGAAGGAAACCGGGCGGCCGCGCAGGTGCGGCATCATCAGTGGCGCCACCAACCCGTAATAGCGCGCCAGATCGAGCTTGGTCGCTCCCGAAGAGGGATCTATGACGCGGTCGGGATTGGACAGTTTCATTCCCTTCGGCGGCGTTGCCGCGCCCTCTTTCAAGGCCTTGGCGGGGCGTTCGCGGGTGGATATCTTTTCAGCCGGCATGGCAACCTCGCGCGTGATCTTCTTGGGGGGTTTGTCGGTCCGCAGCCCGCGGAAGGTCGAATGGCGCACATGGCCGTCGCCAGTCCATTCGCCGAACGAAACCTCTCCCACCAGCGTAGGATGGACCCAATGGACCTGCTTGAGGGCGCGCGGCTTGCCCTGGGTCAACGCGCTGGTTTCTTGTTCAATGCCGGCCAGCTTGCGATGCAGGTCCAGCAGCGTCCTGTCGTCGAAACCCGTGCCCACATTGCCGGCGTAGCGCAGCCCGCCATCCGGCTCGTGCACCGCCAGCAGCAGCGCGCCAAAGCCCTGGCGGCTGCCCTTGGGCTCGGTGTAGCCCACGATGACGAATTCCTGGCGCTTGGTGCACTTGAGCTTGATCCAGTCGTCCGTGCGGCGCGACAAATAGGGCGCGGACAGACGCTTGCCGATGATCCCCTCCAGGCCCAGCTTGCAGGCCGAAGCGACCAGGTCTGCCGGCGGCTTATCGAAGGCCTCGCTGAACTTCACGTGCTGGCCCTTGCACCTGGCGATGACCTGCCGCAGCAGGTCCCGCCGCAGCCTGAGAGGCTCGTCGCGCAGGTCGCGTCCCGCGACGTAGGGCAGGTCGAAGGCGTAGAAGACGATATCCGCCGTGCTCGCGGCATCGAAGGCGTTCTGCAAGGCCTGGAAGCTGGGCACGCCTTCGCGCGTCAGCACGACGATCTCGCCGTCGATCCAGGCATTGGCGATCTCCAGTGCCGCCAGCTCCTGGGCCAGCCGCGGAATCCTGGCTGTCCAATCGTGGCCGTTGCGCGTGTACAGCTTCGCGCTGCCGCCATCCAGCCTGGCCAGGATCCGGTAGCCGTCGAACTTCATTTCATAGGACCAGTCGTCCGCGCCCCGCGGCACGCCGTCGACCAGGGTGGCCAGCTGAGGCTTGAGCGACGCGGGCAGGGGAGCGGCCTTGCCCGGCAAGGCCGCGGCGGATTCTGTTGCATTCACAGCGCGGGCTTGCGGTTTGCTGCGCACAGCCGCCTTCTTCTTCGTGCGCAGCGGCACCACGCTGTCCGGCATCTCATCCACGACGCTGAAATCCCGGTCTGGCCGCGCGTACTCGTCGTTTTCCTTGATCAGCAGCCAGGGCGGCTGGCGATCGCTCTCTTTCCCCTTCATGCGGATCAGCGCCCAGCGCCCGCGCAGCTTCACGCCGTCGAGCGTGAACTTCAGATGGCCTGTCTTGTATCCCTTGCGCGGATCGCCTATAGGCGTCCAGCGCCCCTCGTCCCAGATGATCACCTTGCCGGCCCCGTACTGCCCCTCGGGGATGGTGCCTTCGAACTGGTTGTACGCGATGGGATGGTCTTCGACCTGCACCGCCATGCGCTTGACGGAGGGATCGAACGACGGCCCTTTCGGCACCGCCCAGCTTTTCATCGCGCCATCGAGCTCCAGGCGGAAGTCATAGTGCAGGCGGCTGGCCCAGTGCTTTTGTATGACGAACACCAGGTCTGCGCCGCCTGATTCACCGCCTTCCGCCGGTTCCGGCGTGACGGCGAAATTGCGCTTCTCGCGGTATTTCTTCAGGCTGTCCGCCATTTTCAGGCCGCCTTTCTCGCCTGCCTGGCGCTCTTGGCGGCCTTCTTCGCAGGCGCCTTTTTCACAGCGGAACTACGCGGCGCGGCTTTCTTGGCGGGCTTGGCCTCGGCCTTGGCGCGCCCCTTGGACGCGCCGCCGCGCAAGCTGCGCTGCAACAGGTCCGTCAGATCGATCACGTTATCCGCATACGCAGGCGCTTCCTCCTGCGGCGCGATCACGGTTTCGGTCTTGCCCGCCTGGGCCTTCTGTTCCACCAGTCCCATGATGGCCGCCTTGAATTCGTCCTGGTATTCGGCCGGATCCCACTCTGCCGACATTTCGTCCACCAGCATCTTGGCCATCTTCAATTCGGACGCGCTGGGCGACATGCTCTTGGCGCCGGCCTTGGGCAGATCCAGTCCCTCCACGGACTTCACCTCGTCGCCCCAACGCATCAGATTCAGGACCAGCGCGTCTCCCATGGGAATCAATGCCGCCAGATGTTGCTTGGTCTGGATCACGACCTTGGCGATGCCTATCTTGCCGCTTTTCACCAGCGTGTCGCGCAGCAGCGCGTACACCTTCTGCCCCTTGTTGATCGGGGCGATGTAATACGGCCGCTCCAGGTAGACGAACGAGACTTCGGCCGATTCGACAAATTGCTGGATTTCGATGGTTTGCGTCGTGCGCGGATAGGCCTCCGCGATCTCCTCGGGGGAGATGATGACGTACTGGCCATCCTCGTATTCGACCCCTTTGACGATGTCCTTGGATTCGATCTCCTTGCCCGTGCGCTTGTTGATGCGCTTGTAGCCGACGGGGTCCATCGACCGGCGGTCCAGCCAATCGAAATCCACGCCCGATTCCGTCGTGGCGGTATGCAAGCCCACGGGGATGTGGACCAGGCCGAAGGTGATCGCGCCCTTCCAGATGGTTCGCGTGGCCATGAGAATTTCTCCTAGGTGATGTGCACGCGCTCTCGCCGCGGCTTCGGATGCCACCACAACGGCAGCCATCGCCACGGCGGAAAACGCAGAGCAGCAACTTCCATGCCCGACGCCCGGCCCGCGCCTGACTGCGCCGCCGCCGGCTCCCCGGACCGCGATTCCTGCACAGGCACGCCGCTTGCTGAGTTGCCTGCCATGACATCCCTACCCGATTCCCGCTCGGAAGGCATCGTGGCGGCTTTTCCCCGGCGCGCGCGGGCCTCCGAACACGAGGTGGCATCACTCGATGCCCAAGCCGCCCGACTGGCGGCGTTGCTGGGCGGACGCTACGTGCCCGATTACCGACCCAGCCGCCACGGCGGCGGGGTGGTTCCCTATTATGTGCCTGATCGCACCATCATAGGCGCCAGGCGCGCCGCCGTGCTGGGCATCGTCAGCGAGACAGACCTTTACGGCGGCGTGGCGCCGCATGCGTTCGTGGCCACCAAATCCATCAGCCACGGACTGGTGGGGCCGCAGGCCTCCCGCCCTGCCAGCTGGTCCATGACACTGGCGGACATGCTGGGCGACGCCGTGCTGGAAGGCTATACCGCCTTTTGCCCCGAAGACGCCCTGGCCGCAGGACGACGCTTGCTCGCACGCGGCACGGTACGCGTGAAGCCCGCGGACGCCACGGCGGGTCGCGGACAGGTCGTGGTCAGGAGCCTGGATGCGCTGCGGGCTGCCCTGGCCGAGCAATCCCCGCGCTTGATGCAGCGCCTGGGTCTGGTGCTGGAAGAAGACCTGGAGGAAATCGAAACGTATAGCGTGGGCTGGTCGAAAGTGGGCCAGATGGAGATCGCCTACGTGGGCACCCAATCGCTGACCGACGACAATCAGGGCTGCCAGGTGTACGGCGGGTCCGAGCTGCGCGTGGCGCGCGGCGGTTTTGACGCCCTGCGCGCGCTGGATCTTCGCGCGGATGAGCGACGCGCCATCGAGCTGGCGTGCCGTTATGACACGGCAGCCTGGGCCGCCTATCCGCAATTGATCGCATCGCGGCGCAACTACGACGTGGCGATCGGGCGCGCGGCGGACGGCGGCGCGCGCGCCGGCGTGCTGGAGCAATCCTGGCGCGCTGGCGGCGCCAGTCTGGCCGAACTGGCCGCCATGCAGGCCTTCGCGCTGTCACCGGCGCTGATGGAAGTGCGCGCCGAGACCCGCGAACGCTACGGCGCCGGCGAACCCGTGCCAATCGCGCAACGGCTGGTGTTCCACGGGGTCGACAGCGCCATCGGCCAGATCAGCAAATCGGGAGGCATCCTGGAGGCGCAAGATGGCGGCGCATAGCACCCCTACCGCTCTGGAAGTCGACGACGTGTCGCTCGAGGCGACCTTTCTCACTCCGCAGGACAAGGTCCCTGGCGTGCTGTTTATCCACGGCTGGGGCGGCAGCCAGGAATTTGACCTGTCCCGGGCCAAGGGGATCGCCGCGCTGGGCTGTGTCTGCCTGACCTTCGACCTGCGCGGTCATGCGGGCACCCGGGCCCAGCAACTACAGGTGACCCGCGAGGACAATCTGCGCGACGTGGTGGCGGCCTACGACAGGCTGTCGCTCCACCCCGCGCTGGACTCCGGTTCCATCGCCGTAGTGGGCAGCAGCTACGGCGGCTATCTGGCCGCCCTGCTCTGCACGCTGCGCCGGGTGCGCTGGCTTGCGTTGCATGTCCCCGCCTTGTATCGCGACGACGAATGGCTGGTGCCCAAGAACCAGCTCAACCGCGACACGCTGCGCGCCTACCGCAGCGCCTACGTGCCGCCGGAAGAAAACCGCGCGCTGAAGGCTTGCACGGAATTCTCCGGCGACGTGCTGCTGGTGGAAGCGGAGCACGACATCTATATCCCGCACTCCACCATCATGAGCTACCGATCGGCCTTCCGCCGTTCGCACTCATTGACCCACCGCATCATCGACGGCGCCGATCACGCGCTGACGGAAAAGCCGGCGCAACGCGCGTATACCTCGATCCTGGTCAACTGGGTGACGGAGATGGTGACGGGCGCGCGCATGGGCGAGGGCCGGGCGAGCTTCTGAGCGCAAGCGCAATCTCCCTGCCGGCCAAAGACCGATGCGCACGCACCGCGCGCGTGATCGTGGCGCATCGCCCCGACACGATTGCGACGGCCGGACGCGAGATCTCGCTGGTAGCCGGCAAGGTGGCCAGCGACAGCGGGCTGCCGCCTATGCCGGCTTCCCGAACACGCCGCCGCGCCGCGCCACTAGCGTCGCCTGCGTACGATTGAGCACGCCCAGGGTGCCCAGAATGGCCGACACATGCGTCTTGACGGTCTTTTCGGTCATGTTCAGCCGTTCCGAGATTTCCTTGTTGCGCAGTCCGTCGCACATCAGGCATAGCACCTCGACCTGGCGAGGCGTCAGCGCGCGCAGCAAGGCTGCTTCGTCCTGGTCGCCTGCGGACAGCGCGCGGCGCTGCGGCGGCGCCGCCTCGTTGACCGCTTCCAGCGCGGCGGCCAGCTCCTGGCAGCTGGCGGACTTGTTCAGGAAGCCCTGCGCGCCGGCCTCCAGCGCGCGGCGCATGTCCTCGGGATCTTGCGAGGCCGACAGCACCAGGATGCGCAACTTCGACCGGCGCTGACGCAAGCGTTTGAGCAAGTCGGCGCCAGCCATGTCGGGCAGGTAGAAATCCATGATGACGTGCTGGATCGCCGTATGCCGATCCAGTATCTCCAGCGCTTCCTGGCCGCTGGCCGCGGGATGGATCTCCAGGCCGGCCACGCCCTGGCCCAGCGCCATCACCAGCGCTTCGCGGAACATGGCGTGGTCGTCGACCAATAACACTGCCGTCATTCGGCATCTCCGGGAAGGGGCGCTGCTTCCCTGGCATGCAGCAGGCCCGTCACGTGCTCGCGCAAAGCCTGGACTTGCACGGGCTTGTGCAAGAGCGGCACGCCGCGCGCGGCAGCCTCGGTCAGGCGCGCCGGATCGGTATCGCCGCTGACCAGCAAGGCAGGCAGATCGGGATCGTTGTATTCCTCGCGCAGCCTTTCGATTACGTGAATGCCGGTCTCGTGTTCGCGCAGCCGGTAATCCGTGACGATCAGGGCCGGCGTTTCAGCCAGCGGCAGCACGCGCTCGAACAGTGCATTGCCGCTGGTCGCGGCGATGACGCGGCAGCCCCAGCTTTCGAACAGCATCGACAGGCCCGCCAGGTTCTGCGCGTCGTCGTCCACCAGCAGCGCCAGCTTGCCGCGCAGGCTGTCTTCACTTGCAGGCGCCCGGGGCAGTCCCACATTGGCATCCGTGATCGAAAGGCCTGCCGCGGCCGGATCCGACAGCGGCGCCGTGACCGCGAACACCGTGCTGCGGCCTTCTTCCGAGCGCAGCGCCAGTTCGTGGGCCAGCAGCCTGGCGGTGCGGCGCACGATGGCCAGGCCCAAGCCCAGGCCCTTGCTGCGGTCGCGCTCGGGATTGGCCAGTTGATGGAACTCCCAGAAGACGCGCTCCTGCTCGGCCTTGGGAATCCCCGGGCCGTTGTCCCAGACCTCGATGCGCAATCGGCTTCCGCGCCTGCGGCAGCCCACCAGGACGCGGCCGCCGTCGGAGTGCACGATGGCATTGCTGATCAGATTGCGCAGCATGCGCTCCAGCAGCACGGGATCCGACCGCACGCTGGCCGCGCACGCGCGCACCCGCAGCCGTATCCCCTTCTCGCTGGCCTGCGGCGCGTATTCGGCCTTGAGCTGGTCCAGCAGCGGCTGCATCCTGAACGTCTCGAAACGAGGCTCGATGACGCCGGCGTCCAGCCGCGACAGATTCAACAGCGCGTCGAACAGATGGCCCATCGCCGACAGCGCGCTGGTGATGTTGTCGACCAGATAGCGCCCGTGCCGGGACAGGGGTTCGTTCGCCAGCAAGCCCAGGAACAAGTTCACCGCATGCACGGGCTGGCGCAGGTCGTGGCTGGCCGCAGCAAGAAAGCGGGACTTCTCCAGATCGCTGCGTTCGGCCGCTATCTTCTCCTGGCGCACCTGTTCCAGCAGCGCCAGGTTTTCATAACCCAGCCGCAACGCGTCCAGGTGGGTGCGGTTCATGCGATGGATGAACGCCAGGGTCGCGACCAGATATGCCAGGCCGCCCGTCACCAGCGCCAGATGGATGGCGGAAGGCTGCGCCGCCAGCGCGATGAACATCGGCGCGAAAGCCGGCACTTCGAACGCGTACATCACCGGCAGCATCATGTAGTTCGAATAGATGGCGCCCGTACCCAGTCCGAACAGGATGACGATGAAGAACAGCTGGTACTCCAGCGGGACGAAAAACGTCCAGTAGGCCAGGGGTAGCCCCCACAGAATGCCGGAGCACAGATTCCCGGCCAGCATGCGGCGCACCCAGCGCTGCGCCGCTGACGGGTCGGCGCGATGGCGGTCGTACGCCACCACGGCGGCCCAGCGCAGCACGCCCACGGCCAACGTGGCGCCCAGCCACAGCAGGATCTCGTGGTGGGGCAGCACGCCGACCAAGGCGAATGCGGAAAAACAGGCGCTGATCAGCGACCCGGCCAGGGCGAACGGAAAGCTTCGGCGCAATGCGTCGACCTGCACCTGATGGATGCGGGCGGTATAGGACGAACTTGGCGGCGTGGAAGCGGAAGTCTGACCGATGGTTGGCTGCAATGGCGTGGGGATGTTACGTGCGAGGGACCTGCCGCTTGCGCAGGGGCGGATCGAAACGTGTGCGGATTTTAGACCCATCGTGCGGATTTCCGCAGGCGCTGCGCGATTTTCGTTCGGCATTGACATTCCAACGGTGGAAAACCCCAGGATTTCCGCCTTGGCCCCGGGCGTATGCGCTCCCTGCCCGCTTTCCTGCGGCCGGCACCACGCCCGAGGCGCGCCAACCCGTCAGACTCAATCCGACGGCCCGATCCGCGACGACTTGGTGGAAAGATCCGATGAAACTACCCGCATCCAGGCAAGAGCTGCTGTGTAACCTCCGCGACCGGCACAGGCAATTCCGCGTCGAGGCGGCCACCATACGCGCGAGCCTCTACCGAAGGACGGCCGAGGTGAGACATGCTCATCGCATGCCTATCGATGCCGCCACCGTGTTGGTCGACCTCATTCTTTGGAACACGATGATCCTGCAGTTCGCCGCCGCAGGGGCAGGAGATGCCGGCTCCCCCTTCTACAGCAGGGAAGCGATGCTGGACAGATTCTGCCGCCTGACCCACGGCTTCCGACGCGACTTCAACGGCAGCAGCCTGCACAGGCTGCATGAACTGACCCGTCTGGGGCAGGAACGCGTGGTCAGCAGCGTAGCGCGGCATACGGACGCCGCCCTCTTCGCGCCCTCGGGCGCAGGAACTGGGACCTTGGGCGGCCAACTCCAGATTCTGACTTGCATGGCTTATGCCAATGGGCTGTCGAAATTGCGCGCCTGGAAGCAGGCCGTGTAGCAGCATCGCTGCCCGGTCGCCGCGGACAAGGCTTGGGCCGCCGCTTTGACGCGGCGGCCCAAGCCCGGGGACTGGCTATGTCCTCCAGGGCCTGGCGACATTTGGCGGACCCTATGCCCCGGCGGGCATGCGCGCCGAATGCTCGGACCAACCTCCACCCAACGCCTTGTAGAGGTCGATCAGGTTGTTCAGGCGCGTCAGGCGCGTGCGCACCAGGATCTGTTGCGCGCCGTATAGCGAGCGATAGGCCTCAAGCAAGGTGAGATAGTCGTCCACGCCCTCCTGAAACCGCAGTTCCGCCAGCTCATAAGCGCTGCGGCTTGCCGTCACCGCCAACTGCTCCGAACGGATTTGGTCGTCAAGCGTGCGCTTGCCCGCCAAGCCATCGGCCACCTCGCGGAATGCCACCTGAATGGCCTGCTCGTAGTTGGCGATTTCCACCCGCTTCTTTACATGCGCCACGTCCAGGTTGGCCAACAAGGCGCCTCCCCGAAAAATGGGCAGCGTGATGTGCGGCAGGAATGCCCAGGCCCGCGACCCGGAGTCGAACAAGCCGTCCAGAGAGGCGCTGGCGGTTCCCGCCGAGCCCGTCAGGCTGATCGCCGGCAGGAAAGCGGCGCGCGCCGCGCCGATATTGGCATTGGCGCCGCGCAGCATCTGCTCCGCCGCGCGTATGTCGGGCCGTCGGACCAACAACTCGGAGGGTAGTCCGGTCGGCAAATCCGATGGAACGATACCGTCTGGCAGCGTCGTTGCCGCGTCCAGCTGGCTGGACAACTCGGGCGTCAGCGGCTGTCCCAGGAGCAGCACCAGCGCGTTGCGGTCCCTGGCTACTTGTCGCGTGTAGGCGGACCGGCTGGCCTCCGCATTACGCAACGCAATCTCGGCCAGACGCAGGTCGAGCTGCGTCGAGTTGCCGGCCGCAGCCAGATCGGCCGTCAGATCATACGAACGCTTTTGCGTGGCCAGCGTGTCTTCCGTCAGCCGCAACAGTTCCTGGTCGGCGCGCAGCGTGAGGTAGGCATTGGCCACTTCGGCAACCAGACTCAGCTGCGTGGCGATCCGGTTCTCCTCCAGTGCCAGATATGTGGCCAAGGCCTGATCGCTGAGGCTGCGGATACGGCCCCAAAGGTCCAGTTCCCAGGCGGTCGTCACGCCGGCCACGTCATAGCGCTTCGAGACCTGGCCGTCCTGCGTGGCGCCAAGGTCGCCCGGAATGCGCTCGGATGCGCCACTGGCCGAGACGCTCAGGTTCGGCAGCATCGCGGCGCGCTGGATTCGGTACAGCGCCTGCGCCGCTTCGACGTTGAGCGCGGCGCGGCGCATGTCCCGATTGTTGTGCAGCGAGATTTCTATCAATTGCTGCAAGAGCGGATCTCGGAAAAAGTCGCGCCATCCTATGTCGGCCGCGGCCATCGCATCGGGCTCGTGCCGCGCATCCTCGGCATCCGAAGAATAGGTCGCGTCGACTGGCGCAGCGGGGCGTTCGTACTTCGGCGCCAGGGAGCAGCCGGCCAACGCGGCCGCAAGCGTCAGCGGCGCGAGCTTCAGGCAGCGCCGGGAGCGGGTGTAAAGATGCTTCATGTCGTTATTCCTCCTGGCCATCATGCGTGTTGCTTGGCCGAGCGGGTCGCGGCCCGGCGGGCTTCCCGTCGCAGCGCCAATTTGCGCACCACGACGTAAAACACGGGCGTGAGCAACAGGCCGAACAGGGTCACGCCAACCATTCCCGCAAACACTGCGATACCCATGGCATGGCGCATCTCCGCCCCGGCGCCTGTGGCCAGCACCAACGGCACCACGCCGGCGATGAAAGCGAATGAGGTCATCAGGATGGGGCGCAGGCGCAACCGGGCAGCCTCCAGCACTGCCGCCAGCGGATCGGCGCCTTCGTCCTCCTTGGTGCGGGCGAATTCCACGATCAGGATGGCATTCTTGGCGGCCAAGCCGACCAGCACCACAAAGCCGATCTGCGTGAAGATGTTGTTATCGCCGTTGGACAGCCAGACCCCGCCTATCGCCGAAAGCAATGCCATGGGCGCGATGAGCAGCACGGCGAACGGCAGCGACCAGCTGTTGTACTGGGCGGCAAGAATGAGGAAGGCCAACAGCACCGCCAATGGGAAGATGTACAACGCTGAATTCCCAGCCTGCTTCTCCTGGTAGACGAGGTCCGTCCACTCGTAGACCATGCCTTCGGGCAAGGTCTCGCGGACGATGCGTTCTATCGCGTCCGTCGCCTGCCCCGAGGAATATCCCGGCGCGGGACCGCCGCTGATATCCGCCGACGGAAAGCCGTTGTAGCGGATGACCCTGTCCGGCCCGGACCCGCGCGTCAGCGTCACAAAGGCGCTCAGGGGAATCATTTCGCCACTGTCGTTACGCACCTTGAGCATCCCGATGTCGTCGGCCTGCATGCGGAACGGCGCGTCGGCCTGCGCCATGACCCGGTAGGTGCGCCCGAAGCGGTTGAAGTCATTGACGTAGAGCGATCCCAGATTGATTTGCAGAGTCTCGAACACGTCCGTCAGCGATACCCCCAGGGACTTGGCCTTGACGCGGTCGATGTCCACCTGCAACTGCGGCGCGTTGGTCTGGAAGCTGGCCAGCATGTTCGCCAGCTCGGGAGCCTGCATGGCCTTCGCCATGATCTGACCCTGCGCCTGCGCCAGCGCCTCGAACCCCAATCCGGCGCGGTCCTCTATCTGCAGCTTGAAGCCGCCCATGGCCCCCAGGCCCGGCACGGGAGGCGGCGGGAAGATACCGAGGAACCCGTCCGGAATCTGACTGAACTTGCCCATCAGCTTTCCGGCGATGGCGTTGGAGGAAAGCGAAGGATCCTGGCGTTCATCGAAGGGTTTGAGCATGGCGAACATCAGCGCCGAGTTCGGCACGTTCACCGGACCGTTGACCGAAAGCCCGGGGAAGGCAACCACGCTCTCCACGCCCGGTTCGGCCAGCGCGATCTCGGACATCTGCTTCACCGCCGCCTCCGTCCTGTCGAGCGAAGCGCCGCTGGGCAACTGTGCGATACCCACCAGGAAGTACTTGTCCTGGGCCGGCACAAATCCGTTCGGCACCTGGTGAAAGCCCAGCCAGGTCAGGCCGACGAAGCCGGCGTACAGCAGCAGCACGATGGCACTGCCGCGCACCGCCCGGCGCACCGTTCCGACGTAGGCATTCGAGGCGCTGTCGAAGAAGACATTGAAGCGCCGGAAGAAGCCGCCCAGCGCCCGGCCCATGATGCGCGTAAGCCAGTCGGCCTTGGCCGCGTCGTGATGCGGCTTGAGCAGGATGGCCGCAAGCGCGGGCGACAGGGTGAGCGAGTTGATGGCGGAGAGTATGGTCGAAATCGCGATGGTCAGCGCGAACTGGCGATAGAACTCGCCCTGCAGCCCGGACAGGAAGGCCGACGGAATGAAGACTGCCGCCAGCACCGAGGTGATCGCAATAATCGGCCCCGTCACCTCGTCCATGGCCTTGATCGCGGCCTGCCTTGGGGATTCGCCCAGGGCCATGTGCCGCTCCACGTTTTCAACCACCACGATGGCGTCGTCCACCACGATGCCGATCGACAGGACCAGGCCGAACAGCGACAGCGTGTTGAGCGAAAAGCCGAACATGTGCATCAGCGCAAAGGTCCCCACCAGCGACACGGGCACGGCCACCAGGGGAATGATGGACGCGCGCCAGGTCTGCAGGAACAGCACCACCACGATGACGACGAGAAGGATGGCCTCCAGCAGCGTGACCGCCACCGATTGCAGCGAGGCGCGCACGAACACGGTGGGGTCGTAGGCGATCCGGTATTCCACATCCTGCGGGAAGCTCTGTTGCAGCTCCTGCATCTTGCCGCGCACCGCATTGGAGACGTCGATGGCGTTGGCGCCGGGACTCTGGATGATCTGCAGAGCGGGCGCCGATTCGCCATCGATCAGGCTGCGCAAGGTGTAGGCATCCGCCCCCAGCGAAACGCGGGCAACGTCGCGCAGCCGGGTAACCTGGCCATCCGCGCCCGTCTTCACCACGATGTCGCCGAACTGCTCCGCGCTGGTCAGACGCCCCAGCGTGTTGACCGTCACCTGGTAGGCCGCCGTGGTATCCGGCTGCTGGCCCACCGACCCCGCGGCGACCTGCACGTTCTGCTCCCGCAGGGCCGCAACCACGTCGCTGGCGGTCAGGCCGCGCGCGGCGACGCTGGTGGGGTCCAGCCAGACGCGCATGGAGTACTCGCCGGCGCCCCAGACCAGCACGTCGCCCACGCCGGGCAGGCGCGCGAGTTCGTCGCGCACCTGCCGGATGGCGAAGTTCGATAGATAGAGCGAGTCGTAGCGTTTTTCCGGCGAAACCAGATGCACCACCATCAACACGTCGGGTGAGGTCTTCTGCGTTACCACCCCGATGCGCTGCACTTCCTGCGGCAAGCGCGGCAAGGCGCGCGAGACCCGGTTCTGCACCTGGATCTGCGCCATGTCCGGGTCCGTTCCCTGCTTGAAGGCAATGGTGAGCACCATCTGGCCGTCGACGGCCATCTGGGAACTCATATACAGCATGCCTTCCACGCCGTTGATCACCTGTTCCAGCGGGGCCGCCACGGTATCGGCGATCACTTCCGGATTGGCGCCGGGATAGCTTGCCGTCACCTGTACCGTGGGCGGGGTGACGGCGGGATACTCGCTCAGCGGCAACTGCCAGAACGCGATGCCGCCCGCCAACAGCATCAGCAACGACAGGACGATGGCGAAGATTGGCCGCGCAATGAAGAAATGAGGGAACTTCATGGGCGGGCCTCCGCAGCGGCTACCTGCTGCATGGGCACCATACGCGGCGTGACGCTCATGCCGGGGCGTACCAGCCCCTTGATGATGATCCTCTCACCAGCCTGCAAGCCGGAACTGATCATGCGCAGCCCATCGACCATCTGGCCCAGCTGCACCGCGCGGTACTGGGCCTGATTGTCGGCTCCCACGACCAGGACGTAGTTTTTCCCTTGGTCCGTGCCCACCGCCAGATCATCGACCAAAATGGCTGCGCGCTCGGCGCCGGTCGTCAGCCTGGCACGCGCGAACAGCCCCGGGGCCAACAGGCCATCGGGATTCGGCACGACGGCGCGGGCGCGGATGGTGCCTGTGCCGCGGTCGATCTGGTTGCCCACGAAATCCAGCGTGCCCTTGTGGGGAAAGCCCTGGTCCGTCGCGAGCGCCACGGCGACCGGCAGCGACGCCTTCCCGCCCTGGGAGTCTGGCCGGGCCAGCCTCACGGCGTTGAGGTAGGTCGCTTCGTCTATGTCGAAGTACACGTGCACCGGGTCGATCGAAACGATCGTGGTCAGCAGGTTGGCCGCGCCCCCCGCCCCGCCGTTGACCAGATTGCCTTCGGTCACCATGATCCGGTCGACGCGACCTGATATCGGGGCCGTGATGCGCGCGTAGGACAGATCGAGCCGCGCCGCCGCCACGGCTGCCTTGGCCACCAGGATCTCCGCCTGGCGGGCGTTGCGCGCGGACACGGCGTCGTCATAGGTCTTGCGCGACACCGCGCCGGTCGCCACCAGCCGCTGGGCGCGGTCGAAGTCAGCCTGGGCCTGGCTGGCCAGCGCCTCGGCCTGGCGCAACTGCGCCGCGGCTGTGTCGAGCGCCACCTGGAATGGCCGCGGATCGATCTGGAACAGCTGCTGTCCTTTGCGCACCAGGCTGCCCTCGGGAACGCTGACGGCATCTACCGCGCCGCTGACCCGCGAGCGTAATTCGACGGATTCTGGAGCCGCCAGATATCCGGTGAAGTCGGTCGATGGCGCGATGACACGCTGGATCACTTCGGCGACCGGAACCTGAGGCGCCATCGGCGCGCCCGCGGAAGGCGGCGGCTTGCTTTCATCTCCGGACGCATCACCGGCCGCCCACGCAATGGTTCCGGCCGCCGCGATGGCTCCAGCCACTACAACGATTCTGAATTTTCGACGCATCGACATGCCCCTTCTGTACGGCAGGGCTTCGGCCCTTCCGAAGCGCTCTGCAGAAATTCGGCAAGGCTA
This sequence comes from Achromobacter sp. GW823-FHT04E03, assembly GCF_058796095.1. Taxonomy (NCBI): domain Bacteria; kingdom Pseudomonadati; phylum Pseudomonadota; class Betaproteobacteria; order Burkholderiales; family Alcaligenaceae; genus Achromobacter; species Achromobacter sp. GW823-FHT04E03. The sequence goes on along the minus strand of NZ_JBXAIJ010000002.1, from coordinate 777,687 downwards.
GGGATTCCAACGACAGGAAGGTCAAGCATGCGCTGGCGGATGCGGCGGGCTATTGACCTTGCAACTGTTGGAAGCAATAGATTGGGACCGCCGTCTGAACGGCAGAGGGCATCTCGATGCCGTTCCATACCAACCCGAAGTATCTGGAGCAACCCAATGAGCAGTAGAACGGTGGACATCCGGCAGGCGCGAGCCAGGCTGCCGGTTCCGGACGGCCAGACCATACTCGAAGCAGCACTGCAGAATGGCGTTGCCTATCCGCACGGCTGCCGATCGGGCCGCTGCGGCAGCTGCAAATCGCGCCTGATCGAAGGCGCGGTGGAAATGCTGCCGCACTCGCGCTACGCGTTGACGGAAGAAGAAACGCGCTGCGGCTTCATCCTGGCGTGCCGCGCGGTTCCGAAGAGCGATGTGGCGGTGGCATGGCTGGGCAACGACGAAGCCGCCGCGGCGCCAATCCAGAATGTGGAAGGGACCGTCGTTGCCATGGACGAACTGACGCACGACATCATGCGCGTAAGGATCCGACCTGAAGCAACGAATACCTTGCCGTTCGCCGCCGGGCAGTATGCCGACATCAGGTTCGGGCCGTCGCCGGCGCGCAGCTACTCGATGGCCAACAGGCCAGGCGATCGCGAACTGGAATTCCACATCCGCCGTGTTCCGGGCGGGGTCGCGTCGGGCTATGTCCACGCCACGCTGCAACCTGGTGAACGCGTGGCGCTGCGCGCGCCGCTCGGCTCCTCGCATCTGCGCGATGAACATTCCGGACCGATGCTCTGCATCGCGGGAGGTTCGGGATTGGCCCCCATCAACTCAATTGTCGAAACCGCGCTCGCGCACGGCATGAGCCAGCCGATTCATGTCTACTTCGGCGCGCGCACGGAACGGGATCTTTACTTCGTCCAGCATTTCGAGGCGTTGGCACGCCGCCACGCCAACCTGAGCTTTGTGCCCGTGTTGTCCGAGGCGCATGCCACGCCATACCGGACCGGCTTCGTCACGCAAGCCGCCGGCGCAGACCTCGCGGACTTGAAAGGCTGGAAAGCCTATGTCGCCGGCCCCCCGGCGATGGTGGAAGCGGCGATGGCGCTGGCGTTCGAGCGCGGACTGAACGTCCAGGACATGCACGCCGATGTTTTTTTTACGCCACAGTAACCAGCCGGACCGGCCCCTCCCCGGCCGGCGGCATGCTTGACCTTCCCATGTTGGAAAGCTCTAGTCTTCTCTCATGCCTCTACCCATTCCTTTGAGCGAGGAGACTCCCATGAACATCGGCGAAGCGTCCAAGACCTCCAAGGTATCGGCAAAAATGATCCGCTATTACGAGCAGATCGGCCTGATACCCGTGGCGCAGCGGAACTCGTCCGGCTACCGCGCCTACAGCCGGATCGATGTTCACCGGCTGCACTTCATCCGCCGTGCCCGCAACCTAGGCTTTTCAGTCGCCGAGACCAAGGATCTGCTGAGCCTCTGGCACGACCAGTCGCGCCAGAGCGCGGACGTCAAGCACGTAGCCCAGGAACACCTGGCTGAACTGGACCGGCGCATCGAAAGCATGCGGCAGATGGCCGACACGCTCGAGGCGCTGATCCGCTGTTGCGCGGGCGACGATCGGCCGAATTGCCCCATCCTGCACACCCTTGAGCAGCCGGACGAAAAAGAACAGGAGCCCGCCGCGCGCGGCGGCGCCGTGCTGCGGAGCGCTCGCAAGGAATCGCCGGCAAAACCCGCATCAGCTTGCTGAGCGCCTGGAATCCGATATGCCAAAAATCACCGTACTCCCGCATGCCGAGCTGGCGCCCGAAGGCGCCGAGCTGGAGGTGCGGGCTGGCACCACAATTTGCGAGGCCCTGCTGGCCAACGGCATTGAAATAGAACATGCATGCGACATGAGCGCCGCCTGCACCACCTGCCACTGCATCGTGCGCAAGGGTTTCGAATCCTTGAACGAAGCGAACGAGTCCGAGGACGACCTGCTCGACCGCGCCTGGGGGCTGGAAGCCCAATCCCGCCTGAGCTGCCAGGCGATCGTCGCGGAAGAGGACCTTACCGTCGCCATCCCCAAATACACGATCAACCATGCGAAGGAAGAGCATTAGGATCTGGCTGAGGTGTCAGGAACTTCGGCCGATGAGCCTTGCATCCTGTCGGCCGCCTGCCTCGTAGATGTCCCATGCCTGTCCGGCGCTGGCGTCATCATGGATCATGGCCATCAGCGCCCGCACCACCGATGACGGATCGGCGTGTTGGTAGACATTGCGGCCATACACCAGCCCCACCGCCCCTTCATCGAGCAACTCGCGCGACCGCTCGAAGACCTGCCGCAGGTCCTCCCGGCCGCCGCCACGCACCAGCACCGGGCAGCGCGCCGCCTGCACCACGCGGTGGAAATCGCGCGTGGCGGTCGTGGGGTCGGCCTTGACGATGTCGGCGCCCATTTCGCGCGCCAGCCTGACCAGCGTGACGATCTTCTCCGCATCGCCATCGACCATATAGCCGCCGCGCGCGGAATGCGGCGCCATGACCAGGGGTTCGATCATCAGCGGCATGCCATAGCGGTCGCAGTCCGCGCGTACCCGCGCGATGTTGGCGACGCACTGGCGGAACAGGTCGGGCTCGTCCGGCAGCATGAACAGGTTGACCACCACGCAGGCCGCGTCCATCTGGACCGCAGGCAGCACCGGGTCCTGCTCGTTCTGCAGCACGGCCCACATGACGCGGTGGGTCGTGGCGTTGTAGGGATTGCCCATGTCCAGCCGCATGACCAGCGCGGGCTTGTCGCGGCCGGGGCGTTGCTGGAGCAGGTCGGCCTGGCCATAGTTCAGCTGGATGGCGTCGGGGCGCGCGGCGGCCAGTTGTTCCATCACGGCCGGCATGTCCTCCAGTCCGGACAGGAAGCTGGGTTCATTGCAGACGCCGTGGTCGACGGCGATGTCCAGGCAGCGGCCGCCGTTCAGCAGGCGGTTCAGGCGCGCTTCTTTTCTGTGCAGCATGGGGATTCCTTGTTCAATCCAGTGTTTGCAGATGACGCCCGGCTGCCAGGTCGATGGCGGCAATGTCTTCAGGCGTAAGTTCCAGCGCGGCAGCGCCGGCGTTCTGCCTGGCCTGCTGCGGCGTGCGGGCGCCGCATAGCGCCACGGTGACCCCGCCTGGGCGCGTGGTCCAGGCGATCATCAGTTGCGAAGCCGAGCAGTCCAGCCGCTGGCGCAGCGGTTCCAGTTCCGCGAAGAAGCCTTGCAGCCGGCTGCGATTGGCGACGCTGAAACGGGGGTTGTCGGCGCGCTGGTCGTCGCCGGTAAAGCGGCGCTCCGGATCGATGGGTCCGGCCAGCAGGCCGAGCGCCAACGAGGAATACCCGAGGATGCCGACGTTGTGGCGGCGGCATAGCGGCATCAGCGTGGCTTCGATCTCGCGGTCGATCAGGCTGTAGCGTTCCTGAATGGCGTCCACCGGGCCATGGCGCAGGTATTCGGCCAAAGTGCCGGGATCCACGTTGCTGACGCCGATGGCGCGGATCTTGCCTTGCCGCTTCAGATCCAGCAGGGCGTCCATGGTCTCGGCGACGGGCGTGCCGGCGTCCTGCCAATGCGTGATGTAGAGGTCGATGTAGTCCGTCTGCAGCCGCGCCAGGCTTTGCTCTACTTCGTGGAAGATGGAAGCGCGGCCCAGGTGGCGGTGCACGGCCTGGCCTTCCTCGTCGAAGAAATGCTCGCCTTGGCGTGTATGCCAGACCAGCCCGCACTTGGTGGCGATGACGGCCTGCTGGCGGCGCCCCTTGAGCGCCTGGCCGACCAGGCTTTCGGCGTGCCCCAGGCCATAGGCAGGCGCGGTATCGATAAGCCGCACGCCCGCGTCCAGGGACGCCTGGATGGCGGCAACGGCAGCCGCATCGTCCCCGCCGCCCCACATCCAGCCGCCCATGGCCCAGGTGCCCAGGCCGACGGATTCGCAGGCGATGCCGGACGCGCCCAGTGTTGTAGTCTTCATCGTGAAACCTTTTTGACGTTCATGAGATGGTCGACGGTGACCGCGGCCAGCAGGATCAGCCCCTTGACGACGTCTTGCCAGTAGGGCGACACGTCCAGCAGGATGAGCGAGCTGGTGACGACCGACAGCAAGGCCAAGCCCAGCACCGCGCCCAGCACGGTGCCCGAGCCGCCCTTGAGACTGGCGCCCCCGATCACCACCGCCGCGATGACGTTGAGCTCCATGCCCACGCCGAAGTTGGGCGTGGCAGCGCCGAAGCGGGCCGTGTAGACCACCCCTGCGACGCCGGCCAAGGTCGAGCACAGCACAGTGACCCAGAACTTCACGCGGCCGGTGCGGATGCCGGCATAGAGCGCCGCCTTTTCATTGCTGCCGGTGTAGAACACCTTGCGCAACAGGGCGGCGCGGCGCAACGCGAAATCGCTGATGACGACGATGGCGGCGAAGATCAGGATGACGGCGGGAATGCCCGCGATGGATCCCTGCCCGATGAACTTGAACTGCGGCGGCAGCGAGAACAGCGATTGCGGCGTGCCCTGGGTGATGGCCAGGCACAGGCCGCGCACGATCACCATGAACGCCAGCGACGCGATGAAATGGCTGAGGCCGATGCGGGTGACGCAGCCGCCGATGAGCGCGCCCACCATCGTGCAGACGGCGATCGCGGCCAGGCTGGCGGTCCATGGGTCCAGTCCCATCAGGAAGAGCTTGCCGGTGATGACCATGGCCAGGCAGACCACCGAGCCCACCGACAAGTCGATGCCGCCGACGATGACCAGTATGGTCATGCCAACCACCACGATGCCTTCGATGGAAAACGACAGCAGCATGGCGCGCACGTTTTCCCAGGTCAGGAAATGCGGCGACGCGAAGCTCATGACGACGCACAGCGCAGCAATGATCAGCAGCAGCCCCGCTTCGCGGAAGCTGCCCAGCCGGCGTCCCGGGCGGGCCCCCGTCGGCAGGCCGGCGGCCGGAGGCATCAGGACCGCTTGCGCCGCCGGTTGGGTTTTCAGGTCGCTCGTCATGTCGCCTCCTCGGCGGACAGGCCGGAGGCCAGCCGCAGCAATTTTTCTTCCGTCATTTCGCTGGCCGCAAGCTCTCCGGCGAGCCTGCCATTGCGTATCACCAAGGCCCGGTCGCACAGGCCGATGATTTCCGGCAGCTCGGACGAGATCACCACCACGCCCACCCCCTGGTTGGCCAGGTCGCGCAGCAGGTGATGGATCTCGGATTTGGCGCCGACGTCCACGCCGCGCGTCGGTTCGTCCATCAGCAGCACCGAAGGGCGGGTCGCCAGCAGTTTGGCGATGGCCACCTTTTGCTGGTTGCCGCCCGACAGGCAGCTGGCGTCGATCGCCACGCCGTCCGACTTGAGCCTGAGCCGGGCGCCCAGCTCGACGGCCAGGCTGCGTTCCGCCGTGCGTTTGAGCAGGCCGAAGCGCGAGCTGATGCGGCGCAGCGCCATCGAAGACACGTTCTGTTCGATAGGCATGTCCAGGAACAGGCCGGCGGCCTTGCGGTCTTCGCTCAGGTAGGCGATGCCGTGGCGCAGGGCGTCGGCATAGCGGCGCAGCCGCAGGGGCTGGCCGCGCAGCCGCACGGCGCCTCGCCGCGCGCGCCGCAGGCCGCACACGGTTTCGGCCAGTTCGCTGCGGCCCGCGCCCATCAGGCCGGAGATGCCCAGGATCTCGCCTCGGCGCAGCGTGAACGAAATGCCGTGGACTGCGGCGCCGTCGGCAAGGTCCTCGACTTCCAGCAGGGTCTCGACCGGCGTATCGCCAGCCGCCTGCCGGGGCGGGTAGTAATTGCCCAGGTCGCGCCCCACCATGCAGCGTACCAGCGCATCCGGAGAAAGCGCCGCAATCTCGGCGCTGTGCACGTCGCGGCCGTCACGCAACACCGTGACGCGGTCGCAGTGCTCGAAGATCTCTGCCATGCGGTGGCTGATGTAGACGATGCCGATGCCCTGGGCCTTGAGGTCATGCAGGACGCGGAACAGCGCCACGGACTCCACTTCCGTCAACGCGGCGGTGGGTTCGTCCAGGATCAGCACCTTGCAGTCCAGCGTCAAGGCGCGGGCGATCTCGACCAGCTGCTGGCTCGATATGCCCAGCGCATCCACCCGCAGGCCCGGGTCGATGTCCTGGCCCAGCCGCCGCAGCACGGCCGCAGCGCGCTCTTGCAGGCCGGCATAGTCCATCCAGGCCTGTGCACCCGCGCTGATCATGGGCATGAAAATGTTCTCGGCCACGGTCGCATCGCCGCATAGCGAGATTTCCTGGTGCACCAGGCCGATGCCCAGGCGCATCGCATGGGCCGGCCCGTTGATGACCACGCGCTCGCCTTCCAGGTAGATGTCGCCGCTGTCGGGCTGGTGGATGCCGTCGATGATCTTCATCAGCGTCGACTTGCCAGCGCCGTTCTCGCCGCACAAGGCATGGATTTCGCCCCGGCGCAGCGTGAAGCGCACGTCGGCCAGGGCTTTGGACGCGCCGAACTGCTTGCTGATGCCTTGCAGTTCCAGCAGCGCTGCGGGCGCCTTCATTCGTTGATGCCCTTGGTGCCGCGACGCGCCAGGTACTTGTCCCAATAGAAGTCGTCGGCGTTCGCCTTGCTGACGATGGACAGGCCGTTGTCCAGGAACGGCACGGCCATGGGGTTGGTGCCGTTGCGCTTGGCGTCATTCATCGGGTCGATCAGTTGCTGGTTGCGCGCCAGGAACAGCAACATCATGCCCATATAGCCCTGCACTCCCTGGTTCGGGTTGACGGAGCCGAAGACCTCGCCCGACTTGATCATGTCCAGGATCTTGGCGTTCACGTCGCAGCACAGGACCTTGATGTTCTTCTTGGTCTCGATGGAGGCCTGCGCCGCGCCCAGCGCCGAGTTGGCTTCGGGCATGAACAGGGCGCCCAGGCCGGGGTTGGCCTGCGCCAGGCTCAGCGTGGCCTGGTAGGCCTTGTTCGGATCCTGGTTGCTGGCCGCGCGGCCCACCAGCTTCATGCCGGGATGCTGGGTCTTCATGCGGTTGATGAAGGCGGCAACGCGGCGGTCATGGTTGTCCTGGCCGGGGTTTTCCAGCACCGCGTATTCGCCCTTGCCATTGAGCGAGGCCGCGATGGCGTCGGCGGCCTGCGCGCCTTCGCGGTCGTTGTCGGACGTGACAAAGGACACGCGCTTGGAATTGGGCGAGTCGGCCGCAAAGGTCACCACCGGGATGCCCATGGCCGCGGCGCGGTTGATGGGTTCGATGAACGGGTCGGGGTTCATGGGATGCAGCAGGATGCCGGCCGGCTTGCGCGCCAGTTCCTGCTCGAACGAGGCCAGTTGCTTGTTGACGTCGTACTCGGGCGTGCCCGAATAGCGGGTGCGCACGCCGAGCGAATGGCCCAGCTGCTTCATCATTTCGTAGACAGGGAACCAGTACTCCACCCCGGACACCATCACGTTCATCACGTAGACGTCGTTGGCGTTGCCGCGCAGCCCGGGGGCTTGCGGGGTGTTCTGCGCAAAGGCGTTGACGCTCGCCAGGCCGGCGCCCGCCGCCGCTACGGTCTTCAAGAAATCTCGTCTCATGTTCCGCTCCTTTTTTCGCATCGTTCCAAGAACCCTGCAGCCCTCGGTGCCTGTTGTTCAACCTTGTTCTGGTCGAATCGTTGTTATGACATCGACGAACTATATTGCAGCCGGATTTTTTAGATTACTAGGGGAAACACTGCTATTCTGCGGGAAATATCTGTAGACAATGTTATGACATGAAAACAAACATCTACCTGGGCATAGACATGGGCTCCACGGGCTTGAAGGCGGTTGCCTTCGAGGCCGGGAGCGGGACCACACTGGCCGCATCGGGCGGCGCGCTGCCCTATCGGCAACTGGCGCAAGGCGGTTGCGAACTGCCCGCGGACGCCATCCAGACGGCGCTGGCGCGGGCCTTGCAAGGCGTGGCAACCCAGTTGGGTCCGCGCGTGGCCCACCTGCGCGCGCTGTGCTGCACCGGCCATGGCGCCGGCCTGTATGCGCTGGATGCAAGCGGCCAATTGCTGGAAGGCCGCGCGGTGGCATCGACCGACCAGCGCGCCGCCGCGCGCGCCCGGGCGCTGGGCCGCAACATGGGGGACGCACTGTATGACGAAGTCGGCTGCCGGCCGTGGTCAGGACAGTCGTCGCTGATCGCTGCCGAACTCTACGGCGCGGACGCCGCTCAACTCCGCCGCATCCGCCACCTGCTGTTCGCCAAGGACTATCTGGGATTCCTGTTGACCGGCGAAATCGCCACGGACGCCAGCGACGCCAGCACGGCCGGCCTGCTGTCGCTCAACACGGGGACTTGGTCCACGATGGCTTTCGAGGCCGCCGGCCTGTCCGGCCTGTCCGCCACGGCGCTGGCGCCCATCGCGCCCAGCGGCGCCGTGATCGGCCGGCTGCGGCCGGCCCAGGCGGCCGCTTTCGGTTTGCCCGCCGGCCTGCCCGTGGCGCTCGGCGCAATCGATCTGCTCGCCTCGCTGAAGGCGGTGAACGCGGAGCGCCAGGGGCACGCCGTGGCCGTGCTCGGCACCTGGTGCGTGAATGCAGTGGTGGCGCCGGCCCGCGAACCGAAGCCGGAGGTGGGCGCCATCGTCAGCTTCGGCGATCCGGACCGCAGGCTTTATCTGGAAAACAGCCCCTCATCGATGGCGAACGTGGCCTGGCTGGCGCGCACCTTGCAGTTCCAGGATGCGGCCGCGGCGGTGGATTGCGCGATGGGCGTGCCCCTGGGCGCCGACGGTCTGCGTTTTCTGCCCTTCATCAATGGCGGCAGCTGGCCGGCGGGAGCCTGCGCGGGTTACGTCGGCCTGCAAGGCCATCACACCCGCGCGCACATGGCGCGTGCCGTGGTGGACGCCGTGGTAGCGCTGCACGCGCGGCACCTGAAGCGCCTGGCGGCGCTTGGACTGGGCGTGCCAGACAAGGTCGCCGCGCTGGGCGGCGGCGCCCGGGACTTGCGTTTGGCGCGCCTGCTGGCGGGCTTTCTGGGCCACGCCGTGGAACGCTGCGGCGACGACGAAACCGGTGCGCGCGGCGCTGCGCTGTATGCCGCGCTGTCGCAGAACCCTGGCGGCGCCGACTTGCTGCCCGCCCCATGCGAACGGGTCGAACCCCTGGCCACCGAAGCGCAGGCGCACGCAGATTTCTACGCCAGCTTCCATGGCCTGGTGGACAGCATGGCCCCGGCTTTCGGCCATCTTGCGGGATCCGCGCGATGACTCCTCGCACATCCGCTTTCATGCGCCCGGCTTCGTTGGCGGGACGCCATTTTTCGACGGTGATCGTAGGCGCGGGCATCAACGGGGCTGGCGTGTTCCGCGACCTGTCGCTGCAGGGCGTGGATTGCCTGATCGTGGACAAGGACGATGTGGCCGCCGGCGCCAGCAGCGCGCCATCGCGCATGATCCACGGCGGCTTGCGCTACCTGGAAAGCGGATCATTTTCCCTGGTGGCGGAGGCCACGCGCGAACGCAATCTGCTGCTGCGCAATGCGGCGCATCTGGTGCAGCCGCTGGAAACCGTGGTGCCGCTATCCAGCCGCTTCGGCGGACTGTGGGGCAGCATGCTGCGCTTTGCCGGCCTGAACGCCTCGCCTGGCGCGCGGGGACTGTGCGTGGTGGGACTGGGCTTGCGCCTCTATGACAAGCTGGGCCGCAACCAGCGCGTCATGCCGGAACATCGCATCGAGCGCCTGCCGGCGGCGGACAGCGCGCTGTTCGGCGCGGCGGTGCGCTGGACGGCCACGTATTACGACGCCTGGATACGGCATCCGGAATGGCTGGTGCTGGAGCTGATCGACGATGCGCATCGCGGCCACCCGGCCTCGGTCGCGTCGAACTATTGCAGCGTGACGGCTTGCCAGGGCCGCGCCATTACCCTGCGCGATGCGCTGACCGGCGAATCCGTGCAAGTGACTGCCGACACGGTGGTCAACGCAACGGGCGCCTGGCTGGACCGCGCGGCTGGCGCCCTGGAAGGCGACGGCTCGCGCGTCATGGGCACCAAAGGATCACACCTGATCCTGGATCACCCCGCACTGCGCACCGCGCTCCAGGGACGCATGGCGTACTTCGAGGCGTCCGACGGCCGGGTGTGCATCGTCTACCCGTTCCTGGACCGAGTGCTGGTGGGATCCACCGACATTCCGGTGGATGATCCCGACCTCGCCGCGACCGAACCGGCGGAGATCGACTACCTGCTCGATGTACTGCATGAGGTGTTTCCCCGCCTGGACTTCAGCCGGAAGGACGTGGTCTACACTTACGTGGGCGTCAGGCCGCTGGCCCAGTCGGATGCCGACAAACCCGGGCAGATATCGCGCGACCACGCGGTGGTGATCGACCCGCCCAACTCGCGCCGCGAGGTGCCGATGGTGTGCCTGGTCGGCGGAAAATGGACGACGTTCCGTTCGCTGGCGCAACTGGCGGCCGACGCGGTGCTGCAGCAACTGGGCCGCGCGCGGCGGCAGTCGACCGAGCAGGTGGCGATCGGTGGAGGCGCGGGCATGCCCGCCGATGCGGCGGGACGGCAACGCTTTCTGGACAGCATTCAGGCCGCCACCGCGCTGGACCGCGGGCGCGTCGCCGAACTGTTCATGCGCTATGGTGCGCGGGCGGGCGCCGTGGCGGCGGATTTCGCCGCGGCGGGCGATAAGCCCTTGCGCCACGCGCCAGATCATTCAACGGCCGAGATCCGCTATCTGTGCCGCGAAACGTCTGTGCAGCACCTGGCCGACCTGGCGATCCGGCGCACCTTGCTGGCCATTCGCGGCCATGTCACGCCGGCACTGCTTGCGGAACTGGCGGATATCGCCGCAGCCGAGCTGGGCTGGAGCCCGGCGCGCCGGCAAGACGAGTTACGAGCCTGCACCGCGACGCTGCGGGACCGGCACTGTGTTCAACTTCCTCCAGACGAGGCGCCCTGGGCAGAGCCCGCCGATTCCGCCTTGGCTACAGGTTCGATTTCAAACTCTTTGACGACATGAGCAGCCCCATCTCCACCGAAGCCATATTGGACCGCAGCGCCGGCGCCCCGCTCTGGACACAGTTCCGCGACGTGGTGCGCGGCAAGATCCTGCAAGGCGAACTGGCCGTGGGCGACAAGCTGCCCACCGAGGCCGAGTTCGGCGAGCAATATGGCATTTCGCGCATCGTCGTGCGCGAAGCGCTGGCGGACCTGGTCCGCAACGGCCTGATCTACAAGATCCGCGGCCAGGGCGCCTTCGTGTCGGCGCGCGAGCGCGACGAAGACTTCGTGTCCACCGTGCTGGGCTTTTCGGACGAAATGGAGCGCAAGGGCCGCACGGTGCGCACCCAGGTGCTGCTGCAGGAACTGCGCGCCCCCACGGCGCACGAAGCCAGTTCACTGGGGCTGACCGAAGACAGCCAGGTGGTGGCGCTCAAGCGGTTGCGCAGCGTCGACGGCGAACTGCAATTGCTGGTGGAAACCGCCGTGCCCGCGGATCTGGTGCCGGGCCTGCACCGCACCCGCCTGGAAAACCGTTCGCTCTACGACGTGCTGCGCAGACAGTACGGCCTGCGCATCGTGCGCGCGGAACGTTGGATAGACGCGGTGCAACCGGACGCCCAGACCTGCGAATTGCTGGGCATGAAAGATCCCGAACCCTTGCTGCGCATCGAGTCCATCGCCTATGGCGCCAACGGGCGGGCGCTGGAGCACTACCGCGCCTTGCACCGCTGCAAGTCCAGCCGGCTGCATGTGCAGACTACTACCTGAGACGGCAGGAGGCTGGCCTGTTTGGCGATCAAATTGACAGGATCACTGCGCGGCTGCTGTCGAAGTCAACGACCTAACGGGCGGCTGCTCATGCTGTAGCGCCTGCCACAGATCATAGTTAGCCTGCATTGCGACCCAAGCCTGGGCAGTACTGGCCCCGGCATGCTCCAGACGGACGGCAAGATCCGGGCTGATCCCCGCCTTGCCGTTGAGAACTCGTGAAAGCGCCACGCGCGACATGGCCAGCCTGTCGGCAGCCTCGGTCACCGATAGCCCCAAGGGAACAATTACATCGTCCCGGAGAATTTCACCCGGATGCGGAGGGTTCTGCATCATGATTGGCCTTGAACGGCTGCTGGACATGCAATATGTCAGCCAAAACCTTCTGCGACAAGCCTCGTGTCTACCGCAGTTCTTGAAGTGGCATATCCTGAAGCATCCGTCCACGCAGATGGGCGCAAGACGTCAAGATGCTCTTCGAGCGCTACTCGAAGTGGATCGACAAGATCGCAAATCAGCCAGGGGAGAGACACGATGCGGCGGCTTGCTGCGCGGCATCTTCGGGCGAGGCAATCAGGCCTTCTGAACCGGAATCGGAACAGCCACATTCAGGCCCGGTGCGGACCCAAGCCATTCCTTAGTCTTGGATTTGGTGGCGCGCCCGACAGGAATCGAACCTGTATCAAGAGCTTCGGAAACTCTCATTCTATCCATTGAACTACGGGCGCAGCGCAAGGAGGCGGTATTGTACCCAGTTTTCGCTGAACTGCATGAACGGGATCAAATCTTCCGGCAAACTCAGCGAAAACCCCGTCGGTTGCATTGGACTCGTGTCTATGACACCGTTATATAATCCAGCGTTTGCTTGCAAGGCGGGCTCTTCATGCCGCCGACTTGTGCAGTACTGATTTTCTGTTGCCGCCGCCAGGCGCCCCCGGTACCCGTTAGCAGGATTTGGTCATGAGCAACGAGCAGGAACACATAGAAGAGCACTCCTCCCCCATCAAGACCCCGAAGCAACTGATCGTCACGATCGTCCTGTCTTTCGTGATCCCGATCGCCATCATCATCCTTTTGGTGAACATGGTGGTCTCGGGCAACAAAACAGGAGCGGGTTCGGACACGCTGTCCCAAGAAGCTGTCGCCAAGCGCATTGCCCCGGTCGCGGGTTTCCAGCTGGTCGATGCAAATGCCCCCAAGGTCTTCAAGACCGGCGAACAGGTCTTCGCCGCCGTCTGTACGGCCTGTCATACCGCCGGCGTGGCTGGCGCACCCAAGGTGGGCGATAACGCCGCCTGGGCGCCCTTCATCACCGCGGGCTACGACGCCATGATGAACGTGGCCCTGCACGGCAAGGGCGGCATGCCCGCCAAGGGTGGCAACCCCACGCTGTCCGACTACGAAGTCGCGCGCGCCGTGGTGTACATGGCCAACAAGTCGGGCGCTTCGCTGCCCGAACCCGCCGCTCCGGCCGCGGAAGGCGACAAGAAGGAAGCCGCTGCCGCTCCCGCCGCAGCGCCTGCAGCGCCCGCCGCTGCGGCAGCCCCGGCACCGGCCGCCGCCGCGCCTGCTCCCGCTCCGGCAGCCCAAGCCGCCGCGCCGCAAGCAGCGGCAGTCAATCCGGCTGGCGAAAAGCTGTACAAGAGCGTCTGTTTCGCCTGCCATGCCACCGGCGTGGCCAACGCCCCCAAGTTCGGCGACAAGGCCGCCTGGGAGCCCTACATCAAGACCGGCATGGACGCCATGGTGAAGGTCGCCATGCAAGGCAAGCCGCCGATGCCCCCGAAGGGCGGCGCGGCCAACGCCTCGGAAGACGACATCCGCGCAGCGGTGCAGTACATGGTGGATGCGGCCAAGTGAAGTAAGGCTCGCGGCCCATGATGAATAAAGCCCCTTGATCTGATCAAGGGGCTTTTTCTTTGCGCCAGACCGCGGGCGCGACTCGATTGCGAAGTCTTGTGCTGGCGCTCAGGCGCGCGCCACCCAGGCGCCTTCCACCTCGGCCAACTGGCTGCTGATCTGGCCGGCGGCCTCGATGACCGCCGCGCGGAACGGCTCGAGACGGCAATGCTCGGCGCGCACGATCAGGCTCAGCCCGGCCACCACGCGTTGCTCCAGAAAAATCGGCGCTGCAATGCCTATGGTCCCCGGCGTGATCTCGGAATCGCTGACGGCGACGCCCGCCTCGCGGATGGCATCAAGTTCCAGGCACAGGTCCTTCAGGCTCTTCCAGTGCGAAATGGCGCGCACTTCCTCTTCGTGGGCCAGGTACATGCGCTCCAGGGCGCGGCGGCTCTGGTGCGCCAGGATGACTTTGGAGGTCGCGCCGCGGAACATCGGCATGGTGGCGCCGCGTTCGTAGCGGCCCACGCGCGCGGCCGGGTCGCCGATTTCCTGGTGGATGCACATGACCTTGTCCTGGTAGCTGCGCGTGAGCACCGAGGCCGACGAGGGCGTGGTGGCCTCCACCAGCCGCCGCATCAGCGGCTCCGCCACCTTGAGCAAGGGGTCGCCATGGCGCATCAGCAGGTCGAAATGGGCAAACGTGGGCCCCAGCACGTAGCGCGCGCCCATCACCGGGGTCAGGAAATCCGCGCGCACCAGTTCCTGCACGTCGCGATAGGCCGAGCTGACGGACACATCCATTTCAACGGCGATTTCCTCCACCGACCATGCGGCGCTCCTGTCATAGAGCTGCAGGATGTGCAGTATCCGGTTGCGCGTCCTGATTTCACCCGCCACGTCGCCCTCTCTTTGTTGTTGCGCCTTTACGGCCCGCAATTTCGCATCCATTGCGAAATTTAATTTCTCCGCGATTCTAGCAGCGTCATCCCTCCCTCTGCCCCGAGGCTGTGGCGCGAAATCGCGGGGGGCTTGCCAAAGCGTCAACTCGATGCAAAAATTCATTTAATCGCAATGGTTGCGAATTTAATGTTTTTTGCAAAGGCGCATCATGGCAATCGATGGAACCTCCGAAACACGCATCCCGGTCACCTTGCTGACGGGATTCCTGGGCAGCGGCAAGACCACTCTGCTGAATCACTGGCTGCGCGATCCGGCGCTGGCCGATGCCGCGGTCATCGTCAACGAGTTTGGCGAGATCGGTATCGATCACGCGCTGATCGCCAGCAGTAACGACAACACCATCGAACTGAGCACGGGATGCCTGTGCTGCACCGTGCAGGGCGATCTGGTCGAGACGCTGCGCGATTTGCGCGCCAAGCGCAGCGCTGGCCAGATTCCGGCCTTCGACCGCGTCCTGATCGAGACCACGGGCATGGCCGACGTGGTGCCGGTCATCCAGGCCTTGATGACGTTTCCGGTGGCGCGCTCGTTTCGCCTGAACCGCGTGCTGACCGTGGTGGATGCCGTCAACGGGCCAGGCACCCTGGCGGCACACCCGGAAGCCATCAAGCAGGTGGCTGTGGCCGATGCCTTGATCGTCACCAAGACCGACCTGCCGGACGCGCGCGCCGCGGCGCTTGTGGACACGCTTGCGCAAGTCAACCCCGGCGCCAGGCGCCTGGTCTGCGACCCCGCCGCCCGGCCGGACGCCACCGTGCTGGACGGACCCGACGTCTATGACGTGGATGTGCTTCCGGAGCAGGCGCGGCAAT
This sequence comes from Achromobacter sp. GW823-FHT04E03, assembly GCF_058796095.1. NCBI lineage: Bacteria > Pseudomonadati > Pseudomonadota > Betaproteobacteria > Burkholderiales > Alcaligenaceae > Achromobacter > Achromobacter sp. GW823-FHT04E03. Next base: position 762,313 of record NZ_JBXAIJ010000002.1, on the reverse strand, counting down.
GGCTCAATGCCGCGCCCTACGCGGACGGGCATGGGCATGGGCATGGGCGCCACCATGAACACACGCATGCGCATGACCATGCGCGCATCGACAGCTTCTGCCTGGACTTCGCCGCCCCCCTGCACTGGTCCCAGGTCAGCGCCTGGCTGGATGCGCTGGTCATGGCGCATCCCGACGAGCTGCTGCGCGTCAAAGGCATTCTGCACATCGCCGGCCACGAACGGCCCATCGTGCTGCAAGCGGTGCAGCGCCTGTTCCATCCGCCTGTCGAGTTGCCGCAATGGCCGGACGCGGACCGGCAATCCCGCATGGTTTTCATTACCAAAGGCCTGAGCAAGGACTACGTCATGCAGGTCTGGGACACGGTGCGCGAGCGCGCCCTCCCGCCTGCCGCCCGCGCGGCCTGATCGTTTCGGCATTCCCCATCACAAGGAAAACAGCATGGACACTTTGATCAAGAACGGCCTGGTGGTCACTCCCCAGGGACAGGTGCGCGCCTCTATCGGCATCCGCGACGGCAAGATCGCCGGCTTGTACGAGGCAGGCAGCGAACCCGAGGCGCGCAACGTCATCGACGCCAGCGGCCTGGCCGTATTGCCGGGCGCGATCGACATGCACTCGCACCACCGCCAGGGCTCGCAGAAGGGGTTCGAGTACAAGGACACCATCCTCACCGCCACGCAGCAATGCGCCGCTGGCGGCGTTACCACCAGCGTGGGCATGCCCAACGTCAATCCGCCGCCCAACTCGCTGGACCTGCTGGAAAAGCAGTTCGGCATCTACCGCAGCGATGCCGTGGTCGACTGGAACTTCAACCCGGCGCCGACGATAGAGTCGGAAATGGAAGCCATGACCGCCACGGGTATCGCCGCGTTCAAGATCTTCATGGTGGTGGACACGGGCCGAGACTACCCGCACATGCCCGGCATCGGCGTGCATGATCACGGCAAGCTGCTGCGCATCATGCAGCGCTGCGCCGAACTGGACGTGCCCTTGATGGTGCATCCCCACGACCAGGCCCTGATGGACGTGATCGAACAGACCTACTGGGACCGGGGCGAACGCGACGCTCTCGCCTATGCGCGCGCCTACGCCGCCCATGACGGCGTGATCTGGGAAACCGCCATTGCCACGCTGCTGCGCCTGCAGAAGGCGGCCGGCTGCCACCTGCACATCCTGCACACCCAGACCGCCGGCAGCGTGCAGCTCATCCGCGAGGCCAAGGCGGCAGGCCAGAAGGTCACCTGCGAAATCAATCCCTGGGCCCTGTTCCTGGGTTGCGAATGGTCGGCCATCCAGCGCCTGGGCTCGTATGCGCTGTCGTACTGGGTGCCGGAGAAGAACGTGCCCGGCTTGTGGGAAGGCCTGAACGACGGAACGATCGACATCATCGCCACCGACCATGCGCCGCACACGCGCGAAGAAAAGGAAGTGGGCTGGACCGATGGCTGGAAAGCCCATACCGGCACGCCATCGACGCAGTTCTACCTGAGCATGTTCCTGACGGCGGCCCAGGAAGGCAAGATCAGCCTGGAGCGCGTGGCCGAGGCATGTTCGGCCAAGCCCGCGGAATTGTTCCGACTGCGCAGCAAGGGTGAAATCCGCGCGGGCCTGGACGCCGATCTGGTGCTGGTCGATCTGGAGACGGAATACGAGGTGCGTGACGAGGACGTGCTCAGCCTGGTGGGCTGGAGCCCCTATGCCGGCCGCCGCCTCAAGGGCAAGCCGGTGCATACCATGGTGCGCGGCGCCACGGTATATGCGGACGGTAAAGTGGTCGGCGCCAAGGGCGGCGGCCAGATGGCTGCCGCGGTACGCTGAAGCCCAGGCCGCGCATCACTACGACACAAGGGGAAAACATCATGAATCGTCGTCAGTTCTCGCGGCTGTTGGCTTCTGCGCCATTGCTGCTGCCCACGTTGGTCCGCGCCCAGGATGGGACCGCCATCACGTTGATCGTGCCGTATCCGCCTGGCGGCAATACCGACTACGTGGCGCGCATTACCTCCGATTCGCTACGCCGCACCCTGGGTTCATCGGTCGTCGTGAAGAACCAGGCCGGCGCAGGCGGCACCATTGCCACCGATGCGTTGATACGTTCGCGCAACGACGGCAACACGCTGATGGTGGGCTCCATCGGCCAGGTTTCGCTGGTGCGGTTTTTGTTCAATGTGCGTTACGACCCGTTGAACGATCTGGTGCCGGTCGCCAACATCGCCAGCAATCCGCTGGTGCTCACGGTGCCGTCCAGTTCGCGTTTCCAGAGCCTGGCGCAACTGATCGAGTATGGCCGGGCCAAGCCGGGCGCGCTGACCGTCGCGCACGGCGGCGAAGGGTCGATGTCGCACATGTCGGTGCTGGTGTTTCTCAAGCGCGCGGGTGTCGAGGCGACACTGATCGGCTACCGGGGCGGCGCCCCCGCCCTGCTCGACACCATGGGCGGCACGACCGATCTGTACTCGGCCAACATCTCCGAAATCCTGCCGTACAAGGACAGCGGCCGCATTCGTTTCCTGGGCGTGTCCAGCCGCCAGCCCGTGCCTCAGTTGCCCGGCGTGCCGGCCATCGCCGACACCATCTCCGGACACGAAATCGAAACCTGGAACGGCCTGTTCGCGCCCCCTGGCACGCCCGCCGAAGTGGTGGACAGGCTGGCCGACGCCGTGCAGGTCATGCTGCGCGACCCGGAGGTGCTCAGCAAATTCGACGCGTCCGGCAGCCAGCCGCGGGCAGGCGAAGTAAAGGAGAAGTTCGCCCGGCGCATCCGCGACGACATCGCGCTATGGACGCCGCTGGTGTCCCTGATCGGGGTCAAGCCGGCGAACTGAGGCGGCCGGCGTCGCGAAAAAAAGCCCGCAAGACACGATGTCTTGCGGGCTTTTTCGCATGCCAGGACAACACCAGCCATGCACGCGGGATTACTGCTCGCCGGCCGCCTGGGTCAGCGACATGCCCAGCTGCACGCGGCGCTGCAGCCACAGGCTGGGGCGATAACGCGGATCGCCGGTCACGCGCTGCATGCTCTTCAGGATTTCCAGGATGCGGTCCGCGCCGAGCTTGTCGCCCAGGGCCAGCGGACCCACCGGATAGCCCAGGCCCAGCGTCACCGCCAGGTCGATGTCCTTGGGCGTGGCGATCTGCTGCTGCGCGATGTCGCTGGCGATGTTGACGATGGTGGCGACGATGCGCTGGGCGATGAAGCCAGGCGAATCCTCGATCACCGTGACGGGCACGCCGTCCGCAGCCAGCAGCGCGTGCGCGGCGTCGCGCCACTTGGCTTCGGTGGCGGGCGACACCATGATGGTGCGGCGCTTGGCGCTGTCGAAAGCGTAGAGCGTGTCCAGGCCGACCGTGCGGGCCGCGTTCAGGCCTTGCGCGGAAACGGTGGTGGAGACGTCTTCGCCGTAGGGCGTGACCAGGATGAGCGCGTCGGCGTCGGGCGTGGAACCGGTCACCAGCGTGGCGCCCAGCTTTTCGACCAGCGCAGCGGCGCGGGCGTAGCCTTCACCGTGCTTGGGGCTGACCCAGACCTTCAGGTTCTCGGGCAGCGCGGGCACGGGCGGCTCGGCCGGCACCTGCTTCTGGCCGTCGGCGTAGACGTAGAAGCCTTCGCCGGCCTTGCGGCCGATCAGGCCGCCGGCCAGGCGCACGGTGGTGATGGGCGACGGACGGAAGCGCGGTTCGTCGAAGAACTGGCGATAGATGGATTCCATGACGGGGTGGGACACGTCCAGCGCCGTCAGGTCCAGCAGTTCGAAGGGGCCCATGCGGAAGCCGGCCTGCTCGCGCATGACGGCGTCGACCTGGGCGAAGGTTGCCACGGCTTCCTGCGCCACGCGCAGGCCTTCGGTATTCATGCCGCGGCCAGCGTGGTTGACGATGAAGCCCGGCATGTCCTTGGCGCGCACGGGCGTGTGGCCCATGCGGCGCGCCAGCTCGGCCAGGGCGTCGCCGACTTCGGGCGCGCTGCGCAGGCCGTCGATGACTTCGACCACCTTCATCAGCGCGACCGGGTTGAAGAAGTGGTAGCCGGCCACGCGCTGCGGCCGCTTGCAGGCGGCGGCGATGGCGGTGATCGACAGCGACGAGGTGTTCGACGCCAGGATGCAGTCTTCGGCCACCACGCCTTCCAGCGCGGCAAACAGGTCACGCTTGACGTCCAGGCGTTCGACGATGGCTTCCACCACCAGCTGGCAGTTCGACATGTCGGTCAGCGCGGTGGCGGATTCCACGCGTTCCAGCGCGGCCTGCGCGTCGGCCGCGCTCAGCTTGCCCTTCTGGGCCAGCTTGTCCCAGGTCTGGCGCAACGATTCGCGCGCAGCCGCCACGGCATCGGCGCTGGTGTCGTACAGGCGCACGCGCAGCCCGGCCTGCGCCGCGATCTGCGCGATGCCGCGCCCCATGGCCCCGGCGCCGACGACGCCGATGGTTTGAATCTCCTTCATCAACACTCTCCTGCTTTTATTGGATGGGGTTCAGGCCCGGCTTTGCGCCAGCGCCAGGATTTCTTCGGCCGACAGGCCCAGCTTCTCGGACAGCACCTGTTCGGTGTGCTCGCCCAGCATGGGCGGCGGACGACGGTACTCGACCGGGCTGTCGGAAAACTTCAGCGGGCTGGAGGCAATGGGCACTGTGCCCGCGGTCGGATGCGGCATTTCGCGCTTCATGCCGCGCGCCAGGACCTGCGGGTCTTCGTAGACCTGGTCCAGCGTGTTGATGGGGCCGGCGGGAACGCCCACGCCTTCCAGCGCGGCCAGCCAGTGGTCGCGCGCGCCGGTGGCCATGCGTTCGGCCAGGAGCGGCACCAGTTCGGCGCGGTTCTTCACGCGCTGCGGATTGGTGGCAAAGCGCGGATCGGCCGACAGCTCGGGCAGGCCGATCGCGCCGCAGTAGTTGCGGAACTGGCTGTCGTTGCCGACCGCCACGATCAGGTGGCCGTCGCTGGCCGCGAAGACCTGGTAAGGCACCAGGTTCTGGTGCGCATTGCCGGCGCGCTTGGGCGCCACGCCCGAGGTCATGTAATTGAGGTTCTGGTTGGCCAGCATGCTGACCTGGCAGTCCAGCAGCGCCATGTCGATGTGCTGGCCCAGGCCGCTGCGCGAGCGCTCGTGCAGCGCGGCCAGGATGCCCACCGTGGAGTACATGCCGGTCATCAGGTCGGTCACCGCCACGCCCGCTTTCTGCGGCCCGCCGCCGGGCAGGTCATCGCGTTCGCCGGTGATGCTCATCAGCCCGCCCATGCCCTGGATCATGAAGTCATAGCCGGGGCGGCTGGCGTAAGGGCCGGTCTGGCCGAAGCCGGTGATGGAGCAGTAGATCAGGCGCGGGTTGAGCTCCTTCAGGCTTTCGTAGTCCAGGCCGTACTTGGACAGGCCGCCCACCTTGAAGTTTTCAACCAGGATGTCGCTTTGCAGCGCCAGTTCGCGCACCAGCTCGGCGCCGCGCGGCGAGGCGATGTCCAGCGCCACCGACAGCTTGTTGCGGTTGGCGGACAGGTAATACGCAGCTTCGGTGGTGTCGTTGCCCGCCTCGTCCTTCAGGTACGGAGGCCCCCAGGCCCGCGTGTCGTCGCCCGCGCCGGGGCGTTCGATCTTGATGACCTCGGCGCCGAGGTCGGCGAGGTTCTGGGTGCACCAGGGACCCGCCAGGACGCGGGTGAGATCCAGCACGCGTATGCCGGTAAGGGGAGCGGGACGTTGCGACATTAGTCTTTTCGCTAGAAGAGAAATGAAAACGTCCGGCTTGCGGCGGCGCGCAAGCCAGACTGGAATTCCGTCATGCCGGCGGCGCGCGGCCGCTGGCGCGTCATATGCCGGCGCGGCCATGGGCCGTGCGCCGGATCACCGTCAGTCATGCAGGATATTAGCCTCTTGCGCCGGGTCCGCGCTCAGGAATGCGCCTTGATGGTTTCGCGGGCGATCACCAGCTGCTGGATCTGCGAAGTGCCTTCGAAGATGCGGAACAGACGCACGTCGCGGTAGAAGCGCTCGACCGCGTACTCCGACATGTAGCCGGCGCCGCCGTGGATCTGCACCGCACGGTCAGCCACGCGGCCCACCATTTCGGTGGCGTACAGCTTGCAGCAAGCGGCCTGCATGGTGGTGTTCTCGCCGCGGTCGCGCATGCGGGCGGCGTCCAGCACCATGCAGCGCGCGGCGTAGAGTTCGGCCTGGCTGTCGGCGATCATGGCCTGGATCAGCTGGAATTCGGCGATGGGTTGGCCGAATTGCTTACGCTCAATGGCGTACTTCACGGCATCGCTCAGCAGGCGGTCGGCGATGCCCACGCACAGCGCCGAGATATGCAGGCGGCCCTTGTCCAGCACCCGCATCGAGGTGCGGAAACCGTTGCCCTCTTCGCCGCCCAGCAGCGCGCTGGCCGGGACGCGGCAGTTGTCGAACACCACGTCGCTGGTCAAGGCGCCGGCCTGGCCCATCTTCTTGTCGGGCTTGCCGATGGTCAGGCCGGGCGTGCCTGCTTCGACCAGGAAGCACGAAATGGAATTGGCGCGACGTTCCGGCGCGGTGCGGGCCATGACAGAGAACAGGCCGGCGATGGGCGCGTTGGTGATGTAGCGCTTGGTACCGTTGAGCACATAGCTGTCGCCGTCGCGCACCGCGGACAGGCGCAGCGCCATTGCGTCGGAACCTGCGTCGGGTTCGGTCAGCGCGAACGAGCCGATCAATTCGCCGCTGGCCAGCTTGGGCAGGTAGCGGGCGCGCTGCTCGTCGGTGCCGGCCAGCACGATGGCCTGCGAGCCGATGCCGATGTTGGTGCCGGCCAGCGAACGGAACGCGGGCGAGGTCTGCCCCAGTTCGAAGACCACTCGCACTTCCTCTTCCATGGTGAGGCCCAGGCCGCCATGGTCGGGCGAGATGGACAGGCCGAACAGGCCCAGGTCGCGCATCTCGTTGACGATGTCGGGCGGCACCTGGCCGCTTTCGGCGAGTTCGTCTTCGGCGGGGATCAGGCGTTCGTGCACGAAGCGGCGCACGGCGTCCAGCAACAGGTTCAGGGTTTCGGTATCAAGGGCCATGGTGGGAGTCTCAAGAAGATACGGGGCAAGCCGGGGACAGCCGCGCCTCAGGCGCGCATGCCTCCGACCAATAGATCGAAATAGCCGGCGGCGATGGCTTCGGCGCTGTCGCCCTGGCCGGGCTTGTACCAGCGCACCATCCAGTTCAGCATGGACAGCACGGCGCGGCCCGCGGCGGCCACGTCCAGCGCGCGGAACTCGCCGGCGGCGACGCCTTGCGCGATCAGTTCGCGCAGGCGCTTCTCGTAGCCGTCGCGCAGCCGGGCGGCGTCTTCGCGTTCGGTCAGGGCCATGCCGGAATAGCCGATCAGCATGGTGACGAATTCGGCGTGGTGCTGCTCGAAGTAGCGCGCGTGGCCCACCATGAAGGCGCGCAGCCGGGCCGTGGCGCCCTCCGCCCGCGCCACATCCTGGGCGACGGCCTGCGTCAGGCCGCTGAGCACGGCCAGGATGATGGCGTCGTAGATGTCCTGCTTGGTGGTGTAGTAGTGGTAGATGGCCGCCTTGGACACGCCGAGCGCGCCGGCCAGGTCGGATACCGAACTGCCGTCGTAGCCGCTTTGGGCAAAGAGCTTGGCGGCTTCTTCCAGGATGCGTTCGCGCGGGGCCGCCACGGTGGGCGGCCGGCCGGCGCGGGCGCGTTTCTGGGCGGGAGGGGCGGAGGTCGCCATGGCAGCCTTTGCAAGGGCCGCGCCGCAGCTGCCGGAGGGACTCGCGTACCTCCATTGACAGCGCTTCAGCGCATGCCGTTTAATAAGGATTAATTAATTACCGGACGGTCGGTAGGTAATTATAGGCACACCCGCCAACGGTGTTCAAGTCCCGATGTTCAAGTTCTCCCGTGACCTTTTTCCGCGACGAAGCCATGCCCCACTCTCTCGTGACTGATTTGTACGGCCAGATGTCCCTGCCGGTCATCTGCGCCCCGATGTTCATCGTGTCCAATCCCAAGCTGGTGGTGGCGCAGTGCACCAGCGGCATCGTGGGGTCGTTCCCCGCGCTGAACGCGCGTCCGCAGAGCCTGCTGACCGACTGGCTGGACGAAGTCCAGGCCGGCCTGGCGTCGCACCGCGAGGCCAACCCCGGCGCGACGGTGGCGCCGTTTGCGGTCAACCAGATCATCCATCAGTCCAACGACCGGCTGGAGCAGGACCTGGCCGTGTGCGCCAGCCACCGCGTGCCGCTCATCATCACCAGCCTGCGCGCCCCCGGCGACCTGGTCAAAGGCATCCATGACTGGGGCGGCAAGGTGTTCCATGACGTGACCACCATCCGCCACGCCGAAAAGGCGCTGGAAGCCGGCGTGGACGGCCTGATCCTGGTGTGCGCCGGCGCTGGCGGCCATGCGGGCACGCTCAGCCCCTTCGCGCTGGTGTCCGAAGTGCGCCGCTTCTATGACGGCCCGCTGATCCTGTCGGGCGCGATCACCTCGGGTGCGCACATCCTGGCCGCGCAGGCCATGGGCGCGGACTTCGCCTATATGGGTACGCGCTTCATCGCCAGCGAGGAAGCCAACGCCAGCGAAGGCTACAAGTCCGCCATCGTGGACGCCAGCGCCTCGGACATCCTGTATACCCCGTTCTTCACCGGCATTCCCGGCAACTACCTGAAGGCCAGCATCGCCGCCGCCGGCCTGGACCCGGCCAACCTGCCGCAGCCAGACAGCGGCGCGTCCAATTTCGGCTCCACCCGGGTCAAGCCCTGGAAGGACATCTGGGGCGCGGGCCAGGGCGTAGGCGGCATCGCCAGCGTGCTGCCGACCCGCCAGATCGTGGACACGCTGCGCAGCGAATACGCGGACGCCAAGTCCCGCCTGGCCGACGGTTTCGGCGCATGAGCGCCGGCCTGCAGGTCAGCCGCGACGGCGCGGTGCTGACGCTGACCATCAATCGCCCGGACCGCCGCAACGCGCTGGATACGGCCACTTATGCCGCCCTGACCGAGCAGATCACTCTGGCATGCGCCGACACGGCGCTGGCGGCAGTGGTCCTGACCGGCGCGGGCGAGCATTTCACGGCGGGCAATGATTTGCGCGACTTCCAGGCGGAACGCGGCGCTGGCGACAGCGCCGCCTTGACCTTCCTGCGGGCGCTGGTCATGGCGGACGTGCCGGTCATCGCCGCAGTCGAAGGCTATGCCATCGGCATCGGCGTGACCCTGTTGCAGCACTGCGATTTCGTCCACATCGGCGAAGGCGCCACTCTGCGCATGCCGTTCGTGGCGCTGGGGCTGTGCCCGGAAGGCGCTTCCAGCCTGCTGATGCCGCGCCTGGCCGGCGCCCGCCGCGCCGCTGAATGGCTGTTGCAGGGCAAGGCCTTCACGGCGCAGGACGCCTGCGACGCCGGGCTGGCCACTTCGGTCACGCCCAAGGGCCAGGCGCTGGCGGCGGCGCAAGCCACCGCCGCCGACCTGGCGCGCCAGCCGCCGGCCGCGCTGCGCCTGACCAAGGCCATGCTGCGCCGCCCGGACCGCCAGGCGATCCAGGACACGCTGGACTATGAAGCCCAGCAATTCCGCATCCGCCTGCAATCCGAGGAAGCGCAGGCGGCGTTCGCGAAGTTCTTCAAGAAGTAGGAAAGCCGGATTGCGCGCCCTAGCCTGGCGCGCGTAATCCGTCGCCTCAGAACGGCGAATCCGGCCGGAAGTTCGGGGCGCGGCGTTCGCGCAGGGACTGGATCCCTTCGCGAACGTCCGGACCGCCAAAGCCCATGAATTCCAGCGCCAGCGACGTATCGAAGCTGGGTCCGGCCATGCGCAACCAGTTGTTCAGCGAGTACTTGGTCCAGCGGATGGCGGTCTGGGAACCGGCGGCCAGCTTGTTGGCGACCGCGAAGGCGCGGCCGATGAGTTCGGCCTCGTCCACGCACAGCGACACCAGGCCGATGCGCTCGGCTTCCTCGCCGGTCACGGTTTCGCACAGCATCAGGTAGTACTTGGCGCGCGCCATGCCGCAAAGCAGCGGCCAGACGATGGCGGCGTGGTCGCCAGCCGTCACGCCCAGGCGGGTATGGCCGTCGATGATGCGCGCGTCGCGCGCCGCGATTGAGATGTCGGCCAGCAGGCCGGCCACCAGGCCCGCGCCCACGGCCGCGCCATGCATGGCGGACACGATGGGCTTGTTGCAGTTGATGATGTTGTAGACCAGGTCGCGAGCCTCGCGCCAGACGCGGGTGCGCACGTCGAAGTCGTCCGCCATCTGCTGCACCAGGTCCAGGTCGCCCCCGCCCGAAAAGCCCTTGCCCTCGCCGCGGATCACCACCACCCGGGTGTCCGGGTCGGTGTCGATATCGCGCCAGATGTCGGCCAATTCGCGGTGCATGCGGTCATCGGCGGTGGACAGCTTGCCCGGCATGCCGCCCTTGGCGCCCATGATCACCTCCAGCACCCCGCCGGGGTGCCGGCGCAGTTTCAGGGACTCATAGGCGGAATAGTGTTCCAGCGTGATGTCGCTCATGTTCGTCTCCACGTAATCTTGTCTTGAGGCCGGGCCGGATGCCGGCCGGTTTGGGCGCACTATAGTAGATACGCGCTTTCGCGCCACGCCGCCATCCCCAGGAGCCTCAGCCCATGAACACTACCGCCCCGTCCGCCGGCGGCGCCATCGACCGCGCCGCCCTGCCCGCCCTGTTCGCGCCGCGCGGCCAGGACACCCACAAGGGCAGTTTCGGCACAGTGGGCGTGGTGGGCGGCGGCCCGGGCATGACGGGCGCGGCGCTGCTGGCCGCGCGCGCCGCCCTGAAGACCGGCGCCGGCAAGGTGCTGGTCGGCTTCGCCCAGGACGCCGCGCCGCTGGCCTGCGATCCACTGCAGCCCGAACTGATGCTGCGCGACGCCCGCTCGCTGCTGGAACAAGACTGGGGCGTCACCGCCTGGGTGGCGGGCTGCGGCATCGGCACGGACGCCCTGGCGGCCAACGCCTTGTCCGAACTGTTCGTGCTGCGCCGCGGCTCGCCCCTGGTGCTGGACGCGGACGGCCTGAATCTGCTGGCCCGCGGCGACATCCAGCCCAACTGGGGCGAGGGCGCCGTGGTGCTGACGCCTCACCCGGCCGAGGCCGGGCGGCTGCTCTGCATGGACACGGCCGAGGTGCAGGCCGACCGGCCGGCCGCCGCCAGGAAACTGGCCCAGCGCTACCGCGCCTGGATCGTACTGAAGGGCGCGGGCACCGTGGTCTGCTCCCCGGATGGCGATCTGCGGGTCAATACCAGCGGCAATCCGGGGCTCGCCACCGCCGGAACCGGGGACGCATTAGCGGGCATGCTGGGCTCGTTGATCGCCCAGAAGCTGCCGCTGGAGCAGGCGGTCGCCGGGGCAGTCTGGCTGCACGGCGCGGCCGCCGACGCGCTGGTCGCCCAGGGTGTCGGCCCCATCGGACTGACCGCCGGAGAGCTGGCGGATGCCGCCCGCGCCCTGCGCAATGGCGGCTAAGTCCCTGCGGCATAAACATTTTTACAACATATAGGGGTTTACCCTAGAAATGGCATTGCTTTTGTTCTAGGGTTATCCCTATAATGGTTTACCCCAAGACGAAACGGACTGGAGCAAACCATGAGCGAACTGACCCTGAACCACACTGCCCGCCTGACCGACGCGCTGGAGCGTGACCTGCTCCGCGGCGCCCTCGAGAACCAACCGAATTCCCATCCGCTGACCAGCCTGAAGAAGGCCGGCCAAGCCGTAGTGGCAGCTGTTGCCGCCGTGTTTTCCTTCATCGACGAAGTGAACGAGTCGATGAACAAGGCCCGCGCCGCCAGCTCGCGCTTCTCCGGTTCGCAGTGGTAAGCCCTGCCGCGCCGGCCTGAGTCGCGATCGATCTCCCGCGATTCAGCCTGGCGCGACCCCGCCGCAACGCCCGCCGGTTTCCCGGCGCCCCTTGCGGCGGTTCTTCGGCGCCCAGCCCCTCACCCGGGCGCCATCGCGCCGCGCAGGCCTCCAGACGAGGCAGCGCGGCGCCCTCTTTCCCCCTCCCTCTCCGCGTTTTCCCTAGCGCCGCGCTTGCCATTGCGCATTGACAGTGCGCGAAGCCCCTACCGATAATCGGCCCCTTGCCGTCGTGCCCGGCGCCAAAACCCCCTGAGCCCCTTCCAGGCGAGGCCGCCCGCGCGGCTGGCGCAGGCCGGTTTACACGCAGGCGCGATCCGGTTCGTTCCCCATCCGGAGTTGTCACCATGAAGTTGCGTACCACCCTGGCCCTTGCGGCCGCCGCCATTCCCCTGGCCGCCGCCCAAGCCCAGACGCTGAAGATCGGCCTGTCGGCCGAGCCCACCTCGGCGGATCCCCACTACCACAAGATGACGCAGAACGACGCCTTCTCTGCGCACGTCTACAGTTCCCTGGTGGGCCGCAGCGCCGACATGAAGCTGGTTCCGGCCCTGGCCACCTCCTGGAAAACGCTGGACGACCAGACCTGGGAATTCAAGCTGCGCGACGACGTCAAGTTCTCCAACGGCAAGCCGTTCACGTCCGAAGACGTGCTGTTCACCATCTGCCGCACGCTGAACAACGAAACCAACGTGTCGCAGTCCTATATGGACATGACCAAGCGCATCACCGACGTGCAGACGCCGGACGCGCACACCGTCATCATCAAGACCGGCGAACCCTTCCCGCTGATGCCCGCCGAACTGGCGCGTTCGCTGCCCATCGTCTGGAACGGCATCGTCGAACACGGCAAGCTCACGTTCGACCCCAAGAAGGGTTGCGGCGTGACCGGCCCCTGGCCCACCGTGGCCGACTTCAACAACGGCAAGGACGCCATCGGCACCGGCCCGTACACCCTGAAGTCCTACGTCAAGGGCACCGGCATCGAGCTGGTCCGCAATGAAAACTACTGGGGTCCCAAGCCGTACTGGAAGGAAGTGAAGTTCGTGCCGGTGCCGTCGGCCGGCCCGCGCCTGACCGGCCTCTTGTCCGGCGACTTCGACATGATCGAAAACCCCGCCGCCCGCGACCTGCCGCGCCTGAAGGACAACCCCAAGTTCGGTTTCGTCGCCACCCCGTCGACCCGCCTGGTGTTCTTCCAGCCTGACGTGGGCCGCAACCCGAGCCCCTTCGTCAAGAGCGCCGACGGCAAGAACCCGCTGCAGGACCTGCGCGTGCGCAAGGCGATTTCGATGGCCATCGACCGCAAGACCATCACCGCCCGCATCATGGACGGCATGGCCACGCCCGCCTTCCAGTACATGCCCGACGGCATGTTCGGCGCGCTGCCCCAGGCGCCGGAAATCAAGTTCGACCCGGAAGGCGCCAAGAAGCTGCTGGCCGAAGCCGGCTACCCGAACGGCTTTGAACTGACCCTGTCGTCGACCAACGACCGCTACGTCAACGACGGCCAGGTGGCGCAAGCCGTGGCCCAGTACCTGGCCCGCGTCGGCATCAAGACCAATGTGGACGCCATGACGGCCTCCATCTATTTCCCCAAGCGCGCCAAGCGCGAGTTCAGCTTCTCGATGGGCGGCTGGCCGGCGGAAACGGGTGAAGCCTCGGCCCTGTTCCAGCTGTGGGTGGCATCCCTGGATTCCCCCAACAGCCTGGGCACCAGCAACTACGGCGGTTTCAGCAATGCCGACTTCGACAAGGTCTACAAGGAAGCCATCGTGACGGTGGACGCGCCCAAGCGCGAGAAGCTGCTGCAGCAATCCACCCAGATCGCGCTGGACAACGTGCCGCTGATCCCGCTGCACTTCGAAAGCAGCATCTGGGCCTTCCGCAAGGGCATCACCTACGAAGGCCGCCGCGACCAGTACACGCTGGCCACTTCGGTCACGCCCGAAAAGAAGTAATCAGGTCCGCCTGAACGAAGAACGGCTGCCCCAGGGCAGCCGTTTTTTTGCCTGGGCGGAGGACTTCTGCGTCCTTGGCGGACTATGCGGCCGCCCTGCCTTGCAGCGCGTCGTCCAGCTCCCGCGCCAGCAATTCGACAAAGGCCTCGGCCGCTGGCGGCAACACCCGGCCCGGCATGACCTGGATCTGCAGGGTGCGCGATTGCAGCTCGGCATTGGAAATCGGCACGGCGATCAGCTCGTCGCGCCGCAGGCTCCAGGCCACCGAGATATAGCCGCTGAGCATGATGGCGTCCGACCCGAAGACGAAGCCGTGCAGGGGCGAGGAATCGTTGCAGGTCAGCGCTGGCTCCAGCTGCACCGACTCCAGCGCGCAGCCCATCTCGAACAGCTGGCGCGTGGTGGTGCCCGGCCCGGTCAGCGCCAGCGGATACTGGCTGAGATCCTGCAGGCTGACGCTGGCGCGCCCCGCCAGCGGATGGTCGGCCGCCATCACCGCATGCACCGGCGCGCGGCGCGAATAGCGCGGACTGACCCCGCCGATGCGTTCGGCAATGAAGACCATGCCCAGTTCCACGCTGCCTTCGGCCACCCGGCGGCTGACTTCGGCCGGCGACCCCACGTGCAGGTCGAAGCGGATGTTGGGCCAGTCGCGACGAAAACGCGCCATCACCGAGGGCAGGAAGATCCGCGCCACGCCCTCGACAGAGGCCACCCGGATCTCGTTGCGCGCGGCGCCCTTGATGGCGGCGATTTCCTGCAGGACGGAATCGGCTTCCAGCATGGTGCGGCGGGCATGCGCCAGCAGCAGCTGGCCCGCTTCGCTCAGGACCATGCCGCGCGCGGCGCGCTCGAACAGCGGCGCGCCCGCCTCTTCCTCCAGCTTGGCGATCTGCCGGCTGATGGCCGACACCGCCACATGCAGGCGCTCGGACGCGCCGCTCAGGCTGCCCGCCTGGGCGACCTCCAGAAAATACTTCAAGGCGATGCCGTGCACGTCAGCCCTCGCGGTTCTCAGAGAATGGGAATGGGGAACAAGCTTTGCCTTTTCTGCAAAGCTCGAGATAAATATTCTAATTGTAGAGAAAGCAGCCAAGCTCCTAGAATTCGCCCAATACTCAAAGGCGGCGCGCGCCTGACGCGCCCTATATATAAGGGAAAACCCGTGCTAGCAGCCTGTTTCAGCGCCCGTCGCGCCGCGGCGCCCGCTCATGCCGGCCGCTAGCCGCCCCCCCAGCGCCATCGCCTATACAATCCCGTCGCTTCATCGGAGTTCCCATGCCCACGTCCGCCCCCGCGTCCACACCGCGTCCATTTCTACTTGCCTGTCCGAACTTGTCGGCAGAGCGGGTGGGCAACACGGATACCCCGGGGGTCTGGCATTTCGATTCGGGCGTGCCGGGCAAACGCGTCATGCTGAGCGCGCTGATCCACGGCAATGAACTCTGCGGCGCCTGGGCGCTGAAGGACGCGCTGGCGGCGGGCCTGCGCCCGCGCCGCGGTTCGCTGACGCTGGCGTTCTGCAACCTGGCGGCGTTCGATCGCTTCGACCCTGCGAATTACGCGCCCGCGCGCTTCGTCGACGAAGACATGAACCGCGTCTGGAGCGACGACAAGCTGAGCGTGCCGACCAGCCAGGAACGCCGCCGCGCCGCCGAGATCCAGCCCTGGGTCGAGCAGGCCGACTGGCTGCTGGATTTCCATTCGATGAGCAATTCCGACGTGCCGCTGCAGCTGACCGGCATGGAGCAACGCAATATCGACCTGGCGCTGGCCCTGGGCAACCCCGCCACCATCATCGCCGACGCCGGCCACGCCGCGGGCGTGCGCATGCGCGACTACGGCCGCTTCGGCGAAGCCGGCGACAACGGCACCCGTTCCCTGCTGATCGAATGCGGCTTCCATGGCGCGCCCGAAGCGCGCGGCGTGGCTGTCGACCAGCTGGCGCGCTTCCTGGTGGAAGCGGGCACGGTGGACCGCGGCGACCTGCCCGCGGATTGGTTCGCCCCCGCCGCGTCCACGCAGCGCGCACTGCGCGTGACGCATGCGATCGCCGCCAAGAGCGCCGATTTCCGCTTCGCCCAGCCCTGGAAGGGCCTGGAAACGCTGGCCCGCGCCGGCGACCTGATCGGCTGGTCCGAGGGCGAGCCCGTCGTCACGCCTTATGACGATTGCGTGCTGATCATGCCTTCCACCGCCAATCTGCGGCCCGGCGTGACCGTCGTCCGGCTGGCGCAGCCCATCGCCTGAAGACCCGCGGCGGCCCGCCAGGAACGCCGCCCCGCAACACCATAACCAATACAACAAAGGGACAAAATCCATGTCTGCCCAGACGCTCTACCGCAGCATGCTCACGGCCTTCGCCATGGCCGCCTGTACCACCGCGGCCATCGCCCAGGATGCCGCCGGCGTTCTGCGGATCGGCCTGTCGTCCGAGCCGACGTCGATGGATCCGCACTACCACCAGGCCACGCCGAACGATGCGATGACCTCGCACATGTTCGAGACGCTGGTGGGGCAGGATGCCAAGATGAACCTGATCCCGCGCCTGGCCACGGCCTGGAAGCCGGTGGACGACACGACCTGGGAATTCACGCTGCGCGATGGCGTCAAGTTTTCCAACGGCCAGCCCTTCACGGCGCAGGACGTGCTGTTCACTTTCTGTCGCGTGGTCAACAACGAGCAGTCCATCAGCAGCTCGTACCCCTCCATCGTGCAGAAGTTCGCCGACGTGCAGGTGCGCGACGGGAACACGCTGGTGATCAAGACGCGCCAGCCCTATCCGCTGCTGCCCAACGACCTGACCCGCATGGGCATGCTGTGGAACGGCATCGCAGAACATGGCCCGATCAGCTTCGACCTGAAGAACAAGTGCGGCGTCACCGGCTCCTGGCCTACCGTGGCCGACTTCAACACCGGCCGCTCCGTGATCGGCACCGGGCCCTACACGCTCAAGAGCTACGTCAAGGGCACCGCCATCGAACTGACGCGCAACGACGCCTACTGGGGCGCGAAGCCGGCATGGAAGGACGTAAAGCTGGTGCCGGTGCCTGCCGCTGGCCCGCGCCTGACCGGCCTCTTGGCGGGCGACTTCGACCTGATCGAAAATCCCGCCGCGCGCGACGTGAAGCGCATTTCGGAAACGCCGGGTTTCGGCCACGTCATCACCCCGTCGGTGCGCGTGGTGTATTTCCAGCCCGACGTGGCGCGCAATCCCAGCCCTGGCGTGAAAGCCGCGGACGGCAAGAACCCGCTGCAGGACGTGCGCGTGCGCCGCGCCATTTCCATGGCCATCGACCGCAAGACCATCGCCGACCGCATCATGGACGGCGCCGCCACGCCGGCCAACCAGTTCCTGCCTGACGGCATGTTCGGCACCCTGCCCAACCCGCCCGCGCTGAAGTACGACCCGGCCGCCGCCAAGAAGCTGCTGGCCGAAGCCGGCTACCCGAACGGCTTCGAGCTGACCGTCTCATCGACCAACGACCGCTACATAAACGATGCGCAGGTCACGCAGGCAGTGGCGCAATACCTGTCGCGCGTGGGCATCAAGACCACCGTCGACACCATGACGCGCTCGGTCTACTTCCCCAAGCGCGCCAAGCGCGAGTTCAGCTTCGCCATGGGCGGCTGGTCGTCGGAAACCGGCGAGGCCTCGTCCTTCCTGCAATACTGGGTCAGCGCGTTCGACAAGGAACACGGCCTGGGCACCAGCAACTACGGCGGCTATGACAACCCCGAGTTCGACCGCGTGTTCAAGCGCGCCCTCGTCACCGTGGACCCGGCCGCGCGCGAAAAGCTGCTGCAGGAATCGCTGACGCTGGCGTTGGCCGACCTGCCCAGCATTCCCCTGCATTTCGAAAGCAGCATCTGGGCGTTCCGCAAGGGACTGACCTATGAAGGCCGCGCCGACCAGTACACCCTGGCCATGTCGGCCAAGCCCGCCAAGTAAGACCCTACGCGGCGCCCGCAAACCCTGAGCCCACCAAGGAAATAATCTCGTGGCCTTGTTCATCCTACGCAGACTGATACAGAGTCTGTTCGTGCTGCTGGCCGTTTCGGTCGTGGTCTTCTTCGCGGTCTATGCCGTGGGCGATCCGATCGAACTGCTGGTCAGCCCCGAAGCCAGCCAGGCCGCACGCGAGGCGATGATCGCCCGCCTGGGCCTGGACCTGCCGGTATGGCAGCAATACACAGGATTCCTGTGGCGCGCGCTGCACGGCGACCTGGGCACATCCTTCGTGCACGGCATCCCCGCCATCGAGCTGATCGTGCAGCGCATCCCCGCCACGTTCGAGCTGGTGGTGGTCGCCATCATGCTGACCTGTGTGTTCGGCATTCCGCTGGGGCTGATCGCGGGCCTGTACCGCGACCAGCCGCTGGGCCGCGGCATCATGGCCACTTCGGTGCTGGGCTTTTCGCTGCCGAACTTCTGGCAAGGCATGATGCTGATCCTGCTGTTCGCGGTATGGCTGGGCTGGCTGCCCGCCACCGGCCGCGGCGACACGGTCACCGTGCTGGGCGTGCCGCTGTCCATCCTGACTGCCGATGGCTGGTCGCACCTGATCATGCCGGCCATCAACCTGGCGCTGGCCAACATCGCCCTGGTGCTGCGCCTGACCGCGTCCGGCGTGGTCGAGGCCCGCAGCCAGGACTACGTGAAGTTCGCGCGCGCCAAGGGCGTCAAGCCCGGCCGCATCGTGCGCCGCCACATCCTGCGCAACATCCTGATCCCCGTGGTCACCGTGATCGGCATGGAGTTCGGCACCCTCATCGCCTACTCCACCATCACCGAAACCGTGTTCGCCTGGCCGGGCATGGGCAAGCTGCTGATCGACAGCGTCTACCAGCTGGACCGCCCGGTCGTGGTGGCCTACGTGATGCTGGTCACCCTGATCTTCGTGATCATCAACCTGGTTGTGGACATCCTGTACGCCACGCTCGATCCGCGCGTGCAGCTCGTGACTCCCGCTCAATAATCCGCCATGGCTCAAACTCCGAATCCCGGCCGCACCCGCACCGTCCAGCCCCTGGCTGAGACGCCCCAGCGCGCCTCCATCCTGAAGAAACTGCACGCGCGCCCGACGGTGCGCGGCTCCGTCATCGCGCTGACCATCCTGATCGTCCTGGTGGTCTTCGCGCCTTTCTTCGCGCCGCAGAATCCCTACGACCTCGCCAACCTTTCGCTGATGGACGGCCGCCTGGCGCCGCGCCAGGCGCTGATGGACGGCAGCATCGCCTGGCTCGGCACCGACGACCAGGGCCGCGACATGCTCAGCGCCATCCTGTATGGCCTGCGCATCAGCCTGATGGTGGGCCTGTCCGCCGTGGTCCTGGCCACCGCCGTGGGCGGCGCCATCGGCCTGGTAGCCGCTTATGTCGGCGGCGTGGTCGATACCGTGCTCATGCGCATCGTCGACTTCATCCTGGGCTTTCCGACCATCCTGGTGGCGCTGGTGCTGCTGGTGGTGCTGGGGCGAGGGGTCGACAAGGTGATCCTGGCGTTGGTGCTGGTGCAGTGGGGGCACTACGCCCGCATCATGCGCAGCCGCGCCCTGCAGGAACGTCGCAAGGAATACGTGGAAGCCGCCGCCAACCTGGGCTTCCCCGCCTGGCGCATCATGCTGTTCCACCTGCTGCCCAACTGCCTGGGCCCCGTCATGGTGTTCGCCACCATCCAGATCGCGACCGCGATCGCGCTGGAAGCCACGCTGTCGTTCCTGGGCGTGGGCGTGCCCATCACCGAGCCGTCGCTGGGCCTGCTGATTTCCAACGGTTTCCAGTACCTGCTGTCGGGCGACTACTGGATCAGCCTGTTCCCGGGCATCGCCCTGCTGGTGCTGATCCTCTCCATTAATATCGTAGGCGACCGCCTGCGCGAAAGCCTGGACCCGCGACGAGCATGAGCGAAATCCTTCTAGACGTGCGCGGCCTGCGCACCGCATTCCATACCGAAGCCGGCGCGTGGCTGGCGGTCGACGGCGTCGACCTGACCGTGCGCCGCGGCGAGATCGTCGGCCTGGTCGGCGAATCGGGTTCCGGCAAATCCGTCACCGGCTTTTCGCTCCTGGGCCTGATCGACCCGCCCGGGGAAGTGGTGGACGGCGAAGTGAAGTTCAAGGGCACGGACCTGCGCAAGCTGAGCGAAGAGCAGATGCGCCAGTTGCGCGGCAACCGCATCGCCATGATCTTCCAGGATCCCCTGATGACGCTCAATCCGGTGCTGCGCATCGGCGAGCAGATGATGGAAGCCATCCTGACCCACGAAGACGTGCCGCGCGCCGAAGCCGAGGAACGCTGCCGCGAGGCGCTGGCCATGGTCGGCATTCCTTCGCCCGAAAAGCGCCTGAAGAGCTATCCGCACGAATTCTCGGGCGGCATGCGCCAGCGCGTGGCGATCGCGATCGCCATGCTGAACAAGCCCGACCTGATCATCTGCGACGAGCCGACCACGGCGCTGGACGTCACCATCCAGGGCCAGATCCTCTACCGCATGCAGGAGATCTGCCGCGAACACAACACCGCGCTGATCTGGATCACCCACGACCTGGGCGTGGTGGCTGAACTGGCCGACCGCGTGGCCGTGATGTACGCAGGCCGCATCGTCGAAAGCGGCCCGGTCGAAGAAGTGCTGGACGCGCCGCGCCACCCCTACACCAAGGGCCTGCTGGATTCGATGCCCGGCGCCACCCAGCCCGGCGCGCGCCTGCACCAGATCAACGGCATGGCGCCCAGCCTCGCCGGCCGCCCCTCGGGCTGTCCGTTCCGCCCGCGCTGCACCAGCGCGGTCACGCGTTGCACCGAACAAGCCCCCACTGTCACCACCGAAGGCGCGCGCAACTACCGCTGCTACGTGCCGATTACCCGCGAGGCCCAGCCGGTATGAGCCAAGCCGATACCCCCGTCATCGAGCTCAAGAACGTCCACAAGCGCTTCGAGCAGCGGCCCGACCTGGCCCAGCGCATCCTGGCCCTGACCGGCCGTCCCATCGACCGCCGCACCGTGTATGCGGTCAATGGCGTGGACCTGTCCATCAAGCGCGGCGAAGTCGTGGGCCTGGTCGGCGAATCCGGCTGCGGCAAGTCCACGCTGGGCCGCGTCGTTGCCGGCCTGCATGGCCAGACTGAAGGCCAGCTGCTGTACCAGGGCCAGGAAGCCCGCCGCCTGCGCGGCGCCGACAAGCTGGCCTACACGCTGGGCGTGCAGATGATCTTCCAGGATCCGCAGGCCTCGCTGAATCCGCGCCAGCGCCTGCGCCAGATCCTGGGCGAATCGCTCAAGGTCCACAAACTGGCGCCCGCCGCCCAGATTCCCGCGCGCATCGACCAGGCGCTGAAGGAAGTGGGCCTGGACCCCGAGTACCGCGACCGCTTCCCTCACCAGATCTCGGGCGGCCAGCGCCAGCGCATCGGCATCGCGCGTGCGCTGATGGTGGCGCCGAAGTTCCTGGTCTGCGACGAGCCCGTGGCCGCGCTGGACGTGTCGATCCAGGCGCAGGTGATCAACCTGTTCATGGACCTGCGCGAACAGCACGGCTTCACCTACCTGTTCATCAGCCATGACCTGGGCGTGGTCAAGCACATCTCCGACCGCGTGGCGATCATGTACCTGGGCAAGATCGTGGAAATCTCCACGTCGGCCGAGATCTTCGCGCGCGCCAACCATCCCTACACCCAGGCCCTGATGGCCGAGGTGCCGGACGTGGGCCGCCGCGGCCGCAAGTTCACGCCGATCAAGGGCGAGATCCCGTCGCCGCTGAATCCGCCGCCGGGCTGTACCTTCAATCCCCGCTGCCCCCACGCCATGCCGCGCTGCCGCGAGCAGGCGCCGGTCCTGAAAGAAATCTCGGCAGGCCATTGGTCGGCCTGCCACCTGAATGAGGCGAACGCCTGATGAAACCCTCCGAGATGTCCAACGTCGACCGCATCGCCATCGAACTGGGCCATGCCGGCCGCAACGCCATCCTGTATGTGGACGAGGACCGCAACTCCGACCGCCCCTTCAAGCTGCAGACCTACCGCCCCTACGGCTACACGCCCGACATGCCGGTGGTCATCGTGCAGCACGGCGTGCTGCGCAACGGCGACGAGTACCGCGATTTCTGGGTGGAAGCCGCCGACAAGCACAAGCTGCTGATCGTGGCGCTGACCTTCTCCAACGAGATCTGGCCCGGCGTGGAAAGCTACAACAACGGCCGCGTGTTCTCGGCCGGCGGCAATCCGCGCCACATCGACGGCTGGACCTACGCGTTGGTGGGCAATGTCATCAAGGACCTGATCGCCGGCGAAATCACCGACGGCCAGAACGTCTACCTGTTCGGCCACTCCGCCGGCGGCCAGTTCGTACACCGCCTGATGAGCAGCCAGTCGCACGCGCCGTTCAAGGCCGTGGCTGCCGGCAACCCGGGCTGGTACACGCTGCCCACGTTCGACTATCCCTTCCCTGAAGGCATGGACGGCGTAGGCATGACGGAAGACCACCTGGTGAAGCTGCTGGCCTATCCGATGACCATCCTGGCGGGCGACCAGGACATCGCCACCGACGACCCCAACCTGCCGTCCGAACCCGCCGCCATGCGCCAGGGCCCGCACCGTTTCGCACGCGCGCAGAACTACTTCGAGTTCGGCCGCAAGGAAGCCGAGCGCCGCGGCGTGCCGTTCGGCTGGAAGCTGCAGGTCGTACCGGGCATCGGCCACGACGGCCGCGCCATGTCCGCCGTCTGCGCCAGCCTCTGGTTCGACGGCAAGATGCCCGACGCCGCCGAACTGGCCCGCCTGGCCGGCCAGCAGGTCGCCTGACCGCCCCCACTTTCTTCGTTGCAGATATCCGATACCGTCATGTCCAACACCCAGAGCACTGAACAGATCGTCGCCGGCATCAAGAGCTGGCTGCAATGCGAATCGCCCTCGAACTTCCCCGAGGGCATCGCCGCCATGGCGCGCATCATCGCCGACTACGCCGCGGCCGCCGGCCTGACGGTGGAGCTATCGTCCCTGGGCCCGACCACGGGTCCGCTGCTGTACGCGACCAACCGCGCCCCCGGCGACACGCGCCCCGGCATCCTGATCCTGGCGCACATGGACACGGTGCATCCGGTGGGCACGCTGCTGGAGAACCCGGTGCGCATCGAAGGCGACCGCCTCTATGGGCCGGGCGGCTACGACATGAAGGCCGGCATCTACCTGGCGCTGACGGCGCTGTCCGGCCTGGCGCGCCCCGGCGCGACCCAGCTGCCGGTGGACTTTCTGGTGGTGCCCGACGAAGAAACCGGCAGCCACGCGTCGCGCGCGCACATCGAGCGCTTTGCCGCCAACGCCAAGTACGCGCTGGTCTGCGAACCCGCCCGCCCCAACGGCGGCAAGTGCGTCACGGCGCGCAAGGGCACCGGCATGCTGAACCTGAACGTCAAGGGCCGTCCGGCCCACGCCGGCATGCAGCACGAGAAAGGCCGCAGCGCCATCCGCGAAATGGCCCACCAGGTGCTGGCGCTGGAAGCCATGACCGACTATGACCGCGGCATTACCGTCAGCGTCGGCACCATCGCCGGCGGCACCGTGACCAACACCGTGCCAGCGCTGTGCCGCTGCGTGGTCGACTTCCGCGTGCCCGACATGGGCGCCGCCGAAGACGTGCTGCGCCGCATGCGCGAGCTGTGCGCCGTGGGTCCGGACGTGGAACTGGACATCGACGTGGAACTGAACCGCCCGCCCATGGTGAAGACCGAAGCCGCCGCCGATCTGCTGGCGCTGGTGCAGGGCTATGCCGAACGCGCCGGCTTCCTGCTGGAAGACGCGCCCATGACGGGCGGCGGCAGCGACGCCAACTTCACGTCCGCCATGGGCATCCCGACGCTGGACGGCCTGGGCGCCGACGGCGACGGCGCGCACACCTTGAACGAGTACATCCTGGTTTCGACGCTGGAACAACGCATGAAATTCTGGGAACTGCTGCTGAAAGAACTGGCGTAAACAGTCCTTGCCGCCACCGATAGCCGTGCGCCGGCGGCTGCTGGCGCGGGCGTTCGCCATGCAGGTCCTGTTCGCGGCTGGCGCAGTGCACGCGCACGCCGGACAGGCCGAACCGGACCGCAGCCTGCTGGCCGACCGTCCGGCCCGTCCCGCGCCGGCCCAGCCGGGCTGGCTCGTCGTCGTCGACAATTGGCAGACGCTGGAAGGCGGCGCCAACACGGCCCGCATCAAGCAACGCACCACCGGCCTGTATGGCGGCGGCGAATTCGACGCGGGCGCCGGCTGGCGGCTGGGCGGCGCGCTGGGCGCTACCCGCAGCCGCGTCCGCATCGACGCGGCCAATGCGCGGGTGGACGTATACAGCTATACCGCGGGGCTCTACGGCAAGAAGTCGTTCGACGCCGGCCCCGGCAAGCTGAACCTGCTGACGGCCGCCTCCTACACCTGGCACGACATCGACACCCGGCGGCATTTCGAGATGCCCGGCATCGCCCGGCAGACCTTGACCGCCGACTTCAGCGCCTACACCGCGCAGGCCTTTTCGGAACTGGGCTACGAGCTGGCGCTATCGGAAAGCGCGACCATCGAACCATTCGCGGGCCTGGCGGTGCGCAACGTGCGCACGCGCAGCTTCAGCGAATCGGGCGGATTCACCGCGCTCTCGGCCGACGCGGGACGGATCCGGCAGACCACCACCACGCTGGGCCTGCGCGGCCAGACCGGCTTCGCGCTCGGCCCCACCTTCGGCAGACTGCACGCGACACTGGGCTGGCGCCGCGCCTTTGGCGACGTACAACCTGAAACCACCCTGGTGCTGGACGGCGGCAGCGTGCTGACGGTCGCCGGCGCGCCCATCGCCCGGTCCGCCGCGCTGGCGGGCGCCGGCCTGGAAATCGCCGTGTCGCGCTCGGCCGTCATCGGCCTGGCCTACGGCGGCCAGTATGGCGGCGGCAACCGCGAACACACCGGGTCGCTGAGCCTGCGCTGGGCCTTCGGCAGCCTCTGAAAACCGCGGCCCTTTCGCCTTAGAATTACGCACCCAGACTGCGCACTTCCTCTTTCATCATGGCCGATTCCCCCAAGCCCCTCAGCGCCATCGCCTATGGCGTCGCCACGCTGGCCGCCGACGGCGCCATCCTGGACACCTGGTATCCGCGTCCCTCGCTGGCCGACAACTCGCCAGCCACCGGCACCCGCCACCTGTCGCCCGAGGAAGCCCGCGCCGCGCTGGGCGAACATGTGCCCACCGCCCTGGTCCGCGACACCCGCCGCAAGGTCGACATCGTCGCCGTGCGTACCGCGATCTCGTCGCTGGACGAACCGCCGGTCGATGCGCACGACGCCTATCTGCGCCTGCACCTGCTCAGCCACCGGCTGATCCGTCCGCACGACGCCAACCTGGACGGCCTGTTCAACGTGCTGGCCAACGTCGCCTGGACGTCGGCCGGGCCCTGCGCGGTGGATCAGGTGGATGCGCTGCGCTGGCATCTGCGCGCCTCCGGACAGATCCTGGAAATCCGCGGCGTGGACAAGATTCCCCGCATGACCGACTACGTCATGCCCAGCGGCGTGCGCATCGCCGACACCGCGCGCGTGCGCCTGGGCGCGCATCTGTCGCCCGGCACCACGGTGCTGCATGAAGGTTTCTGCAATTTCAACGCCGGCACGCTGGGCGCGTCCATGGTCGAAGGCCGCATCAGCGCCGGCGTCATCGTCGACGACGGCAGCGACATCGGCGGCGGCGCATCCATCATGGGCACCATGTCCGGCGGCGGCAAGCAGGTGGTATCCATCGGCAAGCGCTGCCTGCTGGGCGCCAACTCGGGCATAGGAATTTCGCTGGGCGACGACTGCGTGGTGGAAGCCGGCTGCTACGTCACCGCCGGCACGCGCGTGCTGACGCCGGAAGGCGCGGTGGTGAAGGCCACCTCGCTGGCGGGTCAGCAAGGCCTGCTGTTCCGCCGCAATTCTCAGACCGGCGCCGTGGAGTGCCTGGTGCGCACCGCCGCCTGGGGCACGCTGAATCCGGCCCTGCATACGGGCCACTGAAGCCCGGCCCGGCTCAGGCGCCCGGCGGCACCGGCACGAACGGATAGTGCGCCACCGTGCCGCCGCCCGCGATGATGGCGGTAGCTTCGGGCACTTCCTCCCAGGCGCCGGGCATCTCGGTCAAGGGCTCCGACAGCAGCAGGAATGCGTCATCATCCAGCGCCGCGATCTGCGGATTGTCGGGATATAGCTGGCGCAGATGGCGCACGCAGGTGTTGTGGAACAGCGTGCGTGAATCGGCCTCGCTGGAATAGCGCACGGCGATCAGCCGCTGGCCGTCCAGCGCGCACACCGTCATGTTGATGGGCTGCGCCACGCCATGCCGCCTGCCCGTCTCTTCCACCGCGCCCACCATGCGGGCCAGCGCCGCCAGCGGGTCTTCCTCCAGGCCGAAGCTCAAAGCCAGCAGGAACATCACCTCGGAATCCGTCGACCCTTCCAGCGAGCCGAAATAGGCCGGCGCGATCATCAGCATCAGGTCGCGCCTGAGCAACGGATAGTCGCGGATGACGCCGTTGTGCACGAACAGCCACTGGCCGTGGCGAAACGGATGGCAGTTGGTTTCCTGCGCGGGCGTGTCGGTGGCGGCGCGGATGTGCGCCACGAACAGCGGCGCGTGGATCGCGCGCGCCGCTTCCCGCAGATTGCGGTCGTTCCAGGCCGGATGCACGCTGCGGTAGCGGAACGGCGGCTCCGGCGGCCGGCCTTCGTGTTGACGGCCATACCAGCCCAGCCCGAAGCCGTCGCCATTGGTGGTGGTAGCGCCCAGCCGCGAGTGCAGGCTCTGGTCGATCAGGGAGTGCTTGGCCTTGAACAGCACGCTCTCCATCTGTATGGGACTACCGGTATAAGCCAGCCAGCGACACATGGCGCGCTCCTTCGATCCACGGAATTGCCGCGCCCTGGACGGCGGGGCGGGCGCAGTCCAGTGTAGGAGCAGGCCGCGGCTTTCCACAAGCCGCCGCCCCGCCCCTATTTCTTCAGCAACGCCTTGAGCATGGCCATGCGCTCCTTGGGATTCATTGCAGCGGTGGCCGCGTCTTCCTGCATGCGCACATCGCCCAGGCCCATTTCCTCGATGAAGCGCGAAGGCTCGCGCACCAGGTCTTCGCGCGCGCGGCGGCGGCGCTTGCACCAGCTCAGGTTCAGGCTGCGCTGCGCGCGCGTGATGCCCACGTACATGAGCCGGCGCTCTTCCTGGATGCGCGAAGCCAGGTTCTCGGCCGCGCGCGCCGGATCGCCGACCTCGTCATCCTTGCCCAGGTGCGGCAGCAAGCCTTCCTCGACGCCCGCGAGGTACACGTGCGGATACTCCAGCCCCTTGGAAGCATGCAGGGTGGACATCTTCACCGCATCGGGCTCTTCTTCCTCGCCGCGCTCCAGCATGGTGACCAGCGCCACATGCTGCACCAGGTCGAAGAGCGTCATGTTGTCTTCTTCGGCCTTGCGCTTGAGCCATCCGGTCAGCTCCAGCACGTTCTGCCAGCGCGTCTGCGCGGGCCGCTCTTCGAACAGCTCGTACAGATGGCGTTCGTACTGGATGGCTTCCAGCAGATCGTCCAGCAGCACGCCCGCGGGCTCGGACGCCGCGGCGTCCTTCGCATCGGCCGCGCCACGGCCCGCGCGCCATTGCATGCGGCGGATGAACTCGGTGAAGGTGCGCAGCGGCTCCAGCTGCCGTGGCGCCAGCAGGCTTTCCAGGCCAGTCTCGGCCACGGCCGCCAGCAGCGACAGCTCGCGGCTTGCGGCGTACTGCCCCAGCGTCTGCAAGGTGGCCTGGCCGATGCCGCGCTTGGGCGTGGTGGCCGCGCGGATGAAGGCCGGATCGTCGTCGTCGTTGGCCAGGATGCGCAGATAGGCCAGCACGTCGCGCACTTCGGTCTTGTCGAAGAAACTCTGCCCGCCCGAGATCGTGTACGGGATCTTCAGGTTGCGCAGCGCCTGTTCCAGGATGCGCGATTGATGATTGCTGCGGTACAGGATGGCAAAATCCTTCCACTGCGCCTGGCGCTCGAAGCGCGAAGCCGACACCTTCATGGCGATGGATTCGGCCTCCTGCTCCTCGCCGTCCATGGCCGATACCAGGATGGGTTCGCCCACGCCCAGATCGGACCACAGCTTCTTGTCGAACAGCTTGGGGTTCTTTTCAATCACCTGGTTTGCGGCCGCCAGGATGCGCTGCACCGACCGGTAGTTCTGCTCCAGCTTGATGAGCTTGATGTTGGGGTAGTCGGTGGTCAGCTTGGCCAGGTTCTCGATGGTTGCGCCACGCCAGGCGTAGATCGCCTGGTCGTCATCGCCCACCGCCGTGAACATGGCGCGCGAACCCGTCAGGAGCTGCACCAGGCGGTACTGGCACACGTTGGTGTCCTGGTATTCGTCCACCAGCAGATAACGCACGCGGTTCTGCCAGCGGGTGCGCACTTCTTCGTTGTTGGCCAGCAGCAGCGCGGGGATGCGGATCAGGTCGTCGAAGTCCACCGCCTGGTAGGCGGCCAGCGTGGCGGCGTAGCTGCGGTAGACGTTGGCCGCCTCCACGTCGGCCGGCGTGATGGCTTCGCGCGCGGCATCGTCCGGTTCCATCAAGCCGTTCTTCCACAGCGAGATGATGCCCTGCACGTGGCGCAGGCGGGCCTTGTCGGTCGTGTTCAAGAGTTCCTGGATGATGGCCATGGCATCGTCGGCGTCCAGGATCGAAAACGTCGGCTTCAGGCCCGCGTTGCGCGCTTCCTCGCGCAGCATCTTCACGCCCAGCGAATGGAAGGTGCTGATGATCAGGCCCTTGGACAGC
This sequence comes from Achromobacter sp. GW823-FHT04E03, assembly GCF_058796095.1. Classification (NCBI taxonomy): domain Bacteria; kingdom Pseudomonadati; phylum Pseudomonadota; class Betaproteobacteria; order Burkholderiales; family Alcaligenaceae; genus Achromobacter; species Achromobacter sp. GW823-FHT04E03. Next base: position 733,687 of record NZ_JBXAIJ010000002.1, on the reverse strand, counting down.
TTGCGATCCACCAGGGTCTTCACGCGTTCGTCCATCTCGCGCGCGGCCTTGTTGGTGAAGGTCAGCGCCACCACGTTGCGCCCCATATAGCCGCACTCGCGCAGCAGGTAGGCGATCTTCTGCGTGATCACGCGCGTCTTGCCGCTGCCGGCGCCGGCCAGCACCAGGCAGGGGCCGTCCAGGTACAGCACCGCTTCGCGTTGAGCGGGGTTCATGCCTTGGGCTATAGGTTCGCTGGCGGACATTCGAGTCAGGTGATCATGCATCGCGGCGGCCGCATTGAAGCTGCGGCCAGCAAGCACGGAGCTTGCGGCCGCCCGTCAGCGGGCCGGTAACACGCGAGAAAAAGGGGACGGGCGCAGCCGCCACGGCGGGCCTGCCGCGCCGGCGCGATAGAGGAGAAAGATCATAGAACAATCGGATCGACGGCGCATTGGCCCCGGCCGCAGCCGATCAGATTTCCAACGGATCGACTTCCAGTTGCCAGCGCACGCGGGCCTCGTTGGCCAGGTACGGCAGGTGGTGCGACCAGGACGCCAGGAAGGCCTGCAAAGCCGGCCGGCTGCTGCTTTCCGCCAGCAACTGGGCGCGCTCGATATTGGCCACGCGCACCACGCGCAGCGGCACCGGGTCGTACAGCATGATGGCGTCCAGGCCTGGAAAATCGGCCGCCCATTCACCCTCGGGCAAGGCCCGCGCCCGCTCCAGGAATTCCAGCGCCACCTTCAGCTCGCGCGCCTCCGCGGTCAGCAGGGCCTGGTAAACGAAAGGCGGCAGGCCGGTGCTTTCCCGCTCGTGCAGGGCATGGCGGGCAAAGCCCGCGTAGTCATGCCGCAGCAGCGCCTGATAGACCGGCTGCTCGGGGTAGTTGGTCTGTATCAGCACCTCGCCGTTGCCTTGATGGCGGCCGGCGCGGCCCGCCACCTGCATCAACTGCGCGAACAGGCGCTCGGGCGCGCGGAAGTCATGCGCGAACAACATGGAATCCGCATTCAGCACGCCCACCAATCCCAGGCGCGCGAAGTCGTGGCCCTTGGCCACCATCTGCGTGCCCACCAGGATGTCCACCTCGCCGGCATGCACCGAGGCGAACAGCGCTTCGGCGCTGCCCTTCTTGCGCGTGCTGTCGGCGTCGATGCGCAGGATGCGCGCCTCGGGAAACAATTCCGCCAGATGTTCTTCCACCCGCTGCGTGCCGCGCCCCATGGGCGCCAGGTCCTGGTCGCCGCATTCGGGACAAGCGCGCGGCACCGGGGCCTGGTAGCCGCAGTGATGGCACTGCAGGCGATGGCCGCGGCCGTCGGTACGGTGCAGGACGGTAAATGCAGTGCAGCGCGGGCAATTGCTGACCCACGCGCAGGACTGGCAATGCAGCACCGGCGAATAGCCGCGGCGGTTCAGGAAGATGAGGGACTGTTCCTTGCGTTCCAGGCGCTGTCCGATGGCATCCAGCAGTTGCGGCGACATGCCCTGCTTCAGTTGCAGGCGCCGCGTGTCGATCAGGCGCATGGACGGCAGGCTGCTGGCGCGCGCCCGGCCCGGCAGGGTCAGGCGCAGGTAGCGCCCGCGCTCGGCATGCTGCCAGGTCTCCAGGGACGGCGTGGCCGACCCCAGCACTACTGGAATATTCAGGTCATGGGCGCGCCACACCGCCAGGTCGCGCGCCGAATAGCGCAAGCCGTCCTGCTGCTTGTAGGACGCGTCGTGCTCCTCGTCCACCACGATCAGGCCCAGCTGGCTCAAGGGCGCGAACACCGACATGCGCGTGCCCAGCAGCATGCGGGCCTCGCCGCGCTGGGCGCGGGTCCAGGCCTGCAAGCGTTCGCCATCGGACAGGCCGCTATGCATGACGGCCAGACCGTCCGGTCCAACGAGTGCCTCCAGGCGCGCGCGCAGCGCGCCTTCGAGCTGCGGCGTCAGGTTGATTTCGGGCACCATCAGCAACACTTGGCGTCCCGCCGCCAGCACCCTTTCGGCCGCGCGCAGGTACACCTCGGTCTTGCCGCTGCCCGTCACCCCGTGCAGCAACACGGGCTTGAACCCGTCCAGCGCGCCTATGGCGTCCACCGCCTCGCGCTGGGCGTCGTTGAGCTCCGGCGGCTGGTCGGCCTGGGCCGGCGCGCGCGCCGTCTTGCGCTTGCGCCCGTCCAGGCGCGCCACGGGTCCGCCCGCCGAGCGCTTGCCCTGGTAGGCCGTGGGCTTGCGCAGCGGCGGCGGCAGCGTGGGCAGCATCACCTCGCCCAGCGGCCGCTGGTAGTAGTCAGCGGCAAAGCGGGCCAGGCGCAGCCAGTCCTCGTCGAAGGGCGGCAGGTCATCCAGCACCTCTTCGATCGGCCGGATCTGCTTGGGGTCGAAGGACGGCTCCGCCGGGTTGTCCACCACAACGCCGATCAGCTTGCGGCGGCCGAACGGCACGATGACCCGCAGGCCCACCATCACCGGCGCGTCGCTGCGGTAGTCGAACGGACCCGGCAGGGGCACGTCCAGCGCCACCCGCACCCAGCAGACCGCGGGGGTCGTGTTCGACAGCGTTTCAGACATGGGTGCTAGGACGGAGCATGTAGAAGGATGATCCCGGATGATGCCGGCGCGCTCCATTTTCCGCCTGTGGATAACTTTGGGGAAAAGGCAGGAGCAACATCGGAAATTGGAATTTGACAAGATTGCGCAAACTTGCGAAATCTTGTTGAAAACTCTCATTTCACCATTTAAAACAATGACTTATGAGAGCTTCCGAGATTGTAAACTAGCATCTAAAGGGTTTTCCCCGAGGGCAATCTTGCTGTGCACAAGTGTCATCAGGGACCCTCCTGCTCCGGCCCTGTAGACCGAAGCGTCCACTCACTTACCCTCGCAGCGAACGGCTGTGCTGGTGGACTTCATCAACCAATTCGGCTACGGCTTCTGGCGGAGTAAAGCGGGATATGCCGTGGCCCAGGTTGAACACATGGCCGCCCTTGCCGACCGGTCCGAACGCGTCCAGCACGCGCCGCGCCTCGGCACGGATGGCGGGTCCGCCACCGAACAAGGCCATGGGGTCGAGGTTGCCCTGGAACGCGACCGAGTCCCCGGTGCGGCGCCGCGCGGCGGCCAGATCCACCGTCCAGTCCAGGCCCACGGCATCGGCGCCGCAAGCGGCGATCTGTTCCAGCCACTGGCCGCCGCCCTTGGTGAAGACGATGGCCGGCACGCGGCGGCCTTCGTGTTCGCGGGTCAGCCCGGCCACGACCTTGCGGGTGTAGGCCAGCGAAAACTGCTGGAACAGCCCGTCGGCCAGCACGCCGCCCCAGCTGTCGAACAGCATCACGGCTTGGGCGCCGGCGGCGATCTGCGCGTTCAAGTACTGCAGCGTGGCTTCGGCGTTGATTTCGAGGATGCGGTGCAGCAGGTCGGGACGCGCATACAGCATCGTCTTGATCAGGCGATAGTCGTCGCTGCCCTGGCCTTCCACCATGTAGCAGGCGATGGTCCAGGGACTGCCGGCAAAGCCGATCAGCGGCACCTTGCCGTCCAGGTCGCGCCGGATCGTGCGCACGGCATCGAATACATAGCGCAGCTTGTCCATGTCCGGCACTTCCAGGCGCGCCACGTCTTCTTCGGTACGCACCGGACGGGCGAAGCGCGGGCCCTCGCCTTCGGCGAAGTCCAGGCCCAGGCCCATGGCGTGCGGCACCGTCAGGATGTCCGAGAACAGAATGGCCGCATCCAGGTCGAAACGCTCCAGCGGCTGCAGCGTGACTTCCGAGGCGTAGTCCGGGTTCTGAGCGAGGCCCATGAAGGAACCTGCGCGGGCCCGCGTCTGGCGGTATTCAGGCAGGTAGCGGCCGGCCTGGCGCATCAGCCAGATCGGGGTATAGGGCACGGGCTCGCGCAGCAGCGAGCGCAAGAACACATCGTTCTTCAGTACGGAAGCAGACACGACTATCCTCGATGATCGGAAGCCGTGATTTTACTTCCCCTGGCTGACAAGTCGCAGCCAGGCTCTGCGCCGGACTTGCCCGCGCGCAAGCGGGGCGCTTTCAGGGGCAAGGCGGCGCGCGCGGCGCCCCGCCCGCTGGCCGTGCGTCGACCGACCGCCGGCAGGTCCGTCGCTTCAGGCCCCCCGCTCCTGCGCGGCCTGCCGGTACGGCGCCGCCTCGATGCCGTGCTTGCGCATCAGCGCCCAGAACGCCCGCCGGTGCTTGCAGCAAGCCCGCGCCGCCTGCGCCACGTTGCCGCCATGGCGCGACAGCGCAAGCCGGATATAGTCGCGCTCGAAGCCGTCCACCACCCGCGCCTTCGCGATGCGGAAGGATTCATGCGCAGGCCGCGGATGCGGTTTGCGCATGCCCGACAAGGTTTGCTCTACCAGATCCTGTGGCACCCGGGCGTGCAACGCAGCGAGCCTCGGCGCCCCGTCCGCGCCCAGTTCCATCCGCGCCTCGCGATAAGCCGTCGTGGGCTCGCGGATATCCGCCCGCGCCGCGCCACGCCCGTGCGCCGCGCCGGCCAGGCGGCCAAGCCGCACCCGCATGCTTTCCAGGCAGGCCGGCTGCATGATGAAATCCGACGCGCCCAGTCTCAGCAGGTCTTCGATCGCGGGCGCCTTCACATCGGAGATCAGCAACAGCACCGGCGTGCTCAATGCGCTGCCCGCCTGTTGCAGCGCCATGCGCGTCCAGGCGAGCGATGATGGCGCCACCGGCAGGATGCAGCAGTCGTAGCGCCTGAGCGCCACCGCCAGCCGGGCCAGCGCCTGCACGTCCGCTTCCTGGCTGTCGGCCTGCGCGTCGGCGTCGGTCTGCGCGCCTGACACGGCATCGCGCGCCGCCATGCCCGCGGTCGCATAGCGCACCGGACTCAGCGACACCAGATGGAGCCGCACGCGCGTCTGCCTGGCCGGGTGCAGCGCGACCAGATCGCGCATCGGCCCATCATGGCCGGGCGCCAGCAATACCCCGCAATCCAGGACTTCTCGCACGCTTCCCCCTACGCTTGACTAGGAAGATTGAAGGCTACTGTTGCAACCGGCGTGCAGCTATTCGTAGTGATCGCATTGCGGCCCGCACAAAGGACGGCGGACCTTCACTCGGCAATGAAAAACAGGCATGAAAAAAGCGGCCCTGAGGCCGCTTCTTTCGATTCCGGGGCGAACCCCGGGGCACAGCTTCGCCGCTTAGTGCGAACGGCCGCCTTGGCGCAGCTTGCGCGCCGCGATGGCTTGCGCAGCCAGCATGGCGAGTTCCGCTTCGACCACGGCGATGTCCGCCTTGTCCTTGGCGTTGGCCAGGGCCTGTTCGGCCTTCTGGCGCGCTTCCAGGGCGCGGGCTTCGTCCAGGTCGGCGGCACGGATAGCCGTGTCGGCCAGAACCGTCACGCTGCCCGGCTGCACTTCCAGAATGCCCCCGGCGACGAAGATGTTTTCCTCGCCTTGGTCGGCACGAACGATCTTGACCGTCCCGGGGCGTATGCGCGAAATCAGCGGGGTGTGGCCGGGCAGAATGCCCAGTTCACCCGCTTCGCCAGGCAGCACCACGAACTTCGCCTCACCGGAGAAGATCGCTTCCTCTGCGCTGACGACATCCACATGCAGGGTAGCCATATCGGTTCCTTATTGCAGTTTCTTGGCCTTCTCGAAGGCCTCGTCGATCGAGCCGACCATGTAGAAGGCCTGTTCCGGCAGCGCATCGCACTCGCCGTTCACGATCATCTTGAAACCACGGATGGTTTCGGCCAGCGGAACGTACTTGCCGGGCGAACCGGTGAACACTTCTGCAACGTGGAACGGCTGCGACAGGAAGCGCTGGATCTTACGGGCGCGGGCCACGGCCTGCTTGTCTTCCGGCGACAGTTCGTCCATGCCCAGAATCGCGATGATGTCGCGCAGTTCCTTGTAGCGCTGCAGCGTTTGCTGCACGCCACGGGCCACGGCGTAGTGCTCTTCGCCCACGACTTGCGGGTCGAGCTGGCGGCTGGACGAATCCAGCGGGTCCACGGCCGGGTAGATACCCAGGGCGGCGATGTCACGCGACAGCACGACGGTGGAGTCCAAGTGCTGGAAGGTCGTGGCAGGCGACGGGTCGGTCAAGTCGTCCGCAGGGACGTACACGGCCTGGATCGAGGTGATCGAGCCGGTCTTGGTCGACGTGATGCGCTCTTGCAGCTTGCCCATTTCTTCGGCCAGCGTGGGCTGGTAGCCCACTGCCGACGGCATACGGCCCAGCAGTGCCGACACTTCGGTACCGGCCAGGGTGTAGCGGTAGATGTTGTCCACGAAGAACAGGATGTCGCGGCCTTCGTCGCGGAACTTCTCGGCCATGGTCAGGCCGGTCAGCGCCACGCGCAGACGGTTGCCCGGGGGTTCGTTCATCTGACCGAACACCATCGCAACCTTGTCCAGAACGTTCGACTCTTCCATTTCGTGGTAGAAGTCGTTGCCTTCGCGGGTACGCTCGCCCACGCCGGCGAACACCGACAAGCCGCTGTGCTGCTTGGCGATGTTGTTGATCAGTTCCATCATGTTGACGGTCTTGCCCACGCCGGCGCCGCCGAACAGGCCGACCTTGCCGCCCTTGGCGAACGGGCAAACCAGGTCAATAACCTTGATGCCGGTTTCCAGCAGTTCCACCGACGGCGACAGCTCGTCGAAACGGGGAGCCGCTTGGTGAATGCCACGCTTTTCGTCGTGCTGGATCGGGCCGGCTTCGTCGATGGGACGACCCAGCACGTCCATGATGCGGCCCAGCGTGCCGGTGCCGACGGGCACCGAGATCGGGGCGCCCGTGCCGGTGACCTTCATGCCGCGGCGCAGGCCGTCGCTGGAGCCCAGCGCAATGGTACGCACCACGCCGTCGCCCAGCTGTTGCTGCACTTCCAGCGTCAGACCCTTTTCGGCGAACGAGGAACCCTCGTCGGCCAGGGTAAGCGCTTCGTAGATCTTGGGCATTTGATCGCGGGGGAACTGAATATCCACCACGGCGCCGATGCACTGAACGATGGTTCCGTTGCTCATGTCGATTCCTTGCTTGATAGCTTTTGACGGGATGCTGCCTGCCTCAAACGGCGGCAGCGCCCCCTACGATTTCCGAAATTTCTTTGGTGATCGCGGCCTGACGGGTCTTGTTGTAGACCAGTTGCAGATCGCCGATGACCTTCTTGGCGTTGTCCGACGCCGCCTTCATGGCGACCATCCGGGCCGACTGCTCCGAAGCCATGTTCTCGGCCACGGCTTGGTACAGCAGGCCTTCAACGTAACGCTGCAGCAGGTCGTCGATCACGCTACGGGCGTCGGGTTCGTAGATGTAATCCCAGCTGTAGTCCGACTTCACTTCCGAGGTCTTGGCCAGGCTATCAGCGCCCGTCTGGTACGGATCATCCAAACCGCTGGCCAGAGGCAGCAGGCGCAAGAACAACGGCTCCTGCTTCATCGTGTTGACGAAGCGGGTCGAGGCCACGTACAGCGCGTCGATGCGGCCTTCCAGGTAGGCGTCCAGCTGCACCTTGATCGCGCCCAGCAGGCGGTCGAGTTGCGGCTTGTCGCCCAGTTGCACTTCCTGGGAAACCAGTTTGGCGCCGATGCGGGTCAGCACGCCCACGCCCTTGTTGCCGAAAGCGGTCGCTTGCACGGCGATGCCGTTCTTCTCGAACTCTTTCAGCTTGCCCAACGTCACGCGGGTGATGTTGGTGTTCAAGCCGCCGCACAGGCCCTTGTCGGTCGTGACCATGATCACGCCGACCGCCTTGACTTCGCGTTCGACCAGGTACGGGTGGCTGTACTCGGGGTTGGCCTGCATCAGGTGCGCAGCAATCTCGCGCACCTTGGTGGCATACGGACGGCCAGCACGCATCCGCTCCTGCGCCTTGCGCATCTTGGATGCGGCGACCATTTCCATCGCCTTGGTGATCTTGCGCGTGTTTTGCACGCTCTTGATCTTGGTTCGGATTTCCTTAATTCCGGGCATTGCGCTTTCCTGTGAAGACTGGCCGATGGGTTCCGCTGGCGCCTCATCCATCCGGGAAGGATGGGTGAGGCGTCGCGGACGCCTAACCCATCACTTTCTTAAAAAGCACCGTGCTTCTTGAATTCCTGGATGGCGGCGGCCAATTCGGCTTCGTCATCCTTGGACAGTTCCTTGGTGTCTTCGATGCGCTGGATCAGGGCCGCATGCTTGGCCTTCAGTTGATCCTTCAGCGACTTCTCGAACGACAGCACTTGGGCCACGTCCACTTCATCCAGGTAGCCGTTGTTGACCGTGTACAGCGTGACGGCCAGTTCCCACACTTGCAGCGGCTGGTATTGCGGCTGCTTGAGCAGTTCCACCACGCGCTTGCCGCGTTCCAGCTGGCGACGGGTCGCGTCGTCCAGGTCGGAAGCGAACTGCGCGAAGGCGGCCAGTTCACGGTACTGCGCCAAGTCGGTACGGATACCGCCGGACAGCTTCTTGACGACCTTGGTCTGAGCAGCGCCACCCACACGCGACACCGAGATACCGGCGTTGATTGCGGGGCGGACACCGGCGTTGAACAGGTCGGTTTCCAGGAAGATCTGGCCGTCGGTGATCGAGATCACGTTGGTCGGAACGAAGGCCGACACGTCGCCTGCCTGGGTTTCGATGATCGGCAGCGCGGTCAGCGAGCCGGTCTTGCCCTTGACGGCGCCGTTGGTGAACTTCTCGACGTACTCTTCGTTCACGCGGGCAGCGCGTTCCAGCAGGCGCGAGTGCAGGTAGAACACGTCGCCCGGGTAGGCTTCACGGCCCGGCGGACGGCGCAGCAGCAGCGACACTTGGCGATAGGCCCAGGCTTGCTTGGTCAGGTCGTCATAAACGATCAGGGCGTCTTCGCCGCGGTCGCGGAAGTATTCGCCCATCGTGCAGCCGGCGTAGGCGGCCAGGTACTGCATGGCGGCCGAGTCGGAGGCCGAAGCGGCCACGACGATGGTGTATTCCATCGCGCCGTGCTCTTCCAGCTTGCGCACCACGTTGTTGATCGTCGAAGCCTTCTGGCCGATAGCGACGTACACGCAGGTGACGCCCTTGCCCTTCTGGCTGATGATCGTGTCGACAGCGACGGCGGTCTTGCCGGTCTGGCGGTCGCCAATGATCAGTTCGCGCTGGCCGCGGCCGATCGGCACCATCGAGTCGATAGCCTTGATGCCGGTTTGCAGCGGCTGCGACACCGAGCGGCGGGCGATAACGCCAGGCGCCACTTTTTCGATGATGTCGGTGGCCTTGGCGTTGACCGGGCCCTTGCCGTCGATCGGCTCGCCCAGCGTGTTGACCACGCGGCCTTTCAGTTCGGGACCGACCGGAACTTCCAGAATGCGGCCGGTCGTCTTGACCTGGTCGCCTTCGGAAACGCCGGTGTAGTCGCCGAGAATAACGGCGCCGACGGAATCACGCTCGAGGTTGAGCGCCAGACCGAAAACGTTGTTGGGGAATTCGAGCATTTCGCCCTGCATCACGTCGGACAAGCCGTGGATGCGGGTAATACCGTCGGTCACGGACACGACGGTGCCCTGAGTACGGACATCAGCCGAAGCGCCCAGGCCCTCGATGCGGCTCTTGAGCAGTTCGCTGATCTCGGAGGGATTGAGTTGCATATTGACTCCTGGAATCCTGTTAGTTGCCTTAAGCGGCGAGCTGATCGCGCATGCGGGCCAATTGGGCTTGTACGGAAGTATCGAGCACCTGGTCACCGACGGCCACGCGCACGCCGCCGATCAGCGACGGATCAACGGTGACGCTGGGCTTGAGCTTGAGGCCGAATTTTTGTTCGAGCGCGCTGACCAGTTCTTTGACCTGGGCATCGCTCATTTCGAACGCGCTGGTAATTTCCGCCTGCGCCGTGCCGTCGTGACGATTCCGCAGCACCGCGAATTGCGCGGCGATGTCGGGCAGCAGCAGCAGCCGGTCGTTTTCGACCAGCAGCTCGATGAAATTGCGGGCGGCTTGAGGCAGTTCGGCCTTTACCAGGCCGGAGAACAGCTCGACGCGCTGCTTGTCGCCCAGACGCGGGTCGGCCATGGCCTCGCGCACGTCGGGGTTGGAGGCGACCTGAGCCAGTTCGCTGACCAGATCGGACCAGGCCGGCAAGCCGGCGCGGTCGTCGCGCGCCGCGCTGAAGAGCGCTTCAGCGTAGGGCCGGGCAACAGTGGAAAGTTCAGCCATGACGGTCCCGGATTAAAGCTGCGCGCGAAGCTGGTTGAGCAGCTCGGCGTGTGCGCGGGCGTCAACCTCGCGCTTGAGGATCTGTTCAGCACCCTTGACGGCCAGCGCAGCGACGTCGTCGCGCAGCAGGTCGCGGGCGCGCTGGACTTCCTGCGCGGCATCCTGGGCAGCCTGCGCCACGATGCGGGCGCGTTCGGCTTCCGCTTCACGGCGGGCCTGCTCGATCAGGGAGGCGGCTTGCTTCTCGGCCTCGATGATGCGGGCGTGGTTTTCGGACTTGGCAGAAGCCTCGATCAGACTGACGCGCGCCTGGGCTTGAGCCAAATCGGCTTTGCCCTTCTCGGCGGCGGCCAGGCCGTCGGCGATTTTCTGGCGGCGCTCGTCCATCGCCTTCGTCAGGGGAGGCCACACGAATTTCATCGTGAACCAGCCAAGAACGAAGAACACGAGCATCTGGAAAATGATCGTCGCGTTCAGATTCACGGTCGTTCCTTTAACACCTTGCGGCTCCGACCGCACCCGGAAAGGGGCGTCACGGAGCACTCGATACTTTGCTAGTCGGCGACGGAGCTTGCACCCACATCGCCGCCAGCGTCATGACCCGCCTTTTCGCCGGCGGGCGGTGCCTTAGCCGACGAACGGGTTGGCGAAGGCGAACAGCATGGCGATACCCACGCCGATCAGGAATGCCGCGTCGATCAGGCCAGCCAGCAGGAACATCTTCGTTTGCAGAGCGTTCATCAGTTCAGGCTGACGAGCCGAGGCTTCCAGATACTTGCCGCCCATCAGTGCGATGCCGATGCAAGCGCCGATAGCGCCCAGACCGATGATAAGACCGCAAGCGAGGGCAACGAAAGCGACGTTGGTCATGACAACTCCTTGGTTAGAAATCTGAAGTCAAAAATTGAAAAATAAGGGGTACTGCTCAATGCAAGATAATCTTGCTATCCCATGCTGGCCGGGTGGCCAGCATGGGAAATTCGGGGGATCAGTGGCCTTCGTGAGCCTGGCCGAGGTACACCAGCGTCAGCATCATGAAGATGAAGGCCTGCAGCAGAACGATCAGGATGTGGAAGATCGCCCAGATGGAGCCGGCCAGGATGTGGCCGATGCCCAGGCCGATGCTGGCGCCGTTGAAGCCGGTCCAGGCGCCGCCCAGCAGGGCGATTAGCATGAAAATCAGTTCGCCGGCGAACATGTTGCCGAACAACCGCATGCCCAGCGACACGGACTTGGCGGCGTATTCGATCAGGTTCAGCAGCAGGTTGAACGGGGCCAGCACGATGGCGCCGATGCCGTGCGCGTGGAACGGCGCGGTGAACAGTTCCTTGACGAAGCCGCCCGGGTGCTTGATCTTGATGCCGTAGTAGAACATCAGCAGCAGCACGCCCAGCGACATGCCCATCGGCACGTTCAGGTCGGCGGTCGGCAGAATGCGGTGGTAGTAGAGCGGATCGCCGTGCTCAGCGCCCAGGCCGGTCAGGCGCCAGATGGAGGGCAGCAGGTCGACGGGCAGCAGGTCCAGCGCGTTCATCAGGATGATCCAGAGGAACACGGTGAGCGCCAGCGGGGCAATGAAAAGACGGCTCTTGGCGTTGTGGACGATGCCCTTGGCCTGGTCGTCGACCATGTCGACGATCATTTCCACGAAGGCCTGGAAACGGCCCGGCACGCCACTGGTGGCGCGGCGCGCAGCGCGCCACAGGAAGAAAATGACGATCAGACCCATCAGGCCCGACCAGAACAACGAGTCGTAGTTGATGATGTCGAACTGAGCGATAGCGCTCTGTTTCTCACCCGTATTGTTCAGATGCACCAGGTGGTGCTGAATATACGCGGACTGAGGCGACACGTCGCTGGCAGCAGCCATTTGAATCCTACCCTATTTGCTGTGCCCGGCCCTTGCGAACCGGACGATTCCACGATTTCGTTTGCCGTAAACCTGCTCGGCGCTATGACAACTTGCGGAACATCAAGAGCAGGAGATAGCCCTTCAATGTGAGTATCAGACCGAGCAACGCGGCAGGCCATACGAGGCTATCCTGCGTCACACGCGAAAGCAGCCACAACAGCAGCGCCGTTGCGAACAACTTGATCAACTCACCAGAGAGAAAGGTAAAGGGACTGGCCTTACCGGCCCGTACGCTGACAGCCAGGCGCAATGCGAACAACGCATTGGGAATGAAATACGCTCCCGCCCCCGCCAGCGCCGACCAACCTGCCGCCGCCCCTCCGACAACCCCCGCAATTACTGCTGCTGCGAGCCCCATGGCACCTTGCGCTGCCAATGCCAACAGGAGCCCGCGGCTAGCTTGAGCATTCAGCGCCGCGCGATCCGCGTCACTGAGAACCAGAACTTTATCCGTCATGTCGTGGTCAAACATTGCTTGCTGCTGACCCTGACCGTCAACCGGACCCTGCCGCACTTCATGCTGCATGGAGTTCTGTTGCATCAAACTTCCTCGCTTTGCTTCTTTGCCCCTATCAGAACCGGCGCGTCTCGCTGCCCGTAGCTGCCCCCATAGCCGGCGCCAAGTCGTTGATTTCAAAAGGCTCATCAACACCGTGCCCGCTACTTGTCAGCCGCTACGTGTTCTTATCCCGCAAGCGTCAAACCCGCAGAGTATAGCGTGATTCTTTTTACCCTAGCAAATGAACTTTCGGCCGTTTGTAAGGCGCAAACAACGCTTGGATCGGCCGAAATTAGGGACGCGAATCACCCCTCGCAGCATGCTGCGCAAACCCTGCTCAATGAACCGCGGCCTCCGTCATGGAGGCCGCGCTTTATACCATCAAACCAGGATCAATCCTCCTTGACCGGCGGCGGCGCCCACAGTCCGTCCAACGCCGTATCCTGCGGCGAATACAGGCGCATGCTGAGCAGGAACGGCGCATCGGCGGCCGGGGTGGCGATCCAGTTCGAGCGCTTGCGCTCGCCGGGATCGCGGCGCTGGATGTAGATGTCCAGCGAACCGTCGGCGTTGTACTTCAGGCCATCGGTGCTGCGCAGTACGTAGCGGTTGGCCGGATTGTCGGCGAAGCCGTGCTTGTCGTCATAGACGTGCAGCGACCAGAAAGCGTTGACCGGCGGCAACTGCCCCTTGTCGAAGTGCAATACATAGTCTTCATCGGAATTCAGCGCGCGGCCCTTGGAGTCGGACACCGTGACCGGGTACAGCACGTCTTCCGGCGTCGGCGCGCCCAGGCCGGCATAGGCGATGGCGGCGCGGCGCGTGTAGTCGGTGCCATAAGTACCGATGCCGGACAGCACGGTGCTCCAGCCGTTCATGGGCGTACCCAGGCGCGACACGCCATCAGCGATGCGCCGGCCGGCCAACGGCTGGGCCTGCGCCAGCGCCTGCTGCACGGCCGGACTCAGGCGGCCATACGAGAACGGCTGGCGGCTGTCCAGGCCGATGCGGCGCATGCGGTCCAGAATGGGCGTGTCGTTGGCATGCGGCGGGTTGCTGCGCATCACGTCGAAGAACAGCGTGAAGAACGAGGCGGCGTCCATGCCGGCCGCCTGTTCGGCCGGCGTGCCGTCGGGCACCGTCACGGGCATAGGCGGCGGCAGGTCGCTGCCGATCGGCGCCGAACCCACGCCGGGCCCCGTTTGCGGATAGGCGCTGCGGGAACCGCGGTTGGCAGCGGGCCTGGCGAGCACGGGCGCGGCCATTGGGCTGGCGGTCATGCCGGCCTGGATCTGATTGACGGCCGCGTAGTCCTGCGGACCGCCCGCCTGGGTCCAGCCGATCAACCAGCCGGTGGCCGTAGGGCTGTGGATCACGTCCATGCCGGGGGGCACGCTACCCTGCCAGCCTGGGCCGACGATGGCGAACGACTGAGCGCCGTTGCCGTTGGTGCGCGTGCCGCGCGAGGCGAATACGTCGCTCCACATGTCCAACGCCGACAACACCATATAGCGGTCGCCGGTCGCGGGCAGGTTCACGATCAGCGGGGCGCGCGACACGTCGAACCAGAGGCTGGAATAGAGCGCGTCGGCGCTGGGCCAGGGCACGTCGCCTGCGCGCGGATCGGGGAAGGCGGCCTTGTGGCCGAACTGGTTCACCGGCGCCTTGCCGTCCAGCGGCGTCTGCACGGCGGTGGCCTTGCGGCGGGCCAACTCCATCAGCACCATCGGATAAGCATAGACATAGGCGTCGATGGCGATGTCGCGCAGCTCTTGCTCGCTCATCTGCGCCGCGGGCGCGGAGGCGGCCGGGTACGGCGTCTCGGACACCAGGCGCAAAGTAGGCCGCGGCGATTGCGCCTGGGCGGCGGTGACGAAGCAGGCGCTCAGTGCGCCAGCAAGGACCGCGGCGGACCAGCGGCGGGTAGCGATGGATGTACGCATGCAAGGCTCCTTATTGATTTTGTCTGCAAGCGAGCCGCCGCGCCGGGCTTGCCAGTTCGGGCAAGCCTCTCTGGCGCGGCACCTCGCGGTGACGCTTTTTCAGGATAGGGCCGAACTCTGCAACAAGGTGCTGCCGAACCGTTTCAAGGCGCAACTCCGCTCATGGGCCTGGAAGCGCGCAAAAAAACGCGCCCTGGGAGGGCGCGCGGGGCGGATCCTGGTGCACCCGGACAGGCCGCCCGGGCGTAACAAGGATTAACGGTGTTTGAAGTCCGGTTTGCGCTTCTCGGTGAAGGCGGCCATGCCTTCCTTCTGGTCTTCGGTCGCAAACAGCGAATGGAACACGCGGCGCTCGAACAGCAGGCCTTCGTTGAGCGAGCCTTCGAAGGCGCGGTTGACGCATTCCTTGGCCATCATGACCGACGGCAGGGACATGGAGGCGATGACGGTGGCCGCGTCCATGGCTTCTTCCATGAGCTTGTCGGCCGGAACCACGCGCGACACCAGGCCGGCGCGTTCCGCTTCCTCGGCGCCCATCATGCGGGCGGTCAGCGCCAGGTCCATGGCCTTGGCCTTGCCCACCGCGCGCGGCAGGCGCTGGGTGCCGCCCGCGCCCGGAATCACGCCCAGCTTGATTTCGGGCTGGCCGAACTTGGCGGTGTCGGCGGCGATGATGATGTCGCACATCATGGCCAGTTCGCAGCCGCCGCCCAGGGCGTAGCCGGCCACGGCCGCGATCACGGGTTTACGGATGCGCTTGAGGGTTTCCCAGTTGCGCGTGATGTATTCGCTGCCATACACGTCCATGTAGGACCAGTCTTTCATGGCGCCGATGTCGGCGCCCGCGGCGAAGGCTTTTTCGCTGCCGGTGATGACCACGGCGCCGATATCGGCGTCCGCTTCGAACGCCAGCAGGGCCGCGCCGAGCTCATCCATCAGTTGATCGTTCAAGGCGTTCAGGGCCTTGGGACGGTTCAGCGTCAGCAGGCCGACGCGGCCCCGGGTTTCGACCAGCACAAACGACTCGCTCATTGATGTCTCCGAATAAGTATGAAAGTAAGATATGGCCATGGAAAAAGACTACGCTTTGCCGCTACTTTACCGCCTCGCGCCCCATGATCCGGCCGGACACCGCTACCGGATAACCCTAAGCATCGCCGCGCCCTCCCCCGACGGCCAGCGCCTGTCGCTGCCGGCCTGGATTCCGGGCAGCTACCTGATCCGCGATTTCTCGCGCCAGATCGAATCGCTGGCGGCCTATTCGGGCACGCGGCGCGTGCCTGTCGAGAAGATCGACAACCACACTTGGCAGGCCGCGCCCTGCGAGGGTCCGCTGCGGGTGGAGTACGAGGTCTACGCCTGGGACCTGTCGGTGCGCGGCGCGCATCTGGACGAAACCCACGGCTTTTTCAACGGCACCAGCGTGTTCCTGCGCGTGCATGGCCAGGACCATCTGCCCTGCCTGGTGGACCTGGCGCCGCCGCGCTCGATCCAGGGCTGGAAGGTCTACACCAGCCTGCCTGAAGCGCGCGGCCACAAGGGCGCTGCGCGCCGCCACGGTTTCGGGCTGTACCTGGCGCCGGACTATGACGCGCTGATCGACCATCCGGTGGAGATGGGCACGCCACAGGTTTCGAGCTTCGTGGCGCATGGCGCCGAACACGAACTGGTGTTCACGGGCGTTGCACCCAATCTGGACCTGGCACGGATCACGGAAGACGTGCGCAAGATCTGCGAAACGCAGATTGCGTTCTTCGAGCCCCGCAGCAAGCGCGCGCCGTTCCTGGACAGCTCGGACCGCTATGTGTTCATGACCATGGTGACGGGCGACGGCTATGGCGGCCTGGAGCATCGCGCCAGCACGGCGCTGATGACGGCCCGCAAGGATCTGCCGGTGATGGGCCAGCAAGGCCAGGGCGAAGGCTATCGCGGCTTTCTGGGCCTGGTAAGCCATGAGTATTTCCATACCTGGAACGTGAAGCGGATCAAGCCGGAAGCCTTCGTGCCCTACGATCTTTCGCAGCCGGATCTGACGCGTCTGCTGTGGGTATTCGAAGGCTTCACGTCCTATTACGACGATCTGCTGCTGTTGCGCTCGGGCGCGATCACGCAGCCTGACTATCTGCGGCTGCTGGCCAAGACCATCACCAGCGTGGCGCGTACGCCGGGCCGGTTGAAGCAGTCGGTGGCGGAGAGTTCGTTCGATGCCTGGACGCGCTATTACAAGCAGGATGAAAATTCGCCGAACGCGCTGGTCAGCTATTACACCAAGGGCGCGTTGGTGGCACTGGGACTGGATCTGCTGATCCGCCGGGAAACGGGTGGCGCGCACTCGCTGGATGATGTGATGCGCTTGCTTTGGAGCCGCTATGGACGCGATTTCTATCAGGGCAAGCCGCAAGGGTTGCCGGAAGATGGACTGCCGGCGCTGATTCGTGAAGCCACTGGCGTGGATACGCGGCGCTTCATCGCGCGCCATGCCTATGGGACGGCGGATGTGCCGCTGACGGAACTGCTGGAGCCGCAGGGCATCAAGCTGCAATGGAAGACGGCGGCCAATATTCCTTCGCTGGATGTGCGTACGCGCAAGCAGGGGGAATCGCTGGCGCTGGCGACAGTGCTGGAGGGCGGCGCGGGGCATAAGGGCGGGTTGTCCGCCGGGGATGTGCTGGTGGCGGTGGACGGCTTGCGGGTGGATGCGCCGGCGGGGCTGGAACTGTTGCTGGCGCAGTACCGGGTGGGGGATCGGGTGACTGTGCATGTGTTCCGGCGGGATGAGTTGAGGGAGTTCCGGGTGCGGTTGGGTGCGCCGGAGGCTTTGGATTGTGTGTTGACGGGCTGAGTGCTTTCTTTGTTCGTCTTTGGGGGCCGTCTATTTGGGACGGCCCTTTTTGTTTCTTAAGGCCGCCTGGCGCGGCGGCCCGGCCGGTGGCGCGGGGCAACGATTGCGGTCCGGAGCGTTCGCTCCGGACTTCCCCTGCGTCATCCTCGTCCGCCTTCGGCTCCCTACGGATTCCCTTGGGCTTATCGACGCCCCGCGCCACCGGCCGGGCCGCCGCGCCAGGCTGTGCTGTCTGAATCTCGGCGGGCGCTGGGAAGAGTTGTTTGCTTGGGGTTCTCGCCTCGGTCTGGGTGGGTGGCGAGATCTTGCGGGGTTCGCCCCAGGGCGGCCGCGCGGGCGGCCTTCTGGGGCTTATGCGGTGTCTTGCGATTGGTGATGGCGCTGCGCGCAGCAGGGGGCTGGCTTGCTTTGACTGTCTCGCAGCGCATGCGATGGCCGCATGGTCGTCATCATTCGTCTTTCATCTGCGCCGCCGTCTGCAGAAACGTATCCAGCGCGCGTCTCCTGCCTTGCCGGCGCGTGACGGCGTAGACCATGGCGCGGGAGATGTCGGCGGGCAGCGTGCAAACGGCAATGCGGTCGGTTGCATGGCGGCATGTGGAACGCGGCACCAAGGCCACCCCCAGGCCCGCGGCGACCAGAGCCAGCTGGGCCGGGACTTCGGCGACGGTTTGGGCGGCGGACAGGGGCAGGCCGGCGCGGGCGCAGGTTTCGGCCAGCGTGCGGGCGAAGGCGGAGGTGTCCTGGCGCAGCATGACGAAGGCCTCGCCGGCGAGGTCGCCGAGCGCCAGCCGCTTGCGGGCGGACAGAGGGTGGCCCTTGGGGAGCACGGCCACGACGGGATCGGGCCATAGGGGCATGGACTGTAGTTCCTCGTCGTCGACGGCGGTGCGGGAGATGCTGACGTCGATGCGGTGGCCGCGCAGCGCGTCCAGTTGCGCGGCGGGGTTCATTTCGTTGAGCAGGACTGAGACCTGGGGGTGGGAGGCCTTGTAGCGGGCGATCAGCGCGGGTACCGGGCCCATGAAGTGCGAGCCGGACAGGCCGACCTCGATGCGGCCGGCCAGGCCCTGGTCCACGGCGCGGGCTCGGACGGTGGCGTCCTTCAGGCTGGCGAGGAGCGCGCGCACGTCGTTGAGAAAGGCTTCGCCGGCTTCGGTCAGGGTGACGCGGCGGTTGTTGCGGTCGAACAGCTTGACCTCGAGTTCGCGCTCCAGCTGCGCGATCTGCAGGCTGAGCGGCGGTTGCGAGATGTGCAGGCGCGCGGCGGCCCGGGTGAAGTTCAGCTCTTCGGCCAGCACGGCGAAATAACGGAGTTGGCGGATTTCCATGGCGGCCAGTTATTTGGGAAAGATATCAAACCAGATAAAAACTATATTGGAAAATATCGTTCCCGGCGACCAGAATAAGCCTTGCCGATAGAGCACACGACAAACATCCGGGGACCTGCCATGAGACCAGCGCTCACCGCCGCAGGCACTGCCACCGGCTGACATCCGTATTCCGCATTGCCGGGTTCCCGCGCGCCGCCGCGGGCCGGCCCTCTTACGCCTTTCGAGGAGCATCGCCATGACCGCATCCCCCCGCGCCCTGCGCATCGGCCAGATCGTCCCCAGTTCCAACACCACCATGGAAACGGAAATCCCGGCCATGCTGCGCCTGCGCGAGACCATCGCGCCGGAGCGTTTCACTTTCCATTCCAGCCGCATGCGCATGAAGCAGGTGACGGCGGCGGAACTGGCGTCGATGGACCGGGAGTCGGACCGTTGCGCACAGGAACTGTCCGATGCGCGCGTGGACGTGCTGGGCTATGCCTGCCTGGTGGCGATCATGAGCCAAGGGCTCGGCTATCACCGCGTCTCGCAGGAACGCCTGCACCAGGCCACGGTGGACAACGGCGCGCCGGCGCCGGTGATCTCCAGCGCAGGCGCGCTGGTGGAGGGCCTGCACGCCATCGGCGCGCGCAAGGTCGCTATCCTGACGCCCTACATGAAGCCGCTGACCAAGCTGGTGGTGGACTACATCGAGAACGAAGGCATCGAGGTGCAGGACAGCCTGTCGCTGGAGATTCCCGACAACCTGAAGGTTGGCGCGCAGGATCCGATGGCGCCGGCCAGCCACGTGGAACGCCTGAACACGCGCGGCGTGGACGCGGTGGTGCTGTCCGCCTGCGTGCAGATGCCGTCCCTGGCGTCGATTCAGCCGGTGCAGGACCGCCTGGGTCTGCCGGTGGTGACGGCGGCCGCGGCCACCGTCTATCGCATGCTGAAGGTGCTGGACCTGGAAGCGCGCGTGCCCAACGCGGGCGAGTTGCTGACGGGCAAGTACTGAAGCTGCGCGGCGCGCCCTACTTGCCCAGCGAAAGGATTTCGTTGGCGTTGACGATGGCGCCCGCGATCTCTTCGGTGGTGACGCGCTTGTTCATGGCCTGCTCGCGGATCAGGTCGTAGGCCTGGTCCTCGGTGACGTTGCGCGTGCGCATGAGGATGCTCTTGGCTTCCGCGATGCGGCGCACGCCCAGGAGTTTTCCCTCCAGCTTGCGCAGGCGCCGGGCATGCGACTTGATGTCGTCGTAGACCTGGCGCGCCACCACCAATGAAGACAACAGGCCGAACGAGCGCACGGGCGAAGGCAGCACTGCTTTCGCGCCGATGCGCAGCACGGCCTCGACGATGGTCGGATTCTCGTAGGTGACGATGGCGATGACCATGGGCGCGTCTTCGCTCTTGGCCCATTCGAAGCCCAGGTCGATCACATCTGGCCGCACGGCCAGGAACACCGCGTCCAGCCCTTCGGGCAACGTGGGCGCCGGAGGCCAGAAGGTCTGCACCTGACAGCCGATCCGTTGCAGCTGCTGCGTCAGTTGGCGGCCGTCGGCGTCGTCGGGATGATAGACGGCGATCCGCAGCGTACGCAGGTCCTTGAGCAGGGATGGCGTCGCGCGCTCCGCGCGCTGGCGGCTGGCGGTATCGCCCATCAGATATCCAGCGAACTCAGGGTGGCCGTCCAGTCGCCCAACGAATGGGTGACCAGGTACGGATCGGGATGCACGGGCCGCGTGGCCTCGCGCACGATGGTGAACTGGCCCTTGCCGTTGACCCGGCCGACGCGCGGATACAGGCAGGTGTGGTGGTTGGTGGGGTCGATGCGCACGCGGCCCTGGGGCGCCTGGAATTCGCTTTGCAGCACGCGCGGCAGGATCTGCGCGATCTCGTCGGTGCCGGTGTCGCGGAAAGCGTTGGCGAAGATGTGCATCTGGAAGTACGCCGCTTCCCAGCAGAGATTGGGCACGCAGTCATGCCCGAAGCGCCGCCGCAATCGTTCCAGGCAGCGCCGGTTGATGTCGGAATCGATGGATTGGAAATACGGCGCGGAAGTGAAGTGGCCGGCGGCGACCTCGGGCTCCATCTGGGAGATCTCCGCTTCGGAGGTCGTCAGGCTGGCGATGGGCATGGTCTTCGGATCGAAGCCCGCGTCCGCGTAGGCGCGGTACAGGCAGGCCGTGGAATTGCCCACCACCGTGGAGAAAATGAAGTCCGGACGCTTGTTGCGGATGTCGTCCAGGATCTCCCGGTAGTCGCGTTCCGTCGCGGTCAAAGGCACATAGCGTTCGCCCAGCTTGGCGCTGTCCTGCCGCTGCAGCACGAGTTCGCCCATGATGCGGTTGGACTCGTAGGGATAGATGTAGTCCGAACCAATCAGGTAGACCCGCGCGCCGAAGTTGGCGGTCATGAATTCGGCCAGTTGCACGCTGTTCTGGTTGGGCGCGGCGCCGGTGTAGATGATGTTGTTCGAAAACTCGAACCCTTCGTACAGCGTCGGGTAGAACAGCAGGCGGTTCCATTTCTCGACCACCGGCAGCACGGCCTTGCGGCTGCTGGACATGTAGCAGCCGAATATGACGTTGACGCGGTCTTGCGTGATGAGTCTTTCAGCCAGCACGCTGTAGGTGGCGGGGTCCGATCTCGGGTCGTAGCGCACCGGCACGATCTCGCGGCCGTCGACCCCGCCCGCCTCGTTGATCTCGTCGATGGCCAGCAAGGTGCCATGCAGCTGGGACCGGCCTATGGTCGATGTGGCACCTGTTTCGGAAAACAGCACGCCTACGCGGATAGGATCTTTGTTTGCCATGATCGGGAGGCCCGCTGGCGCGGACATCCATCCTTTGTCGAGTTCATCAGTTTCAGCACAGCCGCAGCCGCCGTCAACACGTGGATTCCTGGGGTGGTCATGGCGCGGTCCTGGCATAGGCGCGAACCAGCGCCTGCGGCAATGCCGCCGGGTTCGTCACGATCCGGTAACCGCGAAAGCCGAACATCGCGCGCAACTGCGGTTCGGCCTGCGCGTCCAACGCGACGCAATGCACGCTGACGCCTCGCCCGCGCAGTTCCAGCACCGCCTCGCGCGCATCGTCCACCAAATAGCGCGGGTCGTGCACATCGACATCGGAGGGTTCGCCGTCGGTGACGACGATGATGGCGCGCCGCTCTCCCGGCGCCTGCAGCGCCAGCGCGCCGGCATGCCGCAGCGCCGCGCCCAGGCGCGTTGAATAACGGGCCTGGGCGCCGCCTATGCGGCCCAACGCCGCCGCGACCGGGGCGCCGGATTCAAGCAGGCGGTAGTAGTACACCGCCGCCCGCGTGTCCGAACAAAAGCCGTGCACGGCGATCAGGTCGCCTTCGCCTGATGTGGCCTGCGCCAGCAGCATCGCCGCCCGCTTCTCCAATTCCAGCACTGTCGCCCCTGCGTCGGACGCCAGGTCGTTGGCCGAGGCCGACAGGTCCAGCAGCACCAGCGTGCTGCTGGCGCAGGGCTGGCTGCCCGGGCGCATGAAGAAGCGGGCGTCGGGCGCCAGGTCCAGGCGCCGGTCGATCAGGACCTCGATCGCGGCGTTCAGGTCGATGTCATCGCCCTCCCATTGGCGCCTCAGACGGCGCGCGCGGCTCAGGCGGCGCGACTGCGGCAGGGCCAGGCGCTGCGCGGGTCCGGCGAGCGCGGGCGGCGGCATGCCGGTCCAACCCGGCAGCTTCTCGATCACGGTGCACCAGTCCGGCCGGCTTCGGTCCAGCTTGTAGTCCCATTCGGGATAACGGTAGCGTCCCAGTTCCGTTTCGCTGGCCGCTCGCGCGGGCTGCTCCTGGCCTTGCGGCGCGGCGTCGCGCCGCTCGGGCGCCACACCCTGCGACCCCAGGGTCAGCTCAGGCGGCGGCTCTGCCGCGTCGCCGTAGTCCCACAGATAGGCGTTGTCGTCGCGGTAGGGCACGGGTACGGCGTACTGCTGTGGATTGAAGCGCACCCGCATCTGGCCCAGGTCATTCGCCAGCACCGACGCCAGGCGACGGAAGGCCGCCGTGTCACGCAGGTCGGCGGCCTGCGCCTCGAATAACGTGCGCGCCTTGTTCACCCAATGGTTGTCGTCGTGCAGCGACGGATCCATCAACAGCCGGCTCATGCGCTGGATCAGGGCCGCGAATCCCAAGTCCGCCGGATCGGGCGGCGGCGGCACGAAGGACAGGAACCAGCGCCGCACGCCGGGATAGTCGGCCGCCAGCAGCCGCTCCACCCGCGCATCCTCGATGGCGGATACCACCGCCACGCCCATGGGCTTGAGGCTCAGTACCGGCTGCGCCACTGGCGAGTAACGCAGATGGGCGGCCGCATGCGCCACCGCCGCGCGGTACAGCGCCCAGCGGTCGGCGCCGTCCAGCACGGTGTAGCTGTCCGGCACCAGCAGGTGCGAGGGCGCGAGGATGGGGCGCGACGGCGGGCCATCCAGCGCCGGACGCCGCAAGGCTTCGACCGTCATGCCCCTGCCCGACAGGCCGCACAAGAGCCACGCCAGCCTGGCCTGCGCGGCTTCCAGTTCCGGCGCGCCTGCTTCGCCGTTCAAGGCCTCGCGGGCGTAGGCGTCGCGCAGTTGGAAATATGCGCGCAGAGGACCGGGCTGGCGCTCGTAGCGCCGCAGGCCCGCCAGCATCCAGCGCCCCAGCCCGCCGGCCGTCAACTTCGCCATCAACTGGTCGAACCGCTCTGCCACCGCGGCGGCGCAATCGGGGTCTTCGCCGTGCAGCGCGTCGATCCAGCGCCGCGCTTGGACCGCCTGGTCCTCGCCGCTGCGCGCAGCCAGCCGGCGCAGCTTGTCATCCAGCGTCCCGGCCAGGCCTGCGCCGGCGCCAGCCCCTTCCCCCGCGGACAGGACGGCTCGCATGTTCATTCCAGGTTCGCGTCGACCAGCGCCCGCAGCGCCGCGGCCATGTCGGGGTCGTCGGTCAGCGCGCGGGTCATGGTCATGTCGCAACTTTCGGCAGGACTGACGCCGTCGCGGATGAGGATGCCCGCGTAGATCAGCATACGGGTGGACACGCCCTCGTCCAACCCATGGCGCTTGAGTTCGCGCGAACTGTGCGCGATGCGCACCAGTCGCTGCGCCAAGCCGGTGTCTATGCCGGCCTCGTGCGCCACGATCTCCGCTTCGCGCCCGGGCTCCGGATAGTCGAAATCCAGCGCCACGAAGCGCTGCCGGGTAGAGGGCTTGAGATCCTTGGCGCTGCTCTGGTAGCCGGGGTTGTAGGACACCACCAGTTGGAAGTCGGGATGGGCCCGCACCACCTCGCCCTTCTTGTCCAGGGGCAGGATGCGCCTCGCGTCGGTCAGCGGATGGATGACCACCGTAGTGTCCTGGCGCGCTTCGACGATCTCGTCCAGGTAGCAGATGCCGCCATGGCGCACGGCCTGCGTCAGCGGGCCGTCGTGCCATGCGGTGCCGTCAGCGTCCAGCAGGTAGCGGCCCACCAAGTCGGAAGCCGTCATGTCCTCGTTGCACGCCAGCGTGACCAGCGGGCGTCCCAGCTTCCAGGCCATGTACTCCACGAAGCGCGTCTTGCCGCAACCGGTGGGGCCCTTCAGGATCATGGGCAGCCGGTGCGCGTACGCATGTTCGTACAGCGCGGTTTCCCGCCCGGAGGGACGGTAGAAGGGTTCTTGCGCAATCCGGTAGGTTTCGAGCGGAGACGGCACGATTCATGTCCTCGGGAATCGTCCGTCCGGCGCGGCGGGCCGGACGGACCGGATGGTCGGCAGGCACGCCTAGCGGTGCTTGGCGTCCTCGTTGGGGATGCCGTCCATGGGGCACTCCGGCGTACCCACGGTGGACCGCGTGAAGGATTCGACCATCTTGCGCGTGCCCTCCGGATCGTTGATCCAGTTGGCGTAGAAGTTGTACGGGCATGCCGCGACGCCGGTGGCCTCTTCGCCGGAATTGATCTTGCCGGTGTAGCCGCGGTGCACCAGCTTGAACAAGTGGTTCTGCGACTGCATGTTCTTGCGCGCGTCGCGGATCAGGCTGGTGGAGAGCTCGGCGTACTGCACGCCCATGTCTTCTTCACCGCATTCGCCCAGCGTGCGGCCGTCGAAGCCGATGATGGCCGAATGGCCGAAGTAGGAATACACGCCGTCGAAGCCCGCGGCATTGGCCACCGCCACGTAGACGTTGTTCATCCACGCCATGGCCTTGGACACCATGACCTGCTGGTCCTTGGCCGGGTACATGTATCCCTGGCAACGCACGATCAGCTCGGCGCCGCGCATGGCGCAATCGCGCCAGATCTCGGGGTAATTGCCGTCGTCGCAGATGATGAGGCTGATCTTCAGTCCCTTGGGGCCTTCCGACACATAGGTGCAATCGCCCGGATACCAGCCTTCGATCGGCACCCAGGGCATGATCTTGCGGTACTTCTGCACGATCTCGCCCTTGTTGTTCATCAGGATGAGCGTGTTGTACGGCGCCTTGTTCGGGTGCTCTTCGTGGCGCTCGCCCGTCAGCGAAAACACGCCCCATACGTTGGCCTTGCGGCAGGCGTCGGCGAACACAGCGGTCTCTTCGCCCGGAATGGCCGAAGCGGTTTCGTACATTTCCTTGGCGTCGTACATGATGCCGTGGGTGGAGTACTCGGGGAAGATGACCAGGTCCATGCCGGGCAGGCCGCGCTTCATGCCCACGACCATGTCGGCGATCTTGCGGGCGTTCTCCATCACCTCCGCGCGGGTATGCAGCCGCGGCATCTTGTAGTTCACGACGGCCACGCCCACGCAATCGTTGCTGCTGGAGATATCTCCGTGTCTCATGACAATGCTCCTCGGTGGTTGACGGTCATACCGTCAGGAAAGATCTGACTTTGTCCTGGTCCAGGCTCTCGCGGCAGGCCTCGTGCACGATGCGGCCCCGGTCTATCACCAGGAAGCGGTCGGCCAGGTCCAGCGCGAAGCTCAGCATCTGTTCCGACACGACGATGGCGAAGCCGCGCTCCTCGCGCAGCGCGTTCAGGATCCGTGCGATGTCCTTGATGATGGAGGGCTGGATGCCTTCGGTGGGCTCGTCCAGGATCAGCACGCGCGGATCGGAAATCAGCGCGCGGGCGATCGCCAGTTGCTGCTGCTGCCCGCCGGACAGGTTGCCGCCCTTGCGCCGGCGCATCTCGTGCAGCACCGGGAAAAAGCGGTACAGGTATTCCGGCACGGCCTTCAGGCCGCTGCGCTCCGCGCCGGTCAGGATGTTCTGCTCCACGGTCAGGAAGGGAAAGATCATCCTGCCTTGCGGCACGAAGGCCAACCCGTTGCGCACGCGCTGGTAGCTCTCCATGCCGGCCAGCTCCACGCCGTCCAGCCGGATGCTGCCCGAGCCCGACCGCAGCATGCCGATCAGCGCCTTGAGCAAGGTGGTCTTGCCCATGCCATTGCGGCCCATGATGGCCACGGATTCCCGGGGCGCAACTTCGAAGCACACATCGTGGACGACGTGCGATTCGCCGTAACTCACGTTCAACCTGTCGATCCGGAACATGGCGCGTCCTCCTCTCAATGGCCCAGGTACACGTCCAGCACACGCGGGTCGGCCTGCACTTCGCCCACCGTGCCTTCGCTCAGCAAACGTCCCTGGTGCAACACCGTGACCTTGTGCGCGATGCGCTTGACGAAATCCATGTCGTGCTCGATGACCACCATCGACTTGCCGCGCGAGATGCGCGCCAGGAGCTCGGCCGTCTGTTCGCGTTCGCGCGGACTCATGCCGGCCACGGGTTCATCCAGCAACAGCAGCTGCGGGTTCTGCATCAGCAGCATGCCGATCTCCAGCCATTGCTTCTGTCCATGGCTCAGGCGGCCAGCCTTCTCCGCCAGGCGGTCCTGCAGGAAAACCTGCGCGGCCATGTCCTGGATGCGCTCGCGGATTTCCGCCGTGCGCCGGAACCGCAGCGAGCGGACCACCCCGTGCGCGTTCGGCAGCGAGATCTCGAAGTTCTCCAGCACCGTCAGGTCTTCATAAACCGACGGCGTCTGGAACTTGCGCCCGACGCCGGCCCGCACGATATCGAATTCCGCCATGCGCACCAGATCGCGGCCCTGGAACATAACGCGGCCCGCCGATGGCCGGGTCTTGCCGCAGATGATGTCCAGCAGCGTGGTCTTGCCCGCGCCATTCGGGCCGATGATGACGCGCAGCTCATCCTGCGCCACGCGCAGGCTCAGGCCGTCCACTGCGCGAAAGCCATCGAACGAGACCGTCAGGTCCTCGACGCTCAGGATGGCGCCGGGCGCCGGGCGGTCGCTGCTCATTTCCATGCTGGCGGGCTCCTGCAGGTCCAGGGTGGCACTCATCGCGTGCTCCCCGCGGCGCGGCGCGCCTGAATCTGGCCGAACACGCCGGCCAGGCCGTTGGGCATGACCACGACGACCGCGATGAAGATGGCCCCCAGGAAATACAGCCAGACTTCCGGAAACGTCTCTGACAGGTAGGACTTGAGAAAGCCGATCAGCAAGGCCCCGACCACGGCCCCGGGAATCGACAGCCGGCCGCCGACGGCCGCATAGATCACCATCTCGATCGACGCCACCACGCCAATGGCGCCCGGAGAGATCAGGCCTACCTGCAGGGTGAAGAACGCGCCGCCGATGGAGGACAGGACCGCCGCCACGCAAAAGATGCAGGCCTTTACGTGCGCGGTGTCGTAACCCGAGAACCGCACGCGATCTTCGCGGTCTCGGATGGCGATCAGGATCTTGCCCAGCCGGCTGCGCACGATGGCCAGCGCCGCCAGCATCGCCACGACCAGTGCGCCGGCTTCGATGAAGTACAGCGCCTGCTTGCCTTCGTCGCCGACGATGTCCCAGCCCAGCAGCGTGCGGAAGTCGGTAATGCCGTTGGCGCCGCCCGTGTCCCCCTGCTGGCCGATGATGAGCACGGTCAGCGTCATCGCCAGGGCCAGGGTCACGATGGCGAAATACACGCCGCTGACCCGCTTGCGGAAGATCGCCAACGAAAACAGGTACGCGGCCAGTCCCGGCAGGACCACGATCAGCAGCAGCGTCAAAGTCAGCGAGTGGAACGGTTGCCACCAGACAGGCAGGCTCTCCACGCTGCTCCACACCATGAAGTCGGGCAGCTCCGGCGCGGACGCCTCCAGCTTCAGGAACATGGCCATCATGTACCCGCCCAGCCCAAAGAAAATGCCTTGCCCCAGGCTCAGCACGCCGCTATAGCCCCAGGTCAGCACGATGCCTATCGCCACGAAGGCGAACGCCATGTACTTGCCGACCAGGTTCAGCCGGAACGGATCCAGCGACAGGGGCAGGACGGCCAGGATCAGCGCCGCGACCAGCAGGATCGCGATCTCTTCGGTTTTCCGGTGCAGGGTCTTCATCGCATCACCCCCGAGTCTTGTTGGCGAACAGCCCGTTCGGGCGGAAATAGAGGACCAGGATCACCAGGACGAGGATCGTGACCTTGGCCATCGAACCGCTCATCAGGTACTCCAGCGTGGTCTGCGACTGTGCGATCGCAAGGCCGGAGAACGCCGTCCCCAGCAAGCTCTGCACGCCGCCGAACACCACAACGATGAATGAATCCACGATGTAGAGCTGGCCCGTGCCGGGGTTGGTCGATCCGATCATGGTGAAGACGCAGCCCGCGATGCCCGCCAGGCCGGAGCCCAGCGCGAAGGTCAGCGCATCCACGCGCCGCGTGTTGATGCCGACGGCGCCCGCCATCGCGCGATTCTGGGTGACGGCGCGCACGCGCAGTCCCCAAGCGCTGCGGTAAAGCAGCAGATACACGCCCACCGCCACCAGCAGCGTCAGGCCCAGGATGAAGATGCGATTCAGCGGGAACTGCAGGTCGGGCGTGGGCTCCCACGCGCCGCTGAGCCAGGAGGCCAGCGGCACGCTGACCTCCTGCGCGCCGAACAGCGAGCGATAGGCCTGCTGCAGGATCAGGCTCAGGCCCCAGGTCGCCAGCAGCGTGTCCAGCGGACGGTTGTAGAACCAGCGGATGAAGCCGCGCTCCAGCACATAGCCGAATGCGAAGGTGACCAGAAACGCCAACGGAATCGCCGCGAACAGGTAGACGCCCATCCAGCCTGGTGCCCAATGCTGGAACGCCACCGAGACCAGATAGGTCGTGTAGGCGCCCATGGCCATCAGCTCGCCGTGCGCCATGTTGATGACGCCCATCAGGCCGAACACAACGGCCAGGCCGATCGCCATCAGCAGAAGGATGCTGAACAGGCTGATCCCGTTGAATAGCTGCATTGCCGCGATGTCGATATTCATGGTCACGTTCCTGGCTGCGCCGGCGGCAAGGCCGCCGGCCAAGGGCTTGCGCGCGTCCCGCAAGCGCGGGCTACAGCTTCGGGAAGGGATTGGGCTCGATCAGGTCGGCCGATTCCCAGACGATGTCGAACTGCCCGTCCGGCCTCGCCTTACCCACCCGAACCTTCTTCCAGACGTGATGGTTGGTCTCGTGCACGCGCACGGTCCCCTCCGGCGCCTGGAGCGTCAGCCCGGCGGACGCCGCGATCACCTTGTCGGGATCGAACGAACCGGCCTTCTCCACGCCGAGCTTCCACAGGTACACGCTGTTGTAGGCAACCTCCATCGGGTCGCCGATTACGCGGTCCTGGCCGTACTTGGCCTTGAAGGCCTTGACGAATTTTTCGTTGGCCGGATTCTGCAGGCTCTGGAAGTAACCCATGCAGGCGTAGTAGCCCGCCGCGTTGTCCTTGCCGATGCCTTCGATCTCGTTTTCGGACACCACGGTGGACAGCAGCACGACGCGCGTGCCGTCCAGGCCGGCCGCGCGCAGCTGCTTGTAGAACGCCACGTTCGAGCCGCCCACCACGGTGCTGTAGATGCACTCGGGCTTGGCGGCCTTGATCTTGTTGATGATGGAAGAGAACTCGGTGTGGCCCAGCGGCGCGTACTCCTCGCCCACCACCTTGGCATTCATGCGGGCGATGGCCGGCTTGGCGATCTTGTTGCAGGTGCGCGGATAGATGTAGTCGGAGCCGACCAGGAAAAAGGTCTTGCCCTTCTCCCGCGCCATCCACTCCACCGCCGCGATCACGGACTGCGTGGCTTCCTGCGACGGATAGAACACCCGCGCGTCCTGTTCCTGGCCTTCGTAATAGGTGGGGTAGTAGAGCAAGCCTTTGCTGCGCGCGAGCACCGGCAACAGCGCCTTGCGCGAAGCCGAGGTATAGCAGCCCACGATGGCGGCCACCTTGTCGCGGTCGAGCAGCTTGCGCGCCTTCTCGGCAAACACGGCATTCTCGCTCGCGCCGTCTTCTACCACGGGCTCGATCTTGCGCCCCATCACGCCGCCCGAGGCGTTGATCTCTTCGATCGCCAGCTTCTCCGCGTCCACCAACGACGCCTCGGCGATGGCGATGGTGCCGGACAGCGAGTGCAGCAGGCCCAGTTTGACTGTGTCTTGGGCATAGGCCTGGCGGGGCAAGGCTGCCATCCCCGACGCGGCGCTCAGTAGGACCATGGAGCCGCTGTGCTGCAGAAAGCGGCGGCGGTTGTATACGCTCATCGTTGCGCTCCTGTGCGTTTCTGAAGGCAAGCCTCCGGCTGGGGCTTGCACGCAAGCCCTGAACTGCCCGGGATTGGGCAGGCGCCTTTGCCCACCACATCACGACGACTGCCGTCCGCCCGCTGCCTGCCACGTTTCTTCAGGCAAAGCTGCGCCCACGGCGCAGCGAAACGCCATTCGAAGAAAAGCGATGGACAAACGGAAAACGAAAAGGCCCGAGCCGGAAATTCCGGCTCGGGCCTTTTTGCCCTACGCCTGACTGGCAACACTGGCAGTCGGCGAAAATTTGAAGACGAACGTGCGTCTGGAAGGCATTCTGAAGAAGCGTGTGGCGCTATGCCATGCGTATTTTCCCTTAGCGGCTGCGGCTCGCTGCCAAGGCGCGGCGCAAGGCTGGCGCGGCATTCTGCAGGTAGCGCCACAAGCGGTTCGAGACCGGGCCCTGCGCGCGGTCCGTGCGCCGCGCCGCGACCAGTTCTTCGACGCTGCCCGGCAGATGGCGGTTGGCAATCGAGATCAGGCGACCGTCGCGCAGTTCCTCATCGACGAGAAAGCGCGGCATGTGGCCCCAGCCCATGCCTTGCAGGATGATTTCCTTCTTCATCAGCTGGTCCGCCACCGTGCACTGGCGCGCGCCTTCCACGGTGAAGTAATCCTGCGGCGGCGTATGCCTGGCGGTGTCGCGCATGACGCATTGCGTGTAGTCGCGCATCAGCGCGGGCTTGATAGCACGCGGCACGGGCTCACGCAGAAAGCCGGGCGCCACCACGGGCACGAAAGGCACCTTGGCCAGGTCGACCCATTCAATGCGGGCATCGTTCTTGTCGACGCGATGCAGGATGAGGTCGGCCTCGCCGTCGTAAAGGCGTTCCAGCGGCCCGGACACGGCCTCGAAGTGCAGGTCCAGGCGCGTGGCCTGACAGTCGGCGAAAAAGCGGCTCAAGAGACCCAGCACATAAGGGCGCGGACAGAAGTCGCCGATCACGATGCGCAGTTCGGTTTCCTCGCCCATGGCCAGTTGCTCGGCGTGCGCGCGCAAGGCGGTCAGCTCGCGCAGCAGCGATTGCGCGCGCGCATGGAACGACTGCCCCGCGGCCGTCAGGCTCACGCGGTAGCCGCTGCGGTCCAGCAAGGCCAGACCCAGCTGCCGCTCCAGCTTGGCCACGGCGGCGAACACCGCCGGGTGCGAGCGGTGCAGCGTTGCCGCGGCCGCCTGGAAGCCGCCGTCGCGCGCCACCGCGTCGAAGCATTGAAGATCGTGCAGCGTGAATTCGCTCATGTCTGTTTTTCCGACAATGATTGTGCGAACTTTGTAATTTTTTCTTTAACGACGCGCAACTACGATTTGCCTCACACCCATCACCCAGAGGCGAATCATCATGCAAGACATCTCCCACTACACCGCCGGCGACGGCGCCCGCATCGCCTACCGCTACGATGGCCGCGCGGACCTGCCCACCCTGGTGCTGGCGAACTCCATCGGCACCACCCTGCACATGTGGGACGCGCAGATTCCCGCGCTGACCCGCCACTTCCGCGTGCTGCGCTACGACTACCGCGGCCATGGCGCGTCCAGCGTGCCGCAAGGCCCCTACTCTCTGGACCGCCTGGGCCGCGACGTGCTGGAGCTGATGGACGGGCTGGGCGTCGAGCACGCGCATTTCCTGGGCTTGTCGCTGGGCGGCATCGTCGGACTATGGCTGGGCGTGCACGCGCCGCAGCGCATCGACCGCCTGGTCCTCAGCAATACCTCGGCTTATCTGGGACCGGCGCCGCAATGGGACGAGCGCATCGCCGCCACGCTACAGGCAGAGAACATGTCGGAAACGGCCGAGACCTTCCTGAAGAACTGGTTTCCCGCGGCCTGGCTGCAGCAGAGCAATCCCGCCGTCGAACCGTTCCGCGCCATGCTGCTGGACACCGACAAGCATGGCCTGGCGGGCGCATTCGCCGCGGTGCGGGACTTCGACCTGCGCCGCACCATGGCGCTGATCCCCAATCCGACGCTGGTCATCGCCGGCCAGCACGACACGGTCACCGCGGCCAGCCACGGCGAGCAGATCGCCGCAACCATCCCCGGCGCCAGGCTGCTGACGCTGCCGGCCGTGCATTTGGCGAACATCGAACTGCCCCAGGCCTTCGAGGCCGCGGTGCTGGAGTTCCTGCTCGAAGGCTGAATAGCTAGTCCGCGCCGCGCTCCCAACGGCGCTGGATGGCCTTGGCCGCGACCACGCCGTCGGCCATGGAGGTCACCACGCAGGGATGCATGCGGTGCGCCACCTCGCCCACGGCGTAGATGTCGGGCACGCTGGTCTCGGCGGTGGCGAAGTCCGTGCGGATGTAGCCGCGCTCGTCGCGGGCCAGGTGCAGGCTGTCGGCAAAGCCGGCCTGAGGCTCCCAGCCGTAGAAGACCAGGATCAGGTCGTACTGCTTGCCGTCCACGCTGCGGGTGGCGGGGTCCACCTTGTATGGGCCGATATGCACGCCTTCGCGGCCGGCGCGCGTCACCCATTGCTGTTGGGCGCGGACGCTGCGGGCATAGAGATGCACGCTGCGGGCGCCGCGGTTGCGCACGTAAACGTAGTTTTCGAAGGCGTTGTCGCCCCCGCCCAGCACCGCCACCGACAGGCCCGAATAGTCCTGCGCCACGATGGGCGAGCCCGGGCCGATCAGCACGCCGGGCCAGGATGCGCCCGGCGGGTGGTCCGGCAGCCCCTTGGCGCGCACGCCCGAGGCGATCACCAGGGTGCGCCCGCGCACCAGGGATTCGGCGCCGTCTGCGTCTGCCAGCGTCGCCTCGATGCCGCCTTTGCAGGGACGCACCCCGGTTACGCGGGTTTCCAGGCGCAGCGGCACGCCGGCCGCGCGCACGCTGGCGTCGATGTTGGCGGCCACCTGCTGTCCGGTCACGCCCGGCAGCACGGCGATCCAGTCGTCGGCGAAGGGATTGTCATTGCCCAACCCGCCCAGCCGGGGGCCAGCCTCGACCAATAGCGGGGACAGGCCCAGGCGCGCCAACCACAGGGCGCAGGAAGCGCCGGCCGGGCCGCCGCCTACAATGACCGAATCGTGCATCTGTTGCATTTCACCCCTTATTGACTGCGCCGGCGCCTCACGGACGCCCGGACATGGCCGGATTGTAGCCAGCGCGCCGCCCCCGTTCCGCTGTCGCCTTACAATTCCGGGCTACCCCACCCAGGTTTTCATCATGCCTACACGCCGCATCATTCTTTCCGGGCTTGCGCTCGACGCCCGCATCGGCATCCTCGAGCACGAGCGCCGCGCCACCCAGCCCCTGCATGTCGACGCCGACTTCGACGTGGACATCCAGCGCTCGGTCGACGACCACGACATCCACAGCGTGCTGGACTACCGCCGGCTGCGCGAGGCCATCGTGGAAGAATGCACGCAGGCGCACGTGAACCTGATCGAAACCCTGTCGGAGCAGGTCGCGGCGCGCCTGCTGGCCGACTTCCAGGAAATCCGCACGCTGCGCCTGCGCATCAGCAAGCCCATGGCCTTTTCCGACTGCGCGGCGGTAGGCGTGGAAATCCAGATCACGCGTTGACCATGAACGATATCGCTACCCCTGAGGTGCGCTTTCGCACCGAGGCCGAAGAAAAGGCCCGCCACGAAGGCAACAAGCTGACCAAGCGCCTGGCCCGCGAAACCACGCGCGCCCTGTCCGACTACAACATGATCGAAGCAGGCGACCGCGTCATGGTCTGCCTGTCGGGCGGCAAGGATTCCTACGCGCTCCTGGACATCCTGCTGCAGCTGCAGAAGCGCGCCCCCTTCAAGTTCGAGCTGATCGCGGTCAACCTGGACCAGAAGCAGCCAGGCTTTCCCGACCACATCCTGCCGCAGTACCTGACGGAACTGGGCGTGCCCTTCCACATCGAGACGCAGGATACGTATTCCATCGTCACGCGCGTGCTGGAAGAGGGCAAGACCATGTGCTCGCTCTGTTCGCGCCTGCGTCGCGGCATCCTGTACCGCGTCGCCTCTGAACTGGGCGCGACCAAGATCGCGCTGGGCCATCACCGCGACGACATCCTGGGCACGTTCTTCCTGAACCTGTTCTACGGCGGCAAGGCCAAGGGCATGCCGCCCAAGCTGGTGTCCGACGACGGCCGCCACACGGTGATCCGCCCCCTGGCCTATGTGCCGGAAACCGACCTGATCGCCTACGCGGAGCTCAAGCAGTTCCCCATCATTCCCTGCAATCTCTGCGGTTCGCAAGAGAACCTGAAGCGCAAGGAAGTGGGCCGCATGATCAAGGAATGGGACAAGCAGCATCCGGGCCGCTCGTGGAACGTGTTCAACGCGCTGTCGCGCGTGGTGCCTTCGCACTTGATGGACCGCGACCTGTTCGACTTCGTGGGTTTGAAGCCTACTGGCCAGCCGGACGCCAATGGCGACACGGCGTTCGACGCCGAGGATCCGCAGGAAGATGCTGGCGAAGCCTGTGGCGATACGCCGCAAGCGCTGGAGCCCGGCGCCATTGTCGAAAAGAAGGTGACGTTCACGCGCAGCTGAAAACTGCGCGCAGAAATGAAAAAGGCTGCCCTGCGCAGCCTTTTTCATTTGCAGGCGCTACGCCTACGCGTTCAGCACGCGGATGGGCTTGCCGGCTTTCCACGCCTTCACCGCTTCCAGCGCATTCTGATAGAAGGCTTCGAAGTTCTCGCGGCTGACGTAGCCCAGGTGCGGCGTCAGGATCACGTTGTCCAGGTCCCGCACGGAATCCGTGGGCGACAGCGGCTCTTCGGGATAGACGTCCAGGCCGGCGCCGGCGATGCGGAACTTCACCAGCGCGTCCATCAAGGCTTCCTGGTCCACCAGGCCGGCGCGCGAAGTGTTGACCAGGTACGCGGTCGGTTTCATCGCGGCCAGCGCGGCCGCGTCGACCACATGGCGGCTGCGCTCGGACAGGATCAGATGCAGGCTGACCACGTCGGACGTGGCGAAGAGTTCGTGCTTGTCCACCCGCTTCACGCCCGCCGCCTCGGCGCGCTCGTCGGTCAGGTTGGGGCTCCAGGCCACCACGTCCATGCCGAAGGCCAGGCCTGCCTTGGCGACCGCCGCGCCCAGCTTGCCCAGGCCCAGCACGCCCAGGCGCTTGCCTGCCAATGGTTCAGGCATGGCCGTCTGCCACATGCCGCGGCGCATGGCCGCGTCTTCGGCCGGCAGGTGCTTGAACAGGCCCAGGATGTGCGCCCAGGCCAGTTCGGCCGTGGCGGTGTTGGCGTCGGCGCTGCCGGGCGCGCCGCAGACGATGATGCCCTGCTCGGCGCAGGCCCGCATGTCGATGGCGTTGTTGCGCATGCCGGTGGTGACCAGCAGGCGCAGGTTCGGCAGGGCGCGGATCCGCTCCGCGGGGAACGGCGTGCGCTCGCGCATGGCGACAATCACGTCGTAGGGTTCAAGCGTGGGCTCGACCTGTTCTTCGGGAATGAAGTTATTGAAGATCTGCACCTCGGCGTCACCGCCCAGCGAGGTCCAATCCGCATAGCGCTTGGCTACGTCGTGGTAATCGTCGAGTATTGCGATTTTCAAAAGCTGTCTCCGGGGGCTTGGCGCCTGTGGCGCCAGCCTCCCGGCCGGCGCCGCGCGCCGGTCAGTTCAAACGGGCTTTGAATTGCTCCAGCGGCAAGGCGCCGCTGACGCGCGAGCCGTCTGCAAAGAACGTGGTCGGCGTGCCGCGCACCATCAGCTTCTGGCCCAAGGCCAGCAGCTTGTCCTCGGGCACGTCGCAATTGGCGGTGGCGGGCTTCTTGCCGCGCAGCATCCAGTCATCCCAGGTGGCGCCCGGGTCCTTCGAGCACCACACATCGCGCACCTTGTCCTTGGAATCGGGCGACAGGATGGGATAGAGGAAGGTGTAGACGGTGATGTTGTCGACGTTTTCCAGCGTCTTGCGCAATTGCTTGCAGTAGCCGCAGTTGGGGTCTTCGAAGATAGCGACCTTGCGCGAACCGTCGCCCTTGACCTGCTTGATGGCGAGATCCAGCGGCAACTGGTCGAACGACACGGCGCTCAGGCGTTCCTGCGTTTCGCGGGTGACGTCGCGACGCGTCATGGCGTCGATCAGCGGACCTTCCATGACCCAGGTCACTTTTTCATCCGTGTAGATGAGGTCCATGCCCAGCTGCACTTCGAACAGGCCGTAGGGCGTGCGGCGCACGGCCGTGACGTCCATGCCGTCGAAACGCTGGCGGAAACGCTCCTTGACCGCGTCCGCCACGGGATCGGCCGGCGCCACCTGGGTGGTGGAGTAGCTCTTGTCGCCCTTGGCGGGCTGCCCCACGGACTGGGTGGAGACAGACTTGTCGCCCTGGGCCGCCGCGCCGGCGGACATGCCCAGGCCCGCGGCCAGGAAACAAGCCGCCAAGGTGGCGGATATGCGGAAATTCATCGGTACTCCTGTACTCATCTATCGTGTTCTTGTGCGGAAAGGGTAACCGATCCGCGCCTGGGCGAATCCGGTCTGCGGGCAGGCGCCCCCTAAGGATCAGACAATCCGCCCGCGGGCGAGGTTCCGCGGGACGGATCCGGCCCTAGTTGGCCGAGGCCCCGGTTATCAGGCGGCGCTTGATCAAAGGCGCCCGCTCTACCCAGTGCATGCCGGCATTGCGCAGCCAGACCAGCGGCGTCGCCCGCGACGCGAACAGCTTGTGCAAGCCGTCAGTGGCCAGGCGCATAGCCAGCACCGGCTCGGCGCGCGCGCGCTGGTAGCGGTGCAGCACGCGCAGGTCGCCCGCCGAGCGATAGGCTTCGCGGCCCGCGACCACGCGGGCCAGCGCCTCGACGTCGCCCAGGCCCAGGTTCAGCCCCTGGCCCGCCAGCGGGTGCAGGCGGTGGGCCGCGTCGCCCGCCAGCGCGATACCCGGCGCAACCATCTGGGCGCGCTCCAGCGTCAAGGGAAAGCCATGCAGCTTGCTGCGGACCTTCAGCGCGCCCAGGCGGCCTTCGGCGGCGTCGGCCAGCAGGGTTTCGAGGCGAGCGGCCTGCTCCTCGGGCGGCAGGGCCAGCAGTGCCTGGGCCAGCTCGGTGCGCATGGACCAGACCATGGAAACCTGCGGACCGGCAGAGGTATCGGGCAGCGGCAGCAGGGCCAGCACGCCGTCGTCTCGGAACCACTGGAAAGCGGTGCCCTGGTGCGGACGCTCAGCGTCCAGGTGCACCACCAGGCCCGTGTCGTCGTAGGACACGGATTCATGCTTCAGGCCGGCGGCCTCGCGCAGCGGCGACGCCGCGCCATCGGCGCCCACGAACAGCTCGGCCTCGATGCGCGCGCCGCTTTCGGTGTCGATGGCGCCGTCGCGGTAACCCGTGCAGCGGTCCTCCAGCCACGGGATGCCGAACATGCGGACCGCCTGGATCAGCACGCGCTCGATTTCGCCGGACTCGACGATCCAGGCCAGCTGCGGCAGCGCCGCCTGCCAGGCGCTCAGGTTCACCTGGCCGTCGGCGTCGCCGTGGATTTCCATGGCGTTGACCGGCGTCAGCCGGGACGCGGGCATGGCGTCCCACACGCCGAGCTCGGCCAGGAAACGCTGGCTGGCGGGCGAAATGGCGTAGACGCGCGGGTGGTAGCGGTCGGGATCGGCCGGCGGCACGCTGGCGCGCGGCGCCAGCACGGCCACGCGCTGGCCGCGGCGGGCCAGCGCCAGGGCAGTGGACAGGCCGACGATGCCGGCCCCGCAAACGACGATCTGATGGCTCATCTTGCGCTCGGCTCCCCAGCCTGTTTCGGCCACAGCACCCACATCTGGCCGCGTTGCTTCATGCGGCCGGCCTGCTGGCCGGCGTCGTCGCCGTAGCCCCAATAGAAGTCGGCGCGCGCGGCGCCGCGGATGGCCGTGCCCGTGTCCTGGGCCAGCACCAGGCGCTGCAGCGGCCGGTCGGACGCCGGATAGGTCGTGGCCAGGAACACCGGCGTGCCCAGCGGCACGAAACCCGCGTCGACCGCGATCGAACGCATGGGGGCCAGCGGCACCGCGTAGGCGCCCTTGGGACCTTGTTCCGGATCGACCACCGCCTCTTCGCGGAAGAACACCACCGCCGGGTTGGCGTTGAGCATTTCCGGCACGCGCTTGGGATTGCGCTGGGCCCAGGCGCGGATGTTCTGCATGGAAGCCTGGTCGGCCGACAACTCGCCGCGGTCGATCAGCCAGCGGCCGATGGAGGCGTAAGGCTGGCCGTTGTGGTCGGCATAGGCCACGCGGATGGTCTTGCCGGAATCGGGACCGTCGGTCAGCTGCACGCGGCCCGAGCCCTGCACCTGCAGGAAGAAGTTGTCGACGGGGTCATCCACCCACACCAGCACAGGCGGACGGCGGCCGGAGGACTCGATGGCGGCGCGCGAGTCATAAGGCACCACCCGCTTGCCGTCCAGCTTGCCGCGCACGCGCTTGCCCGCCAGTTCCGGATAGATCGAGCCCAGGTCGATGGTCAGCAGGTCCGCGGGCACGGTGTACAGCGGCCACTGATGGCTGCCGCCCTGGCGGCGCGAGCCGCGCACCAGGGGCTCGTAATAGCCTGTCACGGTGTTGGTGGCCGGCTTGCCGTCGGCGGCGATCAGACGCCAGGGCTGCAGATAGGTCTGCAGGAAGCGGCGCACGCCCTCGCCATCGCCCGCGGCAGGCGCGCGGGACGGATCCGCGGCGGCCGCGCAGACCGGCTGCCAGGCCCGCGGCGTGGCGCGCGCGGGCGCGGCCAGGTTGCCGCTGGTCGGCCGCATCAGGCCGCGGCAATTGCGCAGGAACAGAGGCCAGAAGCGCGACAGGTCATCGTTGGTCCAGCCGGGCATCTCGGCCCAGTTGGCCGCCTTGTACTTGCCAGCCAGCGCGCGCGGCGGAGTATCGGGCAAGGACGCCAGCGACGGCACCACCAGCGGGCCGTCGGCCGCGGGCGCGGACGGGCCGGGGATGCCGGCCGAACCGGAGTCGGGAGGAATGTCAGAGGGGGTGGAACATGCCGCCAGCAATACGGACAGCACGGACAGACTGAGAATGCGCTTCATGAGCAAATGAAAAAACGTGCGACGGATGGCCGGGCCATTCAATGCAGGGTACGCGGCATGGCCAGGACGAATTCGGAGATCGGCACTTCGAACGGTATGCCGTTCTCGCCGACGCAGTGGTAGGTGCCGCGCATCGTGCCCACCGGCGTGGGCAGGGGACAGCCGCTGGTGTACTCGAAGGTTTCGCCGGGCGCGAGCAAGGGCTGCTGGCCCACGATGCCCAGCCCGCGCACTTCCTGCACGCGCTGGTTGCCATCGGTGATGATCCAGTGGCGGCTGATCACCTGGGCGGGATGCTCGCCGGTATTGGTGATGCGGACGGTATAGGCGAACACGAACTGCTGTTCGCCAGGATCGGACTGTTCAGGCACGAAGCGCGGAGAGACAGAGACGCTCAGGTCGTAAGGTTTCACAGTCCTTCCCTGTGTGGTGCTGGCGGGCGGCCGTGGTACGGCGCCGGACGCTGGAAAAGACGCGGTTCCCGGACCCGCCGGGCCGGGCCATTCCCGGTACCGCGCCTCAAACTGCAATAATGGCACATTATGCCCTCCCCGATCCCGAACATCATGTCTACCCAACAGGCTTCCACCCGCATCACCCCCAGCATCCTGTCGGCCGACTTCGCCCGCCTGGGCGAGGAAGTCCGCAACGTCGTCGCCGCCGGCGCCGACTGGATCCACGTGGACGTGATGGACAACCACTATGTCCCCAATCTGACCATCGGCCCGATGGTGTGCGCGGCCATCCGCCCCCACGTCCAGGTGCCGATCGACGTGCACCTGATGGTGGAACCGGTGGACGACCTGGTGCCGATGTTCGCCAAGGCCGGCGCCGACTACATCAGCTTCCACCCGGACGCCAGCCGCCACGTGGACCGCACGCTGTCGCTGATCCGCGAAAACGGCTGTAAGGCCGGCCTGGTGTTCAACCCCGCCACCCCGCTGTCCTACCTGGACTACGTGATGGACAAGATCGACCTGATCCTGATCATGTCGGTGAATCCGGGCTTCGGCGGCCAGAGCTTCATCCCCGGCGCGCTGACCAAGCTGCGCGAGGCGCGCGCGCGCATCGACGCCTGGACGCAGGCCGGCGGCCAGGAAATCGTGCTGCAGGTCGACGGCGGCGTGAAGATCGACAACATCGCTGAAATCCGCCGCGCCGGCGCCGATACCTTCGTGGCCGGCTCCGCCATCTTCGGCAAGCCGGACTATGCCGGCATTATCAAGTCCATGCGCGAACAGATCGCCATCGGCGAAACCACCGCCATCTAAGCTCCGGGAACCGACATGACCGCTTTTCGCGCCGCGCTGCTGGACCTGGACGGCACCCTGCTGGATTCGATTCCCGACCTGGCCTTCGCCGCCAACGCCATGCGCGTGGAGCTGGGCATGTCGCCGCTGCGCAAAGACGTGGTGGCCACCTTCGTGGGCAAGGGCGTGGACAACCTGGTGCGCCGCAGCCTGGCCGGCAGCCTGGACGCGGCCGACCCCACCGCCGCCGAGTTCGATGTCGCCCGCGCCGCCTTCTATCGCCATTACCACCTGTCCAATGGCGAAAAAGCGCAGATCTACCCTGGCGTCATCGACGGCCTGAAGCTCATGCGCGAGCAAGGGCTGAAGCTGGCCGTCGTCACCAACAAGCCCACCGAATTCACCCTGCCGCTGCTGCAACGCACGGGCCTGGCGGGCTTTTTCGATGCCGTGGTCTGCGGCGACACCTGCGAGCGCCGCAAGCCCGATCCGGATCAGGTGGTGCATGCCTGCGACCTGCTCGGCGTCGCTCCGCACGAAGCCGTGACCATCGGCGATTCCGTCAATGACGCGCAGGCGGGCCGCAGCGCCGGCACCCAGGTCCTGGTCGTGCCTTACGGTTACAACGAAGGCCGGGACGTGCGCGAGCTGGATGTCGATGGTATAGTTGACACGCTAGTCGCCGCCGCCCAGTGGGTCGCGCTCTGGAATCAAAACCAGAACGCGGCAAAAACAGGCTCCTGAACAACGGCGGCTCACCGCGAATTCAATACTGAACAAAGCTCAATGAACGTTTCCATCCAGAACCAAATGCTCGGCGCCTCGTGGCGCTGGTGGCGTTTGTCTTCCGGGTGGCGATGATCCCTCCCGGCCCTGGACGCGTATGCCGCCTAGTGCCGTAGCTGTGTAAACACAGAACCAAGCCCGGAACCAGTAACCTGGACCGGGCTTTTTTGTTGCGCGCCTGGTCCGATAGCAGATAAATCGCTCACGAGACCCGACATGACCGAAATCGAATTCAAGGCCCTCGCCGCACAAGGCTACAACCGCATCCCGCTGGTCGCCGAAACCTATGCCGACCTGGACACCCCGCTGGGCATCTACCTGAAGCTGGCGCACGCCGGCCCCCAGGGCGGGCGCATGACCTGCCTGATGGAGTCGGTGGTGGGCGGCGAACGCTTCGGCCGTTATTCCTTCATCGGCCTGCCGGCCCGCAC
The DNA here is from genome assembly GCF_058796095.1 of Achromobacter sp. GW823-FHT04E03. Taxonomy (NCBI): domain Bacteria; kingdom Pseudomonadati; phylum Pseudomonadota; class Betaproteobacteria; order Burkholderiales; family Alcaligenaceae; genus Achromobacter; species Achromobacter sp. GW823-FHT04E03. Next base: position 691,983 of record NZ_JBXAIJ010000002.1, on the reverse strand, counting down.
GGTGATCCGCGCCAGCGGCACCCGCACCGAGGTGCTGCACGACGGCAAGGTCGCCGAAACCCATGACGGCGATCCGCTGGCCTTCATCGAGCAATACCAGAGCCGCTTCAAGGTCGCCCTGCGTCCCGGCATGCCGCGCTTCTGCGGCGGCCTGGCGGGCTACTTCGGCTACGACACCGTGCGCCACATCGAGCCCTGCCTGGGCCCGGCGGTCAAGCCGTTCCCCGCCGGCATGGAAGGCGGCACGCCCGACCTGATGCTGATGCACGTGGACGAGCTGGTCATCGTCGACAACCTGGCCGGCCGCATCTACCTGATGGTCTACGCGGACCCGGGCCAGCCCGAGGCCTACAGCCGCGCCCAGCAGCGCCTGCACGACCTGCGCGCCCGACTGCGACGCCCGGTGGAAATTCCCTACAGCCACGCCAGCATGCAGACCGAAGAGCGGCGCGACTTCAAGAAGGAAGACTATCTGGCGGCCGTGCACCGCGCCAAGGAACACATCGCCGCCGGCGACCTGATGCAAGTGCAGATTGGCCAGGTCATCGCCAAGCCCTTCCGCGATTCCCCCCTCTCCCTCTACCGCGCCCTGCGGTCGCTCAATCCCTCCCCCTACATGTACTTCTGGAACTTCGGCGACTTCCAGGTGGTCGGCGCGTCGCCGGAAATCCTGGTGCGCCAGGAACGCGTGGTGGAAAACGGCGAACCCAAGTCGCAGATCACGATCCGTCCCCTGGCCGGCACCCGCAAGCGCGGCGGCACGCCCGAGGAGGACGCTGCCCTGGCCGCCGAACTGAAGGCCGATCCCAAGGAAGTGGCCGAACACGTGATGCTGATCGACCTGGCGCGCAACGACGTGGGCCGCGTGGCCCAGGTGGGCTCGGTCAAGGTCAGCGACACCATGGTGATCGAACGCTATTCGCACGTGATGCACCTGGTGTCCAACGTCACCGGCACGCTGAACCCGGGCATGAGCAGCATGGACGTGCTGCGCGCGTCCTTCCCCGCAGGCACCCTGACCGGCGCTCCCAAGGTCGAGGCCATGAAGATCATCGACGAACTGGAACCCGTGCGCCGCGGCATCTACGGCGGCGCGGCCGGCTACCTGAGCTACGGCGGCGAAATGGACGTGGCCATCGCCATCCGCACCGGCGTCATCAAGGACGGCACGCTGTACGTGCAGGCCGCCGCCGGCATCGTGGCCGATTCCAACCCCGAAGCCGAATGGGCCGAAACCGAAGCCAAGGCCCGCGCGGTGCTGCGCGCAGCCGAACAGGTGCAGCACGGCCTGGACGAGCCCATCTGAGGCCCCCGCCCCACCGGACATATCCGGGCCGCCGGGCGGCCCCACAGGAGAATTAAATGCTGTTGATGATCGACAACTACGACTCTTTCACCTACAACCTGGTGCAATACTTCGGTGAACTGGGCGAAGACGTGCGCGTGGCGCGCAACGACCAGATCACGCTGGAAGAGATCGCCGCCATGAACCCGGACCGCATCTGCGTGTCGCCCGGCCCCTGCTCGCCGGCCGAGGCAGGCATCTCGGTGCCCGTGATCCAGGCCTTCGCGGGCAAGAAGCCCATCCTGGGCGTGTGCCTGGGCCATCAGGCCATCGGCGCGGCCTACGGCGGCGATATCGTGCGCGCGCAGCAGATCATGCACGGCAAGACCGTGCAGATCTCGCATACCGGCACGGACATCTTCACCGGTCTGCCCACCCCGTACACCGTGATCCGTTACAACTCGCTGACCATAGACCCCGCCACCCTGCCCGACTGCCTGGCCGTGACGGCGACCGCGCCGGACGGCGACATCATGGGCGTGCGCCACAAGACCCTGCCGCTATACGGAGTACAGTTCCATCCCGAGTCGGTGCTCAGCGAGCACGGCCATGCCCTGCTCCGCAATTTCCTGAACCTCGCCTAAGAAGGACGCATCGTGACTATTTCCCCCGCCGAAGCGCTGACGCGCTGCATTGAACACCGCGAAATCTTCCACGACGAAATGCTGCATCTCATGCGCATGCTGATGCGCGGCGAAATGTCGCCGCAGATCGCAAGCGCCTTGCTGATGGGCCTGCGCGTGAAGAAAGAGACCATAGGCGAAATCACCGCCGCCGCGCAGGTCATGCGCGAATTCGCCACGCCCGTGGTCACGCCCAACCCCGCCGACCTGCTGGACATGTGCGGCACCGGCGGCGACGGCAGCCATACCTTCAACATTTCCACCACCGCCATGTTCGTGGCGGCGGCGGCCGGCGTGCCGATCGCCAAGCACGGCAACCGCAGCGCCTCGTCGTCCAGCGGCAGCGCCGACGTGCTGGAAGCCCTGGGCGCCAACCTGGTGCTGACGCCCGAACAGGTGGCCGAGTGCATCCAGGCCACCGGCATCGGCTTCATGTTCGCGCCCGCCCACCATGGCGCCATGAAGAACGTGGCCGCCGTGCGCAAGGAACTGGCCGTGCGCACCATTTTCAACATCCTGGGCCCGCTGACCAATCCGGCCGGCGCCGCCAACCAGTTGATGGGCGTGTTCCACCCCGACCTGGTCGGCATCCAGGTGCGCGTGCTGGAACGCCTGGGTTCGCGCCACGTGCTGGTGGTGCACGGCAAGGACGGCATGGACGAGGCCTCGCTGGGCGGCGCCACCCTGGTCGGGGAACTCAAGGACGGAAAGGTCCTCGAATATGAGATCCATCCCGAGGACTACGGGCTATCCATGATGTCCAACCGCAGCATCAAGGTGTCCAATCGCGAACAATCGCGCGAGCTTGTCATCGAGGCGCTCGAAAATGTCGAGGGCACCGCCCGCGACATCGTCGCGCTCAATGCGGGACTCGCCATTTATGCTGGCAATAAGGCCGATTCCATTCCCGAGGCATTGGCTCTAGCATTTGAACTTATCTCCACCGGCGCGGCGCGAGCCAAGCTGGAAGAATTCTGCGCATATACCCGGAAATTCCTGAAATGAACGATATTCTCGCGAAGATCCTCGCCGTCAAGGCCGAGGAAGTCGCCGCCGCTCGCCAGATGCGCAGCGAAGCCGAAGTCCTGCGCGAAGCGCAGGCGCGGCAGGACGTGCGTGGCTTTGCCCAAGCCATCGAAGACAAGATCTCGCAAGGCAAGCCCGGCGTCATCGCCGAAATCAAGAAGGCCTCGCCGTCCAAGGGCGTGCTGCGCGACCCTTTCAATCCCCCGGAAATCGCCGCCACCTATGCGGTGCACGGCGCGGCCTGCCTGTCGGTGCTGACCGACGTGCAGTTCTTCCAGGGCTCCCACGACCATCTGCGCCAGGCGCGCGCGGCCTGCTCGCTGCCGGTGCTGCGCAAGGACTTCGTGATCGATCCCTACCAGATCATCGCCGCGCGCGCCATGGGCGCGGACTGCGTGCTGCTGATCGTGGCCGCGCTCAGCCCGGCGCAACTGCGCGACTATGAAACGCTGGCGATGGAACTGGGCATGGACGTGCTCGTGGAAGTGCACGACGCCAAGGAACTGGACGTCGCGCTGACCATGAAGACGCCGCTGCTCGGCATCAACAACCGCAACCTGCGCACCTTCGAGACCAGCCTGTCGAACACCCTGGACCTGCTGCCCCGGATTCCCGCGGGCAAGCGCGTCGTGACCGAAAGCGGCATCCTCAAGCCGGAAGACGTGCAGCTGATGCGCCAGCACAAGGTCGACGCCTTCCTGGTGGGCGAAGCCTTCATGCGCGCCAAGGATCCGGGCGCGGAACTTGCGCGCCTGATGGGCTGACCCGCCGGCCCGGGAGCCCATGGACACCACCTTCCTGCTCAATTTCATCCAGGTCATCGAGCAGGGTTCGATCGCCGAGGTTGCGCGCAAGAACGGCCTGACACCGGCGGCGGTCAATCAGCGCATCAAGAAGGTCGAGGACGAACTGGGTTTCAAGCTGGTGGTGCGTTCCGGCCGCACCGTCAAACCCACGGTCGAAGGCGCGCAGATCCTGGCGCAGGCCAAGCACGTCATGGAAGAGGTGCGCAACCTGAAGGCCGCGTCCCAGGGGCCGGTGGTGTTCGGCCACCTGACCCTGGGCGCGTTCGATTCGGCCATGACCACGCTGATGCCCACGCTGCTGGCGCGTCTCATCGACCGGCATCCCAATCTCGAAATCAGCCTGGTCAAGGGCTATTCCGTCAATCTCTACAGCAAGATCTGCGACGGAGAGATGGACGCGGCACTGATACTGCAGCCGCAGTTCCAGATGCCCAAGAACCTGGAATGGCGCCGGGTGCGTGACGAGCCGCTGGTGGTGCTGGCGCCGGCCTCGCTCGCCGAGACCGACCCGCACCAGCTGCTGCGCGCCAATCCGCTGATCTGCTATGACCGCAAGCTGTGGGGCGGGCAGCTCGCCGCCAACTACTTCCGCCAGCACAGCATACGGCCCAAGATACGCATCGAAACCGCTTCCATCGAGGTCATCGCGCTGCTGGTAGGCCAGGGACTGGGCGTGTCCCTGGTGCCGGACGGCGCAGGCGAACTGCGCCCGGACTCCGGGCTGCGCAAGATCCCCCTGCCGGACGACGAGCACTTCCGCAGCGTCGGCCTGCTATGGAACCGGCAATCGGTCCGCGCCGCCCTGATCGAGGAAATCTACGAGATCGCGCGGGCCGCCTGAGGCGGGGCCTCAGCAGGTTCCCTCGGCGCCCAGGATGACCGTGGACTGGCTGGACAGCGTGCCGCCGTTGCCGTGCGCCAGGGCCAGGCGCGCATCCCGGACCTGGCGCTCGCCCGCCTGGCCGCGCAACTGGCGCACCGCTTCGATCACCAGGAACACCCCGTACATGCCCGGATGGACGCAGGACAACCCGCCCCCGTTTGTGTTCACCGGCAGCCTGCCACCCGGCGCAATGCCGCCGCCGCGCACGAAGGCCCCGCCTTCGCCCTTGGCGCAGAATCCCAGGTCTTCGAGGAACAGGATGGTGTTGATGGTGAAGGCGTCGTATAGCTGCGCCACGTCGATGTCGGCTGGACGATAGCCGGCCATTTCGAACGCCAGCGCGCCCGACTGGCGCGCCGCGGTGGTGGTCAGGCTCTCCATCGCGGATATCTGGCGGTTCCATACGGCGGTCGCGCTGCCCAGGATGTAGGCGGGAGGCTGTGGCAGATCCCGGGCGCGGTCGGCCCGCGTCATCACGAAGGCGCCCGCGCCATCCGTCACCAGGCAGCAATCGCGGACAGTCAGCGGATCCGATACCCGGCGCGCGCTCAGCACCTCATCAATTGATAGTGGATCGCGCGAATATGCTTCGGGATTGAGTTGCGCCCAGCGGCGCGCCGCCACCGCAACTTCGGCCAAATCCTCGCGCCGGGTGCCAAACTCGTGCATGTGGCGCCTGGCGGCCAGCGCGTAGGCGCTGGGCGGATTCAAAGGTTCATACGGCATTTCGTAGGGCTGAGGGTCCAGCGCCTTGCGCGTGGCCGCAATCGCCGAGCGTCCGACGGCAGCGGTCTTCTGCGCGCTGCCGTAGCAGACCAGCACGGCATTGCACTGCCCCGAATCCAGCGCATGGGCCGCGGCCAGGATGTAGGACATGAAGCTGGAGCCGCCCAGGCAGGTTCCATCGATGTAGGTGGGGCGGATGCCCAGGGTCTCGATGACGGACATAGGCCACATGCTGGCCGCCACGCTGGAGGTCGCGATGCCGTCGATGTCGCGCATCTGCAAGCCCGCATCCCGCACCGCCGCATGGGCGGCCCGCACCAGCAGCTCCATGTCCGTGTAGCCCGGCGCCTGGCCGAGGCCGAAGTGGCCAACGCCGGCGATGACCGTCTTACCCCGCAATTGCCGGTAGTTCATTGCTGCGCCTCCTCGAACAACACGGCGGCGGCGCCGTCGCGTTCGCCGATTACGGCCCTTACGGCCATGCCGATGCGCACCTGGTCAGGCGGCATGCCCACGACGTTGGACATCATCCGCACGCCCTCCTCCAGATCGAGCAGCGAAACGTTGTAGTCGCCGCCGGCCTCGGGCTTGCGCGCGACAATGGTGCAACTGTAGACAATGGCCCGACCCGTCGGTGCGACCCAGGTCAGCGCCTCGCTGCCGCAATGTGGGCAGATTTCGCGCGGCTGGAACACGTGCCGCGCGCAATCGGCGCAGCGCTGGATCAGGAAGCGGCCCTGCGTCAGGTGGTCGAAGTACTGCTTCTGGGTGCCTGCATTGGCGGCTGCGCTGTTCATCGCGATTCTCCCTGGCTTGCGGGCTGCTGCAGCGCCGCGATTTCAGTGTCGCTGCATCCGAGCCTGGCGCTCAGGACGCTCTGCGTATCGGCTCCCAGCAAGGGAGCCGCGTTGCGGTAGGCGACCGGGCTTTCCGAGAAACGCATCGGACTGCGGACCTGCGGCACGCTTCCGCAGACTGGGTGCGGCAACGAGAATTTCAGGCCGCGGGCGCGCACCTGCGGATCCTCATGAACCTGGGCGATGTCGTTGATCACGCCTACCGGCACGCCTGCGGCATCCAGCAGGCCGACCCATTCGTCGCGGCCTCGCGTGAGAAACAGCCGCTCGAGTTCGGGAATGAGCACGCCCTTGGCGAGCACGCGCCCGGTATTGGTCAGGTAGCGCTCATCTTCAGCCAGATCGGGCCGGCCCGCCGCGGCGCAAAATTTCTGGAACTGACCGTCGTTGCCAACGCCCAGCACCACATGCCCGTCCGCCGCCTCGAACACCTGATAAGGGGCCAGGTTGACATGCGCGTTGCCTTCACGGCGGGGCACCTCGCCCGACAGAAAGTAGTTGAAGTTCTGCACGCCCAACGCCGCCACCTGGCAATCCAGCATGGAGATATCGATCTGTTGGCCCAGGCCGCTGCGGCCGCGCTCATGCAGCGCCGCGAGGATGGCGCTGGTGGCGTACATGCCCGCCATCAGGTCGGCGGCGGCGTTGCCGGCCTTCTGCGGACCGCCGCCAGGCAGCGCGTCCTTTTCCCCAGTGATGCTCATCAGACCGCCCAGCGCCTGGATCACGAAGTCATAACCGGGCTTTTCCGCGTAGGGACCGTCCTGGCCGAAACCCGTGATGGAGCAATAGATGAGCCTCGGGTTCAGCTCCCGCAGGCTGGCGTAGTCCAGGCCGTACTTGCGCAGGCCGCCCACCTTGAAATTCTCGACGAAGATGTCGCATCCGGCTGCCAGCCGGCGCACCGCGTCCGCGCCAGCCTGGGTTGCGATGTCCAGGGCCAACGACTTCTTGTTGCGGTTGGCGGCCAGGTAATACGCCGACTCCTGCGTGCGCCGGCCTTCGGCGTCCATCAGATTGGGCGGCCCCCAGCCGCGGGTGTCGTCGCCCGATAGCGGGCGTTCGATCTTCAGTACTTCAGCGCCCAGGTCGGCCAGGTTCTGCGTGCACCAGGGACCCGCCATGATGCGGGTCATGTCCAGCACGGTGATGCCGCTAAGCGGAGGTTCTCTGTTAGACATAGGATGTGTGTACGTGGATGACGGAAGGGAAAGCCTCAGCGAGGGTAAAAGCCGCCGCCGTCGCGCGCCTGGGCGAGCAGCAGCGGCGCGGGCGTCCAGTACTGCTCGCCTGCCAGGCTGGCGTAATGGCGGATGCGCTCGCAGAGGCGCGCCGCGCCGATCTGGTCCGCATGGAACATCGGGCCGCCGCGGAACCGCGGAAAGCCGTAGCCGTTGAGCCAGATGGTGTCGATGTCCTCCGGCCGGCTGGCGACGCCCTCCTCCAGGATCAGCGCCCCCTCGTTGATCATGGCGTAGAGGCAGCGCTCCAGGATCTCTCCGTCGGAAATCTCGCGCCGCCTGATGCCGCGCCGTTCCGCGTTGCGCACGATCAGTTCGGAAATGGCCGGGTCCACCGACCGTTTGCGCTGCGCATCATAGGTATAGAACCCTGCGCCGGTCTTCTGCCCCAGCCGTCCCGCCGCGACGATCTCGTCCAGGATGTTGCAGGCCACCTCGCGTGGGCTCAAACGGTCCAGCCGGCTTTGGCGGTTGCGCCAGGCCACGTCCAGGCCCGCCAGGTCGTTCAGCTGGAACTGTCCCATCGGAAAGCCGAACTCGCACAGCACGCGGTCGACCTGCTCGGGCAACGCGCCTTCCTCCAGCATGAAGTAACACTCGCGGGTGCGTCGCGCCAGCATGCGGTTGCCGACGAAACCATCGGACACCCCCACCATCACCGCCACCTTACCCAGGCGCTTGCCCAAGGCCTGGATCGTGGCCAGCGCGCGCGGCGAACTGCGCGCGCCGCGCACGTTTTCCAGCAGCTTCATGATGTGGGCAGGGCTGAAGAAATGCATGCCGACGACGCTCTCCGGGCGGCGCAGGTCCGCCGCCAACGCATCGATGTCCAGGAACGAGGTGTTGGTGGCGATCAGCGCATCCGGCCGCAGGTTCTCTTCGATGCTGGCCAGTACCTGCCGCTTGACGCCCATGTCCTCGAAGACGGCCTCCACCACAAGGTCGCAGTCGCACAGCGGCTCGTATTGCTGCGTCGGCGTCAGCGCGCCGTTCCGCGCACGCTGCGTGGCTTCGGTGATGCGGCCCTTCGCCACATCGTTGCTATAGGTCTTGCCTATGGTCTCGACGCTGGACGCCAGCACCTTTTCGTTCTGCTCGACCAGCACGACGGGGATGCCCGCATTCAGAAAGCACATGGCGATGCCCGTGCCCATGGTGCCGGCGCCGACCACGCCGGCCTTGCGCACCGGCGCCGCGTCCTCGGCGGGCAGGCCGGCGGGCTTGGTCGCGATGCGCTCGGCGAAGAACGCGTGGCGCAAGGCTTGCGCCTGCGGCGACGCCACCAGTTCCCGGAAGCGCTCGCGGCCATAGACCACGCTGTCCTCGAAACTCGAAGCGACGCTGCGCATGGCCACGTCGACGCAAGCCTGCGGCGCCAACTGGCCTCGATGGCTGACCTGGAACCTGGCGCGTGCGGCCTCGAACAACTGAGGTTCGCAGGCCGGAACCGGCAATTCCCGCGTACGCCGCGCGCCCTGGCCCTCCGCCAGCAAGCGCTGGGCGTACGCAATGGCGGCGGCCCGGACATCCTCCTGTGCTAACGCGTCCGCCAAACCGGCTTCCAGCGCCTCGGCCGCGTCTATTGGTTTGCCGCCCGCAGCCATGTCCAGCGCCTTCTCGACGCCCGCCAGGCGCAGCAGCCGAGGAATACCGCCCGCCCCGGGGATGATACCCAGGGTGGACTCGGGCAGGCCCAGGCGGGCTCGCGCATCCACCACCCGGTAGTGGCAGCCCAGGGCCAGTTCCAGCCCCCCGCCCAGCGCGGAACCGTGGATCGCCGCGACCACCGGCTTGGCGCTGGATTCGATGGCGTGTATCACCTGCGACAGGTGCGGGTCCAGCGGCGGCTTGCCGAACTCCTTGATATCGGCCCCGGCCACGAAGGTAGCGCCGGCGCAGGCAATGACGATGGCCCGGGTATCGTCATCGCCTGCCGCCTGCTCCATGGCCTGCAGCAGGCCGGCGCGCACCGCCTGGGACGTGGCATTGACCGGAGGGTTGTCGATGACGATGACGCGGATGTTTCCGCTAAGCGTGGAAGTTACGGCTTGCATGGTTGTCCTGGAGTGATGGCGGCCTCGCCGCCGGTGTTCAGCGCGATGCCTGCAGCGGCACCTTGGCCGTCTTGATGACCTGGGCCCACTTGTCCTTTTCCTGGCTGATGTAACGCCCGAAGCCCTCGGGCGTATCGGTCTGCGGCTCCATACCCTGTTGCCGCAGCCATTGCGTGAAGTCGGGCTTGTCCACCATCTCGCGCAGCGCCGCGTTGAGTTGCGCGACGATCGGCTGCGGCGTGCCGGCGGGCGCGAGCAGCCCATACCAGCCTGCCGCCTGGAATCCCGGATAGCCGGATTCGGCCACGGTTGGCACCTGGGGCAGCGACTGGATGCGTTGCGCGGTTTCCACCGCGAGAGGCACCAATTGCCCCGACTGGATCAACGGCACCAACGTGATCGCGTTGTCGCTGACCGCGGAGATCAGGCCCGACTGCACGTCGACCAGCGCCGCCGAACTGCCCTTGTAAGGCACGTGCAGCATGTCCACGCCCGCAGTCGACTTGAGCAGTTCCATGGACAGATGCTGCGTCGATCCGGTGCCGGCCGACCCGAAGGTCAGCTTGCCAGGATCCTTCTTTGCCAGGGCCAGGAATTCACCCAGGGACTTCGGTCCGAGCTTGGGACTGACGGCAATGACCAGGGGCGAGACCGCCACGATGGTGATGGGCGCGAAGTCCTGGACCGGGTCGTAGGGCAGTTGCTGGTACAGCGAAGGATTGATGGACATCGCGCCCGAGAAGGTCATGCCCAGGGTGTAGCCGTCGGCGGGCGCCTTGGCGATGGCGGACATGCCCACGATGGCGGCCGCGCCGGGCTTGTTCTCGATGACCACGGGCTGGCCGAATTTCTCCGTCAATCCACGGCCTATCATGCGCGCCAGCGTATCGGCGGCGCCGCCGGCCGCGGCCGGCACGATCATGCGGATAGGCTTGTCGGGATACGGCGCGGCCCAGGCGGCCGTCGCGGCCATGGCCGCGCAAGAGAGGGCAAGGCTCTGCAGGATGCGTTTCAAGATTGTCTCCTTATGCTTGTTATGTGTTGCGGCCGGGTTCAGCCGCGGCGGCGGGTGATGGTTCCCACCTGGACCTTCTTTCCGTCAGCCAGGGTGCAGGCGTAGGCCAGCTCCAGCCATCCGGGTTCGCTGCGGGTCACTTCGAATGCAACGTCCACGGCCTCCCCCGGCCGCGTGAACGCCACGAACTTCGCCTCGATCTCACTGCCGTCGAGCCACGTATCGCCAAGCAGATCGGCGGCCATGTCGAGAACTGGCGCCATCACCAGCGCCCCCTGCACGATGACTCCGCCGAAAACGCTGTTGCGCGCATATTCGGGATCGGTGTGCGTCCTGCCGGTGGTACCGTGCAGCGCGCCGAAGCGGTTGATGTCTTCCTGTTCCGCGCCGCGCGCAACGCTACGGAACTTGTCGCCTACCTTGAATTCCATGCCGGCCTCCTCAGTTGGGCCAAACCAGGCTGCGCTCCGCCACCAGAGCGACGCGCGCGTTTTCCAGCTTGCGGACGGTGATCTCCAGCACCACGAAGCGCTTGTCGTTCTTCAGGTACTTGTCCTTCACCAGCACGCTGGCCTCCAGCTCCTCTCCTGGATACACGGGCGCCAGCAGACGGACTTTCTCGCGGGCGTGCAGCACGCCAGTCGGCCAGGCAAAGGCCGCGTGCTGCGGTTGAAAGCTGCCGACCAGCACCGGATGCACGCTGCGCACGGGCGCGCCGCCTTGCGCCAATACGGCGCGGCCGCTGCCGTCGAGGACCGGAGTGTGTTCGAAGGTGCCGATGAAAGCGTCGCTGTCTGCGGCGCCGATGCTGTAGCGGCTGGGAGGAAAGAGACGGCCTATTTCGAAGTCGTCGTAGAACAGCTCGTTGCTTGCCATGTCATCACCTGGGTTGAAGGGGATGCGGGCATCGTAAGCAGTTCTTCCCGTGTGCTGGGATAGTTAACCTATCTTCAAAAGATAGTTTTTGTGCACGCCTTGCGTACACGTGGAAAACATCGGCGCAGCCGCGCGCGCAAGGAACGGAAAATTCCGCTAGACCGGACGCGGCAGGCGGCGATAAAGCGTGCTGCGGTGTACGCCCAGCGCGCGCGCTGCGCGGCTGACATTGCCGCCGTGGGCGGCCAGGGCGTCGCGGATCGCGGCGTCCGTCATGGCTTGCAGATTGGTCGGGTCATCGCCGCCCGCAGCGGGCGGCGGTGGCGCCGCGCCACGGATATCGGCAGGCAGCATGTCGGCCTCGACGACACCGGCAGGTCCCGCCAGCACGTGCAGCGTGCGCAGCACGGCCACCAGTTGCCGGTAATTGCCGGGCCAGGCGTACGCAACCAGGATTGCTTCGATGTCGGGCGGCAAGACCGGCCCCGCGCCTTGCGCCGCCCACAGGCCGCGCAGCAGTTCCAGGCGGTCGGCGCGCGCGCGCAGCGGTTCCAGCGTGACGGTGTATTCGGCGATGCGGAAATACAGGTCCGGGCGCACCGGCGCATCGGGCCCTTCATGGGCCAGCGGCCGGTGCGTCGCGCATACCAGCGCAAAGTCCACGGCCACCGGCCTCGCCGCGCCCAACGGCGAGACTTCGCGCGTCTGCAGCACACGTAGCAGGCGCGATTGCAGCATCAGCGGCATGTCGCCGATCTCGTCCAGGAACAGCACGCCGCCGTGCGCCTGGCGCAGCAGCCCTTTGCTGCCCTGGCGCCGCGCGCCGGTAAAGGCGCCGTCTTCGTAGCCGAAAAGTTCGGATTCGATCAGGCTCTCGGGCAACGCTGCGCAGTTCACCGCCACGAACGGCCCGCATGCGCGCTTGCTGCGCGCATGCAGCTGACGCGCGAACACTTCCTTGCCGACGCCGGTTTCGCCTTGCAGCAGAATCGACACACCCGCATCCGACAAGTGCACGGCGCGCGCCAGCGCGCCCAGGGTTGGGGCATCGAAACTCGGCGCAGCGGGGCGCGAGCCGGCCGCTGGCGGCAGTGACGGCAGTGACGGCGCTTGCGGGGCGCGCGAGCGCGGCCAGCGCAAGCGCGCGTGGTACACGACGCCCGAACGCGCCTGCACCCGGCCCGCCGCGTCGGGGCAGCGTTCCATGTCGCCGTCGAACACGTCGCCGTAGCGGTACACGCCCAGAGCCGTGGGCGCCAGGCCGAGCGCCTGCAAGGCGCGGCGGTTGGCGCCGATCAGCAGGTCGCCCTGGAAGGCCAGCAAGCCCTCGCCGGGCGCGCCCAGTCCGGAGCGATCCACATGCAGCCGCAGCACGGCGTGCTGCTCGTAGGCTTGTTCGAACAAGCGGTGCTCGATCAGGTCGACGGCGGCGCGCACCAGTTCCAGCACGTCGGGCCGCAGGTCGCGCGCCGGGCTGGACAGGTCCAGCACGCCCAGCGTGCGGCCCTCGCTGTCGGTAATGGGGACAGCAGCGCAGGTCAGGATGCGGTTGGGTTCGAAATAGTGTTCCGCCCCGTGCACGGCGATGGGCCGGCCTTCCACCAGGGCGGTGCCGATGGCATTGGTGCCTGCCGCCGCTTCGTCCCAAGGCGCGCCGGGCATCAATGCCACGCGCGAGGCGCGCTGGGCGAAACCGGTGTCGCCGTCGGAATCCAGCACCAGGCCCTCGGCATCGGACAGGATCACCAGGCCGCCGCTGCCGCCAGCCTGGCGGCGCAGCATGGACATGGCGGGTTCGGACAGCCGGCGCAGCGCCTCGTTGCGCTGCTGGGCCTCGCGCAGCTCGCCCTGGGTCATGAGTTCGGCGCGGCGCACGCCGCGCATGTCGAAGCCCAGGTCGGCGCAGCGCCGCCACGACCGCAGGATGGGCTCGGCGACCACGCCGCCGGGCACCGCGCCTTGCTGGTTGAACAGCAGGCGCGCTTGCGTCAGCGCATGCTGACGGGATTGAGTGGCCATGCATGTCTCCTGGGACAGGCGTTCTGCGACACCTGTTCCGCGACGATGTCGCAAAAAGCGACAGGGAAGGCCCCCACGCCGCACCCGCTACGCGGGCTTGCTGCCCCCAAGGGGACTGGCCCGCCTTGGGACGGCCCGGCGGCGGGCCGGCCCTCGAGGGGCTCTACTGCATATTGCCCGTTCTGAAACCTACTTTCGCATGCAAGCCGCGGGCTGTCCAGCGGGGAAGCACCGACTGGCACGCTCCTTGCTTGATACGGGACAGGCAGCCGACTGCCGCACCCCCACAATACCGGAGACAAGCATGGACATCGCGACCCGCATCACCCCCGACTCCTACGGCACCCGCCTGGACCTGAAAACCCAGTACGACAATTTCATCGACGGCAAATGGCAGAAGCCCGCCGACGGCGAATACTTCGACAACGTCACGCCGGTCACGGGCCAGGTGCTGACGCGCAATGCCCGCTCCAAGGAGCGCGACATTGAACTGGCGCTGGACGCCGCGCACCGCGCCGCGCCCAAATGGGGAGCGACCCCGGCCGCGCAGCGCGCCCGCATGCTGATGCAGATCGCCGATGTAATGGAGGCGAACCTGGAACGCCTGGCCACGGCCGAAACCTGGGACAACGGCAAGCCCATCCGCGAAGCGCGCGCCGCCGACATTCCGCTGGCAATCGACCACTTCCGCTATTTCGCTTCCTGCATCCGCAGCCAGGAAGGCTCGCTGTCCGAGATCGACCACGACACGGTCGCCTATCACTTCAACGAACCGCTGGGCGTGGTCGGCCAGATCATTCCTTGGAACTTCCCCATCCTGATGGCGGCATGGAAGCTGGCGCCGGCCCTGGCCGCAGGCAACTGCGTGGTGCTCAAGCCCGCCGAGCAGACGCCGCTGGGCATTCTGCTGCTGATGGAACTGATCGGCGACATCCTGCCGCCCGGCGTGGTGAACGTGGTCACGGGCTTCGGCCTGGAAGCCGGCAAGCCGCTGGCGTCCAACAAGCGCATCGCCAAGATCGCCTTCACCGGCGAGACCACCACCGGCCGGCTCATCATGCAGTACGCCTCGCAGAACATCATCCCGGTCACGCTGGAACTGGGCGGCAAGTCGCCCAACATCTTCTTTGCCGACGTGGCCGCGCAGGACGATGACTTCCTCGACAAGGCGGTCGAGGGCTTCGTCATGTTCGCGCTGAACCAGGGCGAGGTCTGCACCTGCCCCAGCCGCGCGCTGATCCAGGAATCCCTGTACGACAAGTTCATGGAACGTGCGCTCAAGCGCGTGGCCGAGATCAAGCAAGGCAATCCGCTGGACGCGGACACCATGCTGGGCGCGCAGGCATCCACCGAGCAGCTGGAGAAGATCCTGTCGTACCTGGACATCGGCAAGCAGGAAGGCGCCGACGTGCTGGCCGGCGGCTCGCGCGCGCAGATGCAGGGCGCGCTGGAAGGCGGCTATTACGTGCAGCCCACGGTGTTCAAGGGCCACAACAAGATGCGCGTGTTCCAGGAGGAAATCTTCGGGCCGGTGGTGGCCGTGACGACCTTCAAGGATGCCGACGATGCGCTGGCCCTGGCCAACGACACGCTCTACGGCCTGGGCGCGGGCGTGTGGTCGCGCGACGCCAACACCTGCTATCGCATGGGCCGCGCGATCAAGGCCGGCCGCGTGTGGACCAACTGCTATCACGCCTATCCGGCGCATGCGGCGTTTGGCGGCTACAAGCAATCGGGCATCGGACGCGAGAACCACAAGATGATGCTCAACCACTATCAGCAGACCAAGAACCTGCTGGTGAGCTACTCGCCGAAGAAGCTGGGTTTCTTCTGACCCCGCCATGGCCTGGTGCCGGGCCGCGAGGCCCGGCGCGCCTCAAAGGAGCCTGACATGGCAGAGCAAACGCCGCGCGTGGTCGCCACCGACGAGGCGCGCAGCCTGATCGAGACCCTGCGGGCCAAGCATGGCCCGCTGATGTTCCACCAGTCCGGCGGCTGCTGCGACGGCAGTTCGCCCATGTGCTACGCCCAGGGCGAATTCATGGTGGGCGGTTCGGACGTGCTGCTCGGCGAACTGGAAGGCTGCCCGTTCTACATGGGCGAGGACCAGTTCGCGTACTGGGAGCACACCCAGCTCATCATCGACGCCGTGCCCGGCCGGGGCGGCGCGTTTTCGCTGGACAGCGCGGAAGGCAAGCGCTTCCTGCTGCGTTCGCGGCTGTACTCGGACGAGGAGTGGGCGCGGGTGGCGCCCGTCAGCAAGGGCTGACTGGCCCCTGCCGGCGTATGGCGCGGGGCCCTAGCGGCCCCGCGAGCCGCCTTGCGGACTGCCCTTGTCCGGCATGCCGACTGCTGCGGCCTGTTTCCACTGGAACGACACGCGCCGGATGCGCGCGGCCCGGAATTGCGTGAACGAACGGCCGCCCGGCATGGGCGCGCCGCGATAGGCACTGCTGGCGTTTTTCATTGCTGAAGTTGGGTTGACGAAAAAACTTGTTTGGGCGGCGCTCAGGCGCGCGTGGCCGATGCATTCCAGGCGCTGGCGGGCGCCTCGCGGCGGGTCCATTCCAGCGCGTCTTCCAGGCGGTCGTTGCCCCAGAACATCTCTCCGTCCACAAAGAACGTGGGTGCCCCGAACAGCCCCAGGTTGCGGGCACGGTCGACCTGGCGGCGCAGCGCCTCCTTGGCGGCTTCGGACTTGCCGCGGGCGATCAGCGCCGCGGCGTCCAGCCCCAGGTCCGTCAGCAGCCCGTGCACCACGTCCTCGGACTGGATGTCCAGGTCGTGCTGGAAATTGGCGCGGAACACCGCCACGCAGAAATCGCGGCCCCAGGGCTCGTCCTGCCCCAGCAGCGCGATGCGGGCGGGCAGCACGCTCATGCGCGGAAACAGGCGGGGACGGTTGTAGACCAGGCCGTACTTTTCGGCCAGGCGGGCGATGTCGCGCATCATGTAGGCGCCCTTGCCCGGAAACAGCCGGAAAGGCGTGTCGTTCCAGCCTTGGGCCTGGAAGATAGGACCCAGCAGGAAAGGGCGCAGATCGACCCGCACCCCGGCCTCTTGCGCCAGGGCGTCGATGCGTTCGATGGCCAGATAGCTGTACGGGCTGGCGAAATCGAACCACATCTCGATGCGGGGCGTGTCGGGCAGGGACGCGGTCATGACTGGAGCTCCGGGGCAAGCTGCTACGAAATTAGCGCGACCTGCGCATCCGGCAGGCCGCTGAGAACGACATCGCGATCGCTGCCGACGGTGATGGAATCCCCGGCTTGAAGCACGCTGTCATCGAAGCACCGGTACTCGGAAAGCCACAAGGTGCCGGCGTGACACACGATGCGGACGCCCGAGGCGTGCTTGAGCAGCATAGTCGAGCCGCCGGCCAAACGGAATGACATTCCCGCAGTGCAACATACCTGGATCATGGCGTACCCCTGGGCCGCGGCGGCGGCGATCGCGGCGGATTGCCGAGCTTTGCGCCCTTACACCCGTCGTCTGAGTCCTATTGAACGCCCTGGAGGTACTATTGCTCAAGCGACATTTCCGTCCGATACGCATGAGTTTTACGAATGCCATATCCGCTGGCCAAACTCCCGCCGCTTGATCTGGTCCGAGGCTTCGTGGCCGTGGGCCGCCGCATGAGCATCACGCTGGCCGCGCAGGATCTGCATGTGACCCAGTCGGCCGTGAGCCGCCAGATCCGGGCGCTGGAGGCCCACCTGGGCGTGGCCCTGCTGGTGCGCGGATTCCGCAGCGTGTCGTTCACCTCGGAGGGCGCGCAGCTGTTCCGAATGGCCGACGTGTGGCTGAGCCAGCTGGGCGACCTGACCGAGCAGCTGCGCGCACCCGAGCGCCGCACGCCCGTTACCGTCACCACGACCATCGGGGTGGCCTCGCTGTGGCTGTTGCCTCGTCTGGGGGACTTCCAGGCGGCGCATCCGCACATCGACGTGCGCGTGGCGGCCGACAACCGGCTGATCGACATCGACCGCGAAAGCGTGGACATCGCCATTCGCTACAGCCTGCGCGATGGCGTGCCAGACAGCGCGGCCTGGCTGTTCGGCGAGGCGGTGGTGCCGGTGGCCCACCCCTCGCTCAAGGCCCGCCTGCTGGATGCCGAGGAACTGCAACGCCATGTGCTGCTGGAATTCGACGACCCGACGCGCCCCTGGCTGCAATGGTCGGAATGGCTGAATGCGCGCGGCCTTGCCCGGGTGCCCGCCCGGGGCATGCTGCGCTTCAACCAGTATGACCAGATCGTGCACGCGGCGCTGGCGGGCCACGGCATCGCGCTGGGCCGGCTGGCGCTGATCGCGCCGATGCTGGCGGACAAACGGCTGGAGGCCGTCGGCGGCCAGGCCGCCAGCGCCACCGAGCACGCCTATTGGCTGGTGCGCAATACACGCCGCGCCACGCCGGACGCCGAGGTCGTCACGCGCTGGCTGATCGAACAGGCCGAAGCCACCGCGCGCGACCTGACCGTGTAGGCGCCGCGCCGCGCTACAAAATCCATACAGATCTTCATAACTTGGGATGGCTGCTCCGGTAGATTGCGGCGCTGGTCCGTAACCCTGCTCCCAAGATGTTGATTAGGCTTTTCCGTCCGGCGTTCGGGTGGCAAGACTGGTTCGTCAATTTTCAACGATCCTTTCTGGTCCTGCTGGCCCCCTGGCTGATCAGCGTCCTGGCGCAAAGCGCCGGGCGCGGCTACCTGCTGCTGCGCTATGCCGCGCCGGGGACTTATGACGCGTTGCCGCAGGACGTGCGGCGCACCCTGGCGACAGGGCTATTGTTCGACATCAAGGTCGCCAGCATCGCCTGTTCGGCGCTGCTGCTGCTGTCCATGGCAGCGGCGGCCAGACCCGGCCTGCAACGGCGCTGGCAGCGCCATCTGCCGGGGCTGGGCGCAGCCATGGCGACGCTGTTCGCGGCCATCACGATCATCAGCGTCTTCTACTTCGCCACATTTTCCCGTTCGATCGACATCTTCGTGTTCGGGCTGGTGGACGACGACACCCAGGCCATCCTGATGACCCTGTGGCATGGCTACCCGCTGGCACAGGCTGGCCTGCTGCTGGCGGCGGTGCTGGCGGGAACCTGGTGGCTCGGCCGCCGTTGGCGTGGCTGGGTGCAAGGCATGCTGTTCAAGCGCCGCGCGTTCATCCCCAGCCTGTTGCGGTTTGCGCTGATCATAGGCGTCACCGTGCTGGCCTGCAGAGGATCACTGGGCAAGTTTCCGCTCAACAAGGACGACACCAGCATCTCGTCGCTGCGCCTGCTCAACGACATCGCGCCCAATGGCGTCTCGGCCTTTTCCTGGGCCCTGTCCGACCGCGGCAACGACAAGCGCTTCGAACCCGTCACCTTGCGAGAGGGGCGCCTGCTCTATGAGCGCTTCCTGGGCTGGCCGGATGTTGGCCTGCGGCCCTTCATGGCCGCAACCGGGCCCCATCCGGCGGCTGCGGCGCGGCCTCCGCACGTGGTGCTGCAGGTCATGGAGAGCATGGGGGCACACCTGAACTCGTATGACCGTCCGGGGCGCGACGTGCTCGGCGCGCTGCGTCCGCACTGGAGCGAGGACTGGGTGTTCGAGCGCTTCGTGGCCGAAGGCAACGGCACCATCGAATCATTGAGCCTCCTGCTGGTGCGTAGCCCCATTGCAGCCGTCGGCCAATCGTCGGCGGTGGACACGCCATTCGCCAGCAATGCCTTCACGCCCTTTTTGCAGCGCGGCTACCGGGTCGTCTTCGTTACGTCCGGCGCCGCCACATGGCGCAACCTCGGCGTCTTCGCCACCAAGCTGGGCGCACATGAATTCGTGGACCAGCAGACCCTCAAGGTGCGCTATCCCCAAGCACGGGCCGGAACCTGGGGCGTACCGGACGAGTACATGTTCCGCTATATCGAAGAACGGCTGGCGCAAGGCAATCAGGACAGCCAGCCGCTCTTCATCGTCGCCTTGTCCACCACTCACCATCCGCCGTTCATCGTGCCCGACGGCGGGCAGCGCGGCGGCCTGCCCCTGGACGATGTGGCCAGCCTGCCCTACTTCAAGACCTGGGATGCGCTGGCTGCCGCATTCGACACGCTGCGTTACGCCAACGATCAGCTGGGTCGCTTCCTGACGCGCCTGAAGGCATCGGACTATGCGTCCCGGACCATCGTCGCCGTGACCGGCGACCACAACATCCTGGGTATCGATTATCAGGACCCGAAGGACGCGGCGCTGGCGCGCGCGGTGCCGTTCTACCTGTACGTGCCGCCGGCCTACCGGGCGCAGGCGCGCTACGACCCGGCGCGCGTGGGCAGCCACAAGGACATTCTGCCCACGCTGTATCACCTGAGCCTGCCGCAAACAGCCTACTTCCGCAGTGGCTGCGACCTGCTGGCCGCCCAGCCCGATCCGGCCTGGTGCTTCGGCTTCAACAGCAAGCACGTGCTGCTGACCGATGAAGGCGTATTCCGGCCGGACAAGCCCGGCCGCATCCTGCCCTGGGCAGGTCCATCAGGGCTGGCGCTGGAGGAAGAGCAGGACGCGACGGCGGAACAATGGGCGGAGCAGGTTCGCCTGAACGCCTACACGGAGCTGCTGCACTGGCAGATCAACTACCAGGTGCAGGAATTGGGCCGCGCCGGCCAGGCGCGCTAGCGCCCAGGCCAGCCAGGGGCCTTCAGTCGACGCGCACTTCCGGCTCGCCCGCCCGCATGTCGCCGATGATGGCCGCCTGCTCGAAGCCGTGCTGGAGGAACAGGTCCAGCACGGCCTGCGCGGCGTCCGGCGAGCAGGCCACCAGCAGTCCGCCGGCGGTCTGCGGATCGGTCAACAAGGCCCGCTCCGTGTCGCTCACGCCCTCGCCCAGGCGCACGGACGCGCCATAGGAAGCCCAATTGCGGCCGGACGCGCCGGTGATGACGCCGTCCGCGGCAAAGGCCTGCACGCCGGGCAGCCAGGGCAGCGCATCGCGCCGCACATGCGCCGTCAGCTGCGCGCCGCGCGCCATTTCCAGCGTATGTCCCAACAGGCCGAAGCCCGTCACGTCAGTGATGGCGTGCACGCCTTCCATGGCGGCCAGCGCAGGCCCCGGCCGGTTCAGACGCGTGGTCTCGGTGATCATGGCGCGGTAGCCGGCGTCGTCCAGCCGGTTCTTCTTCAGCGCGGCCGACAGGATGCCCACGCCCAATGCCTTGCCCAGGATCAGCACGTCGCCAGCGCGCGCGTCGGCATTGCGCTTGATGCGGCCGGGATGCACCAGGCCCATCGCCGCCAGGCCGTAAATGGGTTCGACGGAGTCGATGCTGTGGCCGCCGGCCACCGGAATGCCGGCGTCCTTGCAGACCGATTCGCCGCCGCGGAGGATGTCGGCAATGACGCTATGCGGCAGCACGTTGATCGGCATGCCCACGATGGCCAGCGCCATGATGGGCGTGCCGCCCATCGCGTAGACGTCCGACAGCGCATTGGTCGCGGCGATGCGGCCGAAGTCGTAGGGGTCGTCGACGATGGGCATGAAGAAATCGGTGGTGGCGATGAGCGCCTGCTCGTCGTTCAGCCGGTAGACCGCCGCGTCGTCGGCCGTCTCGGTGCCCACCAGCAGATCAGGGTAGCTGACCGCCGGGCCGAAGCGCTTGAGCAGCTCGGACAGCACGCCGGGTGCGATCTTGCAGCCACAGCCGCCGCCGTGCGAAAGCGAAGTCAATCGCGGCACCGCCGCGCTGGCAACATCCTGGGTGGTCATCTGAATCTCCATAGGTCAGTGGAAAAGGATAGCACCGCCCCCGGGATTGGCCCTATGATGATCCGGCAGCACGCAGCAACGGACGGCCGCCCGGCCCCGGGCGCACCGACAGCCAATCTTCACCGTGAGTGAGGGCTATATGGATCGCCGACATTTCCTCCGTTTCTCGGGCGCCCTGTGCGCCGCCAGCGCGGCCCTGCCCAGGGTGGCGCACGCGGGACTCGCCCCTGTCAGCGCCGGATGGCGCGCCTTCGAACTGACCACCGACATCACCGTGCAGGATCCGGGCGCGCATGCGCGCATCTGGATCCCGGTACCCTACGCCACTGACACCACCTACCAGCGCGGCGCGCAGAGCGCCTGGCAGGTCAGCGGCGGCGGCGTGGCCCAACTGACCCAGGCGCCCGGCTACGGCGTGCAGATGCTGGCCGTGCAATGGCCGGACGCGCAGGCGCCGCGCCAGGTCACGGTCACCAGCCGCTTCCAGACCCGCAACCGGCGCGTGGACCTGAGCCAGCCGCCCGCGGCCGACGTTCCCCGTGAAAGCGCGGCCGCGCTACGCGAATTCCTCCAGCCTACCGCGCTGCTGCCTACCGACGGCATCGTCAAGAGCACCGCCGACCGCATCACCCGCGGCCACCGCGGCGATCTGGCGCAGGCCCGCGCCATCTACGAATGGGTGGTCGAGAACACCTGCAGAACCGCGTCCACCCGCGGCTGCGGCGTGGGCGACGTGCGCTACATGCTCACGGCCAATGATCTGAACGGCAAGTGCGCCGACATCAACTCCCTGTTTGTCGCACTGGCCCGCGCCGCCGGCATACCGGCCCGCGATGCCTATGGCCTGCGGGTGGCGGACTCCGAGTTCGGCTACAAAAGCCTGGGCAAGGCGGGCGACGTCACCAAGGCGCAGCATTGCCGCGCCGAGTTCTATGCCGCGGGCTACGGCTGGGTGCCGGTGGACCCTGCCGATGTGCGCAAGGTCATGCTGGAAGAGCCGCCCGGCGAACTGCCGCTGACCGATGCCAAGGTTCGCGCCGCGCGCGTCATGCTGTTCGGCGCCTGGGAGATGAACTGGGTGGCATACAACCACGGCCACGACGTGGTCCTGCCGGGCGCTGCCCACGGTCCCGTGCCTTTCCTGATGTATCCCAACGGCGAAACCTCGGACGGCCGGCTGGACAGCCTGGATCCCGCCAGCTTCAGCTACAAGCTCAGCGCCAGGCCGCTTTCCCTCTGAGTCCACCCGCTGCCCACCCACGGGGACCGCCATGATCAGCCGCCGTCTACTCCTGCAGTCCGGCCTGTCGCTGGCGGCCCTGCCCTGGTATGCCCGGGCCGCCAGCGACGATGCGCTCAAGAAGGCCACCGGCCCGGACTGGGCGCCCTGGACCGCATCCACGCCGCCGCTGGCCCTGCCCGATCTGGCCGGCCGCGAAAAGAAGCTCGCCGCCTGGCGCGGCAACGTGATCATCGTCAGCTTCTGGGCCACCTCGTGCGACCCTTGCCGCGATGAAATCCCCATCATGTCCGCCATGGCCAAACGTCACCGCGAAGAAGGCCTGCGCCTGGTGGCCGTGAACGTCGGCGATTCGGCGGCCAGGATCAACGCCTTTCTGGCGAAATGGCCGGTCGCGGGTACCGTGCTGCACGACAGGAACAGCACGGCGTCAAAGCAATGGGATGCAGTCGGCCTGCCCGCAAACTATCTGGTGGACCGCGGCGGATCCGTCCGATATTGGCATCTGGGACAACTGGACTGGAAATCGGACCGGGTAGGCGGCGTGGTGACAGGGATGCTGCGGGCTTAGCGCGCCGCGCAAGGGATGGCGGAAGGCAGCAGGAGTCGAACCTACCTGGGAACGTCTGACGCCCCCAACTGGGTTTGAAGCCCAGCCGTGCCACCGGGCACGAATGCCTTCCACGGTGGCCGCCCATGATACCGGGTTACTGCGCCTGCCGCGGGCTTCCGTAGGCGCTTTCCTGGCGCAACACGTGCGTGTCGCGCAAACGCCGCGTGTACCCCACGCGGTCGAAGAACTCCAGGATCTGGATCGCGCGCTTTCTGCCCAGGCCCGTGGCGTCGCGGAACGACGCGGCGTTCAAGCCCGCGGGCTGCGCCGCCAGGCCTTGCGCAAGCACTGCCAACGCCGCCACCTGGTCGCGGTGATAGAACAAGTCTTTCACCACCTGGGCCACTTCGCCGCGCCGCAGCAGCTTGCGCAGCAGCTGCCGCATGCGGTCCTCGGGCTCGCCCAGCGTGCGGGCGAGATCCCGCACCCAGGGCGGGTCGAAGGCGCCGGCCGCCAGCAGAGGCAGCACGCGCCCGGCCAGCGCCGACTCCTCGGGCGCCAAGGTTGCGCTATGACCCGGCAGGTGCAGCCAGGGGCCATTGCGCACGATGCGGCCATCGCGCTGCAGATCGTCCAGCGCCGCCTGCCACAGCTCATCCGGGCCGACGGGCATGGCCATGCGGCGCAAGCGCGGGCCGTCAGGGCCTGGCTCGTCGGGCGCGCCTTGATGGAAGGCCGCCAGCGCCTGTTCCACGCGCGCGCGCAGCGCGTCCCAATGGGCAGTCAGGATCAGGGTGCGCGGCGCCTGCGGCGTGCGCGCCTCCAGCCATACCGCAGCGGGCGGCGCAGCGATCTCATTTACAGGCTTGCCCGTCAGGCGCTGCAAGGCGTCTTCGTCCAGCCCCAGCGCAGCGTGCTGCAGCACGGGATGCAGGCCGGCGCCGTCCAGCATGGCCGCCAGCGCCTGCAGCCACTGCATGCGCGCGGCGGACCGGCGCTTGCGGTCAGGAGCGTTCGGGTCCAGCACCCGGCCACCGCCGACCGTGCGCGTGGCCTGCGCGTTGCGCACAATGTAGCGGTCGCCCGGCATGACGCAGACGGGTTCGTCGAACACCAGCTGCACCCAGCCGGACTGTTCCGGGGCAAGCGATTCCGCGCTCAGCGGCACCACGTGCGCCACGTGGCGCGCGGCGCCGATGTGCACATGCAGCGGCGCCCATGCGCGCACCGGCGCGTCGGCGGTTGCCAGCAGCGTCAGCGCCACGTCGACATGGCGCGACGGCAAAAAGCAGCGCGCATCCGCGATCCAGTCGCCGCGCGCGATGGCGTTCTTGTCCATGCCGGCGAGATTCAAGGCGCAACGTTGGCCGGCCGCGCCGGTTTCGCTGCGCTGGTTCTGGGCATGGATGCTGCGCACGCGTACGCGTGTGCCGGCAGGCATCAGCCGCAGGTCGGCAGCGTCGTCGTCCGCCCGCGCGAGTCCGGCATGGGCCGTGCCTGTCACCACCGTGCCGTGGCCGGCCAGGGTGAACACGCGATCGACGGCCAGCCGGAACAGGCCCGCGCTGTCGCGCTGGCGCAGGGCTTGAGCCTCGCCGTGCAGATAGTCTTTCAGTTCCGCCACGCCCGGGTCGCCGGCCTGCGACGCGCATACGGCGTATAGCGGCGCATCCTGCAGGAAGGTACCCGCGGACAGTTCGGCGATTTCCGCGCGCACTGCCTGCAGCCGCCCGGCATCGGCGCGGTCGGTCTTGGTCAGCGCCACCGCGCCGCGTTCCACGCCCAGCAGGGTCAGGATCGCCAGGTGTTCGCGCGTCTGCGGCATGACGCCGTCGTCCGCCGCCACCACCAGCAGGCCGAAATCAATGCCGCTGGCGCCGGCCGCCATGGTGTGCACAAGCTTCTCGTGCCCGGGCACGTCGATGAAGCCCAGGACGTCGCCGTTGGGCAACGGGGTGTAGGCATAGCCCAGCTCGATGGAAATCCCGCGCGCCTTCTCTTCCTTGAGCCTGTCGGTATCGATGCCGGTCAGCGCCCGCACCAGCGTGGTCTTGCCGTGATCGATATGGCCTGCGGTGCCGATGATCACGCCAGGCGCTCCGCGAGTTGCGCGGTGAAGGCCGGTTCGTCGCGCGCTTCCAGGCAACGCAGATCCAGCCATAGGGCGTCGTCCGCAATGCGGCCGATCACGGGCACGGGCAGGCGGCGCAATTGCGTCTCCAGTTTGTCCAGGTGCCGGCCGGCGCGGCCGCTGCCGGTGTAGCGCGCGGCCAGGCCGTAGCTGGGCAGCTGGTCCACGGGCAAGGCGCCGCTGCCGATCTGGCTGAACATGGGCACGGCCTCTACCGCGTAGTGCTCGCCCGCCGCATGCGCCAGGACGCCGCGCAGGCGCTCGGCCTGCGGCTGGATGTCGCGTTGCGGGCGGGTCAACAAGCGCAGCGTGGTCAAGCGATCGGCCAGGAATTCGGGCGCGCGGTACAGGCCCAACACCGGCTCCAAGGCCGCCAGCGTCAGCTTGCTGACGCGCAGCGCGCGCTTGAGCGGATTCTTCTTGATCTTGCGGATCAGGTCCTTGCGGCCCACCAGCAGGCCGGCCTGCGGGCCGCCCAGCAGTTTGTCGCCGCTGAAGGTGACCAGGTCCGCGCCGGCCGCGATGGTTTCGCGCACGGTGTCTTCCTTGGGCAGGCCGAACTGGGTCAGGTCGACCAGCGTGCCGCTGCCCAGGTCCACGGTAGCGGGCAGGCCGCGCGCGTGCGCCAGCGCCGCCACCTCGGCCACGCTCACGCTCTTGGTGAAACCGGTGACCGCGTAGTTGCTGCAATGCACCTTCATCAGCATGGCGGTACGCGGGCCGATGGCGTTTTCGTAATCGGCGGCATGGGTGCGGTTGGTGGTGCCGACTTCGACCAGCTTGGCCCCGGCGCGCTTCATGATGTCCGGAATGCGGAACGCGCCGCCGATCTCGACCAGTTCGCCCCGGGACACTACGACTTCGCGCCGGTCTGCCAGGGCATTGAGCATCAGCAATACGGCGGCCGCATTGTTGTTGACGACGGTAGCGGCCTCGGCCCCCGTCAGTTCGCACAACAGTTCGTCGATCAGGTCGTCGCGGTCGCCGCGCCCGCCGGTGTCCAGGTCGAACTCCAGGTTGGCGGGAGTGGTGAGGGCGCGCAGCACCGACGCCACCGCCTCGTCGGGCAGCAGCGCCCGGCCCAGATTGGTGTGCAACACCGTACCGGTCAGGTTGTACACGGCCCGCAGCCTGGGCTCGGCGGCGCGGGCCAGGGCCGCGGCCACGCGCGCCGCCACGGCCTCGGCTTCCAATTCCTGGCGCGGCAACCCGCCGGCCAGCGCGCGTTCGCGCATCGCGTCCAGATCGCGGCGCAGGGCCGCCACCACCTGCGTGCGGCCGTGCACGTCCAGCGCGGCGCGCATGGCCGGTGCATTCAGCAACCGGTCCAGCGACGGGATCTCCGAGACCGCGGCCACGCCGCCTGCAGGCGCTGGCGCGGCCATTACTGCTCTGCTCCCGGCTCCGATCCGTGCCACAGCAACGGATTGCCGCTGGCCCGCGAATAGCCGGCCTCGCCGACCAGCACGTCCAGCATCAGGCTGGCCAGGTCGTCGGCCACGGGTTCCACCTGCAGGTCCTTGTCCTGGTAGAAGATCTTGCGATAGGTGTGGCAGTGGTCGCAGGTTTCGGCCTTGATGGCGGGCGTGCGGCCCTCGATGGCCTGGTAGGCCACCGATTCCACGTCTTCGCAATGCGAGCATTTCACCCGCACCATGTGCCACTGGGTCGCGCACAGGCTGCAGCACAGGTAGCGGTAGCCTTCGAACTGCCCGCCCACGCGGACCACGCTGGCCACCGGCAGGCTGGCGCAAACGGGACAGACGCCGAAGGGACTGGCCACTGGCAACTGCTTTTCGTCGAAACGGCTGGCCAGATCGGTCCAATAGACTTGCAGGGCCGCCATCACGAAGGGAGCGGCGGCGCCGTCCACGCCCTGGTCCTGCTCGGACAGCACGGCCTCGGCCAGATCCTCCAGCGACTCCGGGGACTCGGTCAGCGCGCGGCGCAGGCCGGCGCAGACTTCGATGGCCTCGGCCGGCACGTCCTTGGCGCTGGCGACGTGGTCCAGCAGCTGGCCCAGGATGTTGCGCCACAAGGGGTCGCGCGGCCAGCCCACGGCCTGCAGGGGCGGCATGCCATGCGCCTGCGCCAGCGAAATGCGCTCCTCGGAGGCCGCGGGCGCGGCGCAATCCTGCAGGGCGCGGTGCTGGGCGTCGACCAGATGCGCCATCAGCAGCAGGTAGTCGGCCACCGGGCTATCCGCCGCCAGCTGCCGCAAGCGGGCTGCACGCGTGGCAAAAACCGACGCGCGGTCCGGCAGGCTGACTTGGGGAATGCGGTTATGGTCTAGCGCTTCGATCTCGCCGCGCGGAAGAATTCGCTGCACTTGCGTCTCCAGATAAAAAAACACGGCTGCCAGCCTTCAAGGAGAAGGATAGCAGCCGTTGGGCGGATGCGTGGGCGCCAGGAGAGGCCCATTTGCCGCAGAGCAAGCGGGACGCGCCTGCCAGCGCGCCCCGTCAGCTTTATTTTCTGATTTGTTCGCGGAACCAGGCGCGGTGATGCTTCCACGCCCAACCCGCCGTCACATACCCGCGCAGCATCGCGGTCAGCGAACCCTTGACCCAAATGGCAGCGTAGATGTGCACGATGATGGCGCAGATCAGCACCAGCGCGCTGACGGCATGCACCACCGAGGCGGCGCGGATGACCCAGATCGGGAAGTAGAACGCGAAGTACTCGCGCCAGATCACGATGCCGCTGACGAACAGGCCCAGCATGCAGAGGATCAACACGTAGAACAGCAGCTTCTGGCCGGCGTTGTACTTGCCGACTTCCGGGAGCTTTTCCTCGCGGTTCTCGACCACGTCGTTCAGTTGCCGCATCCACTGGCGGTCGGCCTTCGTCATGAGGTTGTGCCGCCACATGTGTCCGGCGAACACGACGAAGCAGACGAACATCACGATCCCGATGAAGGGATGCAGGATGCGCGTCCAGGGACCGCCCCCGAACAGGTTGGTCAGCCAGTACATGGACGGGTGGAACAACGCCAGCCCGGACAGTGCCAACAGGATGAACGTGAAGGCGATGATCCAGTGGTTGGTGCGCTCACCTGGCGTGTAGCGCTTGATCCGGCGGTGATGGCGGTCTTCACTCATGGCGCACCTCCTCTTCGGCACGGCGTTCGTCTTCCTCGGACACCTCGTTGCGGCCAACGCGGGCGTAGTGGAAGAAGCCCGCCAGCGCGGTCAGGGCCATGGCGGCCACGCCCAGCGGTTTGGCCAGGCCCTTCCACAGCGAAACCATGGGGCTGATCTGCGGGTCCTTGGGCAGCCCGTGGTACAGCCCGGGCTGGTCGGCGTGATGCAGCACGTACATGACGTGGGTGCCGCCCACGCCCTGCGGGTCATACAGGCCGGCCTTGTCGAAGCCGCGCGACTTGAGGTCGACGATCCGTTCCTCGGCGTGCTGCGTCATGTCTTCCTTGGTGCCGAAGACGATGGCGCCGGTGGGACAGGCCTTGACGCAGGCCGGCTCCTGGCCGACGGCCACGCGGTCGGAACACAGGGTGCACTTGTACGCCTTGTGGTCTTTCTTGGAGATGCGCGGCACGTTGAACGGACAGCCAGTGATGCAGTAGCCGCAACCGATGCAGTTCTCTTCGTGGAAATCCACGATGCCGTTGTTGTACTGGATGATGGCGCCCGGCGAGGGACAGGCCTTCAGGCAGCCCGGATCCTCGCAGTGCATGCAGCCGTCCTTGCGGATCAGCCATTCCAGGTCGCCTTGCGGATTCTCGTATTCGGAGAAGCGCATGACGGTCCAGGAATGCTCGGTCAGGTCGGCAGGGTTGTCGTAGACGCCCACGTTGGTGCCGATCTCGTCCCGCAGATCGTTCCATTCCATACAGGCGCTTTGGCAAGCCTTGCAGCCGATGCACTTGGAGACGTCGATCAGCTTGGCCACCGAGCCCGTGACGGGCTCGCGGATGCCCGGCGGCGGCGTGGTGGTGGCGGAGCGCCGCTTGATGTCTAGGGATTGCATGGACATGTCGGTCTCCTTAGGCCTTCTCGACCTGCACCAGGAACGACTTGAATTCCGGCGTCTGGGAATTCCCGTCGCCCACGAACGGCGTCAGGGTGTTGGTGAGGAAGCCGGGTTTGGCCAGGCCCACGAAGCCCCAGTGGATGGGGATGCCCACGTGGTGCACGGTCTTGCCCTCGATGGTCAGCGCGCGCAAGCGCTTGGTGACCAGCGCCACCGCCTTGATGTAGCCGCGGTTGGACGACACCTTCACGCGCGACCCGTTGGCAATGCCCAATTCCTTGGCCAGCGCCTCGCCGATCTCCACGAACTGCTCCGGCTGGAGGATCGAGTTGATGCGGACGTGCTTGGTCCAGTAGTGGAAGTGCTCGGTCAGGCGGTAGGTCGTGGCCACGTAGGGGAACTTGTCCACGGTGCCCATCGCGGCCAGGTCGTCCTTGAAGACCCGCGCGGCCGGATTGCTGGTGACGCCCTTGGCCTTCGGATACAGCGGGTTGTAGCCCAGCGGCGTCTCGAAGGGTTCGTAGTGTTCGGGGAACGGCCCTTCGGCCATGCCCGCCCGCGCGAAGAAGCGCGCCACGCCCTCGGGGTTCATGATGAACGGACCCATGCCGCCGTCGGGATTTTCATCGCCCTTGAAGTCGGGGATGTCCGCGCCGGTCCAGAACTTGCCGTTCCAGGAGATCAGGCTGCGGCGTGGATCGAAGGGCTTGCCCGCCACGTCACAGGAGGCGCGGTTGTACAGGATACGGCGATTGGCCGGCCACGCCCAGGCCCAGTTCAGGGTCTGGCCGATGCCGGTCGGGTCGCTGTTGTCGCGCCGCGCCATCAGGTTGCCGCCAGGCCCCCAGGCGCCCGCGAAGATCCAACAGCCGCTGATGGTGGAGCCGTCGTCGCGCAGTTCCGCGAAGCCGGCCAGTTGCTCGCCGGCCTTGCGGGTGACCTTGGACGGATCCTTGGGGTCGGTCAGTTCCACCAGTGCCTTGCCGGTGTATTCCTTGGCCAGCTCTTCGGCGGTGGGATTCTGCGGATTGGAGTACGGCCACGACAGGTTGACGATGGGATCGGGATACTTGCCGCCCTCGTCCTGGTACATCTTGCGCAGGCGCGTGAACAGCAGCGCCATGATCTCGATGTCGCTCTTGGCTTCGCCCGGAGGCTCCGCGCCCTTCCAGTGCCATTGCAGCCAGCGGCCGGAGTTCACCAGCGTGCCGTCTTCCTCGGCGAAACAGGTGGTCGGCAGACGGAAGACCTCGGTCTGGATCTTGGACGGATCCACATCGTTGGCCTCGCCCGCGTTGCGCCAGAACTCGGAGGTCTCGGTGACCAGCGGATCCATGATGACCAGGAATTTCAGCTTGGCGAAACCGGCGTTCAGCTTGGCCTTGTTGGGCGCGGCCGCCAGGGGGTTGAAGCCCTGGGCGATGTAGCCATTCATCTTGCCCTGGTTCATGAGCTCGTAGACTTGCAGCATGTCGTAGAGCTTGTCCAGCTTGGGCAGGTAGTCGAACGCCCAGTTGTTTTCGGCCGTGGCGGACTTGCCCCACCAGGCCTTCATCAGGCTCACGTGGAACTTGCTGTAGTTCTGCCAGTAGCTAAGCTGATTGGGCCGCAGGGGTTTCTGCGTGCGCGACTCGATGTACTTGCCGTAGTCCTGCTCGGGCTCGTTGGGCAGGGTCATGTAGCCGGGCAGCAGGTTCGACATCAGGCCCAGATCGGTCAGGCCCTGGATGTTCGAGTGCCCGCGCAGCGCGTTCATGCCGCCGCCGGCGATGCCGATGTTGCCCAGCAGCAGCTGCACCATCGCGCCCGTGCGGATGATCTGCGAACCGATGGAGTGCTGCGTCCACCCCAGCGCGTAGAGGATGGTCGCGGCGCGGTTGGTGGTGGCAGTGGAAGCCAGCATCTCGCACACCTTCAGGAACTTGTCCTTGGGCGTGCCGCAGACGCGCTCGACCATGTCTTCGGTGTAGCGCGAGTAGTGCTTCTTCAGCAACTGGTAGACGGTGCGCGGATGCGCCAGCGTCGGGTCCGTCTTGACGTAGCCGTCGTCGCCGCGCTCGTAGTCCCAGCTGGCCTTGTTGTAGGTGCGCTTTTCGGCGTCGTAGCCGGAATACAGGCCTGCGTCGAACGCGAAGTCCTCGCGCACGATGAAGGAAAAGTCCGTGTAGTTGCGCACGTACTCGTGCTGGATCTTGTCGTTGTCCAGCAGATACTTGATGACGCCGCCCAAGAAGATGATGTCGGTGCCGGTGCGTATGGGCGCGTAGAAGTCCGCCACGGATGCCGAGCGCGTAAAGCGCGGATCCACGACGATCAGCTTTGCCTTGTTATGGGCCTTTGCTTCCGTGACCCATTTGAACCCGCAAGGGTGGGCCTCGGCGGCATTGCCGCCCATGATCAGTACTACGTCCGCGTTCTTGATGTCGACCCAATGGTTCGTCATCGCTCCACGGCCAAACGTCGGGGCAAGACCTGCCACCGTCGGGCCATGTCAGACACGGGCTTGGTTATCGAACGCCAGTATCCCCATGCTGCGCACAGTCTTGTGCGTGATGTAGCCGACCTCGTTGCTGCTTGCCGAGGCCGCCAGCATGCCGGTGGTCAGCCACCGGTTGACGGTCTTGCCGTCCGCGGTCTTCTCGACGAAGTTCGCGTCGCGGTCCGCCTTCATGAGCTTGGTGATGCGGGTCAGGGCGTCGTCCCACGACATCCGCACCCACTTGTCCGAACCTGGAGCCCGGTATTCCGGGTACTTCAGGCGGTTGGGGCTGTGGATGAAGTCGATCAGGGCAGCGCCCTTCGGACAGAGCGTGCCGCGGTTGACGGGGTGGTCGGGGTCGCCTTCGATGTGCATGATGCTGGCACGGGCATTCTTGGAGCCGTCGCCCAAGCCGTACATCAGCAGTCCACAGGCGACCGAACAGTAGGGACAGGTGTTGCGCGTTTCAGTCATGCGCGCAAGCTTGTACTGGCGGACTTCGGCCATGGCCGTGCCGGGGGCTGCCCCCAGCAAAGCCAGGCTGGAGCCTGCCAGCGTCGCACCGGTCACCTTGAAGAACTGGCGGCGATTCATGTTGACCATGAAACACTCCTCTCCTGGTGAAATGGAGGAAGCCGTTGGCTGGCCGAAGCAAAAAGCCCTACGGTTTCCAAGGATATTTTTCCAAGTATAGGCTTTGCGGGACGGACGCGCCATGGCATCCGGCCCCAAAGAGAGCTTCCTTATGTCTGAAATTTGGCGGCGAAATAGGGTTTTTTCGCAGATTTTGGATGATCCTGCGGCTGCTACCATTCCCGGCTGCCTGGACTGGCCCCCACGCTCCCCATTCGGGGACGCCGCGCCTCCAGCCTTCCCTCCTGTTTTCCGCATGACCGTAGGAGCGCCGATGCGCCGCCTTGTTGCCCTGGCCCTGTCCATCACCGCCGCGCTCGCGCCCGCCACGCTGACCCGCGCGGCCCCGGCCGCGCTGACTCCCGCGGCGGCGGCCACCGAGGCCGCCCACCAGGCGGGCATGGAAGGCTATCTGTACTTCTATCCGCTGGTCACGATGGACCTGACCCGCCGCCAGTTCACCCATCCGTCCCGCGGCAACGACGGCGCGCCGGCCAACACCTTTCTGCACGCGCGTGCGCTGCCGCAGCCGGGCGCCGCCACGCCCTGGGCCAACCCCGACATGCTGCGCAGCGTCGGCTGGCTGGACCTGACGTCCGGGCCGGTGGTGCTGTCGGTGCCGGATACCCAAGGCCGGCTCTATACGCTGACGCTGCTGGACATGTGGACCGACGTGTTCGC
Source organism: Achromobacter sp. GW823-FHT04E03 (assembly GCF_058796095.1). Taxonomy (NCBI): domain Bacteria; kingdom Pseudomonadati; phylum Pseudomonadota; class Betaproteobacteria; order Burkholderiales; family Alcaligenaceae; genus Achromobacter; species Achromobacter sp. GW823-FHT04E03. The sequence continues at coordinate 659,072 of NZ_JBXAIJ010000002.1, read as the reverse complement.
CACGCTGGGCAAGCGCAGCACCGGCACGGCCAAGGGCAATACCGTGATCGTTCCGCCGGGCTGGAACGGCGTGCTGCCCTCGGGCATGGCGCGCATCGACGCGCCCACCGCCTATGTTTGGGCCAAGAATCTGATCCAGGCCGATGGGCCTGCCGATTACCCCGCGGTCCACGCCTTGCAGGACGGCTTCCTGGTGACGCCGCTGGCGCAATGGAACCTGCCCGCGCAGGCGCAGCGGTTGAAGGCCGATCCTTCCCTGAATCTGCGCATCCCCGTGCGCGAGCAGGTCGAATCCATGCCGACCGACGCCTACTTCGAATATGCGGCGGAGCTGCTGCGCAAGAACCCGCCGCATGCCACCGACCAGCCGGTGCTGGCCAGGCTGCGCGGCGCCGGGCTGGTCGCCGGCCGGCCATTCGACTTCGCCCAGCTCGACCATCCTGCCAAACAGGGCTTGCGCCGCGGCCTGCGGGCGGCGCGCGAGCGCATGACGGCGGCAGCCGGCGCCACGGTGCGCAGCGTCAACGGCTGGCACCAGGAAACCGCCAGCATCGGCGTCTACGGCAATTCCTATCTGCGGCGCGCCCTGGCGGCGCAGGCGCAGCCGGGCGCGGGCCTGCCCGAAGACCTGAGCGTGCTGCTGCTGGCGGCCGACAGCCAGGGCGCACCGCTGGATGGCGCGCATGGCTACACGCTGCATTTCGAAAGCGGCCAATTGCCGCCCGCCGCGGCGCTGTGGTCGCTGGCGGCCTATGACGCGCAAGGCATGCCGTCGGCCAATCCACTGAACCGCTACGCGCTGGGCGACCGCGACCCGCTGCGCTACAACGCCGACGGTTCGCTGGACCTGCGCATCAGCCATGCGCCGCCCGCGCCCGAGGAACAGTCCAACTGGCTGCCGCTGCCTGCCGCCGGCGCGGTCAGCGTGCTGCTGCGCGTGTATGCGCCGGAACCCGCCCTGCTGGACGGATTGTGGACGCCCCCCGCCCTGCTGCGCGACGCCCCTCCCGAAGAAGCGACGCAAGAAACCCCGGAAGCCGCTGAAAAGACGCAGCCATGACAGGCGCCTGCCGCTACCATAGGCGTTTTATCCAAGATTGAACGCCCGCCATGGACGAAGCCTTTAGCCACCAATTGTCGATGACCATCCTGATGACGCCGGACATGGCGAATTTCTCAGGGAATGTGCACGGCGGAACCATCCTCAAGTACCTGGACCAGGTGGCCTACGCCTGTGCCAGCCGGTACGCCGGCCAATATGTGGTGACCCTGTCCGTGGACCAGGTCGTGTTCCGCGAACCGATCCACGTGGGCGAACTGGTGACCTTTCTGGCGGCGGTGAACTACACCGGCCGCACGTCCATGGAAATCGGCATCAAGGTCGTCACCGAGGACATCCGCAAGAAGCTCGTGCGCCACACCAACAGCTGCTATTTCACGATGGTTGCGGTGGATGATCAGGGCGCGCCGACCGCGGTGCCGCCGCTGGAACCGCGCAACCTGGAAGAGAAGCAACGCATGGAAGCCGCCCGGCTGCGCCGCGAACTGCGCCAGGAAATGGAACGCCGGCACGGCGAGATCAAGCGCGAAACCACGCACGACGCGCAACCCTGAAACGGAATTCCCTGCCCGCCCAAAACAAAACGAGCCCAGCGGGCTCGTTTTTTCATGCGCGGCCTTTGAGGCCAGGCCGCTTTCAGGCGCGTTCAACCGAGGCCGGCGGCGACGGCGGCGCGGCGGCGGGTTCGCGGTCGCGGCCCACCATGCGTTTCAAGCCCAGCCACTGCTGCGACCAGAAGCCGCGGCCGTAATCGCGCCCGCCCAGTTCCGCCTGCTGGTCATGAATGCCCGTGGGGCCGTAGCCCACGCCGAAGCGGGCGGTGCGGAACAGTACGTCCCAGATGGGAAACAGCGCCGCAAAGTTGTAGCCGCCCACCGGACCCGGCGTGGAGGCGTCGTAGGCGATGGAATGGTGGTGGCGGTGAAAGCGCGGACTGACCAGCAGGCGCTCGCCGATGGCGCCGAAATGCATGCGCAGATTGGCGTGCGAGAAACTCTGCGCCAGCTGAGTGATGGCCACCACCATGACGAACTGCGCCGGCGGCACGCCCACCAGTTGCGACACGAACACCACCAGCACGTCGCGCAGCATATCGTCCAGCAGGTGGTTGCGGTCGTCGCTCCAGATGGTCATCTGGCGCTGGCTGTGATGCACGGCGTGCAAAGCCCAGAGCCAGCCGAAACGGTGCTGGGCACGGTGGTAGATGTAGTCCACCGCGTCGAACAGCAACAGGTAGATGATCAGGCTGACCCAGGCCTTGTCCGTCACGCCGGGCCAGTACTGGTCCAGCTGGAAAGGCGCGAAACCCCAGACGTGCAGCTGACCAAACACGCTGTCCCACAATGGGTCGATGGTGAAGAACAGCAGCAGGCGGAAAGCGCCCAGCCGGTGGATCAGCGTGTACAGCACGTCAATGCCGATCTGGCGACGGTCGGTAACCGCCTCCACGGGGCGCATGCGCTGCAGGGGACCGAACACCAGGACCAGCACGACAATCTGCAGCAGGCCGACCAGCAGCCACATGGTGGCGTCGTAGCCGTCCTCGATGAAGTTGCTCATGCCCAGGTGGAACAGCGCGGGCTGAATCGCCGTTTCGAAGAGCCATTGCTGGCACTCTCCGAACAATTGACTAAGCGTATCCATGATCAGTGATGATTAGCGATCCAATCGCGATAGGACGGGTGCGTGTCCAAGGTAGCAAAACAATAGCCCTTGCGCTGCAAACCTTCAATCAGCGGCTCCAGCACGGCTGGCGCCCACGGATCCTGGCGCGACCAGATGCCCAGGTGGGCCAGCAGGATGTCGCCGGGCTTGATGGTGCGCAGCGCCTGGTCCAGCAGGCGGGCGTTGGGGTATTTATCACTGGGCAGTTCATCGCCCAGGAAGCCGGCGGGCGCCCAGCCCACGTGCTCGAAGCCGCAGGCCTTGGCCGCCTTCAGCAGCGCAGGCGAGGTCTTGCCGCCCGGCGCGCGGTAGATCGGCAGCATGTTCTTGCCCGTCATCTGATGGAAACGGGTGACGGACCGCTTGATCTCGGCGCAATACTGCTCGGGCGTCCATTCGGCGCGCTTGCCCGCGTCCGGGCCGGCGCTGGGCTTGACGCGGAACTTGCCGCCAGGAAGATCCGCCTGCCAATAGACGTGGTCATAGGTGTGCGAGCCGAAGACATGGCCTTCCGCCGCGCGCGCCTTCCACCAGGGCGCCCACACGTCATCCAGGCTGGAGCCGTCGGTCAGCGTGCGCTCGTTGGCCAGGAAAAAAGTGACCTTGACGTTGTGGCGGGCCAATACGTCCGCGATCAGCGGGGCCACGCCCATGTGGCCGGTATCGAACGTCAGGTAGACAGGCTTGTCGCAGGTCGCTGGCGCTGCCATTCCCATGCTGGGAAAGGCCAGCGCAAGCATCACCGCGGCGTGGACGCGCTTATCTCGTAGGAGCATGGTTCAGCGTCCAGACGCCGTGAGGCGACTTGCCCACCGGCACCTGATTGACCACCTTCTTCTGCTCCAGGTCCACCACGGTGAGCTTGCGGGCCCAGCGCGAAGTGACCAGCAGGGTCTTGCCATCGGCCAGCACGTCCATGCAGTCGGGACCGCCGGGCACCGGGAAGGTGTCGGTGACGGCCAGCGTCTGCAGGTCGATGCGGCTGATGGAGTTGGCGGTGCGGTTGCTGACGAACAGGTGGCGGTGGTCGCCCTGCGCGCGGAAGGCGTGGGCGCCCGCGGCGGTCTTGATGCGCGTCACCAGCTTGGCCGGGCCGTTGCTGACGTCGTAGGCCTCGACGTAGGAGTCGCCGGTCAGCGCCACCAGCAGGGTTTTCTGGTCGGGCGTCAGGAATACGTCCGCAGGCGTCTTGCCCACCGACACCGTCCATTTCGGCGTCTGCGTGGCCAGGTCGATGGCGATGAGCTGATCGCTGTCCTGCAGCGTCACGTAGGCCGTGGTGCTGGCCTTGTCGATCATGATGTGGCTGGGCGTCTTGCCGGCCTGGATGCGCTTGACCAGTTTGAGGTCGAAGCCTTTTTCCAGCGGATGCCAGGAATAGATGTCGATGTGGTCCAGGCGGTTGGCCGCGGTCACGAACCACTTCATGTCCGGCGAGAACTGCAACTGGTAGGGATCGACGATGCCGGTCAGCGTGCGCTGCACTTCACCGGTCTTGGGATCCATCAGCGTGATCGAATCGCTGGTGGCGTTGGCCACCATGAGCGACTTTTCGTCGGGAGTCAGGTACAGGTGATGCGGCTCCTTGCCCGTGGGCACGCGCCGCAATTCCTTGTAGGTGGCCGGATCGACGATGCTGACGTTGGCGTCCAGGGAGTTCAGGACGAAAATCGGGGCCGAGGCCGCCGCGGCGCTAAGCGCCATCCCTACGCCGAAGAGGGCGTAGCGGACAAAATGCATGGGGTTCAATTTCTAGGTCCGGCAAAGGGGTATCGGGCAGGGTCCCGGTGCTCGCCATTTTAGGCACAGCGGGCTGACAAAAGGGCGTCGCGCTACCCGATGCGGACAAACGGACACGCCTGTTGCGACCCAGCAACAGGCGTGTCCCGATTACTCTTCGGAAGCCGGAAAAATCATTTGCTGCCAACGGGTTGCGCGTCGGCGTCGGTCCAGGTTCCGGCACTGATATCGCGTTCCCGCAAGGCCGCGGCGCGTGCCGCGGACGCGGGTCCCAGGTCGGCTTCCAACACGCGCCCGTCGGGACCGACGACGAAGGAGTCGATGCCCGTCTGCCCGTAGCGCGCCGGCCAGGCCACGATTCGGTACGAGCCTCCGTCCGCGCCCGGTATCACCTTGTACCGGTAGCCGTAGTAAGCGTCGTCCAGCGGCACCTCCGGCCCCATGCTGAGCGCGTCCAACCCGTAGGCCTGCTGCGGTGCGCCCGGCACCTCGGGCCAGTACAGCCCGTCGCGTTGTCCCGGACGGCTGACCAGGCGGCTCGCGTAGCGTCCCTGGCCCACGCTGTCCTTGTATCGCCCCTGCGCGGCCTGCAGCTCGCGCAGCGTTTCGATGGCGGTCAGTTCGTTGCGGCCGATGGCGCGGCGGCGGATTTCCGCCGTGCCCGCCGCCGGGTCGAAACGCCAGCCCTGCCCGGCGCGCACGATGGGTACGGGCAGCGTCCAGCCCGAATCCCCGACCGCCAGCCAGGAACGGCCGCCATCGGCCACGATCTCGTGCTTGCGCGACCAGGCCGCCAGGAAACGGTAGATGTCGTCCTGCGCCACGCCGCCCGGCACGATCTTGCGATGATTCGGCCCCAACACCTTGGCCAGTTTGTCGAGGTCACTGGTGGCCATGGCGTCGACGAAGGCGTCGGCGGCGGCCTGCGGACTCGGATAAAGGCTTTGCGCCGCGGCGGGGGCCGCGAGGCCCAGCGCCAGCAGCGACGCGGCGCCCAGCGCGCGCAAACGAGCAATGGTCATGAGAGTTCCCTTGTCCATGATGCTTATCTCCGGCCGCCGAAATGTCCGCCGCCGCCACCGCCGCGTCCGCCGCCCCCATGTCCGCCGCCGCGCGGGCCGCCACCGCCGCCGCGGCTCATCTCGCTGCGCGTGTGCTGCTGCCGCATCTGGTCGCCGTTGCCGGCGCCGCTCAGCGCGTTGGCGCTATTGGAAGCGCGGCCGCGGTCGCGTGCGGCCGCTTCGTCGGCGCGCTGGCGCTGGGCCGCGGCCTGGCGGTCCTGCGTGGACACGCTGGAGGCAGGCCGGCTGTGCTGCGCCTGCCCGCCGCCCTGCGCCCGGTCGCGGGCGCCTTGTCCGCCCTGCCCGCCTTGTCCGGCCCGCTGCCCTTGTCCCTGCCCGCGATTGGCCGCGGCGTCTCCCCTGCCCGCCCCCTGGCCGCGCCCCGCGCCCGGTTCGGAATGGCCGGGTATGGACTGCCCGGTACGGCCTTCGAACGACTGCGCCGCGCGCTGGCGCGCGGCATCGCGGGAGTTCGGCGCTGCCGCTGCGCCCGGCGCGCGGCCCCCCTGCGCCCGGTTCTGCACGCCGGCCTGACGCTGGCTGTCGAAGCGCTGGCGGCTGGCCTGGTCGGCATACGGCGTATTGCCGCGGTTGGCCGGGTTGTGCTGCCAGGTCGTTCTATTGTTGTTGATGTTGTTGCGGTCTATGCGCTGGTTGACGTTGATGTTGTTGTAGCGGTTGACGTCGATGTCGACGTCGTTATGCCCCCAGTCGAACCCGCCCCACATCGAGTTGACCGCGGCCACGCCCAGGCCGAAGCCGATGCCGGCCACCAGCGAGGTGGCGAACACCGAGCCCGGAGGCGGCGGATAGTAGTAAGGCGGATAGGAGGGATAGGCCCAGGTGCCGTACACCACCGTCGGGTTGTAGCTGGGCACGTACACCACCTGCGGATCGGCCGGCTCGATCACCACGACGGTCTTGTCGTTGGTGGTGCTGGAGGTGACCTTCTGCTGCGGCGTGCTCTTCAGGTTGCCGGCCTTCTGCGCCTGGACGCGCAGCCGCTGGACCGAATCCATGACGGCGTCGGGCTGCGCCAGGAAGGCGTCGCCCACGGATTTCACCCAGTCAGGCTGGCGGCCCATCATGTCCATGACCGAGGGGAAGGCCACCAGGGATTTGACGCTGGGATCCCAGGACTCGCCCTCGACCGCCTTGACGGCCTGGTCTCCGGATTCCGAGGTGTGGGCGGCCGACCATTTGGCGGCCGCCGCGACATCGTCGGGGTAGGTCGCACCCATGAGGATTTGCGAGAGCAGCGAATCCGGATACAGCGCCACGGGCGCCATCAACTGATCCAGTTGCGCGTTGTCCAGCTTGGTCTGCGCCGTGGCGGGAAGGCAGACCGCCAACCCCAGGCATAACCAGCCGATGAACCATTGTTGCAGTCGACGCATTTTCCGTTCTCCGTGTATCGCCAAGCGTAAAGCCACAAGCCAGGAGGAACTGCCGGATATCGCGCTGACAATATATGCCTAACCCCGGCGCAGGGGAAGCGCCGGCGTGGGTCTGCCTCGGTTCACAGTTTGGCGACGGAAACCTCGGTCGCCTTGACGAAAGCCAGCACCTCGGTGCCGACCTCCAGGCCCAGCTCCTTGACCGACCGGGTGGTGATCACCGAGGTCACGATGCCGGCCGGCGTATCCACGTCCACCTCGGACACCACCGGACCCAGGATGATCTCCTTGATCTTGCCGCGGAACTGGTTGCGGGCGTTGATGGATTGAATGCTCATGGTCTTGCTCCTGGGGTAAAGGGCGGCGTCATGCCGCCCATGGGGGAATCGCCGGGCGCGGTCTCAGACCGCCAGCCTCAGGTGCCGGATCTGGATGACGGGCGCCAAGGGACGGCCAGCGTCCGGCGTGTCTTGTTGACGCAAGGCGGCGCGCAGCACGCGGGCCTCCAGGGCGGCGACAGCGGCCGAACCGCGCACGCGGGGACGCGCCAGGCCGACGCGCTCGTCCAGCGCCACGCCGCCTTCGTCCAGCACCAGGATGCGGTCCGCCACCGCCACGGCCTCGGCCGCGTCGTCGGTCGCCAAGACGGCGGTAAAGCCCTGCTGGCGCCAGAGATCCTCCAGCAGCCGCTGCGCCTCGATGCGGCTCAGCGAATCCAGCTCCTGGAAAGGCTCGTCCAGCAACAACAAGCCGGGACGGCGCGCCAGGGCCCGGGCCAGCGCCACGCGCTGGCGCTGCGGTTCGGATAGCTGCGCGGGCCACTCGCCGCCGCGGCCGTCCAGTCCGACCTGCCGCAACGCTTCGGCCGCCGGCGCCGTGCCGGGCAACCCCAGGGCGACGTTGTGCAACACGGTCTTCCAGGGCAAAAGGCGTGAGTCCGACAGCAAGAGACGCACGCGGGCGTCGGGCTCCCAGACGGGAAAGTTGTCGAACAGCAGCGGCGGACGGCCCGGCTCGCCACCTTGCTCGCCGCTGGGCGCAAGCTTGCCGGCCAGCAGATGCAGCAAGGTGCTCTTGCCGCTGCCGGCGCGCCCGACCACGGCCACGAACTCGCCGGCCGCGATCTCCAGGTCCAGCGGCTGCAAGGCAATGCGGTCGCCGTGGCGCTTGGCGAGCTTGCGCAAGGTCACGCGCAGCGCAGCCTGCGGCTCGGCCTCGGGCGCTTCGTCCGGCTCCGTCGGCTGGCGCACGTCCAGGTGCTGCAATAGCTCGAATTCGTTGGGATTGATGAACATCATCGCGGCCTCCAGCGCAGCAGCCAGCGCTCCAGCGCGCTTACCAACGCCCCCGAGCCCACGCTGAGAGCCGCGTAGAGCGCAATCGCCAGCAACAGCGTCGTCGCACCCGGCGGACCGCTGCCCAGCCATTGCGGAATTCCCAGTCGCGTCGGCGTCGCGAACAGTTCCAATGCGATCAGGGTCAGCCATAGAAGTCCCAGCCCCTGCCTCAGGCCCGTCAGGATGAACGGCAATGCGCCCGGCAGCAGCACATGCCAATAGAGCGCCCAGCCGTTCAAGCCATGAGACCGACCGGTTTCGACCAGCGCCGGATCCGCCGCGCGTATGCCGCGCACCGTCTGGTACAGGAGCGGCGCAAGCAGGCTCAACGCCGGCAGCGCCGGCCTGGCCGTCTCGCTGCCGCCCAGCCAAAGTGCGGCGAGCAGCGCGCCTCCCAGCCAGCGCAGAGCCGGGGCGTCGGGAGCGTTGCGGGCGTGGGCGCGGCGCATCGGTCAGACGCTGAAGGCGCCCGCCAACGCGAGCCGGCCCAGATCGTAGGATGGGCTGGAAACGGCGACGCGCGGCAAGACCAGCTCGGACAGACGCTCCACCGAGTCATCCAGCCGCCGGCTGACCTCCCCGTCTATCTCGCGCGCGCCGAATTCGTCCAGGCGAACCTGCGTATCGGTGGCGTAGACGCCCGCCAGGATGTGGCGCGCGCCCAGCGCTGACAGCACGGGCTTCAAGCCATACTCCAGCGCCAACAGATGCGCCGGGCTGCCCCCCGTGGCGATGGGCAACACCACCTTGCCGGCCAACGCCTTGGGATCCAGCAGGTCCAACACCGCCTTCAACCCGCCGGAAAAGGAAGCCTGGTAGACCGGCGAGGAAATCACCACCGCGTCTGCCGCCGCCACGCGTGCGCGCAGCGCGTTGGCCGCGGGGCCGGCGTAGTTGCCTTCTATCAGGTCTTCGGCGGGGATATCGCGCAAGCCCAGTTCTCCCACGCTCAAGCCCCGCCGCTGCAGGATCCCGGCGGCGTGCCGCAGCAGCACCGAGGAACGGGAGCGCTGCGATGGACTGCCGGCGATGGCAAGGACGCGGGCGTGAGCCTGGTGACGTGGCGATGACATGAAGGGTCGTTTCCGGCGGTGGGTTCAAGAAGTCGAACCGATTCTGTCATCGCCGCGCGGCGCCGAAAAATACTTAGTCGATATGAGGTTATGTTGAAGCGCGGGTTCGGCCGCTTTGGGAAATATGCGAAGACTGCCGCCCGGGCGCCTCGTCCGTATGCAGGACTGGCTTGCACCTGGCGGCGAGCCTATACTGGATTGGCTAGTTGCTCCCGATTCCTTTTCCTAAAGGAGAGGCAACATGTATAAGCACCTGCTCGTCGCCGTGGACGGCTCCCTGCTGTCTGAATCGGCTTTCAAGCGCGCTCTTGTTTTCGCCAAGGAAATGGGAGCCACCGTCACGCTCATCCGCGCCATTCCGGAGGACCATCTGCTGGTCTACCAGGCCGAAATGCTGGGCACCACGCAGGCGCACCACACCGACCAGGCGCGCAAGAATGCGCAAACCTACCTGGACAACCTGGAAATGGAAGCGCGCCACGCGCTGGTGCCATGCAATGCCGTGGTCACGGTCAACGACCATCCGCACGAAGCCATCGTCGAGGCGGCGCAGAACCAGGGCTGCGACCTGATCGTCATGGGTTCGCACGGCCGCCACGGCATGACGGGCTTCCTGCTGGGCAGCGAAACCCAGCGCGTGCTGGCGCGCACCAAGCTGCCGGTGCTGGTGTACCGCTAGGCGCGGCCGCTCAGGCCGCGGCCAGCGCGTGCTGGAAGGTGAAGCTGTCGGAGTACATGTGATCCAGGCTGGCGCCGCGCGCGGCCAGCAGGCTCTTGGCTTCGTGGATCATGTCCGGCGCGCCGCACAGGTAGAAGGCGTGCTCGGACAGATCCTGGTGGTCCTCCAGGACCGCCTGCTGCACATGGCCGCGGCGGCCCTGCCAATCGGCGCCCGCGCGCGACAGCACCGGCACGAAGTTGAATTCGTACAGCCGCCCCGCCCAGCTTTCGATCTCGTCGCGCAGATACAGGTCTGCTTCGGTGCGCATGCCCCAGTAGAGCGTGACGGGCGGGCAGTCCTCGTTGTCCAGCAGCGATTCCAGGATGGCCTTGATCGGCGCGATGCCGGTCCCCGTGGCCATCATGATGAGCGGCCGCCAGTCTTCCTCGTGGTAGCTGAATACGCCCAGCGGCGCTTCGATCTCCACGCCGGCGCCGGCTTGCGCCTGGCCCAGCCACTGATCGGTGTAACGGCCGCCGGGAATGCGACGCACATGGAAATCCACCAGGTTGCCGGCGGGTGCGGAAGCCATGGAAAAGCTGCGCGTCTCGCCGTCGGGCAGCACCACGTTCATGTACTGGCCCGGCACGTACTCCAGGCCCGCCTCTGGCAGCGCCAGCGTCAGGTGGATGACGTCATCGCATAAGCGCTCGATGCGGTGGATGGTGGCGGGCAGGCGGCGCGGTTCGGGAAACGACTGCCGGCTGCTGGCCACGCTGATGCAAAGATCGCCCAGGGGCCGGGCCTGGCAGGCCAGCGCGTAGCCTTCGGCCGCTTCTTCGGGTGTCAGGGCCATGGGGAACTCTTCGTACTCCACGGCGCCGGATTCCAGCTTGATGCGGCAGGTGCCGCAGCCGCCGAAGGTGCACTCGTGCGGCAGCTTCACCGCCGAGCGTTCGGCGGCCTGCAGCACGGATTCGCCTTCTTCGACCTGGAACGACTCGTCGGTTTGCAGGATATGCACGCGGTATGCCATGGCCGGCCTCGCTTATTTCTTGATGTCAGCCTCGACCAGCACTTTCATGCCGCGCGGCTCCAGCAGCGTCGCCAGTGCCGCAAGCGCGGCCAGACCAGCCTTGGTGTCCTGTTCGCCGTTGCCGCCGCTCAGGCCCACGCCGCCGATCACTTCGTTGTTGACCACAATGGGAAAGCCGCCGACAAACACGGCGAACTTGCCGTCAAAGCTCCACTGGATGCCGAACGCTTCGTTGCCGGGCAGCGCGGGACCGTTGGGCGGCGTGTTGAACAGATGCGTGGAACGCTTGTGCCCGGCCGCTGTGAATGCCTTGTTCCAGGCAATCTGCGGGCCGGTGATGCGGGCGCCGTCCATGCGTTCCAGCGCGATGGGATAGCCGCCGTCGTCGACGATGCAAATCGTCTCCAGCACGCCGATCTCTTCCGATTTGGCGATGGCCGCGCGCACCATCACGCGCGCTTCTTCAAGTTCCAGACGATAGACCTGCTTCATGGGGATGACCTCCTTTGCTTGCGTGTAGGGACCGCAGCCTCAGCCGGCGCGGTAGACAGTCTTGATCTGCGTGTAGAACTCCAGTCCCACGCGCCCCGATTCGCGGAACGTGGAAGTGCTGGAGTGCTTGAGTCCGCCGAACGGCGCGTTGATCAGGTTGCCGGTGGTGGTCCGATTGATCTTCACGGTGCCGGCCTGGATGTCGCGGGCGAAACGGTGGGCATAGCGCGCATCGGTGGTGGCGATGGCGGCCGACAGGCCGTATTCGGTGTCGTTGGCGCGGGCAATGGCGTCTTCGTAGCCGTCCACTTCAATCAGCGCGATCACCGGGCCGAAAATCTCTTCACGGGCGATGCGCATCTGCTGCGTGACGTCGGTGAACAGCGCGGGCGACACGTAATAGCCGCGCTCGAACCCGGCACCCGTCAGGCGGTCGCCGCCGTACAGGTGCGTGGCCTCCTGCTTGCCGACCGCCACGTAGCCCAGCACGTTGTCCAACTGCTTGGCGGTGGCCAGCGGCCCCAGGTCGAAGTTGCCGTCCAGGCCGTTGCCTATGGTCAGCGTCTTGATGCGGGCCAGCAGCTTGTCGGTGTAGGCCTGGCGCACGCGCTTGTCCACCAGCACCCGGCTGGTGCCGGTGCAGGCCTGGCCGCTGAGCGAAAAGCCGCCCTTCACAGTCAGGTCCACGGCGCGGTCCAGGTCGGCGTCCGCCAGCACGATCAAGGGATTCTTGCCGCCCAGTTCCATCTGCGTGCGGGTGGTCAGGCCGGCGGTCCGGTGTATCTGCTCGCCCGCGGCGGTGGAGCCTGTAAAGGAAATCGCCCGTACCGCGCGCGCACCGGTGATGGCCTCGCCCACGGCGCCGGCCGGGCCGGTCAGGAAGTTCAGCACCCCGGCCGGCAGGCCTGCCTGCACGAAGGCTTCGGTCAGCCGGTAGCCCGACATGGGTGCGTCGGACGAGGGCTTGAACACCACGGTATTGCCCGTGATGAGCGCCGGGGCAATCTTGCGGGCGGGGATGGATATAGGGAAGTTCCAGGGGGAAATCACCGTCACCACGCCCAGCGGTTCGCGCTGGCTGTAGACCACCATGTCCGGATCGTCGTTGGGATAGGTTTCGCCCGTGAATGACTGCCCTTCCACTGCGTAGAAGCGGATCGTCTGCGCCGAACGCAGCACCTCGTCCCGGGCCAGGTTCAGGCTCTTGCCCTCTTCGCGGGTCAATTCGCGCGCGATGTCGTTGGCGTGGTCTTCCAGGTACTGGGCCGCGCGGAACAGGATGGCGGCGCGCTTGGAGATCGGCGTATCGCGCCAGCCGGCGAAGGCGGCCTCGGCGGATGCCACCGCCTGGCGGGCGTCTTCGGCGTCCGACACCTGGAAACGGCCCACGATGTCGCTGGTGTCGGCCGGGTTGATGTTGGGCGCCGTCTTGCCGGTGCCGCTGGGCACCCAGCTGCCGCCGATGTGGTTCAGGAATGTTTGCTGCGAGAGATCGTCCACGGAAGCTCTTCCTTAGTCTGCGCCCGTCTGGCCGCAAGTGCCTGGGCGGGTTGGCTTATGAACATTGTATACTTTAATCAATATGGATCGATACGTGTAAACCCCTGCTCCGGACAGGTCGCCACCTGGAAAAAAGGGTCCCCGCAGGGACCCCAAAGCAGCGCCACAAACAGGTATCAGCTCCAGATCAGCACGGCGCAGATCGTGGAGACGAACAGCGCCAGCAGCACCGGCACCAGCAAGGCGCGCACCAGCGACAACACGTTCACCCGCGCAAAGCCCGCCACCGCGATCAGCGAGGACCAGGCGATCAGCGTGCCGCCGCCCGTCCAGACCGCGCCCATCTGGCCCACTGCCGCCAGCGTCGCCGGGTCCACGCCCACTACAGGGCCCAGGGCGCCGGACAGGGTGCCGGTCAGGGGCAGGCCGGCGAAGCCCGATCCGTCGATGCCGGTGATCATCCCGACCAGCAGCACGCCGAACGCCACGAGGAAATGGTTTTCGGGGATCAGGTGCTGGCCAGCGGAGATCACCTCGAACAGCAGGCCCGGCGCCTGCGCTTGCGGCACGCCCAGGATCTGCGCGGCGGTTTCATTGGCGCCCACGAAGAAGAAACCCGCGATCGGCAGCACCGACCCCATGGCCTTGAAGGCGAACACGAAGCCGTCGGTGACGTGTTCCGGACAGACGTCCAGCATCTTGCGCGGGCCTTCCGCGGCCAGGGTCACCAGCATCATCACGACAAAGGCCACGCCGCCCACCAGCGCCGCCGCATCGCCGCCGCGCAGCGCGGGCAGGGACGGGAACAGGCGCGGCAGCACCATGACCGCGATCACCGCGAGAAAGGCCAACGGCGTCACCACGGCAAAGGTCTTGGACCAGCGCACGCGGCGGCGCTCTTCGTCGCTCAGGGCCGGGCCGCTGGGCAAGGCAGGGTCCGCGCCCATGGTGCCCCGTGCCAGCTCGGCCTTGTCGAAGGAGCCGGACTGTTCGATGCGCGCCAGGCTGCCGTCCTGCGCGCGGGCCTGCCAGGCGGACAGGAGCCCCGCATCGGCCGGCACGATGTGCTTGCGGATCAGCAGGTAAGCGGCCACCAGCGCGACCCCGCCGGTGATGAGCGATAGCACCAGCGCGCGGTCCGCGACCACGGCGGCGCTAACCGCCGCCCCGGCAGCCTTGGCGCTGATGCTGGGCGCCACGCCGATCACGTAGTCCGAGGACAGCGCCATGCCCTGGCCGGCGATGGCGATGGCCATGGCGCCCGCCAAGGGCGGCAGGCCCGCCGCGATGGCCGCGGGCAGCAGGATGGCGGACACCAGCGGCACCGCCGGCGTCGGCCAGAAGAACAGCGAGATCACATAAGTACAGAGAGCGATGATCAGGAAGGACGAATGCCCGCCCCGCATGACGCGGCGAAACGGCTGCACCATGCGCACGTCCGCCTGCAGGGTTTTCAGCGCATTGAGCAGCGCCGTCATGAAGGTGATCACCAGGAAGATGTTGAACAGCTCCTTGGCCGCCACGAAGCTGGCCGAGAAGATGCCTATCAGGGCGCTGATCGGATTGCCCGTGATGGCCAGCACCACCAGAAAGGTGCCGATGACCGACGGCACCACCACGTTGGCCCGCAGAATCATCGTCAGGATGATGGCGGCCACGCTGATCAGGTACATCCAGTGAGCAGCGTTGAGCACTACGTCCGCTTGCATGTGCTATTCCCCTTGTATGCGTGGCAGTTATGTCGCCACGTTCGGTATACTATATTTCGTTTGTAGCCATACCAATCAAAATATGCAGCGCCTAGGGAAAGCGATAATTCTGAAAAATCCATGAATAGCGCCGAAAAATCAGGGGATTACCCTAGTTTTTGAAGCACTTCATGAAATTCGGAAAAATCCTGGATAGACTATCGTATACATAGTAAAGACTGCTCCAGGCATGCCATCCTCCCTGCCGTATCCCGATCTTCTGCAGTACGCCACCATGGCCGCCGTGGTGTTCGGCGCCGCGATCGCGCAGGGCGTGGGCGGCGTGGGCTTCGCGATGTTCGCCGCGCCGGTGGCGGCCATGTTCTTTCCGCAGTTGGCGCCGGGGCCGCTCTTGACGCTGGGCGGCTTCATTTCGCTGCTGACCGCATTGCGCGAGCGGGCCGCCATCGACTGGCCTTCGGTGTCCTACGCGCTGGCGGGACGCGCCGTCGGTACGCTGATCGCGATCTACGCCATGACGCGCTTCGCGCCGCAGGCGCTGGGGGTGCTGTTCGCCGCCCTGATCCTGGTGGCCGTGGCGCTGAGCGCGGCCGGCCTGCACTTTTCCGCCACGCCCGGACGCGTGTCCGGCGCGGGCGTGGCCTCGGGCATCATGGGCACCATGACCTCGGTGGGCGCGCCGCCCATCGCCATCGTGATGCAGCACGCGGCGCCGCCGCGCCTGCGCGCCACGCTCGGCATGGTGCTGTTCCTGGGATCGATCTTCTCGCTGGCCATGCTGGCATGGGCCAAGCGGTATACGGGCTATCACGCCGGACTGGCGCTCAGCCTGGCGCCTTTCCTGCTGGCCGGTTTTGCGGTCTCCAACCGGCTGCGCCACCGTCTGCCGCCGCGCGCGGTGCGCGGCGTGCTGCTGGCGGTATGCGCCTTGGGCGCGCTGGGCGTACTGGCCAAGGCTTTTTGGGGACACTGATGCGGTGCGCCCCCCAAGCCATGCAGCTACACCCGGTAATACAATGGAGACTGTATCCATTAAGCCAAACCTGCTCGCCATGACAACCTCACCCGTCAGCCCGCAAGCCGCAGCAACGCAGCATTCCGCCTCGCTGAAGATCGGCGAGCAGCATCCGCAGTTGTTTGCCGTCATCCGCGACAAGCTGCGCGAGCGCATCCTCAGCGGCGAGTTCACGCCCGGCGACCGCCTGGTCGAGGGCCGCCTGTCCGAGGAAATGGGCGTCTCGCGCATCCCCGTGCGCGAAGCGCTGCGCGCATTGGCCGCCGAAGGCCTGGTGACCATCGAGCCGCGCCGCGGCGCGTCCGTGTCGGTGCTGTCCGACGCCGTCGCCTACGACATGGTGGAGGTGCGCGCCACGCTGGAAGGCCTGAACGCCAAGCTCGCGGCGCAGCGCCGCGATGAGAAAACCGTGGAACGCCTGCAGGCCTTCCTGCGCGAAGGCACGGAAGCGGCGCGCGGCGAACAGCTGGACAAGTTCCTGGCGCTGAATTCCCAGTTCCACGAAATGCTGGCCACCATCGGCGGCAACGTGGTGCTGACCGACCTGATGCGTTCGTTGCGCGACCGTACGGCGCTGCTGTTCGCGCCCAGCAATATGCTGCGCGCCAAGCAGAACTGGGATGAGCATTCGCAGATCCTCAACGCCGTCATCGCCGGCAACGGCGACCTGGCCGCGCTGCTGGCCAGCCAGCACGTGCATAACGCCGCCAAGGCCTATACGGAAGCCCAGCAGCAGCCGCACGCGTCGGTGGCCTGAACGGGCCTGCCGCGCCTGAAACTCATCACACCGAGCCGGCCGCGCGGCCAGGAGCCAGCGCCGGTCGGCCAGGGCCTTGCAGCCCTCAGGTCGCCGCTTCCACGGGATCGGATGCCGCGCCGACCACCACGCCCTTGCCGTTCTGGATCACCCACGACACCTTCACATCGCCATTGACGAAGGTCTGGCAGGCCATGCGGTAGCCGGCCTCGAAGTCTTCGGGACGCAGATGCTTGCGCTCCTTCGGCTTGATGGCGTCGGTGTTTTCCAGCCCTTCCTCGATGCGGCACTTGCAGGTGCCGCACAGGCCGCCGCCGCACTTGAAGGGAATGCCGCCCTTTTCCTTGAGCGACACGCGCAGCAGATTGCTGTTCTCGGGCGCCGTGGCGACCTTGCCGCCATTGGAGATGAATGTGATCTGGACCATGTTGTTCAGTGCTCCGCGGCGACCGCGCCGGAGCGCAGCGTCAAGGTCGATTCCATGCTGCCAAAGCGCGTCAGGTGGGCCAGTTCCTTGCGGGCGGCTTCCACCGACGCGAACTTCTCCAGGAATTTGGAGGGCACGCGGTTCACCACGTAGGGCGGCGTTTCCTCGGTGACGATGAGCTTGGTGTCGCCATGCAGGCGGGCGATGCGGTAGACGGCCAGCGCGCGGCCGTAGAACGCGTAATCGTAGGTTTCAAGGATATCCACCGCGCCATCGTCCGCTTCCGTGCGGAATACGCCGGGCTTGGTGGTCAATATGACGTATACCGGGTCCATTGCCGCTACGCCTCCACGTCCTGGACCAGCTCGATATCACTGGTAAGCCAGAGCTGGCACGCCAGCCGGTAACCCTGGTCGATGCGTTCGCCCAGCTGCTTTTTTTCCTTCCAGTTCACCGGCGGCAGATGCTCGGCCCCGGCCAGCACGCGGCAGGCGCATTTTGCGCACTTGCCCATGCCGCATTCGTAGCGCAGATGCGGATACGGAAACTGCTTGATGCCGGCCCGCACCACCAGGTTGGTGTTGTCCTTCACCACGTCGGTGTAGGTCTGGCCGCCCTTATGAAACACGATGGTAGGCATGGATACTCTGCTCTGGGGTCTGCGGGGCCGCGGCCGTCCGGCGCGAAAGCGCCAGACGGCCTTGCGGTGTGCTCAGGCGGCAAGGCCCAGTTCGGGCAGCGTGATTTCCTGCTGCACGTAGTCGGTGTAGAGCGCGGTCGTGTACAGCAGCCGCATCTGCGCGCCGATCTCGCAGATCTTCAGGCAGCGCTGCTGCAGGTCCACCGTGTTGGCGTGCTCCAGCACGATCTGGTAGCCGCGTTCGCCGTGGATTTCGTCGGACACGATGTGCAGGTCGAAGAACTCCACTTCCTCGTCGGTGAAGCCGTACTTCTCGCGCAGGGTCGGGGTCTGCTTGCGGTAGATGGACGGCACTTGCGATTCCAGGCCCACCACCAGCCCGGCCACCGCCACGATGGGGTCCTCGCGCATGGCCACGGCGTAGCACCAGCTTTGCAGGGCGCGCGTGGTGGGCGACATGTTGTCGGGGTTGGTGACGCGTTCGCGGGTGGTGCCGCAGGCTTCGGCAAAGCGGATCAGCAGGTCCGTGTGGCGGTCGCCCCCGATTTCCTCTTCATACATATTGGCCAGCAGGAAGTCCTTGGCCTCGGTGTAGGAGTCGGGCGTGCGGGCGTACAGATAGCCCAGGTAGTCGGCGAACGGGCCCACGTAGTGGTAGTGGTTCTCGGCCCAGCGCTGCAGATGCTGGCGGCTGAGCTTGCCTTCTGCCCAGGCGATGGAAAAGGGCGAAGCGTTGGCGCTCTTGCCCTTGATCGCGTTTTCCAACGCGGTACGGAATTCATCTCGGTTCATCAGTTCAGCCATGACTCGCTCCAGGTCCATTGGTGAGGATTCCAGGCTGGTCTAAGCCCGGGCATGTTGAACATTGTATACCGTCTACTATTTTGAGCTGCTAGGGCAATCCCGGAGATTGGTCAAACGCTGCCCAATAAACAGGGACAGTCTTTATGGATCAATGACTTGGCGTGCGCACGCGGGGGCTGGCCGGAATGCGCACGCACTGGTACAATGAATACACTTTCAATGCAATACGGAAATACCATGAATACCCGCCATCCCCTGGGAGACGCCCCGATCGGCCAACAATTGCTGACGCATTACGCCCGCCGCGACGCCGTGCGCCACGCCACCCCGCTGTTTCCTTCGTCCTGGGCCGAGCTCTTCGCGCCGTTCCGCAACGCCCGCCTGCAGCCGCTGCGCGCAGCCAAGCCCGCCGCGCACGCGCACGACGACGGGCCGGTCTGCCAGGCAGGCTGATTCCCTGATGGAAGCCCGGCTGATTCGGCCGGACACAAAGACGAAAAGCGCCTAGGCGCCGCGCAACGCGGCGCCCCGCCGCCGGTTCCAGGCGGCCAGCGCCAGCACCAGGAAGAATCCCAGCGTATAGGCCAGCATGTCCCACCAGTCGGGCACGCTGCCCAGGATCACGCGCAATACCGGCTGCTCCAGCCGCCAGCCGAAATACCGGGCCAGGTACTGCCCCAGTTCCACCGCGTAGCCGGTGCACAGCGCGGCCAGCGCCAGCGGCAGCACGCCGGCGCGGATGAAGCTGCGATACACCAGATAGGCCCAGCCCACCGCCACCACGTCGCCCACGAAGCCCCGCAACAGGGGATAGGGCGCGCCCAGGGTGGCGATCAGCGCTTCCAGCGCGGTTACGGCCAGCAGCGCGGCAAAGGCGCGCTTGTTGAAGGTCAGGGTCATCGGTGCGAAAAACGCGGAAATTGAAACGGGCAGCGCGGACGTTAACGCATTTGTCAGGCCGCCGCGCGTAGGCTCGTCTGAACGCGCCGGGGCAGGGCGCTGACAAGAACGAGGAGACACCAAGATGAGCACATCCGACCCGAATGGGCGCCGGCGCTTCCTGCGCCAGGCCTGTACGCTGGGCGCCACCGGCACGCTGGCCGGCCATGCGCTGACCAGCCTGGCGGCGCCGGCCACCGTCACGCTGCCGTTCGCCAACGGCGAGCGCGACCTGATCGCCTATCCGCAAAAGCGGCCCCTGATCCGCCAGACCTCGCGCCCGCCGCAGCTGGAAACGCCGTTCGCGGTCTTCAATGAGAACATCATCACGCCCAACGACGCGTTCTTCGTGCGCTACCACCTGGGCAACATCCCCACCGCCATCGACCTGAACACCTACCGCATCAAGGTCAGCGGGCTGGTGGACAAACCCCTGGAGCTGTCGCTGGCCGACCTGAAGCAGCAGTTCGGCAAGCCCGTGGAACTGGTGGCTGTCACCCAGTGCTCGGGCAACAGCCGCGGCTTCTTCGCGCCACGCGTGGGCGGGGGGCAACTGGGCAACGGCGCCATGGGCAATGCCCGCTGGCTGGGCATCCCGCTCAAGCGCGTGCTGGAAAAAGCCGGCATCCGCGCCGGCGCGCGCCAGGTGACGTTCGAGGGCATGGACCGCCCGGTGCTGCCCGGCACGCCGGAGTTCGTCAAGGCGCTGGACGCCGCCCATGCGCTGGACGGCGAAGTCATGCTGGCCTACGCCATGAACGGCGCCGACCTGCCCATGCTCAACGGCTATCCCGTGCGCCTGGTGGTGCCGGGGTACTACGGCACCTACTGGGTCAAGCACCTGGCCGACATCAAGGTGCTGGACAAGGAGTTCGACGGCTTCTGGATGCAGAAGGCCTACCGCATTCCCGACAATGATTGCGCCTGCACGCCGCCGGGCAAGGCGCCGGAGAAGACGCGCCCCATCGGCCGCTACAACGTGCGCAGCTTCATCACCAGCCTTGCCGAAGGCGCCCGCGTCGCCCGCGGCAAGCTGGTACAGGTGCGCGGCATCGCCTTCGATGGCGGCAAGGGCATACGCGAGGTCCAGTTCTCGTCGGACGACGGCAAGACCTGGCAGGCCGCCAAGCTCGGCCGCGACCTGGGCCGCTATTCCTTCCGCGAATGGCACGCCGATTTCACGCCCAAGACCGCCGGCGACTACACGCTGAAGGTCCGCGCCACCAACACGGCCGGCGAAACCCAGCCGCTGGACCCGCTGTGGAACCCGGCCGGCTACATGCGCAACGTGGTCGAAGCCGTCCGCGTCACCGCCGCCTGAGGAGAGCGCCATGAACCGCCTTATCCGTCGCTGCCTGCCGGCGCTCGCGCTGGCCTGCGCCTGTCTCTCCCCGGCCGCCCAGGCCCTGGAAATCAAGCTGCCCCAGGAAACCGCCACACTGCATTCCGGCACCGGCGCGGGGGCCCAGCATGCGGCCCTGTGCCTGATGTGCCATTCGGTGGACTACGTATCGTCGCAGCCGCCCATGCCCCTGGGCTTCTGGGACGCCGAGGTCAAGAAGATGGTGGGCACCTACGGCGCCCCCATCCCCGCCGACCAGGTACCGTTGATCGTGGAATACCTGAACCAGGCCTATCCGCCGGCCCCTGCGCCGGCCCCGGCCGCCAAGCAATAGGCGGCCTCCCTGCAGCAGCCCCGGGGCGGCGCGCGACCGCCCCGCAGCGCCGCGCGCGCTCCCTTCGATCGCTGGCTTAGGCGTACCATTACCCGACCCAGACCACGTCCGAAAGGAGCGCCCGCGCGGCGCCCCGGAAGAACCCCATGCTGCAACCCGTTTCGGCCAACACCGATCTGCCCGCGGACGCGCCAGCCGCCCCCGCCCCCGTGCTGCAGGTCAGCACGCTATCCCCCTTCGCGTTTCCGGCGTTCCGCATCATCTGGATTGCCAACCTGTTCGCCAACCTGGGCACCTGGGCGCAATCCGTCGCTGCCGCATGGATCATCACCACCGAGCAAAGCAGCCCGCTGATGGTCGCCATGATCCAGGTAGCCGCCGCCTTCCCGCTGGTGGCGCTGTCCATCCTGACCGGCGTGCTGGCGGACAACTACGACCGCCGCAAGGTCATGCTGACCGGCATGCTGCTGGAGCTGACGGGCGGCGTCTTCATCACCATCCTGGCCTTTGCCGGCCTGCTGCATCCCATCACGCTGATCGCGTCGGTGTTCTGCATCGCCATCGGCAGCGCCATCGTCACGCCAGCCTGGCAGGCCGCCGTAGGCGAACAGGTGCCGCGCGCGCACGTCGGCAGCGCGGTACTGCTGAACAGCGTCAACTTCAACGTGGCGCGCGCGGTCGGCCCGGCCATCGGCGGCCTGCTGCTGGGCGCCATGGGCGCGCCCTGGGTGTTCCTGCTGAACTGCTTTTGCTACGGCGGCCTGATCTGGGCGATCTGGCGCTGGAAACGCGACCTGCCCGTGCGCCGCCTGCCGCCCGAAGGCATCCTGGAAGGCGTGGTCGCCGCGCTGCGCTACACCCAGCATTCAACCGTCACCCGCGTCGTGATGCTGCGCTCGTTCGCCTTTGGCCTGTCGGCCAGCGCGCTATGGGCCTTGCTGCCGCTGCTGGCGCACGAACACGAAGGCGGCAGCGCCCTGCTGTACGGCTACATGCTGGGCGCGCTGGGCCTGGGCGCGATCCTCGGCAGCGCCGTGGTGCGGCGGGTCCAGGCGACCTTGGGCGCGAGCGGCCTGATCAGCGTGGCGGCGGCCCTCCTGGCCGCGTGCCTGCTGGCGCTGGGCCTGGCCGGCACCCTGTGGGTGGCTTTTCCCGCGCTGCTGCTGTCCGGCAGCTGCTGGATCGGCGTGCTGGCCACCTACAACACCACCGTCCAGATGCTGGTGCCGGACTGGGTCAAGGCGCGCGCGCTGGCGCTGTACCAGACGGCCATCTTCGGCGGCCTGGCGGCTGGCTCCTTCATGTGGGGCCATTTCGCCGGCACCATGGGCGTTTCCGGCGCCCTGGCCACCGCCGGCATCATGCTGGGCATCACCGTCGCGCTGATGTACCGCTCGCGGCTGCCCGAACATCTGGACACCACGTCGCTGGCGCGCGCGGACGCCACCGAGCCGGCGATGGCCGCGGTCGGCTTCAACACGCAGCACGGCGCGGTGCTGGTCGCCGTGGAGTACCTGATCGAAAAGGAAAAGCTGTCCGCGCTGATCGGCGCGGCGCATCCGCTGCGCCTCATGCGGCTGCGCAACGGCGCGCAGCAATGGCAGCTGTTCCGCGACCTGGAGCGCGAGGGCGTCTGGCGCGAAGTCTTCCTGGTGGAAAGCTGGATGCAGTACCTGCGCATGATCGACCGCATGACGCTGGAGGACAAGATGGTGCTGGACAAGGTGCGCGCGCTGCACGCCGGCGACAAGCCGCCGGTGGTGTCGCGCAACGTCAGCTATCTGGCCATGAACGAGGCGCAGGGCTTCTCGCTGCGCCGCGATCCGGAGTCTCTGTAGGCGCCGCGCCGGCGGGCCTGCCGGGCTTCAGGCGGCCGTTTCGGGCGCCCAGCCCGCGGCCGTGCGGCGCATGCGCGGCGACTCGAACGCACAGGCCACCGGAATCGGCGCGCCATCCGCGTCCACCAGCCGCTCGCGCCAGCGCTCGCCCTGGCACATGGCCACGACGATGCCCGCCACTTCCGCGCCGCAGCGCGCCAGCAGTTCCAGCGCGGACAGCATCGTCTGCCCCGTGCTGACGGCGTCGTCCACCACCAGCACGCGGCGCCCCGCCAGGCTGCCCGCCAGATTCGGATCCACGTACAGCAGCTTTCCGGCATCCGGCGTGGTCAGCGACTGTACCGGCACGGCCAGGCGTTCGTCGTACCAATACTTGCGCGAATAACCGAAGGGCACGTAGCGCGTGAACCCCAGGCCGCGCGCCACCATGGGCGCGAAAGCGAGGCCCAGCGTCGGCAGGCCCACGACCACCTCGGCCTTGAAGGCGCGCGCGCGCTCGGCCATGAAGCCGGCCAGGGCATCGACCACCTCCAGGCTGGCATGGTTGGCAATCAGCGAGGCCACGCAGCGATCAGGGTCGCCGGGCACGCCGCGCAGCGGCAGCACCAGGTAGCGGCCGTCAGGCAGCCGTGCTGGATAGCCGCGGGAATAGGGCGGACCCACCGGCAGCGCCAGCGCATCGGCGCTGACGATCTCCTGCCAGTAGTCGGTGGTGGCGTCGAAGGCCGGCGCGCCGGCGGCAATCGGGTCGTGTGAGGCAGTCATGCGTCGCGGAAAAGTAGCGGCTGCCGGTCAGCGCGCGCCGGCGGCCAGATAGGCTTCCGCCAGCGTCACCCAGTAGCTGGCCGTGACCGGCAGGATGTCGTCGTTGAAATCGTAATCGGGGTTGTGCACCATGCAGCCGCCTTCGCCCTCGCCATTGCCGACGATGAAATAGCTGCCGGGCACCTGCTCCAGCATGAAGGCGAAATCATCGCTGGCCTGCAACGGCTCCAGGTCGGGGATCAGCAGGTGTTCGCCCAGCCAGCCGCGCGCGACCTCGGCCGCGAACTGCGTGGCGGCGCGGTCATTGACCACCGGCGGATAGCGCCAGCGGTAGTCCACGTCGACGCTGGCGCGGTGCACCGCGGCCTGCGCCGTAGCGATCGCCGTGATGCGCTCGCGCAGCAGCGCGCGCGTTTCAGGGCGGCGTGCGCGCACCGTCAGGCGCAGCTCCACCGACTTGGGAATCACGTTGGGCGCGTCACCGCCGTGGATGGCGCCTATGGTCACCACCGCCATGTCGTTGGGATCGATCTCGCGCGAGACGATGGTCTGCAAGGCCAGCACGATGCTGGCCGCCGCCACGATGGGGTCCACCGCCACGTGCGGCATGGCCCCATGGCCGCCCACGCCGCTGACGGTCAGGATTACCGTGTCGGACGAGCTGTACATCACGCCGGAGCGGAAGCCGAAATGGCCGGCCGGATAGCCCGGCTCGTTGTGGAAGCTGTAGACGGCGTCGCAAGGAAAGCGTTCGAACAGGCCGTCGGCAATCATCTTCTGCGCGCCGCCATGGCCTTCCTCGGCGGGCTGGAAGATCAGGTGCACGGTGCCGTCGAAACGGCTGCGTTCGGCCAGCGCGCGGGCCGCGGCCAGCAACGTGGCCGTGTGGCCGTCGTGGCCGCAGGCGTGCATCTTGCCGGGATTCTGGCTGGCGTAGGGCAGGCCGGTGGTCTCATGGATGGGCAGGGCGTCCATATCGGCGCGCAGGCCCAGCCGGCGCGCGCCGCTGCCCCGGCGCAAGGTGCCCACCACGCCGGTCACGCCCAGGCCGCGATGCACTTCGTAGCCCCAGGCCGCCAGCCTTTCGGCCACCAGTTCGGCCGTGGCGACCTCTTGATAGGCCAGTTCGGGATTGGCGTGGATGCGATGGCGCAGCGCCACCATCTCTTCCTGGATGGCCTGGATCTCGGGCAGCACGGGGGGGGTATTCATGGCATGGCTTCCTGCAAAGGGGCAGGCCTATTCCTGCTGGATGTTGGCGCTCTTCACGATGTGCGCGTACAAGGCTTTTTCCTTCTTCAGGAAAGCGGCGAAATCCTGCGGCGTGCCCTGTCCGGGCATGGCGCCGCCTTCGGCCAGGCGCTTTTGCACCTCGTCCATGTGCAGCACCGCATTCAGCTCCAGGTTCAGGCGCTCGACCACGGCGGGGTCGGTGCCAACCGGCACGAACACGCCGGTCCAGGTGTTGAGTTCAAAGCCCTTGAGCGCCGGCGTCTCGCCAAACGCCTGCACCTGCGGCAACGTGTCCACGCGCGCGGCGGACGTCACGCCCAGCGCGTCCAGCTTCTTCTGCTGCACCAGCGGCGTGGCGCTCGTGGTCACCAACAGGCCCAGGTCCACCTGGCCGCCCATGACGTCGTTGGTGATCTGCGCGCCGCCGCGGTAGGGCACATGCACCAGCTTGACCTTTGCCTGGTCCTGCATCACCTCCATCGCCAGATGCAGCACGGTGCCCACGCCCGACGAAGCGTAGGTCAGCGTGTCGGGTTTCTCGCGCGCCAGCGCGATCAGCTCGTCCATGTTCTGCACCGGCAGGCCCGGACGCGCCAACAACACCACGGGCGCGGTGGTCACCAGCGCCACCGGCGCGAGATCGGCTTCGGCGTCGTACTTCACGGCCGAGTTGATCAGCCGGGCCACGCTGATCGGGCCGTCAAAGCCCATCACCAGCGTGTAGCCGTCCGGCTTGGCATGCACGGCCTTGGCCACGCCCAGCACGCCGCCCGCGCCCGCCACGTTGTCGACGATGACGGACTGCTTGAGGCGGTCCGACAGCTTTTGCGCCACCAGGCGCGCCGTGGTGTCGACGTTGCCGCCCGGACTGAACGGCACGATCAGGGTCAGGGGCCGGGCGTCGGGCCAAGTGTCGGCGCCGGCCGCGGGGGCAAGGCACAGCGCGGCGGCCAGCGCGGACACGGACAGGAACAGGCGTTTGAACATGGAAGGAGCGGGGTCGGAGCGAGGAACGCGCGTGGAACCGGCAGCGCGGAGGAGGGCGACGGCGCCATCCTAACCAGATCCTGGTGATAACTGAAATGCTATATTTTTATAGATTCATCAGGCAAATCTATGACCAAGCGCCCTGCTTCCGATAGCCACGCTGCCCCCGCCCGCCAGCCCACGCTACGCCAGCTGCGCGGTTTCAAGGAAGTGGCCCGCCACGCCAGCTTCAGCCGCGCCGCCGAGGCCCTGGCGCTGAGCCAGCCGGCCCTGTCCGCCGCCATCCGCGAGCTGGAAACGCTGATGGGCGTGGCCCTGTTCGAGCGCAGCACCCACCATGTGCGCCTGACGCCCGCCGGACAAGCGGCGCGCGCGCAGATCGAATGGCTGCTTAACAGCTATACGCAGGGCGCCGAAGACCTGCAGCGCCTGCTGGACACGCAGGCCGCCACGGTGCGCATCGGCTGCATTCCGTCCACCATGCACCTGCTGGCGCCGGTGGTGGCGCAATGGCGCCTGCGCCATCCCGAAATCGTGCTGATCCTCAGCGACCACCTCAACGACGAACTCATGGCCGCGCTGGGCAATGGCGAACTGGATATTGGCCTGGGCCTGGACTTCGGCCTCACGCCCGGCGTGGCCGCGGCTTTCGTGGCCGAGGACGACCTGGTCGCGGTGCTGGCCGATACGCACCGGCTGGCGCGGCGCCAGGCGGTGACCTGGCAGGATTTGAAGGCGGAGCCATTGGCCGTGCTGTCGCGCGGCAGCACCTACGAAATGATCGTGGCCACGCTGCGCCAGCTGGGCTCGGACCTGGCCGCGACCGACACCCTGAATTACACCGACACGCTTTACAGCCTGGTGCGCGCGGGATTGCGCGTGGGCCTGATCTCGCGCCTGTACACGCAGGGGCAGCGGCAGGACGGCCTGGCCATCGTGCCATTGCAGCGTCCGCGGCTCACGCGGCGCATCTGCCTGATGATGCGCGCGCCCGAACAGCAGGCCCGCGCCGCGGTGCGGCTTTGCCACGCCGAACTGGCCCAATTGCTGCGTGAACGCGCGGCCATCCGGACACCCTAGAAAGCCGGACGCGGGCGCTCAGCCGCCCGTCCGCGCACGCCAGGCCACGGCGCGTTCGGCCCAGGCCTGATGGATCGCGTTCATGTTGCGCGCCAGCGTGGCGGCATCGCCGAAATTCACACGCGACCCCTGCAAGTGCAGCTGCATGCGGACTTCCTCCGATTCGAGGGCCCGCGCCACCTGCTGCTGCAGTTGCTCGACGCGGGCCGGTGCCACGCCGCGCGGCGCGAACAAGCCGGCCACACCGCCGCGCTCCAGTCCCGCGAAGCCCTGCTCGGCAAAGGTGGGAACATCGCCCAGATCGGCATGGCGGCCTGGACCCGAAATCGCCAGCAGGCGCAGCCGCCCGGCGCTTGCCGGCTCCCGCAATTCGGCGAGGGATGTCAGGCCCAGCGCCAGATAGCCGGCCTGCAGATCGGTCACCAATGGCGCGCCGCCGCGATAGCACACTGCCGTGGCCGCCACGCCGAAACGCTCGGCCAGCAGCTCCACGGCCAGCTCCGGCACGCTGCCGGGCGCCGGCACGCCCACCGGCAGCGGCCCCTCGTGTCCGCGCAGATCCTGCAGCTTCAACCAAGGCGAATCCGCCCTGACCGCCAGCGCAATGGCGCTCTGGTCGGTCGTCTGTGCCACCGCCGCGAAATCATCCGGCGACGCAAAGCCGGCCTGCGCCACGATATGCGGCAAGATGGCCAAGGTGTGCTCGTTGGTGAACAGCAGGGTATGCCCATCCGGGCGCGCAGCCAGCAGCTCCTGCGCCGCCAGCAAGCCCCCCGCGCCGGGCCGATTTTCGACCAGCACCACCTCGCCCAGGCCGGCCTCCAACTGCCGCGCCAACAAACGGGCGATCACATCCACCCCGCCCCCCGGAGGAAAGCCGACCAGGATGCGAGTCAGAGGCACGGCCCCAAGACGCCCTGCCGCCGCAGCGCCCAGAACGCCCAGCGCGAGCGCCGGCAAGAGCCGGCGACGGCGCTGGGATACGCCAAATTGCATGGTCGACCACTCCTTGGAAACGCGGCCGGGTGCCGCGCAGGCGGCAGGATAAGGAGAAACGCCCTGCAAGGAAAGCCTGCTCTCCACCCGGTCCGCGGGCCGGATCCCTTAACACGTTCTAGAATCAGTGATCGCAGCTTCCGGCCCTCTGTCCGGACGCGTTGCCCCCCGTGGTCCCGTACATGCTCTCGTTCTCCCGCAATACCGTCTATCCGGCCGGCGTCGGCCTGCCGGCAGCCGAACGCCCGGGCGCGCTCCTGGCCGTCATGCTGGCCCTGTGCATGGCCAGCCTGGACACCGCCATCGCCAACACGGCGCTACCCACCATTGCGCGCGACCTGCAGGCCAGCGATGCCGGGTCCATCTGGATCGTCAGCGGCTATCAGTTGGCCATGGTGGCGGGCCTGCTGCCGGCCGCGGCGCTGGGCGAAATCCTGGGCCACCGGCGGGTCTATATCGTGGGGCTGGCGATCTTCATCCTGTCTTCGCTGGCCAGCGGCCTGGCGCCGTCCTTGCCCACGCTGGTGATCGCGCGCGTGCTGCAAGGCCTGGGCGCGGCCGGCGTCATGAGCGTCAATGGCGCGCTGCTGCGCTTCATCTACCCCTCGCACCTGTTGGGCCGCGGCCTGGGCCTGAACGCCATGGTGGTGGGCATCTCCTTCGCGGCAGGGCCGACCGTGGCTTCGGCCATCCTGCTGCTGGGATCCTGGCACTGGCTGTTTCTGATCAACGTGCCCATCGGCCTGCTGGCTTTCGCGCTGGGCCTGCGCAAGCTGCCCGGGACCGCGCGTGCGCCGCATCGCTTCGACGGCCTGGCCGCAGTGCTGTGCGCCCTGACGCTGGGCCTGTTCGTGCTGGGGTCCAACGAATTGGCGCACGCCGCCCCCTTGCCGCGCGTGGCGCTGGAATGGGGCATCGCCGCAGCCAGCCTGTGGCTGCTGATGCGCCGGCAGGCCGGCCACCCCGCGCCCATCCTGGCGGTGGACCTGTTGCGCCGGCCCTTGTTCGCGCTGTCCGCAGCCACTGCCGTGTGCGCGTTCGCGGCGCAGGCGCTGGCCTTCGTGTCGCTGCCGTTCCTGCTGCAAGCCACGCTCGGCTACAGCCAGGTGCAGACCGGCTTTCTCATCACGCCCTGGCCGGTGGTGGTGGCGATCATGGCGCCGATAGCGGGACGGCTGTCGGACCGCTATGCGGCCGGCGCCCTGGGCGGCGTGGGTTTAGCCCTGCTGGCGCTGGGCCTGGCCTCAATGGCGCTGATGCCGGCCTCGCCATCAGTCTGGGACCTCTGCTGGCGCATGGCGCTGTGCGGCGCCGGCTTCGGCTTCTTCCAGTCGCCCAACCTGCGCGCCATCATGATGTCGGCGCCGGCCTCGCGCGCCGGCGGCGCCAGCGGCATGATAGGCACGGTGCGGCTGCTGGGCCAGGCCTCGGGCGCGGCCCTGGTAGCCGCCTGCTTCAACATTTCCAGCACGCACGGCGCCATTGCCGCGCTGTGGCTGGGTTGCGTGTGCGCCGCGCTGGCCTGCGTCGCCAGCTTTTCGCGGCTGCGCTTTGACGCGAGCGAGCCGGCGCAGGCCGGCTCGACGCGCTAGCGCCGCGCTATTCCCGCACGTAGCACGGGTACTGCGACTGCTGCGCGCGCGCACGCGCCGGATCCACCTCGATCACCACGATGGATTCGGTGTCGCTGGTTTGCGCCAGGGGTTCGCCATCCGGCTGGAATGCGAATGCCGTCCCCCCGAATACCTGCCCCGCCGCCGTGCGCCCCGCTCGGTTCGAGCTGACCACATAACAGCCCGACACCAGCGCCGCCATGGCGCCCGCCGTCAGCCAGCGGCGCGTCGACGCGCTGCTGGCTCGCGGCGCCACGATCAGCTCGGCCCCCGCGCGTCCGTAGGCGCGCGAGCGCTCGTTGAACATCAGTTCGGTGCATAGCTGCACGCCCAGGCGTATGCCGCCCACCTCGAATACCTCGAAGCCGTCCATGGCGGCATGGAACCAGGTCGCTTCGAAATAGCCCGGTTCCTCCGGGAAGTATTGCTTGTGGTGCAGCCGTGTATAGCGGCCGTCCTGCAAGGCGAACGCCTCGTTGGCCAGCCGTCCACCCGCATGCACCGGCCGCGACGACACGACGGCCGGCACTCCCAGCGCCGCCAGCGCAGCCAGGCCCGCCTCGTGGATGCGCACCGACGCTGCCGCGCGATCCGCGTCGTATTGCGGGTCCGCGGCCACCCAGGGGCCGAACGGCATTTCACTGGTCACCAACAGATCCGGGGCCAGCTCGCCGATGCGTTCGGCGATGCCTTCCCAGGTCGCGCCCTTGGGCTCCAGATCGGCCGGCCCTTCCATCATGCATATCCGCATACCCACATCCAATCTGATCGCGCGCTCCGGGATGAACGCGTCATCCACGGATGGTAGACCGCCTGCGGCGACTGCGGACGCGCGCGGGTCCAAGCCGTCCGTTGCGGGCGCGATCCTGTCCGGATCTGCCCGTTTCAGGCAAGCGTTGCGGCGTCGACCAGCGCGCCATGCCGGACCACCCGCTTGGGCAGATCGCCGCCTATCCAGTAGGCCAGTTCGGCGGGATGCCGCACCTCCCAGGCGACGAAGTCCGCATACTTGCCGACTTCCAGCGTGCCATGCGTGGCCTGCAGGCCCAGCGCTTTGGCCGCATGCGCCGTCGCCCCCGCCAACGATTCTTCGGGCGTCAGGCGGAACAGCGTGCAGGCCATGCTCAACATCAGCCGCAGCGACAGAGCGGGCGAGGTGCCGGGATTCAGGTCGCTGGAGATGGCGATGGGTACGCCATGGCGGCGCAACAGGTCGATGGGAGGCAGCTTGGTCTCGCGCAGGGCGTAGAACGCCCCAGGCAGCAGCACCGCCACCGTGCCGGCCTGCGCCATTGCCAGCACGTCGCTTTCGGTCAGGTATTCCAGATGGTCCGCCGACCAGGCGCCATAACGTGCGGCCAGCGTCGCGCCGTGCAACAAAGACAGTTGCTCCGCATGCAGCTTCACGGGCAGCCCCAGTTCACCCGCGGCCTGGAACACCCGTTCGACCTGCGCCGGCGTGAATGCCAGATGCTCGCAGAAGGCATCCACCGCGTCGATCAGGCCCTCGGCCGCCAGTACCGGCAACATGCGGCGCGCAACTTCATCGACGTAGTCGTCGGCCCGCCCGGCATACTCGGGCGGCAGCGCGTGCGCGGCCAGGCAGGTCGCGCTGACGGTCAGCGGCAAAGTCTGGCCCAGGCGCCGCGCCACCCTGAGCATCTTGCGCTCGTTGGGCAGGTCCAGCCCATAGCCCGATTTCACTTCCAGCGTGGTCACGCCGTCGCGCATCAGATGCAGGGCGCGCCTGCGCGCGCTGGCGTAGAGTTCGTCCTCGCTGGCGGCGCGGGTGGCGCGCACGGTGCTGGCGATGCCGCCGCCTTGCGCGGCAATGGTGGCGTAGTCCACGCCTTGCAGGCGCTGCTCGAACTCCAGGCTGCGATCGCCGCCAAACACCAGATGGGTGTGGCAATCGATCAATCCGGGCGTGACCCATGCGCCGCCCAGGTCATGCTCGCCCGCAACGTCCGCTGGCGGCAGCGTTGCCTCGGGACCGATCCATTCGATACGGTTCTCGCGCGTGACGATGGCGGCCCGTTCGATCACGGAGTATTTGCCTTGCGCCATCGTGGCTGCGTGGCAATTGCGCCAGACCTGTCTCATGCGTAGGCTCCTGTTGCGCGCCGGCGTTAAAGACTGGGCAACAGGCCCGCCGGCACCAGCGCCGTCAGACCCTGGCCCGCGATGAGCAGACTCGCCGCCTCGATGTCGGGTGCGAAGAAGCGGTCCCGCTCATAATGCGCCACTTTCTCGCGCAACAGGCTGCGCGCACGCTCCAGCTTGGGCGCGGTCTTCAGGCCCTGGCGGAAATCCAGGCCCTGGCAGGCGCCCAGCCATTCGATCGCGAGGATGTCGCGCACGTTCTCGGCCATGGGCCAGAGCCGCTTGCCCGCATTCGGCGCCATGGACACGTGGTCCTCCTGGTTGGCCGAAGTCGGCAGGCTGTCCACGCTGGCCGGGTGCGCCAGCGCCTTGTTGTCGCTGGCCAGCGCCGCCGCGGTCACCTGGGCAATCATGAAGCCGGAGTTCACGCCGCCGTTGCTCACCAGGAACGGCGGCAGCTGCGACATGTGCTTGTCCATCATCAGCGAAATACGGCGCTCGGACAGCGCGCCGATCTCGGCCAGCGCCAACGCCAGGTTGTCCGCCGCCATGGCCACGGGCTCGGCATGGAAGTTACCGCCCGACACCACGTCGCCCTGCTCGGCAAACACCAGCGGATTGTCCGAGACCGCGTTGGACTCGATCTCCAGCACCTGGGCCGCATGGCGTATCTGCGTCAGGCAGGCGCCCATGACCTGCGGCTGGCAGCGCAGCGAATAGGGGTCTTGCACCTTGTCGCAGTTTGCGTGTGAATGCCCGACCTCGCTGTCCTCGGTCAGCAGATTGCGGTACACGGCCGCCACGTCGATCTGGCCAGGCTGACCACGCGCGGCGTGGATGCGGGGATCGAACGGTGCGCGCGATGCCAGCATGGCTTCCACGCTGAGGCTGCCGCAGACCAGCGCGGCAGCCAGCAGATCCTCGGCCTCGAACAGGCCGCGCAGCGCATAGGCCGTCGAAACCTGCGTACCGTTCAAGAGCGCCAGGCCTTCCTTGGCCGCCAGCGTCAGGGGTTCCAGCCCCGCCTGGGCCAGCGCTTCGCGCGCGGGCAGCCAGGCGCCGCGATGGCGCGCCTTGCTCTCGCCCAGCAGCAGCAGGGACATGTGCGCCAGCGGCGCAAGGTCGCCCGACGCGCCCACCGATCCCTTCAGCGGAATATGCGGATAGACCTCGGCGTTCACCAGCGCGATCAACGCGTCGATGACCTTGCGGCGGATGCCCGAATAACCCCGCGCCAGGCTGTTGATCTTCAGCACCATGATCAGCCGCACCATCGCGTCGTCCAGCGCCTCGCCCACTCCGGCCGCGTGCGACAGCACCAGCGAACTCTGCAGGGCTTCCAGGTCCTCGCGCGCGATCCGCGTCGTGGCGAGCAACCCGAATCCGGTGTTGATGCCGTAGGCCGTGCGGCCTTCATCGATGATGCGTTCGACGCAGGCCACGCTGGCCTCGATCGGCCCGGCGGCAGCCGGGTCCAGCGTCACGCGCGCCGGCTGCTGATAGACGCGCCGCAGGTCCGCCAAGGTCATGTGGCCGGGTGTCAGATGCAATTCCATTGTTGTTCTCCTAGGCGAGTGCCGGCGTCAAAGCGTATGGGTGGCGCGGGCGGCGCCGCGAGGTTGCGGTACGGCATCCCGGCGCGCGAACAGGTAATACAGGATGCTGGGCACGACCAGGCCGATGATCCACGAGATATCCACCCCGCCCAGGCGCTCGACCATCGGACCCGTGTAGAGCTTGGTCGAAATGAAGGGCATCTGCACCAGCACCCCGAACAGATATATTAGGATCCCTGGCCAGTTCCAACGGCCATAGCGCCCATTCGGATCCGACAGCGCTTCCACGTCGTATTGCTCGCGGCTCACGAAGTAGTAGTCGACCAGATTAACCGCGCTCCACGGCACGAAAAACGCCAGCAGGAACAGGATGAAGGACTTGAACGCGTTCAGGAAGGAATGCTGCCCGATTAGCGCCACCGCCGTGGCCGCCGCGACGATCACCAGCACCAGCAGCGCGCGCTGCCGGCGGGAAATCTCCACATGTCCGCGAAAGCCGCTGGCGATGGTCGCGATGCACATGAAGCTGCCGTAGGAGTTCAGCGTCGAAATCGTGACCTTGCCAAACGCGATGATGAAGTACAGCAGCGCGGCCATGGCTCCCGTGCCGCCCAGCCCGACGATGTAGGCGACCTCGCGCCCGGCAAACTGGCCGGCCGCCATGGCCGCGGCCAGCACGCCCAGCACCATTGCAATCTGCGCGCCCAGCACCGAACCCAGCCCTACCGCCAGGAAGGTCTTGAACGACGAGGTCCGGCTCGGCAGATAGCGCGAGTAGTCCGCGACGTAAGGCCCATAGGCGATCTGCCACGATGCCGCCAGTGAAACCGACAGCAGGAAGGAACTCCACGTGAAGTGGCGGATCTGCAGCAACTGGCCCACGTCGCCCAGCGCGATCACGCGGCTGAACAGGTAGAAGAAGGCAATGATGCCCAGCACCGTCGCGATCCGCCCGATGATGTGGATCATGCGGTAGCCGAACAACGTCACCCCGGCGATCACGGCGGCGAATATCAGGATGCCGGCCGTATCGCTCACGCCGAACAACTGGCCCAGGGCCTGCCCCGACAGCACCGTGCCCGTGGCCGTGAATCCCAGGTACATCAGGCACACCAGCACGATGGGGATCGCCGCGCCATAGACGCCGAACTGCACCCGGCTGGAGATCATTTGGGGCAATCCCAGCTTGGGTCCCTGGGCCGCATGCAGCGCCATCACCGCGCCGCCAAAAACCTGGCCGACGAACAGCCCGATCAGCGACCAGAGAACGTCTCCGCCCAGCACCACCGCCAAGGCTCCGGTGATGATGGCGGTGATCTGCAGATTGGCGCCCATCCACAGCGTGAACTGGCTGTAGAGCTTGCCGTGGCGCTCCGTTTCGGGAATGAAATCGATCGAGCGCCGCTCGATGAGCGGCCCTCTTGCTGCCTGGCTGTCCTGAGTCATTGCGTAGTCTCGGTCATGGCGTATGGACGGGCGCGGTCGCGGCCCGCAGGTATGGGCGGCGCGGTATCAGCGCTTGCCCGCAAGCATGGGCAGATTCAGGCCCTGCTCCTGCGCGCATTCAATGGCGGCTGCGTAGCCCGCGTCGGCATGCCGCATGACGCCCGTGCCCGGATCGTTGGTCAGCACGCGGGCGATGCGCTCGGCCGCCTCGTCCGTGCCGTCGCAGACGATGACCATGCCGGCATGCTGCGAAAAGCCCATGCCCACGCCGCCGCCATGGTGCAGCGACACCCAGGTCGCGCCGCTGGCCGTGTTCAACAAGGCATTCAGCAGCGGCCAATCGGATACCGCGTCCGAACCGTCGCGCATCGATTCCGTTTCACGGTTGGGGCTGGCGACAGAGCCGGAATCCAGATGGTCGCGGCCGATGACGATGGGCGCCGACAGCTCGCCCGTGCGGACCATTTCATTGAACGCCAGGCCCAGCTTGGCGCGCTGACCCAGGCCCACCCAGCAGATGCGCGCCGGCAGGCCCTGGAAGCTGATGCGTTCGCGCGCCATGTCCAGCCAGCGGTGCAGGTGTGCGTCGTCCGGGATCAGTTCCTTGACCTTGGCGTCGGTCTTGTAGATGTCCTGCGGATCGCCCGACAGCGCGGCCCAGCGGAACGGGCCCACGCCGCGGCAGAACAATGGCCGGATGTAGGCGGGCACGAAACCCGGAAAATCGAACGCGTCCGCCACGCCTTCTTCCTTGGCCATCTGGCGGATGTTGTTGCCATAATCGAAGGTCGGAACGCCCTGGCGCTGGAAGGCCAGCATGGCCTGCACGTGCACCGCCATGGACTGCTTGGCCGCCTTGATGACGGCGGCCGGTTCGCGCTTGGCGCGCGCGCGATAGTCCTGCCAGGTCCAGCCGGCCGGCAGATAGCCGTTCAGCGGATCGTGCGCGCTGGTCTGGTCCGTCACCATGTCCGGGCGCACGCCGCGGCGCACCAGTTCCGGCAGGATCTCGGCGGCGTTGCCGCACAGGGCGATGGAAACGGCGCGGCCTTCCTGCGTGTACTTGGCGATGCGCGCCAACGCGTCGTCCAGGTCGCGCGCCTGTTCGTCCACATAGCGGGTGCGCAGGCGGAAATCGATGCTGGTCTGCTGGCATTCGATGTTCAGCGAGCAGGCGCCAGCCAGCGTGGCCGCCAGCGGTTGCGCGCCGCCCATGCCGCCCAGGCCGGCGGTCAGCACCCAGCGCCCTTTGAGGTTGCCGCCATAGTGCTGGCGGCCCGCCTCGACGAAGGTCTCGTACGTACCCTGCACGATGCCCTGGCTGCCGATGTAGATCCAGCTGCCCGCCGTCATCTGGCCGTACATGGCCAGGCCCTTGGCATCCAGTTCGTTGAAGTGTTCCCAGGTGGCCCAGTGCGGCACCAGGTTGGAGTTGGCGATCAGCACGCGCGGCGCGTTGGCATGGGTCTTGAAAACGCCTACCGGCTTGCCGGATTGCACCAGCAGGGTTTCGTCTTCGTTCAGGTTCTTGAGCGATTCGACGATCTTGTCATAGCAATCCCAGTCCCGGGCGGCGCGGCCGATGCCGCCGTAAACCACCAGTTCCTTGGGGTTCTCGGCCACGTCGGGGTCCAGGTTGTTCATCAGCATGCGCAAGGGGGCTTCGGTCAGCCAGCTCTTGGCGTTCAGTTGGTTGCCGCGCGGTGCGCGGATGACCACGTCGCGGTATCGGTTCGAGTTGTCCAAGAGGCTCTCCTTGATCGGTTCGGTTGCGCGCCTGCGTGGCGCTGCGCTTGTCTGGATCATAGGATGCCTATGCTTGTATATACAAGTCAATATGAGTCGATTTTTCTCAGGGATTACCCGAATAAAAAAGCCGAGGCGACAGCACCCCGGCTTTCATCGGCAACAACGGAATACGGCCGCTCCAGGCGGCCGCGCAATCAGACGCTACGCGGCAACAGTTCGATCACGCAGGCGTCCAGCGGCGCTTCGGCCTCCAGCCGGTATTCGGCCAGGCAGTCCATGGACTCGGCATGCAGGCAGTCGTAACGCGACGGCAGCACTTGCGGCTTGCCGTCGATGCGCACCGTAAGCGCGCCGCCCGCCGTCAGCACCAGCACATCGCGCGCGGCGCTGTGGAATGTCCATGGCCCCGCGCCCGCCACCCACTGCAGCCGGGCATGCCAGCGCGCCGGCGCGTAGATCAGGTTGAAGTCGCGTATCGGCCCATCCAGCAGACGGCACTGCACTTGGGCCTCGCCTGCGAAGGCATAGGCCTGGCGCGGCGTGAGCGGCGTCTGCAGGCTGCCGTCCACCGTCAGCTGGATGCCCGAGCCCTCCAGTACCGTGATGATGCGCTGATAGCCCGTGAACGCGGAAAAGCCGCCGTCCTGCGCCACATCGGCGATGGACAGGCGCCAGTCGAACCCGGCCGCGCTGCCGCCGGGATTGCAGACGACTTCCTGCGTGGTGCCGCCGCCGTTGCGCCAGGGCATGCGCGGATAGTCGGCGGCGCGATACAGATGGACTTCGGGTTGCTTCATGAGGTGAACTTGCCTTCCAGGCGGTGCCGGGAACCAGGGTGAATCAAACGGGCCAGGGTGACGGCGCGATCGCCCGACCAGGTGCGGCGGCTGATCAACAGACAGGGCTCGTCGCGCTCGATCTGCAACAGCTGGCATTCGCGCGGCTTGGCGAGGATGGCCTCGACCACGTGCTCGCCTTCGCTCAGCGGCGCGACGCGCGTCAGGTATTCGTACGGCGTGCTATGCGTAAAGTCCTGCTTCAGGTAGTCCGGCGCCAGGCCCACATTGACGTAGCGGTCCTCCAGCTGGATCGGCAGGTCGTCTTCGTAGTGCACGATGATCGAGTGGTACACCGGCTGCCCGGCGCGGATATCCAGCGCCAGCGCCTGTTCGGCGCCTGCGGGCTCTTCGGCCAGGCGCACCACGCGGCTGTGGTGGCGATGATTGCGCGCCGCGATCTCGTCGGCGATGTTATTGACGGCGAACAGCGCCGAGCGCGCCTTGGGCTGGGCCACGAAGGTGCCCACGCCCTGCATGCGCACCAGCAGTCCCTCGGCCGTCAACTCGCGCAAGGCGCGATTGATGGTCATGCGGCTGAACCCGAGCTCATCGACCAGTTCGCTTTCCGACGGCACCCGGTAGTGTTCCGGCCAAGCGCCGCTGCGGATCTGCTGCGCGATCATTTGCTTGACCTGCGCATAGAGTGGCGCAGGCGGCGCATTGGCCTGGATGGGCAATTTGGGGGGATTGGAAGCCATGGGAGATCCTGTAATGCGGCGCCAGGCGACGGATGGCGGTCAGCGCCTAGTATAGACAGGTACAGACGGCTCGCGGATCCGCAGACCCCGCGCGGCCCCGGCTTGTCGCCCGCGCCGCGCCTAGGCATGGTCCCCGGCGCGGGAGTACCGTAGTGGACGTGGGCAGCCAGATTTTCTATACTCCCCCCCTGTATTCATCGGAGCCTGCCGTGCCGCACTCCCCGGAAGAGAAAAAACGCGTCGTCACCCGCTTGCGCCGCATCCAGGGCCAGGCGCTGGCGCTGGAGCGGGCCGTGAACGAAGGCACGGAATGCGGCGCGCTGCTGCAGCAGCTGGCCGCCTTGCGCGGCGCCGCCACCGGCCTGATGGCCGAGGTGCTGGAAAGCCATCTGCGCGAAACCTTCCTCCAAACCGCCCAGGGCGGCCGCCAGGACGCCACGATCGAACCCGAAGCCGAGATCGATCTCTTGATGCGCCTGGTCCGTTCCTATCTGAAATAACGCCATCTGACATACGTGGAGCCCTAACTATGAAATCACGCGCAGCAGTCGCATTCGGACCCGGCAAGCCGCTGGAAATCGTTGAAATCGACGTCGCCCCGCCGCAGCACGGCGAAGTGCTGGTGAAGATCACCCACACCGGCGTCTGCCACACCGACGCCTTCACCCTCAGCGGCGACGATCCGGAAGGCCTGTTCCCCGCCGTGCTGGGCCACGAAGGCGCGGGCGTGGTGGTCGAAGTCGGCGAAGGCGTGACTTCGCTGAAGCCCGGCGACCACGTCATCCCGCTCTACACGGCCGAATGCCGCGAATGCAAGTTCTGCCTGTCCGGCAAGACCAACCTTTGCCAGAAAGTGCGCGCCACGCAGGGCAAGGGCGTCATGCCCGACGGCACCTCGCGCTTCAGCTATGAAGGCAAGCCGCTCTACCACTACATGGGCTGCTCGACCTTCAGCGAATACACCGTGGTCAACGAGATCTCGCTGGCCAAGATCAATCCCGCCGCTCCGCATGAAAAGGTCTGCCTGCTGGGTTGCGGCGTCACCACCGGCCTGGGCGCCGTGCACAACACCGCCAAGGTCAAGGAAGGCGACACCGTCGCCGTGTTCGGCCTGGGCGGCATCGGCCTGGCCGTGATCCAGGGCGCGGTGCAGGCCAAGGCCGGCCGCATCATCGCCGTGGACACCAACCCCAACAAGTTCGTGCTGGCCAGCGCCATGGGCGCCACCGACTGCGTCAACCCCAAGGACCACGACAAGCCGATCCAGGACGTGATCGTCGAAATGACCGACGGCGGCGTGGACTTCTCGTTCGAGTGCATCGGCAACGTGCACGTCATGCGCGCCGCGCTGGAATGCTGCCACAAGGGCTGGGGCGAGAGCATCATCATCGGCGTGGCTGGCGCCGGCCAGGAAATCAGCACGCGTCCGTTCCAGCTGGTCACGGGCCGCGTCTGGCGCGGTTCGGCCTTCGGCGGCGTCAAGGGCCGCACACAGCTGCCGGGCATGGTGGAAGACGCCATGAGCGGCAAGATCGACCTGGACCCGTTCGTGACCCACACGCTGCCGCTGGAACGCATCAACGAAGCCTTCGACCTGATGCATGAAGGCAAGTCGATCCGCACGGTGATCCACTACTAAACCCGCGTCTTGCGGCAACGACGGGCCCGGCGCGACATGCGCCGGGCCCGTTGCTTTTGCATGACAGGCTTGCGACATGTCGTCGCGCAACATGACAGCACTGTCATTCATTTCGGCGTCATCTTGACCCGCGACCATTCGCCCTCCGATGATAGAGGGGTACACGCGAATGAACACGTGGAAGAGGAACGCAGGCGCGGCCATGCTGAGCGCACTGGCGCTGCTGGCCGGCTGCGGCGGCGATGACGATGACGACAAGCCCGTCGAACAACCCGAGCAGCCGGCTCCCGGCAGGCCGATGGAACTGACGATCCTGCACATCAACGATCATCATTCCAACCTGGATAGCAAGAAGAAGGACCTCAAGCTCAAGAACGCTGCCGGCGGGCGCGTCGCCGTGAACGCCGATACGGGCGGCTTTCCGCGAGTGACGGGCGCGATCAACGCCCTGGCTGCGCAATCCGCCAACGTGCTCAAGCTGCACGCGGGCGACGCCACCACCGGCACGCTGTACTTCAACCGAGCGGGCGAACCGGGCGAGGCCGACGCGGCCATGATGAACACCGTCTGCTTCGACGCCATGACCCTGGGCAACCATGAGTTCGACAAGGGCGACAGCGGCCTGAAGCGCTTCATCGAACTGCTGCACGCGGGCGCCTGCCAGACGCCCGTGCTGAGCGCCAACGTCACGTTCGCCGCCGGCTCGGCGCTGAATCCCTCGCGCGCCCCCGGCATGGTCAAGCCCGCCGTGGTCCTCAAGCGCGACGGCCAGGATATCGGCCTGGTGGGCCTGACCATCGCCGCCAAGACCCAGCAGTCCTCCAGCCCGGACGCCGGCACCGTGTTCTCGGACGAGACCATCGCCGCGCAGCAGCAGATCGACGCGCTGCGCGCGCAGGGCGTCAATAAGATCGTGGTGATGAGCCACATCGGCTACAGCTATGACAAGCAGGTGATCGCGCAGCTGAGCGGCGTGGACGTGGTGGTGGGCGGCGACTCGCACACGTTGCTGGGTCCCGCCTCCATGGCGGACTATGGCGTGGGCTCGCCCGCGGGCGCCTATCCCACGGTGCTCCAGGACAAGGACGGCAAGCGCGTCTGCCTGGTGCAAGCGTGGGAATACTCGCAGGTGGTCGGCGAGCTGAAGGTGAGCTTCGACGCCAACGGCGACGTCACCGCCTGCGCCGGCACGCCGCATGTGCTGATGGACGGTCCGCTGAAGGTCGCCGGCGCCGCACCCTCGGCAGCCGACGAGGCGGCGATCCAGGCCGACATCCAGGCCAGTGGCTTCCTGCGCATGCAGACGCCGGACGCGCAGGCCGCGGGCGTGCTGCAGCCGTTCAAGGCCAAGGTCGACCAGTTCAGCCGCAGCCTCGTCGCTTCGGTGCCGCAGGAACTATGCTCGCGGCGCGTGCCGGGCGGCCCCGGTTCGCGCGACTACAGCCGCTCCAGCGCCGCCTGCAACACGCTGGGCAGCGTCAGCCTGCGCGGCGGCGACATCCAGCAGCTGGTGGCCCAAGCCTACCTGGACGTGGCCAACGCCAGTTATGGCGGCGCCGACATCTCGCTGCAAAGCGGCGGCGGCGTGCGCGTGCCGCTACTGGGCAACGTAACGGCGGCCAACGTGATCGAAGTGGTGCCTTTCGGCAATATGCTCTGGCGCCTGGATGTGACCGGCGCCGAGGTCAAGAGCATGCTGGAAGACGGCATGCAGGCAGTCTACGGCGCGGGCGGCTCCACCGGCCCCTATCCTTATGCCGGCGGCCTGCGCTGGGACGTGAATGCGGCCCAGGCCCAGGGCAGCCGCGTGTCCAACATCGAAGTCCGGGATCAGGCCAGCGGCAACTGGCTGCCGCTGGACGCGGGCCGCAGCTACAAGCTGTTCGTGCTGAGCTTCAACGCCACCGGCGGCGACGGCTACAAGACCCTGGCCAACGTGCCGACCTCGCGCCGGCAGGACATCGGCGTGCTGGATGCCGACGTGCTGCAGGCCTACATCGACAAGCAGGCCAAGGACCCGGTCAGCGGCCTGCCGGTGCTGAATCTGCTGCCCGTGAGCCTGTACAGCACCAAGACGTACAGCGAGTAGCGGCAGGCGCCGGGCGCGGCCATCAGGCCGGCTGCGCCCGGCTTTCGCGGTAGACGCGCTCGGTATTGCCGACGAACGTCGTCAACGAGAACTCCCGCAGCGCGGTGCTGCGGGCCTCGGCGCCCATCACGCCCAGGACCTCGCGGTTTTCCAGGATCTTCGACAGCGCTTCGACGATGCTGTCCACCGAGGCCGGCGGCACCACCCAGCCATCGCGGCCATCGGTGACGTTCTCGGGCAGCCCGCCCACGGCGCTGACGATCACGGGCTTGCCTGCGGCCATCATCTCGCGGCAGGCAAAGGAAATCGTCTCCAGCTTGGACGACAGCACAAAGCCCACGTCCAGCGCCGACAGGAAGGGGCTGACGTCCTCCATCAAGCCCGTAAACACCACCTGCTCCGACATGCCCAGTTCGGCCACGCGGCGCATCTGCTCCGCATCGGGCAGCTTGCCCGCAATCAGCACCACCACCTGCCGCCGCTTGTTGTCGGGCAGCATGGACACGGCGGTCACCATGTCCAGCCAGTTCTTGTAGACCGCGGTGCCGGCATTGCTGCCGATGACCAGCCGACCCTGCATGTCGTTGGGCAACAGGCTGCCGCGCGCCTGCGCCGCCTCTCGGCGCGAGGCCGGACTGCACTTTTCCGTATCCACCCCGTTGTGCACCACCCGCAGGTCCTCGTTGCGGAAGACCGACTGCTTCATGCGGCGAAACGTATGGGTGCACACGCAGATGACGCGGTTGGTGCCCCATTTGGCGCGCACCCGCGCACCCAGGCTGTTGGCGCTGCGGTCGGTGTGCTGCGTGTAGACCATGAAGGGACGCCGCGCCCCCATGCCCACGGTCGCCAGCATGCACAGGCGGTGGTCGGCCGAGCCGTTGACGTGGACCACGTCGAACTGTTCGTCGCGCAGCAGGGCGCGCAGACGGCGCAGCGCGCGCAGCTGCTGCAGCGGACGGCCCTTGAATTCCAGGGCCAGCGTGCGAACGCCGGGCAGGGCCGCGGCCTCGGCCAGCAGGCGGCTGCTGGCGGGCGCGGCCACGGTCACCTGCGACTTCTCGCACAGGATGCGCGCCAGCGACATCACGTAGGTGGTGTGGCCGCCGCCATCGCCTTGGTGGAAATTGGTGTACAGAATCTTCATGGGGTCATACTCGAAAACGGCTGCTCGGGCAGCAGGCAGCTCCAGTCGCGCTTCTCGAACACGTCATCCCCCAGCCGGCTGGCGGGCGACAGGTTGTAGACCTTGATGCCGCGTTCGCCGAGCAGCCGGCTGGCTTGCCGGAAGGCGGGTTCGATGTGTCCGGAGAATTGCCGGTCCAGCGCGGTGGACAGCTGCGTTGCCGCGCTTTCATAGAATCGGGGTCCCGCCGCGGCCGTCAGGTCCAGGCCGTGCAGGTATATGGTTTTCGCGCCCAGCCACGCCAGCAGCTGCAAGCCCGTATAGGCCACGGTGCCGCCGCCGAACAGGCCGCGCGGCGGGTCCAGGCTGAAGCCGTGCGCATGCACCGGGTTGCGCGCGTCGAACAGCACCAGTCCGGGGTCGTCGGCCAAGCGCGCTTCCAGCTGCTCGGGGCGCGCGCGCGGCTGCAGCGCGCGCTGGTGCACTTCTTCGAACAGCGCGATGCGGCAGCGCACGTCCTTGCGGTCGAACAGGAAGCCTATCCAACGGTAGACCTCGGGCGTGACGAACAACGTCAGATCCTGCGCCAGCACTTGCGCCACCAGATCGCGCCTGCGGTTGACGAAACCGGCATCGAGCATGGCGTAGTAGTCAAAGCGCAGGGTAGGGTGCTGACGCCGCAGCGCGATCGAGCCGTTGACGCCCATCGTCACATCCAGCCGGCAACGCGCGTAGTCGATCTGAGCCACCGAGGGGCCGCTCAATATCAGATGGGCGTCGGCGGCGATGTCGCGCGGCAGTTGATCCAGCGGGGTGGTGGCAGGGCCTTGCACGCCGCGCAGTTCACATCCTGTCAGCCGCTCCTGCCCACCGCGCTGAACCGTCACAAAGGGCCACAAGGTTTCGTTGTGCCGGTATGCGGCGGGCCGGGTGTGGCGATAGAAGTAACGCAGGCCCTTGGTCAGCGGACGCGAACACAGCAGACGTGGAATGAGCCCGGGACTAGGCATGAGCAATGTTGCGCGGAAGCCGCGAAATAACCTTGTAAGCGGCGAATTCTACGCAGGCAGACCTGTCGAAAAAGCGAGTGAACCCTTGAAGATGTAACGCTTTTATGGAAACTCCAAAACGTCCCTAAATTTGTTGCCGACGCTTTCCACAGAGCACGGCATCGCGGCGCCCCAAAACTTTCGATTACGTTTTGCCGCAAAGATTAGCCTGCTGGGCACAGCCATGCGCTAGCTGCGGGCCGCGCCTGCGGCCTTCCGCTACGATGCGGGTATCGCAATGTCCCGATTCAAGCAATCAACCCTGGATAGGAAGAATTTCGATGTCTACGACCGCCACCCTGAACACGGCTGCCGCCCACGCACCCCGCCTGAGCGTGCCCGCGTTCCGCGCGCGCAAGCGCCAGGAGCCGCTGGTGATGCTGACGGCCTACACGGCGCGCATGGCCGAACTGCTGGACCCGCATTGCGACGCCCTGCTGGTGGGCGACAGCCTGGCCCAGACGATCTACGGACTGCCTTCCACCGTGCCAGTCACGCTGGACATGATGATTGCGCACGGCGCCGCCGTGGTGCGCGGCTCGCGCCGGGCGCTGATCGTCGTCGACATGCCTTTCGGCAGTTATGAGGAAAGCCCCGAGCAGGCCTTCCGCTCCGCCGCGCGCATCATGAAGGAAACCGGCGCGGGCGCGGTCAAGCTCGAAGGCGGCCAGAGCATGGCGCCGACCGTCGCCTATCTGTCCGCGCGCGGCATCCCGGTCATGGGCCATGTCGGCCTGACGCCGCAAGCCGTGAATATCCTGGGCGGCTACGGCGCGCGCGGCCGCGGCGAAGCCGAATACGCCCGCATCGCCGCCGACGCCGCCGCCGTGGCGGACGCCGGCGCCTTCTCGCTGGTGATCGAAGGCGTGGTCGAGCCGCTGGCGGCGTCGATCACCGAGGCCGTCGCCTGCCCGACCATAGGCATAGGCGCATCCGCGCGCTGCGACGGCCAGGTGCTGGTGGTGGACGACATGCTGGGCATGTTCGAGCGCACCGCGCGCTTCGTGAAGCGCTACGACGACCTGGCCGGCCGCATTCAGCAGGCGGCGCAGACCTATGCCACCGAAGTCCGCGCGCGGACCTTCCCCGAATCGGCCCATCTCTACGGCGCAGCGGGCGGCGCCTGATGGCGGCG
The DNA here is from genome assembly GCF_058796095.1 of Achromobacter sp. GW823-FHT04E03. Classification (NCBI taxonomy): domain Bacteria; kingdom Pseudomonadati; phylum Pseudomonadota; class Betaproteobacteria; order Burkholderiales; family Alcaligenaceae; genus Achromobacter; species Achromobacter sp. GW823-FHT04E03. Next base: position 614,142 of record NZ_JBXAIJ010000002.1, on the reverse strand, counting down.
CGCGTTTCTCGCTAGAATCTTTCCCATGCCTTTCTACGCACACACCTCATGAGCACGCCCCGCATGGACACGCCCCAGCTGCAGGACGCCATCGCGGACGCCATCAGCACCGCCACGCGCGGCGCCGGGCGCGTGAACATCCTGGTCGCGGGCAAGACCGGCGTGGGCAAGAGCACGCTGATCAATGCCGTATTCCGCGGCGACCTGGCCAAGACCGGCGCGGGCAAGCCCGTCACCCAGTCGACCCAGGAATTCACCCGGGCCGGCCATCCGCTCACCATCATCGACACGCGCGGCCTGGAGGTCGGCGACTACGAGCGCTCGCGCCAGCAGCTGGCGGACCTGATCCAGGAACGCTCCGCCGCCGACGATCAGGACCGGCACCTGCACGTGGCCTGGCTCTGCATCCAGGACAGCAGCCACCGCGTCGAAGACGCGGAAATCGAACTGTGCAACATGCTGTCCGATGCCGGCATCCCCGTCGTGGCGGTGCTGACCAAGGCGCGCAAGAACAGCCCCTTCGTCGACGAAGCGCGCAAGCTGCTGCCGCGCGCCAAGCAGGTGGTGGCGGTGCGCGCGCTGCCGGAATGGATCGAGGAGCTGGACGCGGAACTGCCGCCCATGGGCCTGGACAACCTGATCGAGGCCACCGCCCTGCACATCCCCGAGGCGCAGCAGCGGGCCTATGCCAACGCGCTGTCCACCCGCAACAAGAAGGCCCTGGAAGTAAAAAAAAAGCGGGCTGAGATAGAGGTCAACGTGGCCGCGGGGCTGGCCGCGTCGGCCGCCGCCGCGCCCATCCCGTTCTCGGACGCCGTTGCGCTGGTGCCCATCCAGGTCGGCATGATCGCCAAGATCGGCATCACTTTCGGCATGGAACTGAATACCGCCGCCATCACCACGCTGGTCACCTCCACGCTGGGCGCGTCCGCGGCCACACTGATCGGGCGCTCGGTGGTCTCCGGGCTGCTGAAATTCATCCCCGGCGCGGGCAGCGCAGTGGGCGGCACCATTGCCGCCACCACCGCCGGCGCCATCACCAAGCTGCTGGGCAATGCCTACGTGGCCGTGCTGTACGACTTCTGCCTGAAGCATCCGGGCAAGGACATCGACATCGCGATGATCGCCCAGGCCTTGAAGCAGCGCGTCAGCTTCTGAAGCCCGCTGCGGCCGCACTGGTATCCAAGCACTAGCGCCTGGTGGCATTTGCCGAATTGCGCCGCGACTGCGGCGTCGGATCTATACTTTTCTGACCGCCCCCGCCGCTGCGACGCGCCAGCGGCCCGGACGTCCCGCGCCGCGCGCCGGATGCTCTTGCGCAGGCCCAGGCAGCCTGCGCGCAGGGAGACGTTCATGACTCGCAAATACATCGATTGCCGCGAATACCCCAGCGCAATGAACTGCACGGTGGCGCTGGCGGCGGATTCCGAAGGCGAATTGCTGGAAGCCGCCGTGCAGCATGCAACCACGGTGCACAAGCATGCCGACACCCCCGAGTTGCGTACGCAGCTGAAATCGCTGTTCCACGACGGCACGCCGCCAGTTGAAATACCCAGCCGCACATGAGGCGGCCGCCATTGGCGCCGGCGCGGTTCGCCACGCCGGCGCTTGCGCCCATCAAAGCGTCACGGAAGCGTCCCGGTTTGCGCGGACGGCTCCGCGCGCGCCGGCATCAGGCCCGGGCCGCGACAGGTTGAGCGGCCCGCACCGCTTCGAACAGATTCTTCGGATCGGGCAGTTGCGGCGCAACCTCGATGCGGGCGCCCACGCCATGGCGCACGGCGGCGTCGCGCAGCCAGCGCAACGCCGAGAAGTCTTCCAGTGCAAAGCCCACCGAATCGAAGATGGTCACGTCGGCTGCGTTCTTGCGTCCGGCGGATTGGCCCGTCAGCACCCGCCACAATTCCGTCACCGCGAAGTCGGCAGGCATCTGCTGCAGGTCGCCCTCGATGCGTGTCTGCGGCTCGTATTCCACGAACACCGGGCCCGCGCGCAGCACGTCCGCATGCAGTTCCGTCTTGCCCGGGCAGTCGCCGCCGACAGCGTTGATGTGCATGCCAGGCTCGACCATGTCCGCGGTCAGGATGGTGGCGTAGGCCTTGTCCGCCGTCACCGTGGTGACGATGTCCGTGCCCTTGACCGCCTCTGCCGCACTATCGAAGCGCACCACGCGCAAGCCGGGCACTGAAGCCAGATTGCTTTCAAGCTTGCGTGTGGCGCCTGCGTCCACGTCATAGACGTGCAGCGTGTCGACGCCGAGGATGTAATGGAAGGCCAATGCCTGGAACTCGCTCTGCGCGCCGTTGCCGATCAGCGCCATCCTGCGCGAGTCCGGCCGGGCCAGCGCGCGCGCCGCCAAGGCGGAGGTCACGGCCGTTCGCAGCGCGGTGGTCAAGGTCAGCTCGCTGATCAGCAGCGGCTCGCCCGTGCTGACCTGCGCCAGCGCGCCGAATGCCATCACGGTGGACAGGCCGGCCTGCGGATTGCCCGGGTGGCCGTTCACGTATTTGAAGGTGTAGTACTCGCTGTCGGCGGTGGGCATCAGTTCGATCACGCCGGTTGCCGAATGGCTGGCCACCCGCGCGCTCTTGTCGAATTCCTGCCATCGAAGAAAGTCCGACAGCAGGTAGTCCAGCAGACCGGAAAAGACCTGTTGCGGGCCTTGCAGGGCCACGATTTTGGCCACGTCGGAAGTTGAAAGCAGCGTCGTCAATTTGTTCTCCCCGAGTTATGGAATAGAAATTCTGGGGGATGGGCAAACCAATTAATAGTGACAACAATCAACACAAAACGCTAAGATTCTGCCACTCTGATAGCAATAATTAGCACTTTTCACAATGGACACGCTAGATCAGAACCTGCTCGGCCTGTTGCGCGCCGATGCCCGCATGTCGGTCGCCACGCTGGCGAAGAAGCTGGACGTCTCGCGCGGCACCATCGACAACCGCATCCGCAAGCTGGAAGAGCGCGGCATCATCCGCGGCTACACCGTGCGCCTGCGTCCAGAGGTTGAAACCGAAGATATCGTCGCCTGGATGAGCATTGCCGTCGAAGGCCACGAAACCCGCAAGATCGTGAGCCTGCTGATGGGCGAACCCGCCGTGGCGGGCCTGCACGACACCAACGGCCGCTGGGATTTGCTGGCCGAGCTGCGCGTACCCACCATCGACCAGCTGTCCGAAGTGCTGGACCGCCTGCGCACGCTCAAGGGCATCGCCGCCACCGAAACCAGCATCCACCTCAAGACCTTCAAGGCGCTTTGAGCGCCGGCATACGGGGAAACCCGATATAAAACTTTGCATGGGCCCCATGACGCCGCGTTATGCATAAGGTCGCGGCGGCTTGTGTCCGCCCGACCGAATTCCCCGCCAGATCATCGTCTTAGCGTAGCGCCCGGCGCAATTTCCCTGGCTCGCCGCCAGTCGCCACAGCGGTTCCGGATTTCCGCCCGTGCATGCATGCTTGCGCCTTCAGCCTGGAGATCCACATCGTGAGTAATGCATACCCCGCCCGCAAGATGGGCCTGGCGGTCGCCCAGATGGGCGCTGTGAACCTTGCCGATTCCCGCGCGGCCGTGGTCCGCCGCCTGGTCGAAATGATGCGCGAGGCCGCCGCCCGCCGCGCGGAGTTTGTCGTTTTTCCCGAGCTGGCGCTGACCACGTTCTTTCCGCGCTACTGGATGGAAGACGCCGAGGCCGTCGAGCGCTACTTTGAAAAAAGCATGCCCAACGCCGACGTGCAGCCGCTGTTCGACACCGCGCGCGAGCTGGGCATAGGCTTCTACCTGGGCTACGCCGAACTGACGCCCGAAGGCCGCCAGTTCAACACCGCCATCCTGGTGGACCGCAGCGCCAGAATCATCGGCAAGTACCGCAAGATCCACCTGCCGGGCCACTCCGACCACAAGATCGGCGCGCCGTTCCAGCACCTGGAGAAGAAATTCTTCGAAGTCGGCGACCTGGGCTTCGGCGTTTGGGAAACCAACGACGTGAAGATCGGCATGTGCCTGTGCAACGACCGCCGCTGGCCCGAGACTTATCGCGTCATGTCGCTGCAAAGCGCCGAGCTGATCGTGCTGGGCTACAACACGCCGTCCCTCAACATCCACTGGAACGAGCCCGCGCACCTGCGCACCACCACGCATGAGATCGTGCTGCAGGCCAGCGCCTACCAGAACGCGGTGTGGGTCGGCGCGGCCGCCAAATGCGGCCATGAAGACGGCCACCACATGATAGGCAGCTCCATGATCGTTGCGCCTTCCGGCGAGATCGTGGCGCGTTCCAGCGGCGAAGAAGACGAGGTGATCACCGCCCGCATCGACCTGGCCATGGGCCAGGCCTTCCGCGACCATGTGTTCAACTTCGCCAAGCACCGCAATCCGCAGCATTACAAGCTGATCGTCGAGCGCACCGGCGCGGGCGATCCGCTGCCCACGGCGGCCATCGACTGAAGGCGACGCCTGCCCGCGGCGCGGGCGGGCGCCTTCCGCGCTGCTAGACTGCCTGCTGGCCCACAGACCGACCCGCAGCAGGCAACAACCATGCGCTTCATCGACACCGAACAAACCCGCAACGCCCTGTCCTTCGACGCCGTCATTCCCGCCTTGCGGGAGGCCTTCCGCGGCAGCGCCACCGTGCCGCCGCGGCATGTCCACGCCATCCAGTCGGGCAATGCGCACGGCACCTCGCTGATCATGCCCGCCTGGAGCGACCGCGGCTACTTCGGCGTGAAGATCATCAACATCTTCCCCGAGAACACCCACCAGGGCCTGCCCGGCCTGCACGCCACCTACAACCTGTACAGCGCCACCACCGGCGTGCCAATAGCCCAGGTCGACGGCGACATCGTCACTGTGTACCGCACGGCGGGCGCGGCCGCGTTGGGCGCGGATTACCTGGCGCGCGCCGACGCCAGCACGCTGCTCATCGTGGGCTCCGGCCGCATCGCCGGCCTGGTGGCGCAGGCCATGCGCACCGTGCGCCCGATCCAGCGCGTGCTGGTGTGGAACGTGCGTGCGGCCGGCGCCGAGAAGCTGGCGGGCGAGCTGCGCGCGCAGGGCTTCGATGCCGCGGCCGCCGCCGACCTGGAAAGCGCCGCACGCCAGGCCGACATCATCAGCTGCGCCACGCTGTCCACCGTACCGCTGATCCACGGCGCCTGGCTGCGTCCCGGCGTGCACCTGGACCTGATCGGCAGCTTCAAGCCCGAAATGCGCGAAACGGACGCGGCCTGCTTCGACGGCACCTCGGTCTACGTGGACACCGGCGAAGCGCCCACCAAGTCCGGCGACCTGCTGGCCGCCTTCGAGGCCGGCGCGCTCAAGCGCGAGGACATCCGCGGCGACCTGCACCAACTGGCTGCCGGTGAGCTGCCAGGCCGCCGCGACGACCAGGAAATCACCGTGTTCAAGGCCGTGGGCAGCGCGCTGGAAGACCTGACGCTGGCGACACTGGTGTACGAATCGGTCAGCGGCGAACGCGCCTGAACGCGCAGCGTCCGCGCCCCTATTCGAAGCCGCGCGGGCCCAGCGCCTGGACCATGTAGTCGATGAAGGATTTGATGCGCGAAGAGATCGCGGTGTTGCGGTAGTACACCGCGTTGATCGGCTGGCGCACGTCCTGCGTCTGCTTCACCAGCAGCTGCTGCAAGGCGCCGCTGGCGCGGTCTCCGCGCGTCATGAAATCCGACAGGCAGACGACGCCGCCGTCGTTCAAGGCCAGTTGCCGCAGGGTTTCGCCGCTGAACGCGCGCACGTGCGGCTTGATGTGCAGGGCCTCGCCGTCGGCCTCCAGCAGGGGCCATTCGTTCAGCGCTTCCAGCTGGCTGAAGCCCAGCAAAATGTGCGCAGCCAGATCGGCCACGCGCCGCGGCGTGCCATGCGCGTCCAGATAACCGGGACTGGCCAGCACGCGCACGCGGCTGTGGCCCAGTGGCACCGCATGCAGCGATGAATCCTTCAGGCGTCCGATGCGGATGGCCAGGTCGGTGCGGCGCTCCAGCAGGTCGATGTTGCCTTCGTTGCTGTTCAGTTCCAGCTCCACCTGCGGATAGCGCTTGCGATAGCCCGGAACCAGCGGCGCGATCACATGCAGCATGAAAGGCGAGGCTGCGTCCACCCGCAAGCGCCCGGCCGGCTGGTTGCGGCGCAGGCTCATCAGTTCCTCGCTTTCTTCCACCGCGGCCACGATCTTGCGCGCCTGCTCCAGATAGGCGCGGCCTTCCTCGGTCAATTCCAGCCGCCGCGTGGTCCGGCGCATCAGCGTGGTCTGCAACTTCTCTTCCAGCCGGCTCATGGTCCGGCTGGCGGCGGAAACGGTCTGTCCCAGCACGTCTGCGGCAGCGGTGATGGAGCCGCTGTCCACGATGGCGATAAAGACCTGCATTTCATCGAGGGTCGTCTTCATTCTTGCATTTATATCAAAAGTCTTTCGTGCATACCGGACTTTTTCCGCAAGTATCCGACGGGCACACTGCAGGCATTCCCGGGTATCTGCGCCCGGATCCGCGAACCCATCAGGAGTTGCCCATGAGCATTCCCGCCTTCGGCGTCGGCACCTTCCGCTTGCAAGGTCAAGCCGTCATCGATTCCGTGCGCAACGCGCTGGATCTTGGCTACCGCGCCATCGACACCGCGCAAATCTACGAAAACGAAGCCGAGGTCGGCCAGGCCATCGCCGAATCCGGCGTGCCGCGCGAGGCACTATTCGTCACGACCAAGATCTGGGTGCCCAACTACGCCCGCGACAAGCTCATCCCCAGCCTGAAGGACAGCCTGGCCAAGCTGCGCAGCGACTACGCGGACCTGACCCTGATCCATTGGCCCGCGCCTGGCAACGGCGTGTCCATCGAGGAATTCATGAGCGCGCTGGCCGAGGCCAAGACGCAAGGGCTGACCCGCCAGATCGGCATCTCCAACTTCCCCATCGCCGAAACCCGCGCCGCCATCGCCGCCGTGGGCCGCGAGCAGATTGCCACCAACCAGATCGAACTCAGCCCCTACCTGCAAAACCGCAAGCTCGCCGCCTTCCTGCAGGAACAAGGCATCCCGGTCACGTCGTACATGACGCTGGCCTATGGCAAGGTGCTGAAGGATCCGGTCATCGGCCAGATCGCCCAGCGCCACGACGCGACGACCGCGCAGGTCGCGCTGGCCTGGGCGCTGCAACTGGGCTATGCCGTCATTCCTTCGTCGACCAAGCGCGAGAACCTGGCCAGCAACCTGCTCGCCCAGGACCTGCGGCTGACGGACGAGGACATGGCGCAGATCGCGGCGCTGGAGCGCAATGGGCGCGAAGTCAGTCCCGAGGGCCTGGCGGCGCAGTGGGATTAAGCCGCAGCTAGTGCAAATGAACCATTGCAAATCCAGGGACTAATACTTTCAGATACTAGCGCACCGGCTTAGGCGCGCCTATATATCGCACCTACGGGCGCAATCTTCACTGTCGTCATGTCGTCTTGCCTCAAAACGCCGCCCTCGCGCTGAAAGCCTGTCTCCACTGGAGTACGCCATGGCTGCAAAGAAGCAAGCGGGGCGCGCCGCCCCGGCACGCAAGACGGCGGACAAAAAACGGCAGGCCGCCACAGTCAGCACGGCGGCGGCCAAGACGCCCCGGCCCGCAGCGAAGCGCAAAAGCCGCAAGCCGCCGCCAGCGCTGCCGTTTCGCCGCACCGCCAAGCCCGACGCCTTCGACGTCCGCGACCTGCCGTTCCGCCCCAACATCTCGGTCACGCCCAAGACCGAGATGATTCCCGCAATGGGGTTGACGGTGAAGCACCAGGAAGACACCTCGGCCTGCACCGGCTTCGCCTTGTCCACCGTGGTCGAATACCTGCTGCGCAAGTCGGAGCGCGAACCGCGCCCGGCCATTTCGCCATTCATGCTGTACTCCATGGCCAGGCGCTATGACGAGTTCCCGGGGTCGGTCGACGACACGGGATCGAGCCTGCGCGGCGCACTCAAGGGCTGGTTCAAGCACGGCGCGTGTTCCCAGGAATTGTTTCCGGCCCTGGCCATGCCAGCGGCGGCCAACGAGACCGCCGACGACTGGTGGCTGGACGCCGTCAAGCGCCCGCTGGGCGCCTACTACCGCATTGACACGCGCAACATCGTCGAAATGCACGCGGCGCTCAACGAGGTCGGCATCCTGTACGCCAGCGCGGGCTGCCACGCCGGCTGGGACGATGGCCATGGCGTCACCCCGCAGAAGGCGCCGTCCACGCCGGGAGCCCAGCCGTTCTGGATCATCCCGCCCGACAAGCAGGACGCCGCCACCGACGGCCATGCCTTCGTCATTGTTGGCTATACCCAGGACGGCTTCCTGATCCAGAACTCCTGGGGCGAGGAATGGGGAACCCATGGCATGGCGGTGCTGACCTACGACGACTGGATGCGCAACGCCATGGATTGCTGGGTGGTGCAACTGGGCGTGGTCACGCACGAGCACACCAAGATATCGAACAGCATCACGCTGCGCACCGACGGCAAGAAGGTCACGCTGGCGGCGGGAACCGTGTTGCGCAACCGCGAGATCTCGCCCTTCATCGTCAACGTGGGCAACAACGGCAAGCTCAGCAACAGCGGCACGTTCCGCACCACACCCGACGATCTGCGCGCCATTGTCGACGTCCATATGAACGCCGCGCGCGAGAAGTGGGGCTTGAAGGACAGGCCCATGGACGTCTGCGTCTATGCGCATGGCGGCCTGGTGGGTGAAGAAGATGCGGCGGAAGCCGCCGCCGAATGGATACCGCTGCTTTACGAGAAGCAGATTTTTCCAGTCTTCCTGATGTGGGAAACGGACTTCATCACCACCGTGAAGAACATCATCCAGGACGCCGCCCACAGCGTGCCGCGCACCACGGGCGGCCTGGGCGAGCGGCTGGAGCGCTGGTGGAACCAGCGCCTGGAACGCTGGCTGGCCAGGCCTGGCACCGTGGTCTGGGGCGAGATGAAGCAGAATGCCCAGGCCATGAGCGAACCGGCGCCCAAGGGCATGACGCAGGAAGAAGCCGCGATGATCATGCTGTACAAGCACTTCAAATCGCATGTCAGCGAGGGCCGTGTGCGCCTGCACATCGTCGGCCATTCGGCCGGCGCCATCGTCGCCAGCCACTTCGTGCACCGCTTGACGGCGGACGGCGGCAAACTGGAGTCGCTCAACCTGATGGCCCCGGCAGTCACGCTGGACACCTTCCAGAAACTGGTCGTGCCGCACCTGAAGACGCGGGTAAAGCGCTACCAGCAGTTCCATCTTTCCGACCGTGCCGAGGAAGACGATCCCACCTGCGGCCCGTACCGCCGTTCGCTGCTCTATCTGGTGAGCGAATCCTTCGAAGGCGGCACCACCACGCCGCTGCTGGGCATGGAGCGCTATTTCCGCGGCGCCGGCATTCCTTGCGACGCCGTGCATGTATCACCCGCGGGCAGCCCCGCGCCCGGCTCGGCCAATCCGCCCGTGGCGGCCAGCACGCACGGCGGCTTTGACAATGACAAGGGCACTCAGCAGCAGATCATTGCGTTCATCAAGCGTTGAGGGCAGGGACCAGCCGGTCGCTATCTCAACTCCAGCGTCGCACCTATGACCTTCATCGTCGGCATCAGCTGGCGCCACGCATCCTTGGACATGGACGATGGCCGTCTGAGTTCGGCCGCGGCGGGATCGTCCAGCAGGTCGCCCTTGCAGGCGAACACGATGCTGTTGGTCATGTCGTCATCCACCACCTCGAACATGGACGAACCGAACGAGGCCCGCACCCGGTCCATGTAGTCATGATGGTCCGGGTGATTGACGTGGAAATTGATCACCAGGATGCCGTCCTCGCGCAAAGCGCGGAAACAATCGGCGTAGAACTCCGCCGAGCACAGCGGGCCCGGAATCCCGCCGATGCCGAACCCGTCCAGCAGGATCACGTCGGCATGGTCCGACAGGCTGCGCATATGGTCGGCCGCGTCGGCCTGCAGCACGCGGAAGCGGTCGTCGTCGCGCGGCACCATGAAGGCTTCGCGCAGGGCAATGACTGCCGGATCGATTTCCACCACGTCGATAGCGCTGTCCGCCAGATAGCGATGGCAGAACTTGGGCAGCGAGCCGCCGCCCAGCCCCACCATCAGGATGCGGGCGGGAGCCGGATTGAAAAGCACGAAGCCCATCATCATCCGCGTGTACTCCAGTTCGAGCGCATCGGGGTTGAGGGTGGACATGCTGCTCTGGATTTCCTGCTGCGTGAAATGCAGGGTGCGGCGGGTGCCCGAGTTCTGGATAAAGGGCCGGGGAGCGGCCGCTTGCGGCTCTGCAGGCGGGAAATCTGAGGAGGTTTGGGCGTCGTCGGGCATGAAACGGAGTGGCGTGCAGGAAAATGGGAAAAGATACCACTGCGCCGCGCACCCACCCAGCGATGTAGTCTCTTTGGCTGATACCGACGTCCATGATTGCAGCGTAAGCTCGCCGTGCAGGAAGCTGAGCGCCCGGCTTCGGAACGCGGACCCATGGCAATGGCTGGCATACATACCCATTACGACACGCTCCAAGTTTCGGAAAATGCCAGCGATGAAGTCATCCGCGGCGCATACCGCTATCTCTCGCAGAAATGGCATCCGGACAAGAATCCTGACAATCCCGAGGAAGCCAAGCGCGTCATGGCGCGCCTGAACGAGGCCTACGCGGTGCTTTCCGATCCGAAACGCCGCCAAGAGCATGACGCGTGGATCGCCGAGCAACGCGCCGCCGGCGCGCCCGGCGGCAACGGTGGCGGGACGAACGGGAAAGCGCCGCCGGATTCCGGATCCACCGATACGCTGCGCGACTATTACGCCACCGAAATCGCCAAGGGACGCAATTTCTGGATATGGCCGCTGGCCTTCATCGGTTGCGCCATGGCGTTGGGCCTGGCCGCCAACCTCGTTCCATCGCTGGCCAGCATGCTGATGAAATACCGCTATTTCACCCTGCTGCTGCTGCTGGCCGGGGCATCCGCGGTGACGACCTCGGCCAGGAAAAAACACCGCGATCAACTGCTGCAACAGCACGAGACCCGGATTCTGGAGCAGCGGTACACGGAACACATGCGGCAAAAGACCGTGCGGCAGGTAGTCATCGGCGTCTCGGCCGTATTGGCAATCGGCGGCCTGCTAGCCTATTACGGCATGGGCTGGAATGAACGGCAAGACCAGCTCCAGGCCGCCAAGCCGGACAGCAAGAAGCCTGCGCCGGCCAAGCCTGCGTCCCTCCAGATCGAGAACGCCTGCGGCCGGGACTTGAGATTCGCGGTGCACTATCTGCCCGACGGAGGCGAATGGCGCACCGAAGGCTGGTGGAACGTGGAAGCCAACAGTTCCACCGGCCTGCGCGGCGACCTGGGATTGATCGAATCCACCAACGCCATCTTCTACTACTACGCCGAATCGCTGGACCGGAAAATAGTCTGGCAAGGCCGCGACGACGACGAGACCGACGCGACCTATGCGTTCAAGGGGCGCAACTATCGCTTCGACCGGGTTCGCCTGGCCCGCGACGCCGATGGCAGCTATCAGCTCAAGCTCACCTGCTAGCGCATCAGCCGCGGACGTTCAGATCAGCAGCACCGGACAAGGCGCGTGGGCAATTACCCGCGAACACACCGACCCCAACAATGCGTCCAGGAACGGCGCCCGGTGGTGCGACCCCATCACGATGGCCGTGGCCCCCACCTTGACCGCATGCGCCACGATCTTGTCCGGCGTGTGGCCCGTAAGCTCGTGGCACTCGAAGCCGACCTGGCCCGCGCGCAGGATCTCGACCACGGACTTCATTGCCTTGTCGCTCTCTTCGTGGTGCCAGGCGTCGATGTCGGCCTGGCCGATGAAGGCTTTGACGTCGCCCGTCACGTCGGGCTCGCAATGCAGTACATGCACCGTGAAATCCCGGTTCAGCAAAGGGCCGTCAACCAGATAGCGCGCCGCGGCATCGCTGTGGCTGGACCCATCGGTGGCAAGAATGATCGTGTTCATGACAGATCTCCGGTTCGTGGGACTTATCCCTTATGGCGCGCAGCCCTGGCCGCGGCCCGTCTGGGCAGGATCAGGCTGGCGCCCACGGATGCCAGCAGGATAAGGCCTACCGCCCCTAGCGACCACTGCACCGGCACATGGAACCATGGCGCGGCCAGCATCTTGCCGCCGATGATGATGAGCACCGCGGCAAGTCCGTGCTTGAGGTAGCGGAAACGTTCGCGCATGTCGGCCAGCAGGAAATACAGCGCCCGCAGGCCCATGATGGCGAAGATGTTGGAAGTAAAGACCAGGAACGGGTCGGTGGTGACGGCGAAGATGGCGGGAATGCTGTCGACCGCGAACACCACGTCGCTCGCCTCTATCATCAGCAGCACGACGAACATGGGCGTGGCATGCCGCAGGCCGCCGATGCGCACAAAGAACGACTCGCCGTGATAATCCTTGGTGATGCGCATCGACGAGCGCAACAGGCGCACCAGCGGATTGCGGGCAATGTCAGGCTGATGGTCCGCCCGGGCCAGCATCTTCGCTCCCGTCGCCACCAGCAGCACGCCGAACACATAGAACAGCCAGTCGAATTTCGACAGCAGCCAGACGCCCGCCAGGATCATGCCGACCCGCATCACGATGGCGCCCAGCACGCCGTACAGCAGTACCCGGCGCTGCAATTCCAGCGGCACCACGAAATAGCCGAAGATCAGCGAGAACACGAACATGTTGTCCACGGACAGGGACAGTTCGATCAGGTAGCCGGTATAGAACTCCAGCGTTTTCCGGTGCGCAATGTCGCGCCCCAGGGTGGCATCCAGATACCACCACATCAGGGCGCCGAACAACGCGGCCAGCGCCATCCATACGCCCACCCAGAACAACGCTTCGCGGGGCCGCACGCGGTGCGCATGGCGGCCTCCCAGCACGTAGAGATCCAGCGCCAGCACGACCAGCACAAAGCCTACGAACCCCGCCCACATCGGCAGGGTGGCAAAGGTCTCGACCCGATTCATCAGGACCTCCCGCCGTCGCTGCAAAACCGCTATGCGACAGCCAGCGGTACACAATGCATGTACGAATCCAGTCTAGAACTTCGGGAGGCGTCGAACAATTCGCCTGGATCGAACTGACGCTCAGGTTTTTCGGAACCTTCGCGGCACGCGGGGCGCCGACATCGGCAACTCAGCCCAGGTATTCCACGTTGCCGCAGACGGAAATGCTCTGGCCGCTGATGATGGCGCCTTCGTCTGAACACAGATACGCCACCTGATTGGCCACGTCCTGCGGGCTGGTCATGCGGCGCAACGACACCTTGTCCACAAGCTGCTCGCGCATGGCGTCGTTGGTCACGCCGCCGGCCGCGGCGCGGGCCGCGATGACCCGCTCAACCCGGTCGCCCGACACCACGCCCGGCAGCACGGAATTGACGCGGATGTTCGACGGCCCCAGCTCCATGGCCCAGGTCTGCGTCAGGCCAGCCAACCCGAACTTGCTGGCGCTATAGGGCGTGCGCAGCGAAAAGCCCAGCCTGCCCGCGACGGACGAGATGTTGACGATGGACCCGCCGCCTGCCACCCGCAGCAGCGGCACGGCGCTGCGCGCGCACAGGAAGGTTCCGGTCAGGTTGACATCCAGCGTGCGCTGCCACGCGTCCAGCGCGGTTTCCTCCAGCCGGTTGGTCGGGCCGGCCACGCCAGCATTGTTGACCAAGGCATCGAGCTTGCCCCATTTCCGGGCCAGTTCGCCGAACATGGCTTGGACCTGCGCTTCGCTGGATACGTCCGTCACGCTGACGCCCAGGCTTGGATGCGCTGCGGCAGCGGCCTTGCAAGCCGCTTCGTCCACGTCGCAGACGTGCACCTCGGCGCCCGCCTCCAGAAACTTGCGTGCGATCGCCAAGCCTATGCCTTGCGCGCCCGCGGTGATGAGGACGTATTTTCCTTGCAGTGAATTGCTCATGGCTTTTCCTGGTCAGAGCGCGAACTCGGGCCGGATTCCGCTCTTGAGCGGCAGTCCCAGGATCTCGCGCGCTTCGGCTGGCGTGGCGGGTTCCATGTCCATTTCACGGATGATGCGCACGATGCGCTCGGTCAATTGGACGTTGGTGGCCAGTTCGCCGTGGCGGTAGTACAGGTTGTCTTCCAGGCCGACCCGCGCGTGGCCGCCCAGCAGCAGGGCGGCCATGTTGGCCTCCAGCTGCGCGGGGCCGATGCCGCTGACGCAGAAGATGCTGTTCCTGGGCAGCAGATCCACCATCATCTGCAAATGCCGCACCGAGAACGGCATGGCATTCTGGAAGTTGCGGTGCACGTTCATGACCAGGTTGATGAAGTGCGGCCCTTCGTCCAGCCCTTCTTCGATCAGCGTCGTGGCGTCCTGCAGGATGTGCGTGGGGCTGAAGACTTCCCATTCTGGCTTGATCCCGCGCGCCTGCATGCCGGCGGCCAGTTCGCGGGCCTTGGTGAGCGGCGTGTTCATCAGGTATTCGCGGTCGCCGAACGCAAGGTTCAAGGTCGTGGCGTCCAGCGTGCACATCTCGGCGCCGGCGTCCATGCCCTTGAGCCGCTCTTCCCACAGGATCTCCCACGTGCCGGGAGAGGTTTCCTTGACCATGTCGCCATGCACGCCGCCGCCGGTGGAGTTGTTCAGCACGATGTCGCAGCGGTCGCGGATGAGCCGGTTCATTTCCCGGTACACCGAAGCGTCGCAGGTCGCCTGGTCGTCGGGACGGCGCGCATGCAGCGCCACCACGCTGGCGCCCGCGTTATAGCAGCGGTACACGTCCTCCGCGATTTCCAGCGGCTGCGTGGGCAGGTGCGGATTCTGGCTTTTGAATGCCATGCCCCCGGTCGGGGCGATGGTCACGATGACTTTACGTTTGCTCATGAGGGTCACTTCCAGAGCGCGCAGCGGCTCTCTTCCTTGGTGGTGAATGCCTGGTTGCCGTCGATGGTCTGCACGACGTTGAAGTAGTCCCAGGGCTCCTTGGATTGTTCCGGCGTCTTGACCTGCAGCAAGTACATGTCGTGCACGACGCGACCATCCGGCCGCACCACGCCGTTCTTGATGTAGACGTCGTTCAGCTTGTTTTCGCGCAGATAGGCCAGCACGCGGTCGGCATCGTCCGTACCCGTGGCCTTGACCGCGCGCAGGTATTGCAGCGCCGCCGAGTAGTCGGCCGCCTGCAACGAGGAGGGCATGGCCTTGCGTTTTTCAAAGAAGGCGCGGGCCCAGGCGCGGGTCTCGTCCGACGCATTCCAGTACCAGCTATCGGTCAGGTACATGCCTTGCGAGGCGGGCAGCCCCATGGCGTGGATATCGTTGATGAACATGATCAGGCCGGCCAGGCGCATGGTCTTGGTGATGCCGAATTCGTTGGCGGCCTTGATCGAGTTGGTCGCGTCCGCGCCGGCGTTCGCCAGGGCCAGGATCTCCGCCTTGCTGCTTTGCGCCTGCAGCAGGAACGAAGAAAAGTCGCTGGCCGATAGCGGATGCTTGACCGATCCCACCACCGTGCCGCCGCCGGCCTGGACCACCTTGGTCGTGTCCGCCTGCAATGCGTGGCCAAAGGCGTAATCGGCAGTCAGGAAGTACCAGCTCTTGCCGCCTGCCTTGACCACGGCCGCGCCCGTACCGCGCGCCTGCGCCACGGTGTCGTAGGCGTAGTTCAGCGTGTAGGGCGTGCATTGTTCATTGGTCAGCGCCGGCGCGCCCGCGCCCACCACGATGATGGGCCGCTTCTTGTCGGCGGCGACCTTGGACATGGCCAGCGCCGTACTGGAATTGGTGCCGCCGATCAGCATGTCCAGACCTGCCTGGTCAAACCATTCGCGCGCCTTGGCCGAGGCGATGTCCGCCTTGTTCTGATGGTCGGCCGTCAGCAGCTCGATCTTCTTGCCGTTGATCTCGCCGCCCATCTCCTGGATCGCCATCTTGATGGCCTCGGCACCGCCGGGGCCATCCGGCCCCGAGTACACGCCCGACATGTCGGTGATGAAGCCGATTCGAATAACATCGTCTGAAATCTGCGCCTGGACCGCAGGGGCGTGCAGCAGCGTCACGGCCAGGCCGCAGGCCAGGGCGCTGCGGGACATCATGCCTTGCATGGGCAACATGCTTGTCTCCTCTTGTGGGTTTTGGCGTCTGGCACCTCGGCTATTCTGGTGCCGGCCCCAGACCGCGGACAGTCATCATGGTGACAAAGCGCCCTAGGGTTTACCTGAGCGGCGCCACAACGGCTACGAAGGAGGCACACATGGGCGAACGGCTTGCCGACGCCGGCGACGAACCCTTGAGCGCACGGCGGCGGCGCGCGCAAGGCGCGGTGGACAAGATGCTTGACGTCGTCCCTTGGTACAAGGGCCTGCCGGAACTCGAACGCGACCTGATCCGCGCCGAATTGCGCGTGGTGACCCTGGCCGCTGGCGAGTTCCTGTTCCGCGCGGGCAGCCGTTCGCCAGGATGGTACGGCGTGGTGCAAGGCCTGGTGAAATGGTCCTCGCCCGGCGCGGACGGCAAGTCCCTGTCCCTGGCCGGCTTCAGCACCGGCAGCTGGTTCGGCGAAGCCACCATGATCCGTCGCGAGCGGTTCGAGTACGAGGTGGTTGCGCTGCGGCCCAGCCAGATCGTGATATTGCCGCGCGAGACCTGTGAACGGCTCTGGAACAACAACATCGAATTCACCAAGGCGCTGATGATGCATCTCGCGCAGCGCGTGGACTGGCTGATGAGCAGCTTCACGTCCAACGTGCTGCTCGACGTCGACACGACGGTGGCGCGCGCAGTCGCCGCGCAGTTCAACGCGGAAAGACATTCCGGCACGAATGGACGACTGAAGGTCTCCCAGGAAGAAATCGCCGGCTTGTGCGGCATTTCGCGGCAACGCTGCAATGCAGCGCTTGCGCGACTCGCCCGCGCGGGCGTGCTGGAAACCTACTATGGCGGGCTGGCCATCCTTGATGTGGACGAGTTGCACCGGCTTGCCAATGTCAAGAAGAGCGCCTAGGAAGCTGGCGTCGACGGTACAAGAAAAGATGCCAGTCAGAACAGAAATTCTGTCTTTGCGCCTGTTGGGGACAACTCTATAGTTGCCGCGGAAAAAAACCAACCGCTTATCCGCACTTGAGGAGTTCCCATGAAAGCCCCTTCCGCGCCCTCTGTTTCGCTCCTGGAGCCCTATGCCGGCGCAGAGGACCTGCCCCTGTACACGACCACCGTCTCCGTAACCGGCGGCGCCTCCGGACACGGCAGATCGTCCGGCAGAGCGGTCTCCAACGACGGCGAACTGGAACTCGAACTCAGGCTGCCCAAGGAGTTGGGCGGCAATGGCGGCGGCACCAATCCCGAGCAATTATTCGCAGCCGGCTTTGCCGCATGCTTTCATGGCGCCATGAAGCTGGTCGCCACGAAGAACCGCGTCCCGCTGCCGGCGGATTTCGCCATCCACTGCACCACGACTTTCGCGCGCGAAGCCTTCGACGGCCTGTTCTGCATCAAGGCCAGGCTGGAGATTTCCTTGCCTGGGCTGCCCAAGGACGTCGCCCTGGCGTTGGTCCACGAGACGGAATCGATCTGCCCGTACTCGAAGATGGCGGACCAGGGGATCGCGTCGTCGGTGCATCTGAGTTGATCATGAACAGCGCCCGCCCCGCGCACTGATTGGCATCCTTCGAAGCTGTCCTCCTCAGCCACGGACCTTCTTGAGCAAGGCCTCCGCCTCTTGCCTGCGTCCCCGATCGGCGACCTCGCGGCCAGGACGCGCTGGCGCATGCAGGGCCTTTTCCAGATACGGGACCGCCTCCGCCTTGCGGTTCCGGTAGACCAGATAATCCGCATAGAAGTAGTTGGGGTCGATGCCATCCGGATTGATCGCGAGCGCCTGCTGCAGCAAGGACTCGGCCTTCTTGTTGTCGCCGAAGCCGACGGGCCAGCCAGGAACCTTGTAGTACAGCACGCCGAGGCTATTGAGGGCGGACCCGGCCAGCGCCTGGCTGTCGATCTGGATAGCGGTCTCGTATTCGGCCTTGGCCTGTTTCGCGATGCCAAGCGCGCCCAGGCCGCCCTTGGCGCCAGCCCATGAACTGAGGATGATCCCTTCCCATATGTGCGGCTCGGCGCGATCGTTGTACCTCACGGTCACGGCATGTGCCTTCTGCGCCAGGGCTTCGAAGCTGTTCTCCCGCTTCGCTTCGGGCGTCTGGTATTGGATTTCCGCCCACTCCCTCTGAAGCTTGCCGATGGCGTTGTCCATATCGGCCGGTTCCGCGTGGGCTGTGGAAACGAAGGAATATGCCGTCAGGGCCAGCATGGCCGATGAGACGTAACGCAGGAAAGCTCTGCGGATCATGATGACACTCCTGATTGCGGCGGCGACGACCTCAAGGCACGCCGATGCTTGGTAAATGCGCCATCGAGCAGGCGCGGGAATAGCGAGTTGAGCCGCACGGCCAGGGCTTCGAACGGACCGGCATAGCGCTGGGCGGTCTCCGCCTCCAGCATGCGCAGTACGGCTCTGGCGACCGCCTCCGGGCTGTCCGTCGGCGATCCGGTCGCCTGGTTGAAGGCGATGACATCAGCCGCATTGAACGGCGTATCGATGGCGCGCGGCGCGTAGTACTGCACACGCACGGTAGAGTCCGCGAGTTCGCGCCTCAGGGATTCCGTATAGACGCGCAGGGCTGCCTTGGACGCGCCATACGCGGCAAAGCCGGGAACTCCCAGGCTGCCGAGCACGGAGCCTATGTTCAAGACCTGAGCGCGCGGCTGTCCAAGCAGCACAGGCAGCAGGCTGGCGGTCAACAGCATGGGCGCGACGGCGTTTGTGTCGAAGATCTGTTTGGTCTGTTCAGCGTCCATCGCACCCGCGGCGCCAAACCCCGCTACCGCCGCGTTGTTGATGAGCACGTTGGCGCGACGCGCCGCGGCGGCATCCGCGATCGCCGCCCGACCTTCCTGCGTAGTGATATCAACGACCAGGGCGTCCACGGCGCTGCGGTCGTGCGCGTCCAAGCTCAATGACTTGGCCAGTTCCAGCGTAGGACCGGCGCGCCTTCCGACCAGCAAAACGCGCGCTCCTTCGGCGCGCAACATGCGTGCGATGGCGCTGCCCAACCCGCCGGCAGCTCCCGTAAGCACGACCGAGGTCTGATTGATCTTCATGCCGGCACGCTCCCGGCGGCAGCTCGCGGCAGTCCACGGAAGATCGCGCCGTACAGACGGTAGAACATGTGCGCCGCATGAATGACGGCGGCCTGGTCGTCGGGATGCTCCAGCCGATCCATCAATTCCGCGAAATGCGCGGTGTGCTCCTGATCGAGCGTGCCATGCGAACGCAGGTAGCTGAAGGCGGTGCCGGGCAGTCCCAGCGCCTGCTGGATCCTGTCCGCAGCGTTCAAGGCTAGGGCGACACTCGTTCCCTCCAGGACATGCACCATGCCGAAGAAGCCCACCGGGTTGTTCCGCATGATGGTGTCGTAGGCATAGGCCACCATGATTTCCGTATCGGGACCAGGGCCTGCGCGCCTGATCGCCTCAGCGTCCGCGCCCGCCGCGCGCAGGTCGTTCAGTATCCATTCGTCATGGCCGGTTTCCTCCTCGATGTATTCCTCCAGCGCCGCATCCATCCAGGCCAGTCGACCTGGCATGCGCGTCCGGCACGCGCGCATCAAGGGCACCGTGTGCCGCACATGGTGATAGGCCTCGGCCAGGAAGCGGATATATGAAGGCAGCGCGACCTCGCCGCGCAGGCAATCCTGGATGATGGGCGCCTGGACCAGCGCTTCCCGGCTGCCCCGGGTTGCACCCACGAGAGAATCAAAAAATGGCATGTTCGTTTACACCGGAGAAAGAGGCCGGACGCTTGGGAACAGGTCCGGATGCTGTTGAAGAATCGCGCTTCGGCGGGGCCGTCCATTGGCGGTAGCCATGCCCCCGTCCACCGAAAACTCGGCGCGCGCGTAAAGCCAGCGGCCAATGCGGGCATAGTCAGGCAACCGCTGGTTGGTCCGTGATATGGCCGCGTCGATGGCCGCCGCCGAAGCCGTTCCCTGAGGCCAGATCACGGCGCCCAGCTCGGCTTCGCCATCGCCGTACACGACCGCGTAGCGGATCTCGGGTTGATTGCCCAGTTCGACCTCGACCCACTCCGGCGAAACATTGCGGCCAAAGCCGGTAATGAGGACGTTCTTCTTGCGGCCTTCGACATGCAGGTATCCCGCGTCATCCAGGCGGCCAAGATCACCCGTCGGCCACCAACCGCCCGCAGGCGACGGCGCGCCCAGATAGCCGAGAAACGGCGTCCCGGCGATCTCGATCTCGCCGTCGTCGGCGATGCGGA
Organism: Achromobacter sp. GW823-FHT04E03; assembly: GCF_058796095.1. NCBI lineage: Bacteria > Pseudomonadati > Pseudomonadota > Betaproteobacteria > Burkholderiales > Alcaligenaceae > Achromobacter > Achromobacter sp. GW823-FHT04E03. The sequence goes on along the minus strand of NZ_JBXAIJ010000002.1, from coordinate 593,827 downwards.
CCCGCGCATGCGGCATTGGCCGGCCAGCCGAGCCCGGCATATCCGCGCCCGGCAGGTTCAGTGTCTGCACCGAAGCGGCTTCGGACAGGCCATACCCTTCGTAGGCGGGGAGGCCAAGCCGGCGCGCCTGCTCCAGCAACGGCGCTCCCACCGCGGCCCCGCCCACGGCCATCAGGCGCAGCCGCGGCGGCGCCTGCGTCCGGGTCGCTGCAAGCCAGCCGGCGTAGGCACGCAGCATCTGCGGAAGCACGATCACGCTATTGGCCTCCGAGGCACCCAGTGCCGCGTGGAACTGTCGGGGATCGAATTGGGAAGATCCCTGCAGGCCGACCTCCGCCAGCGGCGGTACGTGAATGCATGCACCTTCCAGCATGGGCGCATAGACGCCCGCAATGTTCTCCAGCAGCACGGGCAAGGGCAGGGCCGTGAGATGACTGCCGATGCCAATCCCGCGCGTCGCCTCGGCCAGGCCGCGCGCAACGTCCAGCATCTGGGCGCTGCCCAGGCATACGCCCTTGGGCTGTCCGGTGGAGCCTGACGTGAACGTGATCTTGGATGTGCCGGCAGGCAACGACATCGCCGGCAAGGCCAACAGCCTGACGGCCAAGCGGCCGAGCAGGCCGGCCGCGGACGGATCCATGCTGGAACTGGCTTGCCCGGACGAGCCAGCAGGCATCAGCAGCAGACTGGCGCCCGCCGCGATCATGGCGGTCTGCCGCTGCTCCGGCGTGAAGAACAGCGGCAATGGCAAGTGCACGGCGCCCATCGCCAGACAAGCGAGATCGACAACGATCCAATCCGCGCTGTTGTCCAGCAGAGTCGCGACTACCCGCGAACCGTAGGCGGAAAGCGCGTCCGCGCAACCTTGTACCCGCTCCGACAGTTCTGAGTAGGTCAAGGCCCCTGCCGGAGAACGCAAGGCGGGATGCAGGCGACGGTCGCCGCGCGTCAACGACGCCAGGAATTCCTGACTGGTCATGATTGAGGCTCGCCGAATCGGTTCAAAATAAGGCTCAGGCGCCCGGCGAATACCTGAGGATCATGTTCGTAATAGTTGCCCCAGTCGCGCCGTTCGCCCGAATCCAGCTGCGCGGGCGTGGCGGCGGCCAGGGGCTGATGAGCCAGGCCCATGCGCGAGAACAGGTGATGCAGTTCTGAGGTCAGGGTGCTGACCGCCCATTCGAAGCCCTGTTGATGCAGATGCAGTGCCAGATGGGGTACCAGCAGCCGCCCCGCACCCGGCCGGACGGCGGCGAACTGACCGGTCTCGACAATGTGGCGGCGGGCCACGGACATATCGCGCTGGCGCAGGTACTGCTCCACCGGCGCCGACAGGTAGCGCTCCAGGTACAAGGTCTCGGCCGCGCCGCGGAATCCTGCCGCCGCGAGGATCTGGCCGTCGGCCTGCAGACTGACCAGGGTTGGCATCCAGTGCTTCACGCGCGCGCCAAAACGCTGCCGGTAGCGCAGGTAGATATAGGATTCGACGCAGCCGCGCTGCGGGTCGTCGTAGGGATGCACGAGCAATGTCGGGCGGGGCCGCTCGAGCGGGGCCGTGTAAGGCCAATCGGCCGGCCTTGGCGAGGCCTTGCGCTGCGGCGTCATGATTTCTGGTCGGTCCATTTGAAGCGCTTGCTTTAACGATGGCCGCAGCGTACGGGCCGAACCTTAACTCCAAATTAACCGTACCTCGGTGGTAATCTGATCCGGGCCAGCACCAGGAGTTCTTGAATGCGAATTCTTATCGTCGAAGATGATCCGCTCATAGGCGATGGCCTAAAGAACGGCCTGCGGCTGCTGGGATATGCCGTGGATTGGTTCGTCAACGGCAAAGAGGGCGACCAGGCGCTGCGCGCGGTGCGCTACGATGCGGTGGTGCTGGATCTCGGCCTGCCATCTGAAGATGGGGTAACGTTGCTGACACGTTGGCGCCATGCCGGAATCGACCTTCCTGTGGTCATACTGACCGCTCGCGATGCCATCGAAAGCCGGATAGCCGGGCTCGACGCCGGCGCGGACGACTACCTGATCAAACCCATCACGCTGGATGAGCTGGCGGCGCGCCTGCGCGCCGTCACGCGCCGGCTGGCCGGCAAGCCCGAACCCATATGGCGCCATGGAGACCTGGAATACCAACCGGCCTCGCACGAAGCGCGCTGGAAGGGACTGGCGGTGGATCTGACGGTACGCGAGGCGCAGCTGCTGGAGCTATTCCTGACGCATCCCAGCCGGGTGCTGACGCGCGACTTCATCCGCGACAAGCTCTACGACTGGGACTCCGGCCTGGAAAGCAACGCCCTCGAAGTGCATGTGCATCACCTGCGCAAAAAAATCCATCCCAAGCTGATCCGCACGCTGAGAGGCGCCGGCTACGCGCTGGGTCAGGTGGAGGCCGAGGCATGACGCTGCAGCGCAGGCTGATCATTGCCGTGCTGCTGGCCGCTCCCCTGGCATGGCTGTTGACCATTGCAGGCACCTACTGGCGCGCCGCACACGAAATCAACGAGCTCTACGATACCGACATGCTGCGTCTGGCTGAACAGACGCTTGCGGTTGCGGCGCTGATCCCCCCCGACGCCAGCCTTCCCGACCCGCTTGAGGCACGCCATCCGCCGAATTCCGGCGAAGCCAGCGGCGGCGACCTGTCCGTGGCGATCTGGCGCGGCGCAGGCGCGCCGCTTGTGCTGGACGCCGAAGCACTCCAGTTCCCGCGCGATCAGTCCCTGGAAGGTTTTGTCGAAAGCACGGTCAACGGCGCGCCATGGCGGCTCTACTACCTCGCCAGCGATGACAAGGCCACGCGTGTCGCAGTGGGCCAGCGCACGGGCGAACGCGAAGATCTCGTGGTTGCCTACATCGCAAGCCAGATTGCTCCCTGGCTGATCGGACTGCCCGTGCTTATCGCGATGCTGATTCTGTCGGTGCGCCGCGCGCTGCGGCCCGTGCGCACGCTGTCGCTAGCCTTGGAAAATCGCCGCCCCGATGACGGCACGCCCTTGTCCGAGGCTGCAGCGCCGGCGGAACTCAGAATCCTGGTGCGCGCCATGAATGACTTGCTGGCACGAGTCGCCACCCTGATCGAACAGGAACGCCGCCTGACCGCGGACGCCGCACATGAGCTGCGCACGCCGCTTGCCGCGCTGCGCGCGCAGTGGGACGTGGTGCAGCGCGCGCAAGACGCGACGCTGCGTGCCGAGGCCCAGCGCAGCGTGAGTACCGGGCTGGACCGCCTGGACCGGCTGGTGGCGCAGTTGCTGACGCTGGCACGGCTCGACAGCAACGGGCCTTCGGGCTTTGACGATGCAGTCGACTGGGGGCTGGTAGCTGAGCAGGCCGTCGGCGACTGCCTGTGGATAGCAAACCGGCGCGACATCGAGATCGATATCGAATGGCCGGATGGCAAAGAAAACGCGCTTCCGACGGCAGGCAGCAACAATGCGTTGGCCATCATGCTGAAGAATCTGCTGGATAACGCCGTGCGCTATGGCCCGCGGCATACACGCGTGCGTCTGACACTTGGCGCCCGCGGCATCCACATCGATGATGCTGGCGCGGGCATCGCGCCCGAAGTCCTGCCACGGCTGGGCGACCGGTTCGTGCGCGCCGCGGGCAATGAAGAATCCGGCAGCGGCCTGGGCGTATCGATCGCGCGGCGCATCGCACACAATCACGGGCTGATGGTGCGCTATGACATGCGCGGCGCGGCTGCCGACTTTCCCGCCGGCCTGCGTGTTTCGATCCTGCGCCGTGAGAGCACCCTATCGACGTGAGGCGCAGGAGCCCCGCCTCAAGCGCGATGCCGCCATTTCACGTGCACGACGGCCGCGAACAGGGCACAACAGCCCAACAATAGATCCAGCCTCTGCCCCAATCCCGCAAGAACCAACGAGGCCCCCAGCAAGTTGTAGTAGATCAGGCTCAGGATCGCGCCAGCCGTCCCCGCGGCGCAGGAATAGGCGCGCAGGGCGTGGGCCAGGATGTTTGGTATCGCGATCGCGTAGGCGGCTGCAATCACGGCCATGCCGATGAGAAACGCGGGGCTCCGGATAAGCGCGACAACCAGCACCGCGCCTACCAACATCAGGACGATACCCAGCAGGACGAGACGCTCGGACGCGCATCCTCGCCGCAACAGCGCCGTGTTAAGGAACGCGCCGCATAACGAAGCCGCCGCCAGCACCAGGCCGCTTGCCCCGAAACCGATCCAGACGTCCTCCCACCGGGAATACAGGAATGGACCCAGTTGGTAGTAGCCGAAAATCGCCAGGTTGAAAATGGCGATCAGCGCCGCGCTGCGCCAGATCGCCCGATCTTGCAGCATGGCGCGCAACGTCGGCCAGAAGGGCACCGCCGCGTGCGGCCGAGGCCGAGTTTCCGGCCACCGCAACGCGCTGGCCCCAAGCAGTGCGACGGCAATCAGGACAAGCGCGAAAAAGACACCGACGACCCCGCCGGCCTCCGCGATCTTCTGTCCGGCATACATGCCGACCGCAGGACTCACGGCCAGCGCCATCCCCAGAATCGAAAAGACCTGGGCCAACGCCGCGCCCCGGTAGCTATCCCGCAACGCCGTCTGCGTTACGATTGAGCCCACGGCGGCACCGAAGGCGCAGATCAGCCTGGCTGCGAGCAGCTGCGTGAAATCGCCCGCCGCCATGGCCCAGCCCGCGCCCAGCGCATATAGCGCCAGCCCTGCCAGCAGCGCCGGCCGGCGGCCCCTGGAATCACATAGACGGCCCCAAACCACCACGCCGAAGGCAAAGGCCACAAACCAGAGCGACAGCGTCTGCGCAGCTTCCTCTGGTGTGGCTCGATAGGCAGTTGCGATCAACGGCAAGGCGGGGCTGTACATCGTCTCGACGATCTGCGGAAAACTCAGCAGCAGGATAACGAGCACAAGAGGCGGACGGCGGAACATGGCGGTATCGGTAAACGGAGAGCCCGTTTTTTAGCCGGGCGCTGCCGTCGCCGTTGTAGCCAGGAAGACAAAAAACATCGGAACTCGGACAAATGGCCAGGCTTGCACCCACCGACGCATTCAACCCCGACGCCATGGCCCAGCCGGTGACGGGCATCGCGTCGCGCCTGATACGGCACGATTCCGGCCCGCATAGCCACGGCCGGGGCCAGCTGCTGTTTGCCCATGCGGGCTCCATACGCCTCGCAATGCCGGGGTTGATCGCGGTGTTGCCTCCCATCCGCGTGGCGTGGATACCGCCAGGAACCGAGCACCGCGTCCTGATCCGCGGCGAAGTCGAGTACCGCTCGATCTATCTGGACCTGGCGCGTGTCGCGGCGCCGGCGGCCGCCGCCGCCATACTCTCGATGACGCCGCTATTGCGCGAGGTCTTCGAGCGCATCAGCCTGGAACCCTTCGACACCGACTGGTCCCAGGGCGCGCCGCGCAACCTGCTGGCCGTCTGCATGGACGAATTGCGCGCGGCAAGACGGGAACCCATGCTGCTGCCCGTACCCACGGACCGCCGCCTGGCCGGTCTGGACCTGGAGGAACTGCCGCCCGAACTGGAAGCCCTGTCGCAACGCGTCGGCGCGAGCGCGCGCACCATTACACGCATCTTCCAGCGCGAGACCGGCATGAGCTATCAGGCCTGGCGGCAGCTCTGGCGCCTGCTGCGCGCGGTGGATCTGCTGGTTGCGGACCAGAGCGTGACCGCGGTGGCGTTCGATCTGGGCTTTTCCAGCGACAGCGCCTTCATCGCGTACTTCCGCCAGATGACGGGGGAAACGCCGGGGCGGTATGTACTCAACGAGCGATGAATTGCAGTAGCCGCTACGCACGCGGCAAAGCTACGCGGCGAGCCTGTCCGCCGCCGCCTGCAAGCCGCCGAGTATGCCGTCTGCCACCGCCTGCGGAAATCCGGGCGGCAATCTGGCGCGGACCATGCGCACCGCCTCGGGCGTGCGCGCGATCAGATCGTCCACGACGAACTGGACTCCCTGGCCGTCCGGCGTCACGACGCCATGTCGCGCGCCCACCGTCAGCCAGTGGCGCCGCTGGATGTCGCGCATGCGCCAATGCGGGTTCTTCGAACGCACCGCCATCGCCATCTTCGCGCGGACGGGCGACAATTTGCCTGGCCCTTCGCCCAGGATCGGATAAGCGGACAGCACGTCGTATAGCGGCGTAAGTTCATATGCCCCGCCGGGCCGCAAGAACAGGCTGAAGTTCTTCGCGTGGCCGTCCGTTGCGCACAGCATCCAGAACAGGACCTGGGCCTGGAAAAACGTCCGCCGGTCTTGCTCTGCGTGGCGCGAGGTTTCGAGCAGACTCATGATGCGGTCGATGCCGGGTCCGCCGTCCGCCTCGTACTTCAGGTGCGGCGGGGTGCCGGTGGCCTGGCACATGTCTTCCTGCGGCAGGCGGATGAGACTACGCTTTCCGTTTTCGGCGTCCTGCCAGCGGCGGTCGAAACGTTCGACGGCGAGCACCTTCACGTCTTCGAAGCTGAGTACTTCCGTGCGCGCCACGGGCATGCCGTAGGCAGCCAGGATCTCCGAGCACAGCCATTCGTTTTCCACCGATTCGCTCAGGTCGAACTTCATATTGCCGACCAGCCCCAACGGCAACTTGAGGATGTGAGTCGTCGGCGTGGCGCCTTGGGGCAAGCACCATTGCCCGTCCATCCGCAGCAAGGCGGTCTTCTCTTGCGCACCTGCGATGGAAATGCGGAAATCATCCTCAGCGATGGCCAGGCCGCCGAGAGGCGCCGGCGCCAGAACGCTGCGCAACAGCTGCGCAACCTGGGCATCGTTCAAGGGCGAGGCTTGCACCGACGTCACGTCGGCAGGCGCTGTTCCCGCAGGCAGGATCTGCAAGGCGCCCGCGCAATCGCGGCCGATCTCGGCAAGCAAGGCGAACGCGTCGGTCGAGCCTGCCCGGAACCGGCGCGCAACCCGTTCGCGGATTTCCTTGCTGTCGGGCAGCAGGTTTTCGAAGTATGCGCGGACGACGTCGCCCCGATGCGGGCCATTGCCCGGCGTGAAGGGCAGGGACAGCGACAAGGGCCTGCCCGGCGCGGAGGCGACCCAGTCCTTGTCGTACTGCAGGACCTCGCCGGCGTGGGGTCGATTGCTCCATTCTCCGACATAGGTGCCATTCATCCATAGGCCCAGGACCTGCGTGTGTGAACGTCGCCCCATGGCTTTACCAGCTGGGTTCGGATGTTGTTTCGGGTCCCGGCTGCGCCCCTTGCTGGCGCAAGACCATTTCGACCCCCAGGATGCTCAACAGCTGCAGCAGCCGGTCTGCGCTGACCTTGTCGGCATTGCGCTCCAGGGCGGACAAGGTCTGTTGTGTGACCCCAAGGCGCAAGGCCGTGGCCGCCTGGGTCAAGCCGGCCTCTTTGCGGAACCCCTGGAGCAGGGCCGGCAATTGTGTCGCGGTGCGTACGGTGAAATCCATAATACAAATCCCAAGCTGTATTTCAGATATACAAAGTCTAGGCTGTAAACCTGAAATACACAATGTGATTTGTGGTTCTTTTACAGCCTATGATTTGTATTTCTTAAAAACAAATCGTAGGCTGTATTTCACCGATAACGCCAGGCTTCAACTCGCATGGTCCGGCTCCGCTTCTGCGAACCGTGCGACTACCGGCCTGCTGATCCCCCGCAACCCGTCCCGATCCTGGACACCGGCAACGGCGTATCGCCGCCCGTATTCCCCGCGTACTTGCGGATCTTCTCCGCCAGCTCCGTCGTAGGCTTTTCGTAGCCGTAGCAATAGGGCGGCGTCGGCGCAGCCTCGGGCCTGTAGTCCTGCAACACCGGCTTCGCATCGCCCAGGTACAGATTGTCCTTCAGGCGCAGGAAGGCCTTGTAGTCCCGCGTATAGCCGTGTTCGTCCTTCCGCGTTTCATAGGCTCCGCGGTCCGATTCGCCGTTTTCCAGCGCGCTGCGCTTGGCGGCGATGGGAATGTAGTGGCAGTAGTTCACGTTGATGCCTTCCACCGTCGGGAAGAACTCGGGCTCCACGCATTTGCGTTGCGTGGAGTTCTTGAAGATGTTGCCTTCGACCAGCGCCTTGGCCTCCAGGCTGAAACTCATGCCGTAGAAATCCCAGTCTTCCAACAGATTGTTGAAGAGATGGAAGGTGCCGAATTGCCCGCGCGGATTGCGCTGCACGGTGTTGAGGAAGTAGTTATGGTGCAGCGTCACGCGCGCGATCGAATCGCGGTCGTAGTTTGCGTAAAGGTTCTTCGAGGTGATGTTGTTGAGCAACATGACCTTGTTGGAATTGTGGAACTTGGTCCATGAGATCGTCACATCGGTCGAACCGTTCTTCACGTTCAGCAGCCGGTCCGACATCCGCGACAGATCCATGTGGTCCACCCATACGTCGCGGCTGTTGTTGGCCACGTTCACGGCTTGCGTCAGCCGCGACAAGCGTCCGTCTATGGTCAGGTGCGTGAGGATGACGTTCTTGCTGCCATATACACCCAATCCGTCGTCGATCAGGGTCACGCGCTTGCCGCGCCCGTCGATGGTCGTGTTGGACGGCACGCGCAGCTGCTTATCCAGGACGATGGTCATGTCGGAGGCGAAGCGTATCCACGTGGGTCCCTTCTTTGCCTGCGCGAGCGCGGCGCGCAGCGTTCCGGGACCCGAGTCCTGATCGGACGTAACGTCGATGAACTTTCCGCCCAGGCCGCCCGTGGCCTGGGCGCCGTAGCCCTCGCGCTGCTGCAGCAGCGCGGCGACGGACGGACAATGCTCGTCCGGACTTTTGCATGCGTCGGCGGCGGCCGCAGCCCCGCCGTACGACATGGCCAGGACAAGCAGCCAGCGCGCGGTCTTGATTGCAGCCTTCATCGGCATTCGCTCCTATTGCTGCGCGGACTTGTCCGCGGCCGTGACGTGGCGCCAGATGCCGCCGCTCAGGCGCAGGTTTTCCGGAGGACCGGCAAGATGCTCCCTGAGCCGTTCGAAATAGGCCTGCTGCCAACGCAGGGAATACGCCTCGGCGTCCTCGCCAGGCTTGGGCGCGGGCAACATCTCCAGCGTATAGGCGACGCGACCGTTCTCCCAGCGCGGTGCGTAGAACACCGAGGGCACGCCCATGCGATGCGCGAGGTGGGCCGCGAAGCCGGAGTACGTCACGTCCTGTCCTTCGAAGGTGGTCCGTGGCGCCGCCGGATTGGCCGCCCCGTCTATCGCCAGGCATAGCACATAGCCCGAAGTCAACGCGCGCATGCAGGCCTTGGCGACCTGCGCCTCGGTTTGGTCGGCAGTGGAGATCAGGGCTGCGGAGTAGCTGCTCTGCGCGATGCTGGGCGCGGTCGCCAGCCAACGCGACGGAATGCCCACCAGTTCCAGCGCCATCAACCCGGCGTACATGGGACCGACGTGCGCGGTGGCCACCACCACGCCCTTGCCCCCCGCCAGCAGCGGCGCAAAGAAGCGTTCGCCGGTATCCAGCTCTCCCAACACCTGCATGGCTTCTTCGACGCTCTCCTCGCGGCATTCGAGCCAGTCGAACAGCAGGTGGTCCACCAGGTGGCCCCAGCGCGCACGGCGCTCCCATTGCGCGCGGTCGATACTGGTGTCGCCGCGCATCGACCAGGCCCAGTCCAGGCGCGCCTGCGGGATCGGGGCGGTGTGCAGCCGTTCCTCCAGCTGCGCCATGGCCTCGTCGAAGGTCGCCGGCAGCCGCTGGCCGCGTTGCGCCACGTACTGTCCAAAGAGCGCCTCGGCCTCCTGCTTGCGCCCCGCCTGCGACAGCGCGCTGATGGCCGCGCGCTGCCAAAGCTGCTTTTCGGGCGACTTCTCCAGCAGATGCATCATCTGGTCGGCCGCCGCGTCGTACTGCAGCGTGTAGCGCAGCGCGCGTGCGTAGAAAGCCCGCGTCTGTTCCAGGTCTGGCGCCAGGTCGATGGCCTGCTTCAACGGCGTCAGGGCTTCCTTGTAGCGTCCGGCGCGCAGCAGGGTCTCGCCATGCAACGTCAGCAGCCTGACATCCGCGGGCGCCGCGCTCAGGCCGGCCTCGAAGTGCGCCAGCGCATGCACCTTGCGGTCATCTTCGTTGCCGCGCCGCAGATGCGCCAGGCCCAGGGACGAGCGCAGGACCGCGCAGTCGTGGCCCGCGTCCAGGGCTGCGCCGCCAAAGCGGATCGCCGCCTCCACCCTGCCGTCATCCAGCAAGGCGCGCACCGCCATCGTCGCCACGCGCTCGTTGGGCAGTTCTCGCGGGTCCAAGGCGGCAGCCATGCCGGCCGCCTCGGCAGTATCGCCGTTGCGCACGAAAGCCATCAGCCAAGGGTAGGCTTCGCCGGGTTCGTTTTCCGCCAGGTTCCGGGTCGCGCGTGCGACCTCGGCTGCCTCGGCCACACGGCCGGCCTGCACCCGCAACTGGATGCGCGCCGCATGCAGCGCCGCCGCGCCGGGTTCGATGCCGGCGGCGGCATCCGCCTCGGCGATGGCGCGGTCCCATTGCTCGGTGCGTCCGAACAGGCTGGCGAGCAGGCGGCGCTCGTCGGCGCGCGCGGGATAGACCGCGACCATGATCTCCAGCGCGGCGATCGCGGCGCCTAGCTTGCCTTCCCGCACCAGGGGCGAAACCAGCAAGCGGCGGGCGTCGCGCCAACCGTCCGCGGCCTCGCGCAGCGCCGGCTCCAGCATGGGCATGTCGTTCAGCGGCTCGGCCGCGGAATGAATCTGCTTGATCACGTCACGCAAGCGTGCCGTGGCATCAGTGCCGGCGGGACGATCCGCAATTGCCGTATCAACCATGACGCAATCCCCTCAACAACGCCAACGCCACCCGAGCGATGAACATCAGCACAAAGCCCAGCGCCAGCGCCTGCAGCAGCAGGATTCCGGTACGCGGACTGCTCGGGCGGTCCGTGGGTACTGGCTGCGCGATGATGGACAGGTAGCGTTGCAGCCGCAGCGTGTCCGTCATGGCCTGCTGGTAGGTCTGCTGCGCCAGGGTCAGGTTCGAATCCGCGAACGCCTGGGCGTTGCGCAGCGCTTCATAGGACTTGAGCTGCTTCGCTTCCGTGTTGCCCGCGCCGCTCAGGCGCTGGCGCACGGCCGCGATCCGCTTCTTCAGGGAAGCCACCTGCATCTCGGCGGGCCGCAGCATGAAATGGTCCTTGTTGCCCAATGCGCGGATCTTGTCGAGATTGATCTGCGCGGTGTTGAGCTCCCCTTCGAGCTGGCTGGACAGGTTCAGCAGCATCGTCACCGTGGCGGTGGGATCGATATTGCCGTGCGTGGTCCGCCACGCGGTCAGCGTTTCCCGGGCGGCCAGCGCCTTCTGCTCCGCGAGCTTGACCGCCTCCTCGCTCACTTTCAGCTTGTCGGCGACGCCTTTCTCGTTCATCGAGCTGACGAAGCTCTCGGCCAGCTCGATCAATGCCCTGGACAGCAGCGCGGCATCCTCCGAGGAAAACGCGCTCACGCGCAGCACGTCGATCTGTTCCAGCGCGTTGAAGGAGACCTTTACCGAGGCCTGGTAGGCGCGATAGAGATCGTCCTCGCTTGAGTCCTCTGCAAGATGATTCACAGGGTCCATGCCCGCGCGGATCAGGTACTGGCGCAGGCCGACCTTCTTGTCGAGCTGCTGCATGGCATCGCGCGACTTGAGGAAATCGGCGACCGCCCAGCCATCCACGAAGCCGCCGAGCATGCCGCCCGCGTTGCCCGTGGTCAGCAGGCTGGCCGCAGCCCCCCCGCCGCCTTGCTGCCCGGAGGCCGACTGCACGAAAAAGCGCGATTCCGCCTCGTAGCGGGGCGTGGCGAAGAGCAGCAGATACGCCAGGGCGCACGCGACCGGCGCCAGCACGATGAGCGTGTTGATCCAGCGGTGACGGCGCCGCTCTCGCAGCGCCGATTGCCGCTCGCGGCGGCGGCGTTCGATTTCGGACCTGCCCTCAGAGGCCGATTCCGCCCTCATCGAAGCCGCCTCCGAGGACGTCGTCGCCTGTGCCGGATTCGCTCCTTGATCGTCGCGGGGGGAACCTGCGGATGCACTGGTCGAGGTCGTCTTCGATGCTGAGTGCGCTTCGTTCATAAATCAAACCCTTGAAGCAATAGTCCGCCAACTGATTCTGGCGGTAACTGGAAAGAATGAGTGTCCGGCCGACCAGGCGCTCTTCGAACAGAGCCAGCCACAGGCGGGTGAAACGGCAAGGCTCGAAAGGGATGGCCCCTTCGATCACGTAGACATCGAACGCCGGCGCCAGCGCCAGCGCGAAGGAAAACTCCTGCCGCGCGTAGAGCGGCCAATGCTCCATGGGCTTGGCCAGGGTCCTGGGATCGCTGACCAGGTCCGCGACCAGTTCATGCGTGGCATCCGCGTCGATCTCGTACATTTCGCTGACGAAGTCGATCATGCTCAGGCCGTTGGCCTTGCCGCGGATGAATCCCTGGCGCCCTATCGCCCAGGACACGTTGCCATCGTGCTTGACGAAGCCCTGGCGCGGCGGCCGCAGGCCGCACAGCACATCGACGATCTGGCGATGCAATTCCGGCGCGGGCGACAGCAGCGCATAGCGCCCGACCGGAATATCGAGATCGACATTGGAAAGCAGCGCTTGCCTGCTTCCGAATGCATAGGGCTCGTCAGTGACGCCATTGAAATGGATCATCCACTTCCCTCACATCGGCTGGACGTTGGGACGGGCCAGCCGCTCGGCCGCCAACGCAAGCACCATCAAGAAAACCAACGAGGTCAGGAAGTATCCCAAGCTCGCATCGTGCGAGGCGTAAGCCTCGAAATACGCGGAGCGCAGCAGCTGCATGCCGTGCGCCAAAGGCAGCCACAGCATCCAGGGCCGCAGGTTCTCTGGCAACTGTTCCGAAACAAAGAACACGGCCGCGAAGATCTGCAGAAACCGTTCGATGATCGGCGCGAGCCTGAGAAAGAAATGCCAGTAGGTCGCGATCGATCCGAACAACACGCCCAGCGCAGCCCCGAAGCATCCCATCAATACGACGAAAAGCAGAAAACCGGACCAGCTTTTCGGCAGCGTCACGAGTTCCAGCGCATGGCCCGCGCTGATCAGTACCAGGAACACCACCAGATATACCGACACATAGATGAACGCCTGCACCAGCGCGCACATCAAGGGAGTAACGCCCTGGAAGTTCAGCAAACCGCGGGCAGATACGTAGGCCGTGCTGCTCCGGAAGGCGATCTGCCGGAACATGATCCAGGTCGTCGCGCCCAGCAGCGAGAACGTCTGCACGTCCATGCCCATGATGTAGTGCGTGCCCATCAGGATGTACAGCGACGAAATCAGCGTCAACAGCACGACCGGACCCACCAGCGTCCATACCAGGGCGATCCGGCTCTCGCCATGCATCACGCGCAGCTGGTAGATGAACATCGCCAGCAGCGTGCGGCCGACCGGCCGGACCTTCACGGAATGGCTCGGATCATGTCCTTCATGCAGGTCCTGCAAGCGGGCCCGCAGTATCGCGAGATCGCCGGCCTCGTCCTGCGGCACTTCGACTTCCAGCGCAATGTCGTTGCGCGAGGCGTGGCGGCGCGCTTCGCGCGCCTCGTCCTGCTTGCGGCGATCCACGCGGCGCGCATGCGCCGCGGCCAGCCGCTCGTCTTCCGCCACCAGCTTGGCTGGCATGTAGCCGGGCGCGAACACTTCGACGCCGTCGCGGATATCCATTTCCAGCAGGCGCACGATGACGCGCAGGCGCCGGCGCGAAAAATCCGCCAGCGTCTCATCGACGTTGCTGCGCGCGATCTCCGCGTCCAGCTCCGCCTGCACCGCCTCGTACACCGCCCGCCGGGCAGCCACGGAGTCGTGCGGCTCGCCCTGCAGGCGCGCGACCAGGGGCTTGAGCAGGACGGCCGGCGTGGCCTTTGCTTCAAACAATGCCGCCGGATCCAGGCGCCAGGCCGCGACGCCGGATCCTACTGCGTAGCTACTGTCCTTACGGCGCGAACGCCAGCCCTTGATCCTGTCCTCGTTACTCATCGACACGCTATTGGCTTATGCCGGACGAGCCGCCCGAGTCGCTGTCAATGGCGCGCGTGGCGCTGAAGCCGGCGCTCATCGTGACGCGGAACGCGGACAACACCTTCTGCACCTGCGTGAACGGCGCATCCGAGATATAGATGGCCTGGCCTTCCTGCACGGTGAATTCGCGCGCCAACGCCACTTGCTCCGGACGCGTCAGATCGAACTGATAGACCACCGGCAGCAGATCCGGCTTGCCCTCGGCGCCGGCCTTCGCAGGCGTGAACAGGAACACGGAACGCGGGTCCGCCAGCTTGTCGTCCAGGCCGCGGGAATCCGCCAGCGCATCCAGCACGCTGTAGTTGCGCTTGCTGATGGCCACGCGCCCCTGGGTGCCGGCCGCGCCCAGCACGGTCAGGTACTCCTTCGAGTCATAGGCGGTGATGACATCGCCCGCGCGCAGCAGGATGTCGTTGTTCTGGTTGCGGTAGATATCCGACAGCCGCACCGACGCCACCTGGTTGTCGCGGCGCAGGCTGATGACGAGCTGTTCGGGGTTCGTCTGCACCGGCGCGGCCTGGGCCAGCGCGCTGCTCAGGCGCTGCGAGGTCTGGGTGATGGGATACATGCCGGGCTTGGTCAGGTTGCCCTGCACCGTCACCATCTGGCCGCGCGCGTCCGCGGCGCGCGTCACGCTCACGTCGGCGCCGACAACCAGCCTGGCCAGACGAGCGACGACGGCATCATGCAGCTGCGCCAGGGTCATGTTGGCGGCGTGGAACTTGCCGAGGATGGGAAACGTCACGTTCCCTGCCGGGTCGATCTCCTGGTTGCCCAGGTCGCTCACGCCGGAGGGGTCCGCCGCGAACACGCCCAGCCCGCCGCGCTCCCAAACCTTCACATTGATGCCGTCGCCGGGAACCAGGCGGTCGAATCCGGCCTGCGTGAGATCGCGGTAGCGCACGGGAAAATCGGCCACATCGGGCACCCGGCTGGCCTGCACCAGTTCGCGCGAGACGGGCATCACGATGACGTCCTTGTCATCGTGCGCGCCCGTCATTTCGCTCAGCATCGGGCCGGAACGGGGCAGCTGGCACCCCGCGAGAGTCAACGTGGCAAGAACCACCATGGTCAGGGCTGCCTTGCGTCGCAGCCCTGAACCCGGGACGTACATATGCATAAGATCCTTTCGTTTCCGCAGCTTGATCGGTTGGACGCCAATCAGGCTTGCATCAGGCGCATGGGTTCGATATCCATGCGTTCGTCGTTCTCGGACACCACGGGCATGCACAGGCCCATGAACTTGGTCAGCATGGCGTCAAGCGAGAACAGCTTCTGCGCGCGGTGACGGCTGTGCTGCCTGAGCTGCTCGTTGCTGCGCACCTGGTCGACCATGGATGCGACTTTCTCGCAGGCCTCGTGCAGATCCGGGTGATCCACGCAACTGAGCAGATGGCCGGTTTCGTTCTCCACAAAGCACTCGCCAGCGCCGCCAGCCGGAGTCGAGATCACCGGCACTCCCACCAACTGGGCTTCGATCAGCACGTTGGGCAAGCCTTCGTAGCGCGACAGCAGGACGCTGGCATCCATTTGCGAATACCAATAGCCCACGTGGTTGGAAAGACCGACCAGCAAGAGCCTGTCCGTCACGCTCAGCTCTTCGGCCAGGGCCTCGATGTTCTCGCGCAGCCGTCCGTCTCCAACGATGACGAAGCGCGCCTGCGGCCTGTCCTTCAGGTACATCGCCGCCAGCTTGATCCACAGCTGCGGCCGCTTGTCCGGTTCCAGGCGGAACACGCCGCCTATCGTCTCGGTGGCGTCGTTCGTGCTTTCCTGAAAGGCCTTCCACTTTTCCTCATCCACGGCCGAAGCGTCCGTCGACAGATCGGGCACGCCGTTGTAAAGGATGTGAAAGCGCGTGATCGGGATGCCCAGCCATTCCGAGTAGGCTTCCGCGGCCTTGCAGCTGTTGCTGACGAAAACCACCCCCGGCACCTGGGCCAGGGCCTGGTACAGCTCGGGATATTCTTCGCGGAAGCGGTCCTTGCGGATGTTCGGCGGCAGTCCGCGGAAGACCAGGTGTATGGTCGGGGCGCCAGCCAAAAGCGCCGCCAGCGCGCCGAACAGGCAGGTTCCGTCCTGCCACAGGCTCACCACGTCGAACGGGTTCTCGCGCAGCACAGGCGTAAGCCGGGTCACGCCGTAGTGCACCGGAGGCGGCAACTGCTCCAGCAGACGGCTCAGGCTGCCCTCGGGCATGGATTGATGGGACACCGACACGGCCGGCAGCTTGTTGATCTCCGTGACCGGAATCTGCGCCTTCACCAGCACCGGCAGGAAGAAATCCAGCCCCTGCTTCTTGGTGGAACCCGCCGGCTCGGTGTGCTGCTTGACCATAACTTCGACTTTCTTCGGCATCATGATCACGTCTGCCGGCCGGCGCTCGGGCGACTCCGCCAGGCGGGTCAGTTCGCCCGCAAGCCGCGTCAGCTGGCGCTCGGCGCCGCCGGGGCCAAGACTGCCCGTGACCAGCGCCACCGACACCGGCTTCTCCGCCGACTGCTCGACGATCTTGCGGTCGCGGAAGTGCAGGATCGCATGCTTCATGGACACGATCCTGACATCCTTGCCCACCAGCCCCTCTTCCGACTCGAAGCGTTGGTAGAAGGCGTAGTCGCTGGCCAGGTCGTTGGCCAGCTCCGCCGCCTTGCTGCCGGGCGTCAGGTGCTTCATGACGGGCGCGATCGCGTCGAACGCGTCGGCCAGCAGTCCGCGCTTGCGCAGGCGCTTGGCGAACTCGACGCGCATGTTGCGGTCGGTGTTCTCGGAAATCAGCCGGCGAAAGAGTTCGTCGGACTGCTCGTGCGCACGGATGTCGCTAAGCAGCTTGGCCCGCGCGAACAAGCGGTTTGGATTCTGCGTCGAAGGCGGAAGGTGATGGTCGACCAGGGCCAGGGCCTCATCGATCTTGCGTTCCTTCACCAAGCGCGTCGCGCAGTAGCGGACGATCAGGAAATCGTCCGGGCATTCTTGCAACAGCGTGGCCCACTGCTCGGCCATGCCTTCGTTCAGGCCCGCCGCCTCCTTCAGCCTGAGCAGCAGGAAGCGGACCTTGGAGTCTGCCATGTGGTCGCGCGCCAGTTCCTGGGCGCGGGACAGGTTTTCCTGGGCGACTTGAACCCGCACCGACGCCGTGACGATCTCTTCCAACCGGGCTTGCACCGCTTGCAGATCGGATGCAGCCTCCGCTCGCTCGGTAGTCAATGGGGGATTCATGCTGCCTTCCTCCGGTTGATCTTCTCGATCCACACGAGGCAGCGTTCGATGTAGTGATCGAACTGCGCCGGATTCTCGGAACGTTCCTGCAACTTGCGCCAGTACGGCAGGGCCTGTTCGAAGCGATGCAGTCGCATGGCGCCCACGGCGGCCAGGCGCAGGCCGATGGGGTCTTCCGGAACCAGCTTCAGGATGCGCTCGCCCAACGCCAGGCGTTCGGTCGTGCTGGCCGAATCCAGCGCACGCGCTTCGGCGTACAGCACGGCGATGATGCGCCGCTTTTCATGGTCGACTTCCGACATGCCGGGCCACGACTGCGCAACACGCTCCAGCAGGTTCCAGGCTGCCTGGTGATCGCCGGAGGAAAGGATCTCGCGCGCGCCTCGGATGGCGCGGGGTCCCAGCCTGCCTAGCTGGCGCTGCGCTTCGTCCTTGGCGCCCTGGTCCGCGCCAGCATGGTCGAGCACGGTCTTGTAGGCGTCGATGGCCTCGCCATACCAGCCGCCGTGGAAGGCTACCCGCGCAAAATGCAGCTGGGTGCTGAACGAGGCGGAATCGCCGGCGGCAGCTTGCTCGAGGTGCCGCATGGCGGTCTTCTTGTCGCCTAGCGCGTCGGCCGCGCGGCCGCGCATGGCATGCAGTTCCGGGAAATCGATCTGGCTGTCCAGCGCGATGTCGGTAAGGTCGATGACTTCCTTGTGATTGCCCGCCACCAGCGCGGCCCGCACGCCCAGGCGCATCGCACGCTCGAAGGCGCGCTGGGCGCGCACGCCGGCCAGCGCATCCGGAGTCAGCAGGCGGTGCGCGCAGATGCGCTCCGCGGCATCGCGCAGGCGTCCTTCCTCCAGCGCGCGGTTGCCTTCCTCGGCCCAGGCCTGCGACTGCGAATTCAGCCAGGCGACGATATCCTCATGCTCGCTGCTTGCCAGCTTGCACGAGACCGCCAGCGTGGCCGCGGCCATGATGCTGCCGCGCCACGAGGCTTCCTTGACCAGCTCCAACGCGTCGACATCATTGAGCACGGGCGACTCGGACGCCAGGTTGCGCAGTCCCGCGCGATCGCCGGCCAGCAGCCGGTCGCGCCACAGCATGGCGAAACCGCGGCCATACGCGGGCATGGCCGCACGGACCTCGTGGACCCAGCGTATGGCGGATTCCATGTCGCCGCTGGCCTGCAGCAGCGCGAGCACGGTGTCGGCGGCTTCCACCGCGACCGCGTCTTCCGGAGAAGAGATGCGGAACAACTGCTTCCAGTTGCCCAGGGTCTCGTCCACATATCCCAATTGGCCCGCGGAAATCGCCGCGATGCGCACGATTTCGGGGGTTTCGATCTCATCGCCCAGCAAGCCTGCGGCCAGCGAGTACGCCACGTCATGGCGTCCCAGCTTGAACTGGTTGCGCATCAGGATCTGCTCAGCCTTGCTGCCGGACGCCACCGCGCCGTCGGCGCTGCCCAGGAGCGCCAGCGAACCTTCGTAGTCGCCCAGCTCTTCCTGGATGCGCGCAAACAACAGCGTGTGGTCGGGCAAGCCGGGATGGCGGCGCAGCACCTCGCGCACGCGGCGCGAGGCTTCGCGCAGTTCGCCCGAATCCCAGAGCTTCTCGATGCGGTCGGCGCTTTCATCGGCGGAGAGCTTGGGCGCGGAGGGCTGCGTCGTCGACGCATCCAGGCGCGGACGCATGAAGGTCTTGAACCACTCTGCGCACAGGCGTTCGGCGAAAGCCGGCGTGTAGTGGGTCAGGTCCAGTCCGCCATTTTCCATGGCCTCGGCCTGGCCGATCTTGTTCATCAGCGGCGTCGGGTCGTAGCAAGGCACGCCGATGCGCTGCGCGCTGGCGAGCACCGCGGCGATCAGTTGCTGGCGTTGCTCGATGGGCGCGTTGTCCGGCGTCATGGCATTGACGTGCGTGACGAACACCACTTTGTCGCGGCCCAGCAGGTCGACCAGCTGGTTCATTTCCTGCTCGATCTCCTCATCCGTCTGGTCACGCTTGACGATGCGGGCGAGCAGGTTGCGGTCGTCCGGCGTAAGCGCCTTGAAGACCGGGTCCTGGTCCAGCAGCGCGCGGCGCTCGGCCAGGCGGTCGGCGTGGGCCATGGACCAGAACATCCGGGTGCGCGTGCGGTCGGCGAAGAACTCGCTGAAGTAGCGCACCAGGTAGTTGGACTGTATCGGGTAGCCGTCTATGGTCAGCAGCTTGCGCGAAGACAGTTCGACCACATAGAGGTCAGCCGGCTTGTGGGCGCCTTTGCGCGCCTGCTCGCCATTCGAAGGCCGGAAGATCACGCGCTGGACGTCGGCAGGGATGTCGCCCTGGCCGAACATGAATCGCGCCTGCTGCAGCGCCTCGGCGCTGGTGTGCACGAAACCGTAGTTGCGCCCGAGTTGCAGCTTGATCGGGTAGCGGCCCACGGCATCGCGCAGCGGCGTATGGATGCGGCAGGTTCCAATCGGAGCGGTGGTAAAAGCAGCCATTCGGAGGCTCTCCTCTAGTGATCGATAGTGAGCCTGAACTTAAAGAGTCCAGTACAGGAGGTCGGACTGAAGCCGTTTGCTGTCGAGCACGGACTTCAGGTCGCACACCATGCCGTCGCTCTTGACCAGCGTCGGCAGGTCGTCCCAAAAGGTGTTCATGGTTTCACGGTGCGGCACCGCCAGGATCAGCACATCCATGTCGCGGAACTGGTCGCGCTCGACGAGCTTGATGCCGTACTCGTGCTCCATCTGTTCCCGATCGGCCATCGGGTCGCACGCGACCGGGGTGATGCCGTAGGCGCCCAGGGCGTTGTAAAGATCGACCACCTTGGAGTTGCGGATGTCGGGCACGTTTTCCTTGAACGTCATGCCCAGGATGCCGACGCGGGTCGTGGCATTGAGGCGGCCGTTGCGGGCCAGGGTCTGGACCACTCGCGAAGCGACGTGGCTGGCCATGCCGTCATTGATGCGACGGCCCGACAGGATGACCTCGGGGTGATAGCCCAGCTCCTGCGCCTTGGACGTCAGGTAGTACGGATCGACGCCGATGCAGTGACCGCCCACGAGACCAGGCGAAAACTTCAGGAAGTTCCACTTGGTGCCGGCGGCTGCCAGCACTTCCGAGGTGCGGATGCCGACCAGATCGCAGATCTTCGACATTTCGTTCATCAGCGCGATGTTGATGTCGCGCTGCGTGTTCTCCAGCACCTTCGCCGCCTCGGCGACCTTGATGGAGGAGGCGCGGTGCACGCCGGCATCGATGATCTTCTCGTACACGCCGGCAATGACTTCCAGCGACTCCTCGTCCTGGCCGGACACGATCTTGACGATCTTCTCCAGCGGATGCTCGCGGTCGCCCGGATTGATCCGCTCGGGGCTGTAGCCCAGCTTGAAATCGACGCCGCAACGCAGGCCGGACACCTTCTCCAGCTCCGGTCCGCAGATTTCCTCGGTGGCGCCGGGATGGACGGTGGATTCAAAAACCACGATGCAGCCGGGGCGCAGCACGGGGCCGATCGAGCGGCAGGCGCGCACCAGCAGCGAAAAATCGGGGTTGTTCTTTTCGTCGACGGGGGTCGGTACGGCCACGACGAAGAAATCGCAGCCTTCCAGTTCCGAGATCTGGTCGGTGAACTGCATCGGGGAGGCAAGCAACACGTCGCGTTCGATCTCGCCGGTCCAGTCATCACCCTCTTTCAGCCGTGCGATTCTCCGCTTGTCCACGTCAAAGCCGATGACATCAAAGCGCTTGGAAAATGCGACGGCTACGGGCAGGCCGACATATCCAAGGCCACACACTGCGATTCTCTTTACCACGGGGGACCTCACTGTTTTCGTCGTGTCGAAGACACTAGAAATTGACACCCGGGGGCACGAAATCGATGCAGAATCGAATATGTTTGCCCCGGTTCGGGCGGGCGTATTGCTTAAGAATATTTACAGCTCGATACTTGATTAGGCGTACCAAGCGGCGAGCCAACGAATCGTATAGGTGGCAAACAGCAAAATTCTTTCTAAATATTTTTATTGCTGTGCAAGTAAGTCGGATTCGTCGCAATAAACCCCGGGAAATCCCTCAAACAATTACATTCATTACATAAACCGCAACATGGCCGGCCAACGAGATTGTTAGCAAATATATAAAAGGGTTTTTGTTGGTCCGGTTTAACCAAAATGAAAAAACATAATGGCGGCGCGGGGTTATTTATTAATAGCTCGGCGCAATGTCATATTCAAAAACAGCCTGGCTACAGTCATTATTCAGAAATAACAAAGCCTGACTCCCGCTCCCCGGACAAGTAAGTATTCGCACACGCGCCGCCCCAAAAAGCAAAAAGCCCACCGGGCGGGTGGGCTTTTTGCTCGATATGGCAGCGACGATCCGGGTTTACTCCACCGTCACGCTCTTGGCCAGATTACGCGGCTTGTCCACGTCCGTGCCTCGCGCGCACGCCGTGTGGTACGACAGCAGCTGCAGCGGGATGGTGTGCAGGATGGGCGAAAGCTTGCCGTAGTGCTCGGGCATGCGGATCACGTGCATGCCTTCGGCGCTCTGGATCTTGCTGTCGGCATCGGCGAAGACATACAGCTCGCCGCCGCGCGCGCGCACTTCCTGCATGTTGGACTTCAGCTTTTCCAGCAGTTCGTCCTTGGGCGCGATGGTGACCACGGGCATGTGCTCGGTCACCAGGGCCAGCGGGCCGTGCTTGAGTTCGCCGGCCGGGTAGGCTTCGGCGTGGATGTAGCTGATTTCCTTGAGCTTGAGCGCGCCTTCCAGGGCGATCGGGTAGTGCATGCCGCGGCCCAGGAACAGGGCGTTTTCCTTGGAGGCGAAGCGGTCGGCCCAGGCCATGATCTGGGGCTCCAGGGCCAGCACCGAGCCGATGGCCACGGGCAGGTGGCGCAGCGCCTTCAGGTGTTCGGCTTCCTGCTCTTCGGTCAGGTGGCCGCGCACCTGGGCCAATGCCAGGGTCAGCAGGAACAGCGCGGTGAGCTGGGTGGTGAAGGCCTTGGTGGAAGCCACGCCGATCTCGACGCCGGCCCGCGTGATGTACGACAGCTTGCACTCGCGCACCATGGCGCTGGTGGACACGTTGCAGATGGTCAGCGTGTTTTCCATGCCCAGCGAGCGCGCATGCTTGAGCGCGGCCAGGGTGTCGGCGGTTTCGCCGGACTGCGAGATCGTGACCACCAACGAGCGCGGGTTGGGCACGCTGTCGCGATAGCGGTATTCGCTGGCGATTTCCACGGCCACGGGGATCTTGGCGATGGACTCGATCCAGTACTTGGCGGTCAGGCCCGCGTAGTAGCTGGTACCGCAGGCCAGGATCAGCAGGGAATCGACGTCCTTGAAGATCTTGTAGGCCTGGTCGCCGAAGAGTTCGGGCGTGATGGCTTCGATGTCCTGCAGCGTGTCGCCGACAGCGCGCGGCTGCTCGAAGATTTCCTTCTGCATGTAGTGGCGGTAAGGGCCGAGTTCGGCCGCGCCGGTATGCACGTGCACGGTGTGGACTTCGCGGTCCACGTTCTTGCCGTTGGCGTCCACGATCCAGACGCGCGAGAGCTGCAGGTCGACGACGTCGCCGTCTTCCAGGTAGATGATCTGGTCGGTGGTGCCGGCCAGGGCCAGCGCGTCGGAAGCCAGGAAGTTCTCGTTCTGGCCCACGCCCACGACCAGCGGCGAGCCTTGGCGCGCGCCGACCACGCGGTGCGGCTCGTCGCGGCAGAACACGGCGATGGCGTAGGCGCCATGCAGGCGGCGCACGGCGTTCTGCACGGCTTCGAACAGGTCGCCGGCATACAGGTGGTTGACCAGGTGCGCGATCACTTCGGTATCGGTCTGGCTTTCGAAGACATAGCCCACGGCCTGCAGCTCGGCGCGCAGTTCGTCGTGGTTCTCGATGATGCCGTTGTGGACCAGCGCGATGCGCGGCTCGTCGTTGCCCAGGCGCGAGAAGTGCGGGTGGGCATTGTGCGTGGCCGGCACGCCGTGGGTAGCCCAGCGGGTGTGGGCGATGCCGGTGAAGCCGCTGACCTTGTCCTGCGCAACCTGTTCGGCCAATTCGGCCACGCGTTGCGTGCTGCGCGTGCGGCGCAGATGGCCGTCGGCGTAGACGGCGACGCCGCAGGAGTCGTAGCCGCGGTACTCAAGGCGCTTGAGGCCTTCAACGAGGATCGGGGTGATGTCGCGCTGGGCGACGGCGCCAACAATGCCGCACATAGGAGAGTGCTCCGGTAAGTTCGTGTACCGACGCATTGTGCTCGTCCCCGCAAGAAATTTGATTTCTTTATGCAGTAAAAAATGGAAGTTAATTCCCTTACATGATTGTGATTAAATAATATTTCTTCTAGATCATTTTTTTGAAATTAATCATGCAAAACGCACAGATTTCCCTGCCAGAGCTGGATGATCTGGACCGGCGCATTCTTGAACAGTTACAAGAAGACAGCTCGCTGACCAACCAAGAGCTGGCGCAACGCGTGCATGCCTCGCCTCCGACCTGCCTGCGGCGGGTGCGGCGGCTGGTGGATGAAGGGGTGATAGACAGGCAGGTGGCCATCCTGGCGGCGGAAAAGCTGGGCAGCACGCTGACCGCCATCGTCGAGATCACGCTGGACGTGCAGGCGGCTGAGAGCCTGGACGCGTTCGAGCAAAGCATGCTGGCCGAGTCCGCGGTGCTGCAGTGCTACCGGGTATCGCCCGGGCCGGATTTCGTGGTGATCGCGCAGGTGAAGGACATGCCGGCCTATCACGCGCTGGTGCACCGCGCTTTCACCGCGCAGGCCAACGTGCGCAATGTGCGCACGTTCTTCTCGGTGCATCGCGCCAAGTTCGAGACCCGGATAGACCTGCGGACCTGAGGCAGGTCGGATCAGCGGCGGGCGATCAGGCGCTCGAACTGCGCTAGGTAGCGGTTGCCCATCTTCTGCACGTCGTGCTCGTCTCGCACGTAGGCATAGGCGCGCTCGGTGACTTCCTGGCGGAAGGCCGCGTCGTCCAGGCAGCGCGCCATGCCCTGCGCCATGGCCTGGAAATCACCCACGGCGCACAGCACGCCGCGTCCGTCGGCCAGGCTTTCCTTCAGGCCGCCAGCATCGGTGGACACCACAGGCACGCGTTGCAGGAAAGCATCCAGCACGCTGCTGCCCAGGGCCTCTTCCTCGGAGCTCATGACGAACACGTCGAGGATGCTGTAGAAATCTTCCACGCCCTTGCGAAAGCCGGCGAAGCGATAGACGTCCTCGATGCCGAGCTTGCGCGCCTCATCCTTGGCCTGCTGCTCGCGGTCGCCGCCGGCGCCGAAGTGCAGGAACACGAAGTCGCGGCGCGTCTTGGCCAATTCGGCCACGGCGCGCACCAGCGTGACCGGGTCCTTGTCGCGGATCAGCGCGGCCGACGTGGCCATGACCTTCCTGCCGGCCAGATCGAATTCCCGCACCAGCTGGGCGACATTCTCGGTGTCGATCTGGTGCGGCTCGACGGCGCTGCGGATGATGACGGGCTCGATCCCCAGGCGGCGCGGCTCGCCGGCGGCCATCTCGCTGATCGCCACGAACAGGTCGGCGTGGCGCCACTTGAAGCCGGTCTTCCATTCGTCGCCGGGTTTGACCACGAAGGACGTGCGGCGGGAAAACGCCACCGGCCGGCGGTGCAGCCATTTGGTGAGGACCGCCCAGGTGATGGTGTTGGCGGTCTGGGCATGAACTATGTCGTAGCGGCCGGCGCCGGCCAGGAAGGCCAGCTGCCCCGGCACGTTGCGGCAGGTATGGGCCACGAAGCCCTCCTGGCGCGCGCGCTCGGCCAAGGGCGCGCCTTCGCGGCACATCACTTCGACGTCGTGGCCAGCCTTGCGGAATGCGCGCATGCAGTACAGCGTCTGCCGTTCGCCGCCGCGC
Source organism: Achromobacter sp. GW823-FHT04E03 (assembly GCF_058796095.1). Classification (NCBI taxonomy): domain Bacteria; kingdom Pseudomonadati; phylum Pseudomonadota; class Betaproteobacteria; order Burkholderiales; family Alcaligenaceae; genus Achromobacter; species Achromobacter sp. GW823-FHT04E03. Next base: position 568,734 of record NZ_JBXAIJ010000002.1, on the reverse strand, counting down.
CAGCCCTTCTCGAAGTTCAGTTGCAGGATCTTCATGCGCGGCCGATGCCCGAGTACTCGAAGCCCAGGCCGCGCACGTCCGCGGGCGTGTAGAGATTGCGGCCGTCGATGATAAGCGGAGTCTTGAGCAGGGCTTTGACGCGATCGAAGTCGGGCGCGCGGAAGACCTTCCATTCGGTCGCGATCAGGAGCGCATCGGCGCCGTCCAGCGCGTCGTACATGTCGGTGGCGAAGCTGATGCCGGGCTTGCCGGCCAGCGCGCGCGCGGCCTCGTGCATGGCGACGGGGTCATAGGCGCGCACCTCGGCGCCGCGGCGCGTCAGTTCGGCGATGACTGTCAGGCTGGGCGCTTCGCGCATGTCATCGGTGTTGGGCTTGAAGGACAGGCCCCACAGCGCGATCTTGCGGCCCTTGAGGTCTTCGCCGAAACGCGCCACCAGTTTTTCGGACAGGCGGAATTTCTGCGCGTGGTTGGCAGCCTCGGCGGCCTCGATGACGCGCATGGGCAAGGCGTTCTCGGCGGCTGTGTTGACCAGCGCCTGCACGTCCTTGGGGAAGCAGGAGCCGCCGTAGCCCGCGCCGGGATACAGGAAGTGATAGCCGATGCGCGGGTCGGCGCCGATGCCGCGGCGCACTTGTTCGATATCCGCGCCCAGGGCTTCAGCCAGGTTCGCCATTTCGTTCATGAAGGAAATGCGCGTGGCCAGCATGGCGTTGGCGGCGTACTTGGTCAGCTCGGCCGAACGCACGTCCATCACCATCAGGCGGTCGTGGGTGCGTTGGAAGGGCTCGTAGATGCGACGCATGACGCCGATGGTGTAGTCGTCGTCCGCGCCGACCACGACCCGGTCCGGGCTCATGAAGTCGTTGATGGCGGCGCCTTCCTTCAGGAACTCGGGGTTGGACGCCACGCTGAAGGGGATGTCCACGCCGCGTGCGGCCAATTCACGCGCCACGACATCGCGCACCTTGTCGGCCGTGCCCACCGGCACGGTGGACTTGTCCACGATGAGCTTGCGCGACGTCATGTGGCGAGCGATGTTCTGGGCGGCGGCCAGCACGTATTTCAGGTCGGCCGAACCGTCCTCGCCGGGCGGGGTGCCGACGGCGATGAACTGCACGTCGCCGAAAGCCACGCTCTGCGCGACGTCGTCGGTGAAATGCAGGCGGCCCGCCTGCACGTTGCGGCGCACCAGGTCTTCGAGGCCCGGCTCATAGATGGGAATGCCGCCCTGGCGCAAGAGGGCGATCTTCGCCGCGTCCACGTCCAGACACATGACGTCGTTGCCCATGTCGGCCAGGCACGCCCCCGACACCAACCCCACGTAACCGGTACCCACGACCGTGATCTTCATGCCTGAACGCCTTCAAAATAGGTAATCGTTGCGCCAGATGACTCAATCCGGCGCCGGCCGTCATTATAGAAGCGGCCGGGGGCCCAAGCCCGCCGGCGCCACAATGGCGGCCTCGCGGGACCGCCCTAGGGCCGCAACTTGCTGAAGCGAACCGTATTGACCACCACCGCCAGCCCGGCGCAGATGGTCCCCAGCACCAGCGCCAGGCCAGGGCCATGGGCCAGGCTGATGCTGAACGCGATCGCGACCAGCGCCGTGCCGAAGCTCTGGCCGAAGACCCGGGTGGTGGCCTGCAGGCCGCCCGCCGCGCCGCTACGCGAACGGGGCGCGGCCGACAGCATGGCGCGGTTGTTGGGCGTCTGGAAGAAGCCGAAGCCCATCCCCGCCACGAACATGCCCGCGATGATGGGCCAGTTCGACACCGTGGCCGGCAGCGCCGCCAGCCACAGCATGCCGACCACCATCGCCGCCGCGCCCATGCCGCTGAGCGTGGCGGCCGAATAGCGGTCGGACAGCCGCCCCGCGAGCGGGGCGATGATGGCGGTGCCCACGGGCCAGGCGCCCATCAGCATGCCCACCTCCAGATACGGCCGCCCCAGCACCTGCTGGAAATAGAACGGCAGGGACACGTAGGACGCCATCTGCGCGGCGAAGGTGCAGGCCGAGGCGCCTACCGCAAAGGCCAGCGGACGGATGCGCAGCAGATCCACCGGCACCAGCGGCGCTGGCTGCTTGCCCACGCGCCGCACCAGAACCAGGCCGATGACCGTGGCGATCGCCACCAGGCCGATGCCGCGCAGCAGGTCCATGCCCATCATGTCCACGCCCGAAATGAAGACGCCCAGGGTCAGCATGCACAGCAGCGCGCTGATCCAGTCCAGCTTCACGTTGTTGCGCGGTACTTCCGGCAGATGCCGCAGGCCCAGCATCGTCAGCGCGCAGATCGGCAGGTTGACGGCGAAGATCCAGGGCCAGGGCGCCACCGACAGGATGGCCGAACCGATGGTCGGTCCCAGCACCGACATGATGGCCACGGTGGTGGCGTTGATGCTTATCCCGCGCCCCAGCAGCTTCAACGGGTAGATGTTGCGCACCAGTCCGCCGAACATGCACATGAGCGACGCCGCGCCTATGCCCTGGAACACCCGCGCCGCGGTCAGCTGCCACAGCGTGCCGGCCAGGGCGCAGCCCAGCGAGGCCAGGGTGAACAGCATCAGGCCGAAGGTGAACATGCGGCGAAAGCCGATGCGCTCGGCCAGCGCCGACAAGGGCAGCAGCATCATCACCACCGCCAGGTTGTAGGCGTTCACGATCCAGACCGCCTGGGCAGGCGACGCGTTGAGGTCGACGGCGATCGTGGGCAGCGCCACGTTGGCGATGGTGGTATCCAGAACCGACAGGCTGATGCCTGTCATCACGGTGGCCGCCGCCCAGTAACGGCGCGGCGTCGGCAGGCCGTCGGGCGGCGCGGGCTTGGCGCCGTTGGCCGGCGCCTCTCCGCTCTGCCCCGTCACGATTTCTTGACCGGGCGCTGCCATCCGTCGACGGTGACCTGCTTGGCGCGCGACACCGTCAGTTTCTCGGCCGGCGCGTCGCGGGTCAGGGTGGTGCCTGCGCCCAGCGTGGCGCCGCGGCCGACGCGCACCGGCGCCACCAGTTGCGTGTCCGAGCCGATGAAGGCGTCGTCCTCGATGACGGTGCGGTGCTTGTTCACGCCGTCATAGTTGCAGGTGATGGTGCCCGCGCCCACGTTCACGCGCGCGCCGATGTCGGCGTCGCCGATGTAGGCCAGGTGGTTGGCCTTGCTGTCCTCGCCCAGCACGCTCTTCTTGATCTCGACGAAGTTGCCGACGTGGCTGCGGTCGCCGAGTTCGGCGCCCGGACGCAGACGGGCGTAGGGGCCGACGCGCGCATCGCGGCCGACCTGCGCCTGCTGCAGATGGCTATAGGCCTCGATGTGCGTGCCCGGGCCAACGCTGACGTCGCGCAGCACGCAGTGCGGGCCCACGCGCACGCCGTCGGCCAGCGACACCTGGCCTTCGAACACGCAGCCCACGTCGATGAACACGTCGCGTCCGCAGGTGAGCGAGCCGCGCACGTCAAAGCGCGCGGGGTCGGCCAGCGTGACGCCGGCTTCCAGCTGGCGGCGAGCCTGCTCGGCCTGCCAGCGGCGCTCCAGTTCGGCCTGCTGCACGCGGCTGTTCACGCCCAGCGTTTCCCAGGACGCACCGGGCTGGGCCGCGCCCACCGGCACGCCGTCGACCACCGCCAGGCCGACCACGTCGGTCAGGTAGTACTCGCCCTGGGCGTTGTTGTTGTCGATGCGGGACAGCCAGTCCTTCAGCTTCGCGGTCGGCGCGCTGAGGATGCCGGTGTTCACTTCCTTGATCTCGCGCTCGGAGTCCGAGGCGTCCTTGTGTTCAACGATGCGGCACACGTTGCCGCTGGCGTCGCGCACGATGCGGCCGTAGCCGGTGGAATCCGCCAGCACCTCGGTCAGCACGGCGGCGCCAGTGCCGCGCGCGTCCAACAGGCGCTGCAGGGTCTCGGGCTGCACCAGCGGCACGTCGCCGTACAGCACCAGGGTCACGTCGTCCTTGCCATCGCCTTCAAGCAGCAGCGGCACGGCCTGCTGCACGGCGTGGCCGGTGCCTTGCTGCGGCTGCTGCAACACGAAGTGCAGGTCCGCCTGGCCTTCGTAGGCCTGTTTGACGCGGTCCGCACCGTGGCCGACCACAACGATGATGCGCGCCGGCTTCAGTTGGCGCGCGCTGTCCAGCACGTGGCCCAGCATCGGCTTGCCAGCCAGCGTGTGCAGAACTTTGGGGAGATCGGACTGCATGCGTTTACCCAGTCCGGCGGCAAGAATTACTACGTTAAGCATAGGTTCCAGTATGTTGAGTGGCGGTCGAGAGGCCTTGCGGCCGTCTCGCCCGACGATTTAAAGAGAGGACCGACGCTAGTTGGCGTCCGGTCCGGTTTTCTTGGCGGCCTTGCGGGGCGCGGCGGACTTGCGGGCCGCCGGTTTGGACGCCTTGGCTGCGGGCGCGGCCGCGGCCTTGGATTCGCCCGGCTTGGGTTTGGCCGCGGCATCGGCGCCAGGAGCTGCAGGTGCCGCCGGCATGGAAGCCGCAGTGGCAGCGGCGATCTGGTTGAACTGCTGCTGCAGCAGGTCCCACCAGGCCTTGGAAGCGGATTGCGCCGCGGCGCCCATTTGTTCGCTCATGCCCGGCGCGGCGGATTGCTGCTGCCCTGCGGGCTCTTCGCCCTTGGCCTTGCCGCTTTCGGCGGCAGGGCTGGAGGCCGTCGCCTTGGCCGCGGACTTGGGGCCGGGCTTCAAGCCCAGCACGACTTCCAGCGGCGAAGCCGCGCCGCTGTCCTGGAAGGCGCCCATGTCCAGATTGGCGGCGCTGTCCACGAAGGCGCGCAGCGTGCTGATGGTGGAGCGTTGGACTTCCATGCCCTGGATCGTGCTGGACAGCATGGACAGGTTCATGCGCAGCCAGTTTTCCACGGAGCGGAGTTCCGCGATGCGGCGGTCCAGGTCTTCCAGGTTCATCGGGGGAGCCATGGGCAGGCTGCTGGCCAGGCCTCCAGGTCCGGTCAGGCCCGCCCAGGCCTGGCGCATCATTTCCATGCTGGCCAGGAGCGGGTTGCCCGACAGGTCGGAATGCTGGCCCATGCCGGGCAGAACGAACGGGTTCGTGTGTTGGTCGCTCATTCCTGGTCTCCCCTAAGACAGATGTCGCCGGCAGGCGGGATCATCCGCGCAGCAGCTGATTGTTCTCCACGCGCACATGATCGCCCGACGCAAAAGCGAACGGCTGCGCGCTGCGGAATTGGCGCGTGCTGCCGTCATTCATGCGCACCGTGAGTTCATAGTGCGTCACCGTTTGTTGCTGTCTGATATTACGCTCAACTTCACGGCCTGCCAAAGCGCCGCCCACCGCGCCCAGCACGGTCAGGGCCGTCTTGCCGCTGCCGCCGCCGAACTGGTTGCCCACGACGCCGCCGACCACGCCGCCGCCGATGGTGCCGATGAGGTGGTCGCTATTGTCCTTGACGGGTACCTGCACTTGTCGGACCGATTCCACCACGCCGCAGGTGGCGCAGGCTTGCGGCGCTGGCGATTGGGGCGCGGGGCGCTGGGCGGGAGCCGGCGCCTGGGCCTGAGCCTGGGGACGCGGCGCAGCGGACGCCTGCGCCCCTTGCGCGGGCGCGGGCGGCACGGCGGCCTGCGGCGCGGGCGCCAGGTTGGCGTCTTCGGGACCGGCCTCGACCACGGGTTCGTCGGCATGCGGGTTGGCCGAAGGCGAGGGCAGCCAGCCCATCACGGCGGCCACGCCCACCGTACACATGACGATGACGGCGATCGCCGCGGCAGCGACCAGGGGATGGATGGCGCGGCGCGCAGATTCAATTTTGGCGGATGTATTCATGACGATGCTCCATCGTTACTAACCGGCAGTGGTATAGCACCCAGGCACGGTTTCGGCGTGTTGCGATGGTGACGCTTCTTTGCAGGACGCGGGCCGGTGGACAGCCATTCCCATTCGTGGACAATAGGCGGATGGATCCCATTACCCTGCCCCAGCTCGAACAGGCCATCAACTACTGGCGCAATATTTCGCCGTCGGTGGGCGACGAATCCCGCCTGTGTCCCGAGGCTGCCGCGCTGGCCACCCCTTACGCGCTCATGATCATGGCGCACCGGCGCGAGATCCCTGCCGCAGAACTGAGCGAGCCGGCCCGCGCCGCGCTTGCCGGCTGGGCCGCCGCCGGCAAGTAAGCCAGCACGGCCGCCTGATCAGCCCTTGAGCAGGGCCTTGATATCCTGCGTCAGGGCTTCCACCCCGATGTTGTTGTTGGCCAGCACGCGCGATTCGCCCTTGCCGTCCAGCAGGTAGAACGCGGCCGTGTGGTCCATGGTGTAGCTGCCGTCCTTGGTCGGCGCCTTGGCGTAATAGGCCTTGAAGGATGCGGCGGCCTTCTTTACCTGGTCCGGCGTGCCGGTCAGCCCCAGGAAGCGCGGATCGAAGGCGGTGACGTACTGTTTGAGGACCTCGGGCGTATCGCGCTCGGGATCCACCGAAATCAGCAGCACCTGGACGCGGTCGGCGTCCGGCCCCAGCTTCTTCATGACTTCGGTCAGCTCGGCCAGCGAGGTCGGGCACACGTCCGGACACTGCGTGAAGCCAAAGAACACGACCACCACCTTGCCGGCGAAATCGGACAGCTGGCGCGTCTTGCCGTTGTAATCGACCAGCTCCATGCCGCGACCCAATTGGGTGCCGCTGATGTCGCTGCCCTTGAATACGGGCGCGCTGTCGCCGCAGGCGGCCAGGGCGGCGGTGAAAGCAGCGGCTGCGCCCAGGCGCAGGACCAGCCGGCGGCTGGTGGAAAACACGGACATCGACAACCTCCAGGGGATCAGCGCAGCAGGCCGACCCAGTGGTCCACCAGCAGGGCGCCGAACAGCAGCGCCAGGTAGAGAATGGAAAAACGGAACATGCTGCGCGCCAGCTCGTCGCTGTAGGCGCGATAGAGCCGCCATGCATAGGAGACGAACATGCCGCCCAGCACCAGCGCGGCAACCAGGTAGAGTTCGCCGCTCATGCGGATGGCATAGGGCAACAGCGTGGTGGCGACCAGCGCAACGCTGTACAAGAGGATGTGCAGGCGCGTGAACTGGTTGCCGTGCGTGACCGGCAGCATCGGCAGCCCGGCCTTGGCGTAATCGTGGTTGCGGTAAAGCGCCAGCGCCCAGAAGTGCGGCGGCGTCCAGATGAAGATGATCAGCACCAGGATCCAGGCCTCGGCCGGCACCGAATCCGCCACGGTCGCCCAACCGAGCGCGGGCGGCATGGCGCCCGACAGGCCGCCGATGACGATGTTCTGCGGCGTACGCGGCTTCAGGATGACGGTATAGATGACGGCGTAACCCACGAAGGTGGCGAAGGTCAGCCACATGGTCAGCGGGTTGACCAGGTGATACAGCACGAACATGCCGGCGCCGCCCAGCAGGCCGGACATGCTCAGCACCTGGAAAGCCGAAATCGTGCCGCGCGCCGTGCCGCGGCGCGCGGTACGCAGCATGCGGGCGTCGATTTCCTGTTCGATCAGGCAATTGATGGCGAAAGCGGCCGCGGCCAGCAGCCAGATGCCCAGGGTGCCGAACAGCACGCGGCGCATGTCCGGAATGCCGGGCGCCGCCAGGAACATGCCGATCACGGCGCAAAACACCGCCAACTGCGTCACACGCGGCTTGGTGAGGACGAAATACTGGCGGAACAATCCGGGCTGGGGAGCGGCAATACTGGTCATAGTGGGCCCTATTTTAAACGCGCACCGAATTGGGGCCGTAGCCCCCGGCGGGCGCACGTCCAGCTGTGGACAAACGCACCATCAACACCACCGCGGCCAGGGTCAGGCCGGCGGCGCCTCCATTGTGCAGCACCGCGATCAACAGCGGCCACTGGAAAAAGATCGTGGTCAAGCCGGTCAGCAGCTGCGCGCCCAGCAGCGCCAGCATCAGCGTGGCCGGTCCGCGCAAGCCGGGCTCGGCGCGCAGGCGCCAGGCCAGTATGCCCAGGTACAGGAACACCACGAAGGCAAAATTGCGGTGGACCCAGTGGATCGCGGTCAGCGCCGGCTGGGAAATCATCTCGCCCGATGGCAATTCGCCCAAGGCCCGGATGATCGAATAGCCGCCATGGAAATCCATTTCCGGCACCCAGGCTCCGTGGCACATGGGGAAATCCATGCAGGCCAGCGCGGCGTAATTGGTGCTGACCCAACCGCCCAGGGTCACCTGCACCAGCAGCAGCGCAAACCCCCCGGCCACCCAGGGTTTCCAGCGTGCGGCCGCAGCCGCCACGGCCAGGTGCGGACGCTCGCGCGCCGACAGCCAGGTCATCAGCGCCAGCACCGACAGGCCGAACACCAGGTGCGCGGTCACGACAACGGGCATCAGCTTGTGGGTCACGGTCCAGGCGCCGAACGCGCCCTGCACGCAAACCGCAATCAGCGTCACGACGGCCAACTTGGGCGAACGGCCCAGCTGGCCGCGGTAACGCCACGCCATGTAGACGATGCCGATGATCAGCATGCCCAGGATGGTGCCGACATAGCGGTGGATCATTTCGATCCAGGCCTTGGACAAGGTGACCGGGCCGAAAGGCATGGCCTGCGATGCCTCGTGGATGTCGCCCATCGCGCCCAGCGGCGTCACGCTGCCGTAGCAGCCGGGCCAATCGGGGCAACCCAGGCCGGAATCCGTCAACCGCACGAAAGCGCCGAACATGATGAGGTCCAGCGTCAGGAACCAGGTAAAGAAAACAAGCTTGCGATAACGCGCTTTGATGCGTTCGATTTCCATAAACATCCAATCTGCAACGCCGCGCGCGATGCGCGCGACGCATTGAAACCATGCCAGCCCGAGGCTCAGCCTATTCTCGAGCTGTAGACCAGCTTGCTGATGTCCTTGCGCACCTTCACGCCATCGGCCTCGGCAGGGTACTGCATCATCAGGTTGCCCAGCGGGTCGATCACCCAGATCGGCGCCTCCAGCCCGGGCTGGCCCGCCGCAGTATCGCGCGCCAGCAGGAACCGCGCCAATTGGTCTGGATTGGCGCGCACCATGACCGTGCCTTTGTAGGCTTCCAGCACCTTGTCCGGCACGGGCGCATCGTCGGTGATGAACCAGACGCGCGCCAGCCGGTCAACGTTCTTGCCCTGGCTGGCATGGCTGTTGCGCGCGATGAAGAGCTTGCGGGCGCAGCTTTCCGGGCAGGCGCCGCCATCGGCGGCCACCAGCAACCATTTGCCCTTCAGGCTCTGCAGGTCGAAGGGCTGGCCGTCCAGCGTGGTCAGGCGCAACTCCGCGGCCGCGGGCATGGGCCGCTGCGGATTCAGGAGCGCGCCGTAATTGCTGGACTCATCGGGCCACCATTGCGGATTCATGTAGACCACGACCGCCGCGACGATGGGTGCGAGCGAGCACAGGAACACCAGCAGCATCGGCATCAGGGAGCGCTTGCGTGCGGGCTTGGTAGAGGAAAGGTCGCGAGCCACTGTGTATCCTGTCGTCTTGCGGGTTAAGAGTCGGCGTCCCGGTCAGGCGCCCGGCGCGTTCTGCGCGCGCCGCATGCGCCGGATGGCGCCCCCCAGCACCACCAGCCATGCGACGGCGGCAATCGAGGCAAAAGCAAACCACTGTACGGCATAGGACGTGTTCTGCTGAAAGTCCACGGACGGCTGCGGCCAGTCGCGCACCAGGCCATCGTCCGCGTTGCCCGCGGCCTGCGACAGCACCGTGGGCAGCAGGGCCAGGCCGGTGGATTTGGCGTATGCGTCCAGCGGCAGGTTCTGCACCTGCGGCAAGACGCCGCCCGCCACGGGCAGCGAGGCCGGCAAGGCGGACTGCTCCGACCCTCCCAGCGACCAGATCTCGAACAGACGCGGCACGCGAGGCGACAGCTCGCCCGTCACCGTCTGCGGCCCTTCGGGCGTGACGGGCAGCGGCGGCTGCGAGGGGCCCTGGCCCTGAACCCCCATGACGCGCGGAATCCAGCCGCGCAGCACCAGTACGGCGCGGCGCGCATCGGCGTCCAGCAGCAGCGGCGTGGCCAGCCAATAGCCGGGCTTGCCGTCATGGTTGCGGTTGTCCAGCAGTACACTGAATTGCGGCAGCCAGACCCCGGTAGCCTGGGCCGAACGCCAGGCAGTCATATCGGCGGGGTCGGTAGCCGGGCTCAAGGGCAGCGGCGCTTGCTTGCGGCCCGCTTCGATAGCGGCCAGAATGGCGCGTCGCTCATCGCCGCGGCGCAATTGCCATTGCCCCAGCGATGCCAGGATGACCACGGCGGCACCCAGCAACAGCAAGGCGGCTACCGTGTATCGGGTTGAATGCGGTCGGGCCATATTTCTACAATAACTACTCTGATTCGTCCGGAGACCACCATGCGCGTTTTCGTCGTCCTGGCCTTTATCGGGATTCTGGCCAGCCTGGCATCGGCCCTGGTCTACCTGATGCGGGACAAGGGAACCACCAGCCGAACGGTCAACGCGCTGACGGTGCGCATCGGATTATCGGTGGCCCTGTTCCTGTTCGTGCTGTTCGCCCATCACATGGGCTGGATCGAAAGCACAGGCCTTAGATAGGCATACGGGCCGCGGGTTCCCGCAAGTGCACGATCGCAGATGAGTAAAACGCGCCAGTTCTCGCACAAGAACTGGCGCGCTTCATTGGTTCCGCGTAACGATCAGAACCAGTACACGAACAGGTACAGGCCCAGCCACACCACGTCCACGAAGTGCCAGTACCAGGCGGCGCCTTCGAAACCGAAGTGATGGTCGGCCGTGAAATGCCCGCGGATCAGGCGGATCAGAATGACCGTCAGCATGGTGGCGCCCAGCAGCACGTGGAAGCCGTGGAAGCCCGTCAGCATGTAGAACAGCGACCCGTAGGCGCCCGAATTGAACTTCAGGTTCAGTTCGGTATAGGCGTGGTGGTATTCGTAAGCCTGACAGGCCACGAAGACGAAGCCCAGGACCACGGTGGCCAGCAGCCAGAAGATGGTCTTGCCGCGATGGTTTTCGCGCAGCGCATGGTGGGCAATGGTCAGCGTGACGCCGGAGCTCAGCAGCAGCGCCGTGTTGATGGTGGGCAGCCAGAACGGACCGACGGTCTGGAAGTGCTCGACCACGCCCGCAGGACCGAAGTTCGGCCACACGGCCTGGAAGTCGGGCCACAGCATCAGGCGGTGGTCCATGTCGCCCAGCCACGGCGTGGTGATGGTGCGCGTGTACCAGAGGGCGCCGAAGAACGCCGCGAAGAACATGACTTCCGAGAAGATGAACCAGCTCATGCCCCAACGGTAGGAACCGTCGATGCGCTTGCTGTTCAGGCCGATCTCGGATTCGTGGATGGCGTCGCCAAACCAGTAGTACAACACCACGATCAAACCGATGAAGCCCGCCAGCAGGGTCCATTTGGCCCAGCTGACGCCGTTGATCCAGGCCGCGGCGCTCAGGCCCATGAACAGCAGCGCCACAGCCGTACGCACGGGATGACCCGAGTCGGCGGGCACGAAGTAATACGGTGCCTCTTTACCTTGAACCGAGTGGCTTGCACTCATGGCTTTCTCCCTGGTACAGATTTATAGAATTAAGTGATTCAAGTCAGGCTGGAAACGGCCCAACGCACAATTAATACCAGCACAGTAACGAAGATAGCCGCTGCCAGCAGCCCCGCCACGATCACATGGACCGGGTTGAGCTTGGCGACGTCTTCCCGATGGCCCGCCCCCTTGCGCACGCCGAAGAACCCCCACGCCACCGCCTTCATCGTCTGAAGGAAACTCAGCTTGCGCTGGGAGGTTTCGCGCAGGTCGTCGCTCATGGCCCGCGCCTAACTGACAGCGACGCCCGACAGCAGGGCCGAGCCGCGCAGCACGGTCCAGGCAAACACGGCAATGACGAATGCCAGCAGGACCAGACCTGCGATCTTGTTGCGGCGGCGCTGCTCGGGTGTCATTGCTGTGCTACCTGAAACATGAAAGGCTGCCTTACTTCACTTCGGGCGGAGTTTCGAACGTATGGAACGGCGCCGGCGACGGCACGGTCCATTCCAGGCCTTCGGCGCCTTCCCACGGCTTGGCCGCGGCGGGTTCGCCCTTGCCCATGTAGCAACGCACCATCGCCCACAGGAAGATCAGCTGCGACAGGCCGAACCAGAATGCGCCGATGGTGGCCATCTGGTGGAACGTCGTGAACTGGCCCGCGTAGTCGGCGTAGCGGCGCGGCATGCCTGCCAGGCCCAGGAAGTGCATCGGGAAGAAGGTGACGTTGAACGAGATCAGCGTCGACCAGAAGTGCAGCTTGCCCAGCTTTTCGCTGTACATGCGGCCCGTCCACTTGGGCACCCAGTAGTAGGCGCCGGCGAAGAGAGCAAACAACGAGCCCGCCACCAGCACGTAGTGGAAGTGCGCGACCACGTAGTAGGTGTCGTGGACCTGGATGTCGATCGGGGCCACCGACAGGATCAGGCCGGTGAAACCGCCCATGGTGAACACGAAGATGAAGCCGATCGAGAACAGCATGGGGGTCTCGAACGTCATGGAGCCGCGCCACATGGTGGCGACCCAGTTGAACACCTTCACCCCGGTCGGGATGGAGATGAGCATGGTGGCGTACATGAAGTAGAGCTGACCCGTGACCGGCATGCCGGTGGTGAACATGTGGTGCGCCCACACGATGAAGGACAGCACGGCGATGGAAGCCGTCGCGTAAACCATCGAGGCGTAGCCGAACAGCTTCTTGCGGGCGAACGCGGGCACGATGGCCGACACGATACCGAACGCCGGCAAGATCATGATGTAGACCTCGGGGTGCCCGAAGAACCAGAACACGTGCTGGTACAGCACCGGGTCGCCGCCAGCGGCCGCGTTGAAGAAGCCCGTGCCGAAATGACGGTCGGTCAGCACCATGGTGATGGCAGCGGCCAGCACCGGCATCACGGCCAGCAGCAGGAAGGCGGTGATCAGCCAGGTCCAGCAGAACAGCGGCATCTTCATCAGCGTCAGGCCGGGCGCGCGCATGTTCAGGATCGTGACGATGATGTTGATCGCGCCCATGATGGACGAGGCGCCCATGATGTGCAGCGCGAAGATCGCCAGGTCCATGCCGGGGCCCATCTGCAGCGACAGCGGCGCGTACAGCGTCCAGCCGGCCGCGGTGGCGCCGCCGGGCACGAAGAACGAGGCGGTCAGCATGATCGCGGCCACCGGCAGCAGCCAGAAGCTGAAGTTGTTCATGCGGGCGAACGCCATGTCGGAGGCGCCGATCTGCATCGGGATCATCCAGTTGGCGAAGCCCACGAAGGCCGGCATGACCGCGCCGAACACCATGACGAGGCCGTGCATGGTGGTGAACTGGTTGAAGAGTTCGGGGCGGAAGAACTGCAGGCCCGGCTCGAAGAGCTCGGTGCGCAGCAGCAGTGCCAGCGTGCCGCCTTCCAGCAGCATGACGAACGAGAAGATGAGATACATCGTCCCGATGTCTTTGTGGTTCGTGGCGAAAAGCCAGCGGCGCCAGCCGGTGGGGATGGCGTGGTGGTGGTCATCGTGACCGTGGCCGTGGCCCGGCGACACGTGGTCTACAGTGACGCTGCTCATGATGGACTCCTTCCTGCTGAGTGCCGGGCCCGATCGACGGGGCCGGCAGGGTATCTCTAACTAAACGGAACCGGTTCTGCGAGGGTGTGCCGAGGCGCGCGCAATCAGCGCGCAGCCTGCACGTCCTTCGGTAGAACCGTCGGGTCCTGCCCCTTGCCTGCATTGCTCCAGGCATGGCGCGTATAGCTGATGACCGCTGCGATTTCGACATCGTTGAGCTGCCCGCCGAATGCCGCCATCGCGGTGCCGGGCTTGCCCTTCAGCACGGTGTTGATCTGTTCGGCCTTCGGGCCCAGAACAACCTTGTCTCCGTCGAGCGGGGGGAAACTGCCCGGGATGCCCTTGCCGTTGGCCTGGTGACAGGCAACGCAATTCGCCGCGAAAACCTTTTCGCCGCGGGCAACCAGTTCGGCTTCCGTCCACTCTTTATTGGGATCGTCGGCGTTTGCCGCCATCTTCTTCTTTTGGTCTTCAACCCACTTGTCGTAGTCGGCCTGCGCCATGACTTCCACGACGATGGGCATGAACGCGTGATCCTTGCCGCACAGTTCCGCGCACTGGCCGCGGTAGATACCGGGCTTGTCGGCGTTGAACCAGGTGTCGCGCAGGAAGCCGGGGATGGCGTCCTGCTTCACGCCGAAGTCCGGAATCATCCACGAGTGGATGACGTCGGCTGCGGTCAGCACGATGCGGACCTTCTTGTTCGCCGGGACGACCAGATGATTGTCCACTTCCATCAGGTAGAACTCGCCCTTGGGTTCGCGGTTCTCGATCTGAGCGCGCGGGGTCGAGAGCGTGGAGAGGAACTTGATGCCGGTGGCCGAGCCGTCGAGGTACTCGTAGCCCCACTTCCATTGGTAGCCGGTGACCTTCACGGTGAGGTCGGCGCTGGAAGTGTCTTTCATCGCAACCACCGTCTTGGTGGCCGGCAGCGCCATGGCGATGACGATGATGAACGGGATGACGGTCCAGGCGACTTCCACGCCCAGATGTTCATGGAAGGTCGCGGCCTTGTGGCCACGCGATTTGCGGTGCGCCCAGATGGAGTAGAACATCACTCCGAAGACGCCGATGAAGATCACGATACAGATCGTGAGCAGCATCCAATGCAACCACATGATGTCGCGCGAAATTGCCGTGACACCTTCATGCAGGTTGAGCTGATTGACCTTCGGGCCGCCGGGCATGTCTTGCACCTGAGCACCTGCCACGCTGCCAATCAGCATCGCACAAGCCCCCAGTATCCCTCTCCACTTCTTCATGCTTACCTCGAAACACGGCGCGAAGGTCCGTTCGCTAGTGGCGGAAGTCGCCGGAACCGGGCAACGCGCAATTATTAGATGGTAGGGCGTGACGGGGAGATAGAGCGGCCCCTGTCGTTCCCACTCGAAATCACAAAGAAACTGGCGGATTATAGCGGACGCGCAAACAGATGTAAGTTAGTGCCCTTGAATTCATCCGGCCCGCCCCCATCTGGCCGCGCCCCTTGACCACGCGCCGTAAACAGGGTGGCATAAAATCGTCGGCAACATCATCACCACGGTTTCACGATGCCCAAGCAGTTGTCCGACTTGTACGCCGACCTGCGCGCCCGCGCGCAAGAGCCCGCCCCGGAAGGCGCGCGCGCTTTATATATAGCGGGGCGTCGCTGCGGCTGGGCCACGCATGCGGCGTGCGATGCATTGCGCGATGCGCCCGGCATCGCAACGGACGGCGCGAGCCTGCGCATCGGCGCGGACCTGCAGCCCGGCGCAAACCTGAACGGCGTGCTTGAACAGGCCGCGCAACTGTTGCGCCAAGCCAACTGCCTACGCGGCTGGCGCGACGAATTGCTGGATGTTCTGGACGGCGACGAGCCGCTGGGCGTGATCGAACGCGCGGCGGTGCGGCCGCTGGGCCTGCTCACCAAGGCCGTGCACCTGAACGCATGGACGCCGGACGGCCGCCTGTGGGTAGCGCGCCGCGCGCTCAGCAAATCCACCGATCCCGGTATGTGGGACACCTTGGTCGGCGGCTTGGCCGGCAGCCGCGAGGACCTGGAACTGGCGCTGGTGCGCGAATGCGGCGAAGAGGCGGGGCTGGACGCGCCCGACCTGACGCAGCGTTCGCCCCTGCGCACCATTCTGCGTATCCATCGCCGCCTGCCCGAGGGCTATCAGGTCGAGGATGTCCTGACCAGCACCTGCGTGCTTGCGGCTGACGTGCGCCCCGCCAACCGGGACGGCGAGGTGATGGAGATCGCCACCATCGACGCGGCCACGGCCGTGCGCCAGGTGGCGGAAGGCGAATTCACGCTTGAGGCAGCGCTGGTGATCGTCGAAGACATCATGCAGCGCCGCGCGGCCGGCGAGATCCCGGCCTGAGCCTCGAGGGCAGCCCCGCCCCCCTGAATCAACGTGGAACGATGCCCGGCTCGCCCAACGCCGGGTTGTCCGTGACGTTGCCGGCGAGATTCCCGGGGAGGTCGCTTGCAGGCGGCGCATCCGCCCCCGCGGCCTCGCGCGCCGCTTGGGTATCAGTGCCGGACGCCGCGCCCGCCGCTTCCGCGGCTTCGGCGGCCTGCGCCGGGCTGGGCGCCGACGCCGGCGCGGGGACCGGAGCGGGCGCGGCATTGGCCTGCGAAAACTGCTTCCACACTTCGATCGCGCGCAGGCGTTGCTTGGCCACGACCTGGATGCGTTCGCGCAGATGCTCGTCGCGCGCCAGCAGGGCGTGGAAATCGCGCGAGGACAGCATCAGCAGCTTGCTGTAGCCCAGCGACGTCACCTCGGGCATCAGCTGCTCTTCACCGAGCAGGCCAAGTTCGCCGAAGAATTCGCCGCTGCCCAGTTCGATCATGGTGTTGTCCGGCAGATGCACTGCCACGGCGCCCGAAGCCACGAAACACATCTCTTCGCCATGGCGGCCCTTGGTCAGCACGCGCTGGTCCGGCAACGCCAGTCGCGGCTTGAGCAGCTTGCTGATGGCCCGCAAGGAATCGGCGGACAGGCCTTCGAACAGCGGCACGCGTTTGATCAGGTCGGCCGCGCTCATTTCGATGTCCAGCGGCGGGTGCTTGTCGATGTGGGCCCAGCGGCTCTTCAACTGCGCCATCAGGTCGGCGTAGACCTCGCCGCTGATCAGGAACTGCTCAAGCATGTCGCGGTAACGGATGCGCTCCATTTCGCGGGCCACGCGGCCCAGGTAGCTTTCCTGCAGCCACTGGGCGTAGGACGGATATTGCAGGTTCAGGGCCTGCATGGCGTTTTCGATCAGGTCCAGGCGGCGCTGGTGCAGGGACACGATGCGCTGCGTGGCTTCCTCGCCCAGCAGGGGGGTGATCTGTTCGCGCGCGAAGGCAATCAGGCGCTGCGCGACCGACCGCTTGCTCATCAGGTTGGCGAAGCGCTGGCCCAGTTCGCGCGCCAGCCAGCCCTGGAAGCCGAACAGGTAATGCAGGCGCAAGGCCAGCCGGAAACCGGTGGAATAGCGCACGTCGGCGACGATGGCGCGCTCAAAGCCCGGAATGCCCCCCAGCCGGATCGCGTCCTCCAGCCGTTCGGCCCGCGCCAGCAAGGTTTCGGCCATGCGCCAGTCCACGATCTGCGCCTTCAGGATGTCGAAGAACATTTCCTCTTCGCGCTGCGCCACGATGGCCAGTCCCACCGCCACGCGCTGGTCGTCCGTCATCTGGCTGACCTGGCCGTCGTGCACGCTGGTCAGGCTGGCGTCGAACACGGCGCGGATGCGGTCGCGGACCTCGGTGCCGATATGCTCGGTCTTGGCGACTTCTTCGGTCTTGCCCTGCAGGTCTTCCAGCGCCACGGCCAGGGCCTGGTTGCGGATGGTGCGCTCCACCGGGGACAACTGGTTCAGGCCCAGCATGCGGATCAGCGGCCGCAGGCTGATGCCGTTGATGAACAAGGTCAGCAGCACGTAGCTGGTGGTGGCCACCGCGATGAACTGGCGCGCCTCTTCGGCCACCCCGGTCTGCTCCGTCACGGCCAGCGCCAGCGCCAGCGAGACGGCGCCGCGCAGGCCGCCCCACAGCATGACGACCTTATAAGGATTGCTGACCTTGGTCCCCAGCCGGGTCAGCCCCAGCAAGGGCAGCAGGCCGAAGACCACAATTGCGCGCGCCACCAGCGTGGCAACGA
This sequence comes from Achromobacter sp. GW823-FHT04E03, assembly GCF_058796095.1. Classification (NCBI taxonomy): domain Bacteria; kingdom Pseudomonadati; phylum Pseudomonadota; class Betaproteobacteria; order Burkholderiales; family Alcaligenaceae; genus Achromobacter; species Achromobacter sp. GW823-FHT04E03. The sequence goes on along the minus strand of NZ_JBXAIJ010000002.1, from coordinate 551,068 downwards.
ACACCACCGCCACCAGCGCCAGTTCCTGCCAGTCGGCGGCCGCCATCAGCTTGGGAATCAGCATGGCCGCGAACAGGAAGATCAGCGAGTTGGCCCAGAAGCCGAACTGCTCCCAGGCGCTGGACAAGTATTCGAACGTGGTGGGCGACATGCGCGTGCGGCCGGTGGAGCCCACCACCAGGCCGGCGATCACGGTGGCGACCACGCCCGACACGTTCAGGTAGTGCTCGGAAATGAAGAAGGACAGATAGGCCAGCGTCAGGGTCAGCGTGATTTCCGCGGTGGGAAAGCCGCGCAGCCAGGCGAACAGGAAGCAAGCCAGCCGGCCCATGGCGAAACCCGCCACGCCGCCGCCGATGAAGTGCACGATGAAGTCGTTGAAGATGCCGCTGGCGGTAAGTTCGCCATGGCCGCCCAGCACGGCCAACAGCACGGAGTACAAGGCAATGGAGGCCGCGTCGTTGAAGAGGCTTTCGCCTTCGACCAGCGTGGTCAGGCGCTTGGGCGCGCCCACTTCGCGGAAGATGCCCACCACCGCCACGGGGTCGGTGGTGGCGACGATGGCGCCCAGCAGCAGGCAGACCACCAACCCGTAGGGCGAAATGGCATCCAGCGTGACCCCGACCACCACGGTGCAGACGACCACGGCCACGATCGCCATCATGAGGATAGGGCCGATGTCGTCCATCAGGCGCCGCACGTTCATGGACAACGCGGTCTCGAACAGGAGCACCGGCAGGAACACCATCAGGAAGGTTTCGGACGAAATCTCGAAGCGTTCCAGCGAATCCAGGAAGTCACCGATCCAGCTGGGCGCCCAGCCGTGAACGTGCACGATGATGCCGAGCAGACAGCCGACAATGGCCAGCAGCACCGAATAGGGCAGCTTGAGGCGGCCGGCCAGGGGCGGCATGAAGCAGACCAGCGTCAGCAGACCTGCCAGGCCGAATACGAGAAAACCTACATCCATGTTCTGTGGGCGGAGCTTATGTGAAGTTCCACAAGAATAGCGGCTTTTTCCTCCGGGACCGGCGCAGGAACTGCCAGGAATCGAGGAGAATGCACGTTTCGTTACCCCAATGCGGACAAGCGATACGCGTCGCGCCATGTTTTTTGGGTAATGTGGAATCGCACAAACTTTGCAGGAGCGGCACTTGGCCCGGATCCATTCCCTGACCCGGCGCGACGATGCGCCCGCCATGCTGGTCCAGCTGACCGACAGCCATCTGTTTGGCGAACCTGAAACCTCGATGCTGGGCGTCAACACGGACGCCAGCCTGCGCGCGGTGCTGCGCCAGATCGAGGCGGACGGCAAGCACCCCGATCTGCTGCTGGCGACCGGCGACATGTCCCAGGACGGCGAGGCCGCGGCCTATCGCCGGCTGGCGCGCGTCCTGTCCGAGGCGCCCGCCCTGGCGCAGGCCAGCATCCGCTGCCTGCCAGGCAACCATGACCTGCCGGCCGTGATGCGCCAGGAACTGCCGCAATGGTCGGTTCCGGTGACGGACGTGGGCGCCTGGCGCGTGGTCGCGCTGGACACCACCGTGCCCGGTTCCAACGCCGGCCATCTGCCCGCGAGCCAGCTCGATCTGCTGGAGGCCGCGCTGGCCGAAGCTCCGGGCCGCCACACGCTGATCGCCATGCATCACAACCCCATGCAGATCGACAGCCACTGGCACGATTCGATGATGATCGACAACCCCCAGGCCCTGTTCAAGCTGTTGACGCGCTGGCCGCAGGTCCGCGTGCTGCTGTGGGGCCATGTGCACCACGAGTTCGACCGCCGCCGCCACAATCTGCGCATGCTGGCCACGCCCTCGACCTGCTTCCAGTTCAGCATCCGCGACGGCAAGCATGTGGTGGACAACATGGCGCCCGGCTACCGCTGGATCAAGCTGTACCAGGACGGTTCGATGGCAACGGGCGTGCGGCGCGTGCAGGACGCGCTGTGGCATGGCGCCAGGACGGCCGCGGACAACGCCCAGGCGGCCTAGCCAGGCCGCGCCTCTTGCTTCGTCAGCGCACGGCGTTTGCCGCTTGAGTCGACTGCAAGCGCGAACCGGACGCGCATAAAAAACGGGGCACCAGATATGCATGGTGCCCCGCAAGCATCCGTCTCATAGGGGAGGGGAAAGAGGAGAAGCCGAGACGGATGACAAGACTGCTAACCGAAGTTCGCGGTCTACATGAAGTTAGGCGGTGCGATCCTCATTAAGTTTCTCGCGCCGCGCAAAATTTCAGCCCAAATTTGTATCAATTTATTCATGTGCGGCCGCGGCCCACCAGAAAAGCAAAAGGGCCGCTGATCGCGGCCCTTCGCATGGTTCGGCAACCGCCTCAAGAGACAAGATTGCCGCGCATCTTCTTCAGGGCGGCCGCTTCGATCTGGCGGATGCGCTCGGCCGACACGCCGAACTCCTGGGCCAGTTCGTGCAGCGTGGCGCCGCCGTCGTCCTGCAGCCAGCGGGCTTCGACGATGCGGCGCGAACGCGGATCCAGCGCTTGCAGCGCGTCGGTCAGGCCAGCGCTTTGCAACTGGTCGCGGGCGGCGCGTTCCAGCACCCGGGTGGGTTCCTGGCGGCCCTCGTCGGACAGGTAGGCGATGGGCGCGTAGCTGTCGTCGTCATCGTCCTGGTTTTCAAGCGACATGTCGCGGCCGGACAGGCGCACTTCCATTTCGCTCACGTCTTCGCGGCGCACGTTCAGTTCGCGCGCGATGTGGTCGACCTGTTCCGGATCCAGCGTCTGGCCGTCGGGGCGCATGCTGCGCAGGTTGAAGAACAGCTTGCGCTGGGCCTTGGTGGTCGCGACCTTCACCAGGCGCCAGTTGCGGATGATGTATTCGTGGATTTCAGCCTTGATCCAGTGCACGGCGAATGACACCAGGCGCACGCCGCGCTCGGGGTCGAAACGCTTGACGGCCTTCATCAGGCCGACGTTGCCTTCCTGGATGAGGTCGGCATGCGGCAATCCATAGCCCAGGTACTGGCGCGCCACCGACACCACCAGGCGCAGGTGCGACAGAATCAGTTCGCGCGCGGCGCCCAGGTCTTCCTGGTCGCGCAGGCGGCGGCCAAGCTCGGTTTCACGTTCCGCGGACAGGACCGGCAGGCGGTTGACCGAGGAGATATAAGCGTCGATCGTGCCAAGTGCGCCCGGATTGGCAATGGCCAACGCCAGGGCGTTGCCGGAAGCGGCCAACGAGGTACTGGGTTGCTTCATAGCGGGGGTCTCCGGATGGCGAAGGGATAACGACATGGATTCGATGTTAGCACTCTAGTATTGGGAGTGCTAATTCGACTATTGCGGCGCGTCAAAGTTTCATTCGTCGCATTATGTCCCCGTTTATTTTTTTAGAGTGGGGCGCCGCCGTGGGCAACCGAGCGCTGGCGGCAGATGGCCAGCCCCTGAATCCGGGCGCGGCCGCGGCTTGTCCTACCAACCCAGGCGCTTCAAGCCTTCGGCCGTAGCCTCGCCGTCGGGCCGCACGAACAGCGCCCCGCGCGGATCCATCAGCACCTGGTAGCGGGCGCCGTCGAACAGCGGCATGTACGCAGCGCTGCCAAATTGGACATCGACGAACGGGAACCAGTTCGGGAAATTCTTCTTCAACGATGCCAGGTCCGGCGCCGGCCAGTCATCCAGCGCGTGGACCGAGCGCGTGGCGGAGGCCTCGCGCGCGGCATCGCTATAACGGCCCGACAGGCGCTCCAGCCGGTATAGCGGCGGCACGCCGGCCATCAGCGCCGGCAGCCGCCAGCGCACGACCCGGGCATCGATCTGCCACTGGTCCCCATAGAGGACATACTGCCTGGTGCCCGTGCCAGGCGCGCTGGCGCTGACCTGGAACTGGCCGTCGGCCACCTGGCGCACTTCAACATGCGCCACCGGCTCGTCGGTCGTCAGGCGGAAGAATTGCACCAGCGAAAGGGCCAGAAGGCCCGACACGCATCCCAGCAGCACCAGCATCAGGCCGAACAGGCGGCGCACCGGCCGGAACTGGAACACCCTGCGGCCGCGCTCGTCGCGCGGGCCGCCGCGGCCCAGCAGCATGACGATGCCCGGCAGCAGGACGACGACGGCGCCCAGCAGTATCCAGACGAAGGGAGCGATTCCGTTGATCAAATCAGGCGTTCCTATTGAGCACAGACCGCAGGCGGCGCGCCGGGGCGCGCAAGCAGCCTGCCGCGGCAGGCCCGCCAGTATAGAAGCGCGCCCTCAGGGCGCCGGTTTTCCAAGCCGCTCGACGTGAAACCGGATGTGATCCTCGATGAACGTCGAGATGAAGTAGTAGCCGTGGTCATAGCCCGGGTGGCGCCGCAGGTCCAGCGGCTGGCCCGCAGCGGCGCAGGCGGCCTCGAATACCTCGGGATACAACTGTGCGGCCAGGAATTGGTCCGACTCGCCCTGGTCGATCAGGATGCCGGCGGGAAACGGGTTGGTGGCGCCGCGCATCAGCGCGGACGCGTCGTAAGCGGCCCAGTCCTCTGTCTTGTCGCCCAGATAGGCGCCGAACGCCTTCTTGCCCCAGGGGCATTGGCTGGGCGCGGCGATGGGCGCAAATGCCGACACCGAGCGGAACTTGCCGGGGTTGCGCAGCGCGAGCACCAGCGCGCCATGGCCGCCCATGGAATGGCCGAAGATGCCGGTGCGCGACGCGTCGCCGGGCAGGGCCTCGCCCGTGACGATGCCGTGCAGTTCCTGCGTCACGTAGCTGTACATGCGATAGTGGTCCCGCCAGGCGGGGGTGGTGGCGTCCAGGTAGAAGCCCGCGCCCGTGCCCAGGTCCCAGCTTTCGTCCTCGCCAGCCACGTTGGCGCCGCGCGGGCTGGTATCCGGGGCGACCAGCATGACACCGAGTTCCGCAGCCAGCCGCTGGGCGCCCGCCTTGATCATGAAGGTCTCTTCCGTGCAGGTCAGGCCGGCCAGATAAAACAGCACCGGGACCGGACCGTCTTCGGCCTGCGGCGGAATGTAGACGGAGAAGCGCATGGGCAGGCCGATCTCCGCGGACTCGTGGCGGTAATAGCGCTGCCAGCCGCCGAAGCAGCGATGCTGCGAAATGAGTTCCAGGGCGACTGCCATTGCTTTCCTCCGATCGGAATGATGCGAAAAAAACGTCTCGCGGATTAGGGGATATCCACGGTACGACGTTCCGTCGCCGAATGTTAACCTGGGCTTTATAGGGTACGAACGACAGAAAAAAAGCGATTTCCTGCCCTGACCATGATCACGGGACTTGACCAGCGCCCACCGTGGCACTATTTATATACCGTGAGCGAAGACAACCCGTTCTTCCAAATACGCAAGTCCTGACACTATGGCCCGTCTGCCCCGTCTGTACGCCCCTGGGCTGCCCCAACTGGTGCAGGCCAACTTCATCCAGCCGCTGGCGGCGCCGTCGCAACCCGCGCCGGCCGACATACTGAATCAACTGGCCACGTGGCTGGGCGAATCCGCCCAACGCCACCGAGTCTCGGTTCACGGCTGGCTGCTTGCCAACGACCGCATCCTGCTGCTGGCCACGCCCGCCGACGAGGAAGGCCTGCCGCGCCTGATGCAGACGCTGGGCCGCAACCTGGCGGCGCGCTTGCGCGGCGGCCGGGTCTTCGCCGGTCGCTACCGATCCGCCTTGCTGGAACCGGGCGCCTGGGTGCTGCCGTCGCTGGTCTGGCTCGAAACCTATCCGGTGCGCAGCGGCGCCTCGCAGGATCCCGATTCCTGGCCGTGGTCCTCCGCTTCCAGCCATACCGGCAACACCACCGCCGCGCCAGCGCAGTGGCAGTCGGACCACGCGGACTACTGGGCCTGTGGCAATACCCCGTTCGACCGCCAGGCCAATTACCGCAAGCGCTTGCAGGACGGTCTTTCGCGCGAGGAAACCCAGCGCATCGACCAGGCGGTCTCCGGACAATGGGCGCTGGGCGGTCCCGCTTTCATTGCCAGCCTGGCCCATACCGCCAGCCGCCGGGTTGCTCCCGGCCAGCGCGGACGTCCGCGCAAGAAGCCAGCCGCAGCGTCGTCCGATGCCGAACCCAGTTCTGCGCCGCCCACCACGACGCCCACGTCGACCTCTTCCTGATTACGAACCCGCCTGAACGGCGGGTTCTTCACTTTTGCGGGCCACGCCGTTCGGGCCGGCCTGCGCATTTGCGTTTCCGCAACGTCGACTCAGGCTCAGGCTGCTGAAAATCGCCAAATAATTAGGGACATATAATAAGAAAAACCGCGTTTTATCGGGCGCGCACGCACCCTGCTGGTGCATACCCCCCTGGGGAGGCCCATTTCGTGCGGCTCTTGATGCGTCACCGAATTAAAGACCGATGACGGGTAACATCAAAAATAAGGGACACACCCTATTTATTCCTATTGCACCCTACTCATGTCGGGGGTATTGTCCGTCTCCTGCACTGCAACATTACGACGCAGGCCCACTGCGGAGCGCGCCATGCCCCAAATTACCCCGATCGACTCCTGTCCCCCGCCCAAGGCGACCCCCATCGATGCCAGCCGCATCGGACTGCCGTCTGCCCAGGGCCTGTACAACCCGAAGAACGAGCATGACGCCTGCGGCGTCGGTTTCGTCGCCCATATCAAGGGCAAGAAAAGCCACGCCATCATCCAGCAGGGTCTGAAGATCCTGGAAAACCTGGACCACCGCGGCGCGGTCGGCGCGGACAAGCTGATGGGCGACGGCGCCGGCATCCTGATCCAGATTCCCGACACGCTCTACCGCGACGAGCTCGGCCATCAAGGCATCACGCTGCCGCCTCCCGGCGAGTACGGCGTGGCCATGGTGTTCCTGCCGAAGGAAACGGCCTCGCGTCTGGCCTGCGAACAGGAACTGGAACGCTCCGTGCGCGCCGAAGGCCAGGTGGTCCTGGGCTGGCGCGACGTGCCGGTGGACGTCGACATGCCCATGTCGCCTGCCGTGCGCGCCTGCGAACCCGTGATCCGCCAGCTGTTCATCGGCCGCGGCGCCGACGTGATGGTGCCGGACGCGCTGGAGCGCAAGCTGTACGTGATCCGCAAGACCGCCAGCCACGCCATCCAGAACATGCATCTGGCGCACGGCAAGGAATACTTCGTGCCCTCGGCCTCCGTGCGCACCGTGGTCTACAAGGGCCTGCTGCTGGCCGACCAGGTCGGCCGCTACTACCGCGACCTGGCCGATCCGCGCACGGTGTCGGCCCTGGCGCTGGTGCACCAACGCTTCTCGACCAACACGTTCCCCGCCTGGCCGCTGGCCCACCCGTACCGCATGATTGCCCACAACGGCGAAATCAACACGGTCAAGGGCAACTTCAACTGGCTGCGCGCCCGCGAAGGCATGATGCAGTCGGCCGTGCTGGGCGAGGACCTGAAGAAGCTGTACCCCATCGTCTACGAAGGCCAGTCGGACACCGCCACGTTCGACAACTGCCTGGAACTGCTGGTGAATTCGGGCTACTCGCTGGCCCACGCCATGATGATGATGATCCCGGAGGCCTGGGAACAGCACACGCAAATGGACGAAAGCCGCCGCGCTTTCTACGAGTACCACGCGGCCATGATGGAACCGTGGGACGGCCCCGCCGCGGTCGCGTTCACCGATGGCCGCCAGATCGGCGCCACGCTGGACCGCAACGGCCTGCGCCCGGCCCGCTACCTGGTCACCGATGACGATATGGTCATCCTGGCTTCGGAGGCCGGCACGCTGTCCATCCCCGAAAACCGCATCGTCAAGAAGTGGCGCCTGCAACCGGGCAAGATGTTCCTGATCGACCTGGAACAGGGCCGCATCATCGACGACGCCGAGATCAAGCTGCAGCTCGCCAACAGCCGGCCGTACCGCCAGTGGATCGAACGCCTGCAGATCAAGCTGGAATCGCTGCCGGCGCCGCGCCAGGCTGCCGTCGCCACGCAGTCGTCCGTGTCGCTGCTGGATCGCCAGCAGGCTTTCGGCTGGACCCAGGAAGACTACAAGTTCATCCTGGAACCCATGGCCACGACCGGCGAAGAAGTCATCGGCTCGATGGGCAACGACGCCCCGCTGGCCGTGCTGTCCGACCGCGCCAAGCCGTTCTACAACTACTTCCGCCAATTGTTCGCGCAGGTCACGAACCCGCCGATCGACCCCATCCGCGAACAGCTGGTGATGTCGCTGGTGTCCTTCATCGGCCCCAAGCCGAACCTGCTGGACATCAACAACGTCAACCCGCCGCTGCGCCTGGAAGTGTCGCAGCCGGTGCTGGATTTCGCCGCCATGGCGCAGATCCGCGACATCGAGCAGGTCACGGGCAAGAAGTTCCGCAGCTTTGAGCTGGACATCACCTATCCCGCCGCCTGGGGTCCCGAAGGCATCGAAGCCCGCGTGGCCGCGCTGTGCGCGCGCGCCGTGGACGCGGTGCGCAGCGGCTACAACATCCTGATCGTGTCCGACCGCCTGGTCGACAGCGAGCGCGTGGCCATCCCCGCGCTGCTGGCGACCTCCGCGGTCCACCAGCACCTGATCCGCGCCGGCCTGCGCACCAACACCGGTCTGGTCGTGGAAACCGGCTCGGCGCGCGAGGTGCACCACTTCGCGCTGCTGGGCGGCTACGGCGCCGAAGCCATCCACCCCTACCTGGCGCTGGAATCGCTGGGCAAGATGAACGACCCCGAAAAGGCGGTCAAGAACTTCATCAAGGCGATCGGCAAGGGCCTGAACAAGGTCATGTCCAAGATGGGCATTTCCACGTACATGTCCTACACCGGCGCGCAGATCTTCGAAGCCGTGGGCCTGCAGACCGCGCTGGTGAACAAGTACTTCACCGGCACCGCCTCCAACATCGAAGGCATCGGCATCTTCCAGGTGGCCGAGGAAGCGCTGCGCCAGCACCGCGCCGCCTTCAGCACCGATCCGGTGCTGGCCAACGACCTGGACGCGGGCGGTGAATACGCCTATCGCGTGCGCGGCGAAGAGCACATGTGGACGCCGGATTCCATTGCTAAGCTGCAGCACGCTTCGCGCGCCAACAACTACCGCACGTACAAGGAGTACGCGCAGATCATCAACGACCAGAGCCGCCGCCACATGACGCTGCGCGGGCTGTTCGAGTTCCGTTTCGATCCGTCGCGCGCGATTCCGCTGGATGACGTCGAATCCGCCAAGGAAATCGTCAAGCGCTTCGCCACCGGCGCCATGTCGCTGGGCTCGATCTCCACCGAGGCGCACTCGGTGCTGGCCGTGGCCATGAACCGCATCGGCGGCAAGTCCAACACCGGCGAAGGCGGCGAGGACGAACTGCGCTACCGCGCCGAAATGCGCGAAGGCAAGAGCACCATCAAGGACGGCGACACGCTGGCCTCGGTGCTGGGCTCGGACCGCATCGAAGCGGACGTCGAACTGAAGAAGGGCGACTCGCTGCGCTCCAAGATCAAGCAGGTGGCCTCGGGCCGTTTCGGCGTGACCGCCGAATACCTGTCGTCGGCCGACCAGATCCAGATCAAGATGGCGCAAGGCGCCAAGCCCGGCGAAGGCGGCCAGCTGCCCGGCCACAAGGTGTCGGAATACATCGCCAAGCTGCGCTACTCGGTACCGGGCGTGGGCCTGATCTCGCCCCCGCCGCACCACGACATCTACTCGATCGAAGACCTGGCCCAGCTGATCCACGACCTGAAGAACGTGAATTCCAAGGCTTCGGTGTCGGTCAAGCTGGTGTCCGAAGTGGGCGTGGGCACGGTGGCCGCGGGCGTCGCCAAGGCCAAGGCCGATCACGTCGTGATCGCCGGCCATGACGGCGGCACGGGCGCATCCCCGGTGTCGTCCATCAAGCACGTGGGCACGCCCTGGGAACTGGGCCTGGCCGAAACGCAGCAGACGCTGGTGCTCAACCGCCTGCGCAGCCGCATCCGCGTGCAGGCCGACGGCCAGATGAAGACCGGCCGCGACGTCGTCATCGGCGCGCTGCTGGGCGCCGACGAATTCGGCTTCGCGACCGCGCCGCTGGTCGTGGAAGGCTGCATCATGATGCGCAAGTGCCACCTGAACACCTGCCCGGTGGGCGTAGCCACGCAAGACCCGGTCCTGCGCAAGAAATTCCAGGGCAAGCCCGAACACGTCGTGAACTTCTTCTTCTTCATCGCCGAGGAAGTCCGCGAAATCATGGCCCAGCTGGGCATCCGCAAGTTCGACGACCTGATCGGCCGCGCCGACCTGCTGGACATGCGTTCGGGCGTGGAGCACTGGAAGGCCCAGGGCCTGGACTTCGCCCGCGTGTTCCATCAAACGCAATCCGACGCCGACGTGCGCCAGACCGAAGAGCAGGACCACGGCCTGGCCGGCGCGCTGGACCACCAGCTGATCGAGCGTAGCAAGCCCGCGCTGGAACGCGGCGAGAAGGTGTCCTTCATCGTCCCCGTGCGCAACCGCAACCGCACCATCGGCGCCATGCTGTCGGGCGCGGTGGCCGCGCGCTACGGCCATGAGGGCCTGCCGGACGACACCATCCACATCCAGTGCAACGGCACGGCCGGCCAAAGCTTCGGCGCGTTCCTGGCCCACGGCATCACGATGGACCTGGTGGGCGAAGGCAACGACTATGTCGGCAAGGGCCTGTCGGGCGGCCGCATCATCGTGCGCTCGCCCAACGACTTCCGCGGCTTCGGCCCGGACCACATCATCGCCGGCAACACCGTGCTGTACGGCGCGCTGGCGGGCGAGGCGTTCTTCAACGGCGTGGCCGGCGAACGCTTCGCGGTGCGCAACTCGGGCGCGGCCACCGTCGTGGAAGGCACCGGCGACCACGGCTGCGAATACATGACCGGCGGCACCGTCGTGGTGCTGGGCACGACCGGCCGCAACTTCGCGGCAGGCATGTCGGGCGGCGTGGCCTACGTGTGGGATCCGGAACGCACGCTCAAGCAGCGCGCCAACCTGTCCATGGTCGAACTGGAAAGCATCGTGCCGCACGCGGAACAGCTCGCCCAGAACAACATCGACGTCTGGCACAGCGCGCAGCGCGGCGGTGAACGCGAAACGGACGAAACCATCCTGCGCCGCCTGGTGGAAGATCACTTCCGCTACACCGGCAGCTTCCGCGCCCGCGAGATCCTGGGCGACTGGGAAGCCTCGCGCGGCAAATTCGTGAAAATCATGCCGACGGACTACCGCCGCGCATTGGGTGAAATGTGGCGTGCAGCCAACCCGCAACAACTGGCTGCGTGAGGGATACCATGGGAAAGATTACCGGCTTTATGGAATTTCAGCGTCTGCAGGAGGCCTCCGAGGCCCCGCAGAAGCGGCTGAAGAACTGGCGCGAATTCGTGCTGCACCTGAGCGACGATCAGGCCAAGCAGCAGGCGGCACGCTGCATGGACTGCGGCATCCCGTTCTGCAACAACGGCTGCCCGGTCAACAACATCATCCCGGACTGGAATGACCTGGTGTACCGGCAGGACTGGAAGCGCGCGCTGGACGTCCTGCACTCCACCAACAACTTCCCCGAGTTCACCGGCCGCATCTGCCCGGCGCCGTGCGAAGCTGCCTGTACCTTGAACATCAACAGCGACGCTGTCGGCATCAAGTCCATCGAACACGCCATCATCGACAAGGGCTGGGCCGAAGGCTGGGTGTCGCCGCAGGTGCCGGCGCGCAAGACCGGCAAGAAGGTTGCCGTGGTGGGCTCCGGCCCCGCGGGCATGGCATGCGCGCAGCAGCTGGCCCGCGCCGGCCACTCGGTGACGCTGTTCGAAAAGAGCGACCGCATCGGCGGCCTGCTGCGCTACGGCATCCCCGACTTCAAGCTGGAAAAGCACCAGATCGACCGCCGCATCTCGCAGATGGAAGCCGAGGGCGTGGAATTCGCGCCGTCGACCTACATCGGCAATCCCAGCGACCCCGTGGCCGACGGCCTGACGGTGCGCACGCCGGAATCGCTGCTGGCCGAGTTCGACGCGGTGGTGATGAGCGGCGGTTCGGAAACCCCGCGCGACCTGCCGGTGCCTGGCCGCGAGCTGTCGGGCGTGTACTTCGCCATGGACTTCCTGCGCCAGCAGAACAAGGCGGTGGCGGGCGACCGGCTCACCAACCAGACGCTGGCCAAGGGCAAGCACGTGGTGGTGATCGGCGGCGGCGACACGGGTTCCGACTGCGTCGGCACCAGCAACCGCCATGGCGCGGCCTCGGTCACGCAGTTCGAGCTGATGCCCCAGCCGCCGGAAAGCGAGAACAAGACCATGACGTGGCCGTACTGGCCGCTGAAGATGCGCACCTCGTCCTCGCACGAAGAAGGCTGCGAGCGCGACTGGTCCGTGACCACCAAGCTGCTCCAGGGCAGCAATGGCAAGGTCGAAAAGCTGATCGGCGCACGCGTCGAATGGTTCAAGGACGAAGCCACCGGCCAGATGAAGATGCGCGAAGTCGAAGGCTCTGAATTCGAGATCAAGGCCGACCTGGTGCTGCTGGCCATGGGCTTCGTGTCGCCCGTGCAGACGGTGCTGGACGCCTTCGGCGTGGACCGCGATGCCCGCGGCAACGTACGCGCCAATACCGACGACTACCGCACCAACGTCGAGAAAGTCTTCACGGCCGGCGACATGCGCCGCGGCCAGTCCCTGGTGGTCTGGGCCATCCGCGAAGGCCGCCAGTGCGCGCGCTCTGTGGACGCCTACCTCATGGGCAGCAGCGAACTGCCGCGCTGATCGCCACGATCAGGCCGGCCCGGATCGCCGCCGAGCGCATTGCGCCGGCGGCGATTTTTTTTTCCCGCGCCCCCGCCTGTTGCAACATAACCACTTTTCGATTGCGGTCTTTTCACGATTTGACACACATCAAGCGGGCCGGACGCCAGGTTTGAGAACCTGTCGTCTCACCCAATGGAAAGATCGGAGAAGAGAATGTTTTCGCTGAACGGCCGTATCCGCGCCACCGCCATCGCCGGCCTGATCGCCGCTGGCACGCTCGCCGCCCCCGCGCACGCCCACGAAGCGGGCGACGTGCTGTTCAAGGTCGGCGTGACGCAGGTCCGCCCCTCGTCCAACAATGGCACCGTGCTCAACGGCAGCGTCGGACTCGACGTCAACAACAACGTACGCCCGAGCTTCACGCTGACCTACATGGCCACGCGCAACATCGGTATCGAACTGCTGGGCGCCTGGCCCTTCCAGCATGACGTCAGCGGTAGCGGCCTGGGCAAGATCGGCTCGACCAAGCAATTGCCGCCGACGCTCAGCCTGCAATGGCACATCCTGCCTGACAGCATGATCCAGCCGTACATCGGCGTGGGCATCAACTACACCCACTTCTTCGACACCAAGGCGGAAGGCGCGCTGAAGGGTTCGGACCTGAAGCTGGGCGATTCCTGGGGCGTGGCCGCTCAACTGGGCGCGGACTTCAAGATCAACGAGCGCTGGTTCATGAACGCAGACATCCGCTACATCGACATCCGTTCCAAGGTGAAGCTGGACGGCCAGCACATCGGCACCGCGCGCATCGATCCGTGGGTCGCGACGATCGGCGTCGGCTACCGCTTCTAAAGGCAAAAGGGCCGCGCGCCAGGCGCGGCCTTCCTCAGCCTTGCGGCGCCTCCAGCTTGTGCCGCAGGGCCTGCAACGCCGGCGTGTCGTCGTCGGCGCGCCAGACCAGCTGGGTCAGGGCCCGGCCATGCGAGCCGGACAGGGCGCCGATGCGCACCGTGTGCTCCGCCCCCAGCACCGCCAGCACCGAACGCGGCACAATCGCCACGCCCGAGCCCGCCGCCACGCAGGCGACGATGGCGTGGTACGAGGCGAACTCCATCACCTTGCCGGGCGCGATACCTTCCTGGTTGAGCCAGGATTCCAGGATGCGCCGGTATGAGCATCCCGACGCGAAGGCAATCACACTGCGGTCGCCCAGGTCCTTGGGACTGTCGATCGGATCCCAGGCCAGCGGCGAGATCAGCGCCAGTTCTTCCTTGAAGGCATCCATGGCCGCCAGCCCTTCGGCCGGAAACGGCTGCGCCACGAACGCGGCCTCGATTTCGTAGTTGCGCACCTTGGCCGCCAGCGCGGCCGACGTGCCGGTCACCAGTTCGATCCGCACCTGCGGCCAGGCCGCGTGATAGGCCGCCAGGATCGGCGGCAGGCGCGCGGCCGCCGTGCTTTCCATGGTGCCGATGCGCAGCACGCCCTGCGGCGAGCCGTCGCGTACCGCGGCCTGGGCTTCGTCCGCCAGGCGCAGCAGCCGGTCGGCGTAGGACAGCAGCACCCGCCCCTGGTCAGACAGCACCAGCCGGCGATTCTGGCGGCGGAACAGCGGCGCCTCCAGCGAGGCCTCCAGCTGCTTCAGGCGCGTCGACACGTTGGACTGCACGCGGTTCAGATGGGCAGCGGCGCGCGCCACGCCGCCCTGGTCGGCAACCGCCTTGAAGATCTGCAGCGCATCCAGGTCCAAGTTTCTCATTTTGAGAACTCACTATCTTAATAATTCACTATTAATGATATTAGTACAGCCGTAGAGTAAGGGCCATGTCAACGCCCAATTACCCTTCCTCGTCACGCAGCGCTGCCGCCCTGGCATGGCCGGCGGCGCTGGCCCTGGCCGCCGCCATGGGGATAGGCCGGTTCGCCTTCACGCCGGTCTGGCCCCTGATGGCCCAGGAAGCCGGCCTGTCGCTATCCCAGGGCAGCTGGCTGGCTTCGGCCAACTACGCGGGGTATCTGCTGGGCGCGCTGGCTGCGGTCGCCTGGCCCATCCGCCGGCTGCGGGGCACGCTGGCGGCCAGCCTGCTGGCAGTGGCCCTGCTGACGCTGGCCATGCCTGTCTGGCATGGCATGGCGGTCTGGTGCGCGCTGCGACTGGCCGCCGGCTACGCCAGCGCCAGCGCCTTCATCTGCGTGGCGGCGTGGCGGGCGGTACCCGCGGGCGATCCGCGCGAGGCGGGCGCGTCCGCAGTGACCTACGCCGGCGTGGGCGCGGGCATTGCGCTGACGGGGCTGGCCTGCCTGGCGCTGGCAGCCTGGGACGCGCGCGCCGACACGGTCTGGTTCGCGCTGGGGGGGCTGGCGCTGGCCCTGTCCGCGATCGCCTGGCCGGGGTTGCGCCGCCAGGCGGCGCCAATGCCAGCGCAATCGGCCAGCGCCGCCGCACCCGCCGCCCGGCTGCCACGCGACATCCCCGCGCTGGCGCTGCACTATGGCGCGTTCGGCGTGGGCTACATCATTCCGGCCACTTTCCTGCCAGCGATGGCGAAGGAAATCATTCCCGACCCGGCCATCTTCGGCTGGGCCTGGCCCCTGTTCGGCATGGCCGCAGCGGTGTCCTGCCTGCTGGTGCCCCGCCTGGCACGGGGCCGCGACAGCGTGCAAGTCTGGCGCGCCGCCCAGGCGCTCATGGCGCTGGGCATGCTGGCCGTGGCGCTATGGCACCACATCGCCGCCGTGATCGTGGCCGCGGTGCTGGTGGGCGGCACCTTCATGGTGATTACGCAGGCGGGAATGCTGGCCGCCAGGCGTTCGGCCGGCGCCGCCGCGCCGCGCGCGGCGGCCCTCATGACCGCGGCTTTCGCCGCCGGCCAGATCCTGGGACCGCTATTGGCGTCCTGGGCGGCGCATTGGGGCGCCGGGCTGCCGCAAGTGCTGGCGGCCAGCGCGGCACTGTTGGCGTTGTCCGCATGGCGTTTGGGAAAGATCACGACAGATGACGTGGCCGCTGGGCATAATGCGATCGGCCCGCGGGCCCGTTCACATTAAAAAAACAAAACCAGGAGTCATCTGTATGAAAGCATTGCGTCCCCTTATTGCCGCCCTGGCAGCCACCGCCGCCTTCGGCGGCGCCGCCCAGGCCCAGACCGCCGACTGGCCGGCCAAGCCCATCACCATGATCGTGCCCTACGCGCCGGGCGGCTTCGCCGACACCCGCGTACGCCTTTTGGCGCGCAAGCTGGGCGACACGCTGGGCCAGCCCATCGTGGTCGAGAACAAGGCAGGCGCCGGCGGCGTGGTCGGCACCAACCTGATCGCGCGCGCGGCGCCGGACGGCTACACCATCGGCACCGGCAATCTGGCGCCCATGGCGGTCAACCCGACGCTGATGAAGGACATGCCCTACGATCCGCAAAAGGATCTGGCCCCGATCATCCTGATCGAAAACAGCCCGCTGGTGCTGAGCGTGAACAACGAACTGCCGGTGAAGACGCTGGCGGACCTGATCGCGCTGGCCAAGAAGCAGCCCGGCAAGCTGTCCTTCGGCTCGTCCGGCGTAGGCGGCGCACACCACCTGTCCGGCGAAATGTTCCGCGAACAGGCCAAGATCGACATCGTCCACGTCCCGTACAAGGGCGGCAGCCTGGCCGCGACGGACCTCATGGGCGGCCATATCTCGATGATGTTCGAAATGGGCTATTCCGCGTTGCCCGCGATCCAGGGCGCCAAGATCCACCCCATCGCGGTCACGTCCGCCAAACGCCTGGCCGTGCTGCCCGACGTGCCCACCATGGCCGAATCCGGCCTGCCGGGCTTCGAGTCCTACAACTGGCAGGGCATCGTCGCCCCCGCCGGCACGCCCGCGCCCATCATCGCCAAGCTCAACGCCGAGTTCAACCGCATCCTGAAGGAACCGGACGTGCAGAAGGCCATCGCCGACACCGGCAGCCAGGCGGGCGGCGGCACGCCCGAGGAATTCGGCGCCTTCATCAAGAGCGAAACCGAGAAGTGGGCCCACGTCATCAAGGCTGGGAACATCCAGCTTCAGTAACCTTCCAGGAGTAATTCCATGGCTACCCGTCTGATTGATCTGCTCAAGCTGCACCATCCCATCGTCCAGGCCCCCATGGCCGGCGGCGCCACGACGGTGGAACTGGTTTCCGAAGCATCGAAGGCGGGAGTCCTGGGTTCGCTCGGGGCGGCCTATATGAGTCCCGAGCAGATCGAGGCGGCGGCGCGCGACATCCGTGCGCGCACGCCGCTGCCGTTCGCCATCAATCTGTTCGCATCGGTGCCGGAAGAACCCATGCGCGGCGACGCCAGTCGCATGCTGGCGCTGATGGCGCGCTACCACCAGCAGTTGGGCCTGCCGGCGCCCGCCGCGCCCGGCCCGCAAGCCGATCCGCTGCCGCAGCAGATCGAAGCCATCCTGCGGGTGCGTCCGGCCGTCTTCAGCTTCACGTTCGGCCGCATGCCGGCCGCGGCCATCGCGCGCTGCCGCGAACTGGGCATTCTGACCGTGGGCACCGCGACCACCGTGCGCGAAGCGGTGACCCTTGAAGCGGACGGCGTGGACGCCATCGTGGCGCAAGGCGCCGAGGCCGGCGGCCACCGCGGCACCTTCCTGGACGGTTTCGAGGAATCGCTGATCGGCACCATGGCGCTGGTGCCCCAGGTGGTCGACGCAGTCTCTGTCCCTGTTATTGCATCTGGCGGCATCATGGACGGCCGCGGTATCGCCGCCGCCTTGGCCC
The DNA here is from genome assembly GCF_058796095.1 of Achromobacter sp. GW823-FHT04E03. Taxonomy (NCBI): domain Bacteria; kingdom Pseudomonadati; phylum Pseudomonadota; class Betaproteobacteria; order Burkholderiales; family Alcaligenaceae; genus Achromobacter; species Achromobacter sp. GW823-FHT04E03. The sequence goes on along the minus strand of NZ_JBXAIJ010000002.1, from coordinate 533,669 downwards.
TGGGCGCCGATCTGGCACAAATGGGGACGGCTTTCTTGACGACCGAGGAATCCGGCATCAATGAAGCCTACAAGGCGCTGCTGCCCGCCTCCCGGGCGGAACAGTCGCGGGTGACCCGTGCGTTTTCGGGCCGGCCTGCCCGCGGCATCGAAAACGCCTTCATGCGCGAGGCCGACGCGATTGCGGCCGACATCCTGCCTTACCCCCTGCAGAACGCGTTGACGCGCCCCATGCGCACGGCGGGCGGCAAGGCCGGCAACACCGACATGCTGTCCCTGTGGGCCGGCCAGGGCGCGCCGCTCGCGCGGCGCGAGACCACCGCCGACCTGGTCGCGCGGCTGGCCCGGGAGACCGCGGCGGCGCAGGCGCGCCGCTGAGCATATTGTTCCCTGAACCGAAAACACTGTTCCACGCGCGGGCTCTCGCGTTGTGATTACAAAGCGTCGGGCTACAATGGCGCCTCGCCGCCGGGAGCCCAGGCCCGACCTCGCCCCCGGCATATGAGTAACAGGGCGCTTCCCGACGCCGCCTGTCTTCGCCGCGCCGGCCATGAATTTTGCCGGTCGCATCGACCGGACAGCAGGGCAAGCTCCGCCGCCGAAACACCCTTTCGTTGCCCATGCCCGCTCAAACCAGCAAGACCCCGGAATTCGCCCTGCGCCTGGAAGGTGTGGCGCTAGGCTATGGTGATTTCACCGTCTTGCGCGACATTTCCATGGACGTGCGCGCCGGCCAGGTGGTCGCCATCATGGGCGGCTCGGGTTCGGGCAAGACCACGCTGTTGCGCGCGGCCACCGGCCAGCTCACCGCGCAGCGGGGCCGGGTGCTGGCCTTCGGCCAGGACATGGCCCACGTCAGCCGCACAGAACTGCAATCGCTGCGCACGCGCATGGGCGTCCTATTTCAGCAGGGCGCGCTTTTCACTGACCTGAACGTTTTCGAGAACGTGGCCTTCCCGCTGCGCGAACACACCAAGCTGGCGGAGCCCGAAGTCACCGAGCGCGTGCTGGACAAGCTCGACGCCGTCGGCCTGCGCGCAGCCGCGCACCTGAAAGTGGCGGAAATCTCCGGCGGCATGGCCCGGCGCGTGGCGCTGGCCCGCGCCGTCGTGCTGGAACCCGAACTCATTCTGTATGACGAGCCGTTTGCGGGGCTGGACCCGATCTCGCTGGGCATTACCGCGCGCCTGATCCGCAACCTGGCCGACCGCCTCGGCTGCGCCTCGGTGCTGATCACGCACGACGTGCATGAATCGTTTGCCATCGCGGACCAGGTGTACCTGGTCGGCCAGGGCAAGCTTGCCGCGGCCGGCACCCCCGAAATGCTGTCGGCCTCGCAAGACCCCTACGTGCAACAGTTCCTCAAAGGGGAGCCCGACGGCCCCGTCGCGTTCCAATATCCCGAGACGCCCGCTTTCAAGAAGTGGCTTTCGCAACAGGAGGGCCGCCGCGCATGAGCGGATCCAACAACGCCATCGGCGCGCTGGGCGGCTGGGTGCGCAACCGCGTTTCCGGCATCGGCTACTTCACCCGGTTCTTCGGCGCCATGCTCGCTCGCAGCGGCATTGCGCTGTCGCGTCCGCGGCTGGTGTCGCAGCAGGTCCATTTCATCGGCAACTACTCGCTGCTCATCATTGCCGTTTCCGGCATGTTCGTGGGCTTCGTGCTGGGGCTGCAAGGCTATTACACGCTGAACCGCTACGGCTCTGAAGAAGCGCTGGGCTTGCTGGTGGCCCTGTCGCTGGTGCGGGAACTCGGGCCCGTGGTCACGGCGCTGCTGTTCGCGGGCCGTGCGGGCACCTCTCTCACGGCCGAAATCGGCCTGATGAAGGCCGGCGAGCAACTCGCAGCCATGGAAGTCATGGCCGTCGACCCCATCCGCCGCGTGCTGGTGCCGCGTCTGTGGGGCGGCATCATCGCCATGCCCATCCTGGCGGCGGTGTTCTCCATGGTGGGCATCCTGGGCGGCTGGGTCGTGGGCGTGCTGCTGATCGGCGTGGACGCCGGCGCGTTCTGGTCGCAGATGCAAAACGGCGTCGACGTCTGGAAAGACGTGGCCAATGGCGTCATCAAGAGCCTGGTCTTCGGCGTCACCGTGACGCTGGTCGCGCTCTATGAGGGCTGGCAAGCCAAGCCCACCCCCGAAGGCGTTGCCCGCGCGACCACGCGCACCGTGGTGGTGGGCTCCCTGGCGGTACTTGGGCTGGACTTCCTGCTCACCGCCTTGATGTTTGGAAATTGATACGGATCGATCATGTCTCGCGAAAAAACCGACTTCTGGGTAGGCCTGTTTGTATTGCTGGGCGCGGTCGCGCTGGCGTTCCTGGCGTTGCGCGCCGGCAACTTGAGCACCTTTTCTTTCGCCCCGACCTATACGCTGACGGCCAACTTCGATAACGTAGGCGGCCTCAAGGTGCGCGCGCCCGTCAAGAGCGCGGGGGTCGTCGTGGGCCGGGTCGCCGGCATCTCGTTCGATGACAAGACCTTCCAGGCGATCGTCTCGGTCAACCTGGAAACGGCCTATCAGTTCCCCAAGGACACTTCGGCGTCCATCCTGACGTCGGGCCTGCTGGGTGAACAATACCTGGGCCTGACCGCGGGCAGCGAAGAGGAAAACTTTGTCGACGGCGGCAAGATCCGCTACACGCAAAGCGCCGTGGTGCTTGAACAACTGATCAGCCAGTTCCTGTACGGGTCGGCCGAGAAGCAAGGCTCGAGCGCGCCGGAACCCGCCGCGAAAACGCCAAATTAAAGACAATGCGACAGACGCGGTAACAGCAGCGCGTCCAAGGTACGCAATATCATAAGAATCGTTGATAGGGATGCCCTGATCATGAATAAGAAAACCATTTGCAGGATTGCCACCGTTGCCGCCGCGGGCGCGCTGATGGCAGGCTGCGCCGCGCCGCAGAACCCGGATCCCCGCGATCCCTGGGAAGGCTTCAACCGGGGCGTCTACAAATTCAACGACACCGTCGACCGTGCCGTCTTCAAGCCGGTGGCGCAGGCCTACACCTTCGTCACGCCGCAGCCGGTGCGCAGCTGCGTGCACAACATCTTCAGCAACGTCGGTGACCTCTGGTCCGGCGCCAACAGCTTCCTGCAGGGCCGCGGCCACGACTTCGTCAACACGCTGGGCCGCTTCCTGTTCAACACCACCATGGGCGTGGGCGGCTGCTTCGACGTCGCCTCGGCCAACGGCGCGCGCCGCATCCCGAACGACTTCGGCACCACGCTGGGCGTGTGGGGCTTCAGCCAGGGTCCGTACCTGGTGCTGCCGTTCTTCGGCTCGTCGTCGGTACGCGACGGCGCTGGCCTGATCGGCGACTACGCGGGCACCACCTACGGCTACATGGGCGTCGATTCCATCGACAACGTGCGCCTGCGCAACTCGCTGTGGGGCCTGCGCGTGGTGGACACGCGCGCCAGCCTGCTGAGCGCCACCGACACCATCGACCGCGTCGCGCTCGATCCCTACAGCTTCGTGCGCGACGCCTATCTGCAGCGCCGCGCCGCCATGGTGCTGGGCCAGAAGGTGGACGACGAGTCCTCGCTGCCCAACTACGAAGACGACGAGGACGACGCCGCCCCCGCCGCGCAGCCGGCGGCTCAACCCGCGGCGCAACCTGCGGCCAAGTAAGCCGCGGGGTGCGCCCCAGTACAAGTAAGGAGTTTTGATGCGAGTTTCCTTTGTTTCCCTGCTGCAGCGTCTGGTTTTCACGGGCCTCGTGGCCCTGGGCCTGAGCGCCGGCGCGCAGGCCAAACCCGACCCCAACGGTTCTCCCGACCAGTTCGTGCTCGCCGCGGCCAACGAGGCCCTGGACGTGCTGAAGGCCGATGGCGCCGTCAAGGCGGGCAACACCGCCCGCATCAACCAGGTCGTCAACGAGCACATCCTGCCCTACGTCAACTTCCAGAAGACCACGCGCCTGGCCGCCGGCCGCTACTGGCGCCAGGCCAACGATGTGCAGAAAAAGGAACTGGCCGAGGCCTTCCGCGGCACGCTGGTGCGCACCTACAGCGGCGCGCTGACCCGCGTCACGTCCAGCACCACGGTGCGCGCACTGCCGTTCCGCGGCGACCCCAAAGCCGACGACGTGGTCGTGCGCACCCTGATCTCCCAGGGCAACGACCAGCCGGTGGGCGTCGACTACCGCCTGGAAAAGACGGCCCAAGGCTGGAAGATCTATGACATGAACGTCGAAGGCATCTGGCTCATCGAGAACTACCGCAACCAGTTCGCGCAGCAGATCAACCGCGACGGCATCGACGGCCTGATCAAGGCGTTGAACCAACGCAACCAATGATCGGCCTTGCGGCTGTCGCGGCCCGGCGCGCCCCAGTGGCCCGCCGGGCCGATTCTTTTAGGGACAGACCAGTCGGATACCCGGGGGAATGCCAGGGCTACCGGCCGGAACGGCAGCGACGCGCTTATATAATGATCAATTCGCTCTTTTCGGGCCATCTCCCGCCGTCATGTCCGCCGTCAGTCTAGAAAACGTCTCCAAGGTCTACTCCCCGCGCCAGCGCGGCTGGCAGAAGCTGCTCGGGCGCGCGCCCGCCGCCGGCTTCCAGGCGCTGGACAATGTCAGCCTGAATATCGAGCACGGCGAGTTCTTCGGCCTGCTCGGCCCCAATGGCGCCGGCAAGACCACGCTGATCTCGATCCTGGCCGGCTTGGCGCACGCCAGTTCGGGCCGCGCCACGGTCTGTGGATACGACGTCGTGGCCGACTACAAGTCGGCGCGGCGGGCTTTGGGCGTGGTGCCGCAAGAGCTGGTCTACGACCCGTTCTTCACGGTGCGCGAGACCCTGCGCATCCAGTCCGGCTATTTCGGCCTGCGCAAGAACGACGACTGGATCGACGAAATCCTGTTCAACCTGGGGCTGGCCGACAAGGCCAACTCCAATATGCGGGCGCTGTCCGGCGGCATGAAGCGCCGCGTGCTGGTGGCCCAGGCGCTGGTGCACCGCCCGCCCGTGATCGTGCTGGACGAACCCACCGCCGGCGTCGACGTGGACCTCCGGCGCACGCTGTGGGAATTCATTTCGCGCCTGAACAAGGCCGGCCACACCATCATGCTGACCACCCACTACCTGGAAGAAGCGGAAGCCCTGTGCGGCCGCATCGCCATGCTCAAGCGCGGCCGCATCGTGGCGCTGGACACCACCCAGGCCTTGATGGCCCGCGTCGGCGGGGTCGACCTGGAAGACGCCTTCGTGCGCATCATGCACGAAGGCGACGAGCAACCCGCGCCCGCCCTGCAACCCGAAGAGATCTCGTCATGACCCAGCCCGCCGCGACCGCCAGCCAGCCGCTGGTGCAGCCCCGCCTGGATGCGGGCTCCGGCTTCCCGACCTTGCTGCGCAAGGAATTGCTGCGCTTCTGGAAAGTCAGCTTCCAGACCATCGCCGCGCCCGTCATCACCGCGCTGCTGTACCTGCTGGTCTTCGCCCACGTGCTGGAAGGGCGCGTCATGGTGTATGGCAGCGTGCCCTACACGGCGTTCCTGATTCCCGGGCTCATGATGATGAGCATGCTGCAGAACGCCTTCGCCAATCCCTCGTCGTCGCTGATCCAGAGCCGCATCACGGGCAACCTGGTCTTCATGCTGCTGCCGCCGCTGTCGCACCGCGACATCTTCGCCGCCTATGTGCTGGCGGCGATCGTGCGCGGCCTCGCGGTCGGGCTGTGCGTGTGGGTGGTGGCGCTGTTCTTCGTGTCGCTGATTCCCGCCCACCCGCTGTGGCTGGCCGTCTTCGCCGTGCTGGCCTGCGGCATCATGGGCGTGCTGGGCCTGATCGCGGGCCTCTGGTCCGAAAAATTCGACCAGCTCGCGGCCTTCCAGAACTTCCTCATCATGCCGGCCACCTTCCTGTCCGGCGTGTTCTATTCCATCCACACGCTCCCCGCCTTCTGGCAGGGCGTGTCCCATTGGAACCCCATCTTCTACACCATCGACGGCTTCCGCTACGGATTCTTCTCGGTGTCGGACGTCTCCCCCTGGCGCAGCCTGGCGGTGGTGACGGGGGTGTTCCTCGCGCTATCGCTCTATGCGCTGCGGCTACTGGCCAGCGGCTACAAACTCAGGAACTGACGTCCATGCTTCCCACTCCCGCGCAAGTCCGCCAATACATCGCGGACGGCCTGCCCTGTGAACATCTCGACGTGCAAGGCGACGGCTCGCATTTCGACGCGGTCATCGTCAGCACTGCCTTCGAAGGCAAGCGCCTGATCCAGCGCCACCAGCTGGTCTATGCCGCGCTCGGCGACCGCATGAAGGCCGAGATCCATGCGCTGTCCATGCGCACCCTGACTCCCGCCGAATACCAGCAAGCAGGCAAGTAATGGACAAGCTACGCATCACCGGAGGTTCGCGCCTGCAAGGCGAAATCTCCATCTCCGGCGCCAAGAACTCGGCCCTGCCCATCCTGTGCGCAGGCCTGCTGACCGCCGACGTGCTGACCCTCAGCAACGTGCCGCACCTGAACGACACGGCCACCATGCTGCGCCTGCTGGGCCGCATGGGCATGCGCGCCGAGCGTGACGCGGACGGCACGGTCACGCTGCAGGCCAACCAGGTCGACAAGCTGGAAGCTCCCTACGATCTGGTCAAGACCATGCGGGCCTCCATCCTGGTGCTGGGCCCTCTGCTGGCGCGCTTCGGCGAAGCCCGCGTCAGCCTGCCCGGCGGCTGCAGCATTGGCCAGCGCCCCGTGGACCAGCACATCAAGGGCCTGGCCGCGCTGGGCGCGGAAATCAGCATCGAACACGGCTTCGTGGTGGCGCGCGCCAAGCGCCTGAAGGGCGCCTCCGTGCGCACCGACATGGTCACCGTCACCGGCACCGAGAACCTGCTGATGGCCGCCGTACTGGCCGAAGGCCGGACCGTGCTGGAAAACGCCGCCTGCGAACCGGAAGTGGTGGACCTGGCCGAACTGCTCATCAAGATGGGCGCTCGCATCCAGGGCCACGGCACCAGCCGCATCGTGATCGACGGCGTCGAGCGCCTGCACGGCGCCGAACACCGCGTCATCTCCGACCGCATCGAAGCCGGCACCTTCCTGTGCGCCGTCGGCGCGGCGGGCGGCGACATCGTCCTGCGCAATACCGACGCGGACATCCTCGGCGCCACGCTGGGCAAGCTGACCGAGGCCGGCCTCACCATCGAGACCGGCCCCGACTGGATCCGCTGCGCCATGTCCTCGCGCCCTCGCGCCGTGGGCTTTCGCACGCTGGAGTACCCCGGCTTCGCCACCGACATGCAGGCCCAGGTCATGGCGCTGAACGCCGTGGCCGAAGGCACCTCGGTCGTCGTCGAGACCATCTTCGAAAACCGCTACATGCACGTGCAGGAACTGCGCCGCATGGGCGCGGACATCGACATCGACGGCCACACCGCCATCGTGCGCGGCGTGCCGAAGCTGTCGGGCGCCACCGTCATGGCCACCGACCTGCGCGCCTCGGCCAGCCTGGTCATCGCCGGCCTCGCGGCCGAAGGCGAAACCCTGGTCGACCGCATCTACCACCTGGATCGCGGCTACGACCAGATGGAAGTCAAACTGCGCGCCCTGGGCGCGAACATCCAACGCGTCACCAAGGAACAGGCATGAACGATGCCACCGTCATCCCCCCCTTGACCCTGGCCCTGTCCAAAGGGCGCATCTTCGAAGAAACCATGCCGCTCTTGGCCGAGGCCGGCATCGAAGTCCCCGAGAATCCCGAAAGCTCGCGCAAGCTGATCCTGCCCACCAGCGACCCCGGCCTGCGCCTGATCATCGTGCGCGCCTCGGACGTGCCCACCTATGTGCAGTACGGCGCGGCCGACCTCGGCATCGCGGGCAAGGACGTGCTCATCGAGCACGCCAAGGAGCAGCCCGGCGGCCTGTATCAGCCGATCGACCTGAACATCGCCAAGTGCCGCCTGGCCGTGGCCGTGCGCAAGGGCTTCGACTACGAAGGCGCCGTCCACCAGGGCGCGCGTTTGCGCGTGGCCACCAAATACGTGCAGTCAGCCCGTGAACACTTCGCGGCCAAGGGTGTGTACGTGGACATCATCAAGCTGTATGGTTCGATGGAACTGGCGCCGCTGGTGGGACTGGCCGACTGCATCGTGGACCTGGTGTCCACCGGCGGCACCCTGCGCGCCAACGACCTGGTCGCGGTGGAAGACATCATGCCGATCTCCTCGCGCCTGATCGTCAACCAGGCCGCGCTGAAGACCCGCGGCGCCCGCCTGCAACCGCTGCTGGACGCCTTCGAAAGAGCCGCTGCCCGCAACGCCTGACCCTCGCCCGCCGCGACGCCGCGGCGGCCGTTACCTGCTTGCTCCATGACGCCATGGCCCTGATCAATCGTCTCGACTCCCGCGATCCCGGATTCAAATCCGCCCTGTCCACGCTGCTGGCCTTCGAAGCCACCGAGGACGAATCCATCGACCGCGCCGCGGCCGGCATCCTGGCCGACGTGCGCGCCCGCGGCGACGCCGCGCTGGTGGAATACACGCAGCGCTTTGACCGCATGCCCGGCGCATCGGCCCAGACGCTGGAGATCCCCAAGGCGGACTGGCAGGCGGCCCTGGCCGCGCTGCCCGCCGCTCAGCGCAACGCGCTGGAAGCCGCCGCCGACCGCGTGCGCAGCTACCACGAACGCCAGCGCGCCGAGACCTGGACCTACACGGATGCCGACGGCACCATGCTGGGCCAGCAGGTGACTCCGCTGGACCGCGTGGGCCTGTATGTGCCCGGCGGCAAGGCCGCCTATCCGTCCTCGGTGCTGATGAACGCCATTCCGGCCAAGGTCGCGGGCGTGCAGGAACTGGTCATGGTCACGCCCACGCCGGACGGCGTGCGCAATCCCATCGTGCTGGCCGCCGCGGCCATCGCCGGCGTGGACCGCGTCTTCGCCATCGGCGGCGCGCAGGCCGTGGGCGCGCTGGCCTACGGCACCGCCACCGTGCCGGCCGTGGACAAGATCGTCGGCCCGGGCAACGCCTACGTCGCCGCCGCCAAGCGCCGCGTGTTCGGCGTCGTCGGCATCGACATGATCGCCGGCCCCAGCGAAATCCTGGTCATCTGCGACGGCAAGACGCCGGCCGACTGGATCGCCATGGACCTGTTCTCCCAGGCCGAGCACGATGAACTGGCGCAATCCATCCTGCTGTGCCCGGACGCCGCCTTCATCGAAGAAGTGCAGGCCTCGATCGAACGCCTGTTGCCCACCATGCCGCGCGCCGACATCCTGCGCGTCAGCCTGGCCAACCGCGGCGCGCTGATCCTGGTCCAGGATCTCGAAGAAGCCTGCCGGATCGCCAACGACATCGCGCCCGAGCACCTCGAGATCTCCACCGAGAACCCCGAAAAATGGACCGCGCAGATCCGCCACGCAGGCGCCATCTTCATGGGCCGCTTCAGCTCCGAATCGCTGGGCGACTACTGCGCCGGTCCCAACCACGTGCTGCCGACCTCGCGCACTGCGCGCTTTTCCTCGCCGCTGGGCGTCTATGACTTCCAGAAGCGCTCCAGCCTGATCCAGGTTTCGCACCAGGGCGCCCAGAAGCTGGGCCGCATCGCCGCCGAACTGGCGCTGGGCGAGGGCTTGCAGGCGCATGCCGCCAGCGCCCAATACCGGATCGACCAGCCATGACCGTGCCGGGCCGCATCGCCGGCACCGTCCGGGCGGACATCCGCGAGCTGGCCGCCTATCCCGTGGCCCATGCCGAGGGCTGCATCAAGCTCGACGCCATGGAATGCCCCTACGAACTGCCCGAGGCGGTTCGCGACGACATCGCCCGCGCCGTGCGCGACACGCCGCTGAACCGTTACCCCGCGGCTGACCTGTCGGCGCTGCAAGCGGCCGTGAAAACGGCCTTCGGCGTGCCGGATGGGGCAGACGTGCTGTTCGGCAACGGCTCGGACGAGCTCATCCACATCGTGGTGCAGGCCTGCTGCAATCCGGGTGACACGGTGCTGTCGCCCTGGCCGTCGTTCGTCTACTTCGACATGGCCGCGCGCTTCGACCACGCCCGCTTCGTCGGCGTGCCGCTGACGGCCGACCTGACCCTGGACTTGCCGGCCATGCTGGCCGCCATCCAGGAACACCAACCCAAGGTGGTGTTCCTGGCCGTGCCCAATAACCCCACCGGCGGCCTCTGGTCCGATGAGGATGTAGCGGCCATCATCGCCGCCGCCCCCGGCCTGGTGGTGCTGGACGAGGCCTACCAGCCCTTCGCCGACCACACCTGGATGCCGCAGGTGCTGGACGCGCCGAACGTGGTCGTCATGCGCACGGTGTCCAAGATCGGCCTGGCCGGCCTGCGCTTCGGCTACCTGGCCGGCCACCCAGCCTGGATCGCGGAACTGAACAAGGTCCGCCCGCCCTACAACCTGGACGTGCTGACCCAGGCCACGCTGTCGGCCGTGCTGCGCCACAAACCGGTGCTGGACGAACAGGCCGCCCGCCTGCGTGCAGACCGCGAACCGCTGGCCGCCGCCCTGGCCCAACTGCCCGGGGTGCGGGTATTCCCTTCCGCCGGCAACTTCGTTCTTGCCCGCTTTTCCGGCAAGCTGGACGGCAACGCCGTGCATCTTGCCCTGAAAACGCGCAAAATATTGATTCGCAACTTCTCCAACGCCCATCCGCTGCTGGCCGACTGCCTGCGCATCTCGGTGGGCGCCCCGGCCGAAAACGCCGCCTTGCTATCCGCCCTGCAAGAGATTTTGAGTGCTTAACATGCGTACCGCTGAGATCACCCGCAACACCAACGAAACCCGCATCCGCGTGGCCGTCAATATCGACGGCACCGGCAAGCAGACGATCGACACCGGCGTGCCGTTCCTGGACCACATGCTGGACCAGATCGCCCGCCACGGCCTGATCGACCTCGACATCAAGGCGGAAGGCGATCTGCACATCGACGCGCACCATACGGTGGAAGACGTGGGCATCACGCTGGGCATGGCCATCGCCAAGGCGGTCGGCACCAAGGCCGGCCTGCGCCGCTACGGTCACGCCTACGTGCCGCTGGACGAAGCGCTGTCGCGCGTGGTCGTGGACTTCTCCGGCCGCCCGGGCCTGGAATACCACATCCCCTTCACCCGCGCCCGCATCGGCGACTTCGACGTGGACCTGACGCGCGAATTCTTCCAGGGCCTGGTCAACCACGCCCTGATCACGCTGCACATCGACAACCTGCGCGGCGTCAACGCCCACCACCAGGCGGAAACGGTCTTCAAGGCCTGTGGCCGCGCCCTGCGCATGGCCATGGAAGCCGATCCCCGCATGGGCGACGTCGTGCCCTCCACCAAGGGCGTGCTGTAACACCTCCGCCATCCACCCGCAGCAGGCAGAAAGAAGTGACCACTATCGCCATCGTCGACTACGGAATGGGCAATTTCCATTCCGTCGCCCGCGCCCTGAAATACGCCGCCCCCGATGCCGACATCCGCATCTGCAGCCAGCCCCAGGAAATCGCCGCGGCCGACCGCGTCGTATTTCCCGGCCAGGGCGCCATGGCGGACTGCATGCGCACCCTGAACGAATCCGGCCTGCGCGAGGCCGTGGTGCGCGCCGCGCGCGAGAAGCCTCTGCTGGGCGTCTGCGTGGGCGAACAGATGCTGTTCGATTCCAGCGAGGAAGGAGGCACCTCCTGCCTGGGGCTGTTCCCCGGCGTGGTGCGCCGCTTCTCGGGCCCCGGCTTTGCCGATCCCGTCAGCGATGACGCGGCCTGCCTGACCGACGCCGGCGGCGCCGGACTGGCCGACACCCGCCCCGAGCGCCTCAAGGTCCCGCACATGGGATGGAACAAAGTGCGCCAGACGCGCTCTCATCCTATCTGGGCCGGCATTCCGGACGAAACGCACTTCTATTTCGTCCATAGCTACTACGCCGACCCGGAAGATCCGGACCTGACTGTTGGTGAAACCGAGTATGGCCTTGCCTTTACCTGCGCGGTGGCGGCAGCTAACATTTTCGCGGTGCAGTTTCATCCCGAAAAGAGCGCCGAGCACGGTTTGCGCCTGTATCGCAATTTTGTAGACTGGCAGCCGTAGGCTCCGAGCCCACGCCCGCCAGCCCTTTCAACCCATATATTTTTTCGCTGCCCACCATGCTGCTGATCCCCGCCATCGATCTCAAAGACGGGCGCTGCGTGCGCCTGCGCCAGGGTGACCTGGACGATGCAACGGTGTTCTCTGAAGACCCCGCCGCCATGGCCACACGCTGGCTCGACCAAGGCGCTCGCCGCCTGCATCTGGTCGACCTGAACGGCGCCGTCGCCGGCAAACCCAAGAACGAAGCCCCCATCAAGGCGATCCTGGACGCTGTCGGCGACGACATCCCCGTGCAGATCGGCGGCGGCATCCGCGACCTCGACACCATCGAACGCTACCTCGACGCCGGCATCTCCTACGTGATCATCGGCACGGCCGCGGTCAAGAATCCCGGCTTCCTGCAGGACGCCTGCGGCGCCTTCCCGGGCCAGATCATCGTCGGCCTGGACGCCCGCGACGGCAAGATCGCCACCGACGGCTGGAGCAAGCTGACCCGCCACGACGTGCTCGACCTGGCCAAGAAGTTCGAGGACTACGGCTGCGAAGCCATCATCTACACGGACATCGGCCGCGACGGCATGCTGTCCGGCGTCAACGTCGAAGCCACGGTCCGCCTGGCCCAGCACGTGCGCATCCCGGTCTACGCATCGGGCGGCATCGCCGGCATCCAGGACATCGAAGCTCTCTGCGCCGTCGAGGAAGACGGCGTCGAAGGCGCCATCCTGGGCCGCAGCATCTACGAAGGCACGCTCGACTTCCAAGCGGCGCAGGCACGCGCCGACGAACTGGCAAAATGACCACCTCCAGCAGCACCCCCGCGGCCGGCGCGCCCGTGCAAAGCGCGCTGACCCGCCGCATCATTCCCTGCCTTGACGTCACCGCGGGCCGCGTCGTCAAGGGCGTGAACTTCGTCAACCTGCTCGACGCGGGCGACCCCGTCGAGATCGCCCGCCGCTACAACGAACAGGGCGCCGACGAACTCACCTTCCTCGACATCACCGCCACCAGCGACGGCCGCGACCTGATCCTGCCCATCATCGAGCAGGTGGCCTCGCAGGTCTTCATTCCGCTGACGGTGGGCGGCGGCGTGCGCCAGGTGTCCGACATCCAGCGCCTGCTGAATGCCGGCGCCGACAAGATCAGCATCAACAGCGCCGCCGTGGCCAATCCGGAACTGGTCCGGGCCGCCTCGGACTACCACGGCTCGCAATGCGTGGTGGTGGCGATCGACGCGCGCCGCGTCTCGGCCGCGGGCGAACCCGCCCGCTGGGAAGTCTTCACCCACGGCGGCCGCAAGGCCACCGGGCTGGACGCCGTGGCCTGGGCGCGCCGCATGGCCGCCTACGGCGCCGGCGAAATCCTGCTGACCAGCATGGACCGTGACGGCACCAAGTCCGGTTTCGACCTGGAACTCACCCGCGCCGTCTCGGACGCCGTGCCCGTGCCCGTCATCGCCTCCGGCGGCGTGGGCAACCTGCAGCATCTGGCCGACGGCGTCACCACCGGCCGCGCCAGCGCGGTGCTGGCCGCCAGCATCTTCCACTTCGGCCAGCACACTGTGGGCGAGTGCAAGCGCTTCATGGCTGAGCAGGGCATCCCGGTCCGGATGTAGCCCCCCCGAAGCGCCTGCGGCGCTTCCCCCCCAGGGGGGCGCCGCAGCGGACCGGCAGAGCCCGGCTCCGCGCGGCCCCGCTTGTGTGGCGCCTCGAATTGCATAGGCCGGATTGCTTGGCACGCATTGAAAAACCCAGCTCGGCTGGCCTGGATTGGGGATAGTCTGGATCAGTTTGGGAAGCCCCTCTCAGGCGTGCAACAAGGTATTGCCGTAAGATTATGAGTCCCCACGCGCCAGTGGCGGCCTGCAAGGCGCAGCGCGAGGACAACGGATGAATGAGATGAGCAACGAACCCGCCTGGATGGCCGATGTCGTCTTCGACGAAAACGGCCTGATACCCGCCATCGCGCAGGACGCCGAAAACGGCCAGATCCTGATGGTGGCCTGGATGAACCGCGAATCGCTCGCCGAAACGGCCGCCACCGGGCGCGCCGTTTACTGGTCGCGTTCCCGCCAGCGCCTCTGGCGCAAGGGCGAAGAGTCCGGCCATGCCCAGGAAGTCCATGAACTGCGCCTGGACTGCGACGGCGACGTAATCCTGCTCAAGATCCACCAGCAAGGCGGCATCGCCTGCCATACCGGGCGCGCCAGCTGCTTCTACCGCCGCCTGGAAGGCCAGACCGACCAGGCATCCTGGATCACGGTGGACCCCGTGCTGAAAGACCCCGAACTGATCTACAAATGACCGCTCAAGCCGCAAGCGCCGCCGAAATCCTCGCGCGCATCGCCGATACCCTGGAAACCCGCCGTCCCGAAAACGGCGGCGATCCCCAAGCCTCCTATTCCGCCAAGCTGCTGGCCAAAGGCCCGGACGCCTTCCTCAAGAAGATCGGCGAAGAAGCCACCGAACTGGTCATGGCCGCCAAGGACGGCGTGCCCGACCGCATCGTCAGCGAAACCGCCGACCTGTGGTTCCATTGCCTGGTGGCCTTGACCCATTTCAAGCTTCGGCCCGAAGACGTACTGGCCGAACTGGCTCGCCGCGAGGGCCTGTCCGGCCTGGTGGAAAAGGCAAGCCGCCCGCAAGATTGAACACGGAACCCGGAAAAATGAGCAACAACTGTATTTTCTGCAAGATCGCCGCTGGCGACATCCCGTCCAAGAAAATCTACGAGGACGAGGACTTTGTTGCGTTCCACGACATTAATCCGGCCGCGCCGGTACATTTATTGCTGATCCCTCGACGTCATGTCATATCCATGCAGGATATTAAGGGGGAGGACGCAGAATGGTTGGGTAGAATGATGTCGTTAGCGCCGCGGTTAGCCGCTGAAAACGGTTGCAATCCGGGCCCTGATGGCGGATTTCGCATCATGATCAATTCTGGCGTCGAAGGCGGCCAGGAAGTCCCGCATCTGCATTTCCACATCATCGGCGGCTCGCGACCCTGGAAAGGGCGCGTGGCCCCCAACGCGTAATTCGGAGAAACATCATGGGTAGTTTCAGCATCTGGCATTGGTTGGTTGTCCTGGTCATCGTGGCGCTGATTTTCGGCACCAAGAAGCTGCGCAACATCGGCTCGGACCTCGGCGGCGCGGTCAAGGGCTTCAAGGAAGGCATGAAGGACGCCAACGGCGGCGACAAGCCGGCCGAACCGATCGCGCAACAACGCGTCTCCGGCGACACCATCGACGTGCAGGCCAAGGAAAAATCCAACTCCTGAGCGCCTGCTCGGCTCCCGGGCCGTCCTGAACAGGCCGGCCCTTATTGCATCCACTCCCGAGCGGCCGTCGAATGTTTGATGTCAGCTTCACTGAACTGATGGTGATCGGCGTCATCGCCCTGATCGTCATCGGCCCCGAACGCCTGCCCAAGGTTGCCCGCACCGTCGGCCACCTGCTCGGGCGCGCGCAGCGTTACGTCAATGACGTGAAATCCGATATCCAGCGCGAAATCGAGCTCGACGAACTGCGCAAGTTCAAGAGCGAAATGGAAGATGCCGCCCAGGGCGTGCAGAAGTCGCTGAACGAAACCCAGGCCTCGCTGCAGGAACCCGTCCAGCAGTTCCGCGCGGAACTCGACGAAGTCGCGCGCGAAGCCAACATCAAGGCCGAACCGGCCGTGGCCAGCGAAACGCCTGCCGATCCCGAGCGCAGCATCGCGCCGCCGCCCGGCCAGAACCACAGCCTGGACCTGGATCTGCCGCCGGTGGCTGCGCCTGCGCCTGCCGCAACCCAACAACCCGCGCCCAGCGCGCCCAAGGCCGACGACGCCGCGCCCGCCGCCAAGCCCGTTGCGCCCTCCGGAACCCCGACGTGACCCAGGACGCCTCCCAAGAAGAAGGCCAGCAGGAGACCTTCATCTCCCACCTGGTCGAGCTGCGCACCCGCCTGCTGCGCGCCGCCGCCGCCGTGATCGGCATATTCATCGTGCTGTTCATCTACCCCGGCGCGTCGGCCATCTACGACGTGCTGGCCCAGCCGATGCTGGCTTCGCTGCCCGAAGGCACGCGCATGATCGCCACCGGCGTCATCACGCCGTTCATGGTGCCCGTCAAGGTCACGATGATGGCTGCGTTCATCCTGGCGCTGCCTGTGGTGCTGTACCAGGCCTGGGCCTTCGTGGCGCCCGGCCTGTACCGGCATGAAAAGCGCCTGGCGCTGCCGCTTATCGTTTCCAGCACTTTTCTGTTCATCGCGGGCATGGCGTTCTGCTATTTCGTGGTGTTCCGCACGGTGTTCCACTTCATCGCCACGTTCGCGCCGCAGTCCATTACGCCGGCGCCGGACATCGAGGCCTACCTGAGCTTCGTCATGACGATGTTCATGGCCTTCGGCATCACCTTCGAAGTGCCCGTGGCCGTGGTGCTGCTGGTGAAGATGGGCGTGGTCGAACTGTCCAAGCTGAAGGCAGCGCGCGGCTACGTGGTGGTGGGGGCCTTCATCATCGCCGCCGTGGTCACGCCGCCCGACGTGGTCAGCCAGTTCATGCTGGCAGTGCCTTTGTGCCTGCTGTATGAGGTCGGGCTGATCTGCGCCCGGCTGGTCACGCCCAAACCAGAAGCAGAGAGCGAGGCCGGTTCGGACTCGCTGACAGAACGCCACTGATCCCTTCGGACGGTCCTGCCCACAAAGCAGGACCGTTTCACCTTGTGGGCGGCCTGCGGCAACTCTACATTGCCCTTATGTCACTCGCCCAAAGACTGCATACCCTGATGCGCTGGCGCGGCATCAAAAGCCAGAACCAGCTGGCGCGCATTTCCGGCGTGCCGCAATCGTGCATCCATCGGATCCTCATGCGCGAAGACTGCTACTCGCCGTCTCGCGCCACCTTGCTGCGGCTGGCGCGGGCGCTGGACACCAGCGTGCCGTGGCTGACCGACGGCGTGGGGCCGGGTGGGGATACACCGCAAGACAGCGCATTCCCGCCGGACCATGCCCCGGACGGCTATTGCACGGAAATATGGGCGCTGCTGCGCACCCAATCCGAAAGCACCAAGAAAGCCATCCTGTCGGCGGTGCGCCTGATGGCCAAAGACCCCGCCGCGACCTGAGCTCCGTTCGCGGACCCGGCCCCGTCCTAGCGCGGCTTGCCCGGGCGCGTACCCACCACCACGGCCAGCTCGGCCGGCTTGCCGCTGCGCAATATTCCCAGCTTGGCGCTCTGGCCCGGCGGCAGCTGCGCGATCTCCGACAGCAGGCTGGCGGTATCCATCATCCGCTTGCCGTTGACCGACTGCACGATGTCGCCCACCCGCAGGCCGCCGCGCGCCGCCGGCCCGTCGCGCATCACGCCAGCGATGATCACGCCGGTGGTGTCGCGGTCCAGCCCAAAGGCGCGTGCCAGCTCCGGGGTCACGTCCTGCGGCTCCACGCCCAGCCAGCCGCGCTTGACCGCGCCGGTCTTGACGATCTCGTCCATGACCTTGCGCGCGATCTCGATGGGGGTGGCGAAGCCTATGCCCATCGACCCGCCTGATTCGGAATAAATGGCGGTGTTGATGCCCACCAGATTGCCGGCGGCGTCGACCAGCGCGCCGCCGGAATTGCCGGGGTTGATCGCCGCGTCGGTCTGAATGAAGTTCTCGTAGGTGTTCAGGCCCAGTCCGTTGCGGCCCAGCGCCGACACGATGCCCAGCGTGGTGGTCTGCCCCACGCCGAACGGATTGCCGATGGCCAGCACCACGTCGCCCACGCGCAAGCCCCGGTCCGGCGCCAGCGTGGCAGCGGGCAGGGCGCGCAAGGTGGCCAGCTTCAGCACGGCCAGATCGGTGTCCGGATCCGCGCCCACCACTTTCGCGGTATCGCGGCGGCCGTCGGACAGCGCAACCTCGATCGCTTCCGCGGCCTGCACCACGTGGTAGTTGGTCAGCACGTAGCCGTCCTGGTTCACGATCACGCCGGACCCCAGGCTGGTCGAGGCCTGCCGCCGGGTCACGCCGGGCACCTGGCCAAAGAACTGGCGCAGCACCGGATCGTCGGGCAGCGGAATCAGCGGCACGTTAACGTGCTTGGTGGTGTATACGTTGACCACGGAAGGAGCCGCGCGGGCCACGCCCTCGGCATAGGACGCCGTGGCCTGGGTGCGCGCAGCGGGCGGTCTTGCGGCGGCCGCTGCGGACTGCGGCCCCGCCGCGGGTCCGGCCAGCCGCAGCAGGTCGGGCCGCAAGGTCGTCACGACGAATAGAATACCCAGGCAGACCGTGACGGCCTGAGCAAAGATCAGCCAATATCGGCGCATGATTCTGATAGGACTAGCTATGAGTAAAGTGGACTCCCACGTCCTGGCCAACTGGCTGGACGACACCCTGCAAGCGGCGCGCTTCAAGGACTATTGCCCCAACGGGCTGCAGGTGGAAGGCCGATCCGAAATCGCACACATTATCGCCGGAGTCACGGCCAGCGAAGCCCTGCTGCGCGTGGCGGTCGAGCGCGGCGCGGATGCGGTGCTGGTGCACCACGGCTGGCTCTGGCGCAACGAGGACCGCCGCGTCATCGGTACGCGCCGCGCGCGCATGGCCCTGGCCCTGAAAAACGACCTGAACCTGTACGCCTACCATCTGCCGCTGGACGCGCATCCTACGCTGGGCAACAACGCTCAGCTGGCGCGCGTGCTGGGCCTGGCGCCCGCGCTGCGCGACGATGGTGCGCCGCAAACCTGTGGCCCCGACAACCTGGTCTGGCTGGGCGCCGCGCAAGGCGTGGCGACGCTGGGCCAGTTGGGCGAGCGCGTGGCCGAGCGCCTGGGCCGCCAGCCGCTGGTGGTGGGCGACCCGGACATGCCGCTGGCGCGCGTGGCCTGGTGCACGGGCGGCGCGCAAGGCATGCTGGGCGATGCGGCGGACGCAGGCGCCAGCGCCTACATCACGGGTGAGGTCTCCGAATCCACGGTGCACCTGGCGCGCGAAACCGGCGTGGGCTTCATCGCCGCAGGCCACCATGCCACCGAACGCTACGGCGCGCAGGCGCTGGGCCAGGCGGTCGCGGAACATTTCGGTATCAAGGTCGAATTCGTCGACATCGACAACCCGGCATAACCGGCAGCGCCCCCAAAGACACGCCCCCGCAAGGGGGCGTTTTCATTGCACGGCGCGCTATGGCCGTGCGCGCCGCTCGCGCCCGAATCGGCAGGACTCGGCTAGGGGAAAACCAGAGGGCGCGATCAAGGCGGCGCCTGTGCGTCGCATCTGGTCAATCGCGGTTCTCTCCCTGTCAATTCCGCACCCAGTCCACAGCCCTAGCATTCCATGCAGCCGCCCGCTGCCGGCCCTTTCCGGCCGGGCCTCCTACACACGGAGCCATTGAATGCTGACCCTCTACGACCACCCGCGCTCCGGCAACTGCTACAAGGTGCGCCTCTTTCTTGCGCTCATCGGCCGGGACTACCAAAGCCGGTTCGTCGACGTGCTGGCCCGCAAGAACCAGACCGCGGAATTCGAGCGCGTCAGCGCCTTCCAGCAGATCCCCGCGCTGACCGATGGCGACACCGCCATCTGGGACAGCCACGCCATCCTGCTGCATCTGGCGCATCACTACGCCCCCGAATGGCTGGCGCCGCTGCCGCGCATCGGCGCCATGCATGCCTGGATGTCGGTATCCGCCAACGAGATCGCCAACAGCCTCCAGCCGCTGCGCCTGACACACGTCGTCAGCAACGCCGAAGCCGCGCACCACCTGGGCGTAAGCGAGGCCTTGCTCGACGTGCCTGGCATGCAGGCCCGCACCGACCGCGTGCTGCAACGCCTGGACCAGCGTCTTGCGGGCCACGCCTGGCTGGCGGGCGGCGATGCGCCGACCGTGGCCGACATTGCCTGCTACGGCTACCTGGCGCTGGCCGAGGAAGCCGCCGTCGACATCGACGCCTATCCCGCCATCGCGGCGTGGCGCAAGCGCATACAGCAGTTGCCGGGGTATGTGCCACCGGGTCCCTGAGGCCCGCGCACAACGACAAAAACCACTATTACAAGACAAGAGGGAACGACATGGACGCCATCCAGGCCGCGCAGCCTATAGCCCAATCACACAAGAAACCGAATCTGTTCCGGGTCGCCGTTGCCACGGTCATCGGCACCGCCGTGGAAGCCTTCGACTTCCTCGCCTACGGTACCGCCGCGGCGCTGGTGTTCAACAAGATTTTCTTCCCGCAGTTCGATCCCGCGACCGGCACGCTGGCCGCCTTCGGAGCCTTCGCCAGCGGCATGCTGGCGCGGCCCATCGGCGGCATCCTCTTCGGCCATTTCGGCGACCGCATCGGCCGCAAGTCCATGCTGACGCTCAGCCTGCTGCTGATGGGCATATGCACGGTGCTCATCGGACTGCTGCCGACCTATGAACAGATCGGCATCTCGGCGGCGGTGCTGCTGGTGGCGCTGCGCATCGGCCAGGGGCTGTCGTTCGGCGGCGAAATGGGCGGCGCCATGCTGATGGCGGTCGAACACGCGCCGCCCAAATGGAAGGCATTCTTCGGCAGCCTGCCGCTGGTGGGCGCGCCTCTGGGCATCCTGCTGTCGGTCGGTTCCTTCGCGCTGGTGACGCGGCTGCCGGAAGAGGACTTCCTGTCCTGGGGCTGGCGCCTGCCGTTCCTGGCCAGCGCCGTGCTCATCGTCGTCGGCCTGTTCATCCGCCACGGCATCGACGAATCGCCTGAATTCGAAGAGGTCAAGCGCGAGAAGGCGCGCAACAGACAGTCCGTGCAAGACAAGATGCCCCTGGGTGAACTGCTGCGCGCGCACGGCAAATCGCTGCTGCTGTGCATAGGCTGCAAGATCGCCGAGGTCACGCTGATCTACACATTCCTGGTGTTCTCGGTTTCCTACGCGGTGTCCAAGCTCGGCTTCAGCCGCGCCGACGCGCTGCATGCCTTGCTCTACGGCGCCGGCGTGCTGATGTTCACCATTCCGCTGTTCGGCGTGCTGGCCGACCGCATCGGCGCGCGCCGCGTCTGTGGCTGGGGCGGCATGCTGCTGGGACTCATGGCCATTCCGATCTTTCTCGCGGTCGGCAGCGGTTCGTTGATGGCATACAGTCTCGCCGTCTTCGTCGCCATGGCCTTCAACTACGCGATCATGATCGCGCCGCAATCCAGCCTCTACAGCGCGCAGTTTCCCGCAGAGCTGCGCTATTCCGGATTGTCCATCGGGGTCCAGTTCTCGGCCGCCATCGGCGGCGGGCTGGCGCCGCTGATCTCGGCCACGCTGGTGCAGAAATTCGACAGCATTCTTCCCGTCGGCGTCTATCTGGCCTTCCTCGGCATCGTGGCCGGCACCTCGGCGTTTCTCATGAAGCCCACGCCGCAGGACCTGCGCCGCGCCTGACGCGCAGGCACGGCAAGAGCAGGCGGCGCGACGCTACGCGCCGCCGTTGCCGCTTCTGGCAGTCTTGCGGTACAAGGCCGGCGACATGCCGAAGCGTTCATGGAAGCGGCGGATGAAATGGCTCGCGTGCTGAAAGCCGCAAGAGGCCGCGATCTCCTTGACCTCGACATGCGCACGCCGCGGATCCTCCAGCGCTTCCCTGGCCAGCTGCAGACGGCGTTCACGCACGTAGCTGGTGTATTGCAGCGAGCGCATCTTGAACAAGCGGTGCACCCAGCGCGTGGTCACGCGCAGCACATCCGCCACCGCCTGCACCGACAGTTCCGGATCGGTGATGTGGGCATCGATGTAGCTGGCCAGCACCTGCCAATTATCGGCGGGCCCGCGCGCATCGCCCGGTATCTTCTCCAGCGCCTGGCTGGTGTAGATCGAAGCCAACAGCGCCAACAGCGCCTGTTCGGCAAACAGCGACGACGTCGGGTTCGATTCCGCCTTGTCGAAGAACACATGATGCAGGCACCGATGGGCGGTCTGCACCATGGGCAGGACGGCCACGCCGCGCTGCGCGGTGAACTGCGACATCGCCAGGCTGTGCGCGCCCAACAGGCGCGACAGCGGCCCCTTGACCACCACAATGCGCGAATCGGTGTACATCCGGATTTCCGATGGCAGCGCGGTCGTGCGGAAGATGATGTCGCCGGGTTCCAGCGGCAGCGTCGCATCGTTCTGCACGATGACGCCGTGTCCGGCAATCACAAAGCTCGCCAGGAACTCCGCATGCTCCAGATCGGCCGCATGTTCCGCGCGGTGCTGCACGCTGATCGGCGTGGACTCCAGACTCACCACCAGCCCGCCCGCGCGCAGCCTGCAGGCCTGCAATAGCAGCCTGGGCGGTTCGGTCAGGGCCCTGAATTCGCCCGGCAGCACCAGCTTGTCCAGTTCGCGCTCGTAGCCAGCGATCTCCTGCGCATAGAAAGGGCGGAACTGGGGCGCAAAGTTCAGATCCGCCTCGGAACAGGCGGGCCGGGCGGATGGATTCACTGTCTGGCGGGCGCGTGGCATGCTCGGAACACTCAGTCGGGTCGGCCAACACTGGCCGAAAGGCGCCGGCCTTCCTGTCGCATTGAGTCAACCCTCGTTCGTGATCGGTCAATCGCTGGCGGCGGAGGCGGGCGTGTAATGGAGCCATTATCCCAAGGAGACCCCATGCTGGAAAAACAAGCCCATGCCGACGCCTTCTTTGCGCGCTCCGCGAACAAGCTCGACTTCGGGAACTGGAGCGAAGAAGAGAAGGTGGCCCTGAGCTGTCGCATTCTCGCCAGCGAAGGCCATTCGGAAACGCTGGCGGGCCAGATCACCGTACGCAAGGAAGACGGCACGTTCCTGACGACGCCCTTGGCCCAGGCCTTCGACGAGATCGTCCCGGCCTCGGTCATCCGCATCAACGACAACATGGAAGTGCTCGACGGCCCCGGCACGCCGAACCCTGCCGTGCGCTTTCACTTCTGGGTCTATCGCCAGCGTCCCGACGTGCAATGCATCATCCACACGCACCCGCCCCATGTATCGACGCTGTCCATGACGGGCCAGCCGCTGGTCGTCGCGCACATGGACGCGACGCCGTTCCACAACGACTGTGCTCATCTGAAGGAATGGCCCGGCCTGCCCATCGCCGACCAGGAAGGCGAGATCATCTCGGCGGCGCTGGGCGCCAAGCGCAGCATCCTGCTGGCCAACCATGGCTTTCTGGCGGCCGGCTCATGCATCGAGGAAGCGCTGTACCTGTCGGTGCTGATCGAACGCGCCGCCCGCAATCAGCTGCAGGCGGCCGCCGCCTATGGCGAGGTGAAACCGGTGGACGATGCGCTGGCCGCCGAATCGCACGACTTCCTGCTCAAGCCCAGCATCGTGCGCGCAAGCTTCGCCATGTTCGCTCGGCGCGTCGAACGGCAAATGGCTGCGGAACGGGACTAGGGGAAGAAAACAGGCAGCGGATCGTTCAGCGGGGGCCGGCGTGCGCCGGCGGGAACGTCCGCCAGCCGCCGCCCGGATCCGCGTCTGCGTGGATTCCGGGCCTGCGGCAGCATCGGATCAGGGCTTTTTGAGCAGATCGCGGATTTCGCGCAGCAGCGCCACGTCTTCGGGCGTCGCAGCGGGCGCCGGCGCTTCCTCGGCCTTGGTGCGGGCCTTGTAGATGGCCTTGACCATCCAGAAGATCACGAACGCCAGCAACACGAAGTTGATGATGATCGTGACGAAATTACCCCACGCAAAAACGTTGGCGCCAGCCTTGGTCAGGTCGGCGTAGGTCATGGGGCCGTTGTAGCCGGCCGGCATCGACAGAACCAGGAACTTGTTCGAAAAATCGACCGAGCCTCCGAGGATGAAGTTGACCAACGGCATGACGATGTCCTTGACCAGCGAATCGACGATCTTGCCGAACGCCGCGCCGATGATGACACCGACCGCCAGGTCCACTGCGTTGCCTTTGACAGCGAAATCTCGGAATTCTTTGACGAAACCAGTCGCTTTGCTCATAAAAGCACTCCCTTCGTGATACGCCCGTGAGTGGGCTGGCGCTATAATACGCGGTTGCTATGTTGTTACAAATTCCCGCGAACCCGATGCCGCAGAAGTGATGCTACTCGTAGAGCGGGCGCATCAACAAGGATAGGAAGATGAGTCAGGATACGCTGGTGCACGATGATGACGGTGCGGTTGATCCCAACCTGCCACCTGATCCTTCGCGACGTTTCTGGGTTACCACCGCCTGTGCTGTGGGTGGCGTAGCAGGTGTCGCAACGGCAGTGCCGCTTGTGAGCACGTTTTCTCCCTCCGAAAAGGCCCGCGCTGCCGGGGCTCCCGTTGAAGTGGACGTCGGCGACATTCCCGTCGGCACCATGAAGACGGTTGAATGGCGCGGAAAACCGGTCTGGATCATCCACCGGTCGCCTGAACAACTCGCTGGTCTCAAGACCCAGGACGCCTTGCTGGCCGATCCTGATTCCAAGCGCCCCGGCTTCACGCCCAAATACGCCGAAAACGAAGGCCGCTCGCGCAAGCCCGAGCTCTTCGTCTGCGTCGGCATCTGTACCCACCTCGGCTGCTCGCCCACGTCCCACTTCGAGAAAGGCGGCAGCCTGGGCGCCGACTGGCAGGGCGGATTCCTCTGTCCTTGCCACGGCTCCACGTTCGATCTGGCCGGCCGTGTCTACAAGAACAAGCCCGCTCCCGACAACCTCGAAGTCCCGCCGTACCAATATCTCACCGACACCCGCATCATCGTGGGCGTCGATGAAGACAACAAGGCCTGACGCGCGCGTCGCGCTTTTTTCCCGAATTACGTAAGTAAAACAAATACGCCACGTATTAGAGAAGGAGCCGTTACATGGCTGGCGAGAAAACCGTCGAGACGACAGGCCTGTTGGGCTGGCTGGACCGGCGCTTCCCGGTGACCTCCACCTGGAAAGCCCATCTGTCCGAGTACTACGCACCGAAGAACTTCAACTTCTGGTACTTCTTTGGCTCACTGGCCCTGCTGGTGCTGGTGCTGCAGATCGTGACCGGCATCTTCCTGGTCATGCACTACAAGCCGGACGCCGAACGCGCGTTCCAGTCCGTCGAATACATCATGCGCGAAGTCCCGTGGGGCTGGCTGGTGCGCTACATGCACTCCACCGGCGCGTCGATGTTCTTCGTCGTCGTGTACCTGCACATGCTGCGCGGGCTGCTTTACGGTTCCTACCGCAAGCCGCGCGAACTCGTGTGGATCTTCGGCGTCGCGATCTTCCTCTGTCTGATGGCGGAAGCCTTCTTCGGCTATCTGCTGCCCTGGGGCCAGATGTCCTACTGGGGCGCGCAGGTGATCGTGAACCTGTTCGCAGCCATTCCCTTCATCGGCCCTGAGCTGTCCATCTGGATCCGCGGCGACTACGTCGTGTCGGATGCCACGCTGAACCGCTTCTTCGCCTTCCACGTCATCGCCATCCCGCTGGTGCTGGTGGGCCTGGTCGCGGCCCACCTGGTGGCGCTGCACGAAGTCGGCTCGAACAACCCGGACGGCATCGAGATCAAGCAAGGCCCGAAGGACAAGTACGGCCGCCCGAAGGACGGCATCCCGTTCCACCCGTTCTACTCGGTCCACGACCTGATGGGCGTGGCCGGCTTCCTGCTCGTGTTCGCGTTCATCGTGTTCTTCGCGCCGGAAATGGGCGGCTACTTCCTCGAGTTCAACAACTTCATCCCTGCTGACTCGCTGAAGACGCCTCCGCACATCGCGCCGGTCTGGTACTTCACGCCGTTCTACTCGATGCTGCGCGCCACCACCGACGAGTTCACCTGGGTGCTGGCGGGCGCTTCCGTGCTGGGCGCCATCGCGCTGCTCGTCAAGAGCAACCTGAAGGGCTTCATGCGCATCGCCGTCCCCGGCATCCTGATCGTCGTGGCCGTGCTGCTGCGCGTGATCGACGCCAAGTTCTGGGGCGTGGTCGCCATGGGCGGCACGGTCGTCATCCTGTTCTTCCTGCCGTGGCTGGACCATTCCCCGGTCAAGTCGATCCGCTACCGCCCGACCTGGCACAAGTGGATCTACGGCATCTTCATGGTCAACTTCCTGGTGCTCGGCTACATCGGTACGCAGCCGCCCAGTCCGCCGTTGAACATCACGTCGCAAATCGGCACGCTGCTGTACCTGGCATTCTTCTTCCTGATGCCGGTATGGAGCCGCCTGGGCACTTTCAAGAAGGTGCCCGACCGCGTCACGTTCCACGCCCACTGAGCCCACCAGATAACGGATTAACCATGATCAAGAAGCTGATTGGTGCCGTGGCCTTGATGCTCACGTGTACCGCCACCCTTGCCGCCGGAGGCGGCTACCCCCTGGACAAGGCCCCGTACCGCGTCAACGACATGTCGTCGCTGCAGAACGGAGCCAAGCTGTTCGTCAACTACTGCCTGAACTGCCATAGCGCGTCCTCGATGCGCTACAACAAGCTCAAGGACATCGGGCTGACCGACCAGCAGATCAAGGAAAGCCTGCTGTTCACCGGCGAAAAGGTCGGCGACATGATGAACGTCGCCATGACCCCGAAGGACGCCAAGCAGTGGTTCGGCACGACGCCCCCGGACTTGTCCGTGATCGCGCGCGCCAAATCCGTGAACGCCGGCCCCTCGGGCGCCGACTACATCTACACCTACCTGCGCACCTTCTACCGCGACACGGCGCGTCCCACGGGCTGGAACAACCTGGTCTTCCCGTCGGTGGGCATGCCCCACGCGCTCTGGGAAGTGCAGGGTCCGCGCGAACTCACGACCGTCGCCATGCACGAGGTCGAAGGCAAGGCGGGCGCCCCCAAAACCTGGGAACGCGTCACCACGGTGTACGATGCACAGGGTTTTTCCACGGTCAAGGCCGAACCGGTAGCCAACTACCACGGCCATGCCACCTTCGATGCCAAATTCAAGGCCGCTAACCCGGCCCAAGTCGCAACATACGACAACGACGTCGCCGACCTGACTGCGTTCATGTCCTGGATGGCCGAACCCGTCCAGACATTCCGCGTCCGTCTCGGCGTCGGTGTCATGTTGTTCCTGCTGCTGTTCTTCCTGGTTACCTGGCGCCTCAACGCCTCGTACTGGAAACACGTGCGCTAACCGCAACGCCCCGCCAGGTTTTTATCCGTCCCTGATTGCAAATAGGGACGGCATCGGCGGATAGGGCTGTACGCCTATCCCGCCTGGCAATTGGGGCCAGCGCCTGCTAGATTAAGGCGCTGGCCTTTCGTTTTTCAATAAAGGACTTACCGCCATGATGGTGCTCTATTCCGGAACCACGTGTCCGTTTTCGCAACGCTGCCGCTTCGTGTTGTTCGAAAAAGGCATGGATTTCGAGATCCGCGACATCGACCTGTACAACAAGCCCGAAGACATCTCGGTGATGAACCCGTACGGTCAAGTGCCCATTCTGGTCGAACGCGACCTGGTCCTGTACGAGTCGAACATCATCAACGAGTACATCGACGAGCGCTTCCCGCATCCCCAGCTGATGCCCGCCGACCCGGTCATGCGCGCCCGCACCCGCCTGTTCCTCTACAACTTCGAGAAGGAACTGTTCGTCCACGTCTCGACGCTGGAAGACCGCAGCGCCAAGCCCGACGAAAAGAAGCTGGCCAACGCCCGCCAGAACATCCGCGACCGCCTGGCCCAGCTGGCCCCCATGCTGCTGAAGAACAAGTACATGCTGGGCGAGGAATTCTCCATGCTCGACGTGGCCGTGGCTCCGCTGCTGTGGCGCCTGGACCACTACGGCATCGAACTGCCCAAGAACGCGGCTCCGCTGCAAAAGTACGCCGAACGCATCTTCTCGCGTCCGGCCTACATCGAAGCGCTGACGCCTTCGGAAAAAGTGATGCGTCGCTAAGGCTGTTGCGTGATGGGTGAAACTTCGACCAAACCGTACCTGATCCGCGCGCTGCACGAATGGTGCACCGATAACGGCTATACGCCCTACATCACCGTGCAGGTCGACGAGCACACCATGGTGCCCGTCGCCCATGTGCGCGACGGCCAGATCACGCTGAACGTGGGCACGCTGGCCACCAACCGCCTGGTGCTGGGCAACGAATTCATCGAATTCCAGGCCCGCTTCAGCGGCGTGACCGAAAACGTCTACGTTCCCGTGGGCGCCGTCAGCGCCATCTATGCGCGCGAAACCGGCGCCGGCATGGGCTTCGAAGTGCAGCCCTACGAACCGCCGGAAGCTGGCGCCCAGGGCGCGACGGCCACCGCCGCGCCCGAGGGCTCCGACGCCGACGCCGCCCCCGGCGACGACGGCGGAGACGACGACGAACCCAAGCGTCCGCGCCTGACCATCGTCAAATAAGGCATCCCCGCAAGGTCTGCATTTTTTTCATTACAATGCAGCCCTTCGCGTGCCCCAGGCACGCAGCGCCGGTGTAGCTCAGTTGGTAGAGCAGCTCACTTGTAATGAGAAGGTCGAGGGTTCGATTCCTTTCACCGGCACCAGATTCCAGATGCAGATCCGTCCTGAGACGATCTCAAAAACCAGCTCCGGCTATGACGGTGCGGGTTTTTTATTGCCTGCGTCATGAACGGAAAGCGTGAGGCCAAGCCAGCCCATTGCGCTTTGTCCTATTTACGCTGTCCCGAGCCCCGAAAACCGGCCTTTCCGCGAAATCGCTGCCTACAATCCCGCCAAGTTCTGGCCTCAGGAGGCGCGGTTCCCCATGCAGACAAATCATCTCCCCGGCGTGCGGCAAAAACGCCTCTGGCAAAAGAGGTGGCCTAGAGAAGTCCTGTTCAATGGCCCGCCACTCCTCGTCGCCGGTACCGCTGCGGTGAAGAGCTGGCGCGAACCGCTGTTTGAACCCTGGATGTTCGGTCTGACGGCCGCCACGAGCGTCTGGTTGATTCTGGCAGCCCTGGTTCGCGTGGCTGCTGCACGCGCCGACGACGAGATGGATGGACCGGCCGCCGTCCACGAAGGTCTCGATGCAGCGGTCTCCACCATGCACACCATGCTTGCCGAATGGTGCGACAAGCGCAATCGTGGAACCGACCTGCGCACCACCTACCGGGTCGTGCCTCCTGTTCATGAACCGCAGGAAATCGAGCAGATCATCAACTACGCGGGCGCTGGCGGCGAGGGTGCAGGACGAACCTTTCCCGTGCACACCGGCATCGCGGGCAGAGCTGTCCGCAGCAAGACACCGCTGGTGATGTCCAGCCAACACAGAACGGAAGATCAACTCCGCTCGGCGCTAGTGCTTGAATGGGGGTATACCGCGGCCCAGGCCCGCCGTCTTGGACCCGGCCGCTATTCGGCTATGGCGGTGCCCGTCCCGGACCGTTCAGGCCAGCATCCCATAGGCGTGATCTACCTGGACTCGAGCGACCATGCGCTTTTCGAACGCAACGACGTTGCGGAAATCGTAGGCGCCGGCGCCAAAGCGATCAGCGACTTCGTCAGCAAAAGGTATTGATATGAACGCTGCCACCAACAAGAAACCTGACGCATTCTTCAAGGGATCCCGGCTAATTTCCAGGCCGGGCGCGGTAATCCAGGTTCGGGAACTGATGCTCACCGAATACGGGTTGCGTGCCATTACCAGTGCAAGCACGGGTATCCGGCAAGGGGCCATTGAAGAAGCTGGCCCACCGTCGCCGCTGAGAGGAATGGCTCCTGCCTGACCCCATTTGTACTGCGCCCGGTTTGGCTGCTTTTCGATACCGCAGATGGTCGCCGCACGCACTCGTGTCCTGGTGAGAAAGGCAAATATTCAGCGCGTCGACCCGTTGCGCCTGCCCCGTTTTGCATTCTTCCGTTTTTTTGTGCATAATTCGCCCCCTCTACCTGTTCCCCGATAGCTCAGTCGGTAGAGCGACGGACTGTTAATCCGCAGGTCGCTGGTTCGAGCCCAGCTCGGGGAGCCAAAGAATGCAGTACTGAAGGGCCCGCAACTTGTTGCGGGCCTTTTGCATTGGGACGCGGTGCGCGCGCGCTGTTTGCCGGGCCGCGCGCGGCGTACGATGATGCGCATTCCCTCATCACCACATCGCCTGCCTCCATGCGTTCCGCGCGATCCCTGCCTGCCCTGGTTTCCCTGCGCGCCTTTGAAGCTGCCGCGCGGCGCATGAGTTTTTCCCTGGCTGCGCAGGAGCTCTTCGTAACGCAAAGCGCCATCAGCCACCATATCCAGCGACTGGAAGCCGAACTGGGCGTGGCCCTGTTCGAGCGGCTCACCCGCGCCGTGGCGCTGACCGCGGCGGGTCAGGCCTATTACGAGCGCGTACACGCGGCCTTCGAGTTGCTGCGCCTGGGTACCGACGAGGTCCGTGCGCCCGAGACTGTGCGGCAGACGCTGCGCGTCGGGCTGCTGGCCTCGTTCGCCACGCGCTGGCTGGCGCCGCGCCTCGCGGCGTTTGCCGCCTCCCATCCCGACATCGATCTCCAATTGCAGCCCGACATCGGCCTGGCGGACGTTGCGGGCGGCGAGGTCGACGTCGCCATCCGCTACGGGCGCGGCGTGTGGCCAGGCGTGCGGGCTCGGCTGATCATGGCGGAGCGGCTGTCGGTAGTCTGCTCGCCCGCCCTGATCACGGGCAGGAAACGGCCGCGCACGCCGCAGGATCTGCTGCGATTCCCGCTGCTGGCCTCGCATGCCCGCCATCCCTTCGAATGGGACGCCTGGGCGCGACATCACGGCGTGGACCTGGGCGGCGTGCGGCCCGTACGCCTGCATGACTACAACATCGTCGTGGAAGCGGCGCTGGCGGGGCAAGGCATGGCGATGGGCCGTCACCGCCTTATCGCCGCCCAGCTCGCCAGCGGCGCGCTGGTGGAGGCCCTGCCAAACGCCGCGCTCGAAGCTCCTCGCATCGGCTGGTGGTTCGTGACGCCGCGCGGCGCGCTTGGCGAAGCGGCACAGCGCTTCCACGCATGGCTGGCGCAGGCGGCCGCGGAGCGGGGCGACACACATTAGTTTTACTCATGTGTACTGCGCGAAAATTGATTGGTCAGGGCCGGCAGCGGCCGATAGCATGAGGCTTGCCCATACTTTCCCTGTTCAGGAGTCCCTCATGACCCGCTCGATCTCCGGCCGCGTGGCCGAACTTGGCCTGACCCTCGAAGCCGCCGCCGCTCCCGCCGCCAACTACGTGCCCTTCGTGCAGGAAGGCAACCTGCTGTATATCTCGGGCCAGATCTCCCGCAAGGACGGCAAGGCCGCCTATCTGGGCCGCCTGGGAGACCAGGTTTCCGACGCCGATGGCGTGGCAGCGGCGCGCCTGTCGGCGCTGGGCCTGCTATCGCAGATCGCCGCCGCCACCGGCGACAAGCTGGATCGCGTGGCGCGCGTCGTGCGCCTGGGCGTGTTCGTGGCCAGCACGCCGGACTTCAACCGCCAGAGCGCCATTGCCAACGGCGCCTCCGACCTGATGGTCGAGGTGTTCGGCGACGCCGGCCGCCATGCTCGCAGCGCCGTCGGCGTGGCATCCCTGCCGCAGGGCGTGGCGGTCGAGATCGAAGCCGTTATCGCGCTCACGCAAGCCTGATCCCTGCCGGAGCCGCCATGTCCGCCCCCTTGACTCCCAGCGCCGTGGAAGCGTTGCGCGCCCAGACCCCTGGCGCGCACACCACCGTCCATTTCAATCACGCCGGCGCGTCGCTGCCCTCGGCCGCCACGCTGCATGCCATCCACGCGCACCTGCAACGCGAAGCGACGCAAGGGCCCATGGAGGCGGGCGTGCGGTCGCGGGAGCTGATCGAGCAGGCTCGCACACTGGCGGCCCGGCTGCTCAACGCGGACCCGTCCGAGGTCGCGCTCACCGGCGGCAACTCGCCCGGCTGGGGCGCGGCTTTCGCGGCGATGGCGCCGTGGCGCGCCGGCGACCGCATCCTGGTGGGTCGCCACGAATGGGGCGGCAACCTGGCCGCCATGCGGCTCAAGGCGCAGCGTGCTGGCGCCACGCTGGAGACCATTCACTCGGACGACAGCGGCTGCGTCGATCCGCAGGCACTGGAGGCCATGCTGGATGAGCGGGTGCGCCTGATCGCACTGACCTGGCTGCCCGCCAACGGCGGCCTGATCAATCCCGCCGCCGCCATCGGCAGCGTCGCGCGCCGCCACGGCATCCCGTATTTCGTGGATGCGGCACAGGCGGTCGGCCAGTTGCCCGTGGACGTCGCGCAGATCGGCTGCGATGTGTTGAGCGGGGCCGGACGCAAGGCGTTGCGCGGCCCGCGCGGCACAGGCCTGCTGTACGTGCGGCGCGACTTCCTGGACCAGCTCACGCCCGCCTTCGTCGACACCCATTCCGCCCCCCTGGGCGCCGACGGCGAGCCGGTGCTGCGCCAGGACGCCGCGCGCCTGGAATCGGCGGAAGCCTCGCTGGCGCTGCGCTGCGGCCTGGCCAACGCCTTGCAGGAAGCCCTGGACATCGGCCTGCCAGCCATCCGCGCGCGCATCGCCGCCACGGCCCAGGCCCTGCGGACCGAACTGGCGGCCATCCCCGGCATCACGGTGCTGGACCAGGGCCGCGAACGCTCGGGCCTGGTGTCCTTCAACTTCGCCGATCAGGACGCCGTATCCGTGCAACGCGCCATGGCGGCACAGGGCATCACCATCGGCAGCAACGGCGTGCCCTATACCCCGCTGGACATGCAGGCGCGTGGCCTGGCGCAGATCGCGCGGGCCTCGGTCAGCTATCTGACCAGCGACGCGGAAATCGACCGCCTGCTGGAAGGGCTGCGCGCCCTGGCCCGCTAGGGCTTGCCCGGCCCTGGGCCAAGTTCAAGCCGCCGCGCGCCGCGCGAAGGGCGTCCACTTGGTGAAGACCAGCAGGTTGCCCAGCATTACCAGCGCCAGGCCCAGCAGGGCCGGCGCCGTCCACTGATAGCCTTCGGCGAAAGTAGACACGCTCAAGGCCACCACCGGAAACAGCACCGTGCAGTAGGCGGCCCGCGCCGGACCCATGCGGCCCACCAACGTCAGATAGGCGGTAAAACCGATCACGGAGCCCGGGATGGCCAGATAGAGCAGGGCGCCGACGTAGGAAGCCGAGGTATCGAATTCGAACGGCAGGCCCGCCGCCAGACAACCCGCCAGCAGGATGGCTGCGCCATAAAGCATGCTGTAGGCGTTGCCGGTCAAGGGCCGGATGCCGGCGCGCTGTTGCAGCGACGACAGCATGTTGCCCGTCGAAAAGCAGAACGTACCCAGCAGTGCAAAGCCCAGGCCCAGCAGGGTTTCATGGCTGGCCTCCTGCCCCGCCAGTTCGGGCCAGAACAGCAGCACCAGGCCGGAAAAGCCCAGCGCGCCGGCCACCATCACGCGCGGCGCGACGCGGGTGCCGAACCACAGGCGGGCATTCAGCGCATTCCATAGCGTCGCCGCCGAAAACACCACCGACACCAGGCCGCTGGGAATCCACTGGGTTGCCGTGTAGAAGCACAGGAAGTTCAGGCAGAACAGGCACAGCCCCTGGCCCACGCACAGCCAGTGGCCGCGCCGGTCCATTTTCTGCAGCTTGCGGGTCAGCGCCAGGACCGCGAACAGAACCAGGCCCGCCAGCGCGAAGCGGTAGAAGATGGAGACGGGAATCGCCACCACGCCCAATTGCAGCTTGATGGCGATCCAGGTTGTGCCCCAGATGACGACTGTGAGGAAATACAGGAAGAGGTTCACGATGCGATGCTGAAACAGGGACGCGGTAAGGCGGTCCGCAAGACCGCCGGGGAATCCAGTTTGCGCCTCCCTGGCCCGCAAGAATTGCCGGTTCTTGCGGTTTTCTTCCTCGCGCGCACGCGCCGCGCGCGAGATCGCAGTAGCATTCCACTCATATGGCTACCGTCGCCTCGGCCCCGGCCGATTTCTCCGTCTTCCGCACCCTGGCGGGCTCCACCGCGACGTTGGGACGCGCCGCCGCGCTGGGCGAGGGCATCGCCATCTCGCAATGGTCACGCAGCGCCCACGAAACCATGGGCTACGACAGTCCGGGCCATCACACCCTGTCACTCTATCTGCGCGGCGGCGACAAGTCGTTCCGCCTGGGCCAGGACAGGCTACATGGCGGCGCCGGCAAGTTCTGCGTGCTGCCCTCGGAGCACTACTCGCGCTGGAGCATGAACGACAGCGTGCAATTCCTGCATCTGTACATCGCTCCGGAACGCCTGGCCCGCGAAGCCGTCATGCGGTTGGACTGCGAGCCCCGCACGCTGGAACTGCGCGACCGCACCTACATCCACGACGACTCGCTGATCGACGTCTGCCGGCAGCTGCTGGACACCGACTGGAACCAGCCCGCCGACCGGCTGGCGGCCAGCAGCGCGGCCGAAACAGTCCTGCACCATCTGCTGAACCAGGGCGTGGCGCGCAAGCCCGCGGCAACGCTGCGCGGCGGTCTCGCGCCCGCCGTGCGCCGGCGCATCATGGACTATGTTGACGCGCACCTGGCCGAGCCGCTGACGCTGGACGAACTCGCAGGCGTGGCGGCGCTATCCACCTACCACTTCGCCCGCATGTTCCACACCTCTTTCGGCGAGCCGCCGCATGCCTGGGTACGGGCGCGGAGGCTGGCGCATGCGCGCAAGCTGCTCGCAGCCGGCAAGGGCGACCTGGCCGGCATCGCCCAGGCCAGCGGCTTCGGCAACGCCAGCCACTTGGCGCGGGTCTTCCGCGACGCCGTCGGCGTCACTCCCGGACAGTACCGCAGCGCCCGCGCCAGGCACTGACGCGTGGGGCTGTGGCCCCGTTTCCCGCCCCGCCCGGTCTACAATGGTCCACCGCCCCCAGGGCCTGACCGTACCGCCGCCCGACGCGATGCCGTCTACGACCTCTCGCGATTCCATCCCCCCGGCTGAACCCCTCGGCGCCGGCCCCGTGCGCGCGCACTGGCTGGCGGAGCTGATACGTCTGCGCGAAGCGCATTGGGGGCCGCTGGAAGACGCAGCCGCAGTGCGCCGCGTACGCCAGCAGGACGCCGATCTGCCCGCGCGCATCCTGGCTCGCGCCGCGTTGCTGGCGCAGCGCGAGAATCTCATCCCCCTGATCGACACATGGCGCCGCAGCGCGCTCGCCATGTTGGCCGCGTTGTTCCTGCTGGCCGCCATTTCCGGCGCAGGCGCCGCGCTGGGCGCGCTGGGTGACGGCTCGCGGCCAGTCAACGTGCTGTGGGCGCTGGGCGCCTTGCTGGGCCTGCATGCGCTCACCTTCCTGCTGTGGCTGGGCAGCTTCCTGCTGCGGGCGTCCTCCGTCACGGGACTGGGGCGTCTCTGGCTCTGGGCCACGCGCAAGCTGGCCCGCGGCCCCGACAGCGCACTGGTACCGCAGGCTTTCCTCAACCTGCTGGCCCGCGCGGGCGCCTTGCGCTGGCTCTTCGGCAGTGTCAGCCACCTGCTGTGGCTGACGGCCCTGTGCGCAGCGCTGGCGGTGCTGCTGGCCGTGCTTTCCACCGCCAGCTACCGCTTCATCTGGGCCACCACCTTGCTGGCGCCCGACACATTCGTCGGGCTGACACAGGCCTTGGGCTGGCTGCCGTCCCTGCTGGGCTTTCCGCTGCCGGACGCAACCATGATCCGCGCCAGCGACGGCGCCCAGGCCCTGCCCGCCGAGGCGCAGGCGCAGTGGTCGCTGTGGCTGATCGGCGTGCTGGTGGTCTACGGCATCCTGCCCCGCCTGTTGGCCGGCGCCCTGTGCGTGGCGGGATCGCTGCGCGCCTTGCGCCGCCTGCGCATCGATCCCTCGCTGCCCGGATTCTCCGCCTTGCGCGATCGCCTGGAGCCGCCCGCCCAGTCCACGGGCATAGACCGCCCGGTCGATCCCCTGCACGAACCGCGCGTCGGCGCGCCGCCGCTCGCGGGCCTGGGCGGCCAGCCGGTGCTGCTGGGGCTCGAACTGCCGCCGGACCTGGCCTGGCCGCCCGCCGACATGCCCGCGGGCGTCCAGCAGGCCGGCAATCTGGATACCCGCGAAGAGCGCAACCGCGTGCTGGACGCGCTCGCCGGCCAGGCCGCCACGCGCATGCTGATCGCCTGCGATGCGCGCCAGACGCCGGACCGCGGAACGCTGTCGCTGATCGCCGAACTGGCCGCGCACGCGGAACAGACGCGTGTATGGCTGGTCACGCCGCGCGCGGACGCCGAGGCTCCCGCCACCCGCGCCCCGCTATGGCGCGAACGCCTGCTGGCGCTGGGCCTGCCCGCCGATGCCGTGCTGCAAGCGCCGCTGGCCCCGCTCGCCTGGCTGGAGTCCGGCCATGGCTGAAGACCTCATCAAGATTGCGCTGGTCGGCCATACCAACACCGGCAAGACCTCGTTGCTGCGCACGCTGACGCGCGACACCACCTTCGGTGAAGTCGCCGACAGCCCGGGCACCACGCGCCACGTCGAAGGCGCGCGCCTGCGGCTGGAAGGGCGGGCCGTGCTGGAATGGTTCGACACGCCGGGCATGGAAGACAGCATCTCGCTGCTGGAGTACCTGGAAAAACTCGACAGCCCGCAAGAACGCCTGGACGGGCCGGCGCGCATCCGCCGCTTCCTCGACACGCCCGAGGCGCATGGCCGCTACGAGCAGGAGGCCCGCGTGCTGGCCAAGATGCTGGATTGCGACGCGGCGCTGTACGTCATCGACGCGCGCGATCCGGTGCTGGGCAAGCACCGCGACGAACTCGCCATCCTGGCCGCCTGCGGCCGGCCTCTGCTGCCTGTGCTGAACTTCGTCAACGCGCCCGCGCATCGCGCCGACGAATGGCGCGCCGCCATGGCCCGGTTGGGCCTGCACGCGGTCGTCGAGTTCGACACCGTCGCGCCGCCGCTGGATGGCGAACAACAGCTCTACGCCAAGCTCGGCGTGCTGCTGGACCGCCACGCCGCCGCGCTGGCCCGGCTGTCCGCCAATCTTGCCGAGCAGCGCCGCGCGCGCCGTGGCGCCGCCTACGAACTGCTGGCCGACCTGCTGGTCGACGTGGCGGCCTTGCACGTCTCCAGCGCCAGCGACGACGCGGCGCTCGCGGCCGCCTCGGGCGCGCTGCGCGACCAGGTGCGCCAGCGCGAGCAGGCCTGCGTCAACGCATTGCTGGCGCTCTACAACTTCCGCGCGACGGACTTCACCGATGATGCGCTGCCCCTGCAGGGCGAGCGCTGGGGCATGGACCTGTTCCATCCCCAGGCCCTGAAGGACATGGGCGTGCAGGTGGGCATGGGCGCCGCCGCGGGCGCCATGGCCGGCGCGGCGGTGGACCTGTTCAGCGCCGGTTTGAGCCTGGGCACCGGCATGCTGATCGGCGCGGCCGCCGGCGGCCTGTGGCAAGGCGTGGAAAAGCTGGGCAAGCGCGTGGCGGGCAAGCTGCGCGGCTGGCGCGAAATCAGCGTCGACGACGCGGTGCTGCGTCTTTTGGCCCTGCGCCAGCGCCAACTGATCGAAGCGCTGGAGCGCCGCGGCCATGCCGCGCGCGAGCCATTGAGACTAGACCATCCGGACGACGATGCCTGGCGCAAAGGGCCCCTGCCCGAAGCGTTGAAAGAGGCCCGCAGCCGGCCCGAATGGTCGGCCCTGGGCGAGCACTACGAAGACAGCGACCGCCGCAAGCGCGTGGTGCGCGAATTGGCGAAAACCCTTGCCGACGCACCCCCGCCCGGCGCCTGAGCGCAGAGCCGCCAGCCTTGCCGCACGCACCATTCCACGCCGCCGGCAAGCAAGTACTAACCCCAATCCAAACCGATTGACGCTTAAACGAATGCGTCGATAAGATTCGTCCTACATCGATGCGGGTCCGTCCCCGTCATGATAATCACAAGGGGTTGGGTCTATCGTGAAGTCGAAGTCCTACGCAGTGATTCCCGGCAGCGCCATCACCGGCGCACGCGCAGCTCGCGCTGCGTCCCGCCAGACCCCAATCCGTCTTTCGTCGTAAGCAGCAACGCCATGCCCCGGATCCCCATGGGGCCGGGGCCCTGTCACTTCTGTCGCGCTATCCGCGCACCACACGGAGCATGAGGGCTATGCGTACTTTTCCCCACCTGAAGCAAGCTGCGCTCGCCGCTGCCATCGCCGCATCACTGGCTTTCAGCGCCGGCGCGGCCGCCAAGACCTTTCACTGGTCCTATCAAGGCGATGCGACGTCCATGGATCCGATGGCCCTGAACGAAACGTTCACGCTGGGCTTCCAGGGCAACATCTACGAAACGCTTGCCGGCTACGACGGCAACCTGAAACTGACTCCGCTGCTGGCGGAAAGCTGGGAGAACCCCGAACCCACGAAGTGGGTGTTCAAGCTGCGCAAGGGCGTGAAATTCCACGATGGTTCGCCGTTCACGGCGGACGACGTCATCTTCTCCTGGAAGCGCAGCCTGACCCCGGGCTCCGACATGAAGGGCTACGGCGCCAAGGCCTCCGACATCAAGAAGATTGACGACTACACCATCGAAGTCACCACGCCCACGCCCAACCCCATCCTGCCGCGCGAATGGGTGTTCCTGTACATCATGAGCAAGTCGTGGTCGGAAAAGAACAAGACCACCGAAGCCACCAACGTCAAGGGCGACAACCAGGGCAACTATGCCAACCTGAATGCCAACGGCACCGGCCCCTTCATGCTGGCCTCGCGCCAGCCCGACGTGAAGACCGTGCTCAAGCGCTATGACGGCTACTGGAACAAGAACATCAAGACCAACGTCGACGAAGTCATCTTCCAGCCCATCACGCAGGAAGCGACGCGCGTGGCCGCGCTGATCTCCGGCGAAATGGACCTGGTGCAGCCTGTACCGGTGCAGGACTGGAAGCGCCTCGAAGACGCCAAGGGCGTCAAGCCGCTGACCGCGCCGGAAGCGCGCGCCATCTTCATCGGCATGGACCAGGACCGCGACGAACTGCTGTTCTCGGACGTGAAGGGCAAGAATCCCTTCAAGGATCCCAAGGTGCGCGAAGCCGTGGTGCTGGCCGTGGACACCAAGGCCATCAACGAGAAGATCATGCGCGGCGCTGCCAAGCCGCTGGGCTCGCTCATCGCCACCGCCATCAATGGCTATGACGATTCCTTCGGCGCGCCGTACAAGCCGGATCCCGAGCGCGCCAAGAAGCTGCTGGCCGAAGCCGGCTATCCCAAGGGCTTCACGGTCACCATGGACTGCCCGAACGACCGCTACGTCAACGACGAAAAGGTCTGCCAGGCCGTGGCCGGCATGCTGGCGCGCGTGGGCATCAAGATCAACCTGCTGGCGCAGACCAAGTCGAAGTACTTCGGCAAGATCCTGCTGCAGGCCGGCAACCAGACCAGCATGTACATGCTGGGCTGGACGCCCAGCTCCACCGACGCGCACAACACGCTGCTGAACCTGGCCTCGTGCCGCAATGCCAAGACGGCGGCGGGCCAGTTCAACCTGGGCGGGTACTGCAACAAGAAGGTCGACGAGCTCACCGACAAGATCGGCGTCGAAACCGACCAGGCCAAGCGCAACGCCATGATCAAGGAAGCCTTCGAGATCGTGCGCAACGACTATGGCTACCTGCCGCTGCACCAGCAGCCCATGTCCTGGGGCGTGAAGGACAACATCCAGGTCATCCAGCGCGCCGACGACGTGCTCGACCTGCGCGACGTCGTCCTGCCGTAATCCGGCGACGCGAGCCCCGGGCGGCACCTGCCGCCCGGGCGCGCCCGGCCCAGCCCCGGTTCCCGCTACCCGAGGGAAACGCGGCCCGGCGTCATCTGAATCCGAGGGCTCCCGATAATGCTTTCCTTTGTTGCGCAACGGCTTATCCAGTCGGTGCTGGTGATGTTGACGGTGGCGCTGATCGCGTTCTCCATGTTCCGCTATGTGGGCGATCCGATAGCCAGCATGGTGGGCCAGGACACCACCCCTGAACAACGCGCGGAACTGCGCAAACAGCTGGGCCTGGACGATCCCTTCGTGGTGCAGTACGCGCACTTCGTGGCCAACGCCGTGCGCGGCGACTTCGGCATATCGTACCGGCACCGCCGGCCCGTCAGCGAACTGCTCGAAGAGCGCATGCCGGCCACGCTGGAACTGTCCTTCGTGTCTGCCGTGATGGCACTGGCCCTGGGCATACCCATGGGCATCTATACCGCGCTCAAGCGCCACGGCGTGCTGTCCAAGGCCTTCATGGCGATCTCGCTGGCCGGCATCTCGCTGCCCACCTTCCTCATCGGCATTCTGCTCATCCTGTTCTTCGGCGTGCAGCTGCGATGGCTGCCCAGCTTCGGGCGCGGCGACGTGGTCAGCCTGGGATGGTGGACCACGGGCTTTCTGACCAAATCAGGCTGGCTGGCGCTGATCATGCCGGCCATCACGCTGGCGCTGTTCCAGATGACGCTGATCATGCGGCTGGTGCGCGCCGAAATGCTGGAAGTGCTGCGCGCCGACTTCATCAAATTCGCGCGCGCCCGCGGCCTGCCGGAACGGCTGATCAATTTCCGCCATGCGTTGAAGAACACCATGGTGCCCGTCATCACGATCACCGGGCTGCAACTGGGTTCCATCATCGCCTTCGCCATCATCACGGAAACCGTGTTCCAGTGGCCCGGCATGGGCCTGCTGTTCATCCAGGCCATCAGCATGGTGGACATCCCCGTCATGGCGGCCTATCTGGTGCTGATCGCCTTCATGTTCGTGCTCATCAACCTGGTCGTGGACCTGCTGTACTTCGCCGTGGACCCGCGTCTGCGTGTGCAGAGCAAGTAAAGGACTCATCATGATTGCTCGCATCGCTCCCTTCTTCGCCCGTGCGGCCGACAGCGACCTCTGGCACAGCTTCAAGCGTTCGCCCGGCGCCATCATCGCCGCGATCGTCACGCTGGCCATCCTGCTGGGCGCGCTGTTCGCGCCCGTCGTCGCGCCGCACAACCCCTTTGACCTGGCATCCTTGAGCATCATGGACGCCAACACGCCGCCGGCCTGGGAAGAGGGCGGCAGCCCAGACTTCCTGCTGGGCACCGACGACCAGGGCCGCGACATCCTGTCGGCGGTTCTGTATGGCTCGCGCGTGTCGCTGCTGGTGGGTTTCGCGTCCGTGCTGTTCTCGATGGTGCTGGGCGTGAGCCTGGGCCTCATCAGCGGCTATGCAGGCGGACGCGTGGACAGCTTCATCATGCGCATCGCCGACGTGCAGCTGTCGTTTCCAGCCATTCTGGTGGCGCTGCTGATCGACGGCGTGGCGCGCGGCCTGCTGCCGCGCGACATGCACGACCAGCTCGCGCTGTATGTGCTGATCTTCGCCATCGGCATCTCGGGC
The DNA here is from genome assembly GCF_058796095.1 of Achromobacter sp. GW823-FHT04E03. NCBI lineage: Bacteria > Pseudomonadati > Pseudomonadota > Betaproteobacteria > Burkholderiales > Alcaligenaceae > Achromobacter > Achromobacter sp. GW823-FHT04E03. The sequence goes on along the minus strand of NZ_JBXAIJ010000002.1, from coordinate 492,487 downwards.
TGGGTGCAGTACGCCCGCACCGTGCGCGGCTCCACACTGGTGGAACGCAACAAGGAATACGTGCAGGCGGCCCGCCTCATCGGCATCGGACCCATCACCATCCTGCGCCGGCACATCCTGCCCAACGTGATGGGACCGGTACTGGTCATCGCCACCATCCACCTGGCCATCGCCATCATCACCGAAGCCACGCTCTCGTTCCTGGGCGTGGGCGTACCGCCCACGGCGCCGTCGCTGGGCACGTTGATACGTATCGGCAACAGCTACCTGTTCTCGGGCATGTGGTGGATCTCCATCTTCCCCGGCATCGCGCTGGTGGCGCTGGTGCTGTCGGTCAACCTGCTGGGCGACTGGCTGCGCGACGCGCTCAACCCCAAGCTGCGCTGAGGACGCCATGGCCCTGTTGAACATCGAAGATATCCGCATCGAATTTCCCAGCCGCCGCGGCACGCTGGTGGCCGTGGACGGCGTCTCGCTGTCCCTGGAAAAAGGCGAGATCCTGGGCGTGGTGGGCGAATCCGGCGCCGGCAAGTCCACCATCGGCAATGCCGTGATCGGCCTGCTGGAGGCGCCTGGCCGCCTGGCGGGCGGCGCCGTGCTGCTGAACGGCGAACGCATCGACACGCTGACTCCGGCGCAGCAGCGCAAAGTGCGCGGCCGCCGCATCGGCATGATCTTCCAGGATCCGCTGACCTCGCTGGACCCGCTGCAGACGGTGGAAAGCCAGCTGGTCGAAACCATGCAGGTGCACCTGAACCTGTCCCAGGCCGAGGCCCAGAAACGCGCCGTGCAGCTACTGACGCAGGTCGGCATCGACAAGCCGGAACTCCGCGTCAAACAATACCCGCACCAGTTCTCGGGCGGCATGCGGCAACGCGTGGTGATCGCGCTGGCGCTGTGCTGCGAGCCCGAAGTCATCATCGCCGACGAACCCACCACCGCGCTCGACGTGTCGATCCAGGCGCAGATCCTGGAACTGCTCAAGAAGCTGTGCCGCGAAGAGCAGGTGGGCATGATCATCATCACGCACGACATGGGCGTGATCGCGGACGTGACGGATCGCGTGGCGGTTCTTTACCACGGCAAGCTGGTCGAACAAGGCCCGACCTCCAAGATCCTGGGCGACCCCGACCACCCCTACACGCGCAGCCTGATCTCGGCCGTGCCGCGTCCCGACATCAAGCTGCGGCGCTTCCCGCTGGTGACCTACATCGAGGACGTGAAAAAGCCGGCGCAGCCGCTGGACCTGGCCACCCACTGGCTGGGCCAGCGCCGCGACTTCGGCGCACGCACCGGCGGTCCGCTGGTGCAAGTCAACGACCTGAGCATGCGCTTCGTGTTGAAGAGCGCGCTGCTCAAGCGCAACCAGCGCACGCTGGACGCCGTCAAGCGCGTCAATTTCTCCATCGGCGAAGGCGAGGTCTTCGGCCTGGTGGGCGAGTCCGGTTCCGGCAAGTCCACGGTAGCGCGGCTGATCTCCGGCCTCTACACGCCGAGCGAAGGCTCGGTCAATTTCGGCGGCACGGACCTGACCGCGCTCAAGGGCGAGAAGCAGCTGAACCCGTTCCGGCGGCAGATCCAGATGATCTTCCAGGATCCGTTCTCCTCGCTCAATCCGCGCATGCGTGTGCTGGACATCGTGGCTGAGCCGATCCGCTTCCACAAGCTGGCGGCCAGCGAAGCAGAGACGCGCCGCATCGTGGCTGACCTGCTGGACGTGGTGGGCCTGGGCGATCGCGCCGCCGAACGCTTTCCGCACGAGTTCTCGGGCGGCCAACGCCAGCGCATCTGCATCGCGCGGGCGCTGGCCACGCGCCCCCGCTTCCTTATCTGCGACGAACCGACCTCGGCGCTGGACGTGTCCATCCAGGCTCAGATCCTGAACCTGCTGAAAGACCTGCAGGAGGAACTCGGGTTGACCATGCTGTTCATCAGCCACGACCTGCCGGTGATCCGCCAGATGTGCGACCGCGTGGGCGTGATGCGCTATGGCGAACTGCTGGAAGTGGCCAACACCGAAGACCTCTTCGAACGTCCGCAGCATCCCTACAGCCAACACTTGCTTGGCCTCATGCCCCGCCTGCAATCCATGTCCCGCGAGGGCCTGGAAGTGGCGGAGTAACGCCAGGCGCAACTCGGAGCGAGACATGACGGCGACACGACAGACCCTGTTTACAGGCGGCCAGGTTTTCGACGGCAAGGGCAAACTGCTGCCCAACCACGGCGTGCTGGTCGAAGGCCGGCACGTGGTGCGCGTGGCGCCGGCCGGGGAGTTTTCCGGCTACGCCGGCGCGACCGTGCGCACGGACGGCATGACGCTGATGCCCAGCCTGGCCGACTGTCACGTCCATCTGGTCTACACCGGCGGCGCCGATCCCAACGCGCAACTGAGCAAGCAAGGCCCCGCGCAGATCACGTTGACGGCGCTGGAGAACGCGCAGGCCAGCCTGCGCGGCGGCGTCACCGCGCTGCGCGATTGCGGCGGCAAGGACTACCTGGAATTCGGCGTGCGCGACGCCATCGCGCGCGGCGTGTTCCCCGGCCCCACGATCAGGGCCTCGGGCCGCATCATCTGCATGACGGGCGGCCACGGCAACCGCATCGGCCGCGTGGCCGACGGCTGCGAGGACGTGATCAAGGCCGTGCGCGAACAGGTCCACGCCGGCTGCGACCTGGTGAAGATCATGGCCACGGGCGGCGTCATGACGCCCGGCGTCAGCCCCATGGACGCGCACTACAGCTTCGACGAAATGAAGGCCGGCGTGCACGAGGCCAAGCGCTTTCGTAAAAGCACCGCCAGTCATGCGCAAGGCACGCTGGGCATCCTGAACGCAGTGCGCGCCGGCATCGATTCCATCGAGCACGGCATCTTCATGGACGACGAATGCCTGCGCGAGATGCTGGACGCCCAGACCTATCTGGTGCCCACCATCGCCGCGGTGCGCAACATCATCGCCAACGCCGACAACGGCATCCCCGCCTACGCGGTCGAGAAGGCGCGCGCGGTGGAGCAACGCCACCGCGAATCGTTCCAGATGTATTACAAGGCGGGCGGGCGCATTGCGCTGGGCACCGACGCCGGCACCCCGTTCAACCTGCACGGCGAGAACGCCATGGAATTGGCCTACATGGTCGAGTTCGGCATGACGCCCGTGGACGCGCTCATCGCCGGCACCTCGCGCGGACACGACCTGATGGGCATGGACCAGCACGGCGCCATCGCCGAGGGCAACGTGGCCGATCTGCTGCTGGTGCAGGGCGATCCCACCGAAGACATCATGAAGGCGGCCGACAAGCGCTTCCACGTTGCGGTGCTGCGCAACGGCGAAGTGGCCGCCGGCGCCTTGCCCCTCTGAAACGCGACGGTTCCCAGCCCGCAATGAAAAAGGCCGCCGCGCCCTGGGCGCGGCGGCCTTTGTACAGCTCGAGTCGAGTGGTGCGCCGGCTTAGCGGGCGCCGCCCATCGCGCCGCTCATGACCATCATCAGGAACTGCTCGACCGGCATCTTCTTGCCGTTGAAATCGACCTGGCCGTCGGCGTAGTTCAGGTACGTCACGATGTTGTTGTTTTCGACCTTGGCCATGCCCATGGCGGTAGCCATGGTGCCTACCATTTCAGCCTGGCCCTTGGCGGTCTGCTGAGCCTGCTCGGCCGGCACGCCGCGCACCTGGGGCTCGATGGCCATCAGGTCGCTCAGGTTGCCCTTGGACAGCACCAGCTTGGCATTGAGCTTGCGGATCGTCTGCTTCAGCGTATCGGCGAACTCGCCGTCCAGCGATGCCGGCTTGGCCATGTCCAGGTCCAGGTTGAAGGTCGACGTGCCGTTGGCGGTACGCACTTCCAGCGGCGACACTGCCAGCGTCGGGTTGCCAGCCAGCAGCAGCTCGACGTTGGTCTTGAGGACCTGCTTTTCTTCATCCGTGAACTGGGGCGACTGCTCTTCGCCCTTGCTCTGCATCATGCGGCGCGAAGCGGCTTCATAGACGTCGTTCAGCGCCTTGAACGCCTTCGAATCCAGCTTCTGCGCGTCCAGCACCAGCTTCAGGCCGGCCATGTCCTTTTCCTGCACGTTGATCATGCCGAAATCCATGGCCATCTTCACGCCCATGAGCGAGTTGGCTTCGGTCATGTCGACGGTAATCGCGGTGTCCTTGAGCTGGACCGGCGGCTTTTCCTTGGACGTGATGGTCCAGTTCTTGAGCGCGACCTTCTGGCTGCCCACGTACATGTCGTTCGAAGCCGGCGTCATGTCGCTGGTCAGGGTCAGGCCGGTCATGGCCATGCTGACGATGTCGCTTTCTTCGGACTCGCCCGCCAGCGTCAGGCTGTCGGCCTTCAGCGCGACCGTGCCGTGCTTGCTGCCGGTGGCATAGGTCACGTCGCCCTTCATGCCCGAGAACTTCAGGCTGTTGGCGTCCTTGGCGAACTCGACGGGAGCCATGTCGAAGTTGCCGCTGATGTTCTTGGCGTAGCTGACGCTATAGGCGCCGGACAGGGGCACCGCGCCCTTGGCGGCGGCGAACCATTCCTTGACCAGGGGCGTCTCTTCCAGCTGGAAGCGGCTGGCCACCATGGCGGGCGCAAACGAGCCCGACTTCAGGTTGGACAGCGGGAAGGGGCCGTGGTCCAGGTGCTCGAGGAACACGAGTTCGTGGTCGACGGCCGGCTTGCCGTCGGCGGCCGGCTCGGTGAACTTGACGCGGTAGCGCTCGGTGGACGAAAACACGCCGCGGTCGAAGGAGACCAGCTCAACCACAGGGGTCACACCCCATTTTTCGCCGACCTTCTTCAGTTCAAGGTTGGCCTGCTCGATCGATTGCTTGACGAAAGCCTCGGCCTTCTGGCCCGTATACCAAGCCGTGCCGGTCCATACTGCGCCCAGCGCGACGACTACGCCCACAATTGCCGATTTTTTCATTGCGATCCTTTATTCTTCAAATGGATGAAAGCGGACGGATTATAGGGATTGCAGCCTAGGGAAAACACTTATTTCGTGCAAAGGCGCTGCAATGTGTTGCTTATTGATACAGAACCAGCCTTCCCGGGCGGTGCTGCAGCGCCACATCAGCTACAATCCTTCGGTGCGTTTTGCCAATCTGCGCACGTCCGCTAGGCCCTTCGCTGCCAAGCTTCGCCCGTCAGGGCGCTTCCCTTTTCTCCTTTATTCGTCCGCCTGGATTGGAGTCTCTCAACTTGAGCGACGGGCTGCCGCTGGAGTTGTTTTGACTACCTCTTCCCCTTTTGCCGACCTCGGGCTGGCTGATTCCCTGTTGCGCGCCATTGCCGAAACCGGCTACACCGCGCCCACTCCCATTCAGGCCCAGGCAATTCCCCAGGTCCTCAAGGGTGGCGACCTGCTCGCCGCCGCACAGACCGGCACCGGCAAGACCGCCGGCTTCACGCTGCCCATCCTGCACCTGCTGATGCAGAAAAAGCCCGAGCAGCGCAAGCCCGGCCGCCCGCGCTGCCTGATCCTGACCCCGACGCGTGAGTTGACCGCGCAGGTCGAGGAATCGGTGCAGACCTATGGCAAGTACACGCCGCTGTCCTCCATGGTGATGTTCGGCGGCGTCAACATCAACCCCCAGATCTCCGCGCTGAGAAAGCCGCTGGACATCCTGGTCGCCACCCCCGGCCGCCTGCTGGACCACTGCGGCCAGAAGACCGTGGACCTGTCCGGCGTCGAGATCCTGGTGCTGGACGAAGCCGACCGCATGCTGGACATGGGCTTCATCCGCGATATCCGCAAGGTCCTCGCGCTCCTGCCCAAGCAGCGCCAGAACCTGCTGTTCTCGGCCACCTTCTCCGACGAGATCCGCACCCTGGCGCGCGGCGTGCTGAACAACCCGGGCGAAGTCTCGGTCACCCCGCGCAACACCGCCACCGAACTGGTCACCCAGACGGTGCACATGGTGGAACAGCACCACAAGCGCGACCTCATCAGCCACATCATCCGCGAAAGCGGCTGGCACCAGGTGCTGGTGTTCACCCGCACCAAGCACGGCGCCAACCGCCTGGCCGAAAAGCTGGTCAAGGACGGCCTGACCGCCGCCGCCATCCACGGCAACAAGAGCCAGTCGGCCCGCACCCGCGCGCTGGCCGGCTTCAAGGACAGCACCGTGACGGTGCTGGTGGCGACCGACATCGCCGCCCGCGGCCTGGACATCGACCAACTGCCCCAGGTGGTGAACTTCGAACTGCCCAACGTGCCCGAAGACTACGTGCACCGCATCGGCCGTACCGGCCGCGCCGGCGCCACCGGCGCCGCGGTCTCGCTGGTCGACAACAGCGAAATCAAGCTGTTGAAGGACATCGAGCGCCTGATCAAGAAGACCATCGAGCGCAAGCCCGTGGAAGGCTGGACGCCGCCGGCCACGACCGCGGCGGCCTACGACCGCCAGGAGCGCGACGAAGACAACCGCAGCCCGCGCGGCGGCGGCGGCCGTAATGGCGGCCGCAGCGGCAATGGCAATGGCAATGGCGGCCGTTCGCGCCAGGGACAAGGCCAGGGCCAGCCCCGCGCCGCGACCGGCAACCGCGCCCCCGCGCCGGCCCGTGCCGGCGGCGAAGGCCGCGCCAGCCATGGCCCGCGCGACGGCAAGCCCGCCGACCGTCCGGCCCACGCCGGCCGCAACGAAGGCCGTCCGCAGCAGAACCATCGCCGTCCGGAGGGCTCCGGCCGCCCGGCAGGCAATGGCGGTTCCGGACGCCCCTCGGGCGCGCCGCGCGCCGCGTTGCTGAGCAAGTAATATCACCGCAACCGCTACCCACGGACCCGCGCCATGCCCTTATCTACCTGGTTGACGTTCTTCCTGGCCTCCTGGGCCATTTCGTTCTCGCCTGGCGCGGGCGCGATCTCGGCGATGTCCTCCGGCCTGAAGTACGGCTTTGCGCGCGGCTACTGGAACACGGCAGGCCTGATCATGGGCATCCTGTTCCAGTTCGTGGTGGTGGCCGTGGGGCTGGGCGCGGTGCTGGCCACCTCCGAGGTGGCCTTCAACGTGGTCAAGTATCTGGGCGTGGCCTACCTGATCTACCTGGGCGTGCGCCAGATCCGCACGGATGCGGCGCCCGTCACGGTGGATTCCGGCGATCCCAAGCGCGCCACGATCCGGGAACTGGTGCTGCGCGGCTTCCTGATCAACACCATGAACCCCAAGGGCACGGTGTTCCTGCTGGCCGTGGTGCCGCAGTTCGTGGATACCGCGCTGCCGCTGACGCAGCAGTATGCGGCGATCGCCGCCACGCTGGCGTTCACCGACCTGGTGGCCATGGGCGTGTACACGCTGCTGGCGGCGCGCGTGCTGCGCCTGCTGCGCAGCGCCAAGCATATCCGCTGGATGAACCGGACCTTCGGTTCGCTCTTCATCCTGGCCGGCGTGTTCCTGGCTTCGTTCCGCCGCCATTCCTGAACCCCATGCGCGGGGCATGCGCTGGCGACGGCGCATGCCCCGCGCGTTTTTCATGCCCGATACCGGACCGCGCCGGGCCCAAAAGCGGCGCCAAGTAAAATCCTTCCGATCATGAACATCCCTCACGAAGTAGCGCGGCGCCGTACGTTCGCCATCATTTCCCACCCCGACGCGGGCAAGACGACACTGACCGAAAAGCTGTTGCTGTTCGCAGGCGCGATCCAGATCGCCGGCAGCGTCAAGGCGCGCAAGGCTTCGCGCCATGCATCGTCCGACTGGATGGAAATCGAAAAGCAGCGCGGCATTTCCGTGGCGTCCTCGGTGATGCAGATGGAATACCGCGATTGCGTCATCAACCTGCTCGACACCCCGGGCCACGCGGACTTCTCCGAAGACACGTACCGGGTGCTGACGGCCGTGGACGCCGCACTCATGGTGATCGACGCCGCCAACGGCGTGGAGCCGCAAACCATCCGCCTCTTGCAGGTCTGCCGCGCGCGCAACACGCCCATCATTACGTTCATCAACAAGATGGACCGCGAAGTGCGCGAACCTTTGGAACTGCTGTCCGAAATCGAAGGCCACCTGGGCATGGACGCGGTGCCGTTCTCCTGGCCGGTCGGCATGGGCAAGGCCTTCGGCGGCGTATTCGACATCCGCCAGGACCGCATGCGCGTGTTCCGCCCCGGCCAGGAGCGCCGCTCGGACAAGGACGACTTCATCGAAGGCCTGAGCAATCCCGAAATCGCCCGGCGCTTCGGCTCGGCGTTCGAGCAGGCCAGCGGCGAGATCGAACTCATCAACGAAGCCGCGCCCGCCTTCGACCGCGAACAATTCCTGGCCGGCAAGCAGACGCCTGTGTTCTTCGGCTCCGCCATCAACAACTTCGGCGTGCAGGAAGTGCTGGACGCGCTGGTCGAACAGGCGCCGCCCCCGGGCCCGCGCGAGTCCATGCAGCGCCTGGTGCAGCCCGTGGAACCCAAGTTCACCGGCGTGGTGTTCAAGGTGCAGGCCAACATGGATCCGGCCCACCGCGACCGCGTCGCGTTCGTGCGCGTAAGCTCCGGCCGCTTCGAACGCGGCATGCGCCTGAAGGTCGCGCGCACCAACAAGGAAATGCGCCCCAACAACGTGGTGTCCTTCCTGTCACAGCGCCGCGAGCTGCTGGACGAGGCCTATGCCGGCGACGTGATCGGCATTCCCAACCACGGCGTGCTGCAGTTGGGCGACGTGCTGACCGAAGGAGAGACGCTGCAGTTCACGGGGCTGCCGTTCTTCGCCCCCGAGCTGTTCCAGGCCGTGGAAGTGAAGGATCCGCTGCGCACCAAGCAGTTGCGTACCGGTCTCACCCAATTGGGCGAGGAAGGGGCCATCCAGGTGTTCCGTCCCGAGGCTGCCGGCGGCTCGCTGCTGCTGGGCGCGGTCGGACAACTGCAGTTCGAAGTGGTCGCCCATCGCCTGAAGACCGAGTACGGCGTGGACGCGCGGATGCTGCCTTCCCGCTACACAATGGCACGTTGGATTACGTCTGAAAACCCCAAGGCGCTGCGCAAGTTCATGGATGCCAATGCCGCCCATATCGCCTATGATGTTGTGGATGCGGCGGCGTTTTTGATCGGTTCTCCCGCGCAATTGCGCGTGGCCGAGGAACTGTATCCCGATGTGAAATTCCATGCCATGCGCGAGCACGGCGGCAAGGTTTTCGGAGACAAAGCGTAGACCCGTTCGGGTTCCGCACGGCAGATGAGGGTAGCAATGTCTTGGCGTTTCTTATTCGCAACGCTCCTGATCGCGCTTGGCGCGTCGGCCTGGGGCGGTATTCAACTGGGTGATTGGCTGGTGGCGCATGCGCCGGTGGCCGCGCCCGCTCCTGGCCAGGATGCCGCGGCATCCCAGCAGCCCGTACTGGATGCCAACGGCCGTCCTTACGTGGCCCAGCCTCCGCAGCCGCGCATCGACGGTACCTTGGGCGTGCCCGACAAGCCCGCCGACCGCGAATGGCAGGTCAACACCGTTTCGCTGTTCGACAGCGTCAGCGACCCTGCGGTGAAGATCTCGCGCGAACGCATCAGCCCGGACCAGGCCCGCGAAATCGCGGCAGCTTCGCAAGTGCCGCTGCCTTCGGGCACTTCGGACGTCAGCACCCTGGATCTGCAGGCTCCCGGCACGTCCACCGCCATCAACGGCGGCCAGGTCCAGGCAGGCGGCTACGGCACTCCGCAGATGGTGCAGGCGCCCCCGCCGCCCCCGAACACCGCGCAGGCGCCCGGCGCCCTGGGCTGGCAGGACGCGCTCAAGCGCGAACTCGCGCATTGCGCCACGCAAGGCTTCTTCGAACGCCCCTCGTGTTCCTGGGCCGCGCGCAACAAGTACTGCGGACCCAACCGCGCCTGGGGCACCATGGCCGAGTGCCCGGCTCGCCCGAACTGAAATATCGGCGCGCGGCATGCGCCGCATGACACCGACAAAAAAATGGCGCCCCGCAGGGCGCCATTTTTATGACAGGAACATTACTCCGGCACGGACATCTGGCTTTGCAGATAATTCTGGATGCCGACCTTGTCGATCAGGTCGATCTGCGTTTCCAGGTAGTCGATGTGCTCTTCGGTGTCGTCCAGGATGTCCTGGAACAGATCGCGCGAGACATAGTCGCGCACCGATTCGCAATGCGCGATCGCTTCCTTCACGGTCGCCTGCGCGCCTTGCTCCAGCTTCAGGTCACAGGCCAGCAATTCCGGCACGTCTTCGCCGATCAGCAGCTTATGCAGGTCCTGCAGGTTGGGCAGGCCGTCCAGCATGAAGATGCGCGCGATCAGGCGATCCGCATGCTTCATTTCGCCGATGGACTCTTCGTACTCGTGCTTGCCCAGCTTGTCGAAGCCCCAATGGTTCAGCATGCGGGCATGCAGGAAATATTGGTTGATGGCCGTCAGTTCGTTGGTCAGTTGCTTGTTCAGAAACTGGATGACGGTTTTGTCGCCTTTCATGATGGACTCCTTGCAGTCAGGCGCGACGCAGATGCATCGCGACAAAGGAGCGCACGATGCCGCGCGTACGCAACCCCGGCAGACTACCACCTGGCGCGGGGCCGCGCCTAGCCTTGCGCTGCATTTGGTAAACCGCTTTAGGAGCGCTACAAGAAAGCGACACGCCAATGAGAATGAGTATGCGTGCGTGATGCCTTGCATGCCGGCATCAGCAACGATGCGGCCTGACGGCGCGCGATGCCGCCGAATCCGCCGCGCGATCCACGCGATCGCTGGCAACGATGCGTCCCTCGACCGCGTGAAACGCGCCGGCTCGTGGCCGGCGGCATTTCGTTGCGGATCGGCAACCTCGGCTGGGGCTGCGCGTTACTCGGCGCGCCGCGTGGCCAGCCAGATGCCCAACGCGATCGGGACGATGCCCAGCAGATCCAGCCACGATACGTGCTCGCCCAGCACCAGCCACCCGAACAGCAGGCCCAGCGGCGGCATCAGGAAGTGCAGCGCGCTTGCCGCAGTAGCGCTGGCGCGGCCGAGAATCATGAACCACAGGTAGTAGCCGCCCATCGACACCGCGACAATCATGTAGGCCATGCTCCAGAACAGGCTGGCCGTCATGCGCGCATCGCCGATGTTCTCGTGCATCAACGCGAAGGGCAGCAAGGCTACGGCGCCGGCCAGGGACTGTATGCCCGTGGACGTCCACAGGCCGGAGGACGGCTTCAAACGCTTGTAGAGCAGCGTGCCGGCCACCAGCGCCACCAGGCCGCCCGTCACCAACAGCGTGCCATGCAGGTCCTCCTGCATGCCCGACAAGCGTGAACGCAGCACCAGGGCCACGCCCGCCAATCCCAGGCACAGGCCCAGCAGTTTGCGCCATCCCAGCCGTTCGCCCAGCACCGGGCCGGCCAGCACGCCGATGAGCAGCGGGTTGGTGCTGATCAGCACCGCGGTAAACGCCGACGACACCGTCGTCATGCCCGACCAGCTCAGGCCGAGGTACAGCGCGTTGTTCAGCACCCCCAACAGGATCAGCGCGGCCAGATCGCGCGCGCTTGGCATCTTCCAGCGGCCGCTCGCCGCCGCCAGGCCCAGCATCAAGGCTCCCGCGATCACGAAACGGATGGTCAGCAAGGTCAGCGGCGGACAGTCCCGCACGGCGATCTTGGCCGCAGCGAACGCCGAGCTCCACAGAAAGCAAAAAGCTGCGATGGGCGCCCAGCTGATGCCCGGCGAGGCTTGAGCTGGAATGGCGGCGGCGGAAAGGGTCGAGGTGGCCTTCATGATGAGTCCGGAAGGTGGCGCTAAGCCGCAATGGCGGCGGATGGACGAATTCTGCGCGGCCGCCCATCCATTGACAAACTCTTTATTCGGATCGAAAGTATTTAAAAAATGAATGCATGGAGCCGGCGATGCCTGACCTCGATCTTTTGCACAGCTTCGTGTCCGTCGTGGATGCCGGCGGCTTCACGGCGGCGGGCGAACGCGTACACCGCAGCCAATCCACGGTCAGCCAGCAGATCCGCAAGCTGGAGGAATCCCTGGAATGCGCGCTCTTCATCCGCGAAGGCCGCCAAGTCTTGCTGACCGAGGACGGCGAGCGTCTCTTGGGCTATGCCCGGCGGATGCTGGCCTTGTCGACCGAGGTCCGTGAAGCCGTCAGCGGGCGCAAGCGCGTGGACGTGATCCGGCTGGGCATCCCGGACGACTTCGCGGCTGACGCGCTGACCATTCTGGTGTCGGAATTTGCGCGGACCCGCCCAGGCGTGCGGCTATCGGTCCGCTGCGACCTGACTTCCGCGCTCACGCGCGCACTGGAGCGGGGCGACCTGGACGTGGCGCTGCTCAAACGCGAGCCCGGCGCGGGTGCCGCGTTGGCCGCCTGGCCCGAACACTTGCATTGGATCGGCGCACCCGGAATGGAACTCGCGTCCGCCGAGCCGGTGCCGCTGGTCGCGTTTCCGCAAGGCTGCATCTACCGCAATCGCGCCATCCATGCCCTGGAAGCTTCGGGCCGGCACTGGCGCATCGCCTACGAAAGCCCGAATCTGATGGGCCTGCAAGCGGCGTTGACGGGAGGCTTGGGCGTGGCGCTGCTGGAGCGGCGTTGCCTCTTGCCGGACCATCGGATCATCGACGCAGGGCTGCCGTCCGTGCCGTCGACCGAATTGGCGTTATGCCTGGCCGATACGCTGCGCGAACCTGCGCGCCAACTGGCGATGACTATCCGGGAATTTTGCGAGAAAGAAGCAACGCGGCCCGCTGCGTGACGGCAGCGAGCCGGTAAGAGACGACCATCCTCAGGCGATGGCGACCAGGGGAATCGGGAAGCTGCTGTTGGCAGCAGGCGCGCCCGACTCGACCAGAGCGGCCGGAGGATTGACCGGAACGGCTATGGAACGCACGTCGCATACGCTGGAACAGCGTCCACCCGGCAGGTATTCGGTCGCGGTAGCCGCGCAGCAGCCGCAGCACGTGGCCACGCCCAGCTCGAATTGCAGGTCGGAAAGCGTCGTCGCGCCCGCGTCCACGCTGGCGCGGACTTGGCGTTCGGTGATGGCATTACATACGCAAATGTACATGAGAATAATTATCGAAAATTATTCCGCTACTGACAAGCCCCGCGTGCAAATAAATTTGCAACCAAAGTGTCACGCAAGTCATTGAAATTAGGGACGAATTTTCATAACCCCGTCCCTCATTTCATGACCCGGCTCAGCGGGCTGCCGCCTGCGCCTTGCGCAAGGCCGCTGGGGCTATCCGCAGCGCTTCGCGGTACTTTGCCACCGTCCTTCGGGCGATGACTATCCCCTGATCGGCCAGCTTTTGCATGATCTGGCTGTCGGACAAAGGCTTGGCCCGGTTCTCTTCGGCCACCATCTGGCGGATGAAAGTCTGCACTGCCGTGGCCGAGGTGGCATCCCCGCCGTCCGTCGAAACCCCGGTGCCGAAGAAGCGCTTGAGTTCCAGCGTGCCAAACGGAGTGAGCATGTACTTCTGTGTTGTGGCCCGTGAAATGGTGGATTCATGCAAACCGAGCTCGCCGGCGATGTCCTTCAGGATGAGCGGCCGCATGGCGGCCGGCCCCTGGCTGAAGAAGGCCGTCTGGTGCTGCACGATGGCCTGGGCCACCCGCAGGATGGTGTCGAAGCGCTGTTCCACGTTGCGGATCATCCAACGGGCCTGCTGCAGCTGCGATTGCAGGCCCGCATGCGCGGATTCCTTCTGGTTGCCCAGCATCTGGGCGTACAGCCCGTTGATCTGCAGCTTGGGCACGGCGGCGCTGTTGAGGGTGACCTGCCAGCCGCCGCGCGTCTTGCGTACGATGACGTCCGGCACCGCGTAATCGGCCGCGGGCACGGTCCAGGCACGCCCCGGGCGGGGCTCCAGGCGCAGGATCAGGGCATGGGCGGAGCGGAACGTGGCTTCGTCGCAGCCCACGGCCGCGCACAGGCGCGCGGCGTTGCCCGTCGCCAGCAAGGCCAGGTGCTGCGCGCAGATCTGGCGCGCGCAAGCCAGGACCGCGGCATTCGCGGCTTCAGGCAGTCGATCCAGATCCGGGTTGCGTAGCTGCAACAGCAGGCATTCCGCCATGTCGCGCGCGCCTATGCCGGGCGGATCGAAAGACTGCAAAAGCGACAAGGCCGCCTTCAGCTCGTCGATGTCCGGTTCCAGTTCGGGCGGCAACCAGTCCAGGATTTCCTCCAGCGGTGATCCCAGGTAGCCGTTTTCGTCCAGCTCGTCGATCAGAAGACCGGCGAGCGCGGCGTCGCGCGGCGCGGCGCGCGTCAACATCAGTTGGCCCAGCAGGTGCTCGCGCAGCGTATCCGGCCGAGCGGCCTCGGGCCGGCTGGAGTCTTCGTCGGGGTAGACCCCGCCCGAACCCGGCATTTCATCCACCGGCGATTCGCGTTCGGCGGCGGGCTCGTCATCCTGCACCGAGGACTCGCGGTCGGACTCGGCCGGCGCCTCGGCCGACGGCGCTTCGTCCTGCCGCTCCAAGAGCGGGTTCTCCGCCAGCACTTGCGAAATCTCGGCTTCGAGGTCGAGCGTGGACAGCTGCAACAATCGGATCGATTGCTGCAGTTGTGGCGTCAGCGTCAAATGCTGACCTGGTCGCAGTTCTAAAATTGGACGGGTCATAGGTACAATATTTTGCATGATGAATCTGACTTCGCCCGCAAGCGTCCGCCAGGACTGCCGCCTCATTGGCCAGACCCTGCTCAAACTGGCGCTTCCCCGACTCGTAATGCGTGCGATCGTCATCGCCGTCGCTGTGGTCATCTGGTATCTCGCCGCCAACTGGATACTGAATTTCGGCCGCACCGTGAACTACGAGTTCCTGCATTCCCTGGGGCAGCCGACCGTGGACATGGTGCAGAAGGTCAACCCCTACATCTGGTGGGTGGTGGCCGGCATCTGGACCCTGATCGTGTTCTTCACGCTGCGCGCCTGGCTGTCCGCCAGCCTGGCTTCCGGCAGCGCCACCCCGGTCGAAACCAGCGTGCTGGCCGACCTGGCGCCCAACCTGACCGAAGAAACGCTGGGCGTGCTGCGCTGGACCTGGGGCGATCGCCAGGAGCCCTTCACGGTGGGCGATCTGCGCCGCTCCCTGTCTGAAATCCGCCACAACCGCGCCGGCAAGATCGCCATGGTCGCGGAACAGGCCCGCATCCTGGAGTCGTCCGACCGCCAGCCGCGCGATCCGCGCGACGAGGTCCGCCGCGAAGCACGCAGCGAACGCTACGTGGAACCGCGCATCGGCCCGGCCCGGTAAGCCCGTCCGTCCTCCCTCCATTGCCATAGCAGGCCGCCGACAGGCGGCCTGTTTTTTTGCTTCAGCCGTACGCCTGGCCTGGCAACCCCATAGCGTGCCTCCCGCCCCCCGTCCAACCTCGTTTTGCCGAATATTCTTCAGCAAAATGCGTTGCCACCGGCATATATTTCACCTCAACACAAAAGAGTGTTCAGTTGCGCATTCGGCAAAAATGTGTTTGACTAGCAACCTATGGCCGCTCACCGCACCCCCTTCGCGATTGCCACCGGACGCTACGACGCTCCGGTTGCCGGCCTGCGCGCTCGTTTCTCCTCCTACGCGCTATCGCTATACCTACCGATCGGTTGCCGGGCCTAGTGTCCCCGTGGTAGCTCGGCAACCACGCTTGCCACACGCGATTTCCCCCTTTTATCTCTGAATCCTGCCGGTCAATCACGGCAAATCCTGGCGCAAGACCGCAATCCGGTCGCGCAGCCGCCTAGGGAAGCATTCCCGGGATTCAAAAGAAACCGATCGAGGTGTAGTAATGATGCTTGCCAACCCCGCCACCAAATACGTCCCCTTCGCGCCCTTTACCCGCGACTTTTCCGAACGCACCTGGCCCAGCCGCCGCATCACCAAGGCGCCGATCTGGATGAGCACGGACCTGCGTGACGGCAACCAGGCCCTGATCGAGCCGATGAGCGTCGAGCGCAAGCTCCGCTTCTTCGAACAGCTGGTGAAGATCGGCTTCAAGGAAATCGAAGTGGGCTTCCCGTCCGCTTCGCAGACCGACTTCGATTTCGTGCGCAAGCTCATCGACGAAAAGCGCATTCCTGACGACGTCACCATCATCGTGCTGACCCAGTCGCGCGAAGACCTGATCAGCCGCACGGTGGAATCCGCCGCCGGCGCCAAGCAAGCCATCGTCCACCTGTACAACGCCTGCGCCCCGGCGTTCCGCAAGGTCGTGTTCAACATGAGCAAGGACGAAATCAAGAACATCGCCACCACCGGCACGCGCCTGGTGAAGCAGTACATGGCGCAGCACCCGGAAACGCAATGGCGCTACCAGTACTCGCCCGAAGTCTTCAGCACCACCGAACCCGAGTTCGCGCTGGAAGTCTCCAACGCCGTGGCCGACGTATGGCAGCCCACGCCCGAGTGCAAGATGGTGCTGAACCTGCCCGCCACCATCGAGGCCACCAGCCCCAATCTGTACGCCGACCAGATCGAATGGATGCACAAGAACCTGGCGCGCCGCGACAGCATCGTGCTCAGCGTGCACCCGCACAATGACCGCGGCACCGCCGTGGCCGCCGCCGAATTCGCCGTGATGGCCGGCGCCGACCGCATCGAAGGCTGCCTCTTCGGCAGCGGCGAGCGCACCGGCAACGTCGACCTCGTCACCCTGGCCTTGAACCTCTACACGCAGGGCGTGCATCCGGGCCTGGACTTCTCGGACATCGACGAAGTGCGTCGCTGCGCCGAGTACTGCAACCAGTTGCCCGTTCACCCGCGCCACCCGTACGCGGGCGACCTGGTCTTCACCGCGTTCTCGGGCTCGCACCAGGATGCCATCAAGAAGGGCTTTGCCCAGCAACAGGCTGACGCCGTCTGGGAAGTGCCTTACTTGCCGATCGACCCGGCCGACCTCGGCCGCAGCTACGACGCCGTCATCCGCGTGAACAGCCAGTCGGGCAAGGGCGGCGTGTCGTACCTGCTGGAACAGGAACACGGCCTGGTGTTGCCGCGCCGCCTGCAGATCGAATTCAGCCGCGCCATCCAGCGCGTGACCGACGAAACCGGCCGCGAAGTCACGGCCGACGACGTGCACACCATCTTCAACCGCGAATACCTCGAGCAGAAGTCGCCGTGGAAGCTGGTGCGCCACCGCATCGACGGCAATCCGTCGGCCGGCGAAGGCCAGCACTTCAGCATCGAAGCTGAATTGGAATACAACGGCGAACGCCGCATCGTGACGGGCAAGGGCGACGGCGCCATCTCGGCCTTCGTGGCCGCGCTGGACGTGCCCGTGCGCATCATGGACTACCACGAGCACGCCATCGGCACCGGCACCGACACGCGCGCCGCGTCCTATGTCGAACTGCGCGTCGGCGAATCCAGCACGGGCTTTGGCGTGGGCATCGACCGCGACATCGTGACGGCTTCCTTCCAGGCCGTGCTGAGCGCCGTCAACCGCCACATCAATGCCGGCGCCGTGACAGCAACCGAGCAAGAAACCGCCGAAACCGCGTGATCCGCAATCCGGCGTAAAAAAGCCAGCCTTATCGGGCTGGCTTTTTCTTTGGACGCGCGCCGCGCTTATCCGCGTGGCCAGATGTCGGCCGCGCCGATATCTGGCGCGGTGGCCGCAAGGAGCCGCTGATGGACCCAAGCGGCGATTGCCAGCGTGCGGTGGTCGCTATAGCGCGCGCCGACCAGCTGCAACCCGACGGGCAAGCCCTGCGGGCCGGTGGCGAAGGGCAGGCTGAGGGAAGGATGGCCGAATACCGTCCACGCGCGCGAGAACTGCGGATCGCCCGTACCCAGGTCCGCGAACGGCGCCTCGCCGCTGGCGCTGGGCGCAAGCAGCACGTCGTATTTGTCGAACCAGGTGTCCACGCGCGCGCGCGACTCGGCGACGCGCATCAGGTTCTTCTGGTGTTCTTCAGCGGTGATGCGCGAGCCCGCTTCCAGGATGGCCTGGATCTTGGGACTGAGCTGCGCCGCATGCTCCAGGCGCTCGTAGGCCAGCGCCTGCGAAGCTTCAAACGCCATGATGTCCGCATGCAGCTGCACCAGAACGCAATGCTCGGGCGGCAGCGGCAATTCTTCGACCACGGCGCCGGCGCGCGACAGGATGGCCGCGGCCTGCGCGTAGGCTTCCTTGGTTTCGGGCAGCGCATGCCGCCATTGCAGGCTGCGGTACATGCCGATACGCGGCTTGCCGTCATAGGCCAGATCAAGCATGCGCGGATCGCGCATCAGGACGGAAGCAAACAATGCCACGTCCGGCACCGAACGCGCGAAACCGCCGATGGTGTCCAGGGACTCCGCCAGGCTTTTGACGCCCGCGCGGGAAATGCTGCCAAAGGTGGGTTTGAAGCCCACGATGCCGCAATAGGAAGCAGGGCGGATGATGGAAGCCGCGGTCTGCGTACCCAATGCGAAGGGCACCATGTCGTCGGCCACCGCCGCGGCCGAACCGCTGGACGAACCGCCGGGCGAGTAGGCTTCGTTGCGAGGATTGCGCGTGGGGCCTGCCAAATAGGTGGCGAATTCAGTCGTCACGGTCTTGCCGACGACGATCGCGCCCGCGCCCCGGCACAGCGCCACCGAGGCCGCGTCCAGGCCCGGATGGTGGCGTTCATAGATGGGGGACCCATAGCGCGTGGGCAGGTCGACGGTGTCGAACAGGTCCTTCACGCCCATGGGCAGGCCATGCAGCACGCCGCGCAGCGCGCCGCGGTCCAATTCCTGCGCGCGATCCAGCGCGGCCTGCTTTTGCAGCGCGGTCCAGGCGTGGATGGTGCTTTCGCGTTGCTCGATGCGCGCAAAGCATGCGCGCACCAATTGCTCTGCGGTCAATTCGCGCCGTTGCAGCTTGCGCGCGGCTTCCAGCGCGCCAAGTCTGTTCAAGGCAGTAGACATGGTCCTTTCCTCTTTACCGGTACCGCGCGTGTCGCACGGCAGCTAAATACGCACCCGGTCCCCTTTGACCGAGGATCCGCCTTTATGCGCGGCATATTGCCGCGCAGTTCGGATGGACCGACTCCAGCCATTGTGCGCGCTGCGTCAATTGGGATAAACACCGAAAAAGCCGCTTTTTCCCGGGGAAATCGCATGCCGCGCCATGGCAATTTATTGTTGCGTCGGCATCAGCATAGCGCAAACCCGTGCAATACAAAGGTCATATTTGTCGAGTAATATGAAATCGTTTTCACGAATCTCGGCAGCACTCCCGCCATGGCCTCGCGCTCGTCGCCCCGCTTTTCCATCATTGAAGTGGCCCGCAAGGCCGGGGTCTCCCCGGCAACGGTTTCGCGCGCGTTCAACCAGCCCGAGATCGTTCATCCCGACACGCTCGCACATATCCGCAACGTCGCCAAGCGCGCGGGCTTCCGGCCCAATCGCGTGGGCCGCAGCCTGCGTTCAGGCAGCACGCGCACCATCGGCCTGATACTGCCCACGCTGTCCAATCCCGTGTTCGCCGAGTGCTTCGAAGGCGCGGAACGGCGCGCGCGGGAATCGGGCTACAGCGTCATGCTGACCGCCACAGGCTACGAACCTGCGGTGGAATCCGCCGCGGTCCAGGGCCTGATGGACCATCAGGTCGACGGCCTGATCCTGACGGTCGCCGACGCCGCCAAAAGCGCCACGCTGGATGACCTGGACCATGCCGGCATACCCTACGTGCTGGTCTACAACGAGTCCGGTGCCCATCCCTTCGCGTCGGTCGACAATCGCGCCGCCGCCAGCGACATGGTGGCCCACCTAGCAGCGCTGGGCCATCGCCGCATCGCGCTGGTCACGGGTCCGCTGACTGCATCGGACCGCGCCCGCCGCCGGCTGACGGGCGCGCGCGCCTGCGCCAAGCGCCTGGGCCTGGACGACATCCAGCACATCTCCATGAGTTCGCACACAGGCAGCGACCTGGATGCCCTGAAGGCTGCGCTGCGCGGCAAGCAGGCGCCCACCGCCTTGTTCTGTTCCAACGACCTGCTGGCCACGGCCGTCATCGCGGACCTGGTGGGCCTGGGGCTGTCCGTGCCCGCCGATATCTCGGTGTGCGGCTTCGACGGCATGCGCTTTGGCGCCTTGCTGACGCCGCCCCTGACCACCGTAGCCCAGCCCAGCGACGGCATTGGCGAGACGGCCTGCTCGAACCTGCTGGCGCAGATCCAGGGCCAACCGCCGCATTCGGACCGCCTGCCGCACTGCATCGTCGTAGGCGGCACCGCCGCGCCGGTGCGCCGCTGAGGTCTTTTCCTACAACACTATTCTTCGGTACATGCGTCATGCTCATCGCACAAATCACCGACCTGCACATGCGCACCCCGGGCGACAAGGCCTACGGCATCATCGATCCGGCGGCGTTCCTGGCGCCCGCGGTGCGCGCGCTCAATGCCCTGACCCCGCGCCCCGACTGCGTCCTTATCACGGGCGATCTGACTGACCTGGGCCGCCCGCACGAATACCAAGTTCTGCGCGACCACTTGCAGGCGCTGGAGATTCCGTATTTCCTGCTGCCCGGCAACCACGACGACCGCGCCCAGCTGCGCGCGGCCTTCCCCGACCACGGCTATCTGCAAGGCGAAAGCCCGTTCATCCAATACACCATCGAGACCTATCCGTTGCGCATGCTGGCGCTGGACACGGTGGTGCCCATGAAGAGCCATGGCGAACTCTGCCAGGACCGCCTGGACTGGCTGGCCGCGCGCCTGGCCGAACAGCCCGAGCGGCCCACGTTGGTTCTGATGCACCATCCGCCTTTCCTGACGGGCATCGAACATATGGACGCCATTGGCCTGCTGGCTGGCGCGCCCGAGCTCGAACGCATCGTGGCGCGCTTTCCCAACGTGGAGCGCGTGCTTTGCGGCCACCTGCACCGCACGATCTTCCAGCGCTTCGGCGGCACCATCGCGTCCACCTGTCCAGGCACCGCGCATCAGCTTGCGCTGGAACTGGGGCCGCGGCCGACGCTGCAATACATCATGGAACCGCCGGGTTATCAGTTGCATTGGTGGCAAGGCAAGAACCTGGTCACGCACCACGCGGTCATTGGGGAATACCCCGGCCCGTACCCCTTTGCCTGAGGCCCTAGACTACGAAAGTTTGTCCTGCCATACATCCGTCATGTTTGCGCTGCACAATGAAAAGGTTTTCATAACAGGCAACAATGCGGATCTAACTATTAGATCTTCGAGACAGCATGTCATCCATCGTTCTGGATAACCTCACCAAACAATATGGCAACGCCGCCGCGATCCATGGGGTGAGCTTCACGGTTCCCGCCGGCAGCTTCACGGTCCTGCTTGGCCCGTCCGGCTGCGGCAAATCCACCACCTTGCGCATGATTGCCGGGCTGGACACGCCGACCTCTGGCACCATCCAGATCGGCGACCGCGACGTCACCCAGCTGCCGCCTGCCAAGCGCCGCATCTCGATGGTGTTCCAGTCGTACGCCCTGTTTCCGCACCTGTCGGTGCGCGAGAACATCCTGTTCGGTCTCAAGGTGCGCAAGGAGCCGGCGCGCGACTACGACCGCCGCCTGCAACGCGTGGCTGGCCTCTTGGGCCTGAACCATCTGCTGGACCGCAAGCCCTCGCAATTGTCGGGCGGCCAGCAGCAGCGCGTGGCGCTGGGCCGCGCCGTGATCTCCGAAGCGCCGGTGTGCCTGATGGACGAACCGCTGTCCAACCTGGACGCGCAGCTGCGCCATGAAATGCGCCGCGAGATCCGCGCCTTGCAGCAGGACCTGGGCATCACCATGGTCTACGTGACGCACGACCAGACCGAAGCCATGAGCATGGCCGATCAGGTAGTGCTGCTGCGCGGCGGCAAGATTGAACAGCACGACACGCCCGACGGCCTGTACGCGCGGCCCGCCACCGAATTCGCCGCGCGCTTCATCGGCACGCCGCCCATGAACCTGATCGGCCTGAGCTCCGCGCAGGGCGCCACCATCATCGCCGGCACGCAGGGCCGCGCCATCGCCGGCGCCCCCGCGGGCGCCGTGAAGCTGGGCGTGCGTCCCGAACACATCCGCATCGACGCCAACGGCGTTCCCGCCACCGTGGAAAGCGTGGAGTACTTCGGCGCGGACTCCATCGTGGTCTGCCGCGTGGGCGACACCAGCGGCGTGGCCGTGCGCGTGGGCGGTCACTTGCGCGCCGGCACGGGCGAAACACTGGGCCTGTCCTGGCAGGACGGCCAGCAGCACTTCTTTGCCGCCGATTCGGCGGTCATCAACTCCGCTGGCCGCTAGGGCCCGTACACAGGAAAGGAAACCAACATGCGTCGCATCGTACTGAAAACCCTGGCCGCCAGCCTGGCCGCCGCCTGCCTGTCGCTGCCTGCGCAGGCGCAGAACAAGCCCGTCGAGGTGGAGTTCTATTACCCCGTCGCGGTCGGCGGCCCGATCACCAAGATCGTCGACGACATGGTGGCGGATTTCCAAAAGGAAAATCCCGACATCAAGATCAAGCCGATCTACGCGGGCTCCTACCAGGACTCCATCGCCAAGGCGCTGACCGCGCTCAAGGGCGGCACGCCGCCGCAGCTGGCGGTGCTGCTGTCCACCGACATGTTCACGCTGATCGACGAGGATGCCATCGTCCCGATCGACAGCCTGGCCAAGAGCGACGCCGACAAGAAGTGGCTGGGCGGCTTCTATGACGCCTTCATGCAGAACAGCCGCACCGGCGGCCATACCTGGGGCGTGCCGTTCCAGCGTTCGACCATCGTCATGTACTACAACAAGGATCTGTTCAAGGCTGCGGGGCTGGATCCCGAGCGCGCGCCGGCGACCTGGGCCGAACTGGTCGAATACGGCAAGAAGCTGACCAAGCAGGACGCCTCCGGCAATACCACGCAGTGGGGCATCGAGATCCCTTCGGGCGGCGCCTTCGCCTACTGGCTGTTCCAGGCGCTGACCACGCCCAACGGCGCGATCCTGATGAACGAGGCCGGCAACGAGGTCTACCTGGACAAGCCCGCGGTGGTGGAAGCCGCGCAGTTCTGGCGCGACCTCTCGGCCAAGCACAAGATCATGCCGACCGGCACCATCGACTGGGGCACCACGCCCAAGGACTTCCTGGAAAAGAAGGCCGCCATGGTCTGGACCACGACGGGCAACCTGACCAACATCCGCAAGAACGCGGACTTCCCGTTCGGCGTGGCCATGATGCCGCAGCAAAAGCGCGGCGGCAGCCCGACCGGCGGCGGCAACTTCTACATCTTCAAGAGCGGAACGCCGGCGCAGCAGCAGGCCGCGCTGAAGTTCGCGCAATGGGTCACCACGCCCGAGCGCGCCGCCGACTGGAGCATCGCCACGGGCTACGTGGCCGTGACCCCGGCCGCCTGGCAGACCGAAAAGATGAAGAAGTACGCGCAGGAAGTGCCGGCCGCCGCGGTCGCGCGCGACCAGCTGGAAGTCAGCGTGGCGGAGTTCTCCACGCATGAAAACCAGCGCGTCACCAAGACCCTGAACGACGCCCTGCAGGCTGCCCTGACCGGTTCCAAGACGCCGCAACAGGCCCTGACCGACGCGCAACGCGAGGCCGACCGCATACTGCGTCCCTACAAGTAAAGCCGACAAGCACGATGAGCCGCTCTTTAAACGCGCTTTATGGCTGGCTGCTGTTGCTGCCAGCCATCGTGCTGCTCGCCGCCTTCACGCACTACCCGGCGGTGGCGACGCTATGGCACAGCTTTTTCTCCACCCCCAAGGGCGCGCGCCCCGCGCGCTTCGTGGGGCTGGACAACTACGCCGTCATGCTCGACGACCCGGTGTTCTGGCAGTCGCTGTGGAACAACCTGTGGTTCGCGCTGGGCACCATCCCCACGTCCATCGGCATCGCGCTGATCATGGCGCTGTGGGTCAACCGCAACCTGAGCGGTCGCGGTTTCCTGCGCATGGCCTACTTCACGCCCACGGTGCTGCCCATGGTCGCGGTGGCCAACATCTGGCTGTTCTTCTACACGCCGCAATACGGGTTGATCGCCCAGGTGATGCAGCTGTTCGGCTCGCCAGGCCCCAACTGGCTGGGCAACCGCGAGACCGCGCTGCCCGCGCTGATGCTGGTGACGGTCTGGAAGGAGTCCGGCTTCTTCATGATCTTCTACCTGGCCGCCCTGCAGACAGTATCGCCGTCGCTGCGCGAGGCCGCGATGCTGGAAGGCGCGTCGCGCTGGCAGTACTTCCGCCGCATCCTGTGGCCGCTGCTGATGCCCACCACCCTCTTCGTGCTGATCAATGCCCTGATCAACGCGTTCCGGCTGGTGGACCACGTGGTGGTCATGACGCGCGGTGGACCGGATAACGCCAGCACGCTGCTGCTGTACTACATCTACCAGGTGGGTTTCAGTTTCTGGGACACGGCTTACGCCGCCACGCTGACCGTCGTGTTGCTGGTGGTGCTGGCGCTGACTGCGCTGGTCAAGTTCCGCTGGCTGGACCGCAGGACGCACTATCAATGAAAGACAAGCTCGATACCCTGGGCGCCTGGGCGCTCGGCCTGCTGTGGATCCTGCCCCTGGCCTATGCCATGTGGGCGGCGTTCCATCCGCCCGCCTACGCAACCCGCTTCGACCTGTTCGCCCCGCTGACGCTGGACAACTTCGTGCGCGCCTGGCACGCGGCGCCGTTCCCGCGTTATTTCCTCAATACCTTCCTGCTGGTCACCATGGTGCTGGCGGCGCAACTGGTGCTGTCGACGCTGGCCGGCTACGCCTTCGCGCGCTTCGAGTTCCGCGGCCGTGATTTCGTCTTCATGCTGGTGCTGCTGCAGCTGATGATCATGCCGGACGTGCTGCTGGTGGAAAACTACCGCTCCATGAGCCAGCTGGGCATCCGCGACACGGTGTTCGCCATCGGCCTGCCTTACTTTGCATCCGCCTTCGGCATCTTCCTGCTGCGCCAGACCTTCAAGACGGTGCCTCGGGAACTGGAAGAAGCCGCGCGCATGGAAGGCGCCAACGCGCTTCAGGTGCTTTGGAAGGTTTATGTGCCGCTGGCCAAGCCGATCTACGTGGCCTACGGGCTGGTATCGGTCAGCCACCACTGGAACAACTTCCTGTGGCCGCTGATCATCACCAACTCGGTCGAATCGCGGCCGCTGACGGTGGGCCTGCAGGTGTTCTCGTCCACCGACCAGGGCATCGACTGGTCGGTCATCACGGCCGCAACGCTGATGTCGGCGGCGCCGCTCCTGATCGCCTTCCTGCTGTTCCAACGGCAGTTCGTGCAATCTTTCATGCGGGCTGGCATCCGCTAGTCCCGCCTGCGGGACCGGCTCAAATGAAAACTGCCCCTACGGGGGCAGTTTTGCTTGGAGATGAGGCCGGGTCGCTCAGTAACCTACCGTCAGCCCCGGCAAATCCACCGTGATGCGCGGGCGTTCCAGCGCCAGCGCCAGGTGCTCCGCGAACTCGCGAGCCTCTTTTTCGTCGGTGGACAGGGTGTCGTAGCCCAGCGCGTCGGCCACGCCCAGCACCTTGTCCAGCAGCAGGACCTTGCCGCTGGGACGCAGCGGTTCGCAACCCAGCGTTTCCCAGGCGCTGTCGAACCAGTCGCGCGCATCGCTCTGGCGCTGCGGCGAGGGCTCGACGCTGGCCGAGAGGTCAAGCGAACGGCGGGAGTCGAAAACGATGGTGATGTCGCAGCGCATGTCAGGGTTCCTTGGGGTGGCGTCAGGCGAGTAGGGTAGGCAAAAAACGCCGGGCAGATTGTCCGCCCGGCGACATTGGGCTCGCCGGCTTACCAGCCGCGCGACACCTCCCAGGTGACTTCGGCGTTTGCCGCCAAGGACTGGCGCATCATGTCCAGCAGGGGAAAGGCGCGTTCCTTCAGGCCCACCATGCGGGCCATGGGCGAGGCCGGGGCCTTGTCCTCGTCTTCTTCCTCGGAGCCGTCATGGGCGCTCTGGTATTCGTCGATCGCGCGTTCGATGCCGCTGATGGCCGGCCCTAGCTGCTCGACGGTGAAAACGCCGCGCTCCGGGATCTTGTCCTTGAAGGACTTGCCGGCCGCCAGCAGCAGCGCGCCGGCATGGTCGGTCAGCATCAGAACCTCGGCCACGACCTTGGAATGAAAGGTGATCAGCATATTCCAGTCTCCCACATTGATTACTTACATACACTACCGCAACACCAGGGGGCTGCCAACTGGCCCGGGGCAGCAGGCCCGATGGACCGGCCCCATCCGTCCCCCCGGACCTGCCGCCGCCGCGTCCGCGCCCCTGGCGCAGGCCGGTCCGATGGCCAAATCAAGCTATGATTCAGGAGATTCCCGTGACAGCGGGACCTGACGCGGCCATGAATCCGGCGCGCGCGGTCCGCCCGGCTACGCCGCCCCTGTCCGCTCCGCCCGACAGGTCCGGCCTGTGCGGGCGCGTCCGTCACTAACTCAGAACTTCTCCAGACGCCCATGCTCCTCGAGCAACAAAAACAGCTTATCTCCCTGATCCAGGCCGCCGTCGCGCAAAGCCTGCCCGACGCCGTGGCAAACGTGCTGCTGGAGCGCCCCAAGGTCGCCGCCCACGGCGACGTCGCCACCAACGTGGCCATGCAGCTGGCCAAGCCGGCCCGCCGCAATCCGCGCGAACTGGCCCAGGCCATCGTCGACGCCCTGATGGCGCAACCCGGCGCCGCCAGCCTGATCGAGTCCGCTGAAATCGCCGGCCCCGGCTTCATCAACCTGCGCATCACCGCCGCCGCACGCCAGGCCGTCATCGCCGCCGTGGCCGAGCAGGGCGCCGCCTTCGGCCGCGCGCCGCGCAACGGCGAGAAGATCCTGGTCGAATTCGTGTCGGCCAACCCCACCGGCCCGCTGCACGTGGGCCATGCCCGCCAGGCCGCGCTGGGCGACGCCATCTGCCGCCTGTATGACGCCATCGGCTGGGACGTCACCCGCGAGTTCTATTACAACGACGCCGGCAACCAGATCCAGAACCTGGCCATCAGCGTGCAGGCCCGCGCCCGCGGCCTGACGACCGATTCCCCCGAGTGGCCCGCCGACGGCTACAAGGGCGACTACATCGCCGACATCGCGCGCGACTTCCAGGCCGGCGCGACCGTCCACTCCGATGGCGTGGACGTCACCGCCACGGGCAACGTCGACAACCTGGACGACATCCGCGTCTTCGCCGTGGCCTATCTGCGCCGCGAACAGGACCTGGACCTGCAGGCCTTCGGCCTGGCATTCGACAATTACTACCTGGAAAGCTCGCTCTACACCTCCGGCCGCGTCGAAGCGACCGTCAAGGCGCTGATCGCCGGCGGCCACACCTACGAGGAAGGCGGCGCGCTTTGGCTGCGCACCACCGAACTGGGCACGGGTGACGACAAAGACCGCGTCATGCGCAAAAGCGAAGGCGGCTACACCTATTTCGTGCCGGACGTGGCCTACCACAAGGCCAAATGGGAGCGGGGCTTCCATCGCGCCGTAAACATCCAGGGCAGCGACCACCACGGCACCGTGGCGCGCGTGCGCGCCGGCCTGCAGGCGCTGGAAGAGGGCATTCCCAAGGAGTACCCGGCCTACGTGCTGCACAAGATGGTCAAGGTCATGCGCGGCGGCGAAGAGGTCAAGATCTCCAAGCGCGCCGGCAGCTACGTGACCATGCGCGACCTGATCGACTGGGTGGGCCGCGACGCGGTGCGCTACTTCCTGATCCAGCGCCGCGCCGACACGGAATTCGTGTTCGACGTGGACCTGGCACTGTCCAAGAGCGACGAGAACCCCGTTTATTACATCCAGTACGCGCACGCCCGCATCTGCTCGGTCATCAACAACGCCGCCATGCCGGCCGCCGACGTGGCCCAGGCCGACGCGGCGCTGCTGACCGCGCCGACCGAATTCGCGCTGATGCAGCGCCTGGCCGAATTCCCCAACGTGGTGGCGCTGGCGGCGCAGGAACTGTCGCCGCACCACATCGCCTTCTGGCTGCGCGACTGCGCCTCGGATTTCCACGCCTGGTACAACGCCGAGCGCGTGCTGGTCGACGACACGGCCCTGAAGCTGGCCCGCCTGCGCCTGGCCTCGACCACGCGCCAGGTGCTGGCCAACGGGCTGGAGCTGATGGGCGTATCGGCGCCCGAGCGGATGTAACATCGGTTCATGGCAACCAAGCGCAAAACCACCCGCCGCTCCTCCGGCGAAAGCGGCAGCACCCTGTACGGCGCGCTGGCCGGCTTGCTCATCGGCCTGATCGTGGCCGCCGTCGTCGCCTTCTACGTCACCAAGGCGCCAGTGCCCTTCGTCGACCGGGCCAGCCGCCAGGGCGACAACGGCAAGCTGCCGGACCCGCGCCAGGCGCCGGACCCCAACGCCGGCCTGTACGGCCGCGACGGCGGCGCCGGCACCCCTTCCACCGGCCCGACCGCCACGGCGCCCGCGCCGCTGCCTGGAGCCGGTACCGGCCAGACCACGGGTCCCACCGCCTCCAAGGGCGACGACACCCCCGCCAAGCTGGACGACCTGGGCGCGCTGATCGCCACCCTGCCTACGTCCAAGGCGCCCGCCGCGGCTTCGGCCGCGCCGTCCGCCGCCCCCAGCCAGGCGCCCACGCCTATCTCAAAGGCCGCCCCCGCCGCTGCGCCCGCGCCGGCTCCCAAGCCGGCCGCCACCGCCTCCGCGGCCAACGGCACGTATTACCTGCAGGCCGGCGCCTTCCGGGGCGAGAACGACGCGGAGTCCCTCAAGGCCCGCATCATCCTGCTGGGCCTGCCGGTGGCGGTGCAAAAGGCCGAAGTGAACGGCAAGCCCATCAATCGGGTCAGGGTGGGGCCCTTTGCCCGCCTGGACGACATGAACCGGGCGCGCGGCCGTCTGGGCGAGAACAAGATCGAAACCGCGGTGGTGCGCCAGTAATGTGGGCCGCCGCGCACGCAAGCATTGAACTTATCCGGCCCCGGGCCTGTCTGTAACTTTTTACTCAGGAACCTCTCATCCATGCTGTCCCCCAAGATAATCCGCATCCTGGCCGCGGCCGCGCTGACCGCCACGGCATTCTTCAGCCCGGCAAGCCACGCGCAAGGTACGCAGCAGTCCATCGCCATCAATCCGCCGCTGCCGTCGGACACCCCGGGCAAGATCGAGGTCCTGGAATTCTTCGCCTACACCTGCCCGCACTGCGCCGCCATGGAGCCCATGGTTGAAGACTGGGCCAAGACCGCGCCGCCGGACGTGGTGCTCAAGCAGGTTCCGATCGCGTTCAACGCCGGCATGAAGCCGTTGCAGCAGCTCTATTACACGCTGCTCGCCCTGGACCGCCCGGATCTGCACCCCAAGGTCTTTGCCGCCATCCACGGCGAGCACAAGCGCCTGTTCGACAAGAAGGCGATGGGCGAATGGATCGCCACGCAGGGCGTGGACCGCGAGAAGTTCGACTCGGTCTTCGATTCGTTCAGCGTGCAGACGCAGGTGCAGCGCGCCACCCAGCTGGCCGACGCCTACCGCATCGACGGCACCCCCTCGTTCGCCGTCGGCGGCAAGTTCATGACCTCGCCGGTGATGGCGGGCAATAGCTACGAAGGCGCGCTGAAGGAAGTGACCCGCCTGATCCCGCTGGCGCGCAACTGATACTTTCCAGCCGGAATCCCGAACGCCCCGAGCCTGCCGGCCGGGGCGTTTTTCTTTGCGGTTCCCGCCCGAGCCCGCGCTACACTTTCCGCACAACAAATCGCCGCAACAGCGGCACACAATGGGTGGAAGACAAATGAAGCAGCGATTCCCGCGCAAACGCGCGATGCTGGGCCTGTGCCTGGCGCTGGCCGCCGGCCTGGCGCAAGCCAACGAAACCGACGGCGTGAAGATCGGCGTACTCACGGACATGGCGGGCGTCACCGCCGACGCCACCGGCCGCGGCTCGGTCGAAGCCGCCCGCCTGGCCATCGAGGAAATGGGCGGCACCCTGCTGGGCAAGCCGATTTCGCTGGTCTCGGGCGACCACCAGCACCGGCCCGACATCGGCAGCGGCATGGCGCGCAAGTGGTACGACACCGACGGCGTGGACGTGATCGTGGACGTGCCCAACTCGTCGGTCGCGCTGGCGGTGCAGGGCATCGCGCGCGACAAGAAGAAACTGGTGCTGTTCTCCAGTCCTGGCACCACCGCGCTGACCCAGGCGCAGTGCTCGCCCTACGGCGTGCAATGGACCTACACCACCTACGCGTTGTCGCGCGGCACCGCGACCGCCGTGGTCAACGAGGGCAACAAGCGCTGGTTCATCCTGGCGTCCGACTACGCCTTTGGCA
This sequence comes from Achromobacter sp. GW823-FHT04E03, assembly GCF_058796095.1. NCBI lineage: Bacteria > Pseudomonadati > Pseudomonadota > Betaproteobacteria > Burkholderiales > Alcaligenaceae > Achromobacter > Achromobacter sp. GW823-FHT04E03. Next base: position 462,352 of record NZ_JBXAIJ010000002.1, on the reverse strand, counting down.
AGCAGCTGGCGGCCGACACCGAGGCCGTGGTCAAGGCCAACGGCGGCGAGGTCGTCGGCACCGTCTACCACCCGCTGAACGCGTCGGACTTCGCATCCTTCCTGTTGCAGGCGCAGGCCTCCAAGGCGCAGATCATCGCCATCGCCAACGCGGGCGGCGACACCATCTCGGCCATCAAGCAGGCCGCGGAATTCGGCATCGGCGGCGCGCAGCAGCTGGCGGCCATGCTGCTGCTGATCACCGACGTGCACAGCCTGGGCCTGCAAGCCGCGCAGAAAACCTACCTGACCGTGCCGTCCTACTGGGACATGAACGACGGCACGCGCGCCTTCGCCAAGAAGTTCGAGGCCCGCGTGGGGCGTCCGCCCACCTTCCTGCAGGCAGGCGTCTACGGCTCGGTGCGCCATTACCTGCAAGCCGTGAAGGCGGCAGGCACGGTGGACGCCGATGCCGTCATGGCAAAGATGAAATCGCTGCCCATCGACGACCCGTTCAGCCTGAACGCGCGCATCCGCGAAGACGGCCTGGTGGTGCGCGACATGATGCTGGCACAGGTCAAGACGCCGGCGCAGTCCAAGGCGCCCTGGGACTACTACAACATCGTGCGCAACATTCCTGGCGCGGCGCTGGCCTGGCCCTTGTCGGAAAGCCAATGTCCTCTGGTCAAGCCATGACGCAAGCGCCGCCCGAGGCAGTGGCCCTGGCCGACTTCGGCAGCTTCTACGCGGGCGGGCGGCAGGTGCGTATCGACGGCCTGCCGCAGCGCGAGATCGCCTTCACGCAGAGCGCATCGCTGGCGTATGACCCCAACGGCCTGTATCACTTCGAGCAGGCCTACGTGCAGTACTTCATCCCGGCGCGCCTGGCGCATCCGCTGCCCATCGTGCTGCTGCATGGCGGCGGCATGACGGGCGCGATGTGGGAGCAGACGCCCGACGGCAGGCCCGGCTGGATGCAGCACTTTCTGCGGCAGGGACATGCGGTGTACGTGGTGGACAACGTCGAGCGTGGCCGCGCAGGCTGGGCCCCGTTCACACAGGTCTGGCCCGAGCCGCCCATCATCCGCAATGCCGAGGAAAGCTGGACGCTGTTCCGCTTTGGCCGCGCCGAAGACTACGCGGCGCGGCGCGCGTTCGAAGGGCAGCGCTTTCCGGTCGCCGCGTTCGACGAATTCATCCGCCACGCGGTACCGCGCTGGCTGGGCAATAACGATGCGGCCCTACGGGGATTCTGCGCGGTGCTCGACCGCGTCGGACCTTGCCTGGTGATGGCGCACAGCCACGGCGGCGAAGTCGCCTACCGCGCGTTGCATGCGCGGCCGGACCTGGTGCGCGGCGTCATCGGCATCGAACCCTCGGGCTACTCGTCCGAGGTGACGGCCCAAGCCGTGGCGGACAAGCCCTTTCTGTTCGTCTATGGCGACTACCTGGACGCGACGCCGCTATGGGAAAAGCTGTGCGCCACCGGCCAGGCCTATGCCGATGAGCTGGCGCGCCAAGGCGCCCGCGTACAAACCTGGCGCCTGGCCGACATGGGCATTGCCGGCAATTCGCACATGCCCATGATGGACGACAACAGCGACGACATCGCCGCGCGCATCGGCGCGTGGATACGTAGCGCGGCCGCCTGAGGCCGCCGCGCCTTGCGTCGTTCAGCCCTGGACGGCCGCGGCTTTTTCCAGCGCCTGGGTCAGGTCGGCAATGATGTCGTCCGGCGATTCCAGGCCGATATGCAGCCGCACCAGGGCGTTGTCGCCTTCGCCCCAGTAGCGGTGCTTGGCCAGGTCCTTGCCCGACACCAGCTGCACCAGGCTTTCGTAGCCGCCCCAGGAAAAGCCGATGCCGAAAAGCGTCAGTGAATCCACGAACACGCGCGCCGCCGCCGGCGACAGGCGCAGCTCGACGGACAGCATGCCATTGGAGCCAGTGCAATCGCGCTGCCACAGGGCGTGGCCGGGATCCTGCGGCCAGGCCGGGTGGAACAGGCGCACGGTCTCGGGACGGCTCTTGAAGAACTCGCACACCTGCAAGGCATGGCGCGCATGCTGGGCCATGCGGATGGGCATGGTGCGCACCCCGCGCAAGGCCAGCCAGGCGTCGTCAGCGCTGATCGAATAGCCCATGGCGTACTGCGTGCGGTTGAGCTTGCGGGCTATCTGTTCGTCATTGGTGACGACGGCGCCCAGCATCAGGTCCGAATGCCCGCCCACGTACTTGGTGCCGGCGATGACAGACACCTGCGCGCCCAGCGTCAGCGGACGGTAGATGTAGCCCGAACCCCAGGTGTTGTCGGTGGCCAGCACCAGCCCGTGGCTCTGCGCGAAAGCGGCCATGGCGCCCATGTCCAGCATCTCGAACAACAGCGAGCCCGGCGACTCCACGTACAGCAGCTTGGTGTTGGGACGCACCAGCGCTTCGAGATCCTCGCCAGCCGCGAAGTAGGTGATCTCGATGTTCATGCGCTTGAGCACCGCGTCGTCGAGTTCGCGCATCGGACCATAGACGCAGTCCGAGATCAGTGCGTGGTCGCCGGCCGAGCACAGGGCCATCATGACCATGGTCATCGCCGACAGGCCCGAGGACGCCAGGTAGCAATGCGTACCGCCTTCGAGCTGGGTGAAGACTTCTTCCAGCGCCGCATGCGTGTCCATGCCCATGCGCCCGTAGGTGGAGGCGCGGCCGCCTGCCGCCTTGTCGCGCTGGGCCTTTTCAAGCGCGGCGAGGTTCTCGAAGCGCACCGTGCTGGCCCGCATCGGCGGCAGGGGCACCGGCGCCGTGCCGGTTTCAGGGTTGAACGGGGCGGTGCCTGCGTGCTGCAGAAGCGTATCGATGTGTTTGGTGGGCATCTTCAGTGGACTGCTTGCGTATGGACAGGGGCGGAATAAAAGCGATCAGGATGAACCATATCAGGCCAGGCGCAGCCTGTCCCTATTCGCCGATCCAGGTAACGGTTTCGGATTGCGGGGCGCGGCTGGTGCGATAGCTGTTGGCGGGGTGCGCCGTGTCGGCATAACCGAAGGAAATGCCGCAGACCACGCGGCGGCCCGCGGCGATGCCGAGTTCCTCGCGCAGCACTTCCGGGTACATGGCCAGGGATGCCTGGGCGACGGTCGCCACGCCATTGGCCTGGGCCGCCAGCAGGAAATTGGCCACATAGCCGCCGCAATCCATCGCGCCGTATTCGCCCAGCGCCTCGTCGGTGGTGATGATGGCCACGTGCGGCGCGTCGAACAGCTGGAAATTGCGCATTTCCTGGCGGCGGTATGCCTCGCGGTCGCCGCGCGCCACGCCGACCGCGCCATACAGCTGGAAGCCTGATTCGCGCCGACGGGCCAGGTACTCGCCCTGATACTCGCGCGGAAACGGAAAATCCGGCGTAAAGCCAGACTGCTCCGCGCGGCGTTGCAGCGCGTCGCGCAGGCGTTCCGTACCCGCGCCTTCGGTGATCGTCACCTGCCAGGGCTGGCAGTTGCACCAGGACGCGGCGCGCTGCGCCAGATCCAGGATGCGCTCGATGGTGCCGCGCCCGACCGGTTCGGGCAGGAAGGCGCGGCAGCTGTGGCGCGCATGCAGCCACGCCTCGAGCGCGGCATCGGGGCGTGCGTCGGCGGCCTGCAAGGGCTGCGGGGAATGCGGCATGGCGGATGGTGGCATGGCGGTTGTCTCTCCTGATCGGGTCGCACACGCCCCGCCAGGGACGCATGCGGCATGCATGATGGGCACGTCTTTCCCTTTATGATGCCACTTCCGGCCTTCCGAAGCCGGTCGAACCGTTCCAGGCGACCCCCATGCTGCCCATCGACACCCTGATCGCATTCTTCGGCATTGCCGTCCTGCTGGCCCTGACTCCAGGGCCGGACAACCTGTTCGTGCTGATGCAATCCGCCATCTGGGGACGCAAGGCCGGCATGTTCGTGGTGCTGGGGCTGTGCACGGGGCTGCTGGGGCATACGGCCGCCGTGGCCGTTGGGCTGGCGGCCGTGTTCGCGGCCTCGCCCATGGCCTTCACCGTGCTGAAGCTTGCGGGCGCCGCCTACCTGGCCTATCTGGCATGGCAGATCCTGCGCGCGCCGGTCGAACCCGAGGACGGCAAGCGCCCCGAACCCATGAAGCCCGGTGCGCTGTATCGCCGCGGCATCGTGATGAACCTGACCAATCCCAAGGTCCTGCTGTTCTTCTTCGCCTTCCTGCCGCAGTTCACCTCACCGGCGCTGGGCCGCGTGGGCTTGCAGACCATGCAGCTGGGCGCGGTGTTCATGGTGTCCACGCTGCTGGTGTTCGGCGCCATCGCGTTCTTCTCGGGCGCGTTCGGGGAACTGCTGCAGCGTTCGGTGACGGCCAAGCGCTGGTTGAACCGGATCGCCGCGCTGGTGTTTGTCGGGTTGGCCGTGCGGCTGGCGACCGCCTCGCGTTGAAGAGGCGGCGAAAACCCTTCCCGACCCACCTGCGCTGCGCGCGCCCTGTGTATTTCCCATATGTACATGCGGAATTTGCAGTTTGCGGACCGGCGCCCACAGTCCAAGATTGCCGCACCGCCCCAACACAGGCCTAGGCATGGACGCCGATAGCCACCTCTTGCGGCGCAAGGAGAGTGGCCATGAAGCAAAACAAACATTTGTACTGGAAACCCGCTGCCCAAGCGCTGGCGGCGGTTGCCACACGGGTCGGATTGCTTGCCGCCGCGCTGGCTATCCTGCCCTTGTCCGCGCGCGCCCAGACCGACTATCCAACCAGGCCCTTGCATCTGATCGTGCCTTACCAGGTCGGCGGGCAGGTCGATACCATCGCACGCTCGGTTGCCGAAGGCCTGGGCAAGCGGCTCGGCCAGCCCGTGCTCGTGGAGAACAAGCCTGGCGCAAGCGGCATCATCGCGACCAATTACGTCGCCAAATCAGCCCCGGACGGCTACACCCTGCTGTTGACGCTGGCCTCCCCGATCACCGCCAACCTGGTGCTCTTCAAGAAGCTGCCCTACGATCCGCGCACCGAGTTGCGGCCGGTCTCCGATGTCGCCAAGGGTACGGGAGTGATCGTGATCAACAGTGCGTTACCCGTCAGGAACATCGATGAGCTGATCGCATATGCAAGAAAGGAACCAGGCGCGCTCCGAATGGGATCGTGGGGACCAGGCTCCACACCGCACCTCATTCAGCACTACATGAACAAGACCTACGGCATCGACATCCTGAACGTACCCTACAAGGGCGAGCTGCCGATCATGACGGCGTTGCTTGGCGGCCAGATCGACGTTGCCCTGGCCTCCGTGTTCACGCTCAAGCAGCCCCTTGCCACCGGCAAGATACGGGCCCTCGCCGTGCTCGGCAGCAAGCGGATCAGCAGCCTGCCGGACGTCCCAAGCATGGCCGAGTCGGGCTACGACGATGACGCTTACCGGGCCATTGCACCGACGACGCTGCTGGCCCCGGCCCAAACGCCCGCACACGTCGTCGAGCGGCTGGGTCGCGAGGTCAGCGCTACGGTGCAGAGCCCCGAGGTCCGCGACAGGCTGCTCGCGATGGACCTGGAACCGATCGGGAACCTGCCCGACGAAGCCCTGGCCGAGTACCAGACCTATCTTCCGATCATCCTCAAGCTGAACGCCGACACGGGCGTAACGCTGGACTGAGACGGCGCTCAGGCAGCCGAAAACCGACGATGCCGCATGAAGAGCTTCCGTATGTGCATCGTCGCATTCCCGTTCTATGCGCGCCGACGCTTGTTGCCGGCGGCCTACTGCGGTTCGATACCGGCCGCCCGAATCTTTGCCCCCCAGACCTCGAACTGATCCCTGACGAATTCCTCAGTCTTCTGGAGAGGCAGGTAATCGACTTCGCTGCCATGACGTGCAAGCTGCCTTTTCATGGCGGGCTGGGCCAACGCCCTCTCAAGCGAGGCGCTTTGCCGCTGAACAATCTCGTCGGGAGTACCGGCGGGCGCGAAGAACGCCGCCCAGGCAACAGTCTCCGAGTCCGGAAATCCCGCCTCGACGATGGACGGGATATCGGGCAGCAACGCCGACCGGGCGCGTGATGTGACCGCAAGCGCCCGCACACGCTTGGAATCCAGAAACGGGCGCGCGGCCGCGACACTAGCAAAGGCAAAGGCCACTTCGCCGACGACGACGTCTGTAATCGCAGCGGCCTCGCCCTTGTACGGGACCGCAGTCATAGGCACGTTCGCCTGCTTGGCAAAGAACGCCCCAGCCACCTGAGCCGTGCTATTGCTATAGGCGTAGTTTGCGGCCGCTGGGTTCTGTTTCATAAAGGCGACCAGTTCGCCAAGCGTATTCATGCTGCCGTCGCCGCGCACGACCAGCACGAAGGGCGTTCTGGCGACCAGCGCGACGGCGCGGAAGGCCTTGGCGGGATCGAATGGAAGCTGCTTGAACAGTGCCGGCGCGGCGGCATTCGTGGTGTTCGTTCCAAACAGCAGCGTGTAGCCGTCTGGCGCGGCCGTCGCCACGGCTTCGGTTCCAATCAGGCCATTTGCACCACCGCGGTTTTCCACCATCACCGCCACCCCCAGGTCCTTCCGCATTTCCTCGGCCAGCAACCGGCCGACGATATCCGCCGCGCCTCCGGCGGCGAACGGTACGACGATCCGAACGGGACGGACAGGATACGGCTGGGCGAGGGCAGAGCTTGCGCTCCAGGTTGCCAACAGCGCCAGAACCGGCATGAAGAGCATCCGCATGCGCATCATTGCATTCCCGTTTCAGGCGCGCCGACGTTTCATGGATATCGTCTGCGCCAGCGTGTACTCCAACAACCCCTCGATGCCGTTCTCCACACCCAGGCCCGACTGCTTATGCCCTGCCATTGGCCTGGAAGGAGAGAGCGCCAGCGTGCCGTTAACCGATACCGTGCCGGCGTTGAGCCGGCAGGCGATAGCCAGAGCCTGCTCCTCGTCAGGTCCCCACACGGAGCCGCCTAACCCAAATTCGCAATCATTGGCGCGCGCCACGGCCTCATCCACGTCCTTGAATTTGAGCAACGGCAAGATCGGACCGAACGGCTCCTCTTGGACCACGCGGGCGGTGTCCGGAGGGTTGTCGACCAGCGTCACCGGAAAAAAATACCCTTTGCCCGCCGGGATCTCGCCGCCCGCGAGAATTCGGCAACCTTGGGCGCGGGTCTCGGCAAGCAATCCCTTCAAATGCTCGAACTGCTGCCTGTTCTGCACGGGACCGAGCTTCACCGCGGCGTCCATGCCACGGCCCATCGGCGTCTGGCTGGCAATGCGTGCCAGCGCCCCGGCCAGGGGTTCGTAAATGTCCTCGTGGATGTAGAGCCGTTTGATCGCAACGCAGACCTGCCCGCTATTGATAAACGCTCCCCAAAACAGCGTCGACGCAATCTCCTCGACATCGCAGCCCGGCAACACGATGGCCGCGTCATTGCCGCCGAGTTCAAGGGTCAGCCGCTTGAGGTTGATGGCCGCGCTTTCCATGACCCTACGGCCGGTACGCGTGGAGCCCGTGAAGCTGATCTTGTCGATGCCAGGATGAGAAGACATCCACGGTCCGAGCGCATCGCCGCCACTGATTACATTGAGCACTCCCGGCGGCAGCACGTCACGCAGCAACTCACCGAGCTTCAACGTGGCCAACGGCGTAAAGGGCGATGGCTTCAGCACCATCGTGTTGCCCGCCAACAATGCTGGCGCAATTTTCCAGAGCGCGAGCAACAGCGGAACATTCCACGGCACGATTCCGCCAACGACTCCGATCGGGACGCGCCGCACCTGCACCAGCATGTCCGGGGTGTCCTCTAGCGTTTGCACCGGCAGATCAAGCTTGGCGAATTCGGCGCACCAGTATGCTGAGCGTGCGACTTCCTTGCGCGCATTCTCAAGCGGCTTGCCTTGCTCCCGCGTCAGCAACTGCGCCAAAATCTCCTGGTTGGCGACCAGAGTCTGCCCGATCCTGACCAGAAAATCCTGACGCTGGGCAATAGGCGTGCCAGACCATTTCGAAAACGCCTTGCGCGCGCTTTCCACGGCCTGGTCGAGCTGCGCACGCGTAGCGTCCGGCGCGACGGCAACAATCTCTTCCGTTGCCGGGTCTACGACATCCAGGGTGGCGAACGAAGGAATCGCGGCGCCACTGACAGTCATGCTGAATGGATCTTCGATATTCATGGCGTTCCTCAGATATCCAATATCAGCAAAGGCGATTTCGCGCGCGAGCAGCATGGCGTGAACTGGTCGCCCGCCGCGTGTTCATCATCCGTGAGGAATACATCGCGGTGATCCGGAACGCCTTCCACGATCCGTGTCACGCAGGTGCCGCACGAGCCCTCGCCGCAGGACGTGTAGATATCGATGCCGGCCTCCTGGAGCACCGCTGCGGCGCTGCGGTCAGCAGGGATGCGCAATAGCTGGCCGGTGCTGGCGATCTTGATGTCGAAGGCTTGGTCGTTGGCCGAGTCGATTTCTTTGCCGCCGAAGTACTCGAAGTGGATTTGCTCTCGAGCGAGGCCTGCCTCGGCCGCCTCTCGACACACCCAATCGATGAATCCAGCAGGGCCGCAAACGTAAACATGCGTGCCCGCATCGGGTTGCGAAAGCAACCTGGCAAGATCGAGTTTCTGATCCACGCTACCGTCGTCGTAGTGGCATCGCACCTGCCGTGAGAACGCGGCTTGCTCGATTCGTCCACGAAAGGCAGTCTTGCCAACGCTGCGGGCGCAGTAGTGGAGTTCGAAATCTCCTCCGGCAGCGTGCAGCGCTTCCGCCATGCTCAACAGCGGAGTAATGCCGATGCCGCCGCCGATCAGGATGCTGCGCCTTGCCTCTTGCAACGGAAAATGATTGCGGGGCTCGCCGATCTGGATCATCGCACCCTCGAGGCAGCGATCGTGGATCCATTCGGAACCGCCGCGCGACGAGGCCTCACGCAGTATCCCGATGATGTAGCGGTCGCGCTCCTGCGGCGCGCCGCAGAGGGAATACTGACGAACCAGGCCCGTTCCCGCGTGCACATCGATGTGGGCGCCCGCCGAAAATACGGGTAGCAAGCCTCCTGCGGGATCTCGCAATTCCAGGCTGACGATGTCCTCGGTTTCCTGCGTGCGCCGCGTGACGCGCACCTGAAGTGTCTTTGTCGTACTCATGCCGATGCCGCCCTTGTCTGGATTCAATGCAGCTTGTAGCGGATCGGCAGCCGCTTCGGCCCGCTGACAAAATTCGAGGCGACCAGTTCAAGCGGGCCGGCAGGCTCAACCGATTGGAGCCGCGGAATCATCGTCTCGAACAACACTCGCATTTCCATCCTGGCCAGGTGTTGCCCGAGGCATACGTGGGCGCCGATGCCAAAGGCTAGGTGGCGGTTGGGCTTGCGATCGATGCGGAAGGAGAATGGGTCTTCGAATATCTCTTCGTCGCGGTTTGCCGAGCCATAGCACAGCATCACCCAGTCCCCCTTTCTGATGGTCCGGCCGCGGATCTCGACGTCCGCGGTCGCACAGCGCATGAAATGACGGACCGGAGAGGCAAAGCGCACGGCCTCCTCGATAAAGGCCGGTATGAGAGTGTTATCGGCCTTCAACCGCGCCAACAATTCGGGAGATTGGGTCAGCGCCCACATGGCGGTGGCCGTCGACGACGAAGTCGTATCATGGCCGGCCGTGGCGATGATGACGTAGTAGCCCAAGCGATGCATGTCGCTCAGTGGCAACCCATCGATTTCAGCGTTGGCCAGCAGGCTGGCCACGTCATTGCGCGGATTGGCCCGGCGGTCGGCAGTGATGGCGTCGAAGTACTGCCGGAAGTCGGCGATTACCGCCTTTTTCGCCTCGGCCTTGGCCTTCAAATCCATGGAGGAGCCCTTATTGCGACTGAGTTCGGGGTCATCTCCGCCAAACAGCTCTTGCGTCAACGTCAGCATGCGCGCCTCGTCCTCGGACGGCACGCCCAGGATGTCCATGATGATATGCAGGGGATAATGCACCGCCACGTCACGCGCGAAATCAACGACCTCGCCGCTCTGCACAGCCATTTTGTCGACCGTAGCTTTGGCGAGCGCCCGCATCCGCTCGTCGAGCTTCAGGATGCTGTTGGGCATGAACCATGCCTGAGTCAGCGCACGCAGCTTTTTGTGCTCGGGATCATCGAGCCGGATCAGTGATTTGGTGAGATCGCGATTGCCCGTCGTGGCGATCATGTGCTCGATGGTCGCCCGCGGCAAGCAGACGACGGGAAGATCCGCATTGTGGAAGGTCTGGCTATCGCGCCCGATCAGCGAGACGTCGGCATGCTTGGTCACGACCCAAAAGGGATCATAGCCTTCTACCTGCGCCCGGCCCAACGGGTTGTTCGCACGCGCCCAGGCGTAGGCGGCATGCAGCCGCTCCAGGTCGGCATGGACCTTGGGATCGATGATTGCATCTGCTATGTGCTGCGGCAAGATTGCGTCGGGAAGACTCATGGTTTCCGGTTCCTGGGAATAGAGAAGTGCGGCGCCCGCATTCAGGGCAGCAGTACGGGCTTGGTGCAAAGGCCTTGTTGCTGCTCGGCAATCGCACGGTTGATCTCGGCCAACGGGTAGGTCTTGATCAGCTTGTCGAAGGGGAATCGACCTTGAAGATGGAGCTCCATCAATTCTGGAATGAACTGATCCGGGTCGCTGTCGCCTTCGATGATGCCCCGGTACGTGTATCCGTTCCCCATCGCCGTCAAGAGAGTTCCGGGCAGCCCCAGCTCTCGCGCCGCCGCGGGCGGTACGCCGACGAAGCCGAATGTGCCGCGCGGCGCCAGACACGCCGGCACCGCGCCGACGACGGCCGGAACGCCGCTGGTATCGAGCACGTAGTCGGCCCCGTGCGGGGAGATCGATCTGACCGCCATCCCCAGATCGGGCGCCCCTGCTGGATCAATCGTGTGGGTCGCACCCAGCGTAAGCGCGAGGTCCCGCCGTAGCGCATTGGGTTCGACGACGATAATGGTCTGACAGCTCTGGACTACCGCGCCCATGACTGCGCTGAGCCCGACCGCCCCGCCGCCGAGAACAAGCAGCGTCGAGCCGGGCCGGCATGCCATCGAACGCATGACGGCGCCGGCGCCGGTTTGTACTCCGCACCCCAGCACACCGGCGATATGCAAAGGCATCTCTTGCGGGACTTTGACGACATTGCGCTCCAGGGCAATGGCGTGAGTCGCAAATGACGACTGGCCGAAGAAGCTCCCCGAGATCGCCCCATTGCCATCGCACAGGGTTGCGGAGCCGTCAGCGCGCGCGCCCCGATAGTTCAGGGTACGCCTGGCGTGGCAATAGGCTGGCTCATGCCGCTCGCAAGTTGGACACCGCCCACAGGACAGGAATGTGATCGCGACGCGGTCTCCGGGCTGGACCTTGCGCACCTCGGTCCCAACCGCTTCAACGATACCGGCGCCTTCATGTCCGAAGACGGCGGGCATCGCCATGGGGAACGAACCCGCTTGCGCAACCAGGTCGGTATGACAAATCCCGGCGCCGACTATGCGGATCAAAATCTCATCCGCACGCGGGGCATCCAGTTCGATCTGCTCAAGCGTGAACGGGGCGTTGGGCGCCCGCGTGACCGCTGCCACGATCTGCATCTATGTCTCCTGCTCCTTGGAACTCGTCCTGCGCGATCTGCCGTGCCGCCCGTGACGGCGCATCGGGCAATCTGGATTGACCCGCGCGGACCATCGAATTTTTTACGAAGCTCATGATGAACCTGGATGTCCTCGCGCAACACTTCACGTTGCTCCGGAAGACATTCCATAAATACATAGCTTCCGGATCGCAGGCATCCCGCAGGATCGCCCGACTCTGCCGAAGTACGAGCTTGATGCTCCGGACCGTGCGGCAGAAATCGCCGCAAACGCGCCGCAGCGTTCACAGCCATGCGTTTTCCTCAACTTTTCCATGCGCAATGCGAAGTTTTCAGGCCTGAATCGACAGTCCAACATTTCCCAATCAACCAGGGGAACATAGGCATGAACATCGATAGCCGCCACTTGCGGCGCGTAATTTCCACCTTGGCCACGGCATCTCTTGCGGTCGTGGCATGGTTCGCCACAGGTACTGCAAACGGCGCCAATTACCCCGATCACGCCATCCGGATGGTCGTGCCATTTCCGCCAGGAGGCGCCACCGATACGGTCGCTCGCATACTGGCGAAAAGCATGTCCGAGGAGCTCGGCCAGAGCATCGTGATCGAGAATCGCGCCGGCGCAGGCGGCATCATCGGCGCCGAAGCGGTAGCCAAGGCCGCGCCGGATGGCTACACCATCCTCGCCAGTACCGCCGGCGTGCATGTCGTCAACCCCGCAATCTACGCAAAGCTTCCTTATGACCCCGTAACCAGCTGGGCGCCGGTCAGTCTCGTCATCCTGGCGCCAATGACGATCACGGTACGGACGGAATCGCGCTTCAAGACGCTGCGGGAACTGGCCGCCTATGCGAAGAATCACCCTGGCAAGCTGACCTATGCCTCTCCCGGCAGCGGTACGTCCCCGCATCAGGCGGGCGAAGCGCTCAAGCACGCGGCGGGGATCGACATCCTGCACGTGCCGTACAAGGGCGCGGGGCCGGCCACCACGGACTTTCTCGGCGGACGAATCGACATGATGCTTTCCTACGTCGGCTCGGCCTATCCGTCCATGCGCGACGGCAAGTTGCGCATACTGGCCGTCGGCAGTCGCGAACGCATGCCGCTTCTGCCCGGGGTACCCACGATGGGCGAAGAGCTGGGGCAGCCAGACTATGTCTCCGACACCTGGACGGGCATCGTTGCGCCTGCCGGCACGCCACCCGCCGTCATCCAGCGCCTGAACCGGGCGGCGGCCTTTGCCCTGGAAGCGAATCGCGCCCAGCTGCTGGCATCGGGCTACCAGGTCCTGGGCGGCACGCCTGAAGCGATGCGCCAACGCCTGGAGCAGGAACACCGGACCATCACGCCGCTGCTCGCCAAGATCATGAATCGCAACTGACACGCCCGCGACGGATACCCGCAGCACGGGCGACTCTCAACGACAGCCCCATTTCCCATAAGCCAACCAAGAACAGGATGATTCGCGCCTTGAACAGCCTCTCCTCTCTCTTCTCCCCGAAGCACGTGGCGGTCGTCGGCGCCTCGGAAGACACCAACAAGATCCGTGGCCGCCTGCTAAAACTGCTGCGCACGGGCGGCTTCGCCGGGGCGATCTATCCCGTGAATCCGAGCAGCTCCACCATTCAGGGGCTGCAGGCCTACCCGAACGTGCTGGCCCTGCCCGAAGCCGTGGACCTCGCCTTGATCGCCGTCGCGGCCCCTCAGGTCATGGAGGTGCTCGAACAATGCGCCGGACGCGGCATCAAGGCTGCCGCCATTTTCTCCGCAGGGGCCAGCAACGCCAGCCACGGCGAGCGGCTGCAAGATCGGGTCGCCGCTTTCGCACGGCGCACCGGCATGCGTATTCTTGGCCCCAACGCGGAAGGCTTCATCGATATCGAATCCGGCATGACCGCCACGTTCAGCCCGACGCTGGAGGCCATGCCGGCGCCGCCTCATGGTTCGCTGCCCTTGCGCAGCCCCGTAAGCATTGTTTCGCAGTCGGGCGCCATGGCGTTCGCACTCTACAGTCGCGCCTGCCACGAACATATTCCGATCGGACGCCTTGTCTCCACCGGGAATGAAGCCGACGTCGAAATGCTGGAGGTCGTTGATCACTTGATCGCACAGGGGACGTCCAAAGCGATTCTGCTGTTCCTGGAAGGTTTCCGCGATCCGGAGCGCTTTGCATCGGTCGCCGCGCGCGCGGCCGACGCCGGCGTGGTCCTGGTGGTGGCCAAAGTGGGACAGTCCATGGCGGGCCAACGTGCAGCAGTCTCGCACACCGCTCATCTCACCGGCGCAGACACCGCCTATGAGGCCGCTTTCCGGCGTTATGGGGTCATCCGCGTCGACAACCCCGAGCAGATGCTCGCCATCGCAGCAGCCGTCAGCGTTGGCGCCCAGCCCCAAGGCAAGCGCGTCGGCATCATAACCACCTCGGGCGGCGCTGGCGGTTGGGCCGCCGACATCTGCGAACGTGCGGGGCTCGACGTTCCCGAGCTGACCCCGGCCCTGAAGCAAGAACTGGCAGCCATCGTGCCGGACTACGGCTCCAGCGAGAACCCCGTCGACGTCACAGCTCATGTCGTCGAGGACGGCGGCGCGACGCTGATGCGCATACTCGAACTGCTGGAACGCGCGCCTGACCTCGATGTGGGATTGATCATTGTGTCGCTGGTCAGTTCACGCCGCATTCCGGATATGCAGGCCCAGTTGGCTCCGCTCCTGGCCAAATCCACCCGGCCGCTCGTGTTCCATTCTCCGGGCGTTCCGGCGCCTTCTGGCCTGGAGACCCTGGCCCGCCTTGGCGGCTTGCACCTGGACCTGGAGGGCTTCGCCTATGCGATGACGAAGCTGGACGACTATCGGCTGTTTCGCGACCAATGGCTCTCCCGCCGCGCCGCCGAGTCGGCCATTCCCAGCGTGGCGACCCCGCGCGTAACGCTACCCGGCGCGGGCGGCTCACTGGACGCCGCTCAAGCACGGGCGTTGCTTTCAGCCTATGGCGTTCCCATGGCGCCCGAAGCGCTCGCCACCAGCGCATCTCAAGCCGTGGCGGAAGCGGAGCGCATCGGTTGGCCGGTTGTGCTCAAGGTCGTCTCCGCCGACATTCCGCACAAGACCGAGGCGGGCGGCGTAGCGCTGAACCTGACTGGCGCCGCGGAGGTAGAGGCGGCCTATGCGGGCATCATCGCCAACGCCAGGCGCTACGCGCCCAAGGCCCGTATCGAAGGCGTCCAGATCCAGAAGATGATGCCCCCAGGACGAGAAATGGTGGTGGGTACCGTCAACGATCCCGATTTCGGCCCCCTGGTGATGTTGGGCTTTGGCGGCATCTACGTCGAGGTTCTGCGCGACGTCGTATTCGCTGCCGCGCCGTTGGATCTCACCATTGCGCGCGACATGATTTCGCGTCTGCAGGGCAGTGCGATCCTGGAAGGCGTGCGAGGCGAGGCTGCCTCGGATCTGGACGCGCTCGCGCAAGTTCTGGTGGCGGTCTCGGACCTGCTTGCCGCGCATCCGGGGCGCATCGACGAGATCGACCTGAATCCGGTCCTGCTTTACCCGCACGGCCAGGGTGCCGTCGCGGTCGATGCCCTGTTGGTATTGACCGAAGAAACTGCACCATCCGCCGCTGAATCGGAAATTGGGAGATAGGCAATCATGGCCGAGATCGAATATCAAAAAGCAGGGGCGGTCGCACGCATCACCCTCAATCGGCCGGAGCGCAAGAATGCGCTCGCCAACAACATGCGTCAGGACCTGGCCGACGCTTTCACCAATGCCAACCGCGACGACGAAGTGCGGGTCGTCGTTCTCACCGGCGCGGGCGACAGCTTTTGCGCTGGCGCCGACGTCGCGAAACTGGCAGTGCGCGACGTCAAGGGGTCGCGCAACAACCTTCAACACAATGCGCACGCGCTCATCCGCAATCTCTACACCATAGAAAAACCCGTGATCGCTGCCGTGCGCGGTTCAGCCGTGGGCATCGGTTTGAGCATGATGCTGGCCTGCGACCTGGTGATCGCGTCCGAGACGGCCAGCTTCTCCTGCATTTTCGCGCGCCGCGGCCTGGCGCCCGATTCCGGCGCGGTGTTCTTCCTGTCACGCCTGATCGGGCTGGCGCGCGCGCGCGAGCTCGTATTCACCGCAAGCTCCTTCTCAGCCCAAGAGGCTGCCGAGATGGATCTGATCACGCGCGTAGTGCCGGACGGCGAACTTGAATCCGCCGCGGACCAACTGGCGCAAACGCTGGCGACTCAGCCTACCTACGCATTGGCGATGGCAAAGAAGATGTTCCACTTTTCGCTATCGCCCAGCCTGGACCAATTCCTCGATCTCGAAGCCATGATCCAGCCGCAGATTCACCAAACGCAGGACTTCAAGGAAGGCATCGCCGCTTTCAACGAAAAGAGGCCGCCTCGTTTCATCGGACGCTAGAGACTGCGCATTGCAGTCTTGGCAACGTATTGCAGGAAAAACCAATACTGCGCCGGCTCTGACCGGCGCGAGGAGACAAACCATGCTTTATCGCACTTCCTGGCGCCGGAAGGCCGCCATGCCTATGCTGGCCATGAAGGCCAAACGGATCGGATGGACTGCCGCCGCCTTGGCAATTCTGCCCTTTTCCCTGTACGCCCAGACCGATTATCCGTCCAGGCCGCTGCGGATGATCGTGCCCTATCAGGCTGGCGGACAGATCGATAATGTCGCGCGCGCGGTTGCCGAAGGTCTGGGCAAGCGCCTTGGGCAGCCTGTACTCGTCGAGAACAAGCCTGGCGCAGGCGGAATCATCGGCACCAATACCGCCGCCAAGTCCGCTCCGGACGGATACACCTTGCTGCTGACCATCGCAACCCCGCTCAGTGCGAACTTGGTTCTTTACAAAAAGCTGCCCTACGACCCTCGCACCGAGTTGCAGCAGATCTCCGATGTCTCCAAGAGCTCGGCCGTGATCGTTGTCCACAAGTCGCTGCCGGTAAATACCATCGACGAGCTGATAGCCTACGCAAAAAAGCACCCTGGTACGCTGCGAATAGGGTCGTGGGGGCCGGGGTCCTCGCCACAGATCATTCAGCACTATATGAACAAGACATATGGCATCGACATCCTGAACGTGCCGTACAAGGGCGAATTGCCTATCGTGACGGATTTGCTTGCCGGTCAGATCAACATTGCCGTCGCTTCGGTTTCCTCGCTCAAGCAGCACATCGCTTCCGGCCAGATTCGGGCCCTTGCCATCCTGGGCAGCAAAAGAATCGGCGCGTTCTCGGATGTCCCCACCGTGGCAGAGGAGGGTTATGACAGCACGGCTTTCCACGTCTCCACGCCAACCACGGTGCTTGCTCCAGCCAAAACGCCTCCGGAGATCATCGAGCGCCTGGGCCGTGAAGTCAGCGCTGCGGTGAAGACTCCAGAGGTCAGGCAACGACTGCTTGGGATGGACCTGGAACCCATCGGAAACCTGCCCCATGAGGCCCAGGCCGAGTACAACGCCTATCTCCCTATCGTCCTCAAGCTGACGGCCGAGACTGGAGTAACGGTGGAATGATTCTTGGCGGCCAACGGCGGGCATAAGCGGGCCGTTGGCCGTCGGGGGTCACGACAGCGTGCGCCAGACGTTGAGGGCTGCGGCGCCCTCCAACACGGCAAGAATCACCTCGCCATGCTCGCCACGGGTCGTCTCGGGCCCCTCTGACGTCTTCAGGTCAGCCACAATGGACCGTTTGCCCCGATTGAGCAGCTTGGCCACAGCGGCAGAGCCGCTTTCCCCAGCCGCCTCGGCGCCTTCGACGGCGATTACCTCAGCCCCCAGGACTGCGCCGGCCTGGTGCGAAAGCGGGCGAGTATTTCGGACCCTGATCTTCACGTACCAGTCTGCCAGACGCTCACGTACTGCGGCTTCCCTGGGACACCGCTAATTGGCGGAGGGCTTTGGCCAATACTTCTCACGCAGGGCTTGCTTGTATAGCTTCCCGGTAGGCAGGCGCGGCAATTTCTCAACGAATTCGATCGACCTCGGCACCATGTAGCGCGCCACTTTTTGGCGGCATAGTGCAAGCAGCTCATCGACCAGCATTTCCGACGGCGCTACGCCGGCGGCCGGTTCAATAATGGCCTTGACCTCTTCGCCCATCTCCGGATTCGGCACACCGATCACTGCGACATCGCCAACGCTGGGGTGCATCTGCAACGCGTCTTCTATGGCCTGTGGATAGATGTTGACGCCTCCGGAGATGATCATGAAGGCCTTGCGGTCCGTGAGATACAGGTAGCCGTCGGCATCCACATGCCCGATGTCGCCGATAGCCGTCCAGGTCGGATGGCGCGGATGCTGCGCGGCGCGCGTCTTTTCAGGATCGTTGTGGTAACGGAAAGGCAGCTCGTCCCGCTCGAAGTAGACCAGGCCGGTTTCTCCGACCGGCAGCTCATTGCCAGTCTCGTCACAGATATGAAGGACTCCTGTTGCCGCCCGGCCCACCGAACCAGGATGGGTCAGCCATTCCTCGCTATCAATCGACGTGGTGCCGTTGCCTTCTGTCGCCCCGTAGTACTCGTTCAGAATGGGCCCCCACCACGCGATCATCTGACGCTTTACCTCGACGGGACACGGTGCGGCGGCATGGATTGCCACGCGGTGGCTCGACAGATCGAACGCCTGGCGCTCCGCTTCGGGCAGCTTCAACATGCGGATGAACATGGTCGGCACCCACTGACTGTGTGTGACCCGGTGCCGCGCTATCAGAGCGAGCGCCTCTTTCTCGTCGAACTTTTCCATGAATACCACGGTGCCGCCCTCGAACTGAACGTTGAGCGCAAACCCCAGTGGAGCGGCATGGTAGAGCGGCGCGGGCGACAAGTAGACGGTTTCGCAGGAGTAGCCGTAGCGCTTGGTCTGACTGCTACGCTGCGGCGTAGGTTCATCGTTGACTTTGCGTTCGAGCAAATTACGCAGGATGCCCTTGGGCCGCCCCGTCGTCCCTGAGCTGTAGAGCATGGTGGCGCCCAGCCACTCTTCCTCGAGCCGCTGCGCCGGGAAGGGCGCCACAGCTGCCTCGTAACCGTCCCAGCCTTCGATAACGCCATCGATCATCAGGCGCGCACGGCAGCCCGGCATACGCTCGGTCAGCGCCCCAGCCAATTCGCTCATGGCGAGCGAGCTGACGACGACCTGCGCTTCGCAATCGGCAATCAGATAGACAGCCTCGTCAACGCTCAGGAATCGATTGATCGGCGTGATCAGCAGGCCCGAACGCAACGCCGCCCAGCAGATCTCGAAACAACGGGCGTTGTTCTCGAGCAGCATCGCGATGTGATCTCCGCGCCGCAGGCCCAAGGCGTACAGGTACTGCGCGAAGCGATTTGAACGTTCATCGAGCTCCCGAAAACTCAGCACCTCGCCGGTGGTCCCGTTGATGACGGCCGGCTTGTCCGGCGTCAAAGCGGCGTGATCGCCGAGATAGCGCGGATTCTCCATACTGATCTGTCTCCTTGGCAACTGCCTTGCCTAAACTGGTGATGTCGGGCGCCGCGATTCTCGAAGCGGCCCAGGACCATGTCCCGCCAGCTATGCATCACGGCCTGCGGGACTCATAAAGATTTCAAATATCTTGGTCCTCAAGGCGACTGGTTGGACAGCACCAACGTAGCCGCCGCGGTGAACATGCCACCCACGCCCTGGACCACGCTGGTCCGCACCTTGTCCAACTGACGGAACGCCTCGCCTCGCAATTGCCTGACCGCCTCCTGGATCGCGAACATGCCGTACATGCCAGTGTGCGTGTACAGGATGCCGCCGCCGTTCGTGTTCAGCGGCAGACGCCCGCCAGGCCGAGTATTGCCTTCCGCAATGAAGGCGCCTGCTTCACCACGGCCGACGAATCCCATGTCTTCCAGGCCATACAGGGGCAAGTGCGCGAACGCGTCATAAATCATCAGGTGATCGACGTCAGCATGGCTGATGCCGGCCTCGGCAAAGGCCGCGCGGCTGGAGATCCGAAATCCCTTCGACGAAGTCATGTCATCCATCATCGACACCAAGGGACTGTCGCAAGCCTCGCCCGAACCGAGCAGATAGACCGGGGAATCAGCGCGACGCAAATTGCGCGCGCGCTCAGCCGTGGTCACCACCAACGCGCCGCCGCCGTCGGTCACCACGCAGCATTCGAGCTTGTGGAAAGGATAGGCGATCATGGGCGAGGCCATCACGTCTTCGACCGTCAACAACTTGTTCCGGCTTGCGCGCGGGTTACCGTTGGCCCAGTGACTTTGCGCCACCACAACTTCCGCCAATTGCTCGTGCGTAGCGCCGGTTTCATGCATGAAACGCAACGCAGGCAAGGTGAACATATTGGGCGGCGCCGATACACCGTAAGGCAGTTCGAACTGCCCGTTCATCGAATACGGAGGACGCCGGTTCAGTGCTTTCCCTACGCGCGAACGTCCCGATTCTCCGTGCAATACCAGCACGGTCGAGCAATAACCGGCGCGAATGGCAGCCGCCGCATGCCGCAGGTGGATCAGGAAGGAACATCCCCCCACAGACGTGCCGTCGTACCACTTGGGCGTCACGCCCAGGTAATGCGCGACTTCAATCGGCGAGTCGCCCGCGCTGGTGATCCCGTCGACGTCGGCCAGCGTCAGGCCGGCATCCGCTAGCGCTCGATGGGCAGCATCCGCCCGCAGGTCCAGTTCGGAAAGTTGCGGCAAGGCGCCGAGTTCAGTCTCGGCGGCGCCGGCAATGGCGATTACGGGGCCCGTCATGACGCGCCTCCTTTGGTATTGGTCGGTCGGAACAAGGGAAGGACCTCTTCCCCGCGGGTCTCGAACACAACTTCGAGCGGCATATCCAGAGGCAGCGCCTGAGGGTCGGCGGGCACGCCCACGAGATTCGACAGCATCCTGGGCCCCTCTTCCAGCTTCACGACGGCGATCACGTAGGGGACCTCGTTTTCCCAACCCGGCGCAGCCAGGTGGCTGATGACGTAGGAGTGCAGGCTGCCCCGTCCGCTTGCGCGGACCCAGGTCAGTGCGTCAGCGCCGCAAGCGGGGCAGCGCGTGCGTGGATAAAGATGGTGGGCATGGCAGCTGCCGCAACGCTGCAGCCGCAGCTCTCCTGCCCTCGTTCCTTCCCAAAAGGGCAGGGTGGTCGGCGTGGGAACGGGCGCTGCCTTGGGCCGCGATGAATTCTTTGTGTTCATTGCTGCGCCTCCTGGCGGACCTTCATCAGGCCATGGTCGATCACGATCTCCCCGGCCCCGTCAAACGTACGGAAACGGACGTCCCCAGCCTCCTGCCAGGCGTGCACCGACAACGTCTCTCCGGGCATGACGGGGCGCGTGAAGCGTGCCGACATCGAACGCATCCGGTCCGGGTCGCTGCCGCAGAACGCATGGAGCAGCAGTCTTCCGGTGATTCCGTAGGTGCACAGGCCGTGCAGGATTGGGCGGGGGAATCCTCCCTTGGCGGCAAACGTTGGATCGCTGTGCAAAGGATTGCGGTCTCCGCTGAGACGGTACAGCAGCGCCTGATCGGGTCGGGTGCCAGCCGTGAGCACGGCATCCGCAACCCGCTCGGGCATCGGGGAGGACTGGGCGGATTTACGTTCGCCGCCGAAGCCGCCTTCGCCACGCAGGAAGGCTGCCGAGGCGCAGGTGATGAGCAATTCGCCCGAGACCGCATCGACGGCCTGGGCTTCATTACGAACCAGCGCGCCGGAACCTTTGTCCTCGATGGCCGTCACCCGATTGGTGACGCGCACCCGTCCCTCCACAGGCAGGGGACGATGCACCTCGAAGGCCTGTTCGGCATGGACCACCTTGGTACGGTCGATCGCTCCCAGATCCGGCCTGAGACCGGCGTTCTGCACAATCACTACGGCATAGGTCGGAAGCAGGCGCTGGGACACGCCTGCCGAGTTCTCCGTGGTGAATGCAAGCTCTTGTAGCGCGTCGTCTTGGCCCGCGCCCACGCCAATTGCATAGAGCAGGGCGTCGCGGTGGGTCCAACTCACTTCCGCCGTACCGCCAGAACGCCCCACTGCATTGAGGTCTAGCGCCATGACTTAGACTCCTTCAGGCGGGGCGGGAATCTCGCCGGTGGTGAGGGCATTGGGTGCGGCGCGGCGGACCAGGTCAGGAATCAGCGCTCCCAGTTCCTCCGTATGCCAGCGACCTTCCTTTTCGATGCGCGGGCCGGCGCGCCAACCTTCAGCCACGGTGATGCGCCCGCCGCGCACGCCGAACACCCGTCCCGTAATGCCGCTGGATTCCGTGCTGCCCAGCCACGCAATCAACGGCGCCACGTTGGCGGCGTCGAGCGGATCGAACTCGCCGGCCGCCTTCACGGCGCCTGCGCCCAGCTTCTTGGCGAAGATGTCTTCGGTCAGCCGGCTCATCGCAGTCGGATAGATGACGTTGACCGTCACGCCGTAGCGCTCGAGCTCGCGAGACGCAATCACCGACATCGACGTGATGCCCGCCTTGGCGGCGCCGTAGTTGCTTTGGCCAGGATTGCAATACAGGCCCGAGGACGAGCTGGTATTGATCATGCGTGCGACGCGCGGGCGTCCCGCCTTGGATTCGTCGCGCCAGTAGGCGGCCGCATGACGCGCCGGAGCAAAGGTGCCGCGCAGGTGAACGCGGATCACGGCGTCCCAGTCTTGTTCTTCCATGTTGGCGAGGGTCTTGTCGCGTAGGATGCCTGCGTTGTTGACCAGAACGTCCAGCCCGCCAAACTCGCGTATCGCCGTGTCGATCAGGCGACGCGCGCCCTCCCAGTCCGCAACATCGTCCGTATTCGCCACCGCGACACCACCAAACGCGCGAATCTCGGCCACTACCTCCTCGGCCGGTCCCGTGGCGCCGCCATTACCGTCGCGGGCCGAACCGAGATCGTTCACCACGACCTTGGCGCCCTGACGCGCGAACTCGAGCGCGTACTGGCGGCCAAGACCGCGCCCGGCGCCAGTGATAACCACAATCCGACCCTCGCATTGCTTTTGCATCGTCATCTCCTTGTTTTTGGGAATCATCGGCATGCGACAGCTCCAAGACCTGGAGTGCCAGCCATTGTTCAATTGAGCACGGCGCACCCATGCTCCAGTACGCGCTTGCCCCGATCGCGGGAAAAAGCCTGAAAGCTCACGACGTTGTCGTGTCGCCAGAACTCGAAGCCCAGTGTTTCTCCGGGAAAGACCACGGAAGAAAACCTGGCCTCGAAGGATTTCACTCGCTCTACTTCGTAGCGCAGCGGCCCTTTCAGCAACGCGCGCATTGCCATGCCGTAGGTGCACAGGCCGTGCAGGATGGGGCGATCGAATCCCGCCCTGCGCGCAACGGCGGGATCAACATGCAGCGGATTGCGATCGACATTGAGGCGGTAGAGCAGCGCGGCGTTGGGTGCGGTAGCCAAATCCACCACCATGTCGGGGCTGCGCTGCGGGACAGCATGCGGCGCAACCGGGCTGCCATACGACGCACCGAAGCCGCCGTCCGCACGGCAGTAGGAACTATGCAGAATGGTCGCCAGCTCCTGGCCCGTGGCTTGGTCCACCAGCGTGCGCTGGACATGAACGAGAGCGCCCTTGTCGACGCCTTTGTCCTCGATGCCGACAACGCGCGCTTGCGCGCTTAACGCTCCATGGCTGGGCAAGGGCGCGTGGAACTCGATGCGTTGCGCGCCATGCACGATCTTCTCGCGCGTCATGCCGGTTCGCGGGTCGCTTGCCCATGGGCCCAGGTGGCACAGCACGGACGCCATGGTAGGCACCGCCAGCAGGTCCCGTTCATAAACGAAAGGCAGTTCCTGTTCGTCCAGCGGATCCGTTCCGAATCCCAGGCTAAGCGCGTACAGCATGGTTTCGCGCTGGTCGTAGCGCTGATTCGGCGGCTCGAAGCGCCAATCACGGACGGTCTCGAAGTTCAACGGCATGGGAAGCTCCTGTCAGATTGCTTCCCACCCGAAAACGTCGCGTGTGCGTTCCGGCGGCGTGAAGCTCGAGCGGAAGGCCGGCGCCAGGGTCTGCGCCAGGCGCTCCGGCGTCCAACCGTCCGCCCGATGCAAGGTTCGTACCGGCCGCGGCTGACCATACAGATAGATCTCGTTGCCACGTGCGCCGAATATCTGGCCTGATACCTCCTTGGCAGCCTCTGAGCAGAGGTAGACCGCAAGCGGAGCGATCTGGTCCGCCCGCGTCATGGCGCGGCGCTTGGCGAGATTGCGTTCCTGCTCTTCGGGCGACAGTCCCGGCACGCTTTCGATCATGCGGCTGAATGCGTGGGGCGCGATGCAGTTCGAACGCACGCCATACCTCGCCATGTCCAGCGAGATCGAGCGCGACAGCCCGACGATTCCCATTTTTGCGGCCGCATAGTTTGCCTGCCCGATGGATCCGATCAGACCCGCCGTTGATGTCATGTGAACCAGCGCGCCGCTGCCTTGTTCGCGGAAATGAGCCGCTGCCGCCCGGCTCATGTTGAACGAGCCGAACAGATGCACACGCAGGACCAGCTCGAAGTCTTCGGCGCTCATCTTGTGAAAGATGGAGTCCCTCAGAATGCCGGCGCTGTTCACCACGGCATCGATGCGGCCAAAGGTGGCAACTGCCTTCTCGATGATGGCGGCCGCCGAGTTCCATTCAGCGACGCTGTGTCCGTCTGCCACGGCTTGTCCGCCTTGAGCGCGAATTTCCTCCACCACGGCGCCGGCCGGCGTACCGCCGCCCGCTTCGCCAGAAAGGGAAACGTCGAGGTCGTTGACCACGACCTTGGCACCTTCGCGCGCCATTGCCAACGCCACTTCCTTGCCGATGCCGCCCCCCGCGCCGGTCACGACCACCACCTTGCCTTCCATCAAGCCACTAGCCTTCATTGAATGCTCCAACAATTTGTTCGGTTGGTCATGGACGCGCGGGAAATCCACACAGGAACCGCTGAGAGATTGCGGCGATTTCCTTGCGCACCTTTAATTCATATCTCGCGCTTTTATGGCTGCACGCGGATCAAGAAACTGAGCGATATTCTGCGTCCTCTTTGCAGATCATGCGTACTTCCAATCGCTCGCTGAGCTATGATTTGCGGGAATATCAACGCCCTACAGGGAACTCAAAAAATGGGCCGTCGAATTCCCCCTCTGAATCCGCTACGCACCTTCGAGGCAGTAGCGCGACATGAGAACCTCACGAAGGCTTCCAAAGAGCTGCATGTCACGCAGTCCGCCGTCAGCAGACAGATCGCGCTGATCGAGGACTACCTCGGCGTACCCCTTTTCAACCGCAGCCGGCACGGCGTGCACCTCACCCGCGAAGGCAAGATTTACGCGGACAAGGTGGTACAGGCCTTCGCCACGATCGCAACGGCCACGGAGGAGTTGGTCAGGAAGCGCGAGGGTCAAACCGTGCGCGTGCGCACCTACATGACGTTCGCGGTACGCTGGCTGATTCCGCGTCTTCCGGCGTTCCAGGCCCTGCGCCCCGACATCGAACTTTCCTTGAGCATCGCCGTTCCCGAAGTGAATTTCGATCGGGACGACGTGGATGTGGCCATCCAATTCGGAAACGGCAAATGGCCCAACATGCAGACCGATCTGCTGTTCCTGGACAACGTCGAGCCTGTGTGCTCGCCAAAATTCCTGCAGCAGCACCTGGCGGCCGGGGAGTCCCCCTCCAAGCTGTTGACGCAGCGCCTGCTGGTCAGCCACTATCGCCGCACGGACTGGAACGAGTGGCTTGAAAGCACGGGACTGACAGCGGCCGCGGAAGGCGCGGAACGCATGACTTTCAGCAGTTCGGTGCTGACCTACCAGGCTGCTGTCGATGGCCTGGGAATCGCAGTAGGCCAAACCGCGATGCTTTCACAGGAGCTGCTTACCAAGCAGCTCGTGCGCCCGTTCGCACAGCCTTTCTCGCGGGGGCTGGGCTACTACCTGCTACGCCCCAACCATGCCGAGGACGGCCACCACGTAGCGGCATTCCGCAACTGGCTGATGGAGACTGCCGCGCGCGAATGACGCGTTTTTTCGCGCGATGATTTCATCAATCTAAGCAGGCAGACCGAGCGCACGCCGCGCGAGAATATTGCGTTGCACTTGCGCAGTTCCGCCGAAAATCGTGACGGGCCGCGCGATCATGTAGAGCCATTCCAGGTCTTCCTTGAGGCCGATTCCGGGCGCGGCTCCGATGACTCCGCCATAGTGGCCTGCAAGTTCCTGTATGGACTCCGTGAGGCGTTGCAGAAGCTCGGCGTTGAACAATTTCAACATCATGAAATCATGATCGGAATCATCAGGCTCATTGCCCCGAATGGCGGCCTCGCAACTCAATTCATACAACGCGCATGCATCCGCCACGTCACTCGCGTGACGCCCATGAAGCTCAAGATAGCTTGTCGATGACGACGCGCCGACGGCAGCCGCCGTGTCGCGCAGCACGGTCAATGCGTAGCGGACCAGCTCCGGCGAGCCGTGGCTGAAGCGTTCGAAGCCGAGCAGCGCCTTGGCGACCGACCAGCCTTCATCCACGCGTCCGACGACGTTTTCCGCCGGTACCGCCACGTCCTTGAAAAACACTTCGCAGAAATGCTCGTCTCCGGCCAGCGTGCGGATCGGCCGGATCTCGATACCCGGCGTGTTGAGGTCGGCGAGCAGAAAAGTGATGCCTTGCTGCTTCCTGGGCTGCACGCTGGTCCGCACCAGCATGAAAATCATGTTGGCGTCGGTGGCCAGGGTAGTCCAGATCTTCTGGCCGTTGACCACATAGCGATCGCCCTCAAGAACGGCTGCTGTCTTCAGATTGGCAAGGTCCGAACCCGCGTTCGGCTCCGAGTAGCCCTGGCACCACATGTCCGCGCAAGACAGGATGCGCGGCAGGTAATAAGCCTTCTGCTCCTCGGTGCCATAGCGGATGAGCACCGGCGCAAGAAGTCGCAGACCATGGTCGATGGGACGGGCCACGCCGAAGCGCTCGAGCTCCTCCTGGTAGATCAGCTGTTTGCGCATCGACAATCCCATTCCGCCATATTCGGCGGGCAGGCCCGGAGCGCGCCATCCATCCCGCAACTGGCTTTGCAGCCAGGTCCTGGCGGCCTTGCCGGTCAGGCGCTTCAGTGGATTGCGCAGATCTGAGGGATAGTTCTGCGCAATCCAGCTGCGGAATCTTGCTCGAAAGGCCTCGTCGGAAAGCGTGTTGAAATCGTTTCTGCTCATGCGTCTGCTCCTCGAGCGGCGCTGGCCTGCTCCTGCAACAACAGGCTGACGCGCCGCCGGTGCTGGGCGCCATTACCCAGCCATGCCGAGGCCCTGAGCGCGCTCTTCATGTACAGGCCGATATCCGCCTCCATGGCAAAGCCGATTGCACCGTGTACCTGCACGCCGAACCGGGCCGTGGCTAGCGCCGAATCGGACGCCCGGGCCTTGGCTGCGGAGATGGCGGCGCAGACCGCCGCGGGATGCCGAGCTACATCGCCTGCAGCCTCCAGCTTCTGCAACGCTGACAGGTAAGAGGCTGCCGCGAGCCGGTGCTGCACTTTCAGATCCACGGCCACATGTTGCAGGCTTTGAAAACTGCCGATCTTCTGCCCGAACTGCTCTCTGGTCCGCATGTAGTCGAGCGCTATTTCAAAGGCGGCCTGCGCCATTCCGTCGAGCTGGGCGGCCACGGCGAGCAATGCCTCATCCAGCGCCCTCGCCAATGCCTGGAGCAAGGCCTCGCCTTCAAACAGCACCGCGCCCTGCGCCGGCGCATTCTCCAGGTACACGGTTCCCAGCGACGCCCCATCGCTGGTAGTCACCGTCTCCACACGAACGCCGGGCGCGGATCGCGCCACCGCCACCAGGACCGGTTGACCTTCCAGGCGAGCAGTCACCAGGAAGTCGTCGGCCATTGCCGCTCCGACCACACCGGCTTTGACGCCGCTGATGAGCAGGCCGGCTGGCCCGTTCGCCGCATTGGTGCGTACAGGACAGACATCCAGGGACTGGGGATCCTCCTGCCAGGCCACGGCGATGACCTTCTCGCCATCCGTCAACGCAGCCAGGATGTCGTGCCAGGCTGCGGCCCGATTCGCACTGGCAGCCAGCATGCCAGGCAAAAGCGCGCAGCCAACAAACGGTTCGGGCAACAGGAACTGGCCAAAGACTGCGGCAATGGCTCCCGCATGCCTTGCCTGCAGGCCACTGCCGCCCAGTTGCTCGGGCAGGCGCATGGCCAGCCAGCCCTGCCGCGCCAGCTTGGCCCATACCTGCCGATCATGCGCGGGACGTCCCGGCTTCACCTGCCGCAACCGCTCCATGGCGGACTCCTGCCGCATGAAGGTCTCGACGGAGGCCTTGAGAATGGACTCGGTTTCGTCGCTTTCTGTCAACATCTGCACTCCTCCACCGCTTCATAGGTCGTTCATGCAATGCGGACGCAAGCCGATACGGTCATGTCAAAGCGCGGCAGCCGAACCCAGGATCACCGTGCTCTGGCTCGACAGCACGCCGCCATTGCCATGTGCAAGCGCGATGTCGCAGCCGCTGACTTGACGCGCGCCACATTCTCCGCGGATCTGGCGAGCCGCCTCGATCAACAAAAACAAGCCATACATCCCCGGGTGGCAGTACGACAGGCCGCCGCCGTTGGTATTGGTAGGCAGAACGCCGCCTGGACGCAGCTTGCCATCGGCCACGAAGGGACCGCCTTCACCCTTCGCGCAAAACCCGAGATCCTCGAGGAACAGCAGGGTGGTGATGGTGAAGGCGTCATAGAGTTCGATGACATCTACGTCGCTGGGACCCAGCCCGGCCATCTGATAAGCCTTGGCCCCGGATAGCTTGGCCGCTGTCTCGGTCAGGTTGGCCATATTGGAGATCGACTGATGGCTATAGGCTTCCCCGCAACCAAGGACATACGCGGGCGGCTTGCGCAGATCCCGGGCGCGCGCAGCGGACGTCATCACCAACGCGCCCCCGCCATCGGTCACCAGGCAACTGTCGCGAATAGTCAGCGGATAGCTGACCATGCGCGCATTCAGCACGTCATTGACCGACAGGTCGCCCTGTTCCCACGCCATTGGATTCAGCTGCGCCCATTTCCGGGCCGCGACCGCGATTTCCGCGAGCTGTTCGCGCGTGGTGCCGTAATCATGCATGTGACGCGACGCCGCCATGGCATAGGCGCTGGCCGGCATGAAGGGGCGATACGGCGTTTCGTAGGGATTGGATTCCCGTCCGCCCACATTGCTGCGCCCGGCCGAGCGCTGCGTGCTTCCATAGGTGATGACGGCCACTTCGCACAACCCCGCCTCGATCGCCGCAGCCGCGTGCGCCACGTGCGTCATGAAAGAGGAACCGCCAAGATAGGTCGAATCCCCATAGCGCGGCTGGATGCCCAGGTACTCCTTCAGCGCCAAGGTCACCATCCGGCTCTGGGTGGCCGCGCCGAACAAGCCGTCTACGTCGTGGAGCTGCAGGCCGCAATCATCCAGCGCCCGCGCGATACCTTGCGCCATCAAGTCCAGGGGCGTCATGTCCTGCGCCACGTGACCGAGATCCGATTCCGCCACACCCACGATTGCCGCACTGGCTCGACCCATCATCACGCATCCTCCTTGCGTAGCGCGACAAACACCGGCAGCGGTTCTTCCGCATCGCCTTCTTCGACAAACCTGACTTCGACCCGCAACCCGATCTGAACCTCCATGGGCTCCATGCCGTCGACCCGCGACATCATGCGAAACCCCTCGTCCAGGTCGATCAGGGCGACATTGTGGGACGATCCATCCTTGTTCGACACCGCGGTGGTCGCGTACACGGTTCCTCGGCCAGCGCTGATGCGCCACTCAAGATCCGTCGAGCCGGAATAGGGACAAATCAGCCGAGGGAAAAAGACCGCGCGTGCGGCCTGCGGACTGTATTGATAGGCAAGCTTCCCCTGCTTGAGGTGATGCTTGTAGATCGCCAGAGGCGCTTGCTGCAGCTTGTTCTTCATGCAGATTCTCGATGGGGTGACAGGCGCGTCGCAGACAAGTCGGCGTCAGACCGGATAGCGGCGTTGTCCGGGGCCGAACCAGCTCGCCAGCATGGGATTGATTGTCTGCGCGCACTCGTATTGGACCCAGTGACCCGCGCCGGGCACGACACACCAATCGCCAGCAGCGCAGAGTTCGGCAAGCTGGTGCGCCAGAGTCATGGGGGTTGCGGTGACGTCGTGTTCGCCCCAGATCAACAAGACGGGCTGGCTGAAGGCGGCCAGAGCTTCTGGCAATTGACGGGTCCGCGACAACAGCCGGCTCTTGAATCGAGTGCGCAGACAGGAATGCTCATGCACCGCCAGCGCCAGCGCGTCGATCGAGGCGTCCGCATGCAGCATGTGGGCGCCCAGGTTGTGCCGCAATGCCGCAAGCATGTCCGCCTGCGGCAAACCTTGCCATGGCGCCAGTCCCGCACCGGGGCGTCTTGCGGTGCCATGCCCCGCGCTGCCCAGCAGCGACATCCTGCGCACTCCCCCGCGCTGGCGTGCCAGCAAGGCGGCCACCAGTCCACCAAACGAGAAGCCCGCCAGATCCAGCGACGCTCCAGCGCCGAGTAGCTGGTCCAGCGAAGCAATCAACGCATCGACAATCTGCATCAGCCGCTCCTGCTCGCCCGCGCGACTCGGCGGATCGCCGGAATCGCCGTATCCGGGCATATCGGGAATCAACAGAGTATGGTCCTGCGACAAGGCCTCTATGTTGCGGACCCAATGCAGCCAACTGCCGTGGCCGCCATGCAAGAGCACTAGCGGTGCACCGCTGCCAAACTCACGCCACGCAATCTTGCCGTGGCGTCCGTCCACATGATGCAATCGCGCCGCAGCGTCCAGGCGTGCGATCTCGGCTTGCGCGGCCTGCGCCAGGTCTGGTACGAACACCGCGTCGTTCATGAGCGCAATACCAGCGCGTCCACCGCGATGACCCCACGGCCGTCTGGCATCACAAGCAGCGGATTGACCTCGGCCTCGCTGATTCCCAATTCAGGATGCAAGGCAAGCTGTGACAACTGCACGATGGCTTGCGCCAGCGCTTCGAGGTCCCCGCGCGCCTTGCCGCGCAGGCCCGACACGGTCTTCAACACCTTGAGTTCGCCGATCATCTCGCGCGCGCCCTCCAGGCCGACGGGTGCGAGCCGGACACTGCGGTCGCGGATGACTTCGGCCCAGACGCCTCCTGCCGCCAGCAGCACGATCGGGCCCGCATCAGGATCCACGCGATAGCCCAACAGAACCTCGGCAAGCCCCGCGCACATCGGCTGCACGAGGGCGAGATCGCAGCCCACGTCTGGCGCATGCCGGGCAAGATTCGAGCGCAGCTTGGCCAAAGCTTGCGTTAGCGATGCTGGGCTGTCGATCGACAGGACCACGCCGCCCACCTCGGTCTTGTGAGGAATCAGCTCGGAGCAGACCTTGGCCACGACGGGAAAATCAAAGGGCAGCACAGGTGCGGGCCCGGCCAGCGGCACCGTAACGAACGGCCCATGCGGCACTTCCAGTTTGTCCAGCACGGCATAGGCTTGCGCCTCGCTGAGCGCGCGCGGCGCAGCGCCTGCCGACGCGGGCGGGGCCTGGACCGCTGCCGTCATGGCGGGACGGCGCCGCGCAAAGACCGATGCAATGACATCGGCACAGTTTTCCGGAGAGCGGAAGCAGGGCACGTCCGCCGCGCTCAGCGCCGCCAGGGCCTCGGGAGCATCCGGCACGAGCATGGCGGCCAAGGGTTTGCCGCAGCCCATGCTGTCGATGATCGGCCTGACTGCGAGCTGGGGCTGGTGGCGCGCCGAGGAGCCCACCACGGCCACCACGAGATCGAACTCGGGAGCATCCAGCATGACGTCGAGACTTTTCTTCATCACCTCATAGCGCGTGCCGGCCAGCGTCAAGTCCAGCACGCGTCCGGCCGAAGCGGGAACGCCTTGCTCCCGCAAACGCTCCAGCGTCTGGGCAGATAGCGGTTCGACCACGACATCGCGTATGCCCAGCTGGTCCACCACCATGGCCGCGCCACCGCCCGTTGTAGTCACCACGCCCACACGCCGGGGCTTGGCGGCGTCATGCATCAGGTCGAAGCGCCGGGCCAGCGGCAAACCTTCCAGCAAGGCATCGAAGATGCCTATCCTGGCGATCCCGCAATCTTTGAGGAAAGCATCGGCGATATCGTCCTCGCCGGCCAATGCGCCCGTATGGGTAGCTGCCATTTCCGCCGCGGCGTCGGAGCGGCCCAGCTTGTACGCGATCACGGGCTTGCCGCGCTTGGCAGCCTCCATGGCAAAGGCGCGTAGCTCAGCGCCATGACGCAGGCTTTCGAGGAACAACAGATAGCCATCGATGGCGGGATCGTCAAGCGTGGCGGCGCAGATTTCACCGATGCTGAGATCGGCTTCGCTGCCTACCGACACCAACCCGGCAAAGCCCACGCCGCGCGCTTTTCCGCGCGAGACCAGGGCGCCGATCATGCTGCCGCTGTGCGACGCCACGAATGTTCGGCCGGAAGGCAGGTCCGGCTCGGCAAACGCCGCGTTGGCGGTCAGGCGCAGGCCCGTCTCCGCATTGACCACGCCGAGACTGCTAGGACCCAGCAACCGCACCCCGGAGCGCTTTGCGAGCGCGCGCAAGGCCTGCTCCCGTTCCGCACCTTCCGCGCCCGCCTCGGAGTAGCCACTGGCAAGTATCGTTGCCACCTTGGCGCCGACCGCGGCGCATTGCTCCAGCGCCGCCTGGACGCCGTCCGTCGGCGTGAGTATGAAGACATGCTCGGGCACTTCCGGCAGGGATGCCAGATCCGGCCAGGCTCGTTCACCCTGCACGGTGTCGCGCCTGGGATTCACGGGATAGATCCTGCCGCCATAGCCGGCACGTCGCAGGAACTTCAGGGGTCTGCCGCTGGTCTTGCTGGCATCGTCGGAGATGCCGATCAGGGCAATACTGGCCGGATTGAGCAAGGCGGCGGCCAGCGCCGCCCCCGAGACTGACTCTGTATTCATCGAGAGGGACTTGGTGTTCATCGTTGAGAATCGCACTCGATAGGCGCCTTATCTCATTTGGCCAGGGGCGCGCGTTGCGAGAACTGGCGTTCGAACACGCCCTCGGCGATCCGGTTCTTGAGCATTTCTATCGATCCGCCCGCGATCATCCATCCGCGTATGCGGCGCACGCAGTATTCGACCAGCGATTCCTGGCTGTACCCCATGCCGCCCATTACCTGCAGGGCCTCGTTTGCGACGTCCCAGCCAGCCGTGTTGCAGGCCAGTTTCGCCAATGCTGTGTTGTGCGCCGAGGGCAAGCCATGTTCGCCCTCGAGTGCGGCGCGATACAGCATCAATTGCGCGGATTCGAGCTTCAACGCCATATCGGCGAATTTCCACTGAATCCCTTGGAATTCGCATAGTTCGCGGCCAAATTGCTTACGCAACCCGGCATGTTCGCGCGCCAGGTTAAAGGCGTGCCGCCCAAGCGCAAGCGAACGCGAGGAATTGCCCAGCCGCTCGACGTTAAAACCCGCAATCTGCTTTTTGAAGCCGCCCGCGCCAAGCAGCAGGTTGCCCACGGGGATGCGGCAGTCTTCAAAGTAGAGCTGGCACCATTGTTCGCCGCTCATGAAACTGGAGGGTTCGCCAACCGAGAATCCTGGCGCGCCGCGTTCCACCAGCACGGAACCGATGCCGCCGATGCCGGCGCCGAAACGCACGTAGATCAGAAACAGATCTGCTTCCGGACTGTGGGTGGAGAACACTTTGCTGCCGTTGATCACGATCTCGTCGCCGTCCAGGCGCGCGCTTGTCTTGAGTTCGGTCACGGCGGAGCCCGCGTCGGGTTCGCTCATGCCCAGGGCGATCAGCTTCCTGCCTGCCAGCAGGTCGGGCAGGAACCGCGCCTTTTGCTCTCGGGTGGCGTATTCGACAAAGGTGCGGATGGGACCAAAATTTCCCGCCTGCACGATATCCGCGCTTTTGGGGCAAACCAGCGCCACTTCCTGGATGGCCAACACGGCGTGCATCAGCGAACCGCCCTGGCCGCCGTCGGCTTCAGAAAAGGTGATACCGAGCAAGCCCTGCTCGGCCAGCAGACGCGCGGCATCCCATGGATACGCAGAGGAGTGCGCCCGCGCCAACGCCCCCGCGGCGAGCTTGTCTTGCGCAAAACGGCGGACGGCATCCGCGAAGGACTGATGCTCCTCAGTCAGATCGAAGTTCATGGGATTTTCCCGAGAGGTTCTGCATGCCGCACATGATGGTCGGATTCAGCATCTGTCGGAACTTCGCGCTATGAAGCGCAGGCATTACAAAATCTCATGAACGAATGTTGTCGGGAGCGGACGGCGGGTCCGACATTCGCTTGGGATGAAGCCATACGCGGCAGCCGCGTCGCCCCTCGGCGACGCGCGGCTGCCGGACTTGCCCGCAATAGCTGCAGGGCTACTGCTTATCGGCCCGATGCAGCGCTCAGGCGGCCGAAAACCGCATGATGCCGTCCGCGCCCAGCGCGCGCTTGAGCTTCCCTTCGAAATACAGTGCGTGCAGGTGCGCCAGCGCCTCGCCCATGGCGAAGGTCAACTGGTGCAGGTCGAGCTTGCGCTTGAACAGCACCGGCACGATGTCGGTGGTCGATTGCGGCTGGACCGCACAGGCTTCCAGCACTTCCGCCAGGCGGTCGCGGTGGTGTTCGTGCTGTTGCGCGATGCGCTCGTGCAGACCCTTGAAAGGCCGGCCGTGCGAAGGCAGCACCAGCGTGTCTTCGGGTAGGTCGGCGTAGCCGTCCAGCGAACGCAGGTACAGAGGCAGGGGATTGGCGTCGGGCTCGTAGTCGAACACGCTGACGTTGGTGGAAATGCGCGGCAGCACCATGTCGCCGGAGATCAGCACGCGCAGGTCGGCGGAATACAGCGACGCGTGTTCAGGCGCGTGGCCATAGCCCACGATGACGCGCCAGTCGCGCCCGCCGATGCGCACCGCGTCGCCATGCAGGATGCGGGTGTAGCGCGCGGGCACGGCCGGCACCAGGTTGGGGTAGTAATTGGCGCGCTGGCGGATCTGCTCCTGCGCGTCGAGGTCAGTCAGGCCATGGCGCGCGAAGTGGTCCACCGCCGATTGGCCGCCCGGGCCGCCGCCGGCTTCGCCACGGCGCGAGGACCACAGCGAGGCCACCATGAAGTCCGTCATCGTCATCCACAGGGGCGCATTCCAGCGTTCGCACAACCAGTGCGCCAGGCCGATGTGGTCGGGATGCATGTGGGTGACGATCACGCGCAGCACCGGCAGGCCTTCGAGTTCGGTCTCGAATACCCGTTCCCACAGCGTCTTCACTTCATCGCGGGTGATGCCGCAGTCGACGATGGTCCAGCCGTCGCGGCCGTCGATGTTGTCGCGCAGCAGCCAGAGGTTGATATGATCCAGCGCGAACGGCAGAGGCATCCTGATCCACTTGACCCCATCCGCCACCACGTGCGAACGGCCGGCTTCGGGCTGGAAATCGGCCCAGGGGTACTGCAGTTTCTGTTCGTTCGGATTCATTGCCTCTCCTCCACGCTTGACGATTGGGTCAAGTCATCATAATTTACGTTTACGTAAACTGCCACACGCCGCATGTCCCCGTCAACCTGGACCATCTCTGAACTCTCGCGCGAGTTCGACGTCACGCCCCGCACGATCCGCTTCTATGAAGACCAGGGGATCGTCAGCCCGGCGCGCGAAGGACGCAACCGCATCTTCGGGCCGCGCGACCGCACGCGCCTGAAGCTGGCCCTGCGCGGCAAGCGCCTGGGCCTGCAATTGTCCGAGATCCTGACCTTGATCGACATGTACGACGGGCCGGGCGACACCGCGGTCCAGCTGCGCCAGTACCTGAGCGTGCTGGAACAGCACCGCTCCACGCTGGAACAGCAACGCCGCGACATCGAGGATACCCTGCGCGAGATCGCGCAGCAGGAACAGCAATGCCGCGAGCTGCTCGCGCAAAAGCCCTAGCGGGACGCGCATGGGCGCCCTGCAAACCCTCGCGCTGTTCATCCTGACGGCGCTGGCCGAGATCGTCGGCTGCTATCTGCCTTATCTTTGGCTGCGCAAAGGCCATTCCATCTGGCTGCTTGCGCCGGCGGCCGCCAGCCTGGCGCTGTTCGCCTGGCTGCTGACGCTGCACCCCACGGCTTCCGGCCGCGTCTATGCGGCGTATGGCGGCGTGTACATCGGCATGGCGCTGCTGTGGCTGTGGGCCGTGGACGGCGTGCGTCCCAGCGTCAGCGACTGGGTGGGCGTGGGCCTGTGCCTGGCCGGCATGCTGGTGATCATGTTCGGACCGCGCGGCACATAGCCTGCGACGCCCCCCCGCGAAACGTTCGCGGTCTTGGGGCGACCAAAAAAAAGCGCGCGTACCCCACAGGGCCGCGCGCTTTTTGTTGGGCAAGGCTTATTCCGCCTTGATGTTGCCTTCCTTGATGACGCGGGCGTTGTTGGCGAATTCCGCCTGCACCTGCTTGGCGAAGGCCTCGCCCGTGGCGGTGCCCGGTTGCAGGTAGGACTTGGCCAGCAGTTCCTGGAATTCGGCGCTGGCCACCGCCTTGGCCAAGGCGGCCTGCAGGGGCTGCGCAACCGCGGCCGGCAGATTGGCCGGCGCGAACACGCCGAAGTTGGAGTAGTACTGCGCCTGCGGCATCTTCAGTTCCGCCATGGTGGGCACGTCCGGCCAGGCGGCCAGGCGCTCGGGCGCCATCACGGCCAGCGGCTTGAGCGCACCGCTGGCGACGTGCGGCAGCACCACGTCGCTATTGACCACCAGCAGCTCGACCACGCCGCCCAGGCCGTCGGTCAGCGCCTGGCTGTTGCCGCGGTAAGGAACGTGCAGCATCCTGGTGCCGGTCTGCGCCGTGACGGCCGACATACCGATGTGGGCCACGGTGCCCTGGCCCGGCGTGCCGTAGCGCACGCCGTCGGGATGCGACTTGGCGTAGTCGATCAAGCCGGCGAAGTCCTTCACCGGCAGCGCCTTGGTGGCGACGATGGCAACGGGCGCTACCGCCACGCTGGCCACGGGCGTCAGGTCCTTCATCGGGTCATAGTTGGTCTTGGCCAGATGCGGGAAGATCGTCAGCGGGCTGGTGGAAGCCAGCAGCAGCGTGGTGCCGTCCGGCTGTGCGCGCGCCACGAAGTCGGTGCCGACGGAGGCGCCCGCGCCCGGCTTGTTCTCGACGATGACGGTTACGTTGCTTTCCTTGCGCAGGACGTCGCCCAGGCGGCGTCCGATCGCATCGGCGCTGCCGCCGGCGGTGTAGGGCACGACCAGCGTCACGGGCTTGGCCGGCCAGTTTTGCGCCATGGCGCCGCTGGCCATGATTGCCAAGGCCGCCCCCGCGGCCTTGATCAGCAATGTCTTCTTTTTCATATCGTCCTGGTAATGTTGCGTGGCACTGCGTCAGATAAAACGAAAGGCGTGAAGCACATCAGGCCAGATAGCGTTGCGCCAGGCGTACCCAGTACGACGCGCCAGCCGGAATCAGGGAGTCATTGAAGTCGTAGCTGGCGTTGTGCAGCATGCAGGGACCCAGGCCGTGGCCGGCCATGCGGTGCTCGCCGTCGCCGTTGCCCAGGAACACGTAGCAGCCGGGCTTTTCCTGCAGCAGGAAGGCGAAATCTTCCGAGGCCATGGCCGGCTCGATCACCATTGCCTTGTCCTCGCCCACGACCTCGCGCATGACTTCCATGCAGAACTCGGTTTCAGCCACGGTGTTCACCAGCGCCGGATAGCGGCGCTCGAAGAACACGTCGGCCTCGCAGCCGTGCGCGGCGGCGATGTTGCCGGCGATCTCGTTCATGCGGCGTTCAATCAGGTCGACCACCGCCGTGCTGTAAGCGCGTACCGAGCCACCCAGCCAGGCGCTGTTGGGGATGACGTTGATCACGCTGCCGCCGGCCTGCACCTGGGTGATCGACAGCACGGCGGCGTCCAGCGGACGCTTGCTGCGCGTGAGGATGGTCTGCAACGACTGGCCGATGGCGAACAGCGCCGGCACCGGATCGCTGCAGTCCTGCGGCGCGGCCGCATGGCCGCCCTTGCCGCGCACGGTGATCTTGAAACCGTTGGCGGCCGCCATCATCGGGCCGGAACAGACGCCGATGGATCCGGCGGGCAGCCCCGGCCAGTTGTGCAGGCCGAACACGGCTTCGCAGGGGAAGCGCTCGAACAGGCCGTCCTGGATCATGGCCCGGCCGCCCGCGCCGCCTTCCTCGGCCGGCTGGAAGCACAGGTACACGGTGCCGTCGAAGCCGCCTTCGGCCTGCAGATGGCGCGCGGCGGCCAGCAGCATGGCGGTGTGGCCGTCGTGGCCGCAGCCGTGCATCTTGCCGTCGTGGCGCGAGCGGTGTTCGAACTGGTTCTCTTCCTGCATGGGCAGGGCGTCCATGTCGGCGCGCAGCATGATCGCGCGATCCGACGTGCCGCGCTTGATCACGCCGACCACCCCGGTCTTGGCGATGCCGGTGTGGGTCTCGATGCCCCAGCCGCGCAGCGTGTCCGCCACCACTTTGGCCGTGCGATGCTCTTCGTAGCAAAGCTCCGGATGCATGTGGATGTCGCGCCGCAGCGCCACAATTTCGTCCAGGTTGGATAGTTCGAGCACGGCAGACTCCATCGCAATGATTCAGGATTCAAGGATCGGCTGGCATCTTACTCAGCGCAACTCCCTAGGCAGGGCTGAATTACCTAGGGATAACCCGACTCCAATTTACGTTTACGTAAACGTAATATTTGCAGTGCATCATTGCGCGGCGATGGCCGATCGGCGCATC
This sequence comes from Achromobacter sp. GW823-FHT04E03, assembly GCF_058796095.1. NCBI lineage: Bacteria > Pseudomonadati > Pseudomonadota > Betaproteobacteria > Burkholderiales > Alcaligenaceae > Achromobacter > Achromobacter sp. GW823-FHT04E03. The sequence goes on along the minus strand of NZ_JBXAIJ010000002.1, from coordinate 424,008 downwards.
ATGAGCCACGCGCGGCAAGCTGGCGCCGGAGACGGGCGCCCACAAAATAGTAAGTACCTACTATCACGGAGACAGCGATGAACCTTCCCGGCCTGAACTTCGACCTGGGCGAAGATCTGGACATGCTGCGCGACGCGGTGCGTAATTTCGCACTGGCCGAGATCGCGCCGCGCGCCGCAGAAGTCGACCGCAGCGACCAGTTCCCCATGGACCTCTGGCGCAAATTCGGCGAACTCGGCGTGCTGGGCATGACGGCCGACGAGGAATATGGCGGCGCCAACATGGGCTATCTGGCCCATATGGTCGTGATGGAGGAAATCTCCCGCGCCAGCGCCTCCATCGGCCTGTCCTACGGCGCGCACTCCAATCTGTGCGTGAACCAGATCAACCGCAACGGCACCGCCGCCCAGAAAGCCAGGTACCTGCCCAAGCTGATTTCTGGCGAACACGTGGGCGCCCTGGCCATGAGCGAGCCGGGCGCCGGTTCCGACGTGGTCAGCATGAAGCTGCGCGCCGACAAGAAGGGCGACCGCTACGTGCTGAACGGCACCAAGATGTGGATCACCAACGGCCCCGACGCCGACACCCTGGTGGTCTACGCCAAGACCGATCCCGAGGCGCACCAGCGCGGCATCACCGCCTTCCTGGTGGAAAAGGGCTTCAAGGGCTTTTCCGTGGCGCAAAAGCTGGACAAGCTGGGCATGCGCGGCAGCCATACCGGCGAACTGGTGTTCCAGGACTGCGAAATCCCGGAAGAGAACGTGCTGGGCCAGGTCAACGGCGGCGTCAAGGTGCTGATGAGCGGCCTGGACTACGAACGCGCGGTGCTGTCCGGCGGCCCGGTGGGCATCATGCAGGCCGTGATGGACGTGGTCGTCCCCTATATCCATGACCGCAAGCAGTTCGGCCAGGCCATCGGCGAATTCCAGCTGATCCAGGGCAAGGTCGCGGACCTGTACACCACGCTGCAGGCCAGCCGCGCCTTCTGCTACCAGGTCGGCAAGAACCTGGACCGCCTGGGCGCCGAGCACGTGCGCCAGGTGCGCAAGGACTGCGCCGCGCTGATCCTGTACACCGCCGAGAAAGCCACCTGGATGGCGGGCGAGGGCGTGCAGATCCTGGGCGGCAACGGCTACATCAACGAATACCCGGTGGGCCGCCTGTGGCGCGACGCCAAGCTGTACGAAATCGGCGCCGGCACCAGCGAAATCCGCCGCATGCTGATCGGCCGCGAACTGTTCAACGAAACCGCCTGAGCGACGCCGCCATGATCCGCATGTCCGACGTCCAGCACATCGAGCAGGCGCCCGCTCCGGGCCCCTCGCCGCTGGACGTCGCACGGCTGATCCTGGCGGGCTTCGACCGCCATTACGCGCTGTTCCGCTACAGCGCCCAGCGCGCCAAGGCGCTGTTCGAATCCGGCGACTGGCACGGCATCCAGCGCCTGTCGCGCGAACGCATCGAGTACTACGACATGCGGGTGCGCGAATGCGCCACCCAGCTGGAAGGCGTGCTGCGCGGCCGCCCCGAAGGCGCGGTGGGCGCCAACGGTAGCGCAGCACCCAACCTGAGCGACGAGCAGACCGCGTTCTGGCAGCAGATCAAGCAGGAATTCGTGGGCCTGCTGGGCGACCACCGCCAGCCCGAATGCGCCGAGACGTTTTTCAACTCGGTGTCGTGCCGCATCCTGCACCGCGATTATTTCCACAACGCCTTCCTGTTCGTCCGCCCGGCCATCGCCACCGACTACCTGGACAGCAGCATCCCCTCGTACCGGGTGTATTACCCCGCCACCGACGGGCTGGAAAAAAGCCTGATCCGCATGGTGGCGGACTTCGGGCTGGCGCTGCCCTTCGAAGACCTGCCCCGCGACACCCGGCTGCTGGCGCGCGCCGCGGTCAAGCAGTTGCGCGCGATACTGCCGCGCCACGTCGGCCGCCGCATCGCCAGCGACTGCCAGATCCACGCGCTGGGCTCGCTGTTCTTCCGCAACAAGGGCGCCTACATCGTCGGCCGCCTGATCAACCAGGGCACGGTGTATCCCTTTGCGGTGGCGCTGATGCGCAACCCGGCAGGCCAGGTCGTGCTGGACGCGCTGCTGCTGGGCGCCGACGACCTGAGCACGCTGTTCAGCTTCACTCGCGCCTATTTCCTGGTGGACATGGAAACGCCGGCCGCGGTGGTGAATTTCCTGTCCAGCCTGCTGCCACGCAAGCCCAAGGCCGAGCTCTACACCATGATCGGCCTGCAGAAGCAGGGCAAGACGCTGTTCTACCGCGACTTCCTGCACCACCTGGCCCATTCGCGCGACGCCTTCGACATCGCCCCCGGCATCAAGGGCATGGTGATGTGCGTGTTCACGCTGCCGTCCTATCCCTACGTGTTCAAGCTCATCAAGGACCGCATCGACAAGGACGGCATGGACCATGCCACCGTGCGCCGCAAGTACCAGATGGTGAAGCTGCACGATCGCGTCGGCCGCATGGCCGACACCTGGGAATACTCACAGGTGGCGCTGCCGCGCGCACGCTTTGCACCCGCGCTGCTGGAAGAATTGCGCCGGCTGGTGCCCAGCCTGATAGAGGAAACCGGCGACACGGTGGTCATCCGCCATGTCTACATCGAACGGCGCATGACCCCGCTGAACATCTACCTGCGCCAGGCGTCGGATGCGCTGCTGGACCCGGCCGTGCGCGAATACGGGGACGCCATCCGCCAACTGGCGGCGGCCAATATTTTCCCCGGGGACATGCTTTACAAGAACTTCGGCGTCACGCGCCTGGGCCGGGTCGTTTTCTACGATTACGACGAAATCCAGCGCATGACAGAAATGAATTTCCGGCGCATTCCGCCCGCTCCCAACGAAGAGGCGGAGCTGGCGTCCGAACCCTGGTATGCCATCGGTCCGAATGATGTCTTTCCCGAAGAATTCGGACGCTTTCTGCTAGGCGACCCGCGCGTGCGCGGCGCCTTCATGCGTCACCATTCCGACCTGCTGGAACCGGAGTGGTGGCAGGCCTGCCGCGCCCATGTGGCGCAGGGCCGGATTGAAGAATTTTTCCCTTACGATACGGACAGACGCCTGCGTCCGGAACGCCCTACGGGCGAACCCGCGGCCTCGTAACCCCAGAGCTGTCCCGACCCTCACAGGAGCTAGCCATGTCAGATCCCATCGTCATCGTTTCCGTCGCCCGCACGCCCATGGGCGGCATGCTGGGCGCCTTGTCCGGCCTGGCCGCGCACGAGCTGGGCTCGATCGCCATCAAGGCCGCCGTCGAACGCGCCGGCATCAAGCCCGAGCAAGTCGAAGAAGTCATCATGGGCAACGTGCTGCAGGCCGGCCAGGGCCAGGCCCCGGCGCGCCAGGCAGCGCTGGGTGCCGGCCTGCCGCTGGGCGTGGCTTGCACCACCATCCACAAGGTCTGCGGTTCGGGCCTGAAGGCCGCCATGTTCGGCCATGACCTGCTGGCCGCGGGCAGCGCCAACATCGTCGTCGCCGGCGGCCAGGAAAGCATGAGCAACGCGCCCTACCTGCTGCTCAAGGGCCGCCAGGGCTACCGCTACGGCCACAACACCGTGTATGACCACATGGCGCTGGACGGCCTGGAAGACGCCTACGACAAGGGCAAGGCCATGGGCGTGTTCGCCGAGGACTGCGCCGCCAAGTATTCCTTCACCCGCGAACAGCAGGACGCGTTCTCGCTGGAATCGCTGCGCCGCGCCCGCGCCGCGTCGGAAGACGGCAGCTTCAAGTGGGAAATCGCCCCCGTGACCGTGGCCGGCCGCAAGGGCGACACCGTGATCGACACCGACGAAGCCCCCACCAAGGCCATGCCGGAAAAGATCCCCACGCTCAAGCCCGCCTTCAAGAAGGACGGCACCGTCACCGCCGCCAACTCCTCGTCGATCTCCGACGGCGCCGCCGCCATGGTGCTGATGCGTGCCTCCACCGCGGAAAAGCTGGGCGTCAAGCCCCTGGCCCGCATCGTCGCCCACAGCCAGCACTCGCAAGAGCCGAACTGGTTCACCACCGCCCCCGTGGGCGCGCTGAAGAACCTGTTCGCCAAGACCGGCTGGAAGGCCGAGGACGTGGACCTCTACGAAATCAACGAAGCCTTCGCGGTGGTCACCATGGCTGCCATGGCCGACTTCAAGCTGCCGCATGACAAGGTCAACGTCCACGGCGGCGCCACCGCCCTGGGCCACCCGATCGGCGCGTCCGGCGCCCGCCTGATGGCCACCCTGGTCGGCGCGCTGCGCAAGACCGGCGGCAAGCGCGGCGTAGCCACGCTGTGCATCGGCGGCGGCGAAGCCGTCGCCATGGCGATCGAGATGGTCTGACGCAACGCCGGGAGGCTTCGGCCTCCCGGCTTTCGATGGATTCCGCTGCGCCTTTCTTGCATGGCGTCGTAGCGCGACGGGTCGGTCGCGCGCCGTACAGGAAAGGCGCAACGAAATCCCTCTTCGGTGCCCCTAACCGACAAGAATGCCCGGCCCACCGGGCAGCGAGACAAACCGCTCCACGAGCGCCTTCAAATTTCCAACAAGCAGGACGGGTGGAACCCCATGCCCATCATCGAATCCCGCATCAATCCGCGGTCGCAGGACTACACCGACAATGCGCAGGCCATGCAGGCGCAGCTGGACGATCTGGATCAGCAACTGGCCCATACCGCGCTGGGCGGCAGCGAAGCCGCTCGCGCCAAGCACGTGGCGCGCGGCAAGCTGCTGCCGCGCGACCGCGTCGAGCACCTGATCGATCCGGGCACGCCGTTCCTGGAACTGTCGCCGATGGCGGCTCACGGCATGTACGGCGGCGAAGCCCCCGGCGCGGGCGTCATCACCGGCATCGGCCGCGTGGCCGGCACGGAATGCGTGATCGTCTGCAACGACGCCACGGTCAAGGGCGGCACCTACTACCCGATGACGGTCAAGAAGCATCTGCGCGCGCAGGAAATCGCCGCGCAGAACCATCTGCCCTGCGTCTACCTGGTGGATTCGGGCGGCGCCAACCTGCCGCAGCAGGACGAGGTCTTCCCCGACCGCGAACACTTCGGCCGCATCTTCTACAACCAGGCGCAGATGTCCTCGCAAGGCATTTCGCAGATCGCCGTGGTGATGGGCTCCTGCACCGCCGGCGGCGCCTACGTGCCCGCCATGAGCGACGAGTCCATCATCGTCAAGAACCAGGGCACCATCTTCCTGGGCGGCCCGCCGCTGGTGAAGGCCGCCACGGGCGAAGAAGTCAGCGCCGAGGACCTGGGCGGCGGCGACGTGCACACGCGCCTGTCCGGCGTGGTCGACCACCTGGCCGCCAACGACATGCATGCGTTGCAACTGGCGCGCAACGCCGTCGCGCGCCTGAACCGCAAGAAGCCGCAGCCGCTGGCGACCATCCCCGTGCGCGAGCCGCGTTACGACCCCAGCGAACTCAACGGCATCATTCCCGCCGACACGCGCAAGCCCTATGACGTGCGCGAGGTCATCGCGCGCATCGTGGACGGCTCCGAGTTCGACGAATTCAAGGCGCGCTTCGGCCCCACGCTGGTCACCGGCTTTGCGCACATCCACGGCATGCCTGTCGGCATCGTGGCCAACAACGGCATCCTGTTCTCGGAGTCCGCGCAGAAGGGCGCGCACTTCATCGAACTGTGCGCGCAGCGCAAGATCCCGCTGGTGTTCCTGCAGAACATCACCGGCTTCATGGTCGGCCGCAAGTACGAAAACGAAGGCATCGCCCGCCACGGCGCCAAGATGGTGACGGCGGTGGCCACCGCCAACGTCCCCAAGTTCACCGTGCTGATCGGCGGTTCGTTCGGCGCTGGCAACTACGGCATGTGCGGCCGCGCCTATTCGCCGCGCATGCTGTTCATGTGGCCCAACGCCCGCATCTCGGTCATGGGCGGCGAACAGGCCGCGAGCGTCCTGGCCACGGTCAAGCGCGACGGCATCGAGGCCCGCGGCGGTCAGTGGTCGGCCGATGAGGAAACCGCCTTCAAGGCGCCGATCCGCGAACAGTACGAACGCGAAGGCCATCCCTACTACGCCACCGCGCGGCTGTGGGACGACGGCATCATCGCCCCGGCCGACACGCGCCGCGTGCTGGGCCTGGCCTTGTCGGCGGCCTTGAACGCGCCCATCGAGGACACCAAGTTCGGCGTGTTCCGCATGTAGGACGGCATGGCCGCCCCCATTGCAGCCCAAGAATAATTTCAGCCTGGATGACATCCATGTTCGACACTTTGCTGATTGCCAACCGCGGTGAAATCGCCTGCCGCGTGGCCGCCACCGCCCGCCGCATGGGCATCCGCACCGTCGCGGTGTATTCCGACGCCGACGCCAACGCCCGCCACGTCGCCGCCTGCGACCAGGCCGTGTACATCGGCGGCTCGGAGCCGCGCGCCAGCTACCTGCGCGCCGACGCCATCCTGCAAGCCGCGCGCGATACCAGCGCGGGCGCCATCCACCCCGGCTACGGTTTTCTCTCCGAGAACGAAGCCTTCGCCGAAGCCGCCGAAAAGGCCGGCATCGCCTTCGTCGGCCCGCCGGCCTCCGCCATCGCCGCGATGGGCAGCAAGTCCGCCGCCAAGTCGTTGATGGAAAAAGCCGGCGTGCCGCTGGTGCCTGGCTACCACGGCGACAACCAGGACCCGCAATTCCTCAAGACCCAGGCCGACGCCATCGGCTACCCCGTGCTGATCAAGGCCAGCGCCGGCGGCGGCGGCAAAGGCATGCGCGTGGTCGAATCGTCGGGCGCGTTCCTCGATGCGCTGGCCTCCTGCCAGCGCGAGGCCGCCTCCAGCTTCGGCGACGACCGCGTGCTGATCGAACGCTATCTGCAGAAGCCCCGCCACATCGAAATCCAGGTGTTCGCCGACACGCACGGCAACTGCGTCTACCTGTTCGAACGCGATTGTTCGGTGCAGCGCCGCCACCAGAAAGTGATCGAGGAAGCCCCCGCGCCCGGCATGACCGAAGAGCGCCGCCGCGCCATGGGCGAAGCCGCCGTGGCCGCCGCGCGCGCCGTGGGCTACGTGGGTGCGGGCACGGTGGAGTTCATCGCCGAACCCGACGGCCGGTTCTACTTCATGGAAATGAACACGCGCCTGCAGGTCGAGCACCCGGTCACCGAAATGATCACGGGCCACGACCTGGTCGAATGGCAGCTGCGCGTGGCCGCCGGCCAGCCGCTGCCCGCGCGCCAGGAAGACCTGCGCATCCAGGGCCACGCCATCGAGGCCCGCATCTACGCCGAGAATCCGGAAAAGGGCTTCCTGCCGTCCATCGGCACGCTGGCCTACCTGGGGCTGCCGGCGCACACCGCGTTCGCCAACGGCGACATCCGGGTCGACGGCGGCGTGCGCATGGGCGACACCATCACGCCGTTCTACGACCCCATGATCGCCAAGCTGATCGTGCACGGCGCCGACCGCGACCAGGCCCGCGCCCGCATGCTGCAGGCCCTGGCCCAGACGCAGGCCGTGGGCGTGCAGACCAACGTGGCCTTCCTGTCGCGCCTGATGCAGGACAGCGCCTTCGCCGCGGCGGACCTGGACACCGGCCTGATCGAACGCCAACGCGCCACGCTGCTGCCCGAACCCCAGGCCGCCAGTCCCGCCACGCTGGCGCTGGCCTGCGCCGCCGTGCTGGTGCGCCAGGGCCTGGCGCAGCCGGGCGCCGCCGGCGGCAAGCAGCCTGCTGATCCCTGGGACGCGCGCGACGGCTGGCGCCTGGGCGGCCGCTACCAGCGCCAGCTGCAATGGGTGGACAACGGCGAGACCCGCCACGTCACCGTCGCCCGCCAGGGTGGCGCCTGGACCCTGGACAGCGGCGCGGGCCCGCAAGCCTTCCTGTGGCGCGCCCACGCCAGCGCCAACCCCAACCTGGCCTATGGCCTGCGCATCACGCTGGACGGCCATGAAAGCGCCGGCACCGTCGTGCTGCACGCCGAAAAAGCCCACGTCTTCGGCGAAGGCGGCGTGCACGTGCTGGACTTGTACGATCCCCTGGCGCATTCGCAGGACACCCAGGGCGAACACGGCGGCGGCCTCACGGCTCCCATGCCCGGCAAGATCATCTCGATCTCGGTCAAGGCCGGCGACACCGTGGAAAAGGGCCAGCCGCTGCTGGTGATGGAAGCCATGAAGATGGAGCACACCATTTCCGCGCCCGCCGACGGCAAGGTCTCGGAAGTGTTCTACGGCGTGGGCGATCAGGTGGCGGAAGGAGCCGAGCTGGTCGCCATCGGCGAGTAGCCAGGCGCGCAGTAACAAAATCGTCATCCTCCGCGCCGCCCGCGGGTGCATCATGGGCGCTCCTGCTTATCCACGGGAGTACCCATGATGAGTGCCAAGTCACCCGAATCGGCGGCGCCCCGCCTGTTTCCGACCCTGCGCTGCCGCGACGCAGATGCGATGATCCGCTGGCTGACCGGCGTGCTGGGGTTCACCGAGCACGCCGTCTACCGCGACGACGGCGCCGTGCAACATGCGGAATTGGCCTATGGCAGTTCCATGCTGATGCTGGGCCCGGACCGCGACGACGCCCACGGCAAGCTGGTGGGCGACCTGCAAGGACGCCGCACCGACGCGCTGTATCTGGCCGTGGACGATCCCGACGCCTTGCATACGCAGGTCCAGGCCTCGGGCGCCACCATCGAAACCCCACCGTACGACACGGCCTACGGCAGCCGCGAGTTCGCCTGCCGCGATCCGGAAGGCAATTTGTGGAGCTTTGGGACGTATTGGCCCAAGGCGTGACGGCGGGCCCGGCCGGGGACACATGAGCCGCTCTTAGTTTCCCGTCAGCGACTTGTCCCTAGAATGCGGGGTCCGGCGCCCGTCGCGCGCCCATCGCGCCATCCTCCATGCCTGCCCCCGACTCTCCCAGTCCGCTTCAACGCCCCGCCTTCCTGCATTACCTGTTCGCGCGCATCGGCGCGTCGTTGGCCTTTCAGATCGTTTCGGTCGCGGTGGGTTGGCAGATCTATGCGCTGAGCGGCAGCGCGCTGGACCTGGGGCTGATCGGCCTGGCGCAGTTCCTGCCCATGGCGGTCCTGACCCTGGTGGTGGGCCATGTGGCCGACCGCTATGACCGCCGCAAGATCGTGGCGGTGTGCATGGCGCTGGAAGCGCTGGCCACGCTGGTGCTGGCGATCGCGGCCCTGCATGGCGTGGGCGGCAAGACGCTGATCTACGCCACCATCATCATCATGAGTTCGGCCCGCGCCTTTGAAGCGCCGACCCTGGCCACGTTGATCCCAGCCGTGGTGCCGCGCGAGTGGTTGCCGCGCGCGACCGCGCTGGCGTCCTCCGGCGGCCAGATCGCGCAGATCGCGGGTCCTGCGCTGGGCGGCGTCGGCTACGGGCTGGGGGCAGGGTGGATCTATTGCGTGGCGGCGGCCCTGTACCTGTCGGCCTTCGCGTCCATCGCCACGCTCGTCATCGAACGCGCGCCGCCGCGCAAGGAACCGACCACCTGGCGCACGCTGTTCGCCGGCATCACCTTCATCTTCCAGCGGCGCCTGCTGCTGGGCACCTTGTCGCTGGACCTGTTCGCCGTGCTGCTGGGCGGGGCCACGGCCTTGCTACCCATCTTCGCCAAGGACATCCTCAACGCCGGTCCCTGGGCGCTGGGCGCGCTGCGCGCCGCCCCCGCCTGCGGCGCGGCGCTGATGTCATTGACGCTGGCGCGCCTGAGCCTGGGCGAGCACGTGGGCCGGCTGCTGTTCGGCGCATTGATCCTGTTCGGACTGGCTACCACGGTGTTCGGCCTGTCGACCTCGATCCCGTTGTCGATCGGCGCGCTGGTGGTGCTGGGCGCGGCGGACGCGGTCAGCGTGGTGGTGCGTTCGTCCCTGGTGCAGCTGAATACGCCCGACCATATGCTGGGCCGCGTGAGCGCGGTGAACACGCTATTCATCGGCACGTCCAACCAGCTGGGCGAATTCGAGTCCGGCGTCATGGCCGCGGCCTTCGGCGCGGTGCCGGCGGTGGTGATCGGCGGGGTCGGCACCATGGCGGTGGCAGGATTGTGGATGCGGTGGTTCCCCGAACTGCGCAAGTTGAAAACCATCCACGCGTCCTGACGCGGCGCGTCCGCGCCGTGCATCGGCCAGCTCAGCGCTCCAGCCCTGCCTTCTTCGCCTGGCTGGCGATCGCGATCATCACGCCGATCCGCCGCAGCGGATCGGGCGGCAGCCAGTTCGGCCGCTCGAACGCTTCCAGGTCGTCGAGCATCGGGCTGCGCCTGCCCGCGATCTGCTCGGCCAGCAGTTTGCCGTAGATGGTGCCCTTGATCACGCCCGCGCCGTTGCAACCGACCGAGGCGTACAGGCCCGGCCGCACCTGCCCCACAAAGGACGCGCCATTGCCCGTCAGCGCCGTGGATCCGCTCCAGACGTACTCGAAGTCATGCGATGCCAGTTCGGGATAGCGGCGCTGGAACGAATCGCGCAGCAACTGCGCCATGCGATCCAGGGGCTGCTCGGCTTCATAGGAATAGGCGCTGCGCACCATGAAACGGCCGCCGCGGATGCGACGCAGCGTGGTGCCCAGGCGATTGGCCGGGATGACGCCCCACTGGTCGCGCTGGCCCAGCAGCGCCTGCTGCGTCGGACTCAGCACGGGCGTGACGCCAGCGTAGGTAAAGATGGTGACGAGGCGGCTGCGCAGGAAACCCAGCTTGCGCGCGAAGGCATTGTTGGCCAGGACCACGTTGTCGGCAATGAACTCGCCGCCGCGCGTGCGCACCGTGTAGGGGCCTGCGCCGCCGACCGCCAGCACAGGATTGTTCTCCATGAGCCAGACGTTTTCAGGGAGCGTGTCGGCCAGGCCTCGTATCAGCGCGGCTGGCTGCACGAAGACGTTGTTCATCGAGTGGTATCCGAACTCGTAATAGCTGGTGCCCAGTTGTTCTCGCAAGGCGTCCCGGTCCAGTTCGGTGTACGCGACGCCCCAATCGCGGTACTGCGCCAGCGACGCGTTCAGTGTGCTGCGGCCTAGCTGCGTAGCCGCTGCGTGGTACTTTCCCGCGACATCCCAGCCGCAGTCGAATCCACCCCGTTCCGCCAATTCCGCCAGCCAGTCCAGTCCGGACTGGTACATCGCGATCTGCTTGCGCGCGACCTGCAGCGGACTGTGGTGGCCGCTCATGCGGGTGTTGTGCGGCAGGTTGATCAGAAAGCCGGAATTGCGCCCTGCGGAGCCTTCGCCGGCTGCGGTGGCGTCCAGCACCAGGATGCGCTCCTGGGGCTGCAATTCGGCCAGCCGGCGCGCGGCCGCCAGGCCGGTGTAGCCGGCGCCGATGATCACGTGCTTGAAGCGCGCATGCGGCGGCGCAGCGGTGCGCGGCGCGCGCTTGGGCAGCATGGCATTCCAGCCCGAGCCGCTCTGGTATTGAGGATAAGTCTGCGATTGCCCTGATGGGTGAGACATGATGGGTTCAGTGTTGCGGTTGGCGGATCATTGGTCTGCGCGCGCCTGCAGGCTGCGCATGACTTCGTTCTGCACGATGCCCCAGATCTGCGACTTGAGCTCGATGTAGCGCGGCGAAAGCTGCGCGTCGGCATTGCGCGGATAGGGGAGATCGTTGGGGATGTCGCAGGCGACGCGGCCCGGCCGCGCGCTCATGATGACCATGCGGTTGGACAGCAGCAGAGCCTCGTCGATGGAGTGGGTGATGAAGATGATGGTCTTGCCGCTGCGTTCGTAAATGCGGGTCAACTCTTCCTGCAGCACCTGGCGGGTCATGGCGTCCAGCGCGGCAAAGGGTTCGTCCAGCAAGATGACGTCGGGATCGTTGGCCAGCACCCGGGCGATGGACACGCGCTGGCGCATGCCGCCGGACAGGGCCTTGGGATAGGCGTCCTCGAAGCCCTTCAGCCCCACCATCTCGATGAACTTCTGCGCCGTCGCGCGACGTTCCGAAGCGGGAACGCCCTTGAGCTTCAGGCCAAAGGCCACGTTCTCGGCCACGGTCAGCCATGGGAACAAGGCGTACTGCTGGAACACCATGCCGCAGTGCGGATCCACGTCGCGCACTTCGCGGCCATTGACCACGATGCGTCCGGCGCTGGGTTTTTCGAATCCGGTGATCAGGTTGAGCAGCGTGGACTTGCCGCAACCCGACGCGCCCAACACCACCAGGAACTCGCCGCGCTTGACCTGCAGGTCCACGCCCTGCAAGGCGTGAAAGGAACCGAACGACTTGGAAATGCCTTCGATCGATATCATCGTATTGTTTGCTTCGTGGTTTATCGCGACCATGCCAACGCCCTGTTTTCAATGACTCGGAAGACCACGTCGGTCACCAGCACGGTGACGCTGATGAGCGCCATGCCCAGCACCACGGTGTCGGTCTGGAAGAACTCCTTGCCGTTCATGATGAGAAAGCCCAGGCCTTCCTTCGCGGCAACCAGTTCGGCGGAAATGACGCAGGTCCACGACAGGCCCAGGATCACCTTGAAGCCGCTGAAGATCTGCGGCAGGCTGGCCGGCAGGATCACCATGCGCATCACTTGCGGACCGCTGGCGCCCAGGTTGCGAGCGGCGCGGATCAGCAGTGGGTCGATGTTGCGCGTGGCTTCGATCACGTACAACAGCGCCGGCGCGAAGGTGCCCATGAACACGATGCTGTACTTCTGCGTTTCGGTAATACCGAACCACAGCAGCGACAGCGGAATCCAGCTCATCGAGGGCAGCGGCCGCAGGAAGGACAGGATGGGGTCGAAGGCGGCACGGGCGCGCAGCGAGGTGCCCAGGAAAATTCCCAGCGGAATCGCCAGCGCCGTGGCGGCGGCAAAGCCCACCATGACCCGGCGCGCGGACGCCAGGATGTGGCCCATTAGCGCGCCTTGCTCCCACATGCCGGCCAGGCGGGCGAAGACGGACGAGGGCGGCGGCAGGAATAGCGGATCCACCCATTGCAGGCGGCAGACGCCTTCCCAGAACAGCAGCAGCACGATCACGGACACGCTGCTGATCAGCAGCAGGTCCGGACGACGCTGACGGTTTGATGCATTCATCGTTCAATTCCTGACAGAAAGAAGGGCGGGCGGCATGCGCCCGCAGGCGTATCGGTGTGGACGCCTTCGCAGTTACAGGTAGGCGGGATCAACCCAATCGCGTACAGCTGGTGCCTTGTCGATCTGTCCGTAGCGCACCATCATTTCCGCCAGCTTCTGCAAGCCATCGATGTACTTGCTGCCCGGCGCCAGCAGCGGCCCTTGTTCCGACGCGGCATACCAATCGGCGCCCTTGACCATTTCCAGCTGGTCGGCAGCGGTAAGTTTGGTCAGTTCCGTCAAGGCGGCCACCGTGCTGTCCGGCTGCGCGCGCAACTGCTCGTTGGCGCGGAAATACGCCTTGAGGAAGCGCTTGACGGCTTCGGGGTGCTTGTCCAGGAATGCGCGGCGCGCAACCAGCACGTCCGGCCCCGGCGTGACGCCGTATTCCTTGTAGAGCGAGAACTGCGTATCGTCGGCCAGCATGCGCGCGCCCGGCATGGCGCGAATGGCGTTGAACTGCGGCGTCCATGCCGCTGCCGCGTCGATCTGGCCTGCCTTGAAGGCCGCCGGCATTTCCGGCGCGGGCACATTCAGCACGGTGACGTCCTTGTCCGCCTTCAGGCCCGCCTGGTCCAGCAGATTGAGCACCAGCAGGTGCGCGCTGGAGGCGAACGTGACGCCGACCTTCTTGCCCTTCAGGTCTTGCATGCTTTGCACGCCGTCGCGCACGATCAACCCTTCGACCCGGCCGAAGTTCTCAGGCACGCCGATGATGGCGAAATGGCGCGAACCCCGCGCCATCACCGCCAGCGCAGCGGGTGCGGCGGTGACCGCCATGTCGATATTGCCCGACAGCAGGGCGCTGACGCGTGCCGAGGTCGTGCCGAAAGACTCCCAGCCTACGTCCAGCCCTTCATTCTTGAAGTAGCCGGCCTGGATGGCCAGCCAGGCTGGGTAGTGGCCCAGCCACGCCGAGCCGCCATAGCGCACGGCCTGCGCTTGCGCGGCCCAGGCCCGTCCTGCCATCGGCAGCGCCAAGGCTGCGGCGCTCAGGGCGGCGCCTTGGATGAATCTGCGTCTAGTCTCCTGCATGTCCTTCTCCTTTTTGTCGTCGGGCTATCCTGCGGCGAAAAACCGGCTGCGCGCGGCGCCTCGCGAAAGCGTGGCGTCTTGCCCAGGCGTTTCCCGCCGGGTCAACAAAGCCGCATCTGCCGCCCGAGCCAGGGCAAATGCGCGCTTACCTGCGGGAAGATTTCCGTCTCCAGCGCCTTGCGGCTGATCTGCCAGAACATGTCGGCCATCTCCTCGAATTCGTCCTGCCGCGACACCTGGTGCAGCGTGCGCGCCAGGCCCGGTCCCGGCAGCGGCAACACCGCCACCTGATCCAGCCACGAACGTCCCTGCAACAAGCACAGCGGCGTCATCAGCGCCCAGCCCAGATTGGCCGCGATCATCGCCATGACCACGTCGCTGGTGTCGATCTCCAGGAACGGCGGCGCGGTCACGCTGCAGCGGCGCAGATGACGTTCGATCATGGCGCCGAAGTGCGAGCGGCCGCTGAAGCGTATGAAGGGCGCGGCCTGGGCCACTTGGCGCAGGTCCATGCGCGCAAACTCGTCGGCGCGCGCCGCCGGCACCACCAGCGCAAAGGGCTCGGTCAGGATGGCGCGCCGCGCCAACCCGTCCACGTCGTCCAAGGCGTCGGTGGTGACGATGATGTCGACCTGCCGGTTCAGCAGCGCCTGCGCGTGGCCGTAGGCCAGCCCGGACCACACCAGCACCTGGCTGGCGCTCTGCGTCAGCCGCTTGACGATGGCTGGACCGGTGGTCGCGGCGAAGGAATCAATCATGCCGATCCGGATGGCCGGCCGGTTCATCAGGTCCGCCTCGCGCACCTGCGAAATCAGCCGATCCACGTCATCCACGATCTGCCGCGACTGGCGGTACAAGGTCACCCCCGCCGGCGTCAGCCGGTATGGCCTGCGCGACCGGTCCAGCACGCGCATGCCCAGCGTGCTCTCGATCTGAGAGATCGTCTGCGACACGGCCGACTGCGTGATGTTCAAGGCTTGCGCCGCCGCCGACAAACTATCGGCCGCCGCCACCGCCGCGAAGATGCGCAGCATGCGGATGTCCAGGCTGGAATCGTTTTTTAGTGCGCCCATGGTGTCTCCTATCAGTGATGCTAAGAATGCCGGAATGAGGGGTCAAAAAATACGGGCAACTTAAGCAAATCTAATAGTCGACATTAGGAAGCGTGAAACAACGATGGTTGTGGAAACGCGGACGCCCATCGGGAAGATGGGTGCACGGCCGACGCAGATGGCACGGCGACGCTGCACCCGGAGACAGGGCGCTTTCAATGCGAGGGAAGATCCCGGGGCCGCAGGCCGCCGGGTGCGGACGGACGTGTCCTTAAACCGCCACGCGCGGATTGCTACATCAGAGCGCCGGCAGATCCGCTTTCATGCAGGGCAAGACAAAGGACGCTCACACAGCCGCAAGCCGCTCCACGGTGTCTGGATACTTCTCGACCAGGCGAATCAATAGCGCGGCCTGCGCGTTCGGCTTGGCTCGGCCTTGCTCCCAGTTTTCGAGCGTTCGGGGATTGGTCCGCAAGTAACGAGCGAACACCTGGCGAGACAAATGCAGGCGCTCGCGCAGCGCCAGCAGCTCTTCGGCGGTCACATCCGGTGCAGGCTTGAACTCTACTTCGTGGGTGCGCAAGGTGTGCTTGCCCGCGCGCGCATTCGACATCGCATCGAAACCCTCGGCGATCTCTCCGTATAGATTGCGCTTCTTCATCGTCTCGCCTCCAGTTCCGCTTTCAGCATGGCCCTGAGTGCCAGCTTTTCCTTGGCGCTCAAATCAACTGCCTCGTTCTTGTCGTACAAAGTAAACAGCCAGAACTGCAGGCCTCCATCCCACCAGTAGTAGATCACCCGCAGGCCGCCGCGCTTGCCTTTTCCTCTGCGCGGATCGCCGTAGCGCAGCTTGCTGCAGACCGCCCGCGCCTTCGAGCACGTCTCCAGCGTCCGGGTTCTGCATCATGGTTTCCTGCAAGCCGCGAAATCCGTCGTCGTCCAGATAGTCGGACCGGTAGCGAAGAAACGCCGGCAACTCAATGAATAGGGCCTTCATGGCATGCGCACCAAATTATACGCAATTAACGTATAGAAGCAACGCAGGTTACTGGACTATCCGGCCCGAAGTTCAACGTTCGCCGTGGGCCGCTCGCCTAAGGCAAATCGCTCTATTCTGGAGGTGTCCCCCCGCCCCGTCATGCTTGCAACTTTTCCTGAATTACCCGAGCTATCTCTTGCAGGAGGTGTCCATGGCACCTCGGCACACCGTCCGATATTGTTGATACAATAAGAATCATTATCATTTAATTGAAGCCATGCCTAAGCGCCAGCTTCACAGAGCGCGCAGCGGACATAGCCTAGGGGCATCATGGGGGAGCGGTTCTTCGGCGTGATCGCCGAGGCGTACAAGGCGTGGAACGCGGAGCTGGTCGGTTTCCTGAACCGCCAGCTCAAGCGTTCGCCCGAGGCCGCCCAGGACCTGGCGCAGGAGACCTTCGCCAAATGGCTGGCGGCCCATGACGGCGCCGCGCCGCCGGAAAAGCCGCGCGCCTATCTGTACGAGATCGCCCGCAACCTGCTGCGCGACCATTGGCGCCGCGAGAGCGTGCGCGATGAACATGTGGTGGCCAGCCTGGACGACCAGGGTTTCGAGCCCACGGCAGTCGGCCTGGCTGCCCCCGCCGGCCTGCAACCCGAAGCGCGCGCCGACGCCAGCCAGCGCCTGCGCCTGCTGCAGGCCGCCATCGACGAGATGCCGCCGCGCCAGCGCGAGGCCTTCCTGCTTTATCGGTATGATGAGCTCCGTTGCGAGGACATCGCCGACCACATGGGCATCAGTGTGCGAGCGGTCGAGAAGCACCTGCAACTGGCGCTGGCGCATTGCAAGCGCCGTGTCCACGGCGAAACGCCATGACCCGATCCCTACCTTTGTCCGCTGTCGAAGAGGCCGCGAGCGCATGGTTCATGCGCCGCCGGGAACGCGCGTCCGACGCCAGCGCCGAACAGTCCTTCCAGTCCTGGCTGCAAGCCTCGCCCGAACATCGGCGGGAGTACGAGCGGCTCGAGCTGGTGTGGGAGGACATGGCGGCGCTGCCGCGCCCGGACTCCGCCCGGGTGCACTCGCAGCCGGCCAACCACACGCAGAATCCGTCGCGCAGACGGCCGCAGTCCCCGCCCCGCGCGTGGTCAGCGCCGACGCGGCGCCCCGCCTTCCTGCGCTGGGGCGGTGCGTTGGCCGCGATGCTGCTGATCGCGGCCGCCGCCTACCAGTACGTGCCCATCAGCTACGAATCCGTGGCCAACGCGTCCACCCAGACCCGCAACCTGGACCTGCCCGACGGCACCCGGCTGCATGCCAACGTCGGCACCCGCGTGACCGTGCGCTACACGATGGCCGAACGCCATATCCGCGTCGAGGGCGGCGAGGTCTACATCGATGCCGCCCCCGACCGCCGGCCGCTGATCGTGGCCGCGGGCGACGCGGAACTGCGCGACATCGGCACCGAGTTCAACGTGCTGCTGCTGCCCGACGTGCTGCAGGTCGGCGTGCGCAGCGGCGAAGTCAGGCTGAACGCCCAAGGCGCCAACGCCCCCGCCGCGCAGACGCTTCAGGCCGGCGACACGGTGCTGTTGTCGCGCGCCGACGCGCGGCTGTTGCGCCGCCAGCAGGTGCCCGCCAGCGAGATCGGCGCCTGGCAGGGCGGCGTGGCGGTGATGCACGACGCCACCTTGCAGCAGCTGGCTGGCTATCTGGCCCTGTACCGCGACACGCCGCTGCGCTTCGCCGACGAGCGCGCCCGGGGCTTGCGCCTGTCCGGCACGCTGGATCTGCGCCAGCCGGACGCCGTCCTGGACATGCTGCCCGGCCTGTTGCCGGTGACGGTAAACCGGCGTCCGGACGGCGCCACGGTGATCGGCAGCCGCTGAAGACAAGAACTAAGAATTATTTTTAATTAGATAGGTTCGGGTTTTGGCGGCTGGCGCGTCTTCCCCAGTTGAAGATCCACTTCCAGACTGGGGAAAGTCCATGGCGCAACGCCATTTTCATCGTCGGCTGAGCGCCGGCCGTTACGCGCTGCTGTGCGCGCTGTCCATGAGCGCCGCGCTGGCGGTCCAGGCGCTGGCGCCATCCGCGGCCCATGCGCAAAGCGCCGCCGCGCAAAGCTTCGACCTGCCCGCCGGCAGCCTGGCCGACGCGCTGGTGGCGTTGGGCCGGCAGGCGCAGTTGCAGGTGCTGTTCAGCCCCGACGTCGTGGCCGGCCTGAACGCCCCCGCCGTATCCGGCTCCATGACCCCGCAGGTCGCGTTGAACCGCCTGCTGGCGCGCAGCGGCCTGGTGGCCGTGCAGAGCGGCTCGGGCTTCGTGGTACGGCGGCCGGCCGACGCATCCACCGGCGATGCCACCACCCTGGCGCCCGTGACGGTCACCGGCCGCGACCTCACCGTCACCGAAGGCACGGGGTCCTACACCGCCCCCGCCGTCACCATCGGCAAGAACGCGCAAAGCCTGCGCGAGATCCCGCAATCGGTCTCGGTGGTGACGCGCCAGCTGCTGGACGACCAGAACCTGACCACGCTGGACGACGCCATGCGCACCGTCACCGGCATCACGGTGGAAGCGGGCAGCATCGGCGGCAACCATGGCAACTTCTACTCACGCGGCTATGCGCTGGACACGATCCAGGTCGACGGCGTGAACACGCCGGCCAGCACCGGCAACGACCTGTCCTCGGGCTTCGGACTGGCCATCTACGACCACATCGAAGTGCTGCGCGGACCTTCGGGCCTGTACCAGGGCGCGGGTGATCCCGGCGGTACCGTGAACCTGGTGCGCAAGCGCGCGCAGAAGGAATTCGCCTTCAGCGGCCAGGTCATGACGGGCTCCTGGGACCGCTATTACACCGAGGCCGACATCACCGGCCCCTTGGACAGCGATGGGCGCCTGCGCGGCCGCCTGGTGGCGTCCTATGACGACCGCAAATCCTTCGTCGACGGCGTGTACACCGAGAAGCCGCTGTTCTACGGCACCCTGAGCTTCGACCTGACGCCCGACACCGTCCTGACCGCCGGCGCCACCTACCAGCAATACAAGGGCCGCCCCTTCTTCGGCCTGCCCGGCTACACCGACGGCCGCTTGCTGGACGTGCGCCGTTCCACCAACCTGGACCCCAGCTGGAACCACATCACCGAGGAAGTCACCGAGTACTTCGCCGACGTGGACCACCGCCTGGCCAATGGCGGACGCATCAAGGTCAGCGGCATCTACCGCGAACAGGACGAGCCCAGCCGCGAGTTCGGCTGGTCCGACTGCGCAGTGGACCCGATCACCGGCGACACCTGCCTCGTCAGCTGGAAGTACCGCAGCAACTGGAAGACCTACGGCCTGGACGCCTTCGTCGCCACGCCCTTTGAAGCCTTCGGCCGCCAGCACGAGCTCACCGTGGGCGCCGACTACCGCAACGTCCACAAGAACTTCCGCTATGGCGGCGGCGACAACGCCGACACCAACCTTTACCACCCCAACAACAACATCCCCAAGCCGGACTACCAGTTCACCAACGGCAACGACAGCAAGACCGATCAGTACGGCCTGTATGCGCGCACCAATCTGCGCGTGACCGACGCGGCCACCATCATCGCTGGCGGCCGCTTCACCTGGTGGGAAAACCGCACGCAGAACCGCAACGCCTACTTCAACCAGTTCACCAACACCAGCGACAAGATCAACGGCAAGTTCACGCCCTATCTGGGCCTGGTGGTGGACCTGAACGAGCAGTTGTCGGCCTACGCCAGCTACACCAGCATCTTCACGCCGCAGACCGTCACCGACGTCAACGGCCAGCTGCTGGACCCGCGCACCGGCAAGCAGTTCGAGATCGGCCTGAAGGGCGAATTCCTGGACAAGCGCCTGAACGGCCACGCCGCGCTGTTCCGCATGGAAGACGAGAACCGCTCGATGACGGACCCGAACAATCCGCTGTTCTCCATGGCCGCAGGCAAGATGCGCAGCCAGGGCTTCGAGGCCGAAATCAGCGGCAGCCCCGCGCCAGGCTGGGACATCACCGCCGGCTACGCCTACACCACCACCAAGACCCTGAAGGGAACGGAAGAACAGAAGTCGCAGCAGTACGCCTTCATCACGCCGCGCCACACCTTCAACCTGTGGACCAAGTACACCTTCGCCACCGGCACGCTGGAAGGCCTGTCGCTGGGCGCGGGCGTGCGCAGCGTCAGCAGCATGTACCGCCTGAACGGCCCGGTGAAGTTCGAGCAGCGTCCGTACACCACCGTGTCCGCGCAAGCCGGCTACCGCTTCAACAAGCACCTGGAAGGCACGCTGACGGTGAACAACCTGTTCGACAAGGTCTATTACCAGCGCGTGTGGGCAGCGTATGGTTCGAACTACTACGGCGAGCCGCGCAGCGTGATGCTGAACCTGCGGGCGACGTACTGAGGGAAAACGCCGCGCGAAACCCATCCCCGTCCCGTAACGGGCGATGGGTTTCACGCATTGCAGGACAGTTCTGTCCGCCACGTCTTTCTTGCGCCACACCCATCCTACGATCCCCGAGCAAAACGCCGATTCCGTGGCAGACTAGCCAGGGGCGCTCCATGCATTGCAGTCCGACACAATTGGCAAATTGTTGTCCGACGCGGATTGCAACGGGCGATTAGGATGGCGCCGCACAGACAGAGACAGGCGATCACAAGGCTTTCCCGCCTGAGGCCGACAAGAAGATGTCCGACACATGAAAACCATTCAGAAAACCCGCCCCCCTGGCCGTTTGCTCCGCACCGCCATGGCCGGCCTGCTGGCGTCCACCCTGGCCGCGCTGTTCAGCCCCGCCGCAACCGCCGCTGAATCCGCCGGCGCCGCGGCGCTGCCGCCCACCGCCCAGGCCGCCGCCATTGCACCGCCCGATGTGCCCACGGTGATGTATTCCATCTACCAGATCGACGGCAAGGGCGCCGATTCCTACGAAGTCGCCAACGGCAGCATCGCCACCTTCTGGTTCGGCCATGCCTTCGAACTGGGCGGCACGCGCTACTACACCGGCTTCACCTGGGACACGCGCGAACGCTACGGCAAGCCGGGCGAAGACGAGGTCGGGCCCGGCACTCAGGTCAACTTGGCCGAAGCCACGTACACGCTGACCGGCGCCACGCCCGAACGTCCCTGGAAGTTCCGCGGCATGAAGCACTCGGTCGGCGAGTTCGGCGCCTACGAAAAACCGGAAGACGTCGACACCCGCCGCAAGCCGGTGGAATACCGCACGCCCGCCGGCAAGCTGCTGCTGGCCGTGCCCACCGAAGGCTTCGACAACGGCATCAGCTTCAGCGGCTACGCGCTGCTGGTCTTCAATCCGGCGGGTCCGGACGAAGGCGCGGGCTGGACCTATGTAGGCAGCATCAATACCGGCGAAGACAATAGCGCGGCCTGCGCCGAAGGCGACGTCATGCCTTGCGTGGCCAGCTCGGGCGAACTGGTCTTCTCCGCGCATGGCGGCAGCGACATGCCGCGCGTGACCGTCAAGCGCAGCGGCACGGAAATCGCCGGCCCGGACAAGACCCGCCAGCTGGGCGCGGGCGATGCCGTCGTCTACGCCTACGACACAGCCAGCAAGAAGTACGCGGAGAAGTAAGGCCGGCGTTGCTGCCAGCCGGGCACGCAAGCCGGCTTCCCAACGGCTGCGATGCCCGCGCGGCTTGTGCTGCTATGTGAGATTCAAGCCACCATCGGACAGCAGGATTTCGCCGGTCAGATAGTCCGACGCGGCCAGCATGGCGACCGCCTGCGCGATATCCTCCGGACTGGCCGCCCGGCGCATCGGCGCCTTGTCGCGCCACAGCGCCTGGGCCTGCGTCCAATCCGCCGTCATCGGCGTATCCACCAGACCCGGCGCAACTGCATTCACCCGGATATGCGGAACCAGTGAAAGCGCGAGCAAGCGCGTCACATGGTTGAGCGCCGCCTTGGTCGCCGCATAGGGAATGGAAGCGCCTTTGGGCCGGATACCCGCGTGCGAACTCACGTTGATCACGCAAGCCGGCCGGCCATGCGCCGCCGCCGCTTGCAACGCGGCCTGCGCTTCGGCCACCAGGCGAAACGGCGCCACCACGTTGACCTCGTGCAATGCATGCCAGATGTCCGGCGTGGCCGCGGCCAGGTCCGCATGGGGAATGACTTGGCTGATTCCAGCGTTGTTGACCAGCACGTCCAGCCGCCCCCATGCCGCGACGGCTTCCCGGACCAGCCGGACCCGGTCGGCATCGTTCGCCAGATCCGCCTGCACGTAGACAGCATCGCCCAGCTCGCGCGCCAAGGCATGGCCGGCTTCGGCCGAACGGCGTGAATGCACGACCACCGCATAACCGTCCCGCGACAGGCGGCGGGCAATGGCCTCGCCTATGCCGGAGGTAGAGCCCGTGACCAGCGCGACGGGACGCGTAGATTGCAAATGGGACATCGAGGAATCTCTTGCTCTGGAATGCGCCGCATGTGGCGATGGGTCTACAACTTAACACCGTGATGAAAATCGCAACCTGAGATACAAGGCCTAGGCTGCCGCGCCGCCGTCCTCGCGCGACGCGTCCAGTTCTTCGGACACCCACTCGCAGAACGCGCGCGTCAGCGGATCGTCCTCGCTGTCCCGATGCACCAGCAACGCCCATTTCGGACCGCGCACGGTTTGCTCCGTCAACGCCGCCAGCGAGCCATCGCGGCGCGAGCGGTCGGCCAGCAAGCTGCTGACCAGCGCCATGCCCAGGCCCTCGCGCGCCGCATCCAGCAACAGGCCAGGGTCGGAAAAATTCATGCCCTGGCCACGCTGGCCCACGTCGGCACCGCCTTGCGTTTCCCAATGGCTCCAATCCATCTCGCGTTCGCCATGCAGCGTGGCGCGCGTCTCGGCTGTCAACAGGCGAGGGTGGCAGGCTGGATACATGCGGTCCTCGACCAGCACGCGGAACGCGCAATCGGCCTGTGGGCCCAGGTCGTCGCGCAGCGCGATGTCTATGGTCTGCTTGCCCATGTCCGGCGCGGCATCGCTGGTGTACAGCCACAGGTCCGCCTCGGGATGCAGGGTGCGGAACGCCTCCAGCCTGGGCAGCAGCCAGTGCCGCGAAAACGCCGGACTGGTGTTCACGATCAGCTGGTTCGGCTTGCGATACTGGTCCAGCCTGCGGATGCCGGCTGCCAACTGCTGCAGCATGGCCTGCGTCGTGCCCAGCAGATCCCAGCCCGCATCCGTCAGCGACACGGCGCGCCCCTGGCGGAAAAACAGCGGCTGGCCCAGATAGTCCTCCAGGCTGCGCACCTGCTGGCTGATCGCCGACTGCGTCAGATGCAGCTCGTCAGCCGCTTTATGGAAGCTGCCCAGCCGGGCGGCCGCCTCGAAGCCGCGCAGCACGTTCAGGGGAGGCCATTGCTTGAGCATATCAATAAGCCCTGCTAATCAGAATTCCACTAAATATATCGCTAGTCCGCGCGGCCAGGCGGGAAATACACTGCAATTCAAGAGGTGCGCACCTTTGACTCAAACATAACCATTTTTTATCGATCTTCCAGAATCCCAGGAGCCCGACGTGCCCACCCGCCGCCAACTCATCCAACACACTGCCACGCTCATGGGCGTCCAGGCCGCCGCCTCGCTGGGCCTGGGTCTGCTCGCCCCCGGCGCACGGGCGGCGCCAGCGCCCCGGTGGCACATGCCCGACGAAGGCACGCCCCAGGCCCGCGCCTTCATCGCCTTCGGCGCCCAGGACGCCATCTGGGAAGACTTCACCGCCGACGTCCAGGCCGCGCTCGGCCGCATCGCCCGCGCCATCGCCGCCCACCAGCCCCTCACCGTGTTCTGCCGCGCCCGCGAACGCAGCCTGGCCGAACGCCATTGCGGCGCCGACAACGTCAGCTTCGTCGAAACCCGCCTGGATGACATCTGGATGCGCGACATCGGCGCCAACTTCGTGCTCGACGGGCGGGGCGCGGCCACCGGCGTGGACTTCAACTTCAACGGCTGGGGCAACAAGCAGCGCCACACCGCCGACGCCAAGATCGCCGCTGAAACCACCGAGGTCACCGACACCGAATACCTGCAAAGCGAACTGGTCGGCGAAGGCGGCGGCATCGAAGTCGACGGCCGCGGCACCGGCATCATGACCGAAAGCAGCTGGATCAATTCCAACCGCAACCCCGGCTGGAGCAAGGCGGAAGTCGAAGAGGAACTAAAGCGCTGCCTGGGCCTGCGCAAGATCATCTGGCTGCCCGGCATCAAGGGTAAGGACATCACCGATGCCCACGTCGACTTCTACGCCCGCTTCGCTCGCCCTGGCGTCGTCGTCGCCAACCTCGACATGGACCCCGAGTCCTACGACTACGCGCTGACCCGCAAGCACCTGGAGATCCTCCGGCGCACGACGGATGCCGACGGCAAGCCGCTGGAAATCCACACCATGAGCCCGCCGCTCAAGCCCCGGCGCAGCAAGTTCCTGCGCGACAACCCGGACTTCGCGGCGGGCTACATCAACTACTTCGTCATCAACGGCGCCGTCATTGCACCGGAATTCGGCGATGCGGAAGCGGACGCGAAGGCGCTCGACCTGCTGACGCGTTTGTATCCGGGGCGCAAGGTGGTGCAGCTGGATATCGACGCCATCGCGTCAGGCGGCGGCGGAATTCATTGCGTGACGAATCAGTTGCCGGTGGTCTAGGCCAGACGGAAAGCCGCGCCTCACGCGGCCGTCAAACAGGCGCCAGACGCCCCATCAACCGGGCCTGCTGCTGCAAATTCGCGGCCAGCAACGCAATCCTGTCGGCGCGCATCCGCTCGTCTATTGCCGCAATGCTGATGGCCGCGATCGGCCGGTCCAACGAATCGAAAATCGGCACGCCCACGGCAGTGACGCCCAGCGTTACCCGATTGCGTATGAATGAATAGCCGTTGCGGCGCGTTTGCGCCACGGCCGCACGCAACGTGCGCTCGTCCAGGCCCGCCTCCGTCTGTACGCGCGGCAAGATGTGCGACATCACTTCCTCGTACTCCGCCGCCGGCAGGTGCGACAGGATGGCCAGCCCGCCGGCGCCCAGACCTAACGGTCTGCGGCTGCCGATGGACAGCGTGTTCACGCGGATCGGCGAGGGCCCTTCCTCGCGCGCCTGACATACGGATTCGATGCCGCTGCGCACACTGAGATAGACCGTGTCGCCCAGCTCCTCCGCCAATTGCCGCATGCCCGGCTGGCAATGCTCGCGCAAGTCGTAAGAGGGCGCCGCGGCCAGACCCAGCTCGAACGCCAGCGGGCCCAACGCATAACCCTTGCCTGTTTCACGCTGCACAACTAACCGCTCCTGCATCAACTGCCGCAGCAGACGGTGCACCGTGGAGTGCGCCATATCGGTGGACTTGGATAACTGGGTGAGTGCCAGGCCGCGCCGGCCCGCCGTCGCAAGCAGCTTGAGCAATTGCACGGAACGTTCAAGCACGCCTGGCTCGGCAGGTCTAGCAGGCATAAGTCGTGTCCACTCAACGGAAATTCGATCAGGGAATTTTCCTCCAAATCATATAGTCGCCACAAGAAAAGAGGCATGCCTTTCTGTACAACGGACAGAAGGCACAACGGAGACTTTCATGGATCAGTGCTTCACCGAGCAAGGCCAGCCGGCCTCGCTGACCGGAAAAACTGCATTGGTGACCGGCGGCAGCAGCGGCATAGGAGCAGCGACGGTACGTGTGCTGGCCAATGCAGGCGCGCGCGTGGCGATCGGCTACCTGAACGGCGAGGACCGCGCCCGGGAGCTTTGCGCATCGCTGCCTGGAGCCGGCCATCTCGTGTTGCGGGTGCCGCTGGACGACGCCAATGCCCAGACGCGCGCGGCCGAGGAACTGGGTACGGCGTTCGGAAGCTTGAACATACTGGTGCATTCGGCTGGCTACACACGCCGCATTCCGCACCGCGACCTGCACACCCTCACGCCGGAACTCTACAACGAGATCCTCACCGCGAATGCGGGCGGACCGTATGCGATCACGCGCAGCTTTCTACCCTGGCTGCAGCGCGCCGACGAGGCAGTCGTCGTGGCCGTTTCTTCCGTATCCGCATATACCGGCTCCGGCAGCAACATCGCCTACTGCGCCGCCAAAGCCGCCCTGGACACGACGATCCGTTCGTTGGCCCGCGCGCTCGGCCCCATCCGGTTCCTTAGCGTTTCGCCTGCCGCAGTGGATACAGGATTCGTCGAAGGCCGCAACCGTGCGGACCTGGCGAAACATGCCGCAGGCACGGCCCTGGGACGCGTCGTTTCGCCGCAGGACGTAGCCCAGGCAATTCTGGCGGCCGCAACACTGCTGAATACCAGCACCGGTGTGCGGATCGTCATCGATGGCGGCCATACGCTATGACGCAACGCGACCATACCCACGACCCGGCCCTGCACAGCTGGGTGGAAAGCGCGAATGCCGCCGGAACGGATTTTCCGATCCAAAATTTGCCTTTCGCCGCGTTCAGCTGCCACGGCGCCACCCCGCGCATCGGCGTGGGCATAGGCGATGCCATCATTGATGTCGCTGCCGCGGCGCCATTGCTGCAGGGTCTGGCGGCTCAAGCTGCGCAAGCCTGCGCCGAACCCGTGCTCAACCCCTTGATGGCGCTGGGCGGCGAGGCGCGCCGGGCGCTGAGGGCGGCGCTATCCCACTTGCTCGACGCGCGCAGGACAAGGCAGACGCTGCCGCTTTTTCCCCAACGCGATGTCCGCCTGCATACGCCGGTGCAGATCAGGGGATTCACGGACTTTTTCGCTTCGATCGATCACGCCAGCAACGCAGGCCGGCTGTTCCGGCCGGAGCAGCCCTTGCTGCCAAACTACCGCTACGTCCCGGTCGCCTACAACGGCCGCGCCAACAGCATCTTGTGCGGTGCCGACATCGAACGTCCGCGCGGACAGCTCCGCCCGCCGGGACAGGAAGCGCCCGCCTATGAAGCCTGCCAACGGCTGGACTACGAAGTGGAGCTGGGCGCATACATCGGCCAGCCATCGGCGCGCTGGCAACCGGTGCCGGTGGAGCAGGCCTGGGAATATATCTTCGGCTTCTCGCTGCTGAACGACTGGTCCGCGCGCGACATGCAATCCTGGGAATATCAGCCGCTCGGCCCCTTCCTGGCCAAGAGCTTCGCCACCAGTGTCGCGCCCTGGATCGTTACACCGGAAGCGTTGGCGCCTTTCCGCATTCCCGCCCGCGTTCGCAGCGCGGATGAGCCAGCGCCGCTGCCCCATCTGCACGGCGCGGCAGACCAGGCGCTAGGCGCGCTGGACATCACCATGGAACTGCAGCTGCGAAGCGAGGCAATGGCACGGCAAGGCATCGCGCCGGTCACGCTTTCGCGCGGCAATACCGCAGACCTTTACTGGACCTATGCACAGATGGTGGCGCACCACACCAGCAATGGCAGCACCCTGGACGCGGGCGACCTGCTGGGTTCCGGCACCGTCTCGGGTTCGCTGGCCAGCAGCTGGGGCAGTCTGCTGGAACTGACCCACGGCGGCAAGGAGCCCATCAGACTGCCCAATGGCGAGACCAGGAGCTTTCTGGCGGACGGGGACGAGGTCATCCTGCGCGGCTACTGCGAACGACCAGGATGTGCCCGCATAGGCTTTGGCGAGTGCACGGCCCGCATTCTGCCGGCACGGGAGGTGCGAACATGATCGTTGAACAACGCACCTACACCACCCACCCTGGCAAATGGCGGGACTACCTGGCCTTGTACGAGGCCGAAGGGCTGGCCGTGCAGCGCCGCATACTCGGACGCATGGTCGGCTATTACTACAGCGAAGCAGGCGCCTTGAACCAGATCGTGCACCTGTGGGCCTATCAAGACCTGCAAGAGCGCGAAACAAGACGAGCCCGGCTTGCGGCCGATCCGCAATGGCAGGCCTACGTACAGCGCATGCTTCCGCTGCTGCAGCACCAGGAGTCCAAGCTGCTCAAGCCGGCGCCCTTTTTCACCCATTCCTGGCACGACGATGCGAGTCAATCATGAATGCAACGAAGATTGAAGCCTTGCAGTACCAGAGCGGCTTTGGCAACCGCTTCGAATCGGAAGCCGTCGCGGGCGCGCTGCCGGTTGGCCGAAACTCACCGCAGCGGGTCGCGCATGGACTGTATGCGGAGCTGTTGTCCGGCTCGGCCTTCACCATGCCGCGCGACCTCAATCTGCGTACCTGGATGTACCGCATACGCCCGGCGGCCATGCATGGCCGATTCGCGGAAACGCCCGTGCCGCGCTGGCAGACGGGTCCTTTCACCGACGCGCCCACGCCCGCCAACCGGCTGCGCTGGAATCCCTGGGCAGAACCGGATGCGCCCACGGACTTCATCGATGGCGTGGTAACGGCGGCCGGCAACGGCGACGCGCATGCACAGGTGGGCGTCGCCGCGCATGTGTACGTGGCCAATCAATCCATGCGCAGGCGCTACCTCATGAACTCCGACGGCGAAATGCTGTTGGTGCCCCAGTCCGGACGGCTGCGCTTGCATACCGAACTGGGCAGGCTCGATATCGCCCCCGGCGAGATCGCCCTGGTTCCGCGCGGCATGCGCTTTCGCGTAGAGCTACTGGACGTGTTGGCACGCGGCTATCTGTGCGAAAACTACGGCAGTCCCTTCCGCCTGCCCGAACTGGGGCCGATAGGCTCCAACGGCCTGGCGAACGCGCGTGATTTCCTGGCTCCGGTCGCGGCCTATGAGGAAGACGGCGGCCCCGTCCAATTGGTCAACAAGTTCCTCGGCCGCTTCTGGCAATGCCAGCAAGACCATACGCCGCTGGACGTGGTCGCGTGGCACGGCAACCTCGTGCCCTACAAGTACGATCTGGCGCACTTCATGGCCATCGGCTCGATCAGCTTCGATCATCCCGATCCGTCCATCTACACCGTCCTCACCTCCAACACCGACACTCCCGGCGTGGCCAACTGCGACTTCGTCATCTTCCCGCCGCGCTGGCTGGTGGCCGAGGATACATTCCGTCCGCCATGGTTTCACCGCAACGTCATGAGCGAACTGATGGGGCTGGTGCGAGGCGTCTACGACGCCAAGGCCGAAGGCTTCGTGCCGGGCGGCATCAGCCTGCACAACTGCATGCTGCCGCACGGCCCCGACGCGGCCACATTCGAAAAGGCCAGCCAGGCCGATCTCGCGCCGCATGCGCTGAAAGACACCCTGGCCTTCATGTTCGAGAGCCGTCACGCATTTCGCCCCACCGCGCAGGCGCTGGCGGCGCCCAACCTGCAGCCGGACTACGACGATGTTTGGAAAGGCTTCAGCCGCCATTTCGAGCGGCGCTAAACCACAGATGGAGACAACGCCATGACCAACACAAAACGCCGCCAGTTGATACAGATCGGCCTCTGCGCGCCCGCGCTGGCCTGGCTGCCCCAGGGATTTGCCGAAGACGCTTATCCGGCCCGGCCGGTCCGGCTGATCCACGGCTTTGGCGCGGGCGGTAACGCCGACGTCGTTGCCCGTCTGGTCGGCAAGCAATTGACACAGTCCCTGGGCCAGCCAGTCGTCGTGGAAATCAAGAGCGGCGCTGGCGGGCGCATCGCCAGCGATGCGGTCGCCAAGGCCAAGCCGGATGGCTACACCCTGATCATGCTGACCGGCGCGCATACGGTCTCCGCGGCGGTCTCCAGGGAGCTGTCCTACGATCCGGTCAAGGACTTCAGCTTCCTGTCCACCGTGTCCAAGTTTCCGTTCGTGATCGCGGTAAGGGCGGATCATCCCGCCAGGACGCTGGCCGATCTGCTCGCCATGGCCGCCAAGGCTCCCGCCAAGATCACGTTCACGTCCGTAGGCGTGGGATCCACCCAGCACATGACCGGCGAACTGCTGGCCACCGAGGGCAAGGTGGAGTTGCTGCACATACCGTATCGAGGCGGCGGCGCCCCCGTCGAGGCTGTGCTGTCCGGCGATGTCGACATCCTGGTGGATACCTTGACCGTGGCAACGCCGCAGCTGAAGGCGGGCAAGCTCAGAGCCCTGGCCGTCACCAGCGCCATACCCTGGCCGCAGGCTCCGGATATCGCTCCAGTCGCGCAAACCCTGCCGGGCTTCGAAGTGCTGTCATGGTTGGGCATTGCAGGCCCCCCGGGCCTGCCCGAAAACATCGCGGCAACCTTGAATTCCGCCATCGGCAAAGCCCTGAAAGAGGGCGAAGTGAAGCAAACGCTCGCCACCCTGGGAAGCCAGCCCGCGCCCAGCAGCCCGGCCGCCATGCGCGACATGGTCGCCAGCGAGATCGTGCGGTGGAAGCAAGTCGTCAAGGCGGCGGGGATTCCGCCTTTGTAGCGCGGTCCGCACCGGCCAGAATCCGTTCACGACGCGATGGAGGCAGGAGAACATGGGGGTCATGACTGCCGTGATACAGTCAGCCGTCATTCCTGTCGCACCTATCACGTCGCCACGCATCGGTCCCCGGCCGGCAGGCCGAGCCTCGCAAGGCGAACGTGGCAAACCCCTTGCGGAGCGGAGCATGAACACCCAGACCCCAGCCATCGTCCCGGCGCGTACCGCCTTGCTGGTCATGCACTACCAGACCGACATCATGGAACTGTTCCCATCGGTCGCCCCCGCCTTGCTCGGCAACACGCGGCAACTGTGCGACGCCGCGCGGCGCGCCGGCGTCAGCGTCTATTTTGCCAAGATCCATTTCAGCCCTGGCTATCCTGAAGTCAGCCCCTTGAACAAGAACGGGCAGGGCATCAAGCAACTGGGCCGCTTCGTCCACGACCGCATCTCGCCGGAACTCGCCCGCCGCGAAGACGAGCCCATCATCATCGCCCACCGCGCCAGCGTGTTCTTCGGCACCGACCTGCAAGTGCGGCTTTCCGCGCAGAGCATAGACACGCTGATCATGGCCGGCGTCGCGTCCACCGGCGTGATGCTGTCATCGATTGCGCATGCCAGCGACGCGGACTACCGCCTGCTGACGGTCAAGGACTGCTGCTACGACCCGGACCCGATCGTGCATGAGCATTTGTTTGCGACGGCGTTTGAATCGCGCACCACCGTGCTATCGCTGGACGATGCCTTGTCCTTGCTGGGCTAGCGGACTGCTGGAAGAATACCTGCCTCCATGACCCCGACGGGTTCCCCCTCGCTGCCCATCATGTCTTTCCAGACGATTCCTGCAGAACCTTACGCACCGCGCCGCATGGCGTTCATCGAACAATGGCGCGAAGACGGCCTGGCCATCAAGGCCTACGCGATACAACGCAATCCCGATCCAGCCGTTGCGCTGCTGTCCGCTGAAGTGGCCGCAGCCGCTCGCAAGACCGCAATGGCGGCGTTGCAAGACGCCGCCAGCGATCCGCGCGCCACGGGCTTGGGCTTCTGCATCGTGCACGTGGGCGAAGAAGCGGTCTGGCTGCTGGCTGACTGGTGGATATCCGGCGGCATCCTGTGCCAACAGATGTACTCCGCGCCGCTGGATCGGCCCGAACAGTTTCAACCCGTGCAGGGACCGTTCATTGCCTGCGTGTGGGAGCTGGAAGTGACCGCGCATGAGCGCGGCGCGTGGATGAGGCATGCGCTGCGAGAGACGCCGGATATCAACGCGTATTTGGCGGACGTGCTGCCTGCGGGCAGCTATTGAGACTGCCTCAAGCAGCGCGGCGCTTACTTCCTGAGATAGGACTTCTTTCCGCTATCGGTGTAGCAGAACGTTCCGCCCCGCGGCCCGGTGCAGTATTGGCCATCACGGCAGCTGCATGCGCCATTCGAGCCGGAAGCCGAGGGCTTGGAAACAAGTGGCTGTGCGCTGGAATCCGGACTTGAGCGCACGCGCTTGGATGCGCTGATCGAACCGTCGCGGCACAAAAACTGTTCTCCGACGCAACGCTCCACGCCACCCTTCTTTCCTGAGCAAGGATAGTTCGCCGAATGGGCCGTCGCGGCAAACAGCAGGGCCGCCAACAACAGACCAAGACGCATCGTCATTTCCATTGCAAGTAGGCAAGAACAGCGGCGGGAGCGGACTGCGATCAGCCCGTGCAACGGCCTTCGGCCGCCAGGTTCACTTCGGACTTGGAGATCACCCGCTGACCTTCCTCTTCCGTAACTTGCTCCACGCCGGCGCCGCCCACGAATACGCCCATCTTGATGAATTGGCGCACGAAGTAATTCTTGCCCGCCTCCATCATCACCATCAGGTCGTTCGGCGAAAACTCCGATTCGGTGGAGACTTTGTGCTGCTCGTTGCCGGCGACCTGCGTGTAGAAGAACACGCGGTCGGCGGTTTCACCCAGGCACTTGCCGTTGACGTACACGTCCTTCTTCAGCGCCTTGCCCACGAAGCTATCCCGGTAGACATACAGGCCGGACTTTCCTTCGTCCGGCGCCGGGAACGATTTGGCCTGCTTGTTTTGTTCCGCTGGCGCCATCGGCACATTGGCGCAACCCGCGATCGTCATTACGCAAGCGGCAGCGGCCGCCAACTTCAACATCTTTTTATTCATGTGATTCATCTTCTTCAGCTTAGTTATCTGCCGCTTCCTGCCCTCCGCAGGGGAACGGGTAAATGTATCCAAGAGATTCTAATAATGTCACATGAATACCAAATAAGCTATCTGACAGTAGGAAATAATGCTGTTCCGGGATTAGAAATGGCAGACTATGACTCCCCGGCGACATCGCAGCCTGACATCTCCTCGTCCATGAACAAAACCGAAGGCGCTACCTTCCTGATGGCGTATGACAAGGGCGGCTCGCACTTCAGCGATCTGCACTTCCACGACTGCACCTTCGACAACGGCGCCCTTTCCATGGTCAAGACCCCACAGCGCATGTCGCGCGTGCAGAACGTGCGCGTTTCCAAATGCCGCGCCGTCAACTCGATGATCCACCCCTGCATGTTTGAAGACGTGCTGATCGAGGACTTGTCCACCAACCCCATCCTGCTGGTGTGGGCCTCGTTCTTTCGCCGGGTCAAACTGGTGGGCAAGATCGGCAAGCTCAATCTCAACCTGACGCCCACCGCGTTCTGCAAGGACGAGCGCATCCTCGATCAGTTTGCAACCGCGCGCGCCGCCTTCTACGCCGAGACGGATTGGGCCTTGGATATCAGCGAAGCCAAGCTGCTGGGCCTGCGCTGCGAAGGCGTGCCGCTGCACCTGATCCGGCGCGATCCGCAGACGCAGGTCATCGTGGACAAGCAGGGGAATTATTCGGGGCACGAGGCGCTGGGAGCGGATTTCGTCCAAGCGTTTCCGGGCATCGCCAGCACGCTGCATAGCTTTGATAGCTCGCCCATCCAGTCCATGCTGCTGACCGCCTCGCTGGCCGCGCCCAAGGCGCGACGGGAGGAGGAAAAGGGCGCGATCGCGGAACTCAGGACCTTAGGGTTCGTGGAAGAAGGTTCGGCGTAGTTCTGCGCGCAAGCCCGCCGGTGTGGGCGCTACCGAAAATACGGCGCAAGCCAGAACCACGCCGCAAGACTTATCCCCAGCCATAGCGCCACGATCATCACCGCGCCCGCCAGGCTGCGCGGCTTCTCCCTTTGCGACTGCATCCAGGCGTCCGCCTGGCCTCTGCATTCCTGCAACACATCGGGTGGCAGCAGCTTGATAGCCAGCCAGATCAGGCCGGGCAACAGCAGCACGTCATCGACGTAACCCAGCACGGGGATGAAGTCGGGAATCAGGTCGATGGGACTGAGCGCGTACGCCACCACGAACAGGCCCAGCGCCTTGGCGTACCAGGGCGTGCGGGCGTGCTTGCCGGCAAACCATAGCGTCAGGCCGTCGCGCTTGATGCGCTTGGCCCAGGCTTTCAGGCGATCGCTGAGGGTCATGCGAGGGAGCGGGGTCTCGTGCCGAATAGCCGTGAATGGCCGTAGTCTGACACAGCTTTTCCGCTCCGGTGACGGGACAAGTCAGGGCTTGCGGTCGATGACAATCCGATCGCCATCTCGGCTGCACGTCAAGGTATCCCGATACGCCGTGCACAGCTTGTCCACCAGCGCGGACCAGCAGGCGCCGCTGACCGGTTGAGAGATCACCACGGTCTCGGCTCCTCCCTTCAACAGGATATCGGCGCTGGAGTTCCGGCGTAACCCTTCGGCGATGGAACCGAGTGTGCGAGGCGCCCCTGAGAATTCTTCCGCGTTGGCGGGGAACCTGTTGTTCAACTGCCAGTAAAGCCCTCCAACCAAGGCGATGGAGAGAAGTATCAAGAACACGCCGGCAGGCCCTTTCAAACCATATTTGTCGATGGTCGTTTCCACCTCATGCTTGGTGTTTGGCGTAGGGGAGGGTCTGGGTCGAAGCAACAAGTAGATCCCCAGCACGAACAAGATCAGGGCCACCACGACGGCAACAAGCAGCACGGCCCAATCCAATCCGGGAAGTTCGCGCATGCAGGTGAGATCCATGGCCGATCACCTCTTCGCATCAGAGAAGAAAAGCACCAGCAATTGCGACGCTTGCTTGTAGTCCATCAGCACATAGCCTCGCCCGATCTCAAACTGAAAGCCTTCCGTCCACGTCACCGAAAGCGGCGGCCTTTTTCCTTGGAATACTTCCGCTATGACGTTGCTGTATTTCCTGGAGAAAACAACGATCTCGTTGTCGATCTGTTTGACGGGCAACTCCGCGATGACGACGGCCTGTCGAAACAAGCTGCCTCGCGCCAGGACCGGCAGGGCGCTCTCGATAAAACCGCTCTCGCTCAAGGCCGACGTGTCTCCCGACTGCGCAAACGCCAGATAGCGGGGGAAGATCTGCGCCGCGGATTGCAGCTGCGCTTGGTACGCGTCCTGTCCAAGGATGGAAGTAAGAACCGCCGGATTGGCCCCGATACCCGAGAAACCGTATTCGCACTTGCGTCCGCCGGCGTAACGCTGGACGGTGCAGGTCCCGTTGACGCTATAGGCCTCGTATTGCCCGGATGAGAAGCGGCATTCGCAGTATTTCGCTGGCGCCAGCGGCGTTGGAACCGGGGCGCTCTGCCCAGTGCCTTGTGCTTGAGCAGTGGCGCCCAGCGCCATGAACAAGGCCCCGGTGGCGGCCAAAGCGTGCTGGATGAATCGAGAGTGTGGCATGGGTACACCTCGCTTTATTCAACCACCTGAACGGGATAGTGAAGCTTGCCGCACATTTAATAACGATCCCGCGCGGTCTGAACGAGGATTAATCCATCAGGAGAGATCCAAAAGGGGCTCTGCCGGTGGAGCGGGTGACGATGAAGTCTCCATCCCCTTTGGCTTTCCAGAACCCATCATGCCATAATTGATAACGATTCCCATTTATTCACAGCACAAGCCGTGGACTCAACGCGTGACACCTGCTTTTCCACCATCTACAAGAGCGACCATCCCTGGCTGGAGCGCCGCCTCCAGAACGGCCTGCGCAATCGCGAGGATGCCGAGGATGTCGCAGGCGAGACCTTCACCCAGTTGCTCTGCCTTCCTGCGCTGGAGCAATTGAATGAACCCCGCGCGATGCTCATCACCATCGCGCGGCGCATCACATGGCGGCTGTGGCGCCGGCGTGAACTCGAGCAAGCGTGGCTGGAGATGCTGCGCCTGCAGCCGGAACCCCTGGATCCCTCGGCCGAAGAGCGGGTACAGACCCTGCAGTCCTTGCAGGCGCTCGACACGGCGCTGGACGGTCTTTCTTCCAAGGCCAGGATGGCTTTTCTCTACAGCCAGCTCGACGGCATGACGCATGTGGAAATCGCCGCAAGGCTGAAGGTTTCTCCCACCATGGTCCGCAAATACATCGTCCAGGCCCTGCGCCGTTGCTGCGAGGTGTTTGGCGTATGACGCCCTTGGACATGCGCAGCCGCGAGGCGGCCATCGAATGGCAGGTCTGTCTGTCCAGCGGCCAGGCCAGCGATGCCGACCGCAAGGCTTTCGATCGGTGGTTGGCGGAAAGCCCGAGCCACGGCGCGGCCTGGCAGCGGCTGAACTCGGCATTGGACGGCACGCTGCATCGCCTGCGGCCCGGACTGCTTGCCGACGGCAACCCGCTGCGGCGTTCGCTGGTCGGGCCGCAACTCGCGCAGCGCCGCAGGCTGGGCAAGCTCGTCCTGGCGGGCGGGACCGTGCTGCTCGGCGCCGGTGTCGCGGACCGCTATGTGCCGCTGCGGCATCTGGCGGCGGGCTATGTGACCCGCACCGGTGAACGCCGGCGCGTGGCCTTGCCTGACGGCAACATGATGGAACTGGACGCGCGCAGCGCCGCAACGCTGGACGGACAGCACGGCGTACACGTGTCTTCTGGTGCCGCCATCTTTGAGGTGGCGGCAGGCCAGGGGCTGCAAGTACGTCTGCCCCATGGCGAAGTCCGCCTCGCCCAAGGCCGCGCCATGGTGCGCTGCGCGTCCCAACGCAGCTTCTGCCTGGCCCTGAGC
The DNA here is from genome assembly GCF_058796095.1 of Achromobacter sp. GW823-FHT04E03. Classification (NCBI taxonomy): domain Bacteria; kingdom Pseudomonadati; phylum Pseudomonadota; class Betaproteobacteria; order Burkholderiales; family Alcaligenaceae; genus Achromobacter; species Achromobacter sp. GW823-FHT04E03. The sequence continues at coordinate 387,514 of NZ_JBXAIJ010000002.1, read as the reverse complement.
GGAACGGCCGAGGTCTCCACACTTGCCGGTATCCGACGGCACTTGGCGCCCGGTCAGAGCGTCTGGTTCGACGCGCAGCAGATCGATGCGGTGCAGGACAACCAGGAGTACGCCGCCGCCTGGAGCAACGGCGAGCTTGAAGTCCATGACGAACCCCTGCAGACCGTGGTCGATGCCCTGGCCCGATATCGGCCAGGTTGGCTGCGAGCCTCACCCCAGGCGTCCCGCCTGCGCGTCACCGGCCTGTTCCCGCTGGACGATAGCGACCGCGCCCTGGCGGCGCTCAGGCATACCCTGCCCATCCGGCTGCAACGGCTGGGCAGTTGGTACGTCATGATCGATCTCGCCTGAAAATTTTTTCTGCGCCAGGTGTTTTTTTGCCGGCGCCGATGCACATACATGGAACGCGTGCTCACGCATCCACGGAGTGTTCCATGCTTTCCCTCAGGTTTCCGGCTGCCTGCGTCATCGCAGCCGCCGCCAGCACCGCCCATGCCCAGGCGCTGCGCCAGTATGATTTGCCCGCGGGCCAGCTGGATGTCGCGCTGACACAGATCGCGCGCATCGCGGGCGCGGTCATCTCGTTTCGCGCCGAACTGGTAGCAGGCAAATCCGCGCCGGCCATCTCCGGCCGGTTGACCGTCGACGAAGCCACCGCACGCGCGCTGACCGGAAGCGGGCTGGAACTACGGCGCACACCGGACGGCAGCCTGACCGTGGCGCCATCAGGCACCACGACGCTCTCGCCGGTGACGGTCGAGGCGGCCACGCTGGGCGTGACCGAGGGCACGCATTCATACACCACGCCGGTGATGGCCACGGCCACCAAATTCGAGCTTTCGCCGCGCGAGACGCCGCAATCGGTCAGCGTGGTGACCCGCCAGCAGATCGAGGACCGAGGCTTCCAGTCCCTGGACGATGTGGCCCGCGACACCACCGGCCTGACCACGCGCCAGATTGGCGGCGGCGAGCGCACGCAGTTCTTCTCACGCGGATTCGAAATCAGTTCGTTCCTGGCCGACGGCGTGCCGCTGGCCTACGACTACGACACCCAGGGCGTGGCGACGCTGGCCATGTACGATCACATCGAAGTGCTGCGCGGCGCGGCCGGCATGATGACCGGTGCAGGCAATCCCTCGGGCACCATCAACCTGGTGCGCAAGCGCGCGACAGCGGTGCCGCAGTTTTCGGTGACCGCCAGCGCCGGCAGCTGGGACAACTATCGCGGCGAAGTCGACGGGTCGAGCGCATTGAACGAAAGCGGCACCCTGCGCGCACGCGGCGTCGTGGCCTATCAGGACTCGGATACCTTCAAGAAAGCCTACGAGCATCAGCGCCAGCTCTATTACGGCACCATCGAAGCCGACCTCACGGCAAACACCACGCTCAGCATCGGCGGCTACTACAACCGCGAAGACAACCCCGGCGCGGATTGGAACGGCCTGCCGACCCGCCGCGATGGCAGCTTCTACGACTTCAAGCGGTCGACCCGTCTTTCACCGGATTGGGCCTATTGGAACAAGGAAAACACCAGCTTCTTCGCCGAACTCGATCATCGCTTCGACAACGGCTGGTCCGGCAAGCTGACTGCCCGCACGCTGCGCGCCAGGATGAACATGCTGGGCAGCTACCTCTATCCCCTGGAGAACTCGACGTTCTTCGGACAAGGCTTGGGCCAGTACAACTACGACAAGACCCAGTACAGCGTCGACGGCTACCTGAGCGGCCCGTTCACGCTGCTGGGGCGCACGCATGAACTGGTGCTGGGCGGCAGCTTCATGAAGAACAAGGACGACGACGGTCCTGGCGGATGGCCGCTAGGCTATGACATGACGGTCGATCCCGAACACTGGGACTCCAGCGCCGTCGAAAAGCCCGCATTCGTCTACCCCTGGTCGCGCAAAGGATTCCAGCGTCAGATGAGCGGCTATGCCACTACCCGCCTGAGCCTCGCGGACCCGCTGACGCTGATGCTGGGCGCCAGGCTGGACTGGTATGAATACGACATGACGCTGAAGTCCGGCGACTACGTCAGCCCGCCCGCGGCCTACAAGGTCAACCACGAACTGACACCGTACGCGGGCCTGATCTACGACCTGGACCGCCACCATTCCGTCTACACCAGCTGGACCAGCGTTTTCCAGCCGCAAAACTACCAATCAGCCAGCGGCGCACCGCTGGATCCCGTCATCGGCACCAATCTGGAAGCAGGGATCAAGGGCGAGTACTTCGACGGCCGCCTCAACGCCAGCGCGGCGGTATTCCAGATCCGCCAACGCAACCGTCCGGTCGCCCTGACCACGTCCGCGTGCGGCCCAGGGGTGATCGAATGCTATGCGCCATCCGGCAAGGTGGAAAGCCGAGGCGTCGAATTCGAAGTGGCAGGCGCAATCACGCCGGGCTGGCAGGTGTCCGCCGGCTATACCTACAACCAATCCAAGTATCTGGAGGATTCGGGCAACCTCCGGGCTGGCGCAGCGTATGACACGCAAACCCCGCGCCATCTGTTCAAGCTCTCGACCATGTACACCTTGCCTGGCTCCTTGAATGCCTGGCGCGTGGGCGGGGCGATGCGCGTGCAAAGCGCGATCAGCTTGCCCGCCTACAACGTGCGCCAACCCGGCTACAGCATATGGGATGCCGTGGTGGCTTATCGGGCCAGCCCGAATCTGGATCTGCGGCTGAACGTCTACAACCTGTTCGACAAGTACTACTACCAAGCGATTGGCAGCAACCAGGACAACAACCACTTCGGCGCGCCGCGGTCGTTTTTGTTGACGGCGAAGTACACGTTTTAAGCTTGGGGCGTGGCTGGGAGAATCGTTCGTAGAAAGAATTTCGGACTACACTTTCCGGGGCAATTTCACAGCCTGACACCTTGCCTCGGACTCTCTGCCTGCCCGGCCTTGACCCACGGCATCCGGCTTGAAGAACACGACAACTGCGAGACGACACATGCGTGCTTTAAAAGCGGCTTTCCTGCTGGCGATACTGTACCTCGGCGTCGCTGTCTCGGCGCAGGCCGAACAAGGTTGCCCGGACGGCTTTATGCCCAACGCCGCCGGCACGCCGGGCCAGCAGTGCGTGCCGATCCCAGGCCTGTCGCGGCCACAAGGCGGCACCGGCGCGCAAACCGCGCCTGACCAACCGCGCTGGACCACCCGCTGGGGCGCAATCGCATACGACCCGCCCTCGGGCTCCGTCGGCATCGCCGCCGACAAGACCAGCAAGGTCAAGGCCGAACAGGCCGCGCTGGAGCATTGCGCGTCCAAGGGCGGCAAGGGTTGCAAGACCAACATCACCTACTACAACCAATGCGTGGCGGTGGTGTACGGCCCTTCCCCCAAAGGCGAGGGCGTCTTGATGAATTCCGCCAGCGCCGAGACCAAGGAACAGGCAGAAGCATTGGGCATGGAAACCTGCAATAAAGCCACGCAGACCTCCTGCAAGACCTTCTATACGGGCTGCAGCTACCCGGTGCGGTTTCAATAACGCGCGGGCTTCAACTACCGACCCATGACGTGACACGGGATGACCACGGGCCTGCGCAGCTGACGGCACTCGCGATACTGAAACACGCCGCACAGAGTAGACTGGCCGCCTGTCCATCTATATCGAGTCCTACTCCATGCTAGTCAAAGCCCTACGTGTCGGCCTGGGTCAAATCATCGTGCTGGGCGACGCGCTCACACGCCCACGCCCGCAACAGCGCTCCGTGCAAGGCCAGGCCACGGTCAACACCGAAGCGGCCAAGCTGTCGCTCTACCAATTCCACGCCTGCCCGTTCTGCGTGAAGACGCGGCGCGCCATCCACAAGCTCAACGCGCCCATCGCGCTGCGCGACGCCAAGGGCGATCCCGAAGCGCGCGCGCAACTGCAGGCAGGCGGCGGCAAAGTGAAGGTGCCGTGCCTGCGCATCGACGACGCCGCGGGCACGCGCTGGATGTACGAGTCCAGCGACATCATCGCCTACCTTGAACAACGCTTCGCCAACGTGGCCTGACAGGGGTTCATGGGCATGATGCGCCTGGCTCGCCTGTTCCTCATCGCCTTGGCCACCGCGAGCGCGCTGGCCGGCTGTGATGCCGCGCTGGAGCCCGCGCCGCCCGGGTCGAAACTCAACGCTGAAGCCATCGCCACGCGCGACACGCCTCCGGAGCATCAGTTCAAGGGCGTGCTGGCCGGGAAGCCCGTGCATCTGCTGATGCATAAATGCAAGGTGTACATGGTCGAGCCGGCCGAAGGTGAAAACCTGAAGTGGACGCTGGTGCTGGAAGGCGACCTGTATCCGCTGCCGACCAGCTGCATCCGTCAATCGCTGACCGAGAGCAAGGGCGTGGTGACCGCGTTCATCGGGCGGCAGGCGTTTGGGGCGGGCGGGTGTTGCACGGGGACGCCGGAGTATCGGTCCAGGGATGGGGTGAATTGGAAGCCGCGCTGACCGCAGCGATATCAGGCCGCCAGCACCCTTTGCAGAAATCCCCGCATCAACGCAGCCACCTCGTCCAGATGCGTCTCCAACAACCAATGGCCGCCACCTTCCAATAGGTGCAGTTCAGCATCCGGCAAATCCCGCAGATAGGCACGGGCGGAAGCTTCCGGCATGTAGTGATCCTGCGGCCCCCAGACAATCAGCGTAGCCGGCTGGTGATCCCTTAGATACCGCCGGTGCTCCGCAAACCACGCGCGGTTTTGCTTCAGGCCCGCAATCAAATCGATAGCGACCTCCTTGCGGCGCGGCGTCATCAGCGACCAATGCAGTTTCCATAGATCCGGCGAAATGCGGTCGACAACTTCCGGCCCGACATGGTTCAGGAATTCCTCCTGGAAGCTTGCTTCAGTAATGCTGTCGCCTATGGCGTGGCGCATCTCCGCGGGCGACAACGCCCAGGTGGCTTCGATGTCCGCATATTTGGGCCCTAAGGCATCCTCGTAGGGAACGTCGCCATTCTGGATGATCAGCGCCGTCACCCGATGAGGCGCACGGATCGCCAGCCGCGCCCCGATGGGCGAGCCGAAGTCGTGCAGGTAGAGCGCATAGCGGTCCAGGCCCAGCGCCAGGGCAAAGCGATCCAGAAAGGCCGCATAGCCGTCGAAGCTGTAATCGAAGTCCTCGGGCGTGGCGCTGTAGCCGGCGCCGGGATAGTCGGGCGCGATCAGGCGCCAGCGATCGGCCAGGCGAGGCATCAGGTTGCGGAACTCGTAGGAAGAACAGGGGTAGCCGTGAGGCAGCAGGAGGGCAGGCGCGTCGGAAGGGCCCGCGATGCGGTAGAAGGTGTCGATGTTGTCGACGGGGATGCGGCGGTGCTCGACAGGGGCGGTCATGGGAGGCTCCTTGGGTTGCGGACGACGGGTGGGTGTAGATGGCCGTCAGTCGTCAGCAACCACAGTGCCTGGGCATGGTTCGCCCCAGGGGGAATGTCCCGAGGCAAACGCGTCCGGCCCTGCGCGTGACGCCGTAAGCGCCTCTGCCCAATCTTGGTTTTCCGGATTATGGGAAAGTCGTCGGGAATGAAGGCGTCAGGCTACGATTTCACAACATACGGTTGACCAGCCAATCGTCCGCTACGCCGTACCCCAAAAGGAAAGCCGCAGATGGCAAATGACGACCGCACTCTGATCATTCCCAGAAGAACGCCCGAATCAGCGGCCATGACGGCCAACATCAAACGCGCGATGACGATCACCGCCGCCCTCAACCGCCTGACCTTCAACGACACCGCCGAAGTCCGCGCCTTGTTCAGTGAATTGATCGGCAAGACGGTCGATGAGAGCTTTCTGTTGATACCGCCGTTCTATACGACCGGCGGCCCCGACATCAGCCTCGGGCGCAACGTCTTCGTCAATCAGAACTGCACTTTCTATGACCTGGGCGGGCTGAGCATTGCCGATGATGTGATGATTGGGCCGAACGTCAGCCTCATTACGTCTGGCCATCCGATCGAACCTTCGCGGCGTCGCGACTTCGTCACTGCGAAGCCCATTGTGATCGAGAGGAATGTCTGGATCGCGGCGGGTGCGACCGTTATTGGTGGCGTGACTGTGGGCGAGAACTCGGTGGTCGCGGCGGGCTCGGTGGTCACCAAGGACGTGCCCGCGAACACGCTGGTGGGCGGGAATCCGGCCAGGGTGATTCGGTCGATTGCTGAATAGGGCGGGCGCTCGAGCGCCGCGCCTCTGGTTGCTTAGTTTGGCTACTGGATCGACGACGGTGCGCCGTGCGTGATGTCGCCGAGATCCGCTTCCACCTCGCAAAAGCGTGCCTGCGCCAGCATGGTATCGGTCAAGGTGCCCAGGTGATCGCACAAGCCTTCCACTCCACCCATCAACGCCGCCACCGTCCAGGCGTCCAATGGCTGCCCGCCGGTTGCGTCGGGTTCGGATGCGCTGTTGCCGACCATGCGAGCGATGGCCTCGATGGCGTGGCGGGCGCGGTCTATGTGGTGGAGATGGGAGAGGGGGACTGGGCCGAGTTCGGGGTCGGATTCGACGGACCAGGGGTTTTGGGTGAGGGGGTGGGATTGCATGGACTTCCTCCGACGATATGGGAAATCCCGCTGCCCCACTTCCAAATGAGGCGGGCGGGCACAGGACAAGGTTGGAAGACCGGATCGTCGGAACCGGCGTGCGGCTAGCGCACCCCTGCCAAGGCCCGCCCATTGGGACGTGCGAAGGCGTGCGGACGTGAAATCCGCACCGACGAATTTACCGGCTTCCATTCCGGGCTACCGTTGGTGGCGGTAGAGGGAGGAGTATACGGGAGGAGGTCTGATGCTATCCGCAGGGTGAATGACAATTTCGCCACCGACTACTCACACGTCCGCTTTCGACCCTAAGCAGCCGTTCGGCAGCGGTGTGCCAAAACCGGCCATTCGCCCAGCGCGAAGCCGTCGGGCAGAAATGCAAAGGGCGGCGGGTCCGGCCTAAGACTACGCGAGAGCCGCGATCGGCGTCAGAGCCCCGCTGGGGATGCTCGGATCAGCAGCTATTCGAAACTCTGCTCGCCTTCCCGATCGCGCTTGCTCTCATGTTCGATCCAGCGTTCCAGTTCGGGCAGCATGTCGGTGACCCATTGCCGAACCTCGCCTCCGACATTGTCACCCAGCGTTGTGATAGCTGCGCGACGCCGAACCATGATATCGGCGAGCGAGCCACTCCAGCTGCGCGGATGCAGCCGCGACCAGATATCACCGAGAAACGCCCGCTTGTCTCGCGCGTGGCCCAATATTTCCAGGAAAAGCGTGGAGACACCATTCTCCTCTTCGCCCGGCCGCCGCTTGAACATGGAGATGCTTTTGCCAAGCAGCGGATAGCGCCGATCCGGATCGATATTCGCCCACTGAACAAGGGTCTCGGCGCCGACATCTTCCACCGGCGTGCCAGACCCGAAGTCCCCCTCAAACAGTCCCCGATTCCTCGGCCGGAGCTCAGGAAGCAGGAATTCGTCGAGAGCGATGAGGGGATGCGTTTCGAAGAGCGCCTTCAAGACATAACCAAGATCGTAGGACGAGAGATAGACGGTCTCCAGCCCGGCCCGGACCCGCGCGCAGATCTCGCGCAGCGTCGCCGCACCATCAGGTCCGGCGCAGCAGACCCGAATGACGGTATGCAGCCCGAAATCGCGAAGCGACTGCTTCTTCCCGAAGTCGGCGCGCAGCAGCAGCTCACGGCCGACGGCAATCAAGGATGGAGCGCGTTGTCGGCCCTCCTCCCGATCGCGGTAGAAGTGCATGTGAAGGATATCGAGCGCGATCTCCACGCCGTCGGCGAGACTGGCGATGTCGGTGAGCAGCGGACCAAGCGCGTCGGGTGGAGACTCGCCGACGCTGCCATTGGCGATGCTGTGAAAAGTCCGCGCCGACAGGACGCCACGTTCAATCGCACGCCGAAGCCGCGCAATGCCCTGGGTATCGATAGCAACACGCGCCTGAAGATAGGGCAAGCTCGCGGCGAGATCGGGATTCTCGATCACATCCTCCAGCGCGGTGTCGGCGAAGGCCGAATCTCTGGCGTGTGCGCCATGGATGAACCCGCCCAGCACCGTCGCATTCCGGCTGTCCACATCGGCGGCAGAAAAGAGGCCCAGCAGTTCCCGCCACATCGCATCAAGATCGGCGGCGCCATCCGACAGGCCGATGCCGCACTCGTAGGCGCGCTGCGGATGTTGTTCGACGAGCAGTTCGGCGATGAAGGCAGCGCGCGTCTCCGGGTCGTGCGCGAGCGCGGTTCCGATCTCCTTCGCGAGCTGGGAGGCGCGCTCATACGGCTTCATGACATCGCCGTCGTCGGCATCACCGTCAGCGACATCCCAACCGAAACTTCTGCGCCCCAGTACCACCGCACGGGCCTGATGGAGAAGGTCGGTGGGTTTCAGGCGGTCGATGAGCGCGGTGAGACGCGCGCGCACCTCATCAGGCATAGCGTCGCCCTCGAAACGCTGCGCTGTGCGGAAGCCGATCCACCCCTCGATCCAGGGCCGCTCGGAAGAGAAGTGGGTCGCTGCCCGTTCGAGCGCATCGTGACAGGCGCCGAAATGCCACAGCTCCCTTACGCTATGGGCAAGGTGGTCCCGGGCGTTTTTGATGATTGGCGAAAGCTCGACCGCCAAGTCGACCGCGCCGTTGTACCAGGCCCAGATGTCGCCATAGGTCGGCGGGTGCCAGCCATAGTCGCGTGACCGGGCGCCGAAGTCGAAGTCGCTGGATGAACTGAAATAGTGCGCCTTCAGCAGCGCATCGAGGGCGACGCCGGCGCAGCGCATCAAAGCCGGATCACCAGATTGCGCGAACCGGCGCACAAGCGATCGCCGCTGGTCCGGCAAAGCCTTGGTGCCGGACAGGTGCAGGTGAAACAGCTCGGCGAACATGTCCGATGCCGAGTTGTTGTTGTGATTGGGCGGTTCGGCGGAAAGGAACCGGGCAAGCAATGTCGCCGCGCGGTCGAATAGCGGTGGATCGTAAGCGAGGCGCTTGATCAACCGTATCCACTGCCATCGGTCGCTCGACTGCGGATCGAGTATCTCGGCGCCGCGCGGCCCGGCCACGTCTCGCTCGATCCTTGCGAGCACGGCATCGGGCGCGACCGGAGCGATATTCGTGATGATCTGGAGACCGTCTTCGCCCAACGCCGTGAGATCGCCAAGAAGACCGTCGGCACCGAGCCAGCGCTCGACCGCGGCCCGTGCCTCGGCGCTGTCGTGCAGATAGCCGAGGCGGCGCGAAAGGGACTTCTGCATCCGCGCCGTGAGCGACGCGCAGAAGCGATCGAAATCGGCCGGGGGCATGCGTTCGAGGGCGAACCCGGCGAGCGGGTTGGCGACCGCGTGCGGCAGGATCGCGCGCCACCGTCCGCGCAACTGCGCGATCCCGCGCTGACGAAGCGTGTTCAGCGCCGCATATATCGTCGCCACGGAAGCGCCGCGAATAGCAGCAACCCGCGCAAGTTCGCCGCTTTCCGACGTGTCTTCGCCATCGATCGAATAGAGCAGTGCAAGGTCTTCGGCGGCGGAAAGGAGATCCCGGTCGGGCTCGTTGCGCTGGTGAAAAATCCGCTCGAAGAGGTCACGGCTCTTGAGCTTTCCCAGGGTCTCGCCTTTCCCGAGGGTTTCGGCGAGGGCGCGCGCCGCGCGGAAATTGCCGTCGCTGAACTCCGATATCGTGCGCCGGTCCACCTGCGTCACATTGGGGAAGGTCTTTTCCAGCCACAGTTCCACCATTTCGGGCGATGCTGATTGCAGGCGAAAGACCTCGGTACGCTCGGGCTCATCGTCGCGAACATCATATTCGACCGTGAGGAGGCTGACCTGGCTCCCCGCTTCCGAACAGATGCGGGCAAGTTCGCTGTGCGTCGCCGGATTGCAGTTATCGACGATCAGGATCGCACGTTGCCGTGCGATAACTAGCTGGCGCGCCATGTCCCGGGCGGTCGGGTCAGTCTCGACCGAATAGTCGGTATAAACGGCAAGCCCCGGGTCCAGCGGCGCCTCGCCGACACCATCCTCGAACAGTGCCTGCACGAGACGAGTCTTTCCGAGACCGGACAAGCCGATCAACCGGATACATTGGCGAGCTTTGTTCAGAGAGACGCGAAGCCGGGCGATACCCTCGCCGATGGTGAGTTGCTCGCGGTCGCTCGTTCGCTCATCAGTTAGGCAAGCCTTGTCATTGAAGAGATAGGGCGTCTCCTCGCTCACGCCGACGCCGCACCAATCGCCGATGCTGCTCCAGCCCGACATACCGATGCCGAGCCGCATGCGGACCCAGGCGGCAATCCCGGGATAGTGATTGACCCATGTAGCCAGCCGGTCGCGATCGTAGAAGTCGCTATGCAACTGCCCGGCCTCAGGCAGATCGTCGAGCTGCGCCCGGATCGCATCGCGACGATCGCTCAGCGGCTTGTCTGCGACCGACCCTTGCGCGCTGACGATGATGTAGGCGCCCGAGCGAGCGGCGAGTTCGGCGATGACCGGCCGTAGTACGCCGCCAGGACGCATCTCATCGCGGATTGCGCTCGCCGGCATGTCGGGCTTCTTTACCTGAAATCCTGTGTGCTGGCTCGGCACGAAATCCGGCATCAGCAGTGCGGACGGGCACTCGACCCGGACATCAAGCCCGCCATCGGCCGCATCCTGATTGCCGCCAGCGGTCACCGACGAACTGGGGCAACCCTGCGCCCGCAATTCTGCCAAAGCGAGACGTGCGACGAGTGTCCGCAGATCGGCGTCATTGAGGTCGGCGACTTGTGCGCCAGTAATTTCGAACATCGTTCTCCCCCCCCTTTTCATCAAGTATAGGAGAGCATGCGGGAGAACAAAGAGCGGTCAAGCGATAGTTGGTCCGCCACGGCCACGACGAACTGCCAGTTGTGCCATCGCCACGCATGATGCCTGCGACTGGCTTGCTGAGCTGGCGCTCCAGCGCCGGTGGCCACGGCACGAGCGCGAACTCGCGCGATCCGGCGGAGAGGCTGTTGGGTCGCCATCTGCGCGATTTCTTCTAGGTGCGGAGCACCTGAATCGTCTCGAGATGCTTTAGCGCCGCGCTATCTAGTCCGTTCGTGAAGAAAAAGCGTTTGCCTTTCACGTCGCCGAAGAACTTCTTGAACCGATTGACGGTGACGTCGGCATCGGCGCCGCCAGTGGTGCTGCCTATGCTATTTCCTCGAGAATGATCGGCGGCCTCGAAAGGGCCAGCCTGAACGAATGTCCATTCAGCACGATTTGCGGCTCAGAAGCAGCTAGTGTGGTTCCAGCCCAGTTTTTGCCTTTTCCCGTAGGTCGCCTTGGTGATAGCCGAATGTCAGCTGTTGGCCGAAAGCTGTCATTAGCGATCGCTGACGTGTCTCGTAGGCTCCGGCCAAAAACTTACTGAATTCGTGGAGATCTCCTAGCGAGCGCCATTAAGGCAGACAGGCCGTTAATAGTGATCTCAGACTGCAATTTCGATTTTTCACATCGTGATCGAGAGGGATGTCTGAATCCCGGCGGGTTCGGTTGTCACCAAGGATGTGCCAGCGAACACGCTGGTGGGCGAAAATCCGGCCAGGGTGACTCGAAATAATGGTGTCAGACTACAATTTTCCGCCGGCTCGCTGAATGCTTGGCCCATCGGCGGAGCGATGCGCGCATAGCACTCGCTTTCCCGCATACAACGTGCTCCGCCCCGGCTACAGCCGTTGGGACGCCGTGGTGGCTATCGGACCAGCCTCACCTCGGATAACAACCACTTCGGAATGCCGCAATCATCTCTGTTGGCGGCAAAGTACTCGTTTTGGCGTTGATGCGTGAGTGACGAAATCGCGGCAATCAATTTCCTCGGACGGACGCATTGGAAATCAGCTCAAAATCAGACCAAATCAGCTCATTTCTTGAGCTGATTACTGCTAAATTGAGCTGATTCAGCATCTTCAGCTCTTGCCATGACCGTCCGCGAAGACATTCTTCAGTTTCTGCGCGCCCAGCAGCGCGAGAACCTGCCCTGGGTGAGTTCCAGCGAACTGGCCTACCGAACCGGCGTCAGTTGGTCCACGGTGAAGCGCCAATTGGAAAATCTGCGCAAAGCCGGCGCGATACTGCGCGAGGGGCAGGGCCGGGCAACTCGCTATCGGATTGCGGACGAAACACCCGCATCGACACTCCCAACGACCATTGCCACGCGGCTGTCGGAGCCGACCTCCGAGGCCGTCGGGATGATCTGGTCTGAGCGTGGTCAAGCCCTGCTGGCCCGGCTTCGGCAGCCGTTGTCGGCGCGTGCACCTGTGGGATACGAACGCGCCTTCGTGGAAAGCTATGTGCCAAACCAGAGCTCCCTGTTGCCGCCTTCGTTAGCTCAAGACCTGGCCGACGAAGGCCGCATGCCAGGTCAGTCGCCTGCCGGGACTTACGCGCGTCGCGTACTGGAGCCGCTGCTGCTCGACCTGTCCTGGTCATCCTCTCGACTGGAAGGCAACCGGTATTCCCTGTTGGCCACGCAGGAACTCTTCAAGCACGGAATGGCCGGGGAAGATCTGGATGCAGTGATGCTGCTCAACCATAAGAGGGCCATCGAGTTCCTGGTCGATGCGGTGCCCGCACATGGCCTGACGTCCGCCGTGATCGGCAATCTTCACGCGATCCTGCTGGAGGAACTATTGGCCAATGCCGACGGCCTGGGCCGCATCCGTCAGATCGTGGTCAACATCGGGGACACGACTTACGTGCCGCTCCAGGCGCCCTTGTTGCTGCAAGAAATGTTCGACCAGATTGTGGAGAAAGCTCGGCTTATCAAGAACCCGGTCGAAGCGGCATTCTTTCTGTGGGTGAATCTTGCCTATTTGCAGCCGTTCGAAGACGGCAACAAGCGGACCAGCCGCCTGGCGGCCAACATTCCGCTGATGCTTTACAACTGCGCGCCGCTGTCCTTCCTGGACGTAGAGATACAGGACTACGTCTACGCCATGTTGGGAGTCTATGAATACGGCGACGTGACGCTTGCGGCGGAGTTGTTCGCCTGGGCCTATCGGCGCTCGATCCGCAAGTACGCCGTGCATCTCAACGCTGCGGGCGTGCCGGATCCAGTGCGCTTTCGATTCCGGGGAAAACTGAACGAGGCGATTGGCCGGGTACTACGTGAGCAGCAAACGGCCGAGGCCGCGACGGCGACGCTGGGCTTGTCCGAAGACAATGTCCAGTTATTCCGCCCGATACTGGCGCAGGAACTGCGCATACTGGACGTGTACAACTGCGCTCGCTATCGCTTGTCGATGGACCTAGTCCAACAGTGGGTCGAGGCCGGGCGGCCGCACTGATGTAAACCAGCGGAACAAGAGCCGCAAACATTGCGGCTCTCTAGTCCCGACACCGATAGATGTGAATCAGGGCTTACACCCCAACCACTCAGGTATTGTCTTTCACCACAGTGCTTGGCCCATTGGTCTTCACAGACGCAATCCCGGCATCCCGAGCCGCGGCGCTCGAATACATTTCACTGCGTCCAATGGACTGCCCATTCGCCGCGCTCAATGAGAAATAGGGCGAACCGTTGGTGGCCGTCTTGCGCTGATAGCGCTCATCGATCGGCGAATTCTGTCGAACGGACGCAATTCCATCCTGAGCGCTGGCTTTGGTGGTGTACCGCTCGCTCGTCAAAATAACTTCATGATTCCCAGCTTTCAGATTGAACATGTACTGATCGCCGCTGCGCTTCAACTCGTAGTAACCGCTCATGGAAACCTCCAATATCTGGCTAGTTCAACAATGGGTCGATACTGCGATGTACACACATGAATGCCGGTTGATGATAGTCCACGTCCTGCGTTCATGGACATACCAAAGAAAAGGGCCGCTAATCGCGGCCCTCATCGTCACTGCTTAACGTATCGCTTCAATTACGCCTTACGCACCTGAGCAATCAATCCATCCAACTGCGCCAGCATCGTATCGATCTCCTCCGCCGTCACATTCAACGCCGGCATGAACCGCAGCAGATTCCCACGCGGCGCATTCAGCAACAGGCCATTAGGCGCCAGATTACGCGCAGCTTCAACGATGGCAGGACCATCATCACGGTCCATCACCAGCGCACGCAGCAGCCCCATCCCACGCTCGCCCTTCATGCCCCACTTGGCCGACAGAGCCAGCAGGCCTTCGGACAGTTGCTTGGCGCGAGCATTGACCGACTCCATGAACCCCGGCGCAGCCAGAGCATCAAACACAGCAACGCCAACAGCAGCCATCAACGGATTGCCGTTGTACGTACCACCCTGGTCACCATGCGAGAACACGCAAACTTCCTGGCGAGCCAGCAGCGCAGCCAGCGGCACACCACCGCCAATACCCTTGGCCAGCGTCATGATGTCCGGCACAACATCCGATTGATGGTACGCAAACATGGTGCCCGTACGCCCCATGCCCGTCTGCACTTCATCAACGATGAACAGCAGCTTGTGCTCGTCGGCCAGCTTGCGCAGGCCTTGCATGAATTCCTTGCTGGCGGGGATGACGCCGGCTTCGCCCTGGACGGGTTCGAGCATGATGGCGACGGTCTGGTCGTCGATCAGCTTGCGCACGGATTCCAGGTCGTTGATTTCGGCCTTGGGGAAGCCTTCGACCTGCGGGGCAAACATCTTGTCCCAGCCCGGCTTGCCGGACGCGGACATGGTGGCCAGCGTGCGGCCGTGGAAGCCGTGGTTCATGGTGATGATCTTGTAGGCGCCGTTCTTGTTCACCTGGCCCCATTTGCGCGCCAGCTTGATGGCGCCTTCGTTGGCTTCGCCGCCGCTGTTGGCGAAGAAGACGCGGTCGAAGACCGAGGCGCCGGTCAGGCGCTCAGCCAGTTCGATGGAGGGCAGGTTGTAGAACGCCGGCGAGGGGTTCATCAGCAGCTTGGACTGGTCCAGCAGGGCCTTCTGCATTTCCGGGGCGCAGTGGCCCAGGGTGTTGACGGCCCAGCCCTGGACGAAGTCCAGGTATCGCTTGCCCGCGTGATCCTCCAGCCAGGATCCCTGGCCGCGCACGAACACGAGGTCCGGGCGGGAGGTGATCTCCATGAGGGCGTTGGTCTTGAACTGGCTGAATTCCATGGCGGTTCCTGCGGAATGAGAGAACAGGGATTAAAAGTGATTGGACGATGCCAATAGGCGAATTTAGCACCGACGGGGGGATGCTATTGTGACGTACCCCCAGCCGATCCGCCCCGGGCCGCCTCAAAAGGGCAGACAACGCGGGCGCTCTATTTTATGCAACAGGCGCGACCCCGCGCGCAGCCCTTTGTCGCTTTTTACTGACCAATCATGAAACGTATTCTTTCCAGTCTTGCCGCCGGCCTGGCGCTGGCGACGGCCGCGGCGACCGCGCATGCCGATTATCCCGAGCGCCCCATCCGCCTGATCGTGCCGTTCCCGCCCGGGCAGGCGACCGACATCTTTGCGCGCGCGCTGGCCGAAAAACTGGGCGCGGCCGTGAAGCAGCCCATCGTGGTGGAGAACCGCGCGGGCGCGGGCAGCAATATCGGGATGGAGCAGGCGGCGCGCGCGACGCCGGACGGCTACACGCTGGTGATCGCGGGCTCTGCCGCGGCGGTGAACCAGACGCTGTACAAGACCATCAATTACAGCCTGACCAAGGATTTCGCGCCGGTGTCGGGGGTTTTCTCGGTGCCGCTGATGTTCCTGGCGACGCCGGCTTCGGGCATTACCTCGCTCAAGCAGCTGGTGACGCAGGCGCGCGCCAATCCGGGCGAGCTGGCCTATGCCAGCGCGGGCATCGGCGGCACGCAGCATTTGTCGGCCGAGATGTTCAAGGCGGCGGCGAACATCGACATCCGCCACATTCCCTACAAGGGCAGCGGCCCGGCGCAGGCGGATTTCCTGGGGCATCAGGTGCCGTTGATGGTGGACTCGGTGACTGCCGGCCTGCCGCATGTGCAGAGCAAGAAGGCGGTGGCGCTGGCGGTAACGACGGCCAAGCGGTTGCCGCAGCTGCCGGACGTGCCGACCGTGGCGGAATCGGGTTATCCGGGTTTCGAGGCCATCGGCTGGGCGGCGGTGCTGGCGCCGCGCGATACGCCCGCCGAGGTGACGGGCTATCTGAGCAAGCAGATCGGCCAGGTGCTGAACTCCCCGGACATGCAGAAGTTCTTCCGCGACCGCGGTGCAGAGCCGATGCCGCTGACGCCTGACGCGACCGGCACTTTCGTTGCCGGCGAAGTGAAGAAGTGGGGCGAGGCGGTGAAGCAGTCAGGCGCTCAGGTCGACTGACGGACGCGCAAGACGTCATGACCCCAGCAAACCGCCCCGCATCGCCGGGGCGGTTTGCATGAGGGGCTGAGGTAAAGCTATGGCGGCTTAGGCCGGATCACCCGGCTGGCCCGGCCGTCCGGGCTCGCCAGGCTGCCTGGGCTTTTCTGCGGGCTGTCCGGGGTTGCCGGGCACTTCCGGCGGCATGCGGCCCGGATCAGTATCATCGGGGCCGGGCTGGCCCGGCACTTGGCCGGGAGCCTGCTTTTCGGGCGCGTCGCCCGGCTCCTGTCCGGGACGCTGGGACGGATCGATGCCGGTCTGGTTGGCGGGATCGCCGGGCTTCTGGTTCGTGTTCATGGATGTCTCCTGAAGATTCACGTGTAGCGCTCACGCGCAGCGGCACGCGTATCGTGCAAGTCCACGATAGAAGCCAGGTTCGCGCTCGCCCAGATCACGCAGGACGACTTTATCTAGTACTTTCTTCTTATCTCTTGCTCAACCAGGAGCCGGAATGAAGAAGACTGCCACGGCGTTCACCACGGAGCGCCGCCATCTGCTGGAAATCATCGACGGCCTGATCGAAGGCATCATCCTGCTGGACCAGGACCGGCGCATCGTCTGGGCCAACGACACTGCGTTGGCCATGCATGGCGTGACGGATCTGGCCGCGCTGGGCGGCACCGCCGCCGGCTACCGCAAGGCGTTTGCGCTGCGCTACCGCAATCACCGCGCGCTGCGCGCGGCGCAGTATCCGCTGGACCGCGCGCTGGCGGGCGAGACCTACAAGGACGTGGTGGTGGAAGTGACCAGCCGCCGCGATCCGGACTTCAGCCGCATGCATCAGGTACGAAATCTGGAGCTGCGCGATGCGCAGGGCGCGGCCGAAGGCATGGTGCTGGTGCTGCTGGACGTGACCGAGCAATACAGCGCGGAAGAGCGTTTCGAACGCACCTTCAACGCCAACCCCGCGCCGGCCGTGATCTGCTCGCTGGCGGATCTGCGGCACATCAAGGTCAATGACGGTTTTCTGGCGATGACGGGCTACACGCGCGAACAGGTGCTGGGCAAGACGCTGCGCCAGCTGGACGTGCTGGGCGATACGCCGCAACGCGAGGATGCGCTGCACCGGCTGGCGGAAGGCACGACCATTCCGCAGACGGAAACCATCATCGCGGTGCAGGGCGGCGGCAGCAAGCTGGTGATCGTGGCGGGCCAGCCCATCGAAGTCGCGGAGCAGCCCTGCATGCTGTTCACCTTCAACGACCTGGAGCCGCGCCGCAAGGCCGAGACGGCGCTGCGGGATAGCGAACAGCGCTTCGCCACGGCGTTCCGGCTGGCGCCCGTGCCCATGACGCTGAGCACAACGGAAGGCAAGCTGCTGGAGGTCAACGATGCCTTCGTCGCGACCACCGGCTACGACGCCAGGACCTTGGCGCGCGACGAGGATGCGCTGGCGCAACTATGGACGGACCCGCAGGCCTATGACCGCGCCATGGCCTCGCTTGAGCAGGGCGCCAGCGTGCGCAGCCAGGAAATGGCGCTGCGCACGCGCGACGGCGCATTGCTGGACTGCCTGGTGTCGGCCGCGCCGGTGTCGATCCAGGACCAGCCCTGCGTGCTGGCCGCGATCCAGGACATCACCGAGCGCAAGCGCAACGAGGTCGAGCTGATGGAGGCGATCGAGACGGTGATGCAGGACACCTCGTGGTTCAGCCGCACCGTCATCGAGAAACTGGCGCAGATCCGCACGCCCCAGGGCGCGCCGCAGGGGCAAGGCGAACTGGCCGACCTGACGCCGCGCGAACGCGAGATCCTGGGCCTGATGTGCCAGGGCCACACGGATCCGGAGATCGCGGCCAGCCTGCACTTGTCGCGCAACACGGTGCGCAATCATGTGGCGGCGCTATACAGCAAGCTGGACGTGCACCGGCGCAGCGCCGCCATCATCTGGGCGCGGCAGCGCGGCATCGTGGGATATGAAAAGCCGGCGCGCAAGCAGGCGCAGAAAGCGCCTGACAAGCAGGCTCAAAAACGGGTCCACAAGATTCGGTAGAAAAGTACCAGTCGATCTGATGCGCGCGCTTCTTACGCGCGTGCCATGCGCTTCCTATAGTGGGTTCGTCCGCAGCCGGAGCCAGGCTTCGCAGGCCTCTCCAGCGCGGTTTCACGCAACCTGGAATTAGGAGCGACAACATGGATAACGACCGCATCAAGGGCGCAGCCAAGGAAGTCAAAGGCTCGATCAAGGAAACGGCAGGCAAGCTGACCGGCAACCGCGAGACCGAAGCCGAAGGGAAAGCGGAGAAAACCGTGGGCAAGGTGCAGCGCAACGTGGGCGAAGCCAAGGATCAGGCACGAGACTTGCTGAACAAGAAATAGCGCGGCTGCCTGTCGGCATGACCCGCTACGCCCATGAACGCCGAAAGGAGAAAAAAATGACGCATCGAATCTGGCTTGCGCTGCTGCTGGCAATCA
The DNA here is from genome assembly GCF_058796095.1 of Achromobacter sp. GW823-FHT04E03. Taxonomy (NCBI): domain Bacteria; kingdom Pseudomonadati; phylum Pseudomonadota; class Betaproteobacteria; order Burkholderiales; family Alcaligenaceae; genus Achromobacter; species Achromobacter sp. GW823-FHT04E03. Next base: position 368,824 of record NZ_JBXAIJ010000002.1, on the reverse strand, counting down.
CCGCCATCACGGCCGGTTGCAACACGATGGAAGGCGCCGGCAAGGACATCGAACGTGGCGGGGAGAAGATCCAGCAGAAAGCCCAGTAAGTCCTGAACCGGTAGCCTGCCTGGACGGCTGGCGCGCTGAAGGCGCGCCGGCCTTTTTGCGCTTATGCGTTGCGTCCTATGGCGCTTTTGCGTCCAGGCGGCCCAGCAGGGCGTCGAAACGGCCTAGCCGCGCGTAGCGCGTCTGACCGCCCGCCACGACCTCGCCGCCTGGCAGGCCGATCCATTGTTGTATCCCGCTATCCAGGTCCAGCGCGCCATGGCGGATTCGAAGCAACTGGCCCGACGCCGGATGCCAGAGCTGGCCCAGGTCCATGCTTCGATGCGGCGCATGCCAGTGGCCCAGCAATAGCCAGCCGCCCTGCAGCGCTTGCAGCGTCATGCCGCCGGAAGGCAAATGCCCCACTTCGTGTTGATGAACGGCGCCGGCATCCAGGCCTGCATGGCAAAGCATGTCATCCTCCAGCCACGCAATGGCACTGTCGCCCAAGGCCACGGGATGCGAGATGTCGCCCGACAATGGCACGGCATAAGAGAGCGGCAAGGGATGCAGCCGCCCTTCGCGAAACTCCAGCAGTTGGCCGCGGCACAGCACGCAGGTACGGCCGTCGGGCGTAAGAATGACGGCGGACCTGTCACTGACGGGACGGCGTTGCGCGGGCGCCGTGTGCAGCAGCGTCGGCTCCGCGGCGCAGTCCCCTTCCTGGCGCCCGTAGGCGGGATAAAGAAAGACCATGCCACGGTCCACCAGCAGCAGATCATCGCCCGCAAACCCCAGGCTGAATTCCGGCGTCCGGCGTTGCACTTGCGCGGCGCGTGGCGGCAGGGGCATGCCGGGCCGGTTTGAAGAAGGCAGCTCGACCTGGCCGGAATGCAGCAGACGCGCATAAGGCGTGCTGGACAGTCCGTCCGGACCCTGTTCGATCCAGGCATGTACGCCGCTGAGGCTTACGCAGGAGGCGAGCAGCCCGCGCCGCGCCGGAAACTTGCCGTCAATCGCGCGCAATGCCGGCCATGCACGCAGGTCGGTAAGCATCGGGCCTTCCCAGTCCTCCATTGCGGCGCAGGCCCATCCCGGAGCCACCGCTACGGCGTAGGGAATGTCCAGATAGTCCTCGGGGCCGCACAGCGGGCCCGAAGCCGGCTTGGGCAGGGCCGCCTGGACGCCAGCCGCGGCCCCTTCCTGGCGATGTGCAACGGCCTCCCAACCCCGCGCCTGTATGTGCGTCTTGAGATTGTCTGCCTCGGCCTGCGGCACGATCAGCAGACGAATCGCGTCATCCTCTTCGCGCTGCTCGATGAGCGCCAGCCCCAACGACTCCAGCTCCTGGCCCAGCGCCGGCAGGAAGTCGTCGGCCCGGTCGTCGCTCATGACGGACCGAAGCAGGTCCAGGCGCGCGGATGCAAGCGCCGGGTGGCGGGTCGAATAGATTTGCCTGAGCGTGTCCAGCACGTCGGACAGGGGAATCTTCCAATCGAAGGAGACGGGCTGCTGCATCACGATTCAGCGCGAGAAACCGCGCGCGGAGATTTCCCAGATGTCCTGCACCACGCCGTCCTTGAATACCACCAGGCCGTCGTGCAGGTTGAAGGTGGGGTCCACATGCGCGGGCACCAGGCGCAGCACGCTGCCCAGCGCGGGCGCCGTGGCGCCGGGTTCGACGCGCACCACGCTGTGCTCGTCGTTGATGGCGGTGCAGGTCAGGCCGGATTCGCCATAGACGGCGGGCGGGCCACATTCGGCGGAGGCCGATTTGAGGCCGGCGTCCAGCACCACGCGGTCAGGCGTGGGCGTGCTCATCACGGTGGACAGCAGGAACAGGCTGTTCTGGAAATTGAGCGGGCCACCCCATTCGTTGGCGCCGTAGTCGCCGTCCATGAAGGCATAGGAGCCGGCCTGCAGTTCTGTATAGACACCGCTGGCGGCGTCGAACTCCGCGCTGCCGGTGCCGCCGCCGGTGATGGTGTCGCAGGCGATGCCGCTTTCGCGCAGCAGCTGCGCGTAGGACGCGGCGATGCGCGCGGCCTGGCGGGAGACGGTGGCGCGTTCTTCGCGGGTGCGGTAGTGCTGCACCGACCCGTGATAGGCCTGCAGGCCCGCGAAATTCAGGCCTGGCAGCGCGCGCGCCTGCTGCGCCAGCGCCAGGACGGTGGCGTCGTCGGACACGCCGCAGCGGCCCTGGCCCACGTCCACTTCCACCAGCACGTCGATCTGGGCGCCGGCCTGCACCATGGCGGCGGACAGCTGCGCCAGGTTCTGGGCGTTGTCCACGCAGACGCTGATCTTGGCCGCGCGCGCCAGCTGGCCCAGCAACGCCATCTTGGCCGGGCCGACGACTTCGTTGCTGATGTGGACGTCGCGGATGCCGGCGGCCACGAAGGGCAGGGCTTCGCTGACCTTCTGGCAGCAGATGCCGCGCGCGCCCAATGCCACCTGCCGCAGCGCGATCTGCGGGCACTTGTGGGCCTTGGCGTGCGGCCGCAGGGCGACTTCGTGGCGGTCGGCCCAGGCCTGCATGGCGCGCAGGTTGGCTTCGAAGGCGGTCAGGTCCAGCGCCAGGCTGGGGGTATCGACGCGGGCGAGGGGATCGCCCGGCTGGGCGGCGGGGGGCAGCGCAATGCCGCGTATGACTTCCTGGGACATCTTGGAAACTCCGTTATCAGCACTGCTGGGATGTAAGCGCACACCATAACCAAAGCGGGACCGCCCATAACCTTGGGCGATGCGACCCCCTGGAAAACCATAGCCCTGTAATCATTGGCTACAGGGGACGGGCATGACAGAATTTCATCATAAAGAAAGCCCCCGAGGGGAGGCAGATTTTGCCGGGGGAATTCGCCCATCGGCAGAAATCACATTACTGATACCCGTCAGCAAGAATTCGGAGAAGCTCGCATGAAACTCAAGACCTGGATCACCGCCCTGACCATCGCGGCCGCCGCCGTCGGCGCCGCCGGCACCGCGCAAGCGCAACAATTCTTCCGCATCGGCACGGGCGGCACGGCCGGCACCTACTACCCCATCGGCGGCATCATCGCCAACGCGGTGTCCCAACCCGGCAAGCTGGTCGCCACGGCGGTCGCCTCCAACGGGTCGGTGGCCAACATCAACGGCATTCTGGGCGGTTCCTTCGAAGCCGGCTTCACGCAGTCCGACGTCGCTTTCTGGGCCTATAGCGGCACCGGCACCTTCGAAGGCAAGCCCAAGGCGCAAGACCTGCGCCTGATCGCCACGCTGTACCCGGAGAGCATCCACCTGGTGGCCCGCAAGGGCGCAGGCATCAAGAGCGTGGCCGACCTGAAGGGCAAGCGCGTGTCGATGGATGAGCCGGGTTCCGGCACCCTGGTGGACGTGCGTCTGATCCTGGGCGCCTACGGCATGACCGACAAGGACATCAAGGCCGAATACCTGAAGCCCAACCAAGCCGGCGACAAGCTCAAGGATGGCGGGCTGGATGCCTTCTTCTTCGTGGGCGGCGCCCCCGCAGGCGCCATCGCGGAACTGGCGTCCAGCGGCGCCGGCATCGAGATCGTGCCCTTGGTTGGCCCGGAGATCGACGCGCTGCGCGCCAAGCAGGAATTCTTCACGCCGGACACCATCGCCGCCAACACCTACCAGAACGTGGGTGAAGTGAAGACCATTTCGGTCAACGCCCAGATGGTCACCTCGGCCAAGCTGCCGGAGCAGGTGGTGTACGACGTCACCAAGGCGCTGTACAGCGACGCCACCCGCAAGACCCTGGACAACGGCCACGCCAAGGGCAAGCTCATCACCCGCGACAACGCGGTCAAGGGCGCCGGCATTCCGTTCCACCCGGGCGCTGAAAAGTTCTACAAGGAAATCGGGCTGCTGAAGTAGGCCCCACCGAGCGCCTTCGGCGCTTCCCCCAGGGGCGCCGCAGTGGACCGGCGGAGCCGGATCCACGCGGCCCCGATCAGTGGCGACGAGGTCATGCGACTAGCGTGCCGCGCGGCCAGGGGGCGCAGGGATGGCAGTGCATGTCCGCGGCGCAACGCGCCGCGCTTGAGTAGGGCCGCCACGAGCGGCCCTGCTTGCTGAATCACCCAGAGAATTACTGCGATGGAAATTGATCACGAAAAAACCCAGCAGCTGGCGGAGAAGTACGATTCGGAAATCCGCTTCCGGCCGCTGGACAAGACGGCGACCTGGATCGTCTCCGGCCTGCTGGTTACGCTCTCCATCTTCCACTACTACACGGCCGGCTTCGGCCTGCTGCGCGAAGCCACGCACCGCGGGGTGCATCTGGCTTTCGTGCTCAGCCTGATCTTCCTGGTGTTCGGCTTTTCCAAGTCGCACTACACGCGCGAGCCCAAGTCCACCTGGTACGCGCCCGGCGGCATTCCGCTGTACGACTGGATCATCGCGATCGCACTGGCCCTGTCGGTGCTGTACATCCCCTATATCTTCGAGGACCTGGCCTTCCGCGTGGGCAATCCGCTGCCCATAGACGTGTTCATGGGCTCGATCCTGCTGATCGGCCTGTTGGAAGCCACGCGGCGCGCCATGGGCTGGCCGCTGCCCATCATCGCGCTGGTGTTCATGGCCTACGCCATGTTCGGTCCGTATTTCCCCGGACTGCTGCAACACGCGGGCAACACCTGGCCCCAGATCGTCAACCACATGTACCTGACCAGCCAGGGCGTGTACGGCGTGGCGGTGGGCGTGGTGGCGACCTACGTGTTCCACTTCGTGCTGTTCGGCGTGCTGGCCACCCGTATCGGCCTGGGCCAGCTGTTCCTGGACGTCGCTTCCACCATTGCCGGCCGCTATGCCGGCGGGCCGGCCAAGGTGTCGGTGTTCGGCTCGGCCATGTTCGGCATGCTGTCGGGTTCCTCGGTCGCCAATGCGGTGACGGTGGGTTCGCTGACCATCCCGGCCATGATCCGCATCGGCTACCCGCGGCACTTCGCGGCCGGTGTGGAAGCCGCCAGCAGCACGGGCGGGCAGATCACGCCGCCCATCATGGGCGCGGCGGCCTTCCTGATGATCGAATTCCTGGGCATTCCGTACCAGCAGATCGCGATCGCGGGCATTTTCCCGGCCTTCCTGTATTTCTTCGGCATGTTCATGCAGGTGCACTTCGAGGCCAAGCGCGAAGGGCTGCGCGGGCTGACCGAAGCGGAAATGCCCAAGCTCAAGCAGTCGTTCAAGATGCGCTGGCCCACCCTGATCCCGCTGATCCTGCTGATCGGCGTGCTGGCCAGCGGCCGCACGCCTTACCTGGCGGCGTTCGCGGGCATTACCGGCTGCATCATTGTGGGCCTGCTGAATCCATTCCAGCGGCTGCGCCTGCGCGACCTGTACGAAGCCTTCGAGACCGGCGCCAAGTACGCGCTGGCAGTGGGCGCCGCGGCGGGTACCGTGGGTATCGTGATCGGCGTGGTCACGCTGACAGGCGTGGGCTTCAAGATCTCGTACATCGTCATCTCGGCGGCCCAGGCGATCGCCGGCGGCGCGGCAACGGTCATCCCCGATGCCATCGCCAATACCCAGACGCTCACGCTGATCGCCGCGCTCATCATGACCGGCCTGGTTTGCATCCTGATGGGCTGCGGCATCCCCACCACGGCGAACTACCTGATCATGGTGGCGGTGGCCGCCCCCACGCTGGTGCAGCTGGGCGTGCAGCCCATCGCGGCGCACTTCTTCGTGTTCTATTTCGGCATCCTGGCGGACATTACACCGCCCGTGGCGCTGGCGGCCTATGCGGCGGCGGGCATGGCGGGCAGCGATCCATTCAAGACCGGCAACACCGCCTTCAGGCTGGGCATCACCAAGCTCATCGTGCCCTTCGTGTTCGTGTTTTCGCCGTCGCTGCTGATCTCGGTGCAGGGCTTCACCTGGTATGACTTCTTCGTGACGCTGTTCGGCTGCATGGTCGGCCTGGTACTGCTGTCGGCGGCGTTCTCGCGTTACATGCTGGTGGGCATGAAGAGCTGGGAGCGCTGGCTGTGCACCATCGGCGCCTTGCTGACCATCCTGCCGGGCCTGACCAGCGGCCTGATCGGGCTGGCAATCTGCATCCCGGTGTTCATGCGCCAGATCGCTCAGCTCAAGCTGGAAAACGCGCCCAAAGCGGCCTGATCAGCCACCCGAAAACAAAAAGGGGCGGACCGATAAGGTCCGCCCCTTTTTGCCTCGAATCATGAATATTGGCAGCATTTAGGGTAAAAATGTGCGCGTTTTGAGGCAAGGTGACTTCATACAACATTCCACCCTCCGGCCGGTTGCCCACCCCTATAAATCAGCGTAAAGTAAAATTCATGTTTGCTGGTCTGCCGATATGCGGGCCGACTGTGCAAACAGGCACAAAACTGCGCCATATGTTCGATATCCTGGTTTATCTGTACGAGAATTACTACACGCCGCAAGCCTGTCCTGCGGCGGACGTGCTCGCAAAGCGGCTTGCCGCCGCCGGTTTCGAGCACGAAGACATCGACGACGCCCTGGGCTGGCTGTACGGCCTGGCCGAAACCACCGAACGCTGCGTCGATCTCGCCCAGGCCCCCGCCACCGGCACCCGGATCTACACCGACAACGAATACCAGCAGCTCGGTACCGAATCCATCGGCTTCATCGCCTTCCTGGAATCGGCTGGCGTGCTGCCCGCGCCGCTGCGCGAAATCGTCATCGACCGGGGCCTGGCGTCGCCGGAAACGCCCGTGCCGCTGTCCAAGATCAAGATCATCGCCCTCATGGTTCTCTGGAGCCAGGAAGCCGAGATCGACAACCTGGTCCTGGAAGAGCTGCTGGACGAAGACGGCACGCGCTTGCTGCATTGAACGGCATCCGCGTCGCTTGATGCCGTTACTCCTTACCCGCGCGCATGGCCGCGCGGGCGTCCCATCGTGAATTACGTCGGCCGCTTCGCCCCCAGTCCCAGCGGCCCGCTGCATGCGGGCTCGCTGGTTGCCGCGCTGGCCAGCTGGCTGGACGCGCGTGCCCATGGCGGGCGCTGGCTGCTGCGCATCGAAGACGTGGACACGCCGCGCACGGTGCCCGGCGCTGCCGAGGTCATCATGGGCCAATTGAGCGCGCTGGGCCTGGATTGGGACGGCGACATCATGTGGCAGTCGCGCCGCGGCGACGCCTATCAAGCCGCCTTCGACTCGCTGGCCGCGCGCGGCCTGATCTACGGCTGCGGCTGCACGCGACGCGAAATCGCCGATTCGGCGCTGCGTGGCCAGACTGCGCCCGGCGCCGACGGCGAGCGGCCGTATCCCGGCACCTGCCGCCACGGCTTGCCACCAGGCCGCGAGGCCCGCGCCTGGCGCGTGGTCATGCCGGAAGGCGCGGAACATTTCGTCGACCGTTGGCTGGGGCCGCAGGAACAAAACGTGGCGCAAGCCGTGGGCGACATCGCCCTGCGGCGGGCCGACGGCCTGTGGGCCTACCAATTGGCGGTGGTGGTGGACGACGCCGCGCAAGGCGTGACCGATGTGGTGCGTGGCGCGGACCTGCTCAGTTCCACCGCGCGCCAGCGCGTGCTGGGCCGGCTGCTTGGGCTACCGCCCGTGCGCTACCTGCACGTGCCGCTGATCCTGGACGCTTCCAGCGGCCTGAAACTGTCCAAGCAGAACGGCGCCCCGCCCATCGACACCGGCGCGCCCCTGGCGGCGCTGATGGCCGCCTGGCGAGCCTTGGGCTTCGACCCCATCGATGCCGCGGACCGCGGCCATTTCCTGCGGGAAGCCACCGCGCAATGGGCGCGGCGTTTCCCGCTGCCCGCCGCTACAGCGGCTTGAGGTCCTGGTCCAGCATCCGGACGAGCAGGGCCTCGCCGTTTTCCGCCACGCGCAACTCGCCGTACTTGGCGACCTGATAGCGCTCGGCCTGGCCTTCCGGGAAGAAATAGGCGTTGGTCACGATGCGCACGCTGTTGTCGCGGATGCGGTAGCGCAGCGGCACTTCGGCATCGGTATGCGGGTGCGTGTCGGGCTGGATGCGTAGCGGCTGCCCGACGCCGCGCGCGTCGGTCTGCAACATTACATAGCCGTCCGGCTCGTAACCCATGACGGAGTCCTCGGCTTCGGGACGCTCGCCGCCCAGCCGCAGGCGCGTGACTTCCCGGCTGGCCGCGAAGTTCAGCGCCATGTAGTCGCCCTGCATGAGCGAACGGGGATCCACCGGCGCCAGTTCCAGGATGACCACCTTGCCCGACGCCAGCAGTTTTTCACGCTGCCAGATGCCGCCGTTGGTGACCGCCAGCACCAGCACCAGGCCGCCCAGGATGGCCAGCGTGCGCCAGCGCAAGGGCGCCGATACCGGCGGCAGAGCCCCGCGCTGCTTGGGCGCAATGGTGCGCATCAGGCGCGGTACCAGCCAGACCAGGGCGCGCAGCACGAACAGCAGCAGCGCGGCGCCGCCCAGCCACAAGGCTTTTTGCAGCAGCGGCACGTCCAATTGGTAGTAATAGACGCCCAGATACGCCAACAGGCTGATCACGCCGAACACCACCACGCGGGACTGGTTCAAGCCGAAGCCCAGCAGCAGCCAGGCCAGCGCGAAGCCCACGCCGGGGCTGGGCAGCCAGAACAGCGCCAGGATCAGCAGGCCGATGGGCACGCCCCAGGTGACGCCCGCCGTCAGCATGTGGCGGCGCGGCCAGAGCACCGCGAAGGCCGCCGCCACGGGCAGCAGCGCGCCGGCCGCGACCAGCACGGCCGTATGCGGATTCAGCTGCCACATGGCGGGCAACTGCTTGATGGAGATGCCGCTGGCCAGCCACACCATGCCTTGCACCGACAGCAGGAAGGCCCAGCCCAGCGGCTGCAGGGCATGGGCGCGCTTGCCGCCCAGGCGATGGCTGACGGTAAAGATGACGGCCGTGGCCCAGGCCCCGGTCACGGCAATGGGCAGCCACAGGAAAGTGGCGCGCAGGGCGTCGAACGCCATCCAGGCGTCCAGCAGGTCCTCTTGCCCCAGGTCGGGCGACAACACGCGCCAGATCAGGCCCGCGCCCGCCGCCGCGATCAGCAGGCCGCTGAGAAAACGCAGGATGACGTCGGGCCCCACCGCGTAGACCGTGGCCGCCATCAGCAGCACGAAGACGCAGGCGCTGGCGAACGAGGTCGAACTGGACAGCCCGAAGATGATCAGGATCTGCCCGGCGAAAGCCATGGCCGTGCCGCACTGGCGCCAGAACGGACCGGCGTCGCTGCGCAGCACCGCCACGCCGGCCGCGCACAACACCAGCCCGGCCACCAGTGCGCCGCCTTCCGTGGTGATAAAGCCCGAGAAGGCAATGAACACCAGTAGCAGCAAGGTCGCCAACCAGGCGCTCAGGCCCAGCAGGCATTGCACGTACCAGGGCGGATCCGACTGAGGCGCCGGAGCGGCCGCCAGCTGCGCCACGGGCGCCCCGCTGTCCGCCGGGTCCACCGAGTTGCCGGCCGAGGCGGCGGCCGGCTCCGCGTCCGCGCTCGCCGCGACGGCCGCCTGCGGATCGCCCGCCAGGCGCCGCAGCCAGCGCGCGGCCCAGACGGCCTCGGCCATGAGCAGCGCCGCCAGCGGCAGCGCGGCCCAGACGCCGGGCTCCAGGCGCAGCAGCCATTCGCCCGCCACCCGCAACGACACGCAAATGACACCGGCAGCCAACATGGCCAGGATGATCAGGTCGCGCCGGCCCTTCTGATAATAGAAGCCCAGGCCCAGGGTCACCGCGACCCAGGCGATGCCGTTATAGAGGCCCAGGCCGCGGCCCAGGAAGTCGCCAAGCATCTGGGTCAGCACCAGCACGCTGATCGCCAGGGCAGCCAGGACCCGCGGACCGACCAGGGTGCTGGCGCGCCAGCGGCGGGCAGCCAGCTCCCAGCCCAGCAGCAGCAGCAGGTTCAGGCCGGCCATCATCAGGCCGGGCACGCCCGGGCCGCCCAATATCAGCATCCAGGAAAACACCCGCTCGCCCAGCCACAAGGCCACGGCCACGTTCAGCACCAGCGCCCACAGCAGCCAGACGGCCTGGCTGCCGGCGGCCAGCGCCCAGGGCAGCAGCAGCAGCGCCCACCAGGCGAACAGTTCCCAGGTATCGGCGCCAGTCTGGTAAGTTTGGCCTAGTAATGCGAGCAGCGCTCCCAGGAGGATGCCAGCCAGGGCGAGCAGGGCGCCCGGTATGGTGCGCCGCACCCCTGGACTGGCCCGCAGGCGCAATCCGGTCCAGGCAGCGGCCAGCGCGCAAACCGCCAGAAGGCCCTGAACGCCGGCGAAGCGCTGCACTTTTGTCATGTCCTGCCAGTTGGCGGCGACCCAGCAAACCGCGGCGCTGCCAAGCAGCAAAACACCTAGCCAGAGGGTGCTGCGCGCCAGAAATTGACGCCAGGCGTGTAGTTCGGATCCCGCTTGTCTTTCAGTGCCGACTTGCATCTGGCGAATCTCCGATCTTATTATCCGCGCTACTACGGCGGGACTGCCGCCACTGGATACACATGAATAAAACGCTGATTATTGCCGAGAAGCCCTCGGTAGCCCTCGATATATCACGCGCCTTGGGAGGCTTTGCGCGCGAGGGCGACTATTTTGAAAGCGAACGTTACGTACTCGCGTCGAGCATCGGCCACTTGCTCAGCTTGGTCGCGCCCAACGATCCGGTCAAGGGAAAGTGGAGCTTTACGCACCTGCCCGTGATTCCGCCCGAATTCGAACTGGGCCCCACCGACAAGAAATCGGCTGAACGGCTCAAGCTGCTGGTCCGCCTGGCCAAGCGCAAGGACGTCGATGCCATCATCAACGCCTGTGACGCCGGGCGCGAAGGCGAACTGATCTTCCGCTACATCATTCAGTACGCGGGCGTGAAGAAGCCGATCCAGCGCCTCTGGCTGCAGTCGATGACCCAGGCCGCCATCCGCGAAGCCTTCGCCAACCTGCGCGACGACGTCCAGCTCAAGCCGCTGGAAGCGGCCGCCCGCTCGCGCGCCGAAGCCGACTGGCTGGTGGGCATCAACGGCACCCGCGCCATGACCGCCTTCAACAGCAAGGACGGCGGCTTCTTCAAGACCCCGGTCGGCCGGGTGCAGACGCCCACGCTGGCCATCGTGGCCGAACGCGAGGAGCGTATCCGCCGCTTCGTGCCGCGCGACTACTGGGAAGTGCGCGCCACCTTCGTGGCGGCCGCCGGCCTGTACGAAGGCCGCTGGATCGACCCGGAATTCAAGAAAGACGACCGCGACCCCGAAAAGCGCGAATCGCGCCTATGGTCGCAGGCCGCCGCCCAGAGCGTGGTGGCCGCCTGCCGCGAACAGCCCGGCAGCGTCACGGAAGAGTCCAAGCCGTCGACCCAGATGTCGCCGGCCCTGTATGACCTGACTTCGCTGCAGCGCGAGGCCAACGGCCGTTTCGGCTTTTCGGCCAAGACCACGCTGGCGCTGGCGCAGACCCTGTACGAACGCCACAAGGCGCTGACCTACCCGCGTACCGACTCGCGCTACCTGCCCGAGGACTACATCAACACCGTCAAGGAGACGATGCGCGCATTGGCGCAGGGCGGCTCCAACGCGGTGGGCGGCCTGGCCCGCCACGCCGGCACGGTGGTCAGCGAGAACTGGGTCAAGCCCAACCGCCGCATCTTCGACAACAAGAAGGTGTCGGATCACTTTGCCATCATCCCCACGCTGCAGATCCCGCACGACCTGAGCGAAGCCGAGGCCAAGCTGTACGACCTGGTGCTCAAGCGCTTCCTGGCGGTGTTCTTCCCCGCCGCGGAATACCGCGTCACCACCCGCATGACCGAAGTGCAGGGGCATCGCTTTCGCACCGACGGCAAGGTGCTGGTCAGCCCGGGATGGCTGGCCGTCTACGGCAAGGAAGCCCAAGGCGAAGACGCCAACCTGGTGCCCGTGGCGGACGGCGAGACCGTGCGCACCGAGGACGTGGAAGCCGTTGGCCTGACCACCAAACCGCCGGCGCGCTTTAACGAAGGCACGCTGCTGTCGGCCATGGAAGGCGCGGGCAAGCTGGTGGACGACGAGGAACTGCGCGAAGCAATGTCCGAGCGCGGCCTGGGCACGCCGGCCACGCGCGCCGCCATCATCGAAGGCCTGCTCAACGAAAGCTACCTGCGCCGCGAAGGCCGCGACCTGGTGCCCACCGCCAAGGCGCGCCAGCTGATGACGCTCTTGTCCGGCCTGGACGTGACCGAACTGACCTCGCCGGAACTCACCGGCGAATGGGAGCACAAGCTCAAGCAGATCGAGCAGGGCGGACTGGGCCGCGAGGCCTTCATGCGCGAGATCGCGCAGATGACGCAGGTCATCGTCAAGCGCGCCAAGGAATACGAACGTGACACGGTGCCGGGCGACTACGCCACGCTGCAGACGCCGTGCCCCAAGTGCGGCGCCGTGGTGAAGGAAAACTATCGCCGCTTTGCCTGCACCGCCTGCGACTTTTCCATCGGCAAGCATCCGGGCGGCCGCACCTTCGAACTGCCCGAAGTGGAAGAGCTGCTGGCCAAGCGCGAAATCGGTCCGCTGCAAGGCTTCATCAGCAAGATGGGCCGACCGTTCGCCGCCATCCTGCGCATCAGCGACGAGTACAAGCTGGAATTCGACTTCGGCCAGAACGACGAGGACGACTCCGAGGCCGTGGACTTCTCCGGCCACACGCCGGTGGGCTCCTGCCCCAAGTGCCAGTCGCGCGTGTTCGAGCACGGCATGAGCTACGTCTGCGAGAAATCCGTCGGCCCCGAAAAGAGCTGCGATTTCCGTTCGGGCAAGGTCATCCTGCAGCAGGAGATCTCGCGCGAGCAGATGGAAAAGCTGCTGACCAACGGCCGCACCGACCTGCTCGACGGCTTCGTCTCCAGCCGCACCAACCGCAAGTTCAAGGCCTTCCTCGTCCGCCAGCCGGACGGCAAGATCGGCTTCGAGTTCGAGCCGCGTCCTGAAAAGCCCGGCCGCGCACCGGCCAAGACGGCCGCCAAGACCGCGACCAAGACCGCCGCAAAGAAAGCGCCGGCCAAGAAGGCCGCGGTAAAGAAGACCGCCACCAAGACGGCCACGAAAACGGCCGCCAAGAAAGCGGTGAAGAAGGCTGCGCCGAAAAAGACCGCCGCGTAAAACGGGCGCGGCGCCTGGCGCCGCCGCCTCCCGACCATCGCGCACGACGCCCGGGCAACCGGGCGTTTTCCATTGTTGGACGCCAGTTGCTGGGGTATTGTCTACGCCAAACCGCTGCAACCAGACCTATTCCGAGGACGACATGAGCAACAGCCCCGACTTCACCACCCGCCGCCGCGTGCTGGCCGCCGCAGGCGCGTTGGCCAGCATCAGCCTGGTCAATGGCCGCGTCGCGTTCGCCCAGCCCAAGCTGGGCCGCGTCGTCTACGGCCAGGGCAGCATCGACCCGTTCTTTGCCGCGGGTTATGTGGCGCTGAAAAAGGGCTACTTCGGCGAAGGCGGGCTGGAAGTCGAATACCTGAATTCGCAAAGCGGCCCGCGCACCAACCAGCTGCTGGCCGCGGGCCAGATCGCGTTCGGTGCCACCGCCGCCACGGCCGCCCCCGCGCTCACCTTGGCCGGCAAGCCCGCCACGCTGGTGTTCGGCTTTGACCGCAAGCTCACCTACGCCAACGTCATCGTGCGCCGCGAGGACTTTGAAAGCGGCAAGATCAAATCGCTGAAGGACCTGGCCGGCAAGCGCGTGGGCGCGACCCAGCCGCAGTCCAGCACCTGGCTGATGGCGCTGTACCTGATGCAGAAGGCCGGCGTGGCCGACAAGGTTGACATCCGCCCGCTGGGCGACCTGGCCACCATGCTGGGCGCGCTCAAGACCGGTTCCGTGTCCGCCAGCATGGCCACCATGTCCATGATGGAACAGGCGCAACAGGAAGGCTGGGGCGTGCCCATCTTCGACGCCACGACCGAGAGTTCGTGGAACGAATTCATGGGCGGCGACGTGCCCGGCATCGCGGCCCTGACCCTGCAGGACACCATCCAGAAGCGCCCGGAAGTGGTGCAGGCCTTCGTGATCGCGCTGGTGCGCGCGCAGGACTTCATCAGCGCCAACAGCGCCGCCGCCGTCACCGACGCGATCTACGACGATTACCTGAACGCCTTTCCGCGCGCCGCCATCGAAAAGACGCTGGGCGTCTACAAGGAAACGGTGTTCCTGAAGGACAACATCATCACCCAGGATGCCTATGACCGCATGACGGCCATCATGGGCGACGGCCGCCAGTTCTCCAATGACGAGATCAAGACCGTGCCCTACGACCGTTGCGTGAACATGAGCTTCGTGCGCCGCGCCCGGGGCCTCTGATGATCACGCTGGACAAGGTGGGCAAGGCCTACCAGACGCGCCAGGCCACCACGCATGCAGTGGGCGAGGTCAGCCTGACGATCCCGGAAGGCGAGTTCGTCTCCATCGTCGGGCCGTCCGGCTGCGGCAAGAGCACCTTGCTGAACATGATCGCGGGTTTCCTGCGCCCGACCACCGGCACGATCCACGTGGACGGGCGGATCGTGGACGGGCAGGTGCCGCCGGCCCTGGGCTACATCTTCCAGAAGGACACGCTGCTGCCCTGGTTCAGCGTGAGGAAGAACGTGGCGCTGGGCCTGAAGTTCCAGGGCGTGGCCGTCGACAAGATCGAGCGCCGCGTGGCGGAACTACTGGAAATGGGCCACCTGAGCCAGTTCGCCGACGCCTTTCCGCACCAGTTGTCGGGCGGCATGCGGCGGCGCGTGGCGCTCTTGATGAGCCTGGCGGTCGAACCGCGCATCCTGCTGCTGGACGAGCCCTTCGGCGCGCTGGACACGCACACCAAGACCCACCTGCATCGCGAATTGATCGAGATCTGGCGCAAGCTGGGCCAGACCATCGTCATGGTCACGCACGACCTCGACGAAGCTATCCTGCTGTCCGATCGCGTGGTGGTGCTGTCCGGCCCGCCCAGCCGCGTGCTGCTGGACGAGCGCATCGAGATCCCGCATCCGCGCGATGTCTTCACGCTGCGCGAAACACCGCAGTTCGTGACCCATGTGCAAAGCCTCTGGAGTGTGCTGGGACAGCAGTTCCGCGCCGCCGCCTGAATCCCTACGCGTCATGACCACCACTTACTCCGCCGATTCCCTGCAGGACCAGCTGCGGCTGGACCGCCGCGCCAGCATCGCGCGCCGGCTGCGCATCACCCTGTGGCAGGTGCTGATACTTGCCGTCATCCTGGGCTCCTGGGAGATACTCACGCGCATCCCCTGGTTCGCCCAGAACACACTGTTCGATCCCTTCTTCATCAGCCAGCCCTCGCGGGTGGCCGTGCGCCTGTGGGAATGGCTGCAGCCCGGCCCGCGTTCGGTCTGGCCGCACCTGTGGCTGACCTTGCAGGCCACCATGGTGGGACTGCTGGTGGGCGTGGGCAGCGGCTTCGTGGTGGGCATGACGCTCAGCCGCAGCCGCTTCCTGGCCGACGTGTTCAATCCCTTCATCGTGGCCTTCAACTCGATGCCGCGCATCGCCTTCGTGCCGCTCATCACCATGTTCTTCGGCCTGGGCCTTGCCTCCAAGGTGGTGACGTCATGGTTCGTGGTGTTCTTCCTGGTGTTCTTCAACACCTACAAGGGTGGACGCGCAGTAGAACGCGAACTGGTGGATTTCTGCCGCACGCTGGGCGGCTCGCCGCGCCAGATCCTGTGGCGCGTGCGCATCCCGACCGCGGCCGCGTGGACCTTCGCGGCCTTGCCGAATGCCATCAGCTTTGCGCTGATCGGCGTGGTGCTGGCGGAGTTCGTCGGATCCACCACGGGCATGGGCTATCTGATGATCACCGCGCTGGCGACGCTGAACGCCACCGACATGTTCGCGGCGGTGACGCTGCTGTCCATCGTCGGCATCGCGCTGGTTTATTGTGTGACCTGGCTGGAACGGCGGCTGCTGCACTGGGCGCCGGAATTCCGAGAATAGATAAATCCCCCCCGCAACGCTGCGCGCTTCCCCCCCAGGGGGTGCCGCTGCGGACCGGCGGAGCCGGATCCGCGCGGCCCTGATTGAGATAGAGCACTTTGGACGACTGACATGAACACGCTGCCGTATCTGCGCAACTTCGACCTGACGGGACAAGTCGCCCTGGTGACCGGCTCGGCCCGCGGGCTGGGCTTCTGTATCGCGCGCGCATTGGCCGGCTGCGGCGCGCGCGTACTGATCAATGGCCGCAACGCCGAGGCCGTCGCGGCCGCGGCAGCTGAATTGACCGCCGCCGGCCTGGATGCGCATGCGCTGCCTTTTGACATCAGCGACGACGCCGCCATGGAACGCGCTTTCCAGGACATAGACCGCGACCACCACCGCCTGGACATCCTGGTGAACAACGTCGGCGCGCGCAACCGCAAGACGCTGCGCGACACCAGTCCCGCCGAGATCCGCGAACTCATCGACACCGACATGGTCGCCGGCATGCTGCTGGCCAAGTTCGCCGCCGAGCGCATGGTGCGCCAGGGCAGCGGCCGCCTGATCGCCATCACCTCGGTGGTGGGCGAGCTGGCGCGCTCGGGCGATGCGGTCTATCCCGCGGCCAAGCAGGGGTTGACGGGCATGGTGCGCGCGCTGGCGGCAGAGTTCGGCGGCCACGGCATCACCAGCAACGCCATCGCGCCCGGCACCTTCGCCACCGAGACCAATGCCGCCATGGTGGCGGACCCCGATGTGGGCCCGCGCATCGCCACGCGCAATCCCATGGGACGCTGGGGCGAACCGGAAGAAATCGCGGGCGCCGCCGTATTCCTGGCGTCGCCCGCGGCGTCATATGTCAACGGGCACGTGCTGGTGGTGGACGGCGGCTTGTCGATTCAGTTCTGAAGCAGGGCGCAGGGCTGCGCATGCCGCCCTGCGGCGATCAGGTCGTCTCGTCCTGATACCAGACGCCTTCGGCCAGCATCATCTTCTGATGCCCGTGCCCAGCAGGCATCATCGGGAAGCAGTTCTCCTGCGCCGCGACCGCCACGTCCAGGAAGTAGGGGCCGTCATGCGCCAGGCATTCGGCGAGCGCGGCATCCAGCTTTGCCGGATCGTCCACGCGGGCCGCGCCCCAGCCGAAGGCGCGGGCCAACGCCACGAAGTCGGGCAGCGAGGCGTTGTAGCTGTGGCTGTAGCGCCCGCCGTGGATCAGCTCCTGCCATTGCCGCACCATGCCCATGTAGCCGTTGTTGCACAACACGACCTTGACGGGCGTCTGGTGCTGCATGGCGGTGGACAGTTCCTGGATGTTCATCAGCACCGACGCGTCGCCGCTGACGCAGACCACGGTCTTGTCCGGATGGGCGACCTGCGCGCCGATGGCGGCGGGCACGCCATAGCCCATGGTGCCGGCGCCGCCGGAGGTCAGCCAGCGGTTGGGCTTGTCGAAGCGCAGGTACTGCGCGGCCCACATCTGGTGCTGGCCCACGTCGGTGGAAACGATGGCATCGCGGTCGGACAGCGCGTCGTTCAGGCGCGCCATCAGATGCTGCGGCAGGATCGCGTCGGCCGCCGGGGTATAGCCGAGGCAGTCCTGGGCGCGCCAGACGTCGATACGCTTGTACCAGGGCGCCAGCCGCGCCGCGTCCATGGGTTCCTCGCCGAGTTCGGCGCGCAGCGCGCGCACCAGCGGCAGGCAGTCGCCCACCAGCGCCACGTCCACGCGCACCACCTTGTTGATGGAAGCCGGGTCGATGTCGATGTGGATCTTGCGCGCATGCGGGCAGAACTCCGACAGCTTGCCGGTGATGCGGTCATCGAAGCGGGCGCCGATGCAGACCACCAAGTCGGCGTTATGCATGGCCAGGTTGGCCTCGACCGTGCCGTGCATGCCCAGCATGCCGACGAACTGCGCGTCGGACGCGGGGAATGCGCCCAGGCCCATGAGGGTCAGGGTGCAGGGCGCGCCGGTGTGGCGCACCAGGTCGGTAAAGGCCTCGCAGGCCTCGGGGCCGGCGTTCACCAGCCCGCCGCCGCCGTAGAAGATGGGGCGCTTGGCCTGCGCGATCAAGGCGGCGGCGCGACGCACGGCCGACTGCGGCAGCTTGGGCGCCAGCTTGCCCGCCTGGCGGCGTGCGCGCAGCGCGGCCAGCTTCTGTTGCGAGGGCACGGCATCATCGTCCGCGTCGCGAGGCACGGCCAGCTGCACGTCCTTGGGGAAGTCCAGCAGCACCGGGCCGGGGCGGCCCTGGCGGGTCAGCTCAAAAGCGCGGGCCGTCACCGCTGCCACGTCGTCCACCGAACGGACCTGCGTATTCCATTTGGTCACGGAGCGAGAGATGCCGATGGCGTCGCACTCCTGGAAGGCGTCCGTGCCGATGGCGGCCGTGGCAACCTGGCCGCTGATACAGAGCACCGGGATCGAATCGCACATGGCATCCAGCAGGCCGGACGTGGTGTTGGCCATGCCCGGACCGGAAGTGACGAAGACCACGCCGGTGCGGCCGGTGCTGCGAGCATAGCCTTCGGCAGCATGCACGGCGGCCTGTTCGTGCCGTACCAGCACGTGGCGCAGGCGCGGCTCGGCGTACAGGGCGTCGTACAGCGGCAGCACCGCGCCGCCGGGGTACCCGAAAATGGTATCCACGCCACACGCGATCAGCGTATCGAGCAGAATTTTCGCCCCGTTGTCAGCGGGGCGTTCAGTGGCGGCAAGCGCGGCGGCGGCGGTGGGGTGCAGGCGATCGTTCATGCTATCTATCTTATTCGTAGATCGGAAGAATATTTATCTTCTTTTCCACGGATAACCGCCGGACGGAGTAAATTTATCTTTGATTTTAAGGAATCAAAGAAAATGAACCTGGACAAATTTGATCTCGCCATACTCAAGGTGCTGCAGGACAACGCGCGCGCCAGCCTGAACGACATCGGCGCGGCGGTGGGCCTGTCGTCCACGCCGTGCTGGAACCGCATCAAGCGCATGGAAAGCGCAGGCGTCATCCGCGGCTATACGGTGGACATCGATCCGGCCAGCCTGGGTTTCATGGACACGGTCATTGTCCACGTCACCCTGGAGAGCCACAGCGAGGAAACGCTGTACGAGTTCGGCCGGGCGCTGGCGCAGATACCCGAGGTCCTCGAAGCCTTCCTGGTCTCGGGCGACTACGACTATTACATCCGCATCGCCGTGCGCGACACCCGCGACTACGAACGGCTGCTGCGCGAACAGCTCTACCGCATCCCGGGCATCCGGCACAGCAAATCCTGCTTTGTGCTGCGCCGGTTGAAGGAAACCAAGCTGCCGTTGACGGGATTGGCGGAATAGGCTCCGCCCTAGCGCAGCACGAAATCCACCGGCACGGCGGGCTCGGGCAGAGGCCGCACGCCCAGGCCTTCCAGGAGGTCGATCTCGATCACCCGGGCCAGCGCCGACAGCGGCAGGTCGTTCTCGTCGGAGCCGAAGGGGTCTTCCAGTTCATCACCCACCGCGTCCAGGCCGAAGAAGGTGTAGGCCACGATGGTGACGGCCGCCGGCATCATGTATTCCAGCGTGCCCACCAGGCCGAAGGGCAGCAACAGGCAGAACAGCCAGGCCGTGCGATGCAGCAGCAGCGAATAGGCGAAGGGCGAGGGCGTGAACTTGATGCGCTCGCAAGCCGCCTGGATGGCGGCGCAGGCGGCCACGCGCTGGGTCAGGGCCTGGTACAGGATGTCGCTCAGCTCCCCGCGCCGCAGACAGGCCGCCAGGTCGCGGTTGATGGCCATGAGCAGGGCGTCGGGCACGTTGCGGCAGCCGTTGAGGGTCTCGGCCTCGTCCTGCTGCACCCAGGGGCGCGCGGCAGAAGCCATGTCTTCCTGACGCAGCCGCGCCGCCAGCGCGTAGCCGAAGCCGATGCAACGGCGCACGATGCGTTCCTGCACCGGGTTGGCGGTGCTGGCCGCCAGCAGCACCGCGCTTTCGCGCGCCAGGCTGCGCGCCTGCACGATCAGTTCGCCCCATTGCTTGCGCGCTTCCCACCAGCGGTCGTAGCAGACGTTGTTGCGAAAGCCCATGAACACGGACAGGGCCAGGCCGAACAGCGAGAACGGCACCGCCGACAGATGGGCGGGCGAGAACCATGCCTGGTGGTACATCCACACCACGAAGCAGGACAGCGCCGTGATGACGAGGATGCGGCTGAGGATCCGCGGGATGATGGACCCGCGCAAGACAAAGAACAAAGCCAGCGCGGAAGGACGCGGACGGACAATCATGGTGCTAACCGGAGGAACAAGGCGGCGCACACTATACGCCCATCAAGCTGTCAAAAACGCGCCGATATAATTCTGTTTCGTCTCACCGCCACTTCCATCGAGCAATGACCAACGAAGACACCCCGATCAAGCCCTGGTATGCCGTCCGCCGCTCCAAGCTGCACGGCAACGGCGTCTTCGCCGCGCGCAAGATTCCCGCGGGCACGCGCATCATCGAGTACGGCGGCGAACGCATCAGCGCCAAGGAAGCCGACCGCCGTCATCCGACCAATCCGGACGATCCCTTCCACACTTTCTTCTTCGCACTGAGCTCCGGCCGCGTGATCGACGGCGGCGACCAGGGCAATGATGCGCGCTGGATCAACCATTCCTGCCAGCCCAACTGCGAAGCCCAGGAAGGCAAGCACGGCAAGCGCGTCTACATCGTCGCGCTGCAGGACATTCCGCGCGGCACCGAGCTGTCGTATGACTACGGCCTGGTGCTGGACGGCCGCATCACCAAGAAACTGAAGGAAGGCTACCGCTGCCTCTGCGGCACGCCGCCGTGCCGCGGCACCATGCTGGCGCTGCCGGCCAAGAAGAAAAAGAAAGCCGACGAGCCCGAGGCCGTCGAAGCCGGCGCCTGAGCATCAGCGGGGTCCGACCCCGCCCCGCCGAAGACCCCAGGCGCAGCAAGCGTATTCCGGCCCCAGCCCCGGACAGGCGTACAATCCGCAAGGTCGTTAACACGACATGCAGTACGTCTTCAGGGCGGGGTGTAATTCCCCACCGGCGGTATGCCATGCAATATGGCGAGCCCGCGAGCGCCCGGCGTCCTTCACGGACACCGGGGTCAGCAGATCTGGTGAGATGCCAGGGCCGACGGTCATAGTCCGGATGAGAGAAGATGTGCCGGCACAACGGTAGCACCGGGCGCACCCGCGCCCGGACTGCCGTATTGCGTTCGGCTGTCGAGTAGCCCTGAAACGTTTTTCGCCCCTTTCAACTTGCGAGAGCGTTTCAAATGTCCAACGTTACCCTTACCCCGCAGTCCCCCATCCCCAGCCTGGCTTCGCAGCCTTTTGCCGCCCGCTTGCAGCGCGCCCTGCATCATCTGCGCCTGGGCCGTCCCGTCATTCTCATGGACGATTTCGACCGCGAGAACGAAGCCGACCTGATCGTGGCCGCCGACAAGCTGACCGTGCCTGTGATGGCGCAGCTGATTCGCGACGGCAGCGGCATCGTCTGCCTGTGCCTGCCCGGCGAAACCCTGGACCGGCTTGAATTGCCCCCCATGGTCCAGCGCAACCAGAGCCGCTTTGCCACCGCCTTCACCGTTTCCATCGAAGCGCGCGAAGGAGTCAGCACCGGCGTGTCGGCCGTGGACCGCGTCACCACCATCCGCGCCGCCATTTCGCCGTCGGCGCAAAGCGATGACATCGTCAGCCCGGGCCATGTGTTCCCGCTGCGCGCCCAGCCGGGCGGCGTGCTGACCCGCCGCGGCCACACCGAAGGCTCGGTGGACCTGGCCGTGCTGGCCGGCCTGCGCCCGGCCGGCGTACTGTGCGAACTGATGAATGCCGACGGCACGATGATGCGCGGCGCCGCGCTTGAGCGCTATGCCGCGCAGCACGGACTGGTGGCGCTGACCATCGCGGAACTGGCCGACCATCTGCAACAGCTGAAGGACGGCCAGGCCGAGGCGATCGACGACGAAGTGCTGGAGATGGCCGCGACGGTCTGATCTTGAGCAGGCGGCGCCGGAACCGGCGGCCGCCTTTTTTACCTACGCGTCCTGAGCGCCATGGCGACGACCATCGCCGCCAGCGCGCACGCGCCGCCCATCGCATACACCGCGCCATAGCCTTGCTCGCCGGCCAGCCAGCCCGCCGCCGGACTGCTCAGTCCCAAAGCCACGTCCAGGAAGGCCACATACGCCCCCATGGCAGCGCCCCGGCTGGCCGCCGGCACGCGGCGCACGGCTTCCACGCCAAAAGCGGGGAATGCCAGCGAATAGCCCGCGCCCGTCAGCAGCGCGCCGGCATAGGCCCATGCCGGCGTGGTTCCGGTCCAGATCAGCCACTGCCCCGCCGCTTCAATCAGCACGCACACCAGCGCCACGCGCGCGCCGCCCAGCTTGTCCGGCAGGCCGGCAAAGAACACCCGCGCCAGGATGAAGCCCACGCCGAACGCAGTGAACATCCACGCTGCGCCATCCCAACCACGCTGCGAAAACAGCAGGCTGACGAACGCAGTGATCACGCCAAAGCCGACGCTGGCCAGCGCCAGGCCCGCGCCGGGCAGCAGCACCAGACCCAGCACTTTGTAGAAAGGCGTACGCACGCCGCCTGCCGCACGCACCCCGCGCAAAGGCAGCACCAGCGCCAGGGCCGCCAGGGGAATCAGCGCCGTGGCCCAGGCGATGCCCGCAAAGCCCGTGACGCCGTAGAGCCGCATGCCGGCGGGCGCGCCCAGCGCATAGGCGGCGTAGATCGCCACGCCGACCCAGGCCATCACGCGGCCCGCGTTCTGCGGCCCCACGCGGCCCACGCCCCAACTCAGGGCGCCGGTGACGATCAGGCTTTCGGCGCAGCCCATCAGCGCGCGTCCGGCCAAGAGCGCGGCCAGCGCCGCCTGCGGCCGCGCCGACAGGTCATCGGCCAGCAGATAGAACAGGCCCGCGATGGAGCCCAGCACAAAACCGCCCACCACCGCGCGCTTGGCGCCGCGGCGGTCGGCAAGCGAGCCCGCATAGGCGCGCGACAACAGGGCGGCGGCGAACTGCAGGCCGGCCACCACCCCGACCACCAGCGCGCCCAGCGCCAGCGTGCCGTCCACATACAGAGGCAGCACCGGCATGGGCAGGCCAATCATGAAGAACCCGACGAATACCGCCAGCGCGAGCGGCAGCACTTGCGCGAAGACAGAGCGCACGGGCCCCTGGGCCGCGGGCATGACCCCGGCCGTCGATGAATGCGACATTGAATTTCCTTAAGTGAGAGATGCGCAAACCGGAACCAGTTTGAAAACCGCCGATGGCATAATCCCCGTGTGCGGGCGATGAACCGGATTGCCTGCTGGAAATTTTATGAGCCATTGCTCATATTCGATACTCGCCTTTCACAGTACCCATGACCGCCATCCCACAGCCCCGGAAATCGCCGCGCCAGCTCAGATCCCAGCACACCGTAGAGACGATTTTGCAAGCCACGGCTCGCGTTCTGGCCACCCACGGCTATGCGGGCACCAATACCAATCTGATCGCGGAAACAGCCGGCGTCAGCGTCGGCTCGCTGTATCAGTACTTCCCCAACAAGAACGCCCTGATCGCGGCGCTGCACAACCGCCACGACAACCAGATGCTGGACGTCATCGACTCGGTCCTGGACAGCAATCCCGCGGCCACGCTGCGCGAGCGCGTCGCGGCCATCGTCGAGGCGATGCTGCACGCCCACCTGCTGGAACCCGCGCTGCACCGCGTGCTGGAAAGGGAGTTTCCGCTGTTCGACCAGCCGCACGAACACAGCCGCGCGGACCAGGATATCCACAGGCGCATGCGCCATCTTCTGGAACTGCATCGCGCCGAAATCGCGCAGCAGGACCGGGATCTGGCGACCTATGTGGTGTTGCGCATCATGGAGTCACTGGTGCATGCCGCGGCGCTGGAACCGCCCGCGGGATTCTCGACGCAGCAGTTGGAACAGGCCGTGGTCAACGCGGTGATGGGATACCTGGGCGAACCCGCCGCGCGCCGCGCGCCGCCGAAGGCAGCGAAGGCAGCGAAGGCAGCGAAGGCAGCAAAGGCAGCGAAAACGGCGCGCAGCTAGCCGCGCCATGGTTCGGGACGGTCAGCGGCCCGGTTCGCGGGCCATCTGCGCCAGGCAGTCGGCGGCGCTGCCCGTGACGATGCGGGCGCTGCACGCCAGCATCAGATTCAGGTTCAGGCCGAAGTCTTCCACGGTGTAGCCCTCGGCATCGACCATGCGCGATGCGCCGTCGTCTGCCGCAGCCCCCACCGCCACCTGATCGATCAACGAGCCTGCCTGGCCGGTGTAAGCCCATACCGGCTTGCCGCAGGCAATGGCGTAGCCGACTTCAAATGCCGTGCCCGAATCGGGTTCGGCGCCGCGAAACGGATTGAGGTTCGCCATCACCATGTCCGCGCGCCGGATGAGCGCGACGTTCTCGCGATAGATCCATTGGGCCAGCGCCTGGCCGGACAAGCCCTGCGGCGCTTCATTGTCCAGCGGAAACAGGCCGTCGAAACCGTAGGTGGCGCACAGCGCCTTCAAGCGTTTGCCGTGCGCCGCCGCATCAGGCAGGAACACGTCGAAACCCGCCAGATATACGCTGCGCATCATGGTTACTCCGGATCGGAAACGTTGAAGGCTTCGCCGGTGGCGAAGAAGGAGCCGCCCGCCACGTAATGGACCGAACGGCGCTCGTCGTCGGGGAAATGCCAGCGATTGCCGGAAAACACTTCAGGCGCGGCCCACGCGGCCACGACTTCGCCGATGAAGAGGTCGTAGGCCTGCTGGTTGTGCGGTTCGGGCACGACGCGGCATTCCAGCCAGCCCAGGCAACCGCTGATGAGCGGCGCGCCGATCTTGCTGGCGGGGAAGGTCGTCAGGCCGCTGGCCTGGAATTTGTCTTCGTCGCGCCCGGAATCGGTGCCCACCCGCAGCGTGGCGCGGGCCTGCGCGCGCGACGGGATGCACAGCGCGAATTCGCCCGACGCCTCGATCAGGCCGCGCGTGTAGGTGTTCTTGTCCACCACCACCAGCATCTTGGGCGGACTGAAGTCCAGGGGCATGGCCCAGGCGGCCGCCATGACGTTGCGCGCATCGCCATGGGCGCTGGTCACCAGCACCGTGGGGCCGTGGTTCAGCAGCAGATAGGCGCGGGACAGGTCTACGGGTTCGATGCTGGACATGCGGCGCTTCCTAGAACATGCCGTTCTTGTTGGCGGGATTCTCCGGGATTTCCTGGCTCACGTCCCAGTGTTCCACGATCTTGCCGTCCTCCACCCGGAAGATGTCCATCACGGCCTGGCCGCGGTCTTCCGGCGAATCGCGCCACAGGTTGTGGATCAGCACCAGGTCGCCCTCGGCAATCACGCGCTTGATTTCAACGATGGACTGCGGATGCTGCTCGAAATAGGCGGGAAAGAAATCCACCAGCGGACCAACGCCATCCTGCATATAGGGGTTGTGCTGGACGTAATTCGGGCTGACGTACAGGCGCACCGCCTCGTCGACGTCGCGGTCCTGGAACATCATGCGAAAGAACGCCACCACGAGGTCCTTGTTGGACTGGGGTGCGGCCGCGCTAGCCGGCGCGGCTGCCAGACAGGTGGCGGCAACCAGCAGACATAGGGCCAACGATTTCAACTTCATACGCATACGGGGCAAACTCAGGTGTCGGAACGCCGGCTGGCGGTGCGCCAGTTTACAAACAAAAACATGGATTCCGGGCCTAGGCCCCCAATGGAAAGGGCCTCTTGCCGAGGCCCTTCGTGATCCGCGGACGGCCGGGATCAATAGCCGACGGTATAGCGGCGGCGCGAATGCTTGGGCGTTTCGAGTTCATCGACCAGCGCAATGGCATAGTCTTCCATCGAGATCCAGCTCTTGCCTTCGTCATCGGCCAGCAGGGTGTCATCGCCCAAACGGAACTGGCCAGTGCGCTCGCCCGGCTCGAACAGCGCCGAAGGCGACAGGAAGGTCCAGTTCAGCACTTTTTCATGGCGCAGCGTGTCCAGGAACACCACGCCGGCGCGCGCCTCGGGCTTGTAGGCATCGGGGAATTCGGGGGTGTCGATCAGCATCTTGCCTGGGGCGACCAGCAGGCTGCCCGCGCCGCCGACCACCAGCAGGCGCGGCACGCCCGCGTCCTTCACGGCGCTCAGGAGCGGCTTGGCGTCCGACGATACGAAGCGCGACGCGCTGATCACGGCGTCGTGGCCCTTCAGCAACGAGGTCAGCGCTTCGGGATCGGTGGCGTCGCCCTGCTTGATGGTCAGGCCGAGCTGCGGATTCACGTCGGACAGGTTGCGGGCGATGCCCGTGACCTGGTGGCCGCGCTTGAGCAATTCGTCCGCCACGCGCGAACCCACGCGGCCGGTGATTCCGATCAATGCAACTTTCATGGTCTTGCTCCTTGGGTAGGGGAGCCAGAGCCGCCGCAACTTGCGGCGCAACGCTCCGGCTCAGGCAAAGCCATACTATTCGTACAAATCCGATCAAAAAACCCGTAAAACCGGATGAGTTTTTTGCAATTTATGCACCAATACCTGGCAAACCCACCCGGAACGAACCGAAGAGGCAGCCCTGCCGGCGTCTTCGCCGCCGTCAGGCCAGTGTGCTCCCGGCGGGCCCGCTTGAACAGGGGGCCGCCAGACAGGGCGGCGTTCAGGCCGCGGCGCGCTGCGCCTGATAGACCTGCAGATGCGCGTAAGCCGTGCGCAGGTAGGTCGCGTCCACGCCCAGGGTGCGGGCGCGCCGCACCATGTCGCCGACGATGTGGTCGGCCTCCACCGGCAGTCCCTGGCTCAGGTCGCGGAACATCGACGCGGTGACGGGCTGGGTACGGTCGGTAATCAGCTTGCGCGCCGAGGCGTCAGCCTCCGGCCGCACGGCGTGGCCCGACGCGGCGGCAACGGCCTGCGATTCCTGCAGCAGCCCGCTCATGATGTCGATGCCGTCGTCGGTAGAGGCAATCTGCCCGACCGAGCCGCGCATCAGGCAGGTGGCTGCGGCCAGCGTGGTCAGGAACACGTATTTTTCCCAGATGTCCTGGTAGATGTCGGTGCTCAGGCGGCTGACGTATTCGCCGCCGGCCAGGGCCTGTTCCAGCGCGACGCAGCGTTCGCTGCGGGCGGGGCCGGCGCGTTCGCCGAAGACGATGTTGGCGTACTTGCCCAGATGCACCACTTCGCCCTCGGGGCCCAGGGTGGCGTTGATCTGGCACAGTCCGCCCAGCACACGATGCGGCTCGAATTCGCGGTCCAGCACGTCGTACTGCAGCACGCCGTTCATGATTGGCAGCACGGCGGTATCGGGCCCGACCGCGGGACGGATGGCCTCGATGGCGCTGGCCAGGTCATAGGCCTTGCAGCTCAGCACCACCACGTCGTAGCTGCCTTGCAGGGTCTGTTGCGTGACCAGCTGCGGCTGCAGCGTGGCATCGCCCAGCGGGCTCTTGATGCGCAGGCCCTGTTCGCGGATCCGCGCGGCGCGCGGCTCGCGCACCAGGAAGGTCACGTCCGCGCCCGCCTGGGCCGCCCGTCCGCCAAAGTAGCCGCCGGTGCCGCCGGCGCCCAAGAACAAAATCCGCATGCCTGTCTCTCCTTGTAGGCCGCCCGCCGTCTGCGCGGGCTCATGGCGGAATTATGCGCCTTGCGGGGGGAGCGGGTGTTCGTGCTCCTGCCAGGCTTGGTAACCGCCGCGCAAGGCCCAGGTCTTGGGGTAGCCCGCGGCGCGCAGCCGCGACGCCAGCAGCGCGGCCGACACCTCGTTGGGGCAGGCGCAGTACACGACGATGTCGGATTCCAGCGCCTGGGCATCCAGCCGGGGCAAGGGCGCTTTCAGGTCCACGGCGATGGCGCCGGGGATGCGCTGCTCTTCGCGCACCGCCTCGGGGCGCACGTCGAACACCAGCGCATTGCGGCCGTCCTGGCGCCACTGCATCAGCTCGTCCACTGACAGGCGCGGAATCACGCGCAGGCTGCGCAGCAGGATCCGGCGCCGCAGGAAGCGCGCCAGGATGTACAGCGCCAGCACCGCCGCCAGCACGCCCAGCCCCATCGCACCGTAGGTGCCTAGGATTTCCAGCACATCGTTGACCACGTTGTGGAACAGGCCGCCCAGCAGCAGGGCCGAACCCGACCAGATCAGGGAGCCCACGATGTCGTAGCCCAGGAAACGGCGGTAGGGCGTACCCGTCAGGCCCGCCATCACGGTGGACAACGCCCCCGCGCCAGGCAGGAACTTGCACACCAGCAGCGCGCGCACGCCGATGCGCAGGTACAGGCGCTGCGTCTGCCGGATGCAGGAGTCCTGCGACAGCGACATCTTGCAGATCACGCCCAACAGGCGCGAGCCGTAGCGCTGGCCGGCCACGTACCAAAGGCTGTCGGCCAGCAGGCAGGCGACCGTAGCCGCCATCCAGGGCACGAGCCACCCACCTGCGCCGGCCAGCGCGCCGGCGGCAATCAGCATGGGATAGGCGGGCACCGGCAGGCCGGCCTGCTCGACCAGCACGTTGGCGAACACCAGCCACCCGCCGTACTGTTCCAGCAGCAGTTGTATATCTTGCATGGGGTCTTCCAGCTTGCCACGCCACGCGCGCGGCTCATGCCTGGGATTTTAGGCGCGCGGGCCCTGGATCGGGGTGTGGGCAGCCGCAACGGCCCGTTCCATGCATCGAATTTCGTTCAGTCTGGGCTGGACGGTTCAAATCGCCGCGCATTCAGCCCATCTCGCTGGCAAGGAGTCGTGATGGACGAGCCAGCGGTTGATGCCCGGATCGATCCAATCCAGGACCTCCTGGATATCGCCATGGATATCCTTCACCGAAGGCTCTACCCACAGCAGCGGTTCATGGTGCATGACCCGGTTGCGCAAATCCCGAATGCGGTTCAGGGACGAACTGATCGGGCCACGTCGGCGCTTGGCTTTCGGACAGGTGGGAAAGGCCAGGAGGAGGCGCCCCCATAACGTGCGCCCATGCTGGGCATTGAACAGCCGCGTCCACGATCCAAAAGTCAATTCGGCAACGATCTTGTCAGTAGTGACGCGTTCCCGGCGTCGCTGGATCTTGATCCCCGCGTCTCCCACCGCCACGTGCAGCCACTCGAACTCAGGGGAGGGCAGACCATTCCACCAGTCGGCGCTTCCCATCGACCTGCTCAGGCTTCGATGGACGGCGTTGCGAAGAACGATCTCCATTGTCTGCAAGGCGGGCATCAGCGCCTGCGCCAACCGGACATTGTGATCGTAGGCAACGGCCGCCCGCAACGCGTCTCCGCCATAGCTGTTCAGATAGCGCCCCATTCGCGGGGCGGAGAACACCGTTTCCCGCAGTTTCCATTCCATTAGTCCTATTCTCCCCTTCCAAGCAGGGCGCTCCTGCACACATCGCCGAAAGCTTGGTTGAAAGTCATGCTCAAAAACGGTACAGTCAACGCGCTGCCCTAGAAAAGCCACTCCCAGATGTGAATGCTGGTGATGCAACTAGGTCCGAACGATGGCCCCACTTCGGTGGGGCCTCCCTATTTGTGCGACCGATACGTCAAGTCGGCCCGCACCGCCGCCACTCTCTCAGACTGGCGTGTACCTGCCCGCTCTGTTTCCTTCGCCAGTGTGCAAACAGAGTTCAAGGCCCAATAATGAAGCGTCGCCAGGATTCTTGCCCCCTGCCCAGATGAAATTTCAGACTCCCTGAACTTTGACCTGGTTACGCACTCTGTCCACCCCTTGGCAGACACGCACCGCTCTGGTGCCACCAATCCCCGCCAGGGTGCCTATAATCCTGCCCGGCCATCAGGTTTCCCCGACTTGTCGCGGGAATGCCCCATGGCATACAAATTGCTTCGCCAGGGCTGGCTGCGAACCCGACCATTCGGATGGGTGCGCCTCCTGGCGCTCCCATTCGATGACCGATCCCACGCCCTCGTTCCCGTACGCTAGCCCCGGCACGCCTGCCAGCGGCTGCCATAGGGAACCGGGCGCTGCCGCGCGCGCAGCAGCGGCGCGCAGGACGGCGTCGAACGCGCATCGCCTCCAATTCCCATCCCTTTCCCTCCCTTCGCAGGAGTCACCCGCATGAAAGCCTCTTCCACCCCGTCCGTCGCCGGCATCGCCCGCCGCGGCCTGCTCAAGCTGGCCGCGGCCGCCGCCGGCGCGCTGATGTTCTCGGGCGCCGCCCTGGCCCAGGCGCCCGCCAAGACCAAGGTCGCCGCCATCTACACGGTGCCGGTCGAACAGCAATGGGTGTCGCGCATCCACAAGGCGCTGGTCGCGGCCCGCGATCGCGGCGAGATCGAATACACGTTCTCGGAAAACGTCACCAACGCCGACTACGAGCGCGTGATGCGCCAGTACGCGGAACAAGGCAACAAGCTGGTGGTGGGCGAGGCCTTCGCCGTGGAAGCCGCCGCCCGCAAGGTGGCCAAGGACTATCCGCAGACCGCTTTCCTGATGGGCTCCTCGGGCAAGCCGCAGCAGCCCAACTTCTCGGTGTTCGACAACTACATCCAGGAACCCGCCTACCTGACCGGCATGATCGCCGGCGGCATGAGCAAGACGGGCAAGATCGGCCTGGTGGGCGGCTACCCCATTCCTGAAGTGAACCGCCTGATGCACGCCTTCATCGAAGGCGCCAAGGAAGTGAACCCGCAGGCCGAATTCACCGTGACCTTCATCGGTTCCTGGTTCGATCCCCCGAAGGCCAAGGAAGCCGCCTTCGCCATGATCGACAAGGGCGCGGACGTGCTCTACGCCGAGCGCTTCGGCGTGTCGGACGCCGCCAAGGAACGCGGCAAGCTGGCCATCGGCAACGTCATCGACACGCAGCAGCAGTATCCGGAGACCGTGGTCGCCTCGGCGCTGTGGAGCATGGAACCCACCATCGAGGAAGCGCTCAAGCAGGTGCGCGCCGGCACGTTCAAGGCCGACGACTACGGCCAGTATTCTCTGATGAAGCACAAGGGTTCCTCGCTGGCGCCGCTGGGCACCTTCGAAAGCAAGATTCCCGCCGACCTGATGGCCAAGGTCCAGGCCAAGCAGAAGGCCATCCTGGACGGCAGCTTCAGCGTCAAGGTCAACGACAAAGAACCCAAGTCCTCGGCACGATGAACCACGCGCCTCTCGCCCTGCAACTGACGGGGATCACCAAACGCTTTGGCAGCCTCACGGCCAACGACGACATATCGCTCACGCTGCGCCAGGGCGAAGTGTTGGCCTTGCTGGGCGAGAACGGCGCCGGCAAATCGACCCTGGTGTCGATCCTGTTCGGCCATTACGTGGCCGACGCCGGCAACATCGAAGTCTTCGGCCAGGCCTTGCCGGCCGGCCGGCCCGACGCCGCGCTGGCGGCCGGGGTCGGCATGGTGCATCAGCACTTCACGCTGGCCGACAACCTGACCGTGCTGGACAACATCATGGTCGGCACGGAATCGCTGTGGAAGCTGGCGTCCGGCCGCGGCAAGGCGCGCCAGCGCCTGGTTGAACTCGGCCAACGCTTCGGCCTGGGTGTGGATCCGGACGCGCGCGTCGGCACGCTGTCAGTCGGCGAGAAGCAGCGAGTCGAGATCCTGAAGGCGCTGTACCGCGGCGCGCGCGTCCTGATCCTGGACGAGCCGACCGCGGTGCTCACGCCGCAGGAAGTGCAGGACCTCTTTGCCACCCTGCGCGGCTTCGTCGATGAAGGCCTGGCCGTGATCTTCATCTCGCACAAGCTCGACGAAGTCATGGCGGTGTCGGGCCGCGTGGCGGTACTGCGCCAGGGCAAGCTGGTGGCCGAGCGCGAAACCGCCAGCACCAGCCCGGCCGAATTGGCCGAGCTGATGGTGGGCCGCAAGGTCGTCATGCCGCACGCCGAAGCCGTGGCCGCGGCCGAGCAGGCCGCGCCCGTAGTGACCTTGTCTCAAGTGACCGTGCGCGACGGTCGCGACGGGACGACGCGCCTGGACAGCCTGGACCTGGTTGTCCACAAGCACGAAATCGTGGCGATCGCAGGCGTGGCCGGCAACGGCCAGCAGGCGCTGGTGTCGGTGCTGACCGGCCTGCGCCAGCCCACCGACGGCACCATCCGCCTGGGCCCCGAGCATGCGGCGGCGCCCACGACGCCGGCCGGCTGGACCGCGGCCCACGTCGGCCGCATCCCTGAAGACCGCCACGGCGAAGGCGTGATCGGCGACAGCCCCTTGTGGGAAAACGCCATTGTCGAAGACCTGAAGGACCCGCGCTTCGCGCGTTGGGGCCTGATCCGGGCGCGTGCCGGCAAAGCCTATGCCCAGGCCCTGGCCAAGCAGTTCGACGTGCGGGCCGCGTCGCTGGACGTACGCACCCGCAGCCTGTCCGGGGGCAACATGCAGAAGCTGATCCTGGGCCGCACGCTGGCGCGCGAACCGCGCTTCATCGTGGCCGACCAGCCCACCTGGGGCCTGGACATCGGCGCGGTCGCCTATGTACGCGAGCAGTTGCTGGCAGCGCGCACCCGTGGCGCAGGCGTCCTGCTGGTATCCGAGGACCTGGAAGAGATCTTCGCGCTGGCCGACCGCATCGCCGTGCTGTGCGGCGGCAAGCTGATCGCCGTGAAGCCGGTGTCCGAATGGACGCCCGCCACGGTGGGCCTGGCCATGACGGGCACGCAGGGATGAAAACCCGCTGCGTCCCGCGCGTCTCCACTACCTATCGAGCATTACTCGCATGAAACTGATCCTGGAACGCCGCCCGGAGCCCAGCCGCCTGGCGCTGGCCCTGGCGCCCTTCGCGGCCATCGCCTTCACGCTGGCGGTCTGCACCCTGCTGGTGGCCTGGGCTGGCGCCCCCGTGGGCCGCACCTATGCCTTGCTATTCGAAGGCGCGTTCGGCTCGCGCTTTGCGCTGTCCGAAACACTGACCCGCGCCACTCCGCTAATGCTGACCGGCCTAGCCTGTGCAGTGGCATTCCGCGCGCGCTTCTACAACATCGGCGCCGAGGGCCAGCTATATCTGGGCGCACTGGCCGCGGTGGCGGTGGGCGGCCTGCATGACGGCACCGGCTTCGACCTGCCCGTGCCCGCGCTGTTTGCCGGCATGATGCTGGCGGCAGCCCTGGCCGGCGCCTTGCTGCTGCTGATCCCCGCCATTCTCAAGACCCGGCTGGGCGTGGATGAAGTGGTGACCACGCTGCTGGGCAACTTCATCGTGCTGCTGTTCGTGTCGATGATGCTGGACGGCCCCATGAAGGATCCCATGGCCATGGGCTGGCCGCAGTCCGTGGCGCTCAACGGCGACCTGGAGCTCGGCAAGCTGATCGAGCGCACCCGCGCCCATACCGGCCTCTTGTGGGCGGCCGGCCTGGCGCTGGGGCTGTGGCTGCTGAATCGCTATACCGTGTTCGGCTTCCAGATGCGCGCGGTCGGCGCCAACGCGCACGCCTCGCGCTTCCTGGGCTTGCCGGTGAACCGTGTGATGCTGGGCACCGCCATGCTGTCGGGCGCGCTGGCCGGCCTGGCCGGCGCGATCGAAGTAGCGGGCCGCACCGGCTACGTCACGCTCGATATGTCGCCGGGCTATGGCTACACCGGCGTGGTGGTCGCCATGCTGGCCGGCCTGCATCCGCTGGGCGTGATCCTGGCCAGCCTGTTCGTGGCCGGCATGCTGGTGGGCGCGGACAGCATGAGCCGCGCCATTGCGGTGCCGAACTACATCGCCGACGTCATCGTCGCCACTTCGTTGCTCGCCATGCTGGTCGCGACGCTATTCGCGCAGTACCGCCTGCGCCGCAACCGGGCCTGAGGAGCGCGCCATGGAATGGATGGATCTGATGAGCTCGTCGGCGTTCTGGGTGGCGGTACTGCGCCTGGCGACGCCGCTGATACTGGGCACGCTGGGCGTACTGCTGTGCGAGCGCGCGGGCGTGCTGAACCTGGGCATCGAAGGCATCATGGCCGCCGGCGCCTTCACCGGCTGGCTGGTGGTGTACCTGGGCGCGCCGCTCTACGTGGGCGTGCTTGCAGCCGCGTTTGCGGGCGCCGTGTTCGGCCTGCTGCACGCCGTGCTGACCGTGCCGCTGGGCCTGTCGCAGCACGTGTCCGGCCTGGGCGTGACGCTACTGGCCACCAGCCTGAGCTACTTCGCCTACCGCGTCACGTTTCCCAGCGTGAACACGCCGCCCACGATCACGCCGTTTGCGGAAATGAAGTTCCTGGACGGCATTCCGCTCATCGGGCCGGTGCTGGCGGGGCAGACGCCCATGACCTTGCTGGCCCTGGCCGCAGTGCCGATACTGGCCTGGGTGCTGAACCGCACGCCCGTCGGCCTGGCGATCCGCATGGTGGGCGAAAACCCGGCCGCGGCCGAAGGGCAGGGCCTGTCAGTGACGCGCCTGCGCATGGGCGCCATCGTGGCAGGCTCCGCACTGATGGGCGTGGCCGGCAGCTTCCTGACGCTGGCGGCGTTCAACGCCTTCTTCTTCAACATGGTCAACGGCCGCGGCTGGGTTTGCGTGGCGTTGGTGGTGTTCGCGTCGTGGCGGCCCGGCAAGGCGCTGCTGGGCGCACTGATCTTCGCCTTCTTCGACGCGCTGCAATTGCGCATGCAGCAAGGCGGCGCAGCGCTGCCCGGCCTGCCGGAGTTGCCGTACCAGGTCTATCTGATGCTGCCCTACGTCCTGTCCATCCTCGCCCTGGTGGTGATGGCGCGCCGCGCCGCCTACCCGCAAGCCCTGATGAAGCCCTACCGCAAGGGAGAGCGCTGAAGGTTGCGCGCAGTACCATGAACAACAGAAACCTTCCGCAAGGACTTCCATGCTCGATCTGATTCTTAGACACTGCACGCTGCCCGATGGCCGCCAGAACATCGACATCGGCATCGCCGGCGGCCGCATCGTGGCGCTGGAGCCGGCGCTGAAGGCCGAGGCCGCGCAGACCGTGGACGCGGCGGGCCAGCTGGTGGCGCCGCCTTTCGTCGACGCGCACTTCCATATGGACTCCACGCTGTCCTTCGGACTGCCGCGCGTGAATCAGTCCGGCACGCTGCTGGAAGGCATCGCGCTGTGGGGCGAGCTCAAGCCGCTGTTGACGCAGGAAGCGCTGGTCGAGCGCGCGCTGGCCTATTGCGACTGGGCCGTGGCGCGCGGCCTGCTGGCCATCCGCTCGCATGTGGACGTGTGCGATCCGCGCCTCCTGGCCACGGAAGCGTTGCTGCACGTGCGCGAGAAGGTCAAACCCTACCTGGACCTGCAACTGGTCGCGTTCCCGCAGGACGGCGTGTTGCGCGCCCCCGGCGCCCTGGACAACCTCAAGCGCGCGCTGGACATGGGCGTGGACGTGGTGGGCGGCATTCCGCACTTCGAACGCACCATGCAGGACGGCGCGGAATCGGTGCGCATCCTGTGCGAACTGGCGGCCGAACGCGGCCTGCGCGTGGACATGCACTGCGATGAAAGCGACGACCCGCTCTCGCGCCACATCGAGACGCTGGCGTACCACACGCAGCGCCTGGGCCTGCAAGGCCGCGTGACGGGTTCGCACCTGACGTCCATGCACTCCATGGACAACTACTACGTCTCCAAGCTGATTCCGCTGATGCGCGAAGCCGGCGTGTCCGCCATCGCCAACCCGCTGATCAACATCACGCTGCAAGGCCGCCACGATACCTATCCGAAGCGCCGCGGCATGACGCGCGTGCCCGAGCTGCTGGCCGCTGGCGTGCCCGTGGCTTTCGGCCATGACTGCGTGATGGACCCCTGGTACAGCCTGGGTTCGGGCGACATGCTGGAAGTGGCGCACATGGGCCTGCACGTGGCCCAGATGACGGGCCAGGACGCCATGCGCGCCTGTTTCGAAGCCGTCACCACCACGCCGGCCAGGATCCTGGGCCTGGACGAGACCGGCCTGGCCGTCGGCAAGCGCGCCGATCTGGTGCTGCTGCAGGCGCGCGACGCCGTCGAGGCGCTGCGCCTGCGCGCCACCCGCCTGATGGTGCTGCGCGCGGGGCAGGTAGTGGCGACCACGCCGCCCGCCACCGCCACCCTGAACCTGCCAGGCCGTCCGAGCCAGGTCAGCTTCCAGACGCCGGCCCGCTGAGCGCGTCGGGCGCGGCGCTCACACCGCCGCGCCTTACTTCAGCGGCATGCAGATACGCGTCTGCAATTGCGCCGGCGGCGTGGTGCGCGGGTCGTTCAGGTACTGCTCGAACATGGGAAAGTCCGCCGGCACCTCGCCGCTGGCCGGCAGCCATTGCGAGAACATCCAGTTGTAGGCCTTGTCCATCTCGTTATAGGGCCCGGTGTACGTCAGGATGGCGCAACGGCCTTCCGGAATCTCGAAGCGCTCCAGCTCGCCGCCCAGGTCGGCGTCCGGCGCCACCGACATGCCGGCCATGGACCGCAGCTGACTCGCAGGTACCTGCTCGGGGTCGTCGAAATACACGCCGTAGCCGATGGACTCCGGCTGCGCGATGCCGCGGCTGACGGCCAGCATGAAGGCGCGCGTGAACAGCGGGCCGATTTCCTGATAGCTGCCGCGATGCGACAGGACCGCCAGCGTCGCGCCCGGAAAGGTTTCGATCTTGATGGGATACATGCCTAGCTCCTGTGGGTCGAAGGGACGGGAGCGGACAGCCCGGTAGCGCCCCGGCGATATGCCGAAGGTCGCGCCGAATGCCCGGTTGAACGCTGCGTCCGACTCATAGCCGGCGCGCTGCGCCACCTCGCGCAAGGAAGCCTCGGAATTCCCCAACGCCACCGCCGCGCGGTGCATGCGGATGCGCTGCACGGTGGCGTTCACCGTCTCTCCCATCATGGCGCGGTAGACGCGATGGAAGTGGTACGGCGACAGGCAGGCCAGCTCGGCCAGCCGGTACAGGTCCGGATCGGCGTCGGGGTGGCTCGCCAGCCAGCGCAGGACGGGTTCCAGGCGCTGGCCATAGTGGTTCAGGGTTGCAGGCTTCATGCGGTCTCCTTGGAGAGCAATGTAGCGGGCCGGCCTTTGCAGATTTTGCGCTTTTTGCCCGACCCCGGGCAGGAGGCCGTCAGCGCCCGATCTCCCGGTTCCAGCGCGCGTTGAACGCGGGCCGGGTCTCGTTGATCTGATCCCAGT
Organism: Achromobacter sp. GW823-FHT04E03; assembly: GCF_058796095.1. Classification (NCBI taxonomy): domain Bacteria; kingdom Pseudomonadati; phylum Pseudomonadota; class Betaproteobacteria; order Burkholderiales; family Alcaligenaceae; genus Achromobacter; species Achromobacter sp. GW823-FHT04E03. The sequence continues at coordinate 331,836 of NZ_JBXAIJ010000002.1, read as the reverse complement.
TCGGTATCTTGGCGTTCGACATATAACCCTGGAATCGCTGCAGCGCGTCCGCGTGGCCCGCTGGCGCCAGCACATTGCGGTTGGACGGGAAATGCCCGCCCATCTCCAGCGCCTTCGCTTGCGCCTGCTCGGACAGCAGGTACAGCGCCAGCTTCTGCGACAGCTCCGGTTCGCTATTGCCGGCGACCACGCACTCGCCCACCATCAGGATCATCGAGCCCTCCCTGGGCTGCGCATATTCCACGTGCACGCCGCGCTTCTTCAGGCGGGTGATGGCCGTGGGTGTCCAGGGAAATAGCACCGCCTCGTCGGCCTGCACCATGTCGGCCAGGCGCGCCGAATCCGGCAGGTATGCACGCACGTTCGGGCCGACCACAGCCGGCCAGTGCGCGAAGCCCGGTCCATAGTTCTGATCGTCGCCGCCCAGGATGCGGTTGATCATCAGGAACGCGTGCAGACCGAAGGTGCTGCTCGAAGCCGACTGGACCACGACCTGGCCCCGGTACTTCGGATCGGCGAGGTCCATCCACGACGTCGGCGGCGCCCAGCCCCGCTCGGCGAACACCTTGGTGTTGTAGCCCAGGCCAGTCATGCCGATGTCGATGCCCGCGGCCATGCGGTCCTTCTTCAGGGCGGTGGGGTACAGCTCCTTCAGCACCGGATCTTCGTTGAGCTGCGTGCACAATCCCATGGAAATCGCGCGCGCCATGACGCCGTCGTCCAGGAACATGAGATGCAGCCGCGGCTTGCCCTTGTCGGCCTGGGCGCGCGCCAGCACCTCGGTCGACATGCCCGGCACCACCACGATCCTGACGTTGTGGGCGCGCTCGAAATCCGGAAATACGTACTGCGAGAACGCGCGCGCCATGTCGCCGCCGTTCATGCCCACGTACAGCGTGGTCTGCTGCGCCGCCGCCCCGGCCGACAACAGCACCGCCAGAGCCGCGCCCAGCAGCCGCCTGCCTGCGCCCAGGCGGCGCTGCCCATCTTGTTTGTTACGCGTCATAGAGTCTCCTGCATGGGCTCATGCGACCTCGCCAACCGGCGCGCCAACGAAAAAAGCCTGGCACGCTACCGTATCCAGGCTTTTTCTCATGGGCCGCCGAACCGTTCAGTTCGGGTAGGTTCCGGGCAGCAGGATGCTGCGGTCGCCGGGCTCGATCGAGCGACGGCCGCACAGCGCCATCGTCGTATCCATTTCCTTGTACAGGATCTCCAGCACGCGGGTCACGCCAGCCTGGCCATAGGCCCCCAGGCCGTAAAGGAAGGCGCGGCCGATCATGGCGCCGCGCGCGCCCAGCGCCACGGCCTTCAGGATGTCCTGGCCGGAACGCACGCCGCCGTCCATCCACACTTCGATCTTCGAACCCACGGCGTCGGCGATCGAAGGCAGGGCGGCGATGGACGACATGGCGCCGTCAAGCTGGCGCCCGCCGTGGTTGCTGACGATGAGCGCGTCGGCGCCGCTATTGGCGGCCAGCTGCGCGTCCTCGACATCCAGGATGCCCTTGATGATGAGCTTGCCGCCCCAACGCTGCTTGATCCATTCGACGTCGTCCCAGCTCAGGCGCGGGTCGAATTGTTCGGCGGTCCATGCCGACAGGGAGGACAGGTCGCTCACGCCCTTGGCGTGGCCGACGATGTTGCCGAAGGTGCGGCGCTTGGTGCCCAGCATGCCCATGCACCAGCGCGGCTTGGTGGCCAGGTTGATGAGATTGCGCAGGGTGGGCTTCGGCGGAGTGGACAGGCCGTTCTTGATGTCCTTGTGGCGCTGGCCCAGGATCTGCAGGTCCAGCGTCAGCACCAGCGCCGAGCAGCCGGCGGCCTTGGCGCGGTCGATCAGGTTGGCGACGAACTCGCGGTCGCGCATCACATAGAGCTGGAACCAGAAGGGTTTCTTGGTGGCCGCGGCCACGTCTTCCAGCGAACAGATGCTCATGGTGGACAGCGTGAAGGGCACGCCGAAGTCCGCCGCCGCCTTGGCCGCCAGGATTTCGCCGTCAGCATGCTGCATGCCGGTCAGGCCCGTGGGCGAGATCGCCAGCGGCATGGTCACGTCGTGGCCCACCATGGTGGTGCGCAGCGACCGGCCTTCCATGTTCACCGCCACGCGCTGGCGCAGCTTGATCTTCTGGAAATCGCTTTCGTTGGCACGGTAGGTGCCTTCGGTCCAGGCGCCGGAATCCGCGTAGTCGTAGAACATGCGCGGCACGCGCTTCTGCGCAATGGCGCGCAGATCTTCGATGCAGGTGATCGTAGAAAGGTTAGCGGTCATGGAGTGGTCTATGGAGTGTTGGGGCGCCAGCTGCGGCTAGTTATTCTTGGACGCCGGGCCGCCAGCTGCGGGCAGCTCCAGCGATTGCGCGGGCCTCCCAGGCCTCGCAACGCCGCCCAGTATACGCGCCGAGGCCGGCAAGCGTTGCTTGCCGGCCTCGTTCGCCCCCCTTATCGCAGGGACTCTTGCGGCCCCTGCGCCCCCGTTATCGCGGCCAGACTTTGGACACGGCCCGGATCGTGGCCCAGGCCACCCAGCGTGGGCTGGTCAGCCGCGCGCCGGGCAGACGGCGCATCACGTCCACGGCCAGCCCGCCGCGCTTGTGCCACTGCTTCTTGCGGGTCTGGCTGTCGGTCCAGCGGCCCTCCAGCCACGGGAATTCGCGGCGGCCCGGCTTGTAGACCGGCGGCGTGTTGTAGATCAGGATGTAAGCCAGCCGCGGCGCCTGCGAGGTATTCGGCCCGGTGAAGTGCAGCGTGCGGGCGTCGTGCACCGTGATGCCGCCCGGGTCCAGGGGCTCCGGCACCGCCTGGTCGCGCGGAAAATCGCCGCAGCATTCCAGCGGATGCAGGGTCTTGTCGCCGCCCGGCGAACGGTGCTCCAGCACATCCCATTTGTTGGAACCCGGAATGAACTGCATGCAGCCGTTTTCCGTGGTGGCCGGCTGCAGCGCCAGCCAGATGCTGAGTTCGTTGTAGATGAAGTCCGGCGAGCGGAAAGCCTCGTCCTGGTGCCACGGCGTTTCCGGTCCGTGCGGCCCCGGTTTGAGCAGGGCGTGCTCGCCATACAGGGCGGCCTCGGGGCCCAGCAGCTGGCGCGCCAGCTCCAGGGTGCGCTCGTGGTACTCGGTCTTCAAGAGGCCCGGGGCATAATGGCGTGGATCGTGCAGGCTGGGAAACTTGGCGGGTTTGGACGGGTCGTCACGGCTCACAAAGTCATACTGCGCACCCTCGTTGTAGCCGGTCTTGTTCGCGAACAGGTCGAGCAGCGTCCTGCGGATGTAACCCACCTCGTCCTGCGGGCACATGTCCTTCAGGGCCAGGTAACCCTGTTCCCTGTAGCGCGCTGTCTCAGCTTCCGACAACAAACTGGTCTCTTCCATAATGGCTTCTCCAAGCTCTGGTAACGGGTGTTCCCGCTGGCACGTTTTGACATGAGCTCTAACGTATCGCCAGGCGTCCCCCCGGCCTATAGATCATCCGCCGTAGTCACTAACGTCTACGTACATCGCCGAGCGCGGCGCCTCATCCAAGAGAGAATCGATGCAAGACCCTAAAGCCGATACCCATATCGAGACCGTGCACGTCACGATCACCGGCACCGTGCAGGGCGTGGGCTACCGCCACGCCACGGTCCGGCGCGCCCACATGCTGGGCGCCAAGGGCTGGGTGCAGAACCTGCCGAACGGCACGGTCGAAGCCATGGTGCAGGGCACCGCCGACCAGGTCGACCACATGCTGGAATGGCTGCGGCGCGGCCCCCCGGGCGCCAGCGTGCAGGAAATCACCACCCGCCGGGAGTACACCGATAAGCGTTACATCCGTTTCGAACAGCTGTGAGGCCGTCGCCTCTGCTCGCCGTTATGGGCTAGTCTGGTCGGCCGATACGGACGCGAAAGGGAAAAAAGCGCCTGCCGGAAGGCTCAGCGCGTGCGCAGCCAGCGCCCGCCCAGCTGGTTGAAGAGCAGGCCGGCCAGCACGCAGGCCACGCCTACCCATTGCAGCGTCTCCAGGCGTTCGCCGAAGGCCACGGAAGCGGCCCATAGCCCCACCACGGGCACCAGCAACGAGAACGGTGCGATCTTGGCGGCGGCGTGGCGCGTGAGCAACTGCGTCCACAACGTGTAGGCCACCAAAGTGGCCAGCACCGCCAGGTACAACACCGACAGGATCTCTCCCCAGCCTATGTTCACGATCATGCCGACCACCGGCTGCCAGCCGTCGATCAGCACCGCCAGCAGCAGGAAAGGCAGCACCGGCGCGGCGCTGCTCCAGGCGATGAAGGCAAACGGGTCGTAGCCGGGCGACTTGCGGCTGGCCAGGCGCACGATTATGTTCGACACGGCCCACATGAACGCGCCGCCCAGCGTCAGCACGAAGCCCGCCATGGTCATCTGGCCCGGCCCTTCGCCGCGGCCGCCGGCGATGACCGCCAGCCCCAGCGCCGCCACGCCCAGCCCGATCCAGTGGTGGCGCTGCGCGCGCTCATGCAGGATGGGCGCGGCCAGCAGCAGCGTGAAGAAGGCCTGCGTCTGGATCACCAGCGAAGCCATGCCGGCCGGCATGCCGAACTTCAAGGCGGTGAACAGCAGTCCGAACTGGCCCAGGCCCTGGACCAATCCATACGCCGCGACCCAGCGCCACGGCAGCCTGGGCGCACGCACGAAGAGAATCAGGGGAAAGGCCGCCAGCGCGAATCTCAGGGCGCCCAGCAGCATGGGGGAGAGGCCCCGCATGCCGACTTTCATGGCGACGAAGTTGGTGCCCCAGATGACCACGACCGCCAGTGCGCAGAAATAGTCTTTTCGGGAAAGATGGGTCGTGGTCATGCGGCATTATCGCATCGCGACACCGCTGCTGAACGGAGCAGATCAGCCTGCGTTCAGCACCGTTTCGAAGGCCTGCACAGCCGCGTCGATGTCGGCGTCGCCGATGTGGCGGTGAGTCACGCAGCGCAGCCGCGTGCGGCCCCAGGGACGCACCAGCAAGCCCGCCGCCTGCAGGGCAGCCACCCACTCCGTGTTGCTCCTGCCCGTGTCGGCGGTTTCCACCTGCACGATGTTGGTCTGCGGTTCGGTGGCCGAAAGAGCCGGTCCCAGGCGGTTCACGCCCGCGCTCAGGCGGCGGGCGCGGACGTGGTCCTCCGCCAGCCGCCCGGTCATGGTCTGAACGCCTTCCAGGCCGGCCGCGGCCATGATGCCCGACTGGCGCTGCGTGCCGCCCAGCATGCGGCGCAGCACGCGCGCGCGGGCCATGACCGACTGGCTGCCGGCCAACACAGCGCCCACCGGCGCGCTCAGGCCCTTGGACAGGCACAGGGACACGGTATCGGCATGGCAGGCGATCTCGCCCGCGGCCACGCCCAGGGCCACGGCCGCGTTGTAAAGCCGCGCGCCATCCAGGTGCACCGGCACGCCTGCGGCACGCGCCAGGCCATGGACCGCCTGCATGTGATCAAGCGGCAGCACCGCGCCGGCCGCATTGTTGTGCGAGGTCTCCATCGTCACCAGCGCCGTCTTCAACCGGTGGCCGCCAGCCAGCAAAGCGTCCTCCAGGCGGTTCAGGTCCATGGCGCCATCAGAACCGGGCAGACCCAGGTAGAACGAGCCGGTGAACGTGGCCGCGCCGCGTTCGGACGTGTACATGTGGGCGGCCGACTCCAGCACCACCTGCTCATTGCGCTGCGTCTGCGCCAGCACCGCCAGCAGGTTGGCCATGGTGCAGCTGGGCACGAACAGCCCGCCTTCTTTGCCCAACTGCGCGGCCACATACGCCTCGAGCTCGCGCACGGTAGGGTCGCCGTCCAGGCCGTCATCGCCGATGGGTGCGGTGCGCATGCGTTCATACATGGCCGCGGTGGGATGGGTGACCGTGTCGCTGCGCAGGTCGACGGGTGCGCGGGCGGCGGCGGAGGAGGTCTGGGTCATGGCTGTCAGTGCTGCAGGATTTTGGAAAGAAACTGGCGCGTGCGCGGCGCACGCTCCTCTACATCGCCGAAGAACTGCTCCTTGTCGCAGTCTTCCACGATCTTGCCGCCGTCCATGAAGATCACACGGTCGGCGACGCGGCGGGCGAATCCCATTTCGTGGGTCACCACCATCATCGTCATGCCTTCGGCGGCCAGGTCGGTCATCACGTCCAGCACTTCGTTGACCATCTCCGGATCCAGCGCCGAAGTCGGCTCGTCGAACAGCATCACCACCGGGTCCATCGACAGCGCGCGCGCGATCGCCACGCGCTGCTGCTGGCCGCCCGACAGCTCGCCGGGGTGCTTGTCCTTGTGCGCCGACAGGCCCACGCGCTCCAGCAGGGCCAGCGCGCGCTGGCGGGCTTCGTCCTTGCCGCGCTTGAGCACCTTGAGCTGGCCCAGGCACAGGTTCTCCGTCACCGACAGGTGCGGGAACAGCTCGAAATGCTGGAACACCATGCCGGCCACCGCGCGCAGCTTGGGCAGGTTGGTACGCGGATCGCCCACCGAAATGCCGTTGACCTGGATCTCGCCCTTCTGGAAGGGCTCCAGCGCGTTCACGGTCTTGATCAGCGTGGACTTGCCCGAACCCGACGGCCCGCACACCACCACGACTTCGCCGCGGCCCACGGTGGTGGAGCAATCGTCCAGCACCTGGAAGTCGCCATACCACTTGCTGACCTGCTTGATCGCTATCATCGGGGGCTTGGAAGAGAGTTGCATTGTTGAAACCTGTGGATAACTGGAAGCGCTGCGCTAGCGCAGCACCCGCGTGCGCTTTTCCAGCAACTTGACCAGGCGGGACGCCGTGAAGCAGATCACGAAATACACCACCGCCACGAATAGATAGAGCTCCACCAGACGGCCGTCGCGCTGACCGATCTTGGCCGCCGCGCCGAGGAAGTCGGTGAGAGACAGCACATACACCAGCGAGGTGTCCTGGAACAGGATGATGATGCGGGTCAAAAGCGCGGGCAGCATGTTGCGGAACGCCTGCGGCAAAACCACGTAGCGCATGCCCTGCCAGTGGTTCAGCCCCAGCGCCATGCTGGCCGACACCTGGCCGCGCGCGATGGACTGGATGCCCGCGCGCATGATTTCGCAGAAGTACGCGGCCTCGAACAAGGTGAAGGTGATCACCGCCGAATTGAACGCCCCCACGCGCAGCGGCGTGGGCGACCCCACCACCCAGGCGGCAATGTAGGGCATCAGGAAGTAGAACCAGAAGATCACCAGCAGAAGCGGGATCGAGCGCATCACGTTCACGTAGATGCCCGCCGGCACCGACAGGATCTTGAAGCGCGACAGCCGCATCATGGCCAACAGCGTGCCCAGCGCCAGGCCCATCACGCCCGCCAGCGCGGTCAGCGTGAGCGTGAAGGTCATGCCCGTCTTGAACAGATAGGGCAGCGCCGCCCAGATCACGTCGAAATCGAATTTGCCCATGGTGTCGTCCTAGGGCCTTTTCGCCGAACCGATCAGTCCGGGCACCGCAACATGGCGTTCGAGCAGGCGCATGCCCAGCACCACCACGCCGTTGATGATCAGGTAGATCACCGTGGCGGCGGAAAACGCCTCGAAGATGTGGAAGCTGAATTCCGCCATCGAGCGCGCCTGGCCGGTCAGCTCCAAGAGCCCTATCGTCAGCGCCACCGACGAATACTTGATGGTGCCCATGAACTCGGAGGTCAGGGGCGGCAGCACGATGCGGAAGGCTTCCGGCAGGATGATGTAGCGGTACACCTGCGCCTCGGTCAGGCCCAGCGCCGTGCCCGCCTGGAACTGGCCGCGCGGCAGCGACTGTATGCCCGCGCGCAGCTGCTCGGCCACGCGCGCCGATCCATAGAACCCCAGGCACAGCACCGCGGGAACGAACTGGCCCCAGGGTTGCGGCATCTGCTTCATGGCCAGGCCCCAGGCATGCGGCAGCAATTCGGGCAACACGAAGTACCACAGGAACATCTGCACCAGCAGCGGGATGTTGCGAAACACCTCCACATAGGTCGCGCCCAGCGCATTCATCAGGCGGGAGCTGGCGGTGCGCATCACGCCCAGCACTGATCCCAGCAATAGCGAGAACACCCACGCCGTCAGGGCCAGCGCCAAGGTCCAGCCCACGCCGATGAAGATCGTCTCCAGAAAGGTATGCACGCCGTCCGGCGACATATCCAGGAAGACGCTCCAGCTCCAGTTGTAATTCATGCCCCGTCCCTTGATGGCGATGCCCGCCGCGCCTGGCGGCCAGCGTCCTTGCTAGCAAGCCGCGGGACGCCAGGCGTCCCGCGCACAGCCTGCTTACTCGTACGCCTTGGGATCGCCGGAATCGGTCGGATTGGCCAGCGCGCGCTTGAGCGCATCGCTCATCGGGTACTTCAGGTTGATCTGCTTGGGCGGGATCGGCGCATTGAAGTACTTGTCGTAGATCGCGGCCACCTTGCCCGTCTTGATCAGGTCGCGCACGGCATCGTCCACCACCTTCTTGAAGGCCGGGTCGTCCTTGGGTTCCATGATGCCGTAGGGCGCCATTTCCAGGCCCTTGGTGCCGATCACGAAGGCGTCGGGATTCTTCGACGACGCCACCGCGCCATAAGCGATGCCGTCGTCGTTGGCCGAGCCCGCGGCGCGGCCGGATTCCACCATCAGGATGGTTTCGGCGGTGTCCTTGGTCGGCGCCATGGTGATACCCAGGTTGCCCTTGGCGTTCAGCTGCGAAATCAGCCGGAAGGTCTGGCCGCCGGCCTGCGCAGCAATGGATTTGCCGCGGAAGGATTCCAGGTTGTTGGGATCCACGCCGCCGTCCTTGCGCGCCACCAGCACCACCTGCGCCACGAAGGTCGTAGGCGCGAACGACACCAGCTTGTGGCGTTCGAGGTTATTGGTGGTGTTGCCGCATTCCAGGTCGATGGTGCCGTTGGCCAGCAACGGAATGCGCGTGGCGGAAGTCGTCGGGTTGTAGCGCACTTCCAGCTTGGGCAGCTTCAGGGCGGCCTTCACGTACTGGGCGACTTCCTGGCAGATCTCCACTGTGTAACCGATCGGCTTCTGGTTGCCGTCCAGGTAGGCGAATGGGACCGAGGTCTCCGGATGGCCCAGCGTGATCACGCCGGTTTCCTTGATCTTGTCCAGGCGGCTGGGGCCTTCGGCGTGGGCGGTTGCGGCGCTGCCCAGGAAGGCCGCGGCGACGGAGATCGCAGCAAGTGCTTTCATCTGATTCCCTTGGCGCCGTTCGAGCGGCGCATGTTTATGTTCACGATCGACGGCGCCAGCCAGGCCGACACCCGCCTCGTCCCGCGATGAGCCCCGCGGCTGGCGAAAAGTATCAACTAGCGGTATGGTTTTATCCAGTTCCAATCGAGTATTCCTCTATACGGATTTGACATGGCAATTCCACGGATGGGCTTGAGACACATCGAGGCGTTCCGCGCCGTGATGATGACCGGCTCCATGACCGCCGCCGCACGGCGCGTGCACACCTCGCAGCCGCACGTTAGCCGCTTAATTGCGCAATTGGAAGCCATTACCCAGTTCGCCTTGTTCGACCGCAATGGCAGCCGCCTGACCCCGACGCAGGACGGCTCGCGCTTCTTCCAGGAAGTGGAAAAGACCTTCATCGGCCTGGCCGGCCTGGAATCGGCGGCGGCCAGCATCCGCTCGTTCAGCGCCAGCCGCCTGAGCGTAGCCGCCATGCCGCGGCTGGCAGGCGGGCTGCTGGCGCGCATCGTCGCGGCCTTCAAGACGGAATACCCGGACGTGATGGTGTCCATCCATTCCGGCAACGCCAGCACGGTGCACAACTGGATCAGTTCGGGGTTCTGCGACACGGGCCTGGCCATGCTGTCGGGAGATTCCCCCGGCATCCAGGTCGAGCCGGTATTGACCATGAGCTGCGTCGCGGTGGTACCCAAGGGCCATCGCCTGACCAAGCTGAAAAAGCTCAAGCCCGCGGACTTCGCCGGCGAGCCTTTCGTGGCCTTCACCAGCGGCACGCCGCTGCGCGAGAAAATCGACGCCGTGTTCAGGACAGCCAAGGTCGAACGCCAGACCGTCGCCGAGGCCGGCCTGGGTTCGTCGATCTGCGCCCTGGTCGGCGCAGGATTGGGCGTGGCGCTCATCAACCCGCTGGCCGCGCGCGAGGAATACGCCGCCCACAACGTCGAAATCCGCCCCTTCAGCCCCGCCGTGCCGGTGACGGTGGCGCTGCTGTACCCGCCGTACCATACGCGCACACGGCTGGTCAGCGTGTTTTCACGTTATGCGCACCAGCTCATGCAGGAAGAGATGGGGGATCTGAAGGCGCGGCCGGGGCGGTGACGCCGCGCGCTGGTGCCATCAGCGCTCTGCGGCCCCTTGCTCCAGATAGCGTTGGGCCTCGCCCGACTGCTTCAGCGCCTCCCACTGCGCCAGCGTCAACTGCGGCATCTGGAAAGCCGCCTGCGGCCGGCAATACCAGCCGGGGTTATGCAGCCGCGCCAGCAGGTCCATCGCGGGGCCATCCAGATACAGATGCTCCCGGTCCGCCACCACGTCATCGCGCACGTGCATGGCCGCGACTTGCGCCACGATCAGGCTGCGGCGGTCGATGCGCATCAGTTCATGCACGCGGCACTCGAACGCCACGGGCGACTGCGCCACCCAGGGCACTTCGATGCGCCGCGACGGCGACAGCTCCAGGCCAGCCTCACGGGACTCGTCCACGTCCGCCGGAAAATCCACCGCCGTCACGTTCATCCGGCCAGCCTGCGGGGCGGATACCAGACTCACGGTGAACTCGCCGCGTTCGGCGATGTTGCGCGCGGTGTCCTTGGGCGCGTCGCCGCGCACGCCGATGCCGACGCAGATCAGCGGCGGATCGCCCGACATCAGGTTAAAAAACGAGAACGGCGCCACGTTCGTCGTCCCTGCGGCGTCGCGCGACACGATCCAGGCGATGGGCCGCGGCACGATCGCCGCGGTCAGCAGCTTGTAGCGCGCCGGGCCCGCCAGGTCATTCAGATCGATGAACATGGCTTATCCCCAGCCCCTCAGTCCCGGCCCTGCGACGGCGCAGCGCCTTGCGCGGCCTTCGCGTCGGCAAAGGCGCGGTCGCTGCGCTTGCAACGGCAGCGGCCGATCTGGTGCAGCTCGATCAGGTTGCCCACCGGGTCGCGCAGGAACAGCTGCATGAGCTCGGGCGCGGCCACGTTGTCCAGCTTCCAATAGTCCACCGCAAGGCGCTGCAGTTCCGTCTCGGCCGCCGCGATATCGCGCACGGCCAGCGCCACGTGGTTTTCCACAGGATCACAGCCCGGACCTTGGGAATAGGGCGAGGGGCCGTCGCTGCCCAGCAGGTGGATCTGGCAGTCGTTGCCCATGTCCAGGAAGTACCCGGCGATGCCCGGAATCTCCCAGCGGCCACGGTCCGTGTCCAGTCCCAGCACGTCTCCGTAGAACGCGCCCATGGCCGCGACCTTGTCCAGCGACATGCGCACGGCGTGATGATGCAGTTCCAGAACTTCCAGCGCCATTTGTCTCTCCTCGTTTCTCATACGGCCTGCGCCCACGCGCGGCCACGGCTCGAATGTTGGTCCCGGACGAGATGCCGGGGAATGCCGTCTGGCGCAATCCAGAAGTGCAGCAGACGCAACCCTGAAACGCCCGCCCGGTTTGCCCGCCGCGCTATGCTTGGTCACATGAAACCGCTAGACCTGAATCTGCTATTGACCCTGGACGTCCTGATCCAGGAAGGCAGCGTCGTCGGCGCGGCGCGCCGGCTGAACCTGAGCACTCCCGCCATGAGCCGCAGCCTGGCGCGCATCCGCGAAGCCGTCGGCGACCCCGTGCTGGTACGCTCCGGCCGCGGCCTCGCGCCCACGCCTCGGGCGCTGGCCCTGCACGCGCAGGTGCGCCATGTGATCGAACAGGCGCAGGCCGTCTTCACGGCCTTCGGCGAGGACGTCAATCTGGCGACCCTGACGCGCGTCTTTACCTTGCGCGCCAACGATGTGTTCGTGGGCGGCTACGGCGGCCGGCTGCGCGAGCACCTGCGCCGCTACGCGCCCCGCGCCGTGCTGCGCTTCGTCTCCGAAGGCAATCACGACGCCGACGCGCTCAGCGGCGATGCCGACCTCTATATCGGTTCTTCCCAGAAGTTCGGCGCCGACATCAAGGTGCAGACCCTGTTCACCACCGCCTTCTGCGGACTGGCGCGCAAGGAACACCCGATCTTCAAGGCGCCCATCACCCCGCGGCGCTTCTGCGCCTACGACCACGTCAGCGTCTCGCGCCGGGGACGTGCGCACGGACCAATAGACGACACCCTGGAAGAACTGGGACTGGCGCGCCACGTCACGCTGATCACGCCCACCTTCCACGCCGCGATCTTCGCGCTGGCCGATTCCGACCTGGTGCTGCCGTCCATGCCCCAGAACCTGATGCCCGGCGTCGAACGCCTGGGCCTGAAGCTGAGCGCCTTCGAGGTGCCGGTGCCCATGCGCCCGGTCACCGTGGTGCAGGCCTGGCCGCCGCGGCTGGACAGCGACCCCGCCCACCGCTGGCTAAGGCAGACGATCAAGCAAGTTTGCGGCACGCCGCCGGATGCGGCAGCCGCCGCTTAGCAGCCGCTCAGGCTCCGGGCGCTGGCGGGCTTCGATTCCCGCAAATCCAGCCACGCCACCAGCAACAACCCGCCGGCCAACCCCAGGTGTTCAAAGAACGAGTTGGCCGCCATGAAGCGTTCCTGCCCCACCGGCATCTCCCAGAATCTCAGCGCGATCCCGGTCGCCACCAGTGTGAAGGCGGCCAGTGCCAGCGCACCCAGCCATCGCAACCGGCCCGTCAGGATCATGAGCGAAGCGACCAGTTCCAGCGCAATCACCAGCACCGCGAACAAAGGCTCGGGCGACAGCCCGAAATGCGCCATTTCGCGCAGCGCCCCCGGAAAATCGAAGAGCTTCACCAGCCCGCCCTGCAGGTAGGCGGCGCATAGCCCCAGATAGGCCAGGAACCGCAGCGCCGAGGCGCCGAACAGCGGGCGGGCCAAGCCGGCCAGCCGACGTTCCCATTGGAAAGCAGTGTTCATGGCCAACCTCCTCAGACAGCCCAGCAGGAGCAGCCCAGCGCGCCGAAGAAGCCCTGCAGATCGGAGCTGGGCGCATTGGATGCCCATGCGCGGGCATGGTCGTGTCCATGCAGGCCGCAAGAGCTGGCGCACGCGCAGGCCGCCATGTTGCGGTAGCCCAGCGAATTACGGCCGGCGCCGTCAGGATCGCCCCAGGCGCCATAGCCGCCGAACAGCCGGGTAGGCGACCAGTCGGGCATGGCGGGCGGCAGCGGGTTGTCGTCCAGCGGCGCGAACTCTCCCGCGCCGTAGACCACGCGCCCGCCCACCACGGTCAGGTCCGAGGTCAGGAAGGAGATCTCGTCCTCGGTGCAGCTGAAGTAGTCCTTGTCCGGCACGATGAAGTCGGCCAGCTGGCCGGGTTCGATGCGGCCGCGCTTGCCTTCCTCGTTGGAGAACCAGGCCACGTTCTCGGTCCACATGCGCAGCGCGGTCTCGCGGTCCAGGCAGTTGCGCGCAGGGTAGAGGCGGGTGCCGCCCACGGTCTTGCCGGTGACCATCCAGGACAAGGACACCCAGGGGTTATAGGACGCGACGCGGGTCGCATCGGTGCCGGCCGAGACCTTCACGCCGCGCTGCAGGATCTTGGCGACAGGCGGCGTGGCTTCGGCGGCCTTTGCGCCGTAGCGTTCGATGAAATACTCGCCCTGGTAGGCCATGCGGTGCTGCACGGCAATGCCGCCACCCAGCGCCGCGATGCGGTCGATCGATTTGTCGGAGATGGTCTCGGCGTGGTCGAAGAACCAGTTCAGCCCGGTCAGCGGCGTATCGCGATGCACTTTCTCGAACACGTCCAGCGCGCGCGAGATGGTCTCGTCGTAGGTGGCGTGCAAGCGCCATGGCCACTTGTTCTGCACCAGCACGCGCACGACCTCTTCCAGTTCGCCTTCCATCTCGGGCGGCATGTCCGGACGCTCGACGCGGAAGTCCTCGAAGTCGGCTGCCGAGAACACCAGCATTTCGCCCGCGCCGTTGTGGCGGAAGTAGTCGCTGCCCTGCTTGTACTTCACGCTCGACGTCCAGTTAAGAAAGTCCTCCTTTTCCTGCTTGGGCTTTTGCGTGAAGAGGTTATAGGCCAAACGCACCGTCATCTGATTCTCGTCGGCCAGCTTCTGGATCACGGCGTAGTCGTCCGGATAGTTCTGGAAGCCGCCGCCCGCATCGATCACGCCGGTCACGCCCAGCCGGTTCAGCTCGCGCATGAAGTGGCGCGTGGAGTTGACCTGGTAGTCGAAGGGCAGCTTGGGACCCTTGGCCAGCGTGGCGTACAGGATGGTCGCGTTGGGTTTGGCCAGCAGCAGCCCCGTGGGATTGCCCTGGCCATCGCGCATGATCTCGCCGCCCGGCGGATTGGGCGTGGTCTTGGTATAGCCCACCGCGCGCAGCGCAGCGCCGTTGAGCAGCGCGCGGTCATACAGGTGCAGGATGAACACCGGAGTGTCGGGCGCGATGGCGTTGATCTCTTCGATCGTGGGCAGGCGCTTCTCGGCGAACTGATGCTCGGTGAAGCCGCCCACCACGCGCACCCATTGCGGCGCGGGCGTGATCGCGACCTGGCGCTTCAACATGGCCATGGCGTCGGCCAGCGAGCGCACGCCGTCCCAGCGCAGCTCCATGTTGTAGTTCAGGCCGCCACGCACCACGTGGGTGTGATTGTCGAACAGGCCAGGCAAGGCCGCGCGGCGCTTCAGGTCGACGACCCGCGTGCCGGCGCCTGCCAGCGCCATGACTTCGGCATCGGAACCAACAGCCACGAAACGGCCGTTCTTGATCGCGACGGCGCTGGCCTGTGGCTTGCTGCGGTCCAGCGTGGTGATGCGGCCATTGTGGAAAATGACGTCCGGCGTGGCGTTGGACATGTTGGGGTCTCCTTTGGAACTGGCGATGGCGGGGCGTCCCAACATACCGTTGAGCGCCAGGGCGGAAGCTACACCGATAAGGTCGCGGCGGGTAGGCATGCAATATCTCCTGGATGCGGGAACCGGCTCAGCCGTGTTCCTTGTCTTGGGCCTGATGGCGGCCGGGCAATTGCCCGAGCACGTGGCTGACGGTTTTTTCCTTGTCGCAGGCGGCGACAAAGGCGGTACCGTTCAGCAGTTGCCTGCCCACCGGAATGACCTGTTCACCGACCAATATGCCCAGCAGGCCGATCAGCGCCACCAGCGGCGGGGCGGGCGAGCGGACCTGCAAAAGGCTGTAGACCACGCCGACCAGCAGTCCGGCGCCCAGGGAAAGCAGATAGATCTTCATGTGCGTCCTCGCGTTGTGTAGGGGTTATGAGCACGCCGCTCATGCGTGCGTATCGGCCAGGAGCACTTCGGCGTCGTCCAGGGCCATAAGGCGCACATCGGTTTCGTCCCGGATGGCGGCGCCGTCGCCTGAGCCGATCTCCACCCCGTTGACTTGCAATCTGCCCTTGGAGGCGACCAGATAGCCGCGGCGGCGGCCGCGCGCGAAGCGGTAGGTGGCGGCTTCGCCTGCTTTGAGCGCCACCGCAAGCACGCGCGCGTCGCTGCGGATGGGCAGCGCGT
This sequence comes from Achromobacter sp. GW823-FHT04E03, assembly GCF_058796095.1. Lineage (NCBI taxonomy): Bacteria > Pseudomonadati > Pseudomonadota > Betaproteobacteria > Burkholderiales > Alcaligenaceae > Achromobacter > Achromobacter sp. GW823-FHT04E03. Next base: position 316,247 of record NZ_JBXAIJ010000002.1, on the reverse strand, counting down.
CTTCATCGCCGTCGATACCGCTGGCAAGCGTGATGAACTGGCCCTTGCAGGCTTCGCGGGTAAAGGACTTCCGGCCCCAGCTGGGCGGCGCGCCGCGGCGGTCGGGTTCGATCCAGATCTGGAACACATGCGCCGGACCGCCTTCCATATTGAATTCGGCATGCGTCACGCCACTGCCTGCGCTCACGACCTGCACCTCGCCAGCGCTGGTGCGGCCGCGATTGCCCAGATCGTCTTCATGGGTGAGCGCGCCTTCCCGCACGCAGGTGATGATTTCCACGTCAGCATGCAGCGAAGGCGGAAAGCCCGCGCCCGGTGCGATGGTTTCGTCGTTCCAAGCGCGCAGCGCGCCCCAGTTCATGCGTGCGGGGTCCTGGTAGGCCGCGAAGGAAAAGTGGTGCTTGGCATCGAGCCAGCCGCGGCGTTCGTGGCCCAGGCTCGCAAGCGGACGGCGCTCAATCATGGTGCGCCTCCGTCGCCGGGTTATCGCCGATCATGGCGGCATGCTTCATGTGGTTCATGGACGTGTTCCCGATGCTGCCCGTCAGCGCTTCAAGGCCAGGAAGTGATGCACCTCGGGCTTGTCCGGCCCCATGTGAAAGCGCAGCGCTTCCGCTTGCAGATCGGCATCGGCATGCGACACCCGGTGATGCTGGCGCAGATGTTCGGCCCAGGATTCGACGAAGAACCATTCGACCACCCGCTGCGGGTCATTGGTGTGCTCGACCACGCCCCAGGCATAGGCGCCGTCGCGCAGTCGCTCTTGCGACAGGCGTTGCATCGCATCCAGAAAGGCAGGGCGGTCTTCCTGGCGGATGCGGTACTCCACCTGCACCAGCACCGGACCGCGATCGTGGGCCACAGGCTCAGCGAGCAGCGGCTCCGGCCAGTGATTCGACGCCTGCAGATCCGCCTCGCCGACCGGCAGGCTGGCGCGGTGAAACAACAGCGCAACCGCGACCAGCCCGGCAGCGCTGACTGCCAGTGCATAGGGCACGCCGATCTCGCGCGCCACCAGGCCCCAGCCCAGGCTGCCAGCGGCCATCGCGCCGTTGAAGACCATCAGGTACACCGCCAGCCCGCGGCCGCGCACCCAGTTGGGCAGCACGGCCTGGGCCACGCCATTGAACGTGGTGAGCGCGGTGATCCAGCCCATGCCCAGCACTACCAGCATCAGCACGGCCAGCCATTGCGGCGGCGCGAACACCAGCACGGCCATGACCGCCGCGCTGGCCACCGACGCCAGCAGCACCAGCCCGTCGGCATTCAGGCGGGCGCCCAGCCTGGGCAGCAACAGGGCGCCGATGATGGCTCCTGCGCCCACCGCGCCCAGCAACACGCCATAAAAGCCCGAGGAGCCGCCCAGCATCTGCCGCGCCACCAGCGGCAGCAAGGCCCACACCGCGCTGGCGAACAGGAAGAAGACGGCGGCGCGCAGCAGCACGCGGTGCAGCTCCTTGCTGGCCCGCGTGTAGCGCAGGCCGGCGCGGAACGCGCCGAAGAAGTTCTCCGACAGCGCGCTATCGACGGCCGCGGGACGCTTCCACCACAGCAGTGCGGCAATGACGAACACGTAGCTCAGCACGTCCAGCCCGTAGGTGACCGCCGCGCCGAAGCTGGCGAGGATCAGGCCGCCCGCCGCCGGACCGATGGCGCGCGCGATATTGATGCCCAGCGAGTTCAGCGCCACCGCGCCCTTGAGTTCTTCGCGCGGCACGAGTTCCGGGACGATGGATTGCCAGGTCGGCCCCATCAAGGCCGCGCCGATGCCGCCGACGAAGGTCAGGGCAATCAGGTAATCGACCGTCAGCGCGCCAAAATGCGACAGGAGCAGCAGCGTGCCGCTGACAGAGGCCAGCAGCAGCTGCACGAAGATCAGGAAGCGGCGCCGGTCCAGGATGTCGGACAGCACGCCGGCGGGAATTGCCAGCAGGAAGATGGGCAGGGTCGCAGCAGTCTGGATCAGCGCCACCGCGGCCGGGCTGGCCGACAGATCGGTCACCAGCCAGGAACTGGCCACGTCCCGCATGAAGCTGCCCACGTTGCCCAGCACGGTCGCGGCCCACAGCACGGCGAATACGGACTGGCGCAAGGGCGCGAAAGTGCCGCGCGCGGCGGGATTCTTCTGGTCTGGCATGGGACTCTCCTGGATCGCGCCAGGCGGCATTCGGACCCGCAAGTCCCGCCGCCCGCCGTGTTCAAAACGCCGTGTTCAAAGACAAGGCGCCGGACCGGCCAGACGCTGTCTGGACGATCCGGCTTGCGGTTTACTTGGCGGGGTTGGGGCCGATGCGTTCGCCGTGCTGCACGCGCTCTGCCAGCTTGTGCACGTGGGTGACGGCGTAGTCGATGCCCATGCCGTAGGCGCCGGAGTGTTCCTTGACGATGCCGGTGACGGCGTCATAGGTTTCCTTGCGGGCCCAGTCGCGCTGCCATTCCAGCATCACCTGCAACCAGGTCATCGGCACGGCGCCGGCCTGCACCATGCGGTCCATGGCGTACTTGTGCGCGTCCACCGAGGTGCCGCCCGAAGCATCAGCCACCATGTAGATTTCGTACTCGCCTTCCAGCATGGCGCACAGCGCGAAGGTGGTGTTGCAGACTTCGGTCCACAGGCCGGCAACGATGACCTTCTTGCGGCCATTGGCGGCCAGCGCGTCACGCACGTTCTGGTCGTCCCAGGAATTCATGGAGGTGCGCTCCAGGATCTTGTGCTCCGGGAACACGGCCAGCAGTTCGGGGTAGGTATTGCCGGAGAAGCTGTCGGTTTCGACGGTGGTGATGGTGGTGGGGATATTGAAGGCGCGTGCGGCCTTGGCCAGGCCCACCACGTTGTTCTTCAGGGTCTGGCGGTCGATGGATTGCACGCCGAAGGCCATCTGCGGCTGCTGGTCGATGAAGATGATCTGGCTGTTCTGCGGGGTCAGGACTTCGAGGTATTTGTTGGCGGACATGGCGGATCTCTCTTTAAGGAAAACTATCAAATAGAGCGGCAGCAAAGAATTCGGTGTAGCTGGCAAACCATTCCGGTCTGCCCCGTTGCGACGATGGCGGGGTGCCGCTGGAAGGTCCCGTGCATCTCGTCTGTCGGTGTATGCATAGTAGGGAGAGGCCGCTTTCCTGAGAACCCGCAGCATGGAATTCCATCCTTTCCATTTTTTGCATGATGACCATGGCGTGACAGTCTCTGCTGCACTGCGTTCAACACCATTCTTGTCCATGCCATAGGCAGGGGCTATCATCGGCGCGGGCATTTCCCGAGAACACAAGATGAGCAAGCTGCCGGATTTAGAGGGTTGGGCGATCTTCGCCAAGGTCGCCGATACAGGGTCGTTCGCCAAGGCGGCGGCCGAGTTCGGCTTGGCGCAGGCCACGGTTTCCAAGACCATCAGCCGTCTGGAAGCGCGCATGAAGACCACGCTGTTTCATCGCACCTCCCGCAGCATGACCTTGACCGAATCCGGCTACGCGGCGCTGGAACGCGCAGCGCGCATATTGGAGGAAGGCGAGGCCGTCGAATCCGAGGTGACGGAAAAGTCGAGCAGCCTGCGCGGCAAGATCAGGCTGTCCGCGCCCATGTCCTTTGGGGTCACGCATCTGGCGCCGATGCTGCCGCCATTCATGCAGGCCAATCCCGACGTGGCCCTGGAAATCGAATTCAGCGACAAGCAGGCCGACCTGGTCTCGGAACGCTTCGACCTGGCGCTGCGCATCTCCAACCTGGTGGACTCGACGCTGCTGGCGCGGCGGCTCTGCTCGGTGCGCATCCTGCTGGTGGGCGCGCCCAGCTACTTCAAGCGCGCGGGACGCCCCAAGCATCCAAAGGACCTGGCGCAGCACACGGCGCTGCAATACATGTATGCGCGCAACGGCGCGAGCTGGCGCTTCCGCCATGAAAAACACGGCGAGTTTTCGCAGTCGCTGCCGGTGCACCTGAACGTGAACAACGCCGAAGCCCTGACGCCGGCGCTGCAGGCGGGCATGGGTCTGGCCCTGCAGCCCGAGTTCCTGGCGTGGAAGGATTTGCAATCGGGCGCGCTGGAAACCGTGATGGACGACTGGCAGGTGGATCCCATCGCCCTGCACATCGTCACCCCGCCTGGCCGCCGCCGGCCGGCCCGGGTGCAGGCGTTCATTGAATATCTGGCCGAGCGCTTGACGGCCGAGCCTTGGGCCAATGATGTGCAGGTGTAGAAGGATTGCGTTGTCCGGGCCGCGCCGGACTGGCGCATGAAAAAGGGGCTGCGCAAGGCAGCCCCTTTTCTATGGCGTCCAGGATCTCTGTCGAGATCCAGCGCGATCAGGCGTCGATATTCCCCGCCGACAACGCATGCGTCTCGATGAAGTTGCGGCGCGGTTCGACGTCGTCGCCCATCAGCGTGGTGAAGACCTCGTCGGCCGCGATGGCGTCCTCGATCTGCACGCGCAACAAACGGCGCACCTTCGGGTCCATGGTGGTTTCCCACAGCTGTTCCGGGTTCATTTCGCCGAGACCCTTGTAGCGCTGCTTGGAGATGCTGCGGTCGGCTTCGCTGCGCAGCCACTGCATGGCTTCGCGGAAATCGGACACGGTCTGTTCCTTGCGCTTGTCGCCTTCGCCGCGGGCGGCCAGCGAACGCGCGCCGACCTTGCCGGAGAAGCTCTTGGCGGCCTTGGACAGGACCGCGTAGTCCGAACCGTTGACGAAGTCCGCATCGATGATGCTCACGCGCACGTTGCCGTGGTGCATGCGCTGCACCGACAGACGATGGCGCTCGGTGGATTCGTCGAACTCCGGCACGACTTCCACGCCGTTGCCGCTGACCGGGTCGCGCATGGCGTCGGCCAGGCGGCGGGCGGAATCGGCGGTGGACTCGGCCGATTCCAGGTTGATCTCCACGCCTTCGGCCATGGCCGACAGCGCGCCTACGTCGAATACGCGCGACAGGCGCGCGATCACGGCATCGGCCGCGACGTACTGGCGGGCCAGGTCGTTGAGTTCGTCGCCGCGGATGATGTTGCCGCCCGAGATGATCTCGGCATCCTTAAGCGCCAGTTGCAGCATGAACTGCGCTTCTTCCTGGTCGTCTTTCAGATAGCGTTCTTCGCGGCCGACCTTGACCTTGTACAGCGGCGGCTGGGCGATATACACGTAGCCGCGCTGCACCAGTTCAGGCATCTGACGGTACAGCAGCGTCAGCAGCAGGGTGCGGATGTGCGCGCCGTCCACGTCCGCGTCGGTCATGATGATGAGGCGGTGGTAGCGCAGCTTGTCGACGTTGAAGTCAGGACCAATGCTGGTGCCCAGCGCGGTGATCAGCGTGGCGATCTGCTCGCTGGCGATCAGGCGGTCGAAACGCGCCTTCTCGACGTTCAGCACCTTGCCGCGCAACGGCAGGATGGCCTGGAACTTGCGGTCGCGGCCTTGCTTGGCCGAGCCGCCTGCGGAGTCACCCTCGACGATGTACAGCTCGCACAGCGCGGGGTCCTTTTCCTGGCAGTCGGCCAGCTTGCCGGGCAGGCCTGCGCCTTCCAGCACGCTCTTGCGGCGCGTCATTTCGCGCGCCTTGCGCGCGGCTTCGCGGGCGCGGGCGGCTTCGACGATCTTGGCGCACAGCGCCTTGGCGTCGTTCGGGTGTTCCAGCAGCCAGGTTTCCAGCGTGCGCGCCACGGCTTCTTCAACCGCCGGACGCACTTCGCTGGAGACCAGCTTGTCCTTGGTCTGGCTGCTGAACTTGGGCTCGGGCACCTTCACCGACAGCACGCAGGCCAGGCCTTCGCGCATGTCGTCGCCGGACGTCTCGACCTTGGCCTTCTTGGCCAGTTCGTTGTCGGTGATGTACTTGTTGATGATGCGGGTCATCGCCGCGCGCAGGCCGGTCAGGTGCGAGCCGCCGTCGCGCTGCGGAATGTTGTTGGTGAAGCACAGCACGCTTTCGCTGTAGCTGTCGTTCCACTGCATCGCCACTTCGACGCCGACCGGCACGCCGCCCGCCGAGGACTCGGTGGTGACCGAGAACACGTTCGGGTGCAGCACGGTCTTGCTGCGATTGATGTATTCGACGAAGCCCTTCACGCCGCCGGAGAAGGCGAAGTTCTCTTCCTTGCCCTGGCGCTGGTCGATCAGGCGGATCTTCACGCCATTGTTCAGGAACGACAGTTCGCGCAGGCGCTTCGAGAGGATCTCGTAGTGGTACTCGATGTTGTTGAAGATGATCGGGTCGGCCAAAAAGCGCACTTCGGTGCCGCGCTTGTCGGTCGTGCCGGTCACGGCCAGGGGCGCGACGCGCTCGCCCTGGCGGAACTCCATCTGGTGCACTTCGCCGTTGCGGCGGATGGTCAGCCGCAGCCATTCGGACAGCGCGTTCACGCAAGACACGCCCACGCCGTGCAGGCCGCCGGACACCTTGTAGGAGTTCTGGTCGAACTTGCCGCCAGCGTGCAGTTCGGTCATGACGATTTCGGCCGCGCTGCGGTGGAATTCGTCATCCTTGTGGATGTCGGTGGGGATGCCGCGGCCGTTGTCGGTGACCGAGATCGAGTTGTCGGTGTGGATCGTGACGACGATGTCGTCGCAGTAGCCGGCCAGGGCTTCGTCGATGGCGTTGTCGACGACTTCGAACACCATGTGGTGCAAGCCGGTGCCGTCGGATGTGTCGCCGATGTACATGCCGGGGCGCTTGCGCACGGCCTCCAGCCCCTTGAGCATCTTGATCGAGTCAGCGCCGTAGCCGCTGTTCTCGGGAGTGGTGTTCTGCTGATCTGACATGTCTGTATCGATAACGCTTTAAAGAACGGCCTGGCGGCCGGACCGCCCACGGGCCCTCGGGCCCGCAAGCGGCACAAACCCACGATGGGTGCGGATCAAATCCGCATGGGCATGACGACGTACTTGAACTGGTCGTCTTCGGGCAGGGTGATGAGCGCCGACGCGTTGGCATCGGGCATGACCGACCACTGGATGTTGTCCACCTTGACGTTGGACAGCACGTCGAGCAGGTAGCCGACGTTGAAGCCCACATCGAGGGCTTCATGGCCGTAGTCGATGTCGATTTCTTCCTGCGCCTCTTCCTGCTCGGCGTTGGAGGACGAGATCTTCATCTGGTTCTGCGCCAGTTGCAGGCGCACGCCCTTGAACTTGTCGGTGGTCAGGATGGCGGCGCGCTGCAGGCTGCCCTGGAGGGCTTCGCGGCCGACCAGGAAATGGCGCGTGTAGTTCGTCGGGATCACGCGCGTGAAGTCCGGGAACTTGCCTTCCACCAGCTTGGAGACGAGCTCCACGTCGCCGAAGCGGAAGCGGATCTGGCCCGGCGCCACGTCGATCGAAACCGGCTCGTCGGAGTCTTCCAGCAGGCGCTGCATTTCCAGCACGGTCTTGCGCGGCACGATCACTTCGTGGCGTTCGCTGATGCCGTCGGCTTCCGTCGAGCAGTGCGCCAGGCGGTGGCCATCGGTGGCGACCGCACGCACGCGGCCCGGTTCAAACACCAGCAGCATGCCGTTCAGGTAGTAGCGGATGTCCTGTTGCGCCATGGCGAAGTGCACCATGTTGAACAGGTGGCGCAGCGTGCGCTGCGGCATGGTCAGCGACACGTCCCACTGCTCGGGCTGAGCCACGGTGGGGAATTCGCTGGCGGCCAGCGTCTGCAGGGCGAAGCGGCTCTTGGCCGATTGCACCGACAGCTTGTTGCTGGCCAGCGCCAGGCGCACGTCGCCGGTGTCCGGCAGGGCCTTCAGGATATCCAGCAGCTTGCGCGCCGCGACCGTGGTGGATTCGTTGTCTTGACCCACGCCGAAGTCAGCATGGGTGGTGATCTGTACTTCCAGGTCGGTCGCAATGAAGGCAACCTTGTTGCCTTCCTTGCGCATCAGGATGTTCGCCAGGATGGGCAGGGTATGGCGTCTTTCGACGATGCCCGCCACAGTCGACAGCGGTTTCAGCAATGCATCGCGTGTGGTTTGTACGAGTTGCATGTTCATCCTTTTAGAGTTTGTTCCAACACGTGCAGGGTATGGTTGAGCTCCGCTTGCTTGGCGCGGGCGTCGGAAATCTTGCGTACGGCATGCAGCACGGTGGTGTGATCACGGCCACCGAACAGATCGCCGATTTCCGGCAGGCTTTTCTGGGTCAGCTCCTTCGCCAGGTACATCGCGACCTGGCGCGGCAAAGCGATATTGGCGGGCCGGCGTTTCGAGTACATGTCGGCCACTTTGATCTTGTAGAAATCCGCCACCGTCTTCTGGATGTTCTCCACGGTGATCTGGCCGTTGGACACGGACAGCAGGTCCTTCAGGGCTTCCTTGCAGACATCCACCGTCAGCACGTCGCGGCCGTGGAAGCGCGCATAGGCCAGCACCTTGCGCAGCGCGCCTTCCAGTTCGCGCACGTTGCTGCGCAGATGCTTGGCGATGAAGAACGCCACTTCCTCGGGCATGGGCACGCCTTCGGATTCCGCCTTGCGCAACAGGATCGCCACGCGCATTTCCAGTTCCGGCGGCTCGATGGCCACCGTCAGGCCGGAGTCGAAGCGCGAGATCAGGCGGCTGTCGATGCCCGACAGTTCCTTCGGATAGGTATCGCTGGTGATGATGATCTGCTTGCGCTGAGCCACCATCGCTTCGAACGCGTAGAAGAATTCTTCCTGCGTGCGGTTCTTGCCGGAGAAGAACTGGATATCGTCGATCAGCAGCAGGTCGAGCGAATGGTAATAACGCTTGAAGTCGTCGAACGCCTTGCGCTGGTAGGCCTTCACCACGTCCGACACGTATTGGTCGGCATGCACATAGCGCACGCGCACACCGGTCCCCGCCGCCACCATCGCATTGCCGATGGCGTGGATCAGGTGGGTCTTGCCCAGGCCCACGCCGCCGTACAGGAACAGCGGGTTGTAGGACGTGCCAGGGTTCTCGGCGACCTGCAACGCAGCGGCGCGCGCGAGCTGGTTCGCCTTACCCGTCACGAAGTTCTCGAACGTCAGATCGGTGTTCAGGCGCGAGCGCTCGTACACGATGCTTGCCGCGTCCGCGTTCACCGCTTGCGCGGCCTGCGCGGCCGCCGTGGTCGCCGGGGCTGCGGGTGCAGGCGTTACCGGGGCCATCGGTGGCGGCGCGCCGCCTGAAGGGGAAGCAGCGGACGGATACGCGGGCGCCGCGGGTGCGGCGCGTACGGGCGCGACCGGCATGCGCGGCGTGGCGCCTTGCGTCGGCAACTCGAACAGCACCTGCACCGGACGCTCGAACCACTCCGCGGCCAACGCTTCGATCTGGTGGGAAAAGTTCTTCCGTACCCAATCCAGTTTGAACCGGTTGGGAGCGGCAACGCGCAGCACCGCCTGCGTTTCGTCGTACGCAAGCGGGACCAGCGGTCGTATCCACGCGCTGATTTGTTGGGGGGGGAGTTCCTGCTCAAGACGACTGACGCAGGTCTGCCAGAATTCTTTCATGTCGCTCTTATTCAAACCTCGATTCTACCTTGCCTGGGCTGGGGTTATCCACAGGGTAGGGCATAAGCGTCCGTGCGGCGCAGTCTTAACTGTTTGACAAGACAGGGAAAACTTGCTGAAATGGTGGGCTTTTCCGAATTCTGTCTGTCAGAAGGTTCCACAGAGAGCTTAGCCGCGCTTTGTTGGCAGTGGTGTCTAACGATGCCTACCGCCCACGCAACTGCCTGGTTTTGCTTCTAATAGGTCGCCCGGGGTTTCCCGGTCAGAGCCCCGTCTACGAGCTGTTTTTTTGCACCTGTTGCAAAAATGCTCATTAGATACCCGCTTCCTGAATGCGCGACCAGGAACCCTTCCGGGCAGGTCCCTTCTGACTTTTGTTCTTTTTGTGGATCGTCCATGAAACGTACCTACCAACCTTCCGTTACCCGTCGCAAGCGCACCCATGGTTTCCGCGTGCGCATGAAAACCCGCGCTGGCCGCGCCATCCTGAATGCCCGCCGCGCCAAGGGCCGCAAGCGTCTGGCCGTCTAAGTCCTGTTTTTCCGGCTTGTCCGGAAAAGCCTGACGCCTGATTTTGCAGTCCATGCCGCGCTCCACGCTTCCGCCGGAGGCGCGGCTGCATCGCCCCTCCGAGTTCGCCGCCGCCCTCAAAGGCCGGCGTCTTGCCCGAGGGGCGTTCTTCATTGTGAGCGCGGCTCCCAATGATCTGCCTCCCGGCCAGGACGCCTGTGCGCGTCTGGGCCTGGTGATCGCCAAGCGGTTCGCCGCCCACGCCAGTACGCGCAACGCCATCAAGCGGGTCATCCGCGAGGCGTTCCGCCACCGGCGCCTGGGACTGCCGGCCAAAGATTACGTTGTGCGCCTGCATAGCAAGGTTGCGCCCGCCACGCTTACCGCGCTGAAACGCGCGGCAAGAGCCGAAGTGGACGCTCACTTTGAGCGGATAGCGCGATGATCAAGGCTTTACTCATTGCCCCGATCCGGTTCTACAGGTTTTTCCTGAGCCCCTGGATCGGCAGGCAGTGCCGCTTTACCCCGACCTGCTCGGCGTATGCGATCGAAGCGATCGAGCGCCACGGCGCCTGGCGCGGCTTCTGGCTGGCAGTCCGGCGCATCGGCCGCTGCCACCCTTGGTCGCCGGGCGGATTGGACCCGGTTCCGCCCTCCAAGGGAACCAATGGCCCCTCGTGCTGTTCCCACAGCCACCGCACCGAGCATGATTGACGCTAAACTGGCGGGCTTTGCTGGCCCGTATTCACCTCAGTAGGCACCATGGATATCCGACGAACCGTCCTCTGGATGATTTTTTCCTTCTCGCTGTTGCTCCTATGGAACAACTGGCAGATCCATAACGGCAAGCCGTCGCTGTTCGGCCCCACGCCTGCCGCCACCACGAGCGAGCCGCAGGCCGCCACGAACAACGCAACGCCTTCGGTGCCCAGCACGCCCGCCCCCGCGGCTGCCGCTGCGTCCGCCGTGCCCGGCGCCGCCGCGCCTGCTGCCGCGCGCTCGGAAGAAGTCGTCATCACGACCGACGTGCTGCGCCTGACGTTCGACACCATGGGCGCCCAGCTGGTGCGCGCCGAACTGCTGAAGTACCCGGCCACCGGCCAGCCCGACAAGCCCACGGTGCTGCTGGACCGCGCCGCTGGCCTGAACTACGTGGTGCAGACCGGCGTGGTCGGCGCCCCCAACGGCCAAAGCTTCCCCACGCACCAGACGCCTTTCCGCGTCGTGTCCTCGGAACGCCAGCTGACCGGCGACAACCTGGTGGTCGCCTTCGAGGGCGAATCCGGCGGCGTGAAGGTCACCAAGACGTTCACCCTGCACCGCGGCCGCTATGACATCGACGTGCGCCACGACCTGGCCAACGTCAGCGCCGGCCCCGTGTCGCCCGCCCTGTACCTGCAGCTCGAACGCGACGGCAACGACCCCGCCGACACGTCCAGCTTCTATCACACCTTCACCGGTTTCGCCGTCTACTCGGAACAGGACAAGTTCCAGAAGATCACCTTCAGCGACATCGAAAAGAAGAAGGCCAGCTACATCAAGCAATCGGACAACGGCTGGATCGCCGTGGTCCAGCACTACTTCGCCACCGCCTGGGTGCCCCCGCAGGGCAAGCCGCGCACCAACGAACTGCTGGAAGTGCAGAAGAACCTGTACGCCGCCCGCAGCATCGAGGCAGTGGGCGAGATCGCCCCTGGCGCCGCCACGCGCGTCGATTCGCACCTGTGGGTCGGTCCGCAAGACCAGAAGGCCATGGCCGCCCTGGCCCCCGGCCTGGAACTGGTGGTCGACTATGGCTGGCTGACCATCATCGCCAAGCCGCTGTTCAAGCTGATGACCTGGCTGCATTCCATCCTGGGCAACTGGGGCTGGACGATCGTGGCGCTGACCGTGCTGATCAAGGCCGTGTTCTACCCCCTGGCCGCCGCCAGCTACCGCTCCATGGCCCGCATGAAGCAGGTGGCTCCGCGCCTGCAGGCCCTGAAGGAAAAGTACGGCGACGACAAGCAGAAACTCAATGCGGCCATGATGGAGATGTACCGCACCGAAAAGATCAACCCGCTGGGCGGCTGCCTGCCCATGCTGGTGCAGATCCCGGTGTTCATCTCGCTGTACTGGGTGCTGCTGGCCAGCGTGGAAATGCGCGGCGCGCCGTGGATCCTGTGGGTGCACGACCTGTCGATCCGCGACCCGTACTTCATCCTGCCCGCCATCATGATGGCCACCATGTTCCTGCAGATCAAACTGAACCCGACGCCCCCGGACCCCGTCCAGGCCAAGGTCATGATGATCATGCCGCTGGTGTTCGGCGGGATGATGTTCTTCTTCCCGGCTGGCCTGGTGCTCTACTGGTGCGTCAACAACACCCTGTCGATCGCCCAGCAGTGGTCCATCACCCGCGCCATGCAGCGCAAGACGGAAGCCGCAGCCAACCGCTGATATCTGCTGCCGCGCAAGAAACCGGTCCCATGCGGACCGGTTTTTTTTCGCCTGGCGGCCGCCACCGATGCCGATTCCTGATTTTCTTGATAGTTATTCTTTATCAAGTTTTATAGATCAATCAACTTCACACGGTAAGGCAAGACCCCTATGATGTGTCGGAGATAGCCCCAGGCCGGCAATGCCGGGCTATCCCAGACACGGCGCGGGCCCCTCTGCGGCCCCCGCATTCCAGGCATTTCATAGGGAGTGTGCTATGACCGACAAGAAGACGCATCTGACCACCGCCGCTGGCGCGCCGGTGGCCGACAACAACAACACGCTGACTGCCGGCCCGCGCGGCCCGGCGCTGTTGGAAGACTTCTGGCTGATTGAAAAGCTCGCCCACTTCGACCGCGAACGCATCCCCGAACGCGTGGTGCACGCCAAGGGTTCGGGCGCCTATGGCACCCTCACTGTCACCCACGACATCTCGCGCTACACCCGCGCCAACCTCTTTTCCCAGGTCGGCAAGCAGACCCCGCTGTTCCTGCGTTTCTCGACCGTGGCCGGCGAGCGCGGCGCGGCTGACGCCGAACGCGACGTGCGCGGTTTCGCCATCAAGTTCTACACCGAGGAAGGCAACTGGGACCTGGTCGGCAACAACACGCCGGTCTTCTTCATCCGTGATCCGCTGAAATTCCCGGACTTCATCCACACCCAGAAGCGCGACCCCAAGACCAACCTGCGCAGCGCCACCGCCGCCTGGGACTTCTGGTCGCTCAATCCCGAATCGCTGCACCAGGTCACGACCCTGATGAGCGATCGCGGCATTCCCGCCAACCTGCGCCAGCAGCACGGCTTCGGTTCGCACACGTTCAGTTTCATTAACAAGGACGGCGAGCGCTTCTATGTGAAATTCCACTTCAAGTCGCAGCAAGGCATCGCCTGTCTGAACGACGAGGAAGCGGCGCAAGTGGTCGCCCATGACCGCGAAAGCTCGCAGCGCGACCTGTTCGAGAACATCGAAAAGGGCAACTTCCCGAAGTGGACGCTGAAGGTGCAGATCATGCCCGAGGCCGAAGCCGCGACTTACCATATCAACCCCTTCGACCTGACCAAGGTCTGGCCGCATGGCGACTATCCGCTGATCGAAGTCGGCGTGCTGGAGCTGAACAAGAACCCCGAGAACTACTTTGCCGAGGTCGAGCAGGCCGCCTTCACCCCGGCCAACGTGGTCCCCGGTATCGGATTCTCGCCGGACAAGATGCTGCAAGGCCGGCTGTTCTCCTACGGCGACACGCACCGCTATCGCCTGGGCATCAACCACCACCAGATCCCGGTGAACGCGCCGCGCTGCCCGTTTCACAGCTTCCACCGCGACGGCGCCGGCCGTGTCGACGGCAACGTCGGGGCGACGCTGAACTACGAGCCCAACAGCGCGGGCGAGTGGAAGGAAACCCCGTCGGCAGGCGAGCCGCCGCTGGCGCTGGACGGCCAGGCGGCAGCGCGCTGGAATCACCGCGTGGACGATGACTACTACTCGCAGCCGGGCGCCTTGTTCCGCCTGATGACGCCTGCACAGCAGGAGCTGCTGTTCGGCAACATCGGCCGCCACATGGCCGGCGTCCCGGAAGAAATCCAGCGCCGCCAGCTGGAACACTTCCGCAAAGCCGATCCCGCCTACGCCGCAGGCGTGGCCAAGGCGCTGGGACTGAAGCTGTAATCCGCGACGCGCCCATGCGCAAGGCGGCCCCGAGGGGCCGCCTTTTTTTGGCTGCTGCGCGGCTCTGCGCCGAGACAATCAGCGCTGCATGCCCCAGCGCCTGACCGTGAAACGCTCCACGGTGTCGAACACCAGGTTTTCCACAAGCAGGCCGATGATCACCACCGCCGCCAACCCCGCGAACACGCGGTCTGTGTATAACTCGTTGCGGTTCTGAAAGATGTACCAGCCCAGGCCGCCCTTGCCGCTGGACGCGCCGAACACCAGTTCCGCAGCGATCAATGTGCGCCACGCAAAGGCCCAGCCTATCCTCAGCCCGGCCAGGATGGCGGGCAGGGCGGCAGGCACCAGAATCTGCAACACGTAGCGCAGACCGCTCAATCCATAGTTGCGGCCCGCCATGCGCAAGGTATCCGATACCCCCAGAAAACCCGCGTACATGTTCAGCGCCAGCGCCCACAACACCGAATGGATCAGAACGAACACCAGGCTGCCTTCGCCCAGGCCGAACCACAGCAGCGCCAGCGGCAGCAGCGCAATCGCCGGCAGGGGATTGAACATGGCCGTCAAGGTGGACAGCAGATCGCGACCGAAACGCGTCGACACCGCCAGCGTGGTCAGCACAAAGGCCAGCAGCACGCCCGCCGCATATCCCTGCGCCAGCACGCGCAACGATTGCCCGGCGCGTGCCAGCAGTTCGCCGCCTGCGATGCCCTGCACGAAGGCGACCGCCGTCTGCGATGCGCTGGGCAGCAGCAGATCATTGTCGGTGTAGCGCGCCGCCAGCTCCCAGATGCCGGCCAATAGCGCCAGGATCGCCAGCTTGCGCAGGCTGGCGTGCTGCCACAGGCGTTCATGCCAGGGCAGGGGCGCTTCGCCCGCTTGCGCGGGCAAGGGCGGCAGCTCGTACTCCACTTCGGGACGGATGGGCACGGCGCCTGCGTATGCGTTGTTCATGCGGAAGTCCTTCAGGCCGCGGCCCGTTCAGCGGCAAGCTCAGCGGACTTTTCCGCAGGCGCCACATCGAACAGCAGATCATGGACGCGCCTGGCCGCAGACTGGAACGCAGCCGAGCCCTGGCTATGCAGCCCGTAGGCATGGGCGTTCAGTTCCGCGCGCACGCGGCCCGGATGCGGCGACAGCAGCAGCACGCGGCTGCCCAGTACCAATGCCTCTTCGATGGAATGGGTGACGAACAGCAGCGTGAAACGCACGTCTTCCCACAGCGCCAGCAATTCTTCCTGCATGCGCCGCCGCGTCAACGCGTCCAGCGCCGCGAAGGGCTCGTCCATCAAAAGCACACGCGGCTGCATCGCCAGGGCGCGCGCAATGGCCACGCGCTGCTTCATGCCGCCGGACAACGTATGCGGATAGGCATCGGCGAACGCGGACAACCCCACCTTGTCCAGGTAGTGCATGGCGCGCTCGTCGGCCTCGCGACGGTTTAGTTTGCGTGAAGCCACCAGCGGAAACGCCACGTTCTGCCGCAACGTCTTCCATGGCGGCAGCTGGTCGAATTCCTGGAACACCACGATGCGGTCCGGCCCCGGGCCGCGCACGGCATTGCCATCGATGGCAATGCGGCCTTCGGTCGGTTCGATGAAGCCCGCAATTGCCTTAAGCAGCGTGGATTTGCCGCAACCGGACGCGCCCAGCAGGATGAAACGCTCTGCTTCGTGCACGTCGAAACTGACCTGATGCGTGGCGCGCACGCGCCTTTCGCGCGTCTTGTATTCGATCGACACCTTATCCACAGCCAGCAAAGGCGTGGCCTTTTCGGTGTTATCCACAGGGGAGGCAGCGCTCAATCCCATCTCAACTGCCTTGGGCCGTGACGGGGTCGTCAAAGAAATAATCGCGCCAACTGGCCGGCGCATTCTTGATCGCGCCCACCTTGTGCATGAACTCGGCCAGCGCATAGGTATTCTGCGGTTCCAGCTTGAACTGCACGTCGGGGTTCTTGATCACTTTGATCAGGAAATCGCGGTCCAGCTTTGCGCCGGTAACGCGCAGATAAGTATCCGCGGCCTTTTCCGGGTTGGCGCTGGCGAACTGCGCCGCTTCCTTCAGCGCGGCCTGGAATGCCTTGTAGGTCTTGGGATTTTCCTTGCGGAATTTCTCGGTCGCAAACAACACCGTGGACGAACTGGGCCCGCCCAGCACGTCATAGGAATTGAGCACGATGCGCGCCTTGGGATTCTCGGCCAGCTCCTGCTCCTGGAAGGGCGGGTTGCCGAAATGCCCCGTGATTTCCGTGCCGCCCGCGATGATGGCGGCGGCCGCGTCCGGATGCGGCAGGGCGACGGAAATCTTGTCCAGCTTGTTGAACTGCGCGTCGCCCCACAGTTTGGCCGACGCCAGCTGCAACACGCGGGACTGCACCGACACGCCCACCGCCGGCACCGCGATGCGGTCCTTGTCGGTAAAGTCCGCAATCGTCTTCACGTTGGGATTGTTGCTGACCAGGTAATAGGGAAAATTGCCCAGCGAAGCCACGCCCTTCACGTTCTGCTTGCCGCGCGTGCGGTCCCAGATCGTCAACAGCGGCCCCACGCCTGCCCCCGCGATATCCACAACCCCGGACAACAGCGCATCGTTCACGGCCGAACCGCCCGACAGCTTGGCCCACTCGACCGAGATATCCACACCATCGGCCTTGCCGTGCTTTTCGATCAGTTGCTGATCGCGCGCCACGTTCAACAGCAGATACACGATGCCGTACTGCTCGGCGATGCGGATGCGGCCCTCCGCCATGGCCGGCGTCGGCGAAGCCAGCGCCAGCACGGCAAGTATCAACGCCAGGCCCGCGCCGGTGGCGGCCTGAACCAAACGATCACGTACAGCGGAGGAAAAACCCATGGCGGACCCTGTGGATAAATGGTTTTGCGCGAAATTATGGGGAGCGCGACGTCAGAACGGCACGTCGCCTTCGATCGTCGTGCGGTACAGCTTGCGGCGCAGGTGATCCGGCGTACCGCCGGCCAGATGGATCAACGAGCGGTTGTCCCAGAACACCAGATCATGCGGCTGCCATTGGTGGCGGTAGATGTGTTCGGGCCGGATGCTGTGGACAAACAGTTCGTCCAGGATCTGGCGGCTCTCGTCTTCGGGCAGACCCTCGATGCGGGTGGTGAAGCCTTCGCTCACGAACAGCGCGCGGCGGCCCGTCTCCGGATGCGTGCGCACGACCGGATGCACCACTTCCTGCACCTGCGCCACCTGTTGCGCGCTGAGATTGGGACGCCACGAGCCTTCCTTCTGCAGCTGGCCGTACTTGGCCAGGTAGGAATGCACGGCGCGCTTGCCTTCGATGGCGTCTCGCAATGCGGCGGGCAGGGTGTCGTACGCCACGTGCATGTCGGCGAATAGCGTGTCGCCGCCTTGCGCGGGCAGCTCCTGCGCGTGCAGCAGCGACCCCAGGCTGGGCAATTCCTTGTACGAGATATCCGAATGCCAATACTTGCCGGCATCACCCAGCCCTATCGGCTTGCCGTCTTCAACGATGTTGGAAACGATGAGGATCTCGGGATGCCCGGCCAGATGGAACTGATGCAGCACGTGGATCATCAGACGGCCAAAGCGGCGGCTGAAATCGATGTGCTGCTGCGGCGTGATGCGCTGATCGCGGAACACCAGCAGGTGATGGTCCAGATGGGCGCGATGCACCTGCGCGAAATCGGCCGGGGTCAGCTCGCGCGACAGGTCGACGCCGATAATTTCGGCGCCGGTCACGGCTGCCAGCGGGCGGATCGAAAAGGCTTGCGCAGCGGGTTCGGCATACACCTCGGACCGGCGCAGCGCGTTGCTCTGGGACATGGATCGCTCCTTGCGCGAATGCCGGCCAGGCCGGCTCAGGAACGGTCCATTATGAAAACGCGCAACCCCTACGCAAACGAATTATTCGGCCTTTGTTCAAGCCTGCGCGTCATATAAGGGACGGCTAAGGTCGCATTCAACCCTGTGGATAAGTCTTGGGATAAGCCTGGTGGCAAGCCAGGGAAAAGCGGTGGATTGTCGGGGGATATCCCGGTGGATAGGCGGTGAATAGCAGGTGGACAGCCTGTGTACAACCTTGCCCCGCCATGAAAAAAGGCGCGGTCCGTAGGGAGCCCGCGCCTTTTAAATCAAAGACTTGCGTCGATCAGGACTTCGGCAGAAAAGCCTGAACCAGTTTTACCCAATATGTTGCACCCACCGGCAGCAAGGCGTCGTTGAAGTCGTAATTCGGGTTGTGCAACTGGCACGGACCCATGCCGTGATAGGTCTCCATGCGATGGTCGCCGTCGCCGTTGCCGAGGAACAGGTAGGTCCCAGGCACCGCTTCCAGGAAGAAGGAAAAGTCCTCCGCCCCCATGAAGGGCGGCATCTCGCGCTGCACGTTTTCAGCGCCGAACGCGTCTTCGGCGACTTGGGCGGCAAAGGCGGTTTCCTTTTCCCAATTCACCAGCGGGGGATATGCGCGCACGAAATCCAGTTCGCCCGTGCCGCCGTAGACCTGCGGCAAGGTGGTCGCGATGCGGCGCATGTCCGCCTCGATCTTGTCCAGGGTCTCCACCGAATAGGTGCGCACGGTGCCGCGCAGCACGGCTTCGCCGGGAATCACGTTGTAGGCGTCGCCCGCGTGGATCTGCGTGATCGAAAGCACGGCCTGCTCCAGCGGATTCTTGCTGCGCGAGATCACCGTCTGCAGGGCATGCACCATGTCGGCCGCGACAATGATGGGGTCCACCGATGCATGCGGCTGCGCCGCGTGGCCGCCCACGCCCTTGATGACGATGTCCCAGCGGTTGCTGGAGGCCATGGTCGGGCCCGCCCGAAAACCGAACTGGTTGACCGGCATGCCGGGCATGTTGTGAATGCCGAACACCGCGTCGCACGGGAATTTGTCGAACAGGCCGTCCTGCATCATGGCGCGCGCGCCGGCGTTGCCGCCTTCCTCGGCCGGCTGGAAGATGAACACCACCGTGCCATCGAAATCGCGGTGTGTGGACAAGTATTGCGCCGCCCCCAGCAGCATGGTCGTGTGTCCGTCGTGGCCGCAGCCATGCATGCGTCCGCTGATGGTGGACTTGTGCGCAAAGCGGTTGTGCTCGGGCATGGGCAGCGCGTCCATGTCGGCGCGCAAACCTATGGTTTTCTTGCCGTTGCCGCCACGCAAAATACCCACCACGCCGGTTTTCCCCAGCCCCGTGTGGACTTCCAGGCCCCAGCCGCGCAAACGCTCCGCGACCAGCGCGGACGTGCGCGTTTCCTGGAAAGCAAGTTCCGGATGGGCGTGGATATCCCGTCGCAGCGCGGTGAGGTCGCCGTGGGCGCGTTCGATTTCGTCTATGGTTTTCATGGCTGTGGATAAGGCGTAAGAGTTGAATTCACGTATCGTTCAGATGGCAGGCGCTGAACTGACCCGGGGCGACTTCACGCAGCAACGGCCGTTCTGCCTTGCAGCGCGGCATCGCATGCGGGCAACGCGGGTGGAAGGCGCAGCCCGTCGGCGGGTCCAGCGGCGACGGCAGTTCGCCCTTGATGGGCTGGTAGGTGCGCCGCCCCGGCTGCAGCGTCGGCAGTTCCTTCAGCAAGGCCTGCGTGTACGGATGGTTGGCCCGCTGAAAGACCGTGTCGGTAGGCGCCAGCTCCACCACGCGGCCCAGATACATGATGGCCACGCGGTCCGAGATGTGGCTGACTACGCTGAGGTTGTGGCTGATGAAAAGATAGGTCAGGTCCAAGTCCGCACGCAACCGTTCGAACAGATTAAGCACCTGGGCCTGGATCGACACGTCCAGCGCGGCGACCGCCTCGTCGCAAACTATGACCGAAGGCTTGAGCGCGAGCGCCCGCGCAATTCCTACGCGCTGCCTCTGGCCGCCAGAGAATTGATGGGGATAACGCTGTGCAAAAGCCGGATCCAGCCCCACCTGGCGCATCAGCCCGGCGACGTACTCGGCTTTGTCGCGCGCGCGGACCAGGCCGTGCGCCACGGGCGCCTCGCCGATGATCTCGCGCACGCGCATACGCGGGTTCAGCGAGGCATAGGGATCCTGGAAGATCATCTGCACGCCTAGCTCATAGGCACGCCGTTGCGGGCCCGCCATGGCCTTCACGGCGCGGCCCTTGTAGCTGACTTCGCCCGCCGTCGGCGGCAGGATGCCTGACACGATACGGCCCAGCGTGGACTTTCCACAGCCGGATTCGCCCACGATGCCTATCACTTCGCCCGGCCGCACATCCAGGTCCACACCCGCCACTGCATGCACGACCTGCGTCTTCAAACCGGCGCCCAGCAGGTTGGCGATTCGGCCGGCCAGGTCCACGGGCTGCACGAAGCGCAGCTCGACCTCGCGCAACGACAGGATAGGGACCGCGGGATCTCGTTCTGCGGCGTTCATTTGGTATCTGGCCCTCCGGCATGCCAGCAACGCACCCATTGCGCCGGGCGCACCTCCACGGGCTGCGGTTCGACCAGACAGGCGTCGGTGGCGCGCGGGCAGCGCCCACGGAACGCACAGCCTTGCGGCAGGTTGAGCAGCGACGGCGTCATGCCGGGAATCGGAACCAGCGGCCTGCCACGGGATTCGGGCGTGGGTATGGAAGCGATCAGGCCATGCGTGTAGGGATGCATGGGATGGCTGATGACCGCCTGCGTGGTGCCGGTTTCGACCACGCGCCCCGCATACATGACCGACACGCGGTCCGCCAGGCCCGCGACCACGGCAAGGTCGTGCGTGATCCAGATCAGCGCGGTGCCGGTTTCGCGGCACAGCTTCTGCACTTCGAACAGGATCTGTCCTTGTATGGTCACATCCAGCGCCGTGGTGGGCTCGTCGGCGATGATCAGGCGCGGCGAATTCAAGAGCGCAATCGCGATCGCCACGCGCTGCCGCATGCCGCCCGATAACTGGTGCGGATAGGTGCGCAGGCGCTCCTCGGGCGAAGGGATGCCCACCATGGCGAGCGTCTGCAAGGCGCGCTGGCGGGCTTGCTCGCGCGATACCTTGCTGTGCGCCTGCACCGCCTCGATCATCTGCGTATCGACGCGCAGTACCGGGTTCAGGGTCATCATGGGATCCTGGAAGATCATGGCGATCTCCTGGCCCCTGAGCTCGCGCCAGCGCGCGGGTGTCGCGTTGCGCAAGTCCTCGCCGTTCAAGCGCAAGGTGCCGTCGACGATGCGGCCCGGCTCATCCAGCAGCCCCATCAGCGAAAAGCCGGTGATGCTCTTGCCCGACCCCGATTCGCCCACCAGTCCCAGGATCTCGCCTTCGGCCAGCGTCAGGTCCACACCATCCACCGCCTTCACCACGCCATTGCGGGTGTAGAAGTGCGTCTTCAGGCCATGCACCTCGAGTATGGGCGTCGCCGGGGACTTTTCCACAGGTGTCTGCATTGCGCCCGTCCTCAATTCGCGTGGCGCGGGTTGAGCACATCGCGCAGGTGGTCGCCCACCAGATTGATGGCGATGATGGCCAGCGCCAGCGCAATGCCGGGGAAGAACGAAATCCAGTACTGACCGGACAGCAGATATTCGAAGCCGTTGTAGATCAGCATGCCCAGCGACGGCTCCGTCACCGGCACGCCCACGCCCAGAAACGACAGCGTGGCCTCCAGCGCAATCGCATGCGCCAGGTCGATGGTGGCGATCACGATCAGCGGCGGCATACAGTTGGGCAGCACGTGACGAAACAGCACGCGCCCCCACGACAGCGACATGCAGCGCGCCGCTTCCACGTATTCCTTGCCGCGCTCGACCAGCGCCGCGCCGCGCGCGGCGCGCGCGAAATACGCCCACTGCACCACGATCAGCGCGATGATCACCTTATCCACACCCTTGCCCAGAATCGCCAGCAACATCAGCGCAACCAGGATGGCGGGGAACGACAACTGGATATCCACAACCCGCATCAGCAAAGCGTCGATGCGGCCGCCGAAATAGGCTGCGATCAGGCCCACCGTGGCGCCGATGCCGAAGGCCGCCAGCACCGACACGCTGGCCACCAACAGGCTGGTGCGCATGCCGTAAAGGATGGCCGAGAACAGGTCGCGCGCCAGGCCGTCTGTGCCCAACCAATAACGCATGCTGCCGTCGCCGCTTTCGCTGCCCGGCTTGAGCTTGGAATCCATGATGTCCAGCGTCGCCAGATCATAGGGATTCTGCGGCGCGATCCAGGGCGCAAGCAGCGCGGCGCCCACGATCACGACCAGCATGATCAAACCCAGCGTGGCCAGCTTGCTGGCGAAGAAGTCCGACAGGAATCGGCGCCAGGGCGTCTGCTCCTTGGCCTGAACCGGGGGCGCGGCGGCGGTGGCGGGTGTGTTCATCGGCGGCTATCCAAGCGTACGCGGGGGTCCAGCACCGTGTAGATGATGTCCACCACCAGATTCAGCATGACCAGGAAGAACACGATCAAGAGCAGATACGCCACCACCACCGGACGGTCCAGGTTGATGATGGAATCGATCAGCAGCTTGCCCATGCCCGGCCAGGAAAACACGGTTTCCGTCACGACGGCGAAGGCCATCACCTGGCCGAACTCCAGGCCCGCCACCGTCACCACGGGAATCAGGATGTTCTTGAGCAGATGCACGCCCAGTACGCGCTTTTCAGACAGGCCCTTGGCGCGCGCGAACTTGATGTAGTCCATGGGCAGGGCTTCGCGCGTGGCGGCACGCGTCACGCGGATGATCATTGCGCATTTGGCGAAGGCGATCGTGGCCGCAGGCAGCGCCAGGCTCAGCCAGCCGTCGAAAGTCAGCACGCTCAACTGCAGCGATCCGATGCTGACGGTCTGGCCGCGCCCACCCGCCGGCACCCAGCCGAGTATCACGGCGAACACCATGATGAGCATCAGGCCAACCCAGAAGTTAGGCAGCGAGAAACCGAGCACCGAGCCCGTCATGATCGCGCGCGAGCCCACTGCCTTGGGCTTGAGGCCGGCCAGGATGCCCAACGGCACGCCGATCAGCACCGACAGCAGCATGGCCACACAAGCCAGTTCCACCGTGGCCGGCATGCGCTCCAGGATCAGCCTCATGGCCGGTTCGCCCGTCAGGAAGCTGTTGCCGAAATCACCGCGCACCGCCTGGCCCATGAAGATCAGGTACTGCCGCCACAGCGGCAGATCCAGGCCCAGCGATGCGCGCACCGCCGCGCGTTGCGCTTCGGTCGCTTCCGGGCTGGCCAGCATCGAGACCGGGTCGCCCACCATGTAGATGCCGGCAAAGACCAGCGCCGACATGACCAGCATGACGACGATGGTCTGCAGCAGCCTTCTTACGATTGTTGCAAGCACTAGCGCCTTACTTCTTCAGCGTTGCAAACTGCGCGAGCGTGACCTGGTCCGGGCGGCCCTGATAGCGGATGTCGCTCTTCATCGCCCATACCGACAACTCGAAGTGCACAGGCAGCATGGCGTAGTCATCCATGGCGATGTTGCTGGCCTTGGACAACAGATCCGCTCGCTTGGCGTCGTCCATGGTCGACGAAGCTTCCTTCACCAGCGCGTCCATCTTGGGATTGGAGTAGCGGCTGCGGTTGGTGGTGCCCAAACCTGCTTCGGGATTGCGCGTCACCAGCAGCGAGGTCAGCGCGTTGGACATTTCGCCGCTGGTCACGGACCAGCCCGCCAGATAGGCCGAGAACGCATAGCTGTCGCGGTTCTTGAAGAACACCGGGGGCGCCATCGCATCCACGCTGGTCTTCACGCCGATGCGGGTCCACATCGACGCGATCGCCTGCGCCACCTTCGAATCGTTGACATAGCGGCCCGACGGCGAGCCCAGCGTGATGGAAAAGCCGTTGGGATAACCAGCTTCCTTCAACAAGGCCTTGGCCTTTTCCACGTCGGCCTTGGGAGCCTTCGAATGCTCCTTGCTGGAACCGAACATGGGGTAGGGCAACAGATTTCCCGCGGGCAACGCCACCCCGCCCATCACGCGCTCGACCAGCGCATCGCGGTTGATGGCCAGCGACAGCGCTTCGCGCACGCGCTTGTCCTTCATGGGGTTCTTTTCGGTGCCTTGCACGCCCGGCGAGGGCTCGGCGAACTGGTCCAGCGCCACGTAGACGACACGCACCGACGGCGTTTCCTCTACATAGAGTTTCTTGTCGCCCTTGAGCTTGGGCAGGTCATCGGTTGGGGGATCCTCGATCATGTCGACGTCGCCGGCAAGCAGCGCGGCCACGCGCGCGGCCGCGTTGCTGATGGGACGGTAGACCACGCGATCCCATTCGGGCTTCTTGCCCCAATAGTTGTCGTTGCGCGCCAGCACGAATTCGGCGCCGCGCTTCCAGGACACGAACTTGTAGGGACCGGTGCCTATCAGGCCGTCGCCGCTATTGAGTTCCGTCGTCGTCTTGCCCTCGGCCGCGGGGCCCGACGCCGCTTTCTTGGACATGATGGGCAACTGCGCCAGGTTGACCAGCAGGTTCGGCGCCACGTCCTTGGTGGTGATGCGCACAGTGCTGGGATCGACCGCTTCGGTCTTCTCGACCGAACCCAGATACAGCGTGAACGGCGAGGGGCTGTTGGGCACCTTGGGGACGCGCGCATACGTAAAGACCACGTCTTCCGCGGTGAACGGCGTGCCGTCGGAGAACTTCACGTTAGGGCGCAGCTTGAAAGTCCACACCTTGCCGTCCACGGTCCAGGACTCGGCCAGCGCGGGCTGCGGCTTGAGCTGCGCGTCGGTGGCAACCAGGGTATCGAATATGGTCTGGGAGATCTGCGTATTGGGCGTGAGCGCGTGATACTGCGGATCCATCGACGAAGGTTCGGTCTTCAAGGCGATCACCAGATCGCGGGCCATAGCCGAACTGAAGGTGCCGAAGGCCAATATCACCGCGGCTGAGCCGCAGGCCAAGACACGCGAAAACCGAGATGCCATTGTGATCTCCCTGGATTGTTTCGGGTTTTGAACCTCCGGGCCACATTAACCAGCAAACAAGGGACGGCGCAACAGTTATATTCCCTTATTGTTCTCGCCTTGCCTTGCCCGAAATATGTCCGCCTACGCCCCCATCGCCGCCATCGCAACCGCCCCCGGAAGAGGCGGTATCGGCGTCGTCCGCGTCTCCGGCACGGACCTGTCCGAACTCGTGCGGCGCCTGTTCCAGCGCGAACTCACGCCGCGACATGCGCACTACCTGCCGTTCAAATCCGGCACGGGCGAATTGCTGGACGAAGGCATCGCCATCTATTTCCGCGCGCCGCATTCCTATACCGGCGAAGACGTGCTGGAACTGCAAGGGCATGGCGGCCCCGCCGTGCTGCGCCGCGTGCTGGAAAGCTGTCTGGCCGCCGGCCGCGATCTTGGCATCCGGCTGGCCGAGCCGGGCGAATTCACGCGCCGCGCCTTCCTCAACGACCGCATGGACCTGGCTCAGGCCGAAGCCGTAGCCGATTTGATCGAGGCCTCGTCGGTAGCGGCCGCGCGCGGCGCCATGGCGTCGCTCTCGGGCGATTTTTCCGCGCGCGTGAACGACCTGTCGGACCGCATCATCCATTTGCGCATGCTGGTCGAAGCGACGCTGGATTTCCCCGAAGAGGAAATCGACTTCCTCGAGAAGTATCAAGCCCGCCCGACCCTGGAAGCGTTGACCGCGGACCTCGCCAAACTGATCGCGCAAGCGCGCCAGGGCGTGATTCTGCGCGAAGGCCTGCACGTGGTGCTGGCCGGCCAGCCCAACGTCGGCAAGTCCAGCCTGCTCAATGCGCTGGCCGGCGACGACATCGCCATCGTCACCCCGATCGCGGGCACCACCCGCGACAAGGTAGTGCAGGAGATCCACATCGACGGCGTGCCGCTGCACATCGTCGACACCGCCGGGCTCAGGGAAACCGAGGACACGGTGGAAAGCATAGGCATTGCGCGCACCTGGCAGGAAATCGAGCGCGCCGACGTCATCCTGCATCTGCAGGATGCCACCCAGCCCGGCGACGAGCTGGACGCCCAGATCACCGCGCGCCTGCCGCCGCGCACGCCTGTGCTGAAGGTCTTCAACAAGGTGGATCTGTTGTCCACGCCTTTTGCCGCCGGTCCTCAGGAACTTGGAATCTCGGCCAAGCGCGGTGCGGGCCTGGACGAACTGCGTGCAGAGTTGCTGCGCATCGCAGGCTGGAATCCCGGCGGCGAATCCCCGTGGCTCGCGCGCGAGCGCCACCTGCATGCCTTGCAAGATGCGGCGGAACATCTGGAGTTGGCCGGCGCGCATGCGGAACAGGACGACCGCGTGCTGGACTTGTTTGCGGAAGAACTGCGGCTGGCACATGACAGCCTGTCCAGCATCACGGGCAAGTTCACCAGCGACGATCTGCTGGGCGAGATCTTCTCGAGCTTCTGTATCGGGAAATAAGCCTGCGCGGCGGCATGTTGCAGCGCTGCATCTCAGGGCTTGCGCGCCGCTTCCACCAGGCATTCCGACAAGCGGTCGAAATGCGACAACGCCGCCTGGCTGAGTTCGACCTGCTTGCGGCGCGCGTCCTCGGTATCGACGAGCAGCACCCAGCCTTTCTCGCGCATCGATTTCAAGCGCGCGTGCAAGGTCGCGGGTGACCCTATGCTATCCACCGCCATCACATCGCGCACCGACAAGCGGCGTTGTTCCTGCGACGCGCGCGCGATCAGCGTGAGTATGCGTTCTTCCAGGGGATCGAGCGACGGCAGCGCGGGCAGGCCGCGCAGCGCATCGGTCAGGCGCAGAAAGCGCATGTAGATGTCGGCGGGTCTCTTTTTTTCTTTCATGGATAATGGACGCGGCGACTGACAAGCGGCGGAATTCGAGGTATGGGGAACATTCTAGATCAGGGTAAGTGGGCTCTGGTGACGATGGCGCTGTTCCTGGGCAGTCTGGCCGTCAATGAATGGGTGTTCACCAATCTTGAGTTTGTGCGGGGCATCAATTGGATCTATCTGCCGGCGGGCGTGCGCCTGATATGCACCTTGCTGTTTGGCCTGCCTGCGGCGCTCGGGCTGCTGGCCGGATCGTGGATCGCCTGCTTCTGCTACTACTTTCCTGACGACATGCTCCGCTCCGTGGCGGGGGGCATCATGGCCGCTGCCGCTCCCTACCTGGCCTATCGCTGGGCCCGTTCGGCACTGCGATTGCAGCCCGACCTGGCCAACCTTACGGCCTGGCGTCTGCTGATCTGCGCCGTAGTCTATGCGGTAGTGAATACGACCATTCACCATCTCTGGTTCTTTCTCCAGGGAGAGAGAGCCGCGCTCGCCGACGGCTTCATCGCGATGCTGACCGGAGACATTACGGGATCCTTGTTCGTGTTGTACACGCTCAAGGTAATCAGCGCCTTGGGACGCGCGGTCCTGCGCCGGCGCGCTGCCTGACTGCCTGAAGGAACCTGCCTCGGGCTTAGCCCGTCACTGCGGCCGGGTCATCTTCGGACTCGCTGTCTTCCTGTATCGGCGCAAGCGCCGAGGCTGCTTCGGCCTTGCCCAATGCCCGTTCGGCACGCTCAGCCAGCAGGCGCATTTCCCGCGCTCTTTTTCCGTGCAGCACCCGGCCGAATGTATTGAGGTTGAGCGCCATGGTTCTCAACTCCGACAACTCACTCTCCGACAAGGCGATGCCGCTATCCCTGTGCTGCTCGACCCGGTCCAGCACGCCTGAACAAGCCTCGAAGAACTTTGCATAGTCGTTCCACAGGTTGTCGGACACGCTGTTCCCCGGGAAAGACGTATTAGGTGCCATCGACACTCCTTTGCGGAATCACTCTGCGACTTTCTGCGGTGATCGCACATCATCTTCGGGGTATACAAGCGAACTATTAGTTATAAATTTTATAACTAATTATAAAAATAATCCTGCGACGGTCCGGACGTCCTATATTTCCGGGAAATCCGCCCACGCCGGGCAGCGCTTCATCCGGACCTCGCATGCACCCTGACATACGCCTCGCCAGCCTCGACGATCTGCCTGACATCGAACGAATCGTCGCGCAAGCCTATGGCCACTATGTTGCGCGCATCGGCGCGACGCCCGGACCGATGCTTGATGATTACCGTGCCCGCGTCACGCAGGGCGTGGTCCATGTGCTGCGGGTGCGCGATACCGTGCAAGCTGTGCTGGTCCTGATTCCGGAAGCCGATTGCCTGCTGCTGGACAACATCGCGGTGGATCCGCAAGCGCAAGGAAAAGGCTATGGCCGCGACCTGATGCAGTTCGCGGAAACCGCGGCGCGCCAGGCCGGCTATGCCAGCATCCGGTTGTACACGCAGGAGAAAATGACCGAGAACATCGCGATCTACACGCGATACGGTTATGTGGAAACCCATCGCGCCGAGGAAATCGGTCTGAAGCGAGTTTTCATGAAAAAGCCCCTTATTTAAGGGTTATTTTCCTATTTCACCAATGCGAGTATTCACTCGTATTAGTGAAATACCGTCATTCCTCACGTTCCTTGACAACGACGCGCTGCGCGCGCCGATTGCTGGCCAACGATTTCGCATAGACCGAATCCGGCCTTATCCGATGCGCAATCACATAGCCTGTGATGCAGGCCAGCATGAGCGGCAGCATGACTTCGTAGCTGAGTGTCATCTCGAAAATCATCAGGATGGACATCAATGGCGCATAGGTGGTGGCGGCCAGCAACGCCCCCATGCCCACCACCGCATAGCTCGATACCGCCGACAGATCCCCAGCGGGGAACAGAGCCTGCAGGCCGGTCCCGTACAAGGCGCCCAGCGCCGCCCCCACGAATAACGTCGGCGTGAAAACGCCGCCTACCGCGCCCGATCCCACGCTGGCGGCGGTGGCCAGCGTTTTCAACAGCAGAATGGCGGCCACCGCCTGCCAGGCCCACTGCGTATGCAACATGCTGTTGACCACGCTGTAGCCATTGCCCCAGACCTCGGGATTCACGACTGACAAGGCGCCGACAATCAGGCCGCCCAAGGCCATGCGCACCCACAACGGCGCGGGTACGCGGCCGAACGCGGCGCGTGCAGTGTCCAGGAAGCGCAGGAATTGCGGCGCCGCCAGGCCGGCGATCACTCCCAATCCCAGATAGTTGATGACTTCCCACCCGGACACGAAAGTGAAGGGCGGCATATGAAAAACCGCGTCGTAATGCAGGATCTGGCGCGTCACAATGTTCGCAACGACCGACGATACGACCAGCGGCACCAGCGTGGCTGAAGCTATCGCGCCATAAACGATCTCGGAAATGAACAGGGCTCCGGCGATGGGCGCGTTGTAGGCGGAAGTAATCCCCGCCGTGGCGCCACAGGCGACCAGCAGACGCAGATGCCTGGGAGGCAGCACCAGATAGCGGCCGGTCAGGGATGACAACATCGCTGCCAACTGCACCATGGGACCTTCCCGGCCAATCGAGGCGCCGGAGCCGATGGAAAAAATCGACGACAGGCTGCGCGCGACGGTCTGGCGAAAGCCGATGACCCCGCGGCCGATGGAAATCGCCTCCATGTAGTCCGCCGCGCCGCGCTTGGGCAACCACCTGGCCGCCATTTGCAGGACCGCGCCCGCGATGGCGCCGCCTATGGCCGGCATCAGGAAGCGTTGCCAGGGACTCAGCCCGCGCGCCAAAGACACCATGCCGTGGGGAGTGTCCTCGCCGCCCAGCACGATTTGTGTCCAGGCCAGCATTTCGCGAAAGACCACGGTGGCCAGCGCCCCCAAGAGGCCCATCAGCGCCGCCGCGCAAAGCGTGGCCGGCAAATTGTCCGCCAACAAACGGCTTCTCAGCCAGATTGCCCAACCTGATTTCTTGATTCTGATTTCTGTCGCCATGGCGGAATTCTACGGCGGAACCTGCTCACTTTTTGTTCAGTTCCCAGTCAAGAATGGCTGCGCTCCTCCCCTCGAATGCCCCTTTCCGCGAACGTCCTGGAGGGCCTCTAAAGGCCCCTGGAAGGGCAAAAAAGCAGGGTGGCAACCGGACGTTTTTCGGGGTAAAAGTGCCGTTTTTGGAACCCGTCCGGCAGAAACGCCCTGTGGATAACTCCTAAGTAGACGCCTTGTGCACATTTTGTGGAGGCAAGTTGAACAAGCAGGGGTTTCGGACAGGGTCCAAAATCTTGTCCAACTTCAGCTTTTTTCCCACACAGAGTTCTTGCACAGCCAAAAACGGTCGCAAGCTGATGAAAAAAAAGAGGTTTTCAAGGTTAAGGTAGTTATCCACAGGCCTTATTAATCATTAGTCTTTATATAAAGAGAAATAAAGGAAAAGCCAAACATGCTCTCCCATTCCGCCCAGCCATCCCCCCCCGGACTCCGTCCATGCGCATCCTTCTGATAGAAGACGAAGCCGAACTTGCACGCTGGCTTTCAAGAAGCCTGGCCAGGCACGCTGGTTTCGTCGTTGAATGGGCTGATGACGGGCTGGTAGCCGAAAGAAGGCTGGCGATGGAAGAATTCGATGCCGTCATCCTCGATCTGGGACTGCCGGGCATGGATGGCCATGCTTTGCTCGCGAAGATTCGCGCGCGGGACGACCGTACGCCGGTGCTGGTCTTGACCGCGCGCGATTCGCTGGCCGAAAAAATCGGGACGCTCCACCAGGGAGCGGACGATTTCCTGCCGAAACCGTTTGTTGTGGAAGAGTTGGAAGCGCGGCTGATCGCGCTCATCCGTCGCAGCCGCGGGAGAGAGCACCCGCGGCTCACGCTGGGAAACCTGGCCTTCGAAACTTCCGCTCAAAAATTCACGGTCAACGGGCAGCCCTTGCAGTTATCCCCACGTGAACACTCGGTTCTGCGGGTACTGATCCAAAAAAGCGGCGAACCCATCAACAAGCAACAGATCCTGGATCGCATCCTGACGGACGATGCAGACATCAACCTGGAGGCCATCGAGGTCCTGGTGCACCGTTTGCGCAAAAAATTGGCGGATACCGGTGTGCAGATCGTGACCATGCGAGGCATGGGCTACTGCCTGGAGAACCTTGTTGACAACTAGAAGTGCGGAAAAAAAGGGGTTTTTCGCGGCAAAAAAACGTAATCGCACCCTGAAGAGCCAGCTCCTCTGGTGGCTGATCCCCACCCTGGTCTTCGTGATGATGGGCGCCTTGTGGCTGTCGAACCACCAGCTGCGCAACCAGGTCGACATTGCCTACGACCGTTCGCTCTCTGGGGCGCTGCGCGCGATCGACCACAACATATCCACAGCCAGCGGTGGATTAGCCATGGAGCAGCCATACCTGATGCTGGAATTTTTCGAGCTGACGGCCAATGGCAGCGTGTTCTACCGGGTTGCCACGGAGGACGGACTGGCCGAAATCGGCAGTCCGGGCCTGCCGATGCCTGCCGAGCCGCTGGTTTCGGGGGAACCGCGGTTTTTCTATGCCGACTACCAGGGCACGCCCGTGCGCGTTGCGGCGCTGGCGCGCCCCATGGATCCTCCGCTATACGCCAACAAAGGGGGACGGGTTATCGTGCAGGTGGCCGAAGGCCTGGATACCCGGCAGGCCTTCCTGCACCAAGTGCTGGTACGCTCGGTGGAACGGGACCTGGCCGTGATCCTGATCAGCGTCCTGGTGATCGTCCTGGGCGTTTTCATGGCCCTGCGTCCCCTGGCCAGGCTGCGTCAGGAGGTGGAAGGGCGTTCTGCGGACGATTTAAGCCCCGTGAGCGCGTCGGACATGCCAGGGGAGGTCCTACCCCTAGTCGCGGCCGTAAACCTCCACATGGCCCGTTTTGCGGCTCAGGCGAGGGTCCAGAGCCAGTTCCTGGATGACGCCTCGCACCAGTTGCGCACCCCTTTGTCGGTTTTGCGGACCCAGACGGCCTATGCCTTGCGTGAAACAGACCCCCAGGAGGTCCGTACAGCCCTTCTGGCGATGCAAGAGGGGTTGGACAGGGCGGTACGCACCACCAACCAAATGCTCGCGCTGGCGCGCGCTAAAGACGCCTCGCTGGCCGAGGGCGGTTTCAGCCCCGAGCCAGTGGATCTGGTGGAGCTGGCTGATGGGGTCATCCGCAGCCTGCTGCCGACCGCCCGAGCCCGCCAGCTCGACATAGGCCTGGAAGCCGAGATCCGCCCGGTGGTGGTCCAGGGGGCGGACTGGCTGCTGAGGGAGGCGGTCAGCAACCTGGTGGACAACGCCATCCGTTACACCTCGTCTGCGGGAGAAGTGACGGTAAGGGTCCAGATCGACACTGGCCAGGCCAGGCTGGTGGTCGAGGACAGCGGCCCGGGTATGTCGGCGGAGGACATTGCCCGCGCCTGCATCCGCTTTCGCCGGGGCGCCGCCGGCAAGAACAAGCCCGGGGCCGGGTTGGGGCTTGCCATTGTCGGGACGATTGCCGAAATCCTGGGGGCGCGGCTGGTCCTGGAGAATCGGGTGCCCTTGCCGGGCCTGAGAGCGGCATTGGTGTTTACCCTGGAACGCCCGGAAGATGCTGCGCCGCACCAGAAAAACGGCGGAATTTGAAAGCTTTTGGAAAGCTTCGTTTTTGTACGGTTGCGTCCACTGGGGCCGTTATTGCGGAAAGAACCGTCTGAGCAGAGCTTCCAGCCATACCTAGACCTATAAATCTCGGAGACGCAAAAAATGCAGACTAGTCTGAAACTGCGCCTGGCCGCCGTCGCGGCGCTGGGCACGATTACCTTGTCCCTTGGCGCCGCCCACGCGGCCGACGAGCCGCGCCGCCCGGAATGCATCGCGCCCGCCCAGCCTGGCGGCGGTTTCGACCTGACCTGCCGCCTGGCCACCGAAGGCTTGAAGCAAAGCGGCGCGCTCAAGAGCGCCATGCGCATCGTCTACATGCCTGGCGGCATCGGCGCAGTGGCCTACAACAACATCGTGGCCCAGCACCCGAACGAACCGGGCACCATCGTGGCGTTCTCGGGCGGTTCGCTCTTGAACCTGGCCCAGGGCAAGTTCGGCAAGTACAACGTCAACGACGTGCGCTGGCTGGCTGCCATCGGCACCGACTACGGCGTGGCCGTGGTTCGCAACGATTCCCCGTACAGCGACCTGAAGAGCCTGATGGACGCCTTCAAGCAGGATCCGACCAAGATCGTGCTGGGCGCCGGCGGCACCGTGGGTAGCCAGGACTGGATGAAGGCCGCGCTGACCGCCAAGGCGGCTGGCGTGGATTTCAAGAAGATGCGTTTCGTGGCATTTGAAGGTGGCGGCGAAGCCGTCACGGCCCTGCGCGGCGGCCACATCCAGGCCTACATGGGCGATGCGGCAGAAGCCTTCACCATGCTCGAAGGCGGCGCACCCATCCGTGTGCTGGCCGTGTTCAACGATCAGCGCCTGCCGGGCAAGCTGGGCACCGTACCTACCGCCAAGGAGCAGGGCTATGACATCGTCTGGCCGATCATCCGCGGCTTCTACGTCGGCCCGAAGGTGTCGGACAGCGACTACCAGTTTTGGGTCGACGCCTTCAACAAGACCGCGGCCTCGCCCGAGTTCGACAAGCTGCGCCAGCAGCAGGGCCTGTTCCCCTTCAACAAGACCGGTCCCGAGCTGGACGCCTACGTGAAGAACCAGGTCAAGGTCTACGGCGAACTGGCCGATTCGTTCGGCTTGGTCAAGAAGTAAGCCGCAAGGCTCCCCCTTATCGCGTTTTTCAGGATTCCCCGCCGCCGGCATTGCCGCGGCGGCAGGGGAGCGCTGCGCCGCGCGATGCGACTACAACGGAAAAGTGATCATGAACGATCGAATATTGGGCGTGGCGGCGCTAGCGCTGGCCGCCTTCATGACCGCGGCGGGTTGGGGAATCGAAGCCCCGTTCGCCTATGAGCCTGTGGGCCCGCGCGCCTTTCCCTTGCTGCTGGCCTTGATCATTGGCCTGTGCGGCCTGTGGCTGGTCTACAAGGGCGGTCATCAGGTCGAGGCCAATCCGCCCGGCGCCAATGCGCGCATCGCGCTGATGATGGCGTTTGTGGTGGCCTATGCCTTCCTGTTCCAGTGGCTGGGTTTCGTGATTGCGACAACCCTGATGACGATATTCGTCGGCCGCCTGTTCGGGGGCGGTTGGGTCAAGTGCGCCATCGGCGGCGCCATCATGAGCATTCTGTTTTTCTTGCTGTTCGACAAGGTGCTGGACGTGGTCCTGCCCACCGGTTTGTTGGAGACCCTGATATGAGCGGCATTCTTGATCACTTGGCGATAGGCTTTGGCGTCGCCTTTTCGCTGACCAACCTGCTGGTGGCCATGATCGGTTCGTTCATCGGGACCATGGTGGGCGTGTTGCCGGGCCTGGGACCGGTCAACGGCGTGGCGATGCTGATTCCGATCGCGTTCGCGATGAACCTGCCGCCCGAGACCGCGCTGATCCTGCTGGCTGCCGTGTACGTGGGCGCCGAATACGGCGGCCGCATTACCGCCATTCTGCTGAACGTGCCGGGCGAGGCCAGCGCCATCATGACGACGCTGGACGGTTATCCGCTGGCGCGGCAGGGCATGGCCAGCGTGGCGCTGTCGCTCTCCGCCTGGTCCGCGTTCTTCGGCGCCATCGTGTCGGTGGTGGGCATCATCCTGCTCGCGCCGTTGCTGGCGAAGTGGGCGTTGGCCTTCGGTCCCGCCGAGTATTTCGTGCTGATGATTTTCGCGTTCTGCTGCCTGACCAGCTTGCTGGGCAAGCAGCCCGTCAAAGGCGTGCTGGCAGCGATGATCGGCCTGTCGATTTCGGTGGTGGGCGTGGACGCGAATTCCGGCGTGTATCGCTACACCTTCGAGTCGGTGCATCTGGCCGACGGCATCGAATTCGTGGTGGTGGTGATTGCGCTGTTCGCGGTCAGCGAGATGCTGGAGATGCTGGAGAAAGTGGTGGCAGGGCATAGCGTCGAGGTCAAGCCCAGCGGCCGCAAACTTTTCAACTTGAAGGAAATGGCGCTTACCTGGTGGAGCGTGGTGCGCAGCTCGCTGGTGGGATTTGGCGTGGGCGTGTTGCCTGGCGCCGGCGCCAGCGTGGCCGCGGCCGTGGCGTACTCGCAGGAAAAGCGCATCATCGAAGCCAAGGATCCGGACGCGAAGTTCGGCAAGGGCGACATGCGCGGCCTGGTCGCGCCGGAAGCCGCCGCCACGGCGTCGGCCATCGGCTCGTTCGTGCCCATGCTGACGCTGGGCGTGCCCGGTTCGGGTACCACTGCCGTGATGATGGGCGCGCTGACGCTCTACAACATCACACCGGGTCCGGTGCTGTTCGACTCCAAGCCCGAACTGGTGTGGGGCTTGATCGCCTCACTGTTCGTGGCCAACGTTCTGCTGTTCGTCATGAACGTGCCGCTGGTGCGCTTCTTCGCCAAGGTGCTGTCGGTGCCGGGATGGCTGATGGTGCCGGGCATCCTGTGCATCAGCTACATCGGCGTCTACGCCATCAACGCGGGCACTTTCGATCTGCTGCTGGTGGCGGGCATAGGCGCGCTGGGCTACTTCCTGCGCAAGTTCGGCGTGCCGATGGCGCCGCTGGTGCTGGGCGTGGTGTTGGGCAACATGATGGAGCAGAACCTGCGCCGCGCGTTGTCGATCACTGATGGTGACGTCGGCGTGCTGTTCGCCAGCCCGGTGTCGATCTCGATGTGGGTGGGGGCGGCTGCGGTCGTAATCGTGCCGCAGATCATGCGCCGCATGCGCAAAGCGAAAAAGCTTGCCGCTGGTCCGGCCTGATTCCACGGCAGCGCGGCTGTTGTAAAGGGCAGCAGCCCCGCTGCAGACTCAGGGCCGGGAATTGCAAAGGGCGCCTTTTTTATGGGCGCCCTTTTTTTGTTTGTGAATTCGCTTTGGATGGTCTCTATTTTTATTGCGAGCTTTTATTCATGTTTTTCAATAAAAGCGCTTGTATAGGGAGACAAAGGAAAAGTGAAGTCACTATGCGGCAATCAGTAGAGGGCGTCAGACCTGCGCCAGGCGCTCCAAGGCCGCATCGAGTGTCGCGTCTTTTTTTGCGAAGCAGAAGCGCACGATGCGATGGTTGGATTCCGCCGCGTCGGGCTGGCGATAGAACGCCGATACCGGTATCACCGTGACGCCATGATTCACCGTCAGGTCACGTGCGAAGTCGGCCTCGTTCTGCTTGGAAATCTGGCTGTAGTCCGCCAGCAGGAAAAATGTGCCCGGGCTGGGCAGGGGGCGGAAGCGGGTCTTGGCCAGCCCCTGCGCGAGGCGGTCGCGCTTGGCCTGATAGAACGCCGGCAGATCGAGGTAAGGCTTGGGATCGCGCATGAATTCGGCCAACGCGAACTGCATGGGCGAGGGCACGGTGAACACCATGAACTGATGCACCTTGCGCAGTTCAGCGCTGAGCTGGCGCGGTGCGCAGCAGTAGCCGATCTTCCAGCCGGTGGTGTGATAAGTCTTGCCGAAGGACGAGATCACGAAGGCATGCTGTGCCAGCAACGGGCGACGCGCCACGCTGGCATGTGGCTTGCCATCGAACACGATATGTTCATAGACCTCGTCGGACACCAGCAGCACGCCAGTGTCGCGCACGATCGCCTCCAGCGCGTCCAGGTCGCTGTCATCCAACACGGCGCCGGTGGGGTTGTGCGGAAAGTTCAGCATCAAGAGACGGGTCTTGGACGTGATGGCATCGCGCACACGCTGCCAGTCAATGCGGTAGTAGGGATCGGCTTCTGTGGGCGCGCGCAGAGGCACCGGCACGGCGGTGCCGCCTGCCAGGCGGATCGCCGGCAGGTAGGAGTCGTAGCAAGGTTCGATGACGACGACTTCGTCGCCGCTGCCAACGGCGGCCAGCACGGTTGCCATCAGCGCTTCGGTTGCGCCGCTGGTGACGGTGATCTCGGTTTCCGGATCGTAGGCATGGCCATAGAGTTCGCGTGTCTTGGCGGCGATGGCTTCGCGCAGGGGGGCCACGCCCGGCATGTAGGGATACTGGTTGTGGCCGTCGGCCATGGCCTTGGATACGAGGGCGCACAAGGCGGGATCGGGATCGAAGTCGGGA
Organism: Achromobacter sp. GW823-FHT04E03; assembly: GCF_058796095.1. NCBI lineage: Bacteria > Pseudomonadati > Pseudomonadota > Betaproteobacteria > Burkholderiales > Alcaligenaceae > Achromobacter > Achromobacter sp. GW823-FHT04E03. The sequence goes on along the minus strand of NZ_JBXAIJ010000002.1, from coordinate 279,284 downwards.
AAGCCCTGGCCCAGGTTGATGGCTTTGTGTTCGATGGCCAGGCGGCTCATCACAGTAAAGATGGTGGTGCCAACGTCGGGAAGTTTGGATCGGATCATGGTGGACGCGAGAGTGAACGTTGCTAGCAGAGAGAGTTTTCGTAAGTATCCCACTAACTCATAATTCGGTTTTCACATGAGCTTAAGGCGCGGCGGTATCGTGGGTCAGAACATGTTGTGGAGGGTGTTGGGCGGTTTGGCGCTTGCATTGGCGGGCGCGTTGTTGGCGGTGTGGGCGCACATCCCGTTGCCGTGGATGCTGGGCGCGTTGCTGGTGACCGCGGCGACGCGCATTGCGGGCTTGGGCACGGCGTGCCCCAGGCCGGCGCGCAATGCTGGCCAGTGGGTGATCGGTACTTCGTTGGGGCTTTACTTCACGCCGCAGGTGATCGGTCACATTGGCAGCAATGCGGGACCCATCATCATCGGCATGTTGTTCGCATTGGGCCTGGCTTTCATGGGCACGGCGATCCTGCGCCGCTACACCGATGTGGATTTCAAGACGGCCTGGTTTTCGTCCGCCATCGGCGGAGCCAGCGAAATGGCGAACCTGGCAGAGCGTCATGGGGCGCGCATAGACCGGGTGGCCACGGCGCATAGCGTGCGTGTGCTGATGGTGGTGGTCGCCGTGCCCTTCATCTTCCAGTGGTGGGGCGTGGCGGGACTGGATCCCACGGTTCCTGGACCCAAGGTGGTCCATGCTTGGGGGCTGGCGGCGCTGATTGCGCTGACCTGCGTCGGCGGCGCCGCCTTCATGAAGCTGCGGCTGCCGAATCCCTGGGTGCTGGGCCCGATGTCGGTCGCCATGATCCTTATGGCCAACGGCATCGAGCTGTCGGCCCTGCCGGACTACGTTCCAAAGATTGGCCAATTGCTGATCGGCTGGTCGCTGGGCGACCGCTATCGGCCGGATTTCTTTCGGGCCGCGCCGCGTTTTATTGCCGCTGTGGCGAGCTTCACGGTGGCCGCATTGGCGCTGGCGTTCGGTCTGGGCGCCTTGCTGTCGCTATGGTCCGCCGCGCCCATACCCACCTTGATTCTTGGCACTACGCCGGGTGGCATTGCAGAGATGGCAATCACCGCCAAAGTGCTGCAGCTAGGGGTCCCCGTGGTCACCGCCTTCCATGTCACACGCATGGTTTTTGTGGTGATCGTGACTGGCCCGATCTACGCATTTATGGCGCGTCGGCAGGGCCTCAAGCCCTAGCGGAACGAGACCCAGTATTAAAAATACGACATTGGGGTAAACAACTATATGAGTCTGTAATGTGTGCTGAGTATGCTGATTACGCAGTTGATTCAAGCAGCGCGCGGACTCGTTCTGCAGCTAGGCGGCAAGCGGGAACGCAGCAGCAACGCAGGTACTTCTACCGGTCGTTCAGTTCTCACGGCGTCCTTGATTCATTGCATTTCGAGTTAATTACAGGACGCTAGAAAAAATGGCTCAGAAGGGCAAAGTTAAGTGGTTCAACGCTGACAAGGGTTACGGTTTCATCACGCCGGACGTTGGTGGTACCGATGTTTTCGCACACTTTTCCGCCATCCAGGGCCGCGGCTATCGCAGCCTGAACGAAGGCCAGGAAGTCGAATTCGAAGTCAAGGATGGTCCGAAAGGACCTCAAGCGGCCGAAATTCGCCCGCTCTAAATCGGGAAATCCCAATTTCCCGTCCGCCAGGCTCGGCCTGGCTACAACGCCCCAAGACCGGAAGGTCTGGGGCGTTGTTTCATTTGGGCTGCCGACGCCTGATCAGCTTGTTCTGCGTGAATAGTTAGTATTCACTAACATATTCTCCGGCCGTGGATAAGTTTGTGGATAATTATTTTTGGGCATGAGCATTTTGATGCTCAGCAATGAAGCAATTGCTTATCCGTAGCCAGGTTTTGCACAGTTATCCCGTCCTTCTTGGAACGGCATCGGGGGCCAGCTAGGCTGCTTGGGTTTATTCGGCTTTGCTGTGATGTTCGCGTTTCTATATGGCCTTTCCCTAAGGAATACAGGCATTTAACGCAATATTGAGCAGATCTCAGCCGGAATAAGGGCGACGCGGCCGTAATGTCCTGAGGCCGATCTGGCCCGTTTTTGCTTGCACGGCGGCCGGTTGTTCACAAAGATATCCCCATCCCGGTTATGCACAGAATTACACCCTTTGGCGCCCTGAGATGGCTCAAACGCCTGTGGATAGAAATGGGGATAGGGTCCGGAAGTAGGGGGCCTGAGTGAAGATATCCGAAGTGGTGCACGCGACTTTGGACCACGTGGACGGAACCGGATCGTGGACGCCGCGGTCAATCATAGGTGAGCCCGAATCGCGCTCGGCGAGTTTTCCACAGGGTTTCACATGAAAGGCTGGATCTCACCCATAAGGATGATGGCGCGGGTTGCGGCAGACGGGCAAGATAATTGTCTGGTCAATGAATCCGTGCGACCTGACCAACGGTGTCCGCGTAGTGGCGGACCGCAGGATTCAATGTGTGGATAGGTCTGTGAATAATCCGTCTCCACGTTTTTTGCGGTGTTAAGAGCAGGATGCGACGGCAGAGTTCCTCGCTATATTCAGAGGCGAGGGTTGTCATGGTGGGTTTTCGAGAATTCATTGTGGCAGTGACGACGATCTTATCCACATAGTTTTCCACGGTTTTTTGCGTCGTTATCAAGTTGGTTTGAAAGCCGAGTTTCCTCAGTTTGGTAAGCATCCAAAATAGAAATAATCGATTGCTGCCATAGGGAAGGCAGTTGGGCATTTGTGCTTTTTCACGCTTCTTGGTACTTTGCGAAGTCGGTCACACTGCGCCGTTTTATGGCACGCCAGGCATTGGCCTTCAATGACTTATCCCCAGAGTTGTTCCACGTGAAACCGCGAATGTCGGTAGCTATCGGATCTGCTAGTTGTTGATAACACTGTGCAGGACTTAATAGCTCTGCTGCGAGAGTTCTTTGTCCGTCTGATTTCCCGCTTCTGAGTTATCCCAAATTTCTGCGGCATAGACTCGCCTTGAGCGGCAGGTATCGCCTCGGCGTGAGGTGCGGGCTTGGACAAGAGGAACATTCCAAATTGGCGGGTTTGGACATTTCAGGTCCTAGCCAGTTTGGCGCAGGGCGGATAAGAAGAAATCTCATGTTGGTTGCGCTGCGTTAGGGCTGACGAGATAGTTCGAGTTCCGTACGTGGGAGTTGACTCTCCACGACTACAGCTGTTTCGCCGCACTTATCAACACTCAAGTTTCACGTGAAACGCAAAAAAATGCTCTGTTTCGGGTAAGGGGTAGGGTAGGGGTTGGAAAATCGCCTTTTTTTGGATGAACCTTCATGGGATTGAAATCAGAAGGTTTCATGAGACGAGATGACTGATACGGATCTTGAGCGACGAGGCTCAAGCGGACGCGGGTATTCCTATCTCTGCCGGCCTTTGGAGTGCTGCGTTCGTGTTTCACGTGGAACATTCTTGGGTGTGAAACAGGCCTCTTCTTCTTTTGCTCGCCCTATGCATGATCAACGTTTCACGTGAAACGTTGATCATCTGCTGCGTATAGGCAACGATGTTTCACGTGAAACATCGATAGTGCGGATGGTCAAAATTGACATCCTGGCGTCCTCAAATGGCGCAAAGGCTCATGACGATATGGCATGCGACGCTCGGTCGTGGTTGGACTGTAGTTGGAGTATGCAATCGTGATTGGTATTGAGCGCGGCCACTTTACCAGCCGAACGAGCTCTCCATGCCGCGGTAGGGGGGATGTTTCACGTGGAACATCCGGGGATTCAGCATATGGGCGAGAGGACGAATCACTCTAGGCAGGGAATAGGGTGTTCATATACGCGGGCGACACCACGGAGATCCGACATGTTTCACGTGGAACATACCTCACTCACCGGTACTCGCATATGGCGAATTGAGGGCAACGGGCGGGTAAGCGCAAGGCAAAGGGGTACTTTGAGGAACGGTAATGCAGCAGTAAGGACGTGACTGGGCCAGATAAGTACGACGTTTCACGTGAAACATGGCGCGGCAAAGCAGTGGCACTTGCCGACATATTCATGCCTTAGAAGTCTGTGAAGCTGTTTTTTGCCGACGGCGCTTTCGGCTTTATCAGGTTCTTGCTGCACCGAAGCATGTTTCACGTGAAACATGCAATCCCTGCCTCTATAATGAGCACCGAACGCTCTCTCTTACCTCCCCCCATCATGGACTATCCCCGCGAATTCGATGTCATCGTCGTCGGTGGCGGCCACGCCGGCACCGAAGCTGCGCTGGCTGCTGCCCGCACCGGCGCCCAGACGCTGCTGCTGACGCACAACATCGAAACCCTAGGTCAAATGTCTTGCAATCCCTCCATTGGCGGGATCGGCAAGGGCCACCTTGTCAAAGAAGTCGACGCCCTGGGCGGCGCGATGGCCTTGGCGACGGATGATTCGGGGATTCAATTCCGCATCCTTAATGGATCGAAGGGACCAGCAGTCCGCGCTACGCGCGCCCAGGCTGACCGCGTCCTCTATCGCAAGGCCATCCGTGGCCGCTTGGAAAACCAGCCAAACCTCTGGCTCTTCCAACAAGCGGTCGAGGATCTGATGGTGGAGGGCGACCGTGTGGTCGGCGCCGTTACCCAGATCGGTTTGAAGTTTCGCGCCAAGTCCGTGGTGTTGACCGCAGGCACGTTCCTGAACGGCCTGATTCACGTGGGCCTGCAGAACTATTCGGGCGGCCGTGCCGGCGACCCTCCTGCGATCTCCCTGGGGCAACGCCTGAAGGAACTGGCCTTGCCGCAAGGACGTTTGAAGACCGGCACGCCGCCGCGCATCGACGGCCGCTCGATCAACTACAGCATCCTGGAAGAGCAGCCTGGCGATCTGGATCCGATTCCCGTGTTTTCCTACATGGGCAATGTCGCCATGCACCCGCGCCAGCTGCCTTGCTGGATCACGCATACCAACGCCCGTACCCATGACATCATCCGCGGCGGCCTGGACCGCTCGCCAATGTACAGCGGCGTGATCGAGGGGGTGGGGCCGCGTTACTGCCCGTCCATCGAAGACAAGATCCATCGCTTTGCCGACAAAGAGTCGCACCAGGTCTTCCTGGAACCGGAAGGGCTGGATACCCACGAGGTTTATCCGAACGGCGTGTCGACGAGTTTGCCGTTCGATGTGCAGCTGGCGTTGATCCATTCCCTGCCCGGCCTGGAAAACGCGCACATCTTGCGCCCCGGCTACGCTATCGAGTACGACTACTTCGATCCACGTGGATTGAAGAGCACCCTGGAAACCAAGGCGATCACGGGCCTGTACTTTGCCGGACAGATCAACGGCACCACCGGCTACGAAGAAGCGGCCGCCCAAGGGCTACTGGCTGGCGTCAACGCCGCGCTGTTCTCGCTGGAGCGCGAGCAATGGACTCCGCGCCGCGACGAGGCTTATCTGGGCGTGTTGGTGGACGACCTGGTCACGCGTGGCGTGACTGAGCCGTACCGCATGTTTACGTCCCGGGCCGAATACCGGCTTAGCCTGCGCGAAGACAATGCCGACCTGCGTCTGACCGAAATCGGCCGCCGCCTGGGAATCGTGGATGACGCCCGCTGGGATGCCTTCAATCGCAAGCGCGACGCGGTGTCCGCGGAAGTCGAACGTTTGAAATCCTCCTGGGTGAATCCGCGTATACTGCCCGCCGAAGTTGCGGAACCGCTGCTGGGCAAGGCAATTGAACGTGAGTACTCACTTTCAGATCTGCTGAAACGACCCAATGTTTCCTATGAAGCCTTGATGGCTGCCCGCAATGCCGACGGCTCGCTCCTGGCCGGCCCCGGGGTGATGGAAGACGAAGTGCTGGCCGAGCAGGTCGAGATCCAGGTGAAGTACGCCGGCTACATCGACCGCCAGCAGGTTGAAGTCCAGAAGCAGATCGCGCATGAACAACAGGCCATACCTGCCGATGTCGACTACGACGCGGTGACCAGCCTGTCGTTTGAAGTGCGCCAGAAGCTCAAGGCGCATCGCCCGGAAACCATCGGCCAGGCCGCGCGCATTTCCGGCGTCACTCCCGCTGCAATCTCATTGCTGCTGATCCATCTGAAGCGCCTGCATTACGGCTCGCGCAAGCAAGCGGCATGAGCGCGCACGCCGATACGGCCGGCGCGGACATGGCCGGCCGCCTGTCTCGCGCCTGCGAGCAACTGGGCCTGGAAGCCGATGCCGCCACGATGGCCAAGCTGCTGAACTATCTGTCGCAGATGCAGCGCTGGAACCGGACCTATAACCTCACCGCCATCCGCGATCCGCAGCAGATGCTGATCCAGCACCTGTTCGACAGCTTGGCCGCCGTGGGGCCGTTCAGCGAGGCGCTGGGCGCTTCTGGTACGCCGGCCAAGGTCTACGACGTCGGATCGGGCGGCGGCCTGCCAGGCGTCGTTCTGGCGATCATGCGGCCCCATTGGTCGGTGACCTGCGTGGACGCAGTTGAAAAGAAGACGGCCTTCGTGCGGCAGATGAGTGGCGTGCTGGCCTTGCCCAATCTGCAGGCCAGCCACGCGCGCATTGAAACGCTGACTTCGGCCGAGTGCAACATCGTGACGTCGCGCGCCTTCGCTTCCTTGGACGATTTTGCGCAACTCGCAGGTCGCCATGTACGCAACGATGGTACCCTCGTCGCCATGAAGGGCAAGGTCCCCGAGGACGAAATACAGGCGCTGCATGCGCGCGGAGAATGGCAAGTCGATCACATCCAGCCGTTGCGCGTGCCTGAATTGCAGGCCGAACGCTGCCTGATCTGGATGCGCCGTAGTCAAGGAACCCTATGAAGAACATACCCCCCAGCACCTCCGCCCGCGTTTTCTGCATTGCCAACCAGAAGGGCGGTGTGGGCAAGACGACGACCGCCATCAATCTGGCGGCGGGCCTTGCCACGCACAACCAACGTGTGCTGCTGGTGGACCTGGACCCGCAAGGCAATGCCACGATGGGCAGCGGCATCGACAAGAACTCGCTCGAGTCGAACCTGTACCAGGTGCTGATCGGTGAATCCAACATCGAGCAGGCCCGCGTGAAGTCCGAGTCTGGCGGCTACGACGTGCTGCCCGCCAACCGCGAACTGTCCGGCGCCGAGATCGACCTGGTGCAGATGGAACAACGCGAGCGCCAATTGAAGGCCGCGATCGACACGGTCGCCACGCAGTACGACTTCGTGCTGATCGATTGTCCGCCCACGCTGTCGCTGCTGACCTTGAACGGCCTGGCCGCCGCCCATGGCGTCATCATTCCGATGCAGTGCGAGTACTTCGCGCTGGAAGGCCTGTCCGACCTGGTCAATACCATCAAGCGCGTGCACCGGAACATCAACGACGATCTGCGCGTCATTGGATTGTTGCGCGTCATGTTCGATCCGCGCATGACCCTGCAACAGCAGGTCTCCGCGCAACTAGAGGCGCATTTCGGCGACAAGGTTTTCAAGACCGTGGTGCCGCGCAACGTGCGTCTGGCCGAAGCCCCCAGCTACGGCATGCCTGGCGTGGTGTACGACCGCGGCTCGCGCGGTGCGCAGGCCTACATCTCGTTTGGCGCTGAAATGATTGAGCGCGTGAAGAAGGATCTGAAGTAGGCCACAACCATGTCCGCCGTCCCGCTCTTTTCCCAGACCGAAATGCCAGTCCCCGGTACGCCGCGCATCGATGCGCGCGACAGCCTGCGCACGCGTCTGGAAGAGGCAGCGTTGAACGCGACCGCGGTCGGCGCGCAGGTGCTTTTCGATGGCTGGCTGGTGCGGTTCGCGCCCTCGTCGGCCAAGCGCGCACGCAGTATCAATGTGCTGGGGTTATCCACACGTCCGTTGGACGAGCGGCTGGCGTATTGTTCATCGTTGTATGCGCGCCATGGCTTGCCCATGGTGCTGCGCATTACCTCCATCGGTCCCGATTTTTCCCTCGACGCCGAACTGGAGTCCCGCGGTTATACCTTTACCGACGAGACCCGAGTCATGTGCATGCCGCTCGCTCCCAGGCCCAGCGTCCGGGGCGATCTGCTTTTCAATATTGTCGATACCGGGCGCTTCGCGGCGGCGGTCGGGGCAATGCGCAACTCGGAATCCGCACACATCGCCGAACATCGGACGCGCTTGCAAGGACTGGCTGTGGATATCTCGCCGGTGCTGGCAACGGACACAGCGGGGCAGTGCGTTGCCGCGGGCCTGGCTGTCCGCGACGGTGACTTGCTGGGCCTGTTCGATATCGTCACCGACCCGGGGCAGCGGCGCAAAGGCTACGCAGCCGCCCTGATTGAACACTTGTTGGCAACAGGCGCCACCGGCGGCGCCACGACAGCCTATTTGCAGGTTGAGCCGGAGAATACCGCCGCGCGCGCCTTGTATGGCCGCTACGGTTTCAAAGACTGTTACGCGTATTGGTACCGCCTGCCCGCCGAGCAGACGGACGCCTGAGCCAGGCTCGGGATACAAAAACAGAAGGAAAGAGGATTTAATTATGGCCACCAAGAAACCCAAGGGATTGGGCCGCGGACTGGACGCCTTGCTCGGCGCCGACGCGCCAGCCATCGAGAACATCGGCAAGGCTGCTGCCGCCGCCAAGCCCGAGGGTCCGCCGTCCACCTTGCCCGTCTCGAAGATGCGCGCCGGCAAGTATCAGCCGCGCACGCGCATGGACGAGGGCGCTTTGGGCGAACTGGCCGAATCGATCCGCACACAAGGCATCATGCAACCCATTCTTGTGCGCGCACTGGGCGAAGCCGCGCCCGGCCACTATGAGATCATCGCCGGCGAACGGCGCTTCCGCGCTGCGCAGATTGCGGGCCTGAAGGAAGTGCCGGTGCTGGTGCGTGAAGTGGCCGACGAGAACGCGGCCGTCATGGCGTTGATTGAAAACATCCAGCGCGAAGACCTGAATCCGCTGGAAGAAGCGCAGGGCGTGCGCCGGCTGCTGGATGAATTCGGCTTGACGCATGAGCAGGCCGCGCAAGCAATCGGCCGTTCGCGTTCGGCCACCAGCAACCTGTTGCGCCTCTTGAACCTGGCGGCGGCCGTGCAGACCATGCTGCTGGCGGGCGACGTGGACATGGGCCATGCGCGGGCGCTGCTCGCCGTTGATGCGGCCACGCAGATCCAGCTGGCCAATCAAATCATCGCGCGTCGCCTGTCGGTGCGTGAAGCGGAAAAGCTGGTCGCCAAGACCGCCAAGGAAACCGAGTCGTCCGCCGCGCCCAAGAAGAAGGCCAACGGCGTGTCGCGCGACCTGACCCGCCTGGAAGAGGCGCTGTCCGACCATCTGGGTACGCGCGTCGCGCTGAAAGTGGGCGCCAAGGAAAAGGGCCAGATCGTCATCGACTTCCATGGCTGGGAACACCTGAATTCCCTGCTCGAGCGCCAGGGCCTGTCCGGAGTAGTGGATGCCTGAGCGCGCGCTGCCTGTCATCGCGGTACTGGCGACGGGCGGCACGATCGCCGGCGCACAGGCTGACGCGACCTCCGCCGGCTACAAGGCAGGCTCGTTTTCCGTCGATGACTTGCTGGCCGCCGTGCCGCAACTGGCGAACATCGCCGAGATCCGCGCCGAGCAGGTCGCCAACGTCGGCAGCCAGAACATGACGCACGCCGTGTGGCGCGCGCTGGCGGAGCGCGTGGATGCGCTGAGCCGCGACGCCTCGGTGGCGGGCATCGTCATCACGCATGGCACGGATACGCTGGAAGAAACGGCGTACTTCCTGAGCCTGGTGATACGCCACGACAAGCCCGTAGTGATGGTGGGCGCCATGCGTCCGGCCACCGCGCTGGGCGCCGAAGGCCCGGCCAATCTGTACAACGCGGTGGCGCTGGCGCGCCATCCCGAGGCGCGTGGCCGCGGGCCGCTTGTCGTCATGAACGAAGATGTGCACTACGCCCGCGAGATCCAGAAGATCGCCAGCGCCGGCCTCTGCGCGTTCGCGTCGCCCAATCGCGGCCGCGCCGGAGTCATGCACGGCGGTGTTCCATGCTTCTATTCGCGCAACACCACGACGCATACCACCGAAAGCGAGTTTTCACTCGCATTGTTGGAAAAGGCCCGCTGGCCCCGCGTGGACGTTGTCTATGCCCATGCCAACCTGCAGGGCGATCTGATCGATTTTCTGGCCGATGCCGCCGATGGCATCGTGCTGGCCGGCGTCGGCGACGGCAACGCTACGGATCTGGCCATTGAAAGCCTGAGCCGCGCCGCGGCCAACGGCGTGGCGGTCGTGCGGTCCAGCCGCACGGGCAGCGGCTTCGTGGCGCGCGACGTCGAACTCGATGACGCCCGTCTGGGGTTTGTTGCCGCGCGCGACCTGAACCCCCAGAAAGCCCGCATCCTGCTGATGCTGGGCCTATCCGTCACGCGCGATCCGGCTGCCCTGCAGGATCTGTTCGACCGCTATTGATGCGCGGCGGCTGGGCCGCCGCATCGCCTTGCTGAGCCAGCCCCAGGCTGGTCTTGAGCATGTCGTAGACCTGTCGTGTCAGCGGATTTATCAGGTCCGGCCTTATCCACAGGAAGTACGTCACGTCGGGCAAGGGCGGCAATCCTTCCTTTTCACCCAACACGCGCATTTCCGGCCCCAGCAGCTCCACGCTGCGCGCAGTGACGCCCAAGCCGGCGCGCAGCGCGGCCTTTATCCCCACCAGCGTCGGCGCCACATAGTTGGTGTGCCAGCGCACGCGCGCCTGTTCCAGGGCCGTGAGCGCCAGCCGGCGGAAGATGCTGGGTTCGTCGGCCAGCACCAGCGGCACCGGCGCATGCATGTCGTGCACGTAGTCGGCCGAGGCCAGCCACACCGTGGGCGAAGTGCGCAGCGCCACGCCCTCGAAGTCCTGGTCGAAGCGCGTGGATATCGTCAGGTCGAGCTCCCCGGCGCGCAGAGCGTCCATCAGGAAGGGACTGCGGTCCGTGCGGATTTCCAGTTTCACGCGCGGCGCCGAGCGCGCGATGTGCGTCAGCAGCGTGGGCAGGATCGAGTCCGCCACGTCCAGCGGCGCGCCCAGCTTCAGGTCGCCTTCCAACGGCCCGTCCTGCAGGGCGCGTAGCGCCTCATCGTTGATGGCCAGCATGTGGCGGGCGTATTCCACCAGACGCCGCCCATGCGATGAAAGCACCTTGTTGCGGCCCTGCTTCTCGAACAAGGGCTGGCCGATAAGGGATTCCAGCCGCTGCATCTGTTGCGTCACGGCGGACTGTGTCTTGTGCAGGCGGTTGGCGGCTTCCGAAAAGGTGTCGTGCCGGGCGATGGCCGTCAGCGTGCGGAGCAGGTCCAGATCCAGGTTGCGCATGGGTGTGTAGAAAGTATTAGCGACGCTAATGGAATCTTAAGGCAATTTAAATTGTTCCACGCCAGCAGGGGGGATACATTCAATGGCATAACTCATGAAAATAGGGAAAACGTAAAGTGAGCAACGCACATCCTCACCAAGCCGGCATCGCTAACGCCATCGGAAATATTAAAAAAACTGTAGGAAATAAGGGGCTGAACCGAGACAGTCTCCAGGCCGTACTGGACGAGTTGATCGGCTTGGCCGGCCACACCGACTGGTGGGCAGCCGACCGCTATCCCGCGCCGGAAGACGGCGAACGCCAGGCCCGCTACCTGATCGCCGAGGACGCAGACAAGAGCTACGCGCTTTATCTGAACGTCATGCGTCCCGGCAAGCAGATCGTTCCACACAACCACACGACCTGGGCCTGTATCGCGGCCGTGGAAGGCGTGGAATACAACTACGTCTATGACCGCAGCGACGACGGCTCCGTGCCCGGCGTGGGCCGGCTCGAAAAGACCGGCACCGTGGTGGTTGGCCCCGGCACCGGCATCGCGCTGATGCCGGACGATATCCACGCCGTGGAAATCCAGGGTGACAGCGTCATCCGCCATCTGCACATGTACGGCCGCGCACTGGAAACGCTGACCGAACGCCTGGCGTTCGACCTGCAAGCCGGCACCTGCAAAGTCATGCCGATCGGCGTGCAGACGCGCCGCTGATCATGGACAAGCCCTATCGGTCCGCCACGCGCCTCCTGCGCGCCGGCCGCCCTCATCGCGGCTGGGTCAATACGCCCGTCACGCGCGCCAGCACCTACGTCTTCGACAGCGTGCAGGCCTGGCGCGACACGCGCAGCCGCCGCGACCAGGAACGCCTGCCGTCCTACGGCGCGCGCGGCACCGATAGCACGCACGCGCTCGAAGACGCGTTGGTCGAGCTGGAAGAAGGCTATCGCGCCAAGCTGTATCCCACCGGCCAGGCCGCCATCGCCACCGTGCTGCTGGCTTACTTGCGCGCCGGGGACCATGTACTGATCACGGATGCGGTGTACGAGCCCGTGCGCCGCTTCTGCGCGGAACATCTGGCGCGGCTGGGCATCGCGTATACGTACTACCAGCCTGACGGCACGGGCATCGAAGCGCTCATCCGTCCTCAAACCCGCATGATCTACGCGGAGTCGCCGGGCTCCCTGACGTATGAGATGCCAGATCTGCCGGCGTTGGCCGCTTTGGCCCGCGCGCATGATTGCTGGCTGGCTGTGGATAACACCTGGGCCTCCGGATTGCTGCATCAACCCCTGACATTGGGCGCCGACATTTCGATCCTGGCGGCCACCAAGTATCTGGGCGGACATGCCGATGTGATGATGGGCGCGGTGATCTCCAATGCACGGGCCTGGAATGCGCTGGAGCGCGCCACCGTGGATCTGGGGCAGACCGTTGGCGCCGATGACGCCTATCTGGTGTTGCGCGGCATGCGCACGCTGCCTTTGCGCATGGCGCAGCACGCCCGCAGCGCCTTGCGTGTGGCGGACTTTCTGTTGAGCCGTCCGGAAGTGGCGCGTGTCCTGTGTCCGGCCTTGCCCGGCGATCCTTCCCACGCGTTGTGGCAGCGCGATTGCACCGGCGCGAATGGCCTCCTGACGGTGGAGTTCGCCGGCGCGGTCGGCGTCGACGCCGTCGAGCGACTTATCAACAGCCTGCAGCTATTCGGCATCGGCGCATCGTGGGGCGGTTTCGAAAGCCTCGTGATACCGGTGAATCTTGCCGCGGCGCGGTCTTTGCCGGATCCCGAGCCGCGCGGCGCCATGCTGCGCCTGCATGTAGGCCTGGAGGACCCCGACGACCTCATTGCCGACCTGAAACAAGCGCTATCCCGACTTTCTCTGTCTTCGCTGAACACCATGATGCACCCCACTCAAGACCCGTCCGCCATCGACATCGATCCGCACACGCTCAAGCAATGGCTGCATGATGGCGCGGAAATCGCGCTGCTGGACGTGCGCGAGCATGGCCAGTATGGCGAGGGCCATCTGTTCTACGCCGCGCCCGTGCCTTACAGCCGGCTGGAGGTGGATATCGTGCGCCTGGCGCCGCGGCGCGATGTGCGCATCGCGCTCTACGACGACGGCGGCGCCGATGACACGGCGGCGCGCGCCGCGCAGGCCCTGACAGCGCTTGGGTACTGCAATGTCCATCGCCTGAGCGGCGGCATCGCGCAATGGCAGCGCGACGGCTATGCCGTCTTCGCGGGCGTGAACGTGCCCAGCAAAACCTTCGGCGAACTGGCCGAAGAAGTTTTCCACACCCCGCGTATCGGCGCGCGCGACCTGGCCGAACGCCAGCGCCGCGGCGACGACCTGATCGTGCTGGACGGCAGGCCTTATGCGGAATACCAGAAGATGAGCATCCCGGGCGGCATCTGCTGCCCCAACGGGGAACTGGCGCTGCGCGCCCACGCGCTGGCGAGCAATCCGCAGACCACCATTGTGGTGAACTGCGCCGGCCGCACGCGCAGCATCATCGGGGCGCAGACGCTGATCAACCTGGGCGTACCCAATCCTGTCTACGCGCTGGAGAACGGCACGCAAGGCTGGTACCTCGAGGATCTGCAGCTTGAACACGGCGCGCGCCGCCGCTACGACGATGGCGTTGCACCACAAGACCTGCCCGCGCTGGCACAGCGTTCCGCGCGACTGGCCGAAAGCCATGGCGTGCCTACGGTGAGTGCGCAAGCGGTGCAAGCATGGTTGCGCGACAAGAACCGCAGCACCTTCCTGTGCGATGTGCGCAGCGCCGAAGAGCACGCCCAAGGTTCGCTGCCCGGTGCGCAGCACACGCCTGGCGGCCAGTTGATCCAGGCCACCGACCAGTACCTGGCCGTGCGCGGCGCGCGCATCGTCGTGTTCGATGCCGAAGGCGTGCGCGCGCCGGTGGTCGCCAGCTGGCTGCGGCAGATGGGCTGGGACGCCAGCGTGCTGCGAGAAGGCGTGCAGGCGCATTTGGACAACCCTGTGGAAAAGGCGCTGGCGCCGCAATTGCCCTTGCTGGATGATGCGCAGCTTGCAGCCGCGCGCGCGCAGGGCGCGCAGCTGATCGATCTTCGTCCCAGCATGCGCTATCGCGCCAGCCATATTGCAGGCGCGCGCTGGTCCATTCGCCCGCGTCTCGCCAGCCTGCCCCTGGACGCCACGCGTCCGGTAGTGTTGCTGGCCGAGGATGCGGCCCTGGCCGCCTGGGCCGCGCAGGACTTGCGGGCGCTGGGAGTGAACGACATCCATGCCAACACCGGAGATCCCTCTGGCTGGGCCGCGCAGGGCATCGCACTGGCGTCCACGCCGGCCGAGCCCGCCGACGCGGACTGCATCGACTATCTGTTTTTTGTGCATGACCGCCACGACGGCAACAAGGCCGCCGCGCGCCAGTACCTGGCCTGGGAGACCAATCTGGTCAAGCAGATCGACGAACGCGAACTGGCGGGCTACCGCTTTCCGGCCCGCTGACACCGGAGCCGCCGCGCTCGCCTGATCCGGCCTCGCGGCACAGCAGACGCATCAATCCGAAAAGTACGCCCCGGCCTGCACGGCCGGGGTGCGGACGGTTCATGCCGAACCGGAATGCAAAGGACGGCCGAGTATCCGGCCGCCAATCACAAGGGGAACTCAGATGAAGCACCATGCATCGCACATACGCAAGGCCGCTGCCGCGGCGCTGGCCGGTTTGTTGTGGGGGACTGTCGTCCACGCCGAGGCGCCCGCGCCTCTACCCGACTATCCCAAGCAGGCCATCACGGTCGTGTCGCCGTTTCCTCCGGGGGGCGGTAATGACGGCGTCGCACGCCTGATCGCGCAGGAACTGGGCGCCATCACGGGCCAGAGTGTGGTGGTGGAAAACCGCTCGGGCGCGGGCGGCAACGTCGGCACGGCGCAGGTGGCGCGTGCCAAGCCCGATGGCTATACCCTGGTGATGTCGCAGACCAGCGTCATGGCCGTCAATCCGCGCCTGTACAAGAACGTGGGCTTTGATCCCGTCAAGGACTTCACGCCCATCTCGCAGATCACTTCCGCGCCGCTGGTGCTGGTGGCGCGCAGCGAGGGCCCGTACCGCACGCTGAACGACTATCTGGACGCCGCGCGCAAGCAGCCCGGCGTGGTCACCTATGCGACGCCCGGCAACGGCACCATGAGCCATCTGATGGGCGCGCTGCTGTCGCAGAAGGCCGATGTGAAACTGGTGCATGTGCCGTATCGCGGTGCAGCGCCCGCCATCACCGATCTCATGGGAGGCACGGTGGACATGTTGATAACTTCACCGGCCTCGGCCGAACCCATGGTCGCCGCCGGCAAGCTGCGCATCCTGGCGCTCAGCCACGAGAACAGCATCGGCATCTTCAAGGGGGCGCCCACACTCAAGCAGGCAGGCATGGAGGGCATTACCGCCGATGACTGGTACGGACTGTTCGCGCCCGCCGGCACCCCGCCCGAGCGCATCGCCTACCTGGCGCAAGCAGTGGGGCAGGCGATGAAATCGCCCGCCGTGATCGCCAAGATCAACAGCGGCGGCAGCTGGGCGGTGGGCAGCCAGCCCGCCGCATTCAAGACGCGGCTGCAGGAAGACACCGTGTACTGGGCCGACATGGTGAAAACTGCGGGCGTGTCGCTGGACTGACGCGTGGCCGACGCTTGCGCTACACCGCCAGGATTTTGCCGACGGCGGATTTCAAGGCGGCGTAGGCGGGCGACTTCTGCGCGCTGGTGTTGGTGACCAGATGGTCGATGCGGTCCGCGCTGCAGTACGACACGCGGCTGCACAGGCCGATCTTGCTGAAGTCGGCCAGCAGCACCAGCTGCTTGGCGCTTGCCGCCATGGCGCGCGCGACTTCGGCTTCGCGCAGGTCATAATTGGTGGCGCCGAATTCGGCGTCCACGCCTACCGGAGACAGCAGCGCCAAGTCCGCGCGATACCGGTGGATCTCGGCGATTGTGATGTCGCCGGCCGTGGCGCATACCGGGCCGCCCACGGAGCCGCCCAGCATGATGAGTTGGTTCGCGCCGTTGCCGGCCGCGCCCACCTTCAAGGCGACGTCGAACGAGTTGGTGATGACGGTCAGGCCCGACAGCTTGGCCAGTTCGTCGGCCAGCACGCTGGTGGTGCTGCCGGCGTCCAGGAACAGGGTCTGTCC
Organism: Achromobacter sp. GW823-FHT04E03; assembly: GCF_058796095.1. Classification (NCBI taxonomy): domain Bacteria; kingdom Pseudomonadati; phylum Pseudomonadota; class Betaproteobacteria; order Burkholderiales; family Alcaligenaceae; genus Achromobacter; species Achromobacter sp. GW823-FHT04E03. The sequence continues at coordinate 262,806 of NZ_JBXAIJ010000002.1, read as the reverse complement.
GCTGGATACCAGCCCCGCGGCCGCGCGCGCGATGGCGCGCTTGTATTTGACGCGCGTATGCACGCGTTCCGCGATGGGCGGTTCGCTGTGCACCGGCACGGCGCCGCCGTGCACCCGGCGTAATTCGCCCATGGCCTCCAGTTCCAGCAGGTCACGCCTGACTGTTTCCCTCGACACCCCTAGTTCGCCGACGATACGGTCGGTCGATACCTGCTGCAATGAAGACAGCAGGGCGCGGATTCTCTGATACCGCTCTTCTTGCCACATGTCCGATGTTTCCTAATCTATGTCCGGCGCCGCGCGGCTGCGGCGATCAGCGCGCGCAATGCCAGCAGGGAGCCCCCCACGACCAGCATGATAAGGGTTGAATAGGCGGCAGCCTGCGAGACGAACCCCGCTTCGTCCAGGCGCAGGACGGAAACGGGCGCCACGCTCACGGATGGCGTGACCAGGAAGATCACCGCTGACAGCGTCACCATGGACCGCATGAACAGGAAGAAGAACACGCCGAGCACGGTCGGGCCGATCAGCGGCAGCACCGCGTCGCGCAGCACCCGCAGCGTGCCGCCGCCCAGGCAGCTGACCGCCTCCTCCAGCGCCTGCGGCACGGCGCGCATGCCGGTCATCATCGTCAGGAAACCCTGCGTGTGGTAGTGGTAGAAGTTGCACAAGGCGATCAGCGCGGCGCTGCCATACAGCGCATACAGCGGCGTGCCGGGGGCGTTGAAGGCGAAGATGTACGACAAGCCCAGCACCAGGCCAGGAACTCCCACCGGCAGCACCGAGACCAGGTAGACCAGCTTGGCCCAGGCGCGCGGAATGCGGCACACCCCGAAGCTCAGGAAGAACAGCAGCAGTACGCCGCCGCCTGCCGCCGCCAGGGAAAGGTACAAGGACGTCCAGAGCGGCGTGTAGCCGCCGCTGACCGTGATGTCGTAATGCTTCAGCGTCCATTCCATGCGATAGGGCCATAGCCGCATGAAGCTGGCGAAGATCACCGTGGCCACGGTCAGGATGATGGTGCCGCTGGCCAGCAGCACGCCGGCGGTGAACGCCGCATCGCGTCCGCGAGCCGGCTGCGGCGTGACCCGCAATCCGCTGGGCGAGGCCGAGCCGAACTGGCGCTGCGAGGCGACGCGTTCGATCTGCACCGAAATCAGCGAGGGCAGCAACAGCAGGATGCCGACCACCGAGCCCATGCCGAAGTTCATCTGTCCGGATACCTGGCTGTAGATCTCCGTGGCCAGCACCCGGTAGTTGCCGCCGATCACGGCGGCGTTGCCGAAGTCGGTAATGGTGATGACGAACACCACGAAGGCCGCGCTCAAGAGGCCGAACTTGCAGTTGGGCAGGGTGATGTCGAAGAACTGGCGCGAGCCGGACGCGCCCATGACTTCGGCCGCGTCGTAGTAGCGCGCGTCCATGTTGCGCAGGGCCGCCTGCAGGATCAGCACGGCCTGAGGCAGGGCGTAGAACACGTTGGAGATCAACAGGCCCCAGAAGCCGTAAATATCGATTTCCCAGCCTGTCCAGCGGTGTACCAGCCCATTGCGCCCCAGCAGGAAGATGAGCCCCAGACCCTGCACCAGCGAAGGCGCCAGCAGCGGCAGCACCAGCGCCAGCCGCACGGCGGCCTTGCCGCGCATGCAGCTGCGATCCAGGCCATAGGCGATGGCAAAGCCCAGCCCGACGCTCACCACCGTGGTGGCGGTGCTCATGACCAGGCTGTTGAGCGTGGCAGTGAGCACGCCGCGCGTGGCGAAGACCTCGGCATAGTTGCCCAGGCCGACCGAGCCGTCTTTCTCGACCAGGCTGCGCCACGCCACGGTCGCCAGCGGATAGAGGAAGAACAGCGCCAGGCCGGCAAGTGGGATGCCGACGCAGCTCCACAGCAACACGCGGTCGGCGGACCAGGGGGCGCGGCCGGTTGGCGCCGCGATGGCCGGGCTGGCGTGGGCGGCGCTCAAGCGGCGGCTCCGGTTTGCGTGGCGCGATCCGTCATACGCTGACCCAGGCGCACTGGCCCGGCTCCATGTCCAGCCGTACGGGGGCGCCGCGCGACAGGCCGGCGGCGCCATGTTGCTCCACCAGCAGTTCGCGTCCCTGCCAGGCGATGCGCAGGCGGGTGAGGTTGCCCATGAACGTCATGTCCTGCACACGGCCAGGCCCGCGATCGTCCGCGGCGATGCGCAGGTTCTCGGGCCGCAGGCAGGCCTCGTAGTGCTCGCTGGCGCCCTCGGGCCGCGTCGCCATCAGCTGGGGCATGGCCTCGCGTACCCAGTCGGTGGGCAGCAGATTGCTCAGGCCCACGAAGTTCGCCACGAAACGGGTGCGCGGGCGCAGGTACAGATCTGACGGCGAGCCTACCTGTTCGATGCGGCCGTCGTTCATGCACACGATCTTGTCGGCCAGCGTCAGCGCTTCCTCCTGATCGTGCGTCACCATTACCGTGGGGATCTTCAGGCGCCGCTGCACGTCGTGGATTTCGGCGCGCATGTCGGTGCGTACGCGCGCGTCCAGCGCGGACAGCGGTTCGTCCAGCAGGATCAGCGCCGGATCCACCGCCAGCGCGCGCGCCAGCGCAACGCGCTGCTGCTGGCCGCCGGACAGCTGGTGCGGATAGCGTTCGGCATGCTCGGGCAGCTTGATCAGCGCCAGCAGTTCCTTCACGCGCGCGCCGATGCGTTCGCGCGATTCGCCGCGGATGCGCAGGCCGTAACCCACGTTCTGCGCCACCGTCATGTTGGGGAACAGAGAATACGACTGGAACACGATGCCGAAGCCGCGCTTGCGCGCCGGCAGCGCGCTCAGGTCGCGCCCGCCCAGCGTGATGGTGCCGCGGTCAAAGGGCAGCAGGCCCGCCACGATGCGCAGCAAGGTGGTCTTGCCGCAGCCGCTGGGGCCAAGCAGGCAGACGAATTCATGTTCGCCCACGGACAGGTCGATGTCTTGCAGCGCTACCGACGCATCGAACGTCTTGCGGATTCCGCGCAATTCCAGATACATGGCGTCTCCAGGACAGGCGGCAGCCGGCTGTGCGCCGGCCGCGGCACCGTCAACGCTTGATGGTTTCCTGCCAGGTCTTGATGGTGGCGTCCCGTTCCGCGGCGGACTTGGGGAAGTCCACGGGGTACAGCACGGCGGTCAGGTCCTTGGGCAGGCCGGCGGCTTCGGCGGCCTTGTTGGGCGTGGCGCCGGGGATGGTCACCAGTTCCTTGTACTTGCTGTACAGGCCGCCCGCCTGCGCCGATAGCGTCCAATCGAGGAAACGTTTGGCGTCGGTGGGATTCTTGGCCGTTTTCATCAGGCCCGAGGCTTCCAGCTCGTAACCCACCCATTTGGACGGAATCACCATCTTGATGGGGAATCCTTCCTCTATGGATTGCATGGCGGGAAAGGCGAAGGACACGCCGATGGCGTACTCGCCGGCGCGCGCCATCTTGCAGGGGCGCGAGCCCGACGGCGTGTACTGCGCCACGTTCTTGTCCAGGTCCTTGAGCAGCGCCCAGCCTTTCTCCTTGCCCATGCCCTGCAGCAGCGCGACGATCTGCAGATAGCCGGTGCCCGAGGCCGCGGGGCTGGGGATAACTATTTCGCCCTTGTAGACGGGCTTGGTCAGGTCTTCCCAGGAGGTCGGCATGGGCAGGTTCTTGGACTTGAGCCTGTCCGTGTTCACACAGAATGCGGCCACGTAGCCAGTGGCTGCGAACCACTTCTGGTCGGCGCCCTTGTACTGCGCGGGCAGGGCGTCCATGCCTTTGGCCGCGTACGGCTCCAGCAGGTTCTGCAGGCGCGGATCCAGCATGTTGCTGACGGCGAACCCCCAGATCACGTCCTGCTGCGGGTTGGAAGCCTCGGCGATCAGGCGCGCGCCCAGATCGCCGGTGGACAGCCGCAGCACGTTGACCTTCACGTCCGGCATGGCGGCGTTGGCGGCTTTCAGGTAGGCCGCGATTTCGTCTTCTTCGAGGGCGGTGTAGACGGTGATGGCGCCGGCGTGAGCCTGCGTCCAACCTAGGGAAATTACTGCAACCACAAGGCTAAGCTTCTTCATACATTGCATGATGGGACTCCGGTTGGAATACACGGCAACGGTGGCGAGCTACGTAGTTGGACAGCCTTCTGCAACAAATCCGGCAAGTTGCAGTTTTATGTATGTTTGCAAATTTGTGGCAACGTGTCTAGACTGGAAAAACCAGTATTCAAGGGTTTTTTTGGCGTAGGCGCATCCTCCCGCGCCACGCCTGGAGCTCATCGATGCAAACTTCACCGCCGTTATCCGCGCAGCAGCTGGCCGCGTACTCCTCGTTCGCCCAAACGCTGGCGGACCGCGTGCGTCCCTTGTCGCGCAAGTGGTTCCGGCATCCGCTGGACGTGGACACCAAGGCGGACGAAAGCCCGGTCACGCAGGCTGACCGCGAAGTCGAGGCTGCCCTGCGCGAGGCCATCGCCCAGCACTATCCCGAGCACGGCATTTTTGGTGAGGAGTTCGGCGCTTCGCATGCCGAAGCCGAATTCGTGTGGTCGCTGGATCCCATCGACGGCACGCGCGCCTTCATTTCCGGCAACCCGCTGTGGGGCACGCTGCTGGCGCTGCTGCATCGGGGCAAGCCCGTGCTCGGGGTGATCGACATACCCATGCTGGATGAGCGCTGGGTCGGTGCGGCAGGCGCGGCTGCGCAGTTGAATGGCGCCGCCTGTCGCGCCAGCGCTTGCGCCGAACTGCGCCAGGCCATTCTGTACGCCACCTCGCCCGACATCTTTGCCGGCGCGGAACTGGCCGCCTTCGAGGCGCTGACGCAGGCCGCGCGCATGCGCCGCTACGGCGGCGATTGCTACAGCTACGGCCTCCTGGCCAGCGGACACGTCGACCTGGTGGTCGAGTCCGGCCTGCAGCCGTATGACTATCTGGCGCTGATGCCCGTGATCGAAGGGGCGGGCGGCGTCATTACCGATTGGTCGGGGCAGCCGCTCAGTCTCGAATCGCAGGGCCGCGTCGTCGCGGCCGCCACGCCGCAGCTGCATCGCCAGGCGATGCGGGTGCTGGGGGCGGCCATGACCTGAACGCCGCGCCGCCCGCCCGCAGTCCAACGCAACGCTTCAGTCACAAGGTGAAAGAGCATGCATGCACTAGGGGTAGCAACGGTGGAAGACGCGGAGCGGCTGGTGCAAGCCAGCCAGCTCTCGCACATCAAGGTAGGCTTGTCCGACGTCGACGGCGTCATGCTGGGCAAATACCTGCGGCGCGACAAGTTCCTGGGCGCGCTGCGCTCGGGGCTGGCGTTTTGCGACGTGGTGTTCGGCTGGGATCTGGACGACCAGCTGTACGACAACACCAAGTACACGGGTTGGCACACGGCCTATCCCGATGCCAAGCTCAGGATCATCCCCCAAAGCGGCCGCAGGCTGCCGCTGGAGCAGGGACCGGGCGGCGAAGACATGCTGCTGTTCCTGGCGGAATTCGAAGGCGACGCGGGCGCCATCTGTCCGCGGCGCCTGTTGCACCGGACGCTGGACCGGGCCGCCGGCATGGGCTATGACGTCTATGCGGCGCTGGAGTACGAGTTCTTCATGTTCCGCGAAACGCCGCATTCCGTGCGCGCCAAGAACTACCGCAACATGGAGAACTGGACGCCGGGAAATTTCGGCTACTCGGTGCTGCGCAGCACGGTCGAGGGCGACTTCTACCGCAAGCTGCTGGACATGTGCGAACGCATGGACATGCCCATCGAAGGCCTGCACACCGAAACGGGGCCCGGCGTGCTGGAAGCGGCGCTGGCGGTGGACCTGGCCGCGGCCGCGGGCGACAAGGCCTTTCTCTTCAAGACCTTCACCAAGGCGCTGGCGCAGCAGAACGGGCTGATGGCGACCTTCATGGCGAAATGGTCGCATGATCATCCCGGCCAGAGCGGCCACATCCATCTGTCGCTGCGCGATCACAAGACCAACCGCTCCGCCTTCTACGACGAATCCCGGCCGCATGGCATGAGCGCGACGCAAGCCTCCTTCATGGCCGGCGTACAGCGCTATCTGCCGGAATTCATGGCCCTGTATGCGCAGACCATCAACAGCTATTCGCGCCTGGTGCCCGGGTACTGGGCGCCGCTGGATGCCACCTGGGGCATGGAAAACCGTACCACCGCGCTGCGGCTGATTCCAGGCAGCGACAAATCGCAGCGCGTCGAGGTGCGCATCGGATCAGCCGACGCCAATCCTTACCTGGCCTTGTCCGCCGCCCTGGCTTCGGGCCTGTATGGCATCGAACAGGGCCTGGAACCCGAGCCGATGGTGCAGGGCAATGCCTACACGCAGCAGTTTCCAGCGCATCTGCGCCTGCCCACCACGCTATGGGAATCCGCGCAGCGGCTGCGCGAATCCGAGGCCGCGCGGCATCTGTTCGGCGATGCCTTCGTCGAACACTACGCCGCCACGCGCGAATGGGAAGAACGGCAGTTCCGCCGCCACGTGACCGATTGGGAACTGGCGCGCTACTTCGAAATCATCTGAATCCAAACCACATCGCTTGCGCAGGGCAGACATGACCCAGGAACTCATCACCATCAGTCCCATCGACGGGCGCGAGGTCGTGCGCCGACCCTATGCCAGCGAGGCGCAGATCGCGCAGGCACTCGCTGACGCCCAAGCCGCGCAGGGCGCGTGGCAGGCGCTGGGCGTGCAGGAGCGGGGGCGCATCGTGTCCGCGGCCGTCGACCGCTTCGTTGCCGCCAAGGAAGAGATCGCGCGCGCCATCACCATCCAGATGGGACGGCCATTGCGCTACACGCCGGGCGAAGTGGCAGGCTTCGAGGCGCGCGCCCGTCACATGATCGCCATCGCGGGCGAGGCGCTGGCGCCCATCCAGGTACCGGAGCAAACCGGTTTCACACGCTTCATCAGCCGCGAGCCGATAGGTGTCGCGTTGACCATCGCGCCGTGGAACTACCCCTTGCTGACGGCCGTGAACAGCATCGTGCCCGCTCTGATGGCGGGCAATACGGTCATCCTCAAGCATTCCGACCAGACGCCCTTGTGCGCGGAATTTATCGAACGCGCGTTCCGCGAGGTCGGGGCGCCCAAAGGCGTATTCCAGTATCTGCATGCCAACCACGACATCGTGCACCGGCTGATCCGCGCGCCGGAGGTCGGCTACGTGTCGTTCACCGGGTCCGTGCGCGGAGGGCATGCGGTCGAGGAAAGCGCGGCGGGGCGCTTTATCGGCATGGGCCTGGAGCTAGGCGGCAATGATCCGGCCTATGTGCGGGCCGACGCCAAGATCGAACACGCGGTCGAAACCCTGGTGGACGGCGCGTACTTCAATTCGGGCCAGTCCTGCTGCGGCATCCAGCGCATCTACGTGGCGCGCACCAGATACGATGAATTCGTCGATCGCGCCGTTGAGTTGACGCGCGGCTATGTCCTGGGGAATCCGCTGCACGCCGACACTACCTTGGGTCCGGTCGTGCGCGCCAAGGCCGCCGCCGAGATCCGGGCCATCATCGACGAAGCGGTTTCGGCGGGCGCCAGGAATATGATTGATAGCTCGCATTTCAAGGAAGCGAGCATAGGCTCGCCTTATGTCGCGCCGGCGTTGCTCACGCAGGTCGATCACCGCATGCGCATCATGAGCGATGAATGCTTCGGGCCGGCCGTCGGAATCATGGCGGTAGACAGCGACGAGGAAGCCATCGGTCTGATGAACGACAGTCCCTATGGCCTGACGGCGGCGGCCTTCACGCAGGACGAGGAAGCGGCCTTGCATATCGGTCGCCAGGTCCGCACGGGAACCTTTTTCATGAACCGCTGCGATTACCTGGATCCCGCGCTGGCCTGGACCGGCGTCAAGAATTCCGGCCGCGGCGTGTCCCTGTCGGTTGTTGGCTACGAACAGCTCACGCAAGCCAAATCCTTTCATCTGCGCAGCGTCTGACACGGCGCCATCAGGAAACCAACCATGACCTTGCCCAGCGTTAATTGGAACTATCCCACGGCCATCAAGGCCGGCCCTGGCCGCATCAAGGAATTGCCGGCGCTGTGCCGCGGGCTGGGCATGGCGCGGCCATTGCTTGTGACGGATCCCGGGCTGGCCGCCTTGCCCATGGTCGCGGGCGCCGTGCAGGGCTGCCGTGACGCCGGCCTGGAGTGCGGCCTGTTCCACGAAATCAAAGGCAACCCCACGGGCCGCAACGTCGACGACGGCGTGCGTGCTTACAAGCAGGGCGGCCACGACGGCGTGATCGCATTCGGCGGAGGTTCTGCGCTGGACGCGGCCAAAGCCATTGCGTTGATGGCGGGCCAGACGCGGCCGCTATGGGATTTCGAGGACATCGGCGACAACTACTTGCGCGTCGACGTGGCCGGCATGGCGCCGGTGGTGGCGGTGCCGACCACTGCGGGCACCGGTTCCGAAGTCGGGCGCGCCTCCGTCATCACCGACGAGGCCGCTGAAGTAAAGCGCATCATCTTCCATGCGCGCATGCTGCCCTCGGTCGTGATCCTGGACCCTGAACTGACGGTAGGCCTGCCGCCAAAGATCACGGCGGCGACGGGCATGGACGCGCTGTCGCACAATCTGGAGGCCTACTGTTCGCCGTTCTTCCATCCCATGGCGGCGGGCATCGCGATCGAAGGCATGCGCCTGGTGAAGGAGTACCTGCCGCAGGCGGTCGCCCATGGCGATGACCAGCAGGCGCGCCTGCAGATGCTGGTGGCGTCCAGCATGGGCGCGACGGCATTCCAGCGCGGGCTGGGCGCCATGCATGCGCTGGCGCACCCGCTGGGCGCGCTGTACGACGCGCATCACGGCATGCTCAACGCCATCCTGATGCCGTATGTGCTGAAAGCCAACGAACACGCGGTGGCGCCGCGGCTGCAGGCCTTGGCGCGCTATCTGGATCTGCCGGATTCCGGCCCTGGCGCGGTGCTGGACTGGGTGTTGCGCCTGCGCGAGACCGTGGGCATTCCGCATACCCTGGCCGAAATCGGCATCGACGAGGCTCAGGCCGAACGAATAGGGCGCATGGCGGCCGAGGATCCTTCGGCCGGCACCAACCCCGTCAACTACACGCCCGAGCAGTATTCCGATCTTTTCCGTGCAGCAATTCGCGGAAACCTGTAAGCTTCGCCCCCTCTGCGCGGAAACGCTGCGGTGGTTGAAGAAGAATTTTGAATATTTCGTCCGAAGCGTTTGACAGCGGATTTGAAAGTGTTCATAATCTCGAATTCTCCTCTGGAGGAGTGCCCGAGTGGTTAAAGGGGGCAGACTGTAAATCTGTTGGCCTTGCGCCTACGTTGGTTCGAATCCAACCTCCTCCACCAGAGACCCATTCCTAAATCCAGGCGCGGTTTGCCTGGATTTACAATGTGAAGCTCAGAAAGCTGAGCAGCCTTCGCAAAGAAGGTTGTAAGGTTTTCCAGGGCTTCGGATTGAAAAGGTTTGGGAAAGAGAAGGTGAAAGGGTATGCCGCGGGTGTAGCTCAATGGTAGAGCAGAAGCCTTCCAAGCTTACGACGAGGGTTCGATTCCCTTCACCCGCTCCAAGATTTATTTGCCCATGTGGCTCAGTGGTAGAGCACTCCCTTGGTAAGGGAGAGGTCGCGCGTTCGATCCGCGCCATGGGCACCACTAATTCCTCTTTTCTTCAGTCAGAAGCGCAATCCAGGTCAGGAGTCAGCCATGGCAAAAGGCAAGTTTGAACGTACCAAGCCGCACGTGAACGTGGGTACGATTGGTCACGTTGACCACGGCAAAACGACGTTGACGGCGGCCATCACGACCGTTCTGTCGAACAAGTTCGGCGGCGAAGCCAAGGGCTACGACCAGATCGACGCGACTCCTGAAGAAAAGGCTCGCGGCATCACGATCAACACGGCTCACGTCGAGTACGAAACGGAAGCGCGTCACTACGCGCACGTTGACTGCCCGGGCCACGCTGACTATGTGAAGAACATGATCACGGGCGCCGCCCAGATGGACGGCGCGATCCTGGTCGTGTCGGCCGCTGACGGCCCGATGCCGCAAACCCGCGAACACATCCTGCTGTCGCGCCAGGTTGGCGTGCCGTACATCATCGTCTTCCTGAACAAGGCTGACATGGTTGACGACGCCGAGCTGCTCGAGCTGGTGGAAATGGAAGTCCGCGAACTGCTGTCGAAGTACGACTTCCCGGGCGACGACACCCCGATCGTGAAGGGTTCGGCCAAGCTGGCGCTGGAAGGCGACAAGGGCGAACTGGGCGAACAGGCCATCATGGCTCTGGCCGCTGCGCTGGATTCGTACATCCCGACGCCCGAGCGCGCCGTGGACGGCACGTTCCTGATGCCGGTTGAAGACGTGTTCTCGATCTCGGGTCGCGGCACCGTGGTGACCGGCCGTATCGAACGCGGCGTGATCAAGGTCGGCGAAGAACTCGAAATCGTCGGTATCGTTCCGACGGTCAAGACGACCTGCACGGGCGTGGAAATGTTCCGCAAGCTGCTGGACCAAGGTCAAGCCGGCGACAACGTGGGCATCCTGCTGCGCGGCACCAAGCGTGAAGACGTCCAGCGCGGCCAAGTTCTGGCCAAGCCGGGCTCGATCACCCCGCACACCGACTTCACCTCCGAGGTGTACATCCTGTCCAAGGAAGAAGGCGGCCGTCACACCCCGTTCTTCCAAGGCTATCGTCCCCAGTTCTACTTCCGCACGACGGACGTGACGGGCACGATCGAACTGCCGGCCGACAAGGAAATGGTTCTGCCGGGCGACAACGTGGCCATGACGGTCAAGCTGCTGGCCCCCATCGCCATGGAAGAAGGCCTGCGTTTCGCCATCCGTGAAGGCGGTCGTACCGTCGGCGCCGGCGTCGTCGCCAAGATCCTGAAGTAAGCAATACCCGGATGGGTAGAGTGGACTCTAAAGTCCCTCTATCCATCTTTGCTGTAAAAGTAGTATGATGTATGGTTCCGCAAGTTGTTGCATGTAGGCGGAAGCAGCTGTGTAGTGCAAGTGTAGTGTTTTAGGGGCATAGCTCAATTGGCAGAGCGTCGGTCTCCAAAACCGAAGGTTGTAGGTTCGATTCCTACTGCCCCTGCCACCGCCAGGATAAACCCGCGGGAGATCATCGCGAGTTACGCATTCACGGCGGCTCGCGTCGCAATATGTCTAATACCAGCGTAGAAACCGTAACCAGTACCGCCGACCGGGTGAAGCTCGGGCTGGCGGTTCTTGTCGTTATTGCTGGCATCGTCGGGTTCTCCGTGCTCAGCGCGCAACCGATGCCTGCACGTATCGGCGTATTCGTCGGCGGCCTAGTGATCGCAGCCGTGATTGCCTGGTTCAGCGAACCCGGCCGCCGCACCCTGAGCTTCGCCAGCGAGTCCTACAACGAAGTCAAGCGTGTCTCGTGGCCCACGCGCAAGGAAACGACCCAGATGACGGGTATCGTTTTCGCGTTTGTGGCGGTCATGGGCCTTTTCATGTGGGTGCTCGACAAGGGCATCGAATGGATTCTTTACGGCCTGTTGCTGGGCTGGAAATAAGGACGGCGAATGAGTAAGCGTTGGTATGTCGTCCATGTGTACTCCGGCATGGAAAAAAGCGTACACAAGGCCCTGAACGAGCGCATCGAGCGCGCGGGCCTGCAAACGTCTTTTGGCCGCATTCTTGTGCCCTCCGAGGAAGTCGTCGAGGTCAAGGGTGGCCAGAAGTCGATCACCGAGCGCCGCATTTTCCCCGGTTATGTCCTGGTTGAAATGGACCTGACCGACGAAACGTGGCACCTGGTCAAGAACACCAACCGCGTCACCGGGTTTTTGGGTGGCTCGGGCAACCGTCCGACCCCGATTTCCGAAAAGGAAGTCGAGAAGATCCTCTCCCAGATGGAAGAGGGCGTCGAGAAACCCCGCCCCAAGATCCTGTTCGAAGTGGGCGAGATGGTTCGGGTCAAGGAAGGTCCGTTTGCAGACTTCAACGGCAACGTCGAAGAAGTCAATTACGAAAAGAGCAAGGTGCGCGTGTCTGTCACCATTTTTGGTCGCGCCACGCCCGTCGAACTCGATTTCAGTCAGGTCGAAAAGACCTAATTTCAACCCCCGGGGAGCTCCCAGGCCTGAACGCCCAGGAGCGATATAACCCGCAAGGAGCAAAGCATGGCGAAGAAGATCGTCGGCTTTATCAAGCTGCAAGTGCCGGCTGGTAAGGCTAACCCCTCCCCCCCGATTGGCCCGGCCCTGGGTCAGCGTGGCCTGAACATCATGGAATTCTGCAAGGCGTTCAACGCCAAGACCCAAGGCATGGAGCCTGGTCTGCCGATTCCGGTGGTGATCACCGCCTTCGCCGACAAGAGCTTCACCTTCATCATGAAGACCCCGCCCGCGACGGTCCTCATCAAGAAGGCCGCCGGCGTGCAAAAGGGTTCGTCCAAGCCGCATACCGACAAGGTCGGCACGCTGACCCGCGCTCAAGCTGAAGAGATCGCCAAGGCCAAGGGCCCCGATCTGACCGCCGCTGATCTGGACGCCGCCGTGCGTACGATCGCTGGCAGCGCCCGCAGCATGGGCATCACGGTTGAGGGGATCTAATCATGGCAAAACTGTCCAAGCGCGCCGCCGCCATTGCGCAGAAGATCGACCGCACCAAGCTGTACCCGGTCGCTGAAGCCCTGACCCTGGTCAAGGAAACCGCCGTCGCCAAGTTCAATGAATCCATTGACGTGGCCGTGCAGCTCGGCATCGACCCGAAGAAGTCGGACCAACTGGTTCGCGGCTCGGTCGTTCTGCCCGCCGGCACCGGCAAGTCGGTCCGCGTGGCCGTGTTCGCCCAAGGCGACAAGGCTGAAGCCGCCAAGGCCGCTGGCGCCGACATCGTCGGTCTGGACGACCTGGCTGACCAGATCAAGGCCGGTCAGATGGACTTCGACGTGGTCATCGCCTCGCCCGACACGATGCGTGTCGTGGGTGCCCTGGGTCAGATCCTGGGCCCCCGCGGCCTGATGCCGAACCCGAAGGTCGGCACCGTGACCCCGGACGTCGCTACCGCTGTCAAGAACGCCAAGGCCGGTCAGGTTCAGTACCGCACCGACAAGGCTGGCATCATCCACGCAACGATCGGCCGCGCGTCGTTCGGCGTGGAACAGCTGCAAACCAACCTGGCCGCTCTGGTCGACGCCCTGCAAAAGGCTCGTCCCGCAGCTGCCAAGGGCATTTACCTGCGCAAGCTGGCCGTTTCGTCCACGATGGGCGGCGGTGCGCGCGTGGAAATTGCCTCGCTGTCGGCCAACTAAGCCGATAGCTGTAAACGTACTTTGGGCTGCATCCGGATTCCTCCGGATGTTGCTGTCAAAGACCGCTGGAGCAGGGTGGTTCAAGCAGTACCGGACCCCTCCGCTTAATACCGAAGCCCGTAAGGTTCGGATCCAGCGTAGACGGCGTCCCCAGGAAGATTTCTTTACACGAAGAACTCGACCAGGCGCCGCATTCGGTTGACGCGCAAGGCTCAGGCCCCAGGCGTCTTTTGATGGAGTGTTCAAACCGTGAGTCTCAATCGTCAAGAGAAAGCGGTGGTGATCGAGGAAGTCTCGGCGGAAGTCGCCAAGGCCCAATCGATTGTTATCGCTGAGTACCGTGGTCTGGACGTCGCCTCTGTCACCGTACTGCGCAAAACTGCGCGTGAATCGGGCGTGTATCTGCGTGTTCTGAAGAACTCGCTGGCCCGTCGTGCTGTTGCCGGCACGGCTTTCGAGCCGTTGGCTGAGCAACTGACCGGTCCGCTGATCTATGGCATCAGCGCTGATCCGGTCGCGGCGGCCAAGGTCCTCGCAGGTTTCGCGAAAAGCAACGACAAGCTGGTCATCAAGGCGGGCTCGCTGCCCAACAGCCTGTTGAACCAAGAAGGCGTGAAGGCCCTGGCCACCATGCCCTCGCGCGAAGAGTTGCTGTCGAAGCTGCTGGGCACCATGCAAGCCCCCATCGCGCAATTCGTGCGTACGCTCAACGAAGTTCCGACCAAGTTCGCCCGTGGCCTCGCCGCCGTGCGCGACCAGAAGGCAGCGGCTTAATCGCCCTGCTGTCCGGAATTCGCTGAACGACCGAGCGACACCCAAACCCTGGCATTACCAAAATATTTGGAGTTCTGAAAAATGGCACTTAACAAAGCTGAAATCCTTGACGCCATCGCTGGCATGACCGTGCTCGAGCTGTCCGAGCTGATCAAGGAAATGGAAGAGAAGTTCGGCGTGTCGGCTGCTGCCGCCGCTGTCGCTGTCGCTGCTCCCGCTGCTGGTGGCGCTGCCGCCGCCGCTGAAGAGCAAACCGAGTTCACCGTCGTCCTGACCGACGCCGGCGCCAACAAGGTTAGCGTCATCAAGGCCGTGCGCGAGCTGACCGGTCTGGGTCTGAAGGAAGCCAAGGACCTGGTCGACGGCGCTCCGAAGCCCGTCAAGGAAGCTGTGGCCAAGGCTGACGCCGAAGCCGCCAAGAAGAAGCTGGAAGAAGCTGGCGCCAAGGTCGAAGTCAAGTAAGACCTGCGTCAATTTGCCCGGGGACAGCGCAGTTTGCAGTCCCCGGGCTTTTGCGTTTCCAGGAAACCCCTACTGGGGGTATGCCCTTTACAGGGGGGTTTCCTGGAGTCGTATCACCTGGGGCCGTGGTTGACGGCCCATGCAACCTCGAGTCGGAGTGCTCATGCCTTACTCGTACACCGAAAAAAAGCGCATCCGCAAAAGCTTCGCCAAGCGTGAAGACGTTCAAAACGTTCCTTTCCTGTTGGCGACACAGCTTCAATCCTACCTAACTTTCCTGCAGGCGGATACCGCCCCGTCCGATCGCGTAGCCGACGGTTTGCAGGCGGCGTTCTCGTCGATTTTCCCGATCGTTAGTCACAACGGTATGGCGCGCTTGGAGTTCGTGAGCTATGTGCTCGGCGAACCGGTGTTCGATGTCAAGGAATGTCAGCAACGTGGCCTGACCTATGCCTCGCCCCTGCGAGCCAAGGTCCGCCTGGTGCTGCTTGACCGCGAAGTCAGCAAGCCCACCGTGAAGGAAGTGAAGGAACAGGAAGTCTACATGGGCGAAATTCCGCTCATGACGGGCACGGGTTCCTTCGTCATCAACGGCACCGAGCGTGTCATCGTTTCGCAGCTGCACCGCTCGCCTGGCGTGTTCTTCGAGCACGACCGCGGCAAGACCCACAGCTCCGGCAAGCTCTTGTTCTCGGCCCGCGTGATTCCTTACCGCGGCTCGTGGCTGGACTTCGAATTCGATCCGAAGGACGTCCTGTTCTTCCGCGTCGACCGTCGCCGCAAGATGCCCGTCACGATCCTGTGCAAGGCCATCGGCATGACGCCGGAATCGATCCTGGCCAACTTCTTCGACTTCGACAACTTCGAGTTGAAGAGCGAAGGCGCGATGATGGAATTCGTTCCTGAGCGTTGGAAGGGCGAAATGGCCCGTTTCGACATCAGCGACCGTAGCGGCAAGGTCATCGTCGAAAAAGACAAGCGCATCAACGCCAAGCATCTGCGCGACCTGGCTGCCGGCGGCATCCAGCGCATCTCCGTGCCGGAAGACTTCCTGTATGGCCGCGTGCTGGCCAAGAACATCGTCGACCCGGACACCGGTGAAGTCATCGCCAACGCCAACGACGAAATCACGGAAAGCGTGCTGGGCGCCCTGCGCGCCGCCAACGTGCACGACATCCAGGCCCTCTACACGAACGACCTGGACCGCGGCCCGTACATCTCGCAAACGCTGCGCACCGATGAAACCGCCGACCAGATGGCCGCGCGCGTTGCCATCTACCGCATGATGCGTCCTGGCGAACCGCCCACCGAAGAAGCGGTGGAAGCGCTGTTCCAGCGTCTGTTCTACAGCGAAGAAACCTACGATCTGTCGCGCGTCGGCCGCATGAAGGTCAACAGCCGTCTGGGCCGTGGTGAAGACATCACCGGTCCGATGACGCTGACCAACGAAGACATCCTTGAAACCATCAAGGTGCTGGTCGAGTTGCGTAACGGCCGTGGCCAGATCGACGACATCGATCACCTGGGCAACCGTCGCGTGCGTTGCGTCGGCGAACTGGCCGAGAACCAGTTCCGCGCCGGCCTGGTGCGCGTCGAGCGCGCCGTCAAGGAACGTCTGGGCCAGGCCGAGACGGAAAACCTGATGCCGCACGACCTGATCAACTCCAAGCCGATCTCGGCTGCCATCAAGGAGTTCTTCGGTTCGAGCCAGCTGTCGCAGTTCATGGACCAGACCAACCCCCTGTCGGAAATCACGCACAAGCGCCGCGTTTCCGCACTGGGCCCGGGCGGTCTGACCCGCGAGCGCGCCGGCTTCGAAGTCCGCGACGTGCACCCGACCCACTACGGCCGCGTCTGCCCGATCGAAACGCCGGAAGGCCCGAACATCGGCCTGATCAACTCCATGGCGCTGTACGCTCGCCTGAACGAGTACGGCTTCCTGGAAACGCCTTACCGCAAGATCATCGACGGCAAGGTCAGCGAGCAGATCGACTACCTGTCGGCCATCGAAGAAAGCCACTACGTCATCGCGCAGGCCAACGCCGCGCTGGACGAGGAAGGCCGCTTCGTGGACGACCTGGTGGCTTGCCGCGAAGCCGGCGAAACCATGCTGACCGCCCCGGCCAACGTGCACTACATGGACGTTGCCCCGTCGCAGATCGTGTCGGTCGCCGCCTCGCTGATTCCGTTCCTGGAGCACGACGACGCGAACCGCGCGCTGATGGGCGCCAACATGCAACGTCAGGCCGTGCCTTGCCTGCGTCCGGAAAAGCCGGTCGTGGGTACGGGCATCGAGCGCACCGTGGCCGTTGACTCGGGTACGACCGTGCAAGCCCTGCGTGGCGGCCTGGTCGACCACGTCGATGCCGAGCGTGTCGTGATCCGCGTGAACGATGAAGAAAACGTCGCTGGCGAAGTCGGCGTCGACATCTACAACCTGATCAAGTACACCCGTTCCAACCAGAACACGAACATCAACCAGCGTCCCATCGTCAAGCGTGGCGACAAGGTCGCCAAGGGCGACGTGCTGGCTGACGGCGCATCGACCGACCTGGGCGAACTCGCCCTGGGTCAGAACATGCTGATCGCGTTCATGCCCTGGAACGGCTACAACTTCGAAGACTCGATCCTGATCTCCGAAAAGGTTGTTGCCGATGACCGCTACACCTCGGTCCACATCGAGGAACTGACGGTCGTTGCCCGCGACACCAAGCTGGGTCCGGAAGAAATCACGCGCGACATCAGCAACCTGGCCGAGACGCAACTGAACCGTCTGGACGATTCGGGCATCACGTACATCGGCGCCGAAGTCAGCGCCGACGACGTGCTGGTCGGCAAGGTCACGCCCAAGGGCGAAACCCAGCTGACGCCGGAAGAAAAGCTGCTGCGCGCCATCTTCGGTGAAAAGGCGTCCGACGTTAAGGACACCTCGCTGCGCGTGCCCTCGGGCATGACCGGCACCGTGATCGACGTGCAAGTGTTCACGCGCGAAGGCATCGTGCGCGACAAGCGCGCCCAGTCCATCATCGACGATGAACTGCGCCGCTATCGCCAGGACCTGAACGACCAGCTGCGCATCGTTGAAAACGACCAGTTCGACCGTATCGAAAAGATGCTGGTCAACAAGACCGTCAACGGCGGCCCGCGCAAGCTGGCCAAGGGCGCCACGATCACCAAGGCATACCTGGCTGATCTGGACCGCTGGCAGTGGTTCGACATCCGCCTGGCCGACGAGCCGCACGCCGTCGTGCTGGAGCAGGCCAAGGAATCGCTGGAGCAGAAGCGCCACCAGTTCGACCTGGCTTTCGAAGAAAAGCGCAAGAAGCTGACGCAAGGCGACGAGCTGCCCCCGGGCGTGCTGAAGATGATCAAGGTCTATCTGGCCGTGAAGCGTCGTCTGCAGCCTGGCGACAAGATGGCAGGCCGTCACGGCAACAAGGGCGTGGTTTCGCGCATCACCCCGGTGGAAGACATGCCGCACATGGCTGACGGCACGCCGGCCGACATCGTTCTGAACCCGCTGGGCGTGCCCTCGCGGATGAACGTCGGCCAGGTGCTGGAAGTGCACTTGGGCTGGGCTGCCAAGGGCGTGGGCCACCGCATCGCCGACATGCTGCGCGACGAGCGCACTGCGCAGGTCAAGAACGTCCGCGCCTACCTGGACAAGGTCTACAACACGACCGGCACCGGTGCGCGCATCGACGAGCTGACCGACGAAGAAGTCATGGAAATGGCGCAGAACCTCAAGAACGGCGTGCCGTTCGCGACGCCCGTCTTCGACGGCGCGACCGAAGAGGAAATCACCACGATGCTGGAACTGGCCTATCCGGACGAAGTCGCCAAGCGCATGGCGCTGACGCCTTCGCGCACGCAGGCGTGGCTGTACGACGGCCGCACCGGCGAGCAGTTCGAGCGTCCGGTCACGGTCGGCTACATGCACTACCTGAAGCTGCACCACCTGGTCGACGACAAGATGCACGCGCGTTCGACCGGCCCGTACTCGCTGGTTACCCAGCAGCCTCTGGGCGGCAAGGCGCAGTTCGGCGGTCAGCGTTTCGGGGAAATGGAAGTGTGGGCGCTGGAAGCATACGGCGCCGCCTACACCCTGCAGGAAATGCTGACGGTGAAGTCCGACGACATCACCGGCCGTACCAAGGTATACGAAAACATCGTCAAGGGCGATCACGTCATCGACGCCGGCATGCCGGAATCGTTCAACGTGCTGGTCAAGGAAATCCGCTCGTTGGCCCTGGACATGGATTTGGAGCGTAACTAATGAAAGCGCTACTCGACCTCTTTAAGCAAGTCTCGCAAGACGAGCAGTTCGATGCCATCAAGATCGGCATCGCCTCGCCCGAGAAGATCCGTTCGTGGTCCTACGGCGAAGTTCGCAAGCCCGAGACCATCAACTACCGTACGTTCAAGCCCGAGCGCGACGGCCTGTTCTGCTCCAAGATCTTTGGCCCGATCAAAGACTACGAGTGCTTGTGCGGCAAGTACAAGCGCCTGAAGCATCGCGGCGTGATCTGCGAAAAGTGCGGCGTGGAAGTCACCGTCGCCAAGGTTCGCCGTGAACGCATGGGCCACATCGAGCTGGCCAGCCCCGTCGCGCACATCTGGTTCCTGAAGAGCCTGCCGTCGCGTCTGGGCATGGTGCTCGACATGACCCTGCGCGACATCGAACGCGTTCTGTACTTCGAAGCCTGGTGCGTGATCGAACCCGGCATGACGCCGCTCAAGCGCGGCCAGATCATGTCGGATGACGATTTCCTCGCCAAGACCGAAGAGTACGGCGACGACTTCCGTGCCCTGATGGGCGCGGAAGCCGTGCGCGAACTGCTGCGCACCATCGACATCGACCGCGAAGTGGAAACGCTGCGCGGCGAACTGAAGGCCACCAGCTCCGAAGCCAAGATCAAGAAGATCTCCAAGCGCCTGAAGGTGCTGGAAGGCTTCCAGAAGTCCGGCATCAAGGCCGAGTGGATGGTCATGGAAGTGCTGCCCGTGCTGCCGCCGGACCTGCGTCCGCTGGTGCCGCTGGACGGCGGCCGCTTCGCGACCTCCGACCTGAACGACCTGTACCGCCGCGTCATCAACCGCAACAACCGCTTGAAGCGCCTGCTGGAGCTGAAGGCTCCGGAAATCATCCTGCGCAACGAAAAGCGGATGCTGCAGGAAGCCGTCGACTCGCTGCTGGACAACGGTCGCCGCGGCAAGGCCATGACCGGCGCCAACAAGCGCCAGCTCAAGTCCCTGGCCGACATGATCAAGGGCAAGAGCGGTCGTTTCCGTCAGAACCTGCTGGGCAAGCGCGTCGACTACTCGGGCCGTTCGGTCATCGTGGTGGGTCCGCAGCTCAAGCTGCATCAGTGCGGCCTGCCCAAGCTGATGGCCCTGGAACTGTTCAAGCCGTTCATCTTCAATCGTCTGGAGATGATGGGCCTGGCCACGACCATCAAGGCTGCCAAGAAGCTGGTGGAAAGCCAGGAACCGGTGGTCTGGGACATCCTGGAAGAAGTCATCCGCGAACACCCGGTCATGCTGAACCGTGCGCCCACGCTGCACCGTTTGGGCATCCAGGCGTTCGAGCCGGTCCTGATCGAAGGCAAGGCGATCCAGCTGCACCCGCTGGTTTGCGCGGCGTTCAACGCCGACTTCGACGGTGACCAGATGGCCGTTCACGTGCCGCTGTCGCTTGAAGCCCAGCTGGAAGCGCGCACGCTGATGCTGGCCTCCAACAACGTGCTGTTCCCGGCCAACGGCGAACCGTCGATCGTGCCGTCCCAGGACATCGTGCTGGGTCTGTACTACACGACGCGCGAGCGCATCAACGGCCGCGGCGAAGGCATCTTCTTCACCGACGTCGCTGAAGTGCAGCGCGCCTACGACAACGGCGAAGTCGAACTGCAGTCGCGCATCACCGTGCGTCTGAAGGAACACGAGCGCGACGAGAACGGCGAATGGCAGCCGGTGATCCGCCGTCACGAGACGACGGTCGGCCGCGCGCTGCTGTCCGAAATCCTGCCCAAGGGCCTGCCCTTCACGGTGCTGAACAAGGCGCTGAAGAAGAAGGAAATCTCGCGCCTGATCAACCAGTCGTTCCGCCGCTGCGGCCTGCGCGACACCGTGATCTTCGCTGACAAGCTGATGCAGTCGGGCTTCCGCCTGGCCACGCGCGGCGGTATCTCCATCGCCATGGGCGACATGCTGATCCCGACCGCCAAGGAAGGTATCCTGGCCGAAGCCAGCCGCGAAGTGAAGGAAATCGACAAGCAGTACTCGTCGGGTCTGGTCACGTCCCAGGAACGCTACAACAACGTGGTGGACATCTGGGGCAAGGCTGGCGACAAGGTCGGCAAGGCGATGATGGAACAACTGGCCACCGAGCCCGTGATCAACCGTCACGGCGAGGAAGTGCGCCAGGAATCGTTCAACTCCATCTACATGATGGCTGACTCGGGCGCCCGCGGTTCGGCCGCCCAGATCCGCCAGCTGGCCGGTATGCGCGGCCTGATGGCCAAGCCGGACGGCTCGATTATCGAAACGCCGATTACCGCGAACTTCCGTGAAGGCCTGAACGTACTCCAGTACTTCATTTCGACTCACGGCGCGCGTAAGGGTCTGGCCGATACGGCACTGAAGACCGCCAACTCGGGCTACCTGACCCGTCGTCTGGTCGACGTGACGCAAGACTTGGTGATCACCGAGGACGATTGCGGCACCTCGCAGGGCTACAACATGAAGGCCCTGGTCGAAGGCGGTGAAGTCATCGAACCGTTGCGCGATCGCATCCTGGGTCGTGTGGCTGCTGTCGATATCGTCAACCCGGACACGCAGGAAACGGCCATCGTCGCCGGCACCCTGCTGGACGAAGACATGGTCGACACCATCGACCGCATCGGCGTGGACGAAGTCAAGGTCCGCACGCCGCTGACTTGCGAAACGCGCCATGGCCTGTGCGCGCACTGCTACGGCCGTGACCTCGGCCGCGGCTCGCCGGTCAACCAGGGCGAAGCGGTTGGCGTCATCGCCGCCCAGTCCATCGGTGAACCGGGCACGCAGCTGACGATGCGTACGTTCCACATCGGTGGCGCGGCATCGCGGTCGGCCCTGGCCAGCGCGGTGGAAACCAAGTCCAGCGGTACCGTCGGTTTTGCCAGCACGATGCGCTACGTCACGAACGCCAAGGGCGAACGCGTGGCGATCTCGCGCTCCGGCGAACTGGCGATCTTCGACGACAACGGCCGCGAACGCGAACGCCACAAGATCCCGTACGGCGCGACCGTGCTGGTGGGCGATGGCGAAGCCGTGAAGGCTGGCGCGCGCCTGGCGACCTGGGATCCGCTGACCCGTCCGATCGTGTCGGAATACGGCGGCGCCGTCCGCTTCGAGAACATCGAAGAAGGCGTGACCGTTGCCAAGCAGGTGGACGAAGTCACCGGCCTGTCGACGCTCGTCGTCATCACGCCGAAGACCCGTGGCGGCAAGATCGTCATGCGTCCGCAGATCAAGCTGGTCAACGAGAACGGCGAAGACGTCAAGATCGCCGGCACCGATCACTCGGTGAACATCTCGTTCCCGGTGGGCGCGCTGATCACCGTGCGTGATGGCCAGCAGGTTGCCGTGGGTGAAGTTCTGGCGCGTATTCCGCAAGAATCGCAAAAGACCCGCGACATTACCGGCGGTCTGCCGCGCGTGGCCGAGCTGTTCGAAGCCCGTTCGCCGAAGGATGCCGGCATGCTCGCCGACGTCACCGGCACGGTCTCGTTCGGCAAGGACACCAAGGGCAAGCAGCGTCTGGTCATCACCGACCTGGAAGGCGTGAGCCACGAGTTCCTGATTCCGAAGGAAAAGCAGGTTCTGGTGCACGACGGCCAAGTGGTGAACAAGGGCGAAATGATCGTGGACGGCCCGGCCGATCCCCACGACATCCTGCGCCTGCAAGGCATCGAGAAGCTGGCGACCTACATCGTCGACGAAGTGCAGGACGTGTACCGTCTGCAGGGCGTGAAGATCAACGACAAGCACATTGAAGTGATCGTCCGCCAGATGCTGCGTCGCGTGAACATCGTCGACGCCGGCGATACCGAGTTCATCCCGGGCGAGCAGGTCGAGCGCTCCGAGCTGTTGAACGAGAACGACCGCGTCACGGCTGAAGACCGCCGTCCGGCCAGCTACGACAACGTGCTGCTGGGTATCACCAAGGCCTCGCTGTCGACCGACTCGTTCATCTCGGCCGCTTCGTTCCAGGAAACCACCCGAGTCCTGACCGAAGCCGCCATCATGGGCAAGCGCGACGACCTGCGCGGCTTGAAGGAAAACGTCATCGTCGGCCGCCTGATCCCGGCGGGTACCGGCCTGGCTTACCACCATGCCCGCAAGGACAAGGAAGCGCTGGAGGCTGCGGAACGCGAAGCAGCCCGCCAGCTGGCTAACCCGTTCGAAGACTCGCCGGTCACGGTGGGCTCGGATGCGGAAACGCCGGCTTCCGACCTGGGCGCCGAGGATTCCGCCGAATAAGCGGAAGCACCCGGCAGGGATGCCGCGCGCAGTCCGGCGCGGCATGCCCGGAATCAAAAAGGCCGCTGATGCGAATCAGCGGCCTTTTTTTGTCTGGCGCAGGGGAGCTTACTTTGCGACCTGCGCCTGCGCGTGCCGGAACACGGGCCCCCAGACGGGATGGCCGGCTTCGTTGGGCGCCAGTTCGAAAGCGGGGTCCAGCGCCAGAATGCGGGCGAAGCTGTCTTCGCACAGCCGCGGATACTTGCTCACGCAGTAGCTGAACGCCTGCAGCTTGTAGGCCTCGATGCGTACGGCCTTGGTGGAGGTGGCCAGGGCGTCAGAGGTGGCGACGCCGCGGATGACTTCTCCGTAGCGGCCGGCGCTGTATTTGTCGCGTACCTGCTGCAGCTGGTCCAGGGCTTCCGCGGTGGGAGGCGCTTCCGGCTTTTGGGATGAGACGCCGGCGCAGCCCGCCAGCAGGGCCGATAAGCCGAGCAGACTACTCAGAACGCGAATTTTCATGGCTTCCAAAGGTGTAGAGGGGTTTAGCGGTACGCTATCGTGCCACAGCCTGATGCGCTCGGACATTTTCGGCAATGTCCTTGCGGTGCGGATTGGATAATATTCGCCTTATTCCATAGTTAATTCAGCTGTCGCGCGACAGCGCAGTCCCGATCATGTCTTCTTCCGCCGGCCTCCTGACGCCGCGTGGCCCCTTTTCCGGCGCCGCGCCGCTTGCACTGCGTCCGCTGAGCGCCATCGCCGCCAGCACGGCGGGGGGGGTGCCGGAAACCCGCATCAAGCGGCTTTTGTCCGATCTGCTGCCGTCCTTGATGGCGCTGCATGCCCAAGGTGAAATCTGCGGCGATATTTCGCTGGATACGGTGGGTATGGACGAAAACGCCCGTGCCCATCTGGTGCCTGAACTGGTCGTGGCGCGTTCGCGCCGTGCTACCCGCACGCCGACCCCGGGTTTTGCGCCGTTCGAACTCTACACGGATTCGATGGAATGGCCGCGCGGCCCCTGGAGCGACATCTACGCCCTGTGCGCGGTGATGCATACGCTGGTCATCGGCAGCAAGCCCGCCCCGGCGCCTGAACGCCGGGCGGAAGATACCTACGAGCCGCTTGCGTCCCTGGGTTTGCCGAAGTACAGCCAGGACTTCCTGGCAGTGATCGACGCCGGCCTGGCCATGGCGCCCGCCGACCGCCCGCAGACGCTGGCCGACCTGGCAGGCATGCTGGGCATCGCCGCGCCGGTCGAAACGGCGCCGGACCCGGTGATTCCGGCGCCGGCTTCGCGCGCGGCGCCCGCCGCTGCCGCCGCAGCGCATCAACCTGCGCGCGGACGCCATCCCCTGCTGGTTCTGCTGCTCATCGTGGCGTTGATCGGCGCGGGCGTTTACGCCTGGTTCGAGTCGGGAATGGGCGCGCCGAATGCGCTGATTACCCGGTCCGAAGTGGTCCAGCCGAACCCGCCAGCGGTGCATCCCCTGCCGCCGCCATCGCCACCGGCGCCGGGCGCCGCGTCTGCGGTGCCGCCATCGCTGCCGGAGGTTCGAACCCCGCAGGAAACCGCGCCTCAACCCCCAGTCGCGGGAAGCGCACCCGCCCAGAGCGACACTCCGGCTCAGCCGGCGGTGCCCGCCGAGGCGTCTGGGACTACGTCAACTCCGCCCGCGGCCGCGCCGGCCGAGACTCCCGCCGTGGCCGAAGAGGCTCCCAAGCCCAAGCCGGTTCCCGTGCTGGTGCGGTTGGACATCCGCCCTTGGGGCGAGGTCTGGATCAATGGCGTGGCGCGGGGCATCAGTCCGCCCGTCAAGGAACTGCGGCTGATACCCGGCAAGTACCAGGTGGTGCTGCGCAACGCCGATCTGCCCCCGTACCGCATGACGCTGGAGGTCAAGGCGGGCAAGCCCGCCGTGATCTCGCACGTCTTCCAATAAGGATCGCCGCGGCTATGCCGCGGGCATCTCCTCCGGCGCCATCGGCAGGCGCAGCGTGAAGACCGAACCCACGCCCAGCTCGCTGCTGACCTCGACCGATCCGCCGTGGCGTTCGGCCACCGTGCGCACGAATGCCAGGCCCAGGCCCGCGCCACCGACATCGCCGCGGGTTTCCACACCCACGCGCGAGAACGGCTCGAACAAGCGGGCCAGATCCTGCGCTGCGATACCCTGGCCCTGATCGCGGATATTGACGCGCCAGAAGCCGGGTTCCTCGTCGATGCCGCATTCGATCCGCGTGTCCGCCGGGCTGTACTTGATGGCGTTGTCGATCAGATTGCACAGCGTGCGCATGAGCAGGGTCTGATCGCCGCGGACGTAGGCGGCGGGCAGCGGCAGCGCGAGGGTGAGTTCGATGCCGCGCTTCTGCGCCGAGGCCCAGAACTCGTCCACGGCGTCCTGGAGCAGGCTGCCTAGATCCAGCTCTACTGCGCTGATCGTCATCGATTCGGCACGGGTCAGATGCACGAAGTCGTCGACCAGGCGCAGCGTACGGTTGGCCAGCGCGGCGATGCGGCCCAGGGTTTCACCCTGGTCTTCGGCCGAGCCGCTTTCCTGCTTCATTTCGACCAGCGCGAGGATCGAGCTTTGAGGCGCGCGCATGTCGTGCGAGATGAAGCGCAGGGTTTCCTCGCGCTGGCGTTCGGCTTGGCGGATGCGCGAGATGTCCGTCAGCGTGGTGACGGTGCCGGCGAAGTTGCCTTCGGCGGTATGGATGGGCGCGCATTTCAGGATCAGGTCGCGCCCCGCGTGGTCGCGTATTTCCAGGTCGGCGCTCCAGGGCGATGACGCGGCGACCGGGCCTTGGCCGCTAAGCGCTTCGGCGACGCGTTGGCGCGTGGCAGGATCGGAGATGGTCTTCTCGAGCAGGTGCGCGGCCGGGCGGCCGACGCGGGGAGGGCGCATGCCCAGCCGCTGGAAATACATGACCGCCGCCTGGTTGCGGAATTGCATGCGGCCGTCCTGATCGAAAACCAGCGTGGCGTCCGGCATGCCGTCCAGGCCGTCGGCCAGGAAGCGGCGCAGGTTGCGCACTCGGGCCAGCGCCCGGCGCAGCTCCCCGACGCGGCTCTCCAGCGACACGCTGGGTCCCGCGCCCTGGGCGCCGGCTTCGTTCAGCACCGGCGGGTACTCGCGCTGCAGGCGACGCAGCTCGTTGTCCATGTAGCGCAGCGCGGCCTCCTGGCTGCGCCAGCTCCAGAGCGGATAGCACAGCGTCACGCCCAGCAGGGCCGCGGCCGGCGCGAACCACACATAGGCATAGGCCAGCAGCAGCAGCGCCGTCAGCAGGATGAGGGCGAACAGCGCCAGGCTGACCAGCAGGGCCCGCTTGGGCGACAGCCGCCACAGGGCCAGGCAGGCCAGCAGCACGGGCAGCGCCGCAAACAGCGCGTTGCACCAGGCGGGCGGCAGCCTATAGGCGATGTCGTCGCGCGCGGCGTGCAGCAGGTTGGCGATGATCTCCACCCCCGACATGCCGCTGACGTCATGCGATACCGGTGTCGGGTAAGCGTCGCCCAGGCCGGTGGCCCAGGCGCCGACCAGCACGTACTTGCCGCGCAGATCCTCCGGCGACAGATCGCCGCGCAACACGGACAGGTAGGACACGGTGCGCGTATGCGCGGTGGGGCCGGCGTAGGGGATCAGGATGCTGCCGTCAGGCGCGGCGCGTTTCAACAGCTTTTGCGCGGATTCCGGTTCGCCGCCGACGTCCAGCATGGCCAAGGCCAGATGGTTCCAGCGGCGGTCTCCAAGCTGCGCGGTCAGGGTGGCTTCGCGCACCACGCCATCCGGGTCGATGCGCGCGTTGATGAAGCCTTTCGCGGCGGCGGCCTGCGCCACGCCGGGGATGGGTTCGTTGACGGCGGAAGGGCGGTCGAGCCGGTCCAATACGACCGGCAGGACGGCCCGTCCGTGGCGCCGGATGCTGTCGGCCAGAATGCGGTCGTCGTTCGGATTGGCCATGTCCGGTTCGGCGAAGATCAGGTCCAGCGCCACGGCTCGAGCGCCCTGCAGCCGGTCCAGCAGCGCCGCGTGGACCGCGCGCCGCCAGGGCCAATGGCCCAGCGCCTTGACGCTGTCATCGTCTATCGCGACGATCAGGATATCGGGATCGGCGGCACGCCCCGTTACCGACAAGGCGCGGTCATAAAGAATCTGGTCGAAACGGCCCAGGCCGTTGAAGGCGCCCAGGATGGCGGCAAGCGCCGCCAAAGCCACAGTCAGCCACAGCCCTGAGCGCGAGGTCCGGTCCTGCGGATCGGCGTCGGCCATGGGGCGGGCTCTAGTAATCGGTCAGCGTGATCAGGCCGCCCGTGCCGCTGGCGACGCCCGAGCCGTCGGAGGTCAGGAGCATGTTCGCGCCCTCGAAGGTTGCGATCGCGTCGCGCCCGTTCAGGCCCAGGTCATCCACCGCGCGCACGGACACGTAGTAGGTGCCTGGACCGGGCGCCGTAAAGCGGATGTCGTTGGTGGGGAAGCTCGTCGACGATACCGGCAACGCGCCTTCGGCATCGCGCGAGACGCGCACCAGATAGCTCTGTGCGCCGGACACGGGCGAGACGTCAGCGGTCCAGGCGCCGCCGCCCGCACGCGTGGGCGTGCCCAGTTGCGGCGCATCCAGCAGCGCGCGCATGCCCGAGACGACGCCGTCCGCGCCGACCGCCGCACCGTAGCCCGTGGCCACCGCCACGGGTTTGGCCGGGGCCGATCCGGGGGCGTGGGGCTGCAGCCGCACGCTGCCTTCCAGCACTTCGCTGTGCACGCCTTGCGCGCCGCTTTGTACGCGGAAGCGCGTGCCACGCACGCCGGTGACTGCGACCGGCGTGCGGACTTCGAAGCGGCCCACGCCCTGTCCGGACGGTGCCACGGTCGATTCCACGCCGCCCTTTTGCACCTGGACGACGGAATCCGTCAGCGCCGTGCCTTCGAACTGGCGCAGGCGCGTCAATTCGACCGAACCGCCAGCCGGCAGCGTCAGCTTGGAACCATCGGCCAGCTCCAGCGTCACGAAGCCGTTGGCGGCGGTGCCGACCGTGCTGCCTTCGGCCACGGTATCGCCGGCCCGCAGGGGCTTGCCATCGACGTTCGCCTGGCCGCTGACGTGCACGACGCGGGCGTCGGCGGGCCGTACGGGAATCATGGACAGCGGAATGCGCAACTCCAGCCCGATGGGCAGCGTTTCGGGCGTGACGACCTTGTTCAGGGTCTGCAACTGGTTCCAGTTGGCCGGCTTGTGCGTATAGCGGGTCGCCAGGTCGATCAGCGTATCGCCTTGCCGTATGCGGTAGATGAAATCATCTCCGAGCGCGCCGGCAGGCTGGCTGCGCGCCGGCGCCATCAACGTCAGGCAGGACATCAGGGCAAGCAAAGAAAGCGCGCGGCAGCGGCTCATGACTCTCGATTCTCCAGGGATGCGCGCAGGCGCTTACTGCGGATTGACTGCGATGTCTTCCGGCGAGCTGATCAGCTCAAGCCGGTAGCCCAACGCATATGAAGACGTAAGACGCACGCCATGTTCCGGACGCAGCTGGAGCTTTTGCCGGATGTTCGACAAGTGGGTGTCCAGGGTGCGCGAGGTGGCCGGAATTTCCCGGTTCCATACACATTCAGCCAGCACGTCGCGGGACATGAGGCGGCCGACATTGCGGAAAAACAGCAGCGCCAGTTCGAATTCCTTGGGGGCGAGCGGCACAACCGCGGAATCCAGGGTGATGCTGCGGGCGGCGGGTTCGATGCGATAACGCGCTACGTCGAAGGCATCGTTCGCGGGCTCGGCAATCTGGCTGCGGCGCAGCAAGGCCGCCACCCGGGCCAGCAGCTCCAGGGGGCGCAACGGTTTGACGATGTAGTCGTCCGCGCCCGCGCGCAGGCCTTCCACCAGATCGTCTTCGCTGGACCGGTTGGTCAGGAAGATGACCGGGATGCGCGGGCCGATATTGGCGCGCAGCCACCGCACCACATCGTCACCGTCGATGTCGGGCAGATGCCAGTCCAGCAGCACCAGGTCGAAATGCTCAGTGCGTAGCGCGGCCAGCAGATCCCGGCTTTGCTGATAACTGGTGCAGTCGTATCCGGCAGTGGTCAGAACTTGCTGGATGCGTCGTGCTTGATCCAGGTCGTCTTCCAGCGACGCGATTTTCATCAGACGTGTTCTCGCGAAGGTTTGCTACGCAAGCGCGCGCTATGGCGCCCTACTGCAAGATGAGAAAGGAATATATAGGTGTAAACGAATGATAACTCGGGAGGGGCCCCGGCTGGCTACGTTATGGCAAGAACTGTCAAACATTGCAAAGTTGACGAATCTTGACTGGAGTTGTTGCGTAACAACGCGCCACACTGTCTCAATCGTTCTCCCCTCCGCAGTACGGCGGGGGCGGAGCCGGTCGAGGTTGTTGGTCGGATGGAACAGATATGAATCAATTGCGCATACTTATGATGTCACCGGACGAGGCCGCTCGCGGCATTGCCGTGTCCGCATTGCTGCAAGCTGGTATTTCTGCACGCGGTTGCTCGACGTCTCTCGAATTGTTTGGATTGCTCAACGGCGGCGGCTATGACGTCGTGGTCCTGGATGTCGGGACCTTGGGTGAAATCGGCTACGCCCTGGTGGCGCGCCTGCACGGCTCGTCGTCGATGGGCATCGTGGTCACGGGGCGCGGCATGTCGGTGGATAGCCGCCTGCGCTGCCTGCAAAGCGGCGCAGACGCCTGTCTGCCAGATCCGCAGGATCCGCGCGAGCTGGCCTGCATCCTGCTTTCCCTGGCGCGCCGCCTGCCCGCGGGGCAGGACGCGGCATCCGTGGCCGAGGCCGCCCAGAACGGGCAGTGGGAACTGCGAGACCAGGGCTGGACCCTGGCGGCGCCCTCGGGGGCGACTATCTCCCTCTCCGCCAACGAACGCCTGATCGTGCGCTCGCTGCTGGAAGTCGCGGGCAAGGCCGTGGGCCGGACCGAATTGGGCGACGAGCTGCAGGTTGAAGGCGGCGGGGTGCGCGCCAGCGGTTCGCGCAGCATCGACGTGATCGTCAGCCGCTTGCGCCGCAAGGCCGAGCTGGCCGGGGTGATGTTGCCGATCCGCACGGTCTACGGCAGCGGCTACCTGTTCGCCGATCAGTAACGCGGGCGGGTACACTGGTTGGCGTGCCCAGCGCCAGCTGCTGCCGGAAAGTCCGCCTATCGTTTTCCCGCGGTTCGTCACGATCAGCGGCCCCAATTTCCGCTTCCGTTTTTCGGCATATGTGGCCCTAATTTCCGCGAGCGCCGCCGAACGGGCGGTCTTCTGCCGGCAACACGCCACGTCGCAGGCCTTACAATTTTCTTTGACAGCAAGCCTTTATCTCAGTTATGCTAAAGGGCTTACTGCTTTATTTCGCGCGCAAAAACTGGCCGCGGTAGGGTTCAGAAGTACGGTGTCTGGGAACGGGGTGCGTCACGAGCCTTTCGTCTTCCAAGCCACACGGCTTCGCGGCATCGGGTCCTTCCGGCGTCGTCGCTCCACGGCATCCAGCTTTGTGCGTTTTGTCATAGTTTGTTGGCAAGCCCGCTCTTTTACGTATACGAACGTTTGAGGCGGTTTTGCGCGAACTGCCTTCTCCGAAAGTTCACTGCTTGAGGAGACGAGTACGTAAGTACTTACCCAGTGGTACGTAAAAGGGATTTCAAAGGTCATGCCTACCATTAGCCAACTCGTGCGCAAGCCGCGCGAAGTCAGCATCATCAAAAGCAAGAGCCCCGCGCTCGAAAACTGCCCGCAACGCCGCGGCGTGTGCACTCGCGTGTACACCACCACCCCCAAGAAGCCGAACTCCGCTCTGCGTAAGGTTGCCAAAGTGCGTCTGACCAACGGTTACGAAGTCATTTCGTACATCGGCGGTGAAGGCCACAACCTGCAAGAGCACTCGGTGGTTCTGGTGCGTGGCGGTCGTGTGAAGGACTTGCCCGGTGTGCGTTATCACATCGTGCGCGGTTCCCTCGACCTGCAAGGCGTCAAGGATCGTAAGCAAGCCCGCTCGAAGTACGGCGCCAAGCGCCCGAAGAAGGCTTAATAACGAGTCAGCAGTACCCCCGCGTGGCGGAAGTCCGTCACTAGGGAAGTGCGACCGCGCCATCCAGATGATGGGAATGTGCGCGGCACGTAAGGGGTCGTCTCCATGGACGGCCATGGCCGTGTAATGAAACACGGTTCAACTGAACAGACACAAGGAAGCAACAATGCCCCGTCGTCGCGAAGTACCCAAGCGCGAGATTCTGCCCGATCCCAAGTTCGGCAGCGTCGAACTCGCCAAGTTCATGAACGTCGTCATGCTGGACGGCAAGAAGGCCGTCGCCGAGCGCATCGTTTACGGCGCCCTCGAGCAAGTGCAAACCAAGACCGGCAAGGAGCCGATCGAAGTTTTCAGCCTGGCGATCAACAACATCAAGCCGATCGTCGAAGTGAAGAGCCGCCGCGTTGGCGGTGCCAACTACCAAGTGCCGGTTGAAGTGCGCCCCGTGCGCCGCCTGGCCCTGGCTATGCGTTGGCTCCGTGAAGCCGCCAAGAAGCGTGGCGAGAAGTCGATGGATCTGCGTCTTGCTGGCGAACTGATCGACGCCTCCGAAGGTCGTGGCGCCGCGATGAAGAAGCGCGAAGACACGCACAAGATGGCAGAGGCCAACAAGGCCTTCAGCCATTTCCGCTGGTAATTTAAGGACTAACCCACCATGGCCCGCAAAACCCCGATCGAGCGCTATCGCAACATTGGTATCTCTGCGCACATCGATGCAGGGAAAACCACCACGACCGAACGTATCCTGTTCTACACCGGCGTCAATCACAAGATTGGCGAAGTGCATGATGGCGCAGCCACCATGGACTGGATGGAACAAGAGCAAGAGCGTGGCATCACCATTACGTCGGCTGCTACGACGGCGTTTTGGCGTGGCATGGCCAAGAACTATCCCGAACACCGCATCAACATCATCGACACCCCGGGACACGTGGACTTCACCATTGAGGTGGAACGTTCCATGCGCGTCCTGGACGGTGCTTGCATGGTCTACTGCGCGGTGGGCGGTGTTCAGCCCCAGTCCGAAACCGTGTGGCGCCAAGCCAACAAGTACGGCGTGCCGCGTCTGGCCTTCGTCAACAAGATGGACCGCACCGGCGCCAACTTCTTCAAGGTCTATGACCAGCTGAAGAACCGCCTGCGCGCGAACCCCGTCCCCGTCGTGATCCCCATCGGCGCCGAAGACACGTTCAAGGGCGTGATCGACCTGGTCAAGATGAAGGCGATCATCTGGGACGAAGCCAGCCAAGGCATCAAGTTCGACTACGAAGACATTCCGGCCGAACTGCAAGGCGCGGCTGAAGAATGGCGCGAAAAGCTGGTCGAAGCTGCCGCCGAGTCGTCCGAGGAACTGATGAACAAGTACCTCGAGACCGGCTCGCTGGAAGAAGCCGAGATCAACCTGGCCATCCGTCAGCGCACCATCGCCGGCGAAATCCAGCCGATGCTGTGCGGCACCGCCTTCAAGAACAAGGGCGTGCAGCGCATGCTCGACGCCGTCATCGACTACCTGCCGTCGCCCGTGGATATTCCGCCGGTCGAAGGCACCGATGACAACGGCAACGAAGTCCTGCGTCAAGCTGACGACGGCGAGAAGTTCTCGTCGCTGGCGTTCAAGCTGATGACCGACCCGTTCGTCGGCCAATTGACCTTTGTCCGCGTGTACTCGGGCGTCCTGAAGTCGGGCGACACCGTGTTCAACCCGATCAAGGGCAAGAAGGAGCGTATCGGCCGCATTCTGCAGATGCACGCGAACAACCGCGAGGAAATCAAGGAAGTTCTGGCTGGCGACATCGCCGCCGTCGTGGGCCTGAAGGACGTGACCACCGGCGAAACGCTGTGCGATGTCGATTCGCACGTGACGCTGGAGCGCATGGAGTTCCCCGAGCCCGTGATTTCGCAGGCCGTGGAACCCAAGTCCAAGGCTGACCAGGAAAAGATGGGCCTGGCGCTGTCGCGCCTGGCGCAGGAAGATCCGTCGTTCCGCGTGCGCAGCGACGAAGAATCCGGCCAGACCATCATTTCCGGCATGGGCGAACTGCACCTGGAAATTCTGGTTGACCGCATGAAGCGCGAATTCGGCGTGGAAGCGAACGTCGGCAAGCCGCAGGTGGCTTACCGCGAAACCATCCGCAAGACCTGCGACGAAGTTGAAGGCAAGTTCGTCAAGCAGTCGGGCGGTCGCGGTCAGTACGGTCACGTGGTTCTGAAGGTCGAGCCGTTGGCTCCTGGCGGTGGCTACGAATTCGTGGACGCCATCAAGGGCGGTGTGGTTCCTCGCGAATACATCCCCGCGGTGGACAAGGGCATCCAGGAAACGCTGCCTTCGGGCGTGTTGGCTGGCTACCCGATCGTCGACGTCAAGGTCACGCTGTTCTTCGGTTCGTACCACGACGTGGACTCGAACGAAAACGCGTTCAAGATGGCCGGCTCCATGGCATTCAAGGAAGGTCTGCGCAAGGCCAGCCCCGTGCTGCTGGAACCGATGATGGCCGTTGAAGTCGAAACGCCTGAAGACTACGCTGGCACCGTGATGGGCGATCTGTCCTCGCGTCGCGGCATGGTTCAGGGCATGGACGACATGGTTGGCGGCGGCAAGACCATCAAGGCCGAAGTTCCGCTGGCCGAGATGTTCGGTTACGCCACGAACCTGCGTTCGCTGACGCAAGGTCGTGCCACGTACACGATGGAATTCAAGCATTACTCCGAGGCTCCCAAGAACGTCGCTGACGAAGTCATCGCCGCTCGGGCCAAGTAAATAACCCTCGCCGCGTCCGCCCAAAAGGCGGCGCGGCAAATATCGAAATTTCCTTGAAAGTCAAAGGATAGAGATCATGGCAAAAGGCAAGTTTGAACGCACCAAGCCGCACGTGAACGTCGGCACCATCGGCCACGTTGACCACGGCAAGACCACCCTGACGGCGGCCATCACGACCGTTCTGTCGAACAAGTTCGGCGGCGAAGCCAAGGGCTACGACCAGATCGACGCGACTCCTGAAGAAAAGGCTCGCGGCATCACGATCAACACGGCTCACGTCGAGTACGAAACGGAAGCGCGTCACTACGCGCACGTTGACTGCCCGGGCCACGCTGACTATGTGAAGAACATGATCACGGGCGCCGCCCAGATGGACGGCGCGATCCTGGTCGTGTCGGCCGCTGACGGCCCGATGCCGCAAACCCGCGAACACATCCTGCTGTCGCGCCAGGTTGGCGTGCCGTACATCATCGTCTTCCTGAACAAGGCTGACATGGTTGACGACGCCGAGCTGCTCGAGCTGGTGGAAATGGAAGTCCGCGAACTGCTGTCGAAGTACGACTTCCCGGGCGACGACACCCCGATCGTGAAGGGTTCGGCCAAGCTGGCGCTGGAAGGCGACAAGGGCGAACTGGGCGAACAGGCCATCATGGCTCTGGCCGCTGCGCTGGATTCGTACATCCCGACGCCCGAGCGCGCCGTGGACGGCACGTTCCTGATGCCGGTTGAAGACGTGTTCTCGATCTCGGGTCGCGGCACCGTGGTGACCGGCCGTATCGAACGCGGCGTGATCAAGGTCGGCGAAGAACTCGAAATCGTCGGTATCGTTCCGACGGTCAAGACGACCTGCACGGGCGTGGAAATGTTCCGCAAGCTGCTGGACCAAGGTCAAGCCGGCGACAACGTGGGCATCCTGCTGCGCGGCACCAAGCGTGAAGACGTCCAGCGCGGCCAAGTTCTGGCCAAGCCGGGCTCGATCACCCCGCACACCGACTTCACCTCCGAGGTGTACATCCTGTCCAAGGAAGAAGGCGGCCGTCACACCCCGTTCTTCCAAGGCTATCGTCCCCAGTTCTACTTCCGCACGACGGACGTGACGGGCACGATCGAACTGCCGGCCGACAAGGAAATGGTTCTGCCGGGCGACAACGTGGCCATGACGGTCAAGCTGCTGGCCCCCATCGCCATGGAAGAAGGCCTGCGTTTCGCCATCCGTGAAGGCGGTCGTACCGTCGGCGCCGGCGTCGTCGCCAAGATCCTGAAGTAATTCGGATCACTTAAGCAGCACACAACCAGCGAGGGCGGCCTCGTCGCCTTCGCCTCTCGTTCTTTAGGAAACGCCATGAAAAACCAAAAGATCCGTATCCGCTTGAAAGCCTTCGATTACAAGCTGATCGATCAATCGGCCGCTGAAATCGTCGATACCGCCAAGCGTACCGGCGCAGTTGTCCGCGGTCCGGTGCCGCTGCCCACGCGTATCCGTCGCTACGACGTCCTGCGCTCGCCGCACGTCAACAAGACGTCGCGCGACCAGTTCGAAATCCGTACGCACCAGCGCCTGATGGACATCGTTGATCCCACCGACAAGACCGTTGACGCTCTGATGCGTCTGGACCTGCCGGCCGGCGTCGACGTCGAAATCGCGCTGCAGTAATAAAGCGCTTCGGGCCTGCTACCTTCGCCGGCAGGCACGAAATAAAAATGGCCGCATCCCTCGGGAGTGCGGCCATTTTGCTTTGGAACCGCTGAGCGCGACGCCCGGTTCCGGGCGGGCAGGGCGCCCAAACGTTTCCTTCCGGATTTTGTTAGCAGGCGCTCACTACCGGATTCAGCCCCAGCCAACGCCGCCAAGGCGGTCTGCTTATGCTGGCTGTGGTGAATTTGCCCTTTGCAGTGGGCCCGAAGCGCGCTAAGTGCTTGTGTCCACTGGAAAAAACGTGCTAATATGCGAAGCTTGCCATTTTGTGGCAAGAGCAACTATGGGAAAAAGAAAGGCGGCCCCCGCCGGAATTCGTACCAGGTTGAACATAGTCGTAGGGCAAAGGCCGTTACCTTTTGCCTGATTAGCCCCGACCAATCGCAGTCGGGAATGGAGAAAACGATGTCGAATTCGACACCCACGCCCGCCGCTCACCGGCTGGGGCTGGTGGGTCGCAAGGTCGGCATGACCCGCATTTTTACCGAGGAAGGTGAATCCATCCCGGTGACCGTGCTGGACGTGTCGAACAACCGCGTGACCCAAGTTAAGTCGCTGGAAACCGACGGCTACGCCGCGATCCAAGTGGCTTATGGCACTCGTCGTGCCTCGCGTGTGGCTCAGCCGCAAACGGGCCACTACGCCAAAGCCGGCGCTGAAGCCGGTAGCATCCTCAAAGAATTCCGCCTTGATCCCGCTCGCGCCGCTGAATTTGCGGCCGGTTCCGTGATCGCCGTGGAATCGGTGTTCGAGGCCGGCCAACAGGTCGACGTCACGGGCACCACCATTGGTAAAGGCTTCGCCGGTACCATCAAGCGTCACAACTTCGGTTCGCAGCGCGCGTCGCACGGTAACTCCCGTTCGCACCGCGTCCCGGGCTCGATTGGTCAAGCTCAAGATCCGGGCCGTATTTTCCCGGGTAAGCGCATGGCCGGTCACCTGGGTGATGTCACCCGCACCGTTCAAAACCTCGACGTCGTTCGCGTTGACGTTGAGCGCGGCCTGCTGCTGGTCAAGGGCGCTGTCCCCGGCCACGCTGGCGCCGACATCGTCGTGCGCCCGGCCATCAAGGCCCCGGCCAAGAAGGGAGCGTAAGTAAATGGATCTCAAGCTCCTGAACGACCAAGGTCAGGCCGCTGCTACGTTCAGCGCACCGGACACCATCTTCGGCCGTGACTTCAACGAAGCGCTGATTCATCAGATCGTGGTGGCTTTCCAAGCCAACGCCCGTTCGGGTAACCGCGCTCAGAAGGATCGCACTGAAGTCAAGCACTCGACCAAGAAGCCCTGGCGCCAGAAGGGTACCGGCCGCGCTCGCGCCGGTATGACTTCGTCGCCGCTGTGGCGTGGCGGTGGTCGGATTTTCCCGAACTCGCCCGAAGAGAACTTCAGCCAGAAGGTCAACAAGAAGATGTACCGCGCCGGGATCCGTTCGATCCTGTCGCAGCTCGCTCGCGAAGACCGCATCGCCGTCGTCGAATCGTTTGATCTGGCATCGCCCAAGACCAAGGACGCAGCTGCCAAGCTGAAGAGCCTGGGCCTGGACTCGGTCCTGATCATCACCGACAGCGTTGATGAAAATGTTTACCTCGCCACCCGCAACCTGCCGCACGTTGCTGTTGTCGAGCCCCGTTATGCCGATCCGTTGTCGCTGGTCCACTACAAGAAAGTGCTGATCACCAAGCCGGCCATCGCTCAACTCGAGGAGATGCTGGGATGAACGCTGAACGCTTGATGCAAGTCATTCTGGCCCCGATCGTGACCGAAAAGGCCACCTTCGTTGCCGAGAAGAATCAGCAAGTCGCTTTCCGTGTCGTGGCTGACGCTACCAAGCCGGAAATCAAGGCTGCCGTCGAACTGCTCTTCAAGGTGCAGGTCGAGTCCGTGCAGGTCCTCAACCGTAAGGGCAAAGTCAAGCGCTTTGGCCGATTCGTTGGCCGTCGTCGCAATGAGCGCAAGGCTTACGTGTCGCTCAAGGACGGCCAGGAAATCGACTTTGCGGAGGTGAAGTAAATGGCCCTCGTAAAAGTTAAGCCGACTTCGGCTGGCCGCCGTGGCATGGTGAAGGTTGTCAGCCCGAACCTGCACAAGGGTGAGCCCTACGCGCCGCTGCTGGAAAAGAAGACCCGTGGTTCTGGCCGTAACAACAACGGTCACATCACGATCCGTCATCGTGGCGGTGGCCACAAGCAGCACTACCGCGTCGTCGACTTCCGTCGCGACAAGGATGGCATCCCGGCAAAGGTCGAGCGTCTGGAATATGACCCCAACCGTACGGCGCACATCGCTCTGCTGTGCTACGCCGACGGCGAACGTCGCTACATCATCGCTCCGCGCGGTCTGGAAGTTGGCGCCACGCTGCTGTCGGGCGTCGAAGCCCCGATCCGCGCTGGCAACACGCTGCCGATCCGCAACATCCCGGTGGGTA
This sequence comes from Achromobacter sp. GW823-FHT04E03, assembly GCF_058796095.1. Taxonomy (NCBI): domain Bacteria; kingdom Pseudomonadati; phylum Pseudomonadota; class Betaproteobacteria; order Burkholderiales; family Alcaligenaceae; genus Achromobacter; species Achromobacter sp. GW823-FHT04E03. Next base: position 224,876 of record NZ_JBXAIJ010000002.1, on the reverse strand, counting down.
CGACGATTCACTGCGTCGAAATGCTGCCTGGCAAGGGTGCCCAGATGGTCCGTTCGGCCGGCGCTTCCGCCGTCCTGCTGGCTCGCGAAGGCATCTACGCTCAAGTGCGTCTGCGCTCGGGTGAAGTCCGCCGTGTGCACATCGAATGCCGCGCCACCATCGGTGAAGTCGGTAACGAAGAACACAGCCTGCGCCAAATCGGCAAGGCCGGTGCAATGCGTTGGCGCGGTGTCCGCCCGACGGTTCGTGGCGTTGCCATGAACCCGGTGGATCACCCGCACGGTGGCGGCGAAGGCCGTACCGGCGAAGCACGCGAACCGGTCAGCCCGTGGGGCACTCCGGCGAAGGGTTACAAGACCCGTCGCAACAAGCGGACGAACAATATGATCGTCCAACGGCGCAAGCGCAAGTAAGAGGCGAACACTATGTCACGTTCGATCAAGAAAGGCCCGTTTGTCGATGCTCACCTGATCAAAAAGGTGGACACGGCCGTCGCGGGCAAAGACAAGAAGCCGATCAAGACCTGGTCGCGTCGCTCCACGATCCTGCCCGAGTTCATCGGTCTGACGATCGCTGTGCACAACGGCAAGCAGCACGTTCCCGTTTACATCAACGAGAACATGGTCGGTCACAAGCTGGGCGAGTTCGCGCTGACCCGTACGTTCAAGGGTCACGCCGCGGACAAGAAGGCGAAGAGGTAAGCGATGGAAACTACTGCCATTATCCGTGGGGTTCACATCTCCGCTCAAAAGACCCGACTGGTTGCGGACCTGATCCGCGGCAAGTCCGTCTCGCAAGCGCTGAACATCCTCACCTTCTCGCCGAAGAAGGCGGCCGCCATCCTGAAGAAGGCTGTCGAATCCGCCATCGCCAACGCCGAGCACAATGACGGCGCCGACATCGACGAACTGAAAGTCACCACGATCTTCGTGGACAAGGCTCAGTCGATGAAGCGCTTCTCCGCTCGCGCCAAGGGCCGCGGCAACCGTATCGAGAAGCAGACCTGCCACATCACGGTCAAGGTCGGAGCTTAAGGAGTCACGATGGGTCAGAAAATTCACCCCACTGGGTTCCGTCTCGCGGTCACCCGTAATTGGTCCTCGCGTTGGTTCGCCGACGACAAGGCCTTCGGCTCGATGCTGGCCGAAGACATTCGCGTTCGCGAGTACCTGAAGAAGAAGCTCAAGAGCGCCTCCGTCGGTCGCGTGATCATCGAGCGTCCCGCCAAGAATGCCCGCATCACCGTCTACTCGGCTCGTCCGGGCGTGGTGATCGGCAAGCGCGGCGAAGACATCGAAAGCCTGAAGGCTGATCTGCAGCGTCTGATGGGCGTGCCCGTGCACGTCAACATCGAAGAAATCCGCAAGCCGGAAACCGATGCTCAACTGATCGCCGACTCGATCTCGCAACAGCTCGAGAAGCGCATCATGTTCCGTCGCGCCATGAAGCGCGCGATGCAGAACGCCATGCGTCTGGGTGCCCAAGGCATCAAGATCATGAGCTCGGGCCGTCTGAACGGTATCGAAATTGCTCGCACCGAGTGGTATCGCGAAGGCCGTGTGCCGCTGCACACCCTGAAGGCCAACATCGACTACGGCACCTCTGAAGCCCACACGACCTATGGCGTGATCGGCATCAAGGTCTGGGTCTACAAGGGCGACATGCTGGCCAACGGCGAATTGCCGCCGGAAACCGCTGCCCCGCGCGAAGAAGAACGTCGTCCGCGCCGCGCTCCGCGTGGTGATCGTCCGGACGGTGCTCGCACCGGTCGTCCGGGTGGTCGTGGTCGTGGTGGTCCCCGCAAGGCGGACGCTGCTCCGGCGCCTGAAGGAGAATAACCATGCTGCAACCCTCTCGCAGAAAGTATCGCAAAGAGCAGAAGGGCCGCAACACCGGTCTGGCGACCCGTGGTACCCACGTGTCGTTCGGCGAATTCGGTCTGAAGGCCACCGGCCGTGGCCGTCTGACCGCTCGCCAGATCGAAGCTGCTCGTCGTGCCATCAATCGTCACATCAAGCGTGGCGGCCGTATCTGGATTCGCATTTTCCCGGATAAGCCCATCTCGCAGAAGCCTGCCGAAGTCCGTATGGGTAACGGTAAGGGCAACCCGGAGTACTGGGTTGCTGAAATTCAGCCCGGCAAGGTGCTCTACGAAATGGAAGGGGTTAGCGAAGAGCTCGCGCGTGAAGCTTTCCGCCTGGCCGCTGCCAAGCTGCCGATTTCGACCACGTTCGTCGCGCGTCATATCGGTGCTTAAGGAGTACTAACATGAAAGCTAGCGAACTCCGTTCGAAAGATGCCGCCGAGCTCGGCAAAGAGCTCGAAAGCCTGCTGAAGGCACAATTCGGTCTGCGCATGCAGAAGGCCACGCAGCAACTGGCCAACACCAGCCAGCTGCGCAACGTGCGTCGCGACATCGCGCGCGTTCGTACCTTGCTGACCGAGAAGGCAGGGAAATAAAGATGAGCGAAACTCAAAACACCCAAGTGGCCAAGCGCCAGCGCACGCTGGTTGGCAAGGTCGTCAGCAACAAGATGGACAAGACTGTCGTCGTGCTCGTTGAGCGCCGCGTCAAGCACCCCATCTTCGGCAAGATCATCATGCGTTCCGCGAAGTACAAGGCGCACGATGAATCGAACCAGTACAACGAAGGCGATACGGTTGAAATCGCTGAAGGCCGTCCCATCTCGCGCTCGAAGTCGTGGCGCGTGGTGCGTCTGGTTGAAGCCGCACGTATCATCTAAGTAAAGCAGTACATCGGAACGGCGCGCCGTTCTGATATAAGACGGCAAGGGATCAAACCCTTGCCGTTTTTTTTCGCCCGGATCTTTTGCTTCGAACTCAGGAATCAGGACATCATGCGCGGTTTCATGAATGCGGCGCGGTTTGGCTTGTTGATGGCTTGCGCATGGATGGCGGCGCTGCCGGCCGCCGCTCAGACTGCCGCGCCGTCGGGACAGCAGCCATCGCCGGCGCAGGATCCTGCAGCCCTGGGCCGCGCCTTGCTCGACGCCGGTCCCGATGCCAGGGTACGCATGGACGGCCTGTCGCGCGATCACGCGGCGATCTTCGGCACTGAAGACGCGAATGAGCAGGCCTTGATGGACCAGGATCGGGCCATCGGGGAACGCAGGGAACAGATGCGGATGCTGGAGAAGCTCTTCAGCGAGAAGCCTGCGGCCGGATCGCATCCGCCGACGATGATTCCATTGAAGCCGGGCGGGGACATGACCATGCCGGCTCTGACGCCGACCCCGTCCGGTTCGCAGCTGGACCGCGGCGCCCAGGACACGCGCCGCAGCCTGGATGACATGCAGCGGCGCGTCGACGGATTGCGGCGCGAGGCCGATGCGTTGGGGCAGCGTGGCCGCTGAGGGCCGGCCCCGTCAAGGGCGCCGCGCCAGTTCCCGCAACCGCCCCGCGATTCCCGTCGGGAAGTAATAGACCGACACCACGAACAGGATTCCCAGCCACAACAGCCACCGGTCTGGCTCGAACAGCAGCGCCAACGGCGCCACGCCCGACACCGCGTCGTGGATCACGTGGAGCCCATCTTGCAGATAGCTCTGCGCGAACACGAACAGGCTTGCGCCCACCACGGCGCCGTACATGGTGCCCATCCCGCCGATCACCAGCATCAGCAGAATGTTGAGCATGATCTCGAACGACAGCGAGGTATCCGGGCCGTTGTAGCGCAGCCAGAGCGCGTACATGGCGCCCGCAAGCGTGGCGAAGGCGGCCGCCAGCAGATTGGACAGGCTGCGGTAAAGCACCGTGCGGTAGCCGATGGCTTCGGCGCGGAACGGGTTCTCGCGTATGGCTTGCAACACCCGGCCGAAGGGCGAATTCACGATGCGCAGCAACAGCAGGAACAGCACCACGCAGACCGCTGCGATCAGGTAGTAGGTGATGACGCGGCCGTCCACCGTCACGCCGAAGATCTGCTCCGAGAAAGGCCGGAAGGCCGGCCGCAGCATCTGCGGCACCTTGAAGTTCAGCCCATCCTCGCCACCCGTCAGATCGGACAATTGCGACACCAGCGTCTGGAACGCCGCAGCGACGGCCAGGGTGATCATGGCGTAGAAGATCGCGCGCACGCGCAGGCTGGCCAGGCCGATCAGCAAGGCGAACGCAAGCGATACCACCAGGCCGCCGCCCAGGCCTGCGAACACCGCGGTCCAGCCCGGTTCCATGCGGATGCTGGCGATCGCCACGCCATACGCGCCGATGCCGAAGAACATGGTGTGCGCAAAGCTGACGATGCCGGTGTAGCCCAGCAGCAAGTCATAGCTCGCGACCAGGATCACGAACACCAGGATCTTCGCGGCCACCGCCAGCGACTTGGGACCGGGAAAGAGGAAGGGTGCGGCGGCAAGCAGGGCCACGATGGCGATAAGCGCCAGGGCCAGCAGCGTGCTGCGCGGAGGATCGCCGGAAAGCAGGCGTACGGACATGTCGGCGGTTCCTAGCGATTCGTGACCGGGTACACGCCTTGGGGACGCCACAGCAAGATGGCGACCATCAGCGCGATGTTCGAGAACAGGGCGGCCTTGGGCAGCAGGAAGCCGGTGTAGTTGGCCATCAGCCCCACCAGCAGCGCGCCGATCAGGCAGCCCACAGTGGAACCCAGGCCGCCGATCATGATGACGATGAAGATCAGCACGTTGACCTGCGCGCCCAGCTGCGGCACGACCGATTGCTGGTACATGCCCCATAGCACGCCGCCCAGTCCCGCCAGCATCGAGCCGGCCACGAACACGCCGACGAACAGATGACGGATGCGGTAGCCCAGGCTTTCCACCATCTCGCGGTCCTCGACGCCAGCGCGGATCAGAAGGCCCAGCTTGGTTCGGTTGAGCAGCCACAGCATGCCGGCCAGCACCAGCAGCCCCGTCAGCAGGGCGACAATGCGGAACTTCTCGATGGCGGCATCGCCCAGCAGGAATGCGCCGCGCAGCGCCTCGGGCAGCGGCAGGGAAATCGTCTGCGGACCCCACAGCATCTTGATGATCTCCTCGCCGATGATCATGCCGCCCATGGTGATGAGGATCTGCTTCAGATGCTGGCCGTAGACAGGCCGCACGATGACGCGTTCGAACGCCAGGCCCACTGCGCCCGCGACCAGCATGCCGACGATCATGGCGGGCAGCACCGCGCCCAGGTTGATCCACAAGCTGCCCGACTGGGTCCAGTCGGCCATGGAGCCCAGCACGGTTGCGGCCATGTACGCGCCGATTGCGATGAACAGGCCGTGGCCGAAGTTCAACACGTCCATCAGGCCGAAGACCAGCGTCATGCCCGAGGCCACGATGAAGATGATCATGCCCATGGCCAGCCCCGCCAGGGTCAGGGTGACCCAGGTGGAGAAGGAACCCACCAGGGGCAGGGCAAGTGCGGCCAGTGCGACCACCAGCAGCACGGGGCGCAGGTCCGCGCGCACGCGCGGCAGCGGGGTATCGAGTTCGAGCGTGCTCATTGATGGCTTCCCAGCGACAGGCCCAAGAGGCGCGTCTGTAGTTCATCGTCCGCGGCCAGTTCGGCCATGCCGCCTGCATGGACGACGCGGCCGTTGTCCATCACGGCGACGTGATCGCCGACCAGGCGCGCGAAGTTGAAGTTCTGCTCGACCAGCAGGATGGTGGTGGACGCCTGCTTCAGTTCAATGAAGGCGTCGATCATGTTCTGGATGATGGCGGGCGCCAGGCCTTTGCTGGGCTCGTCCACCAGCAGCAGCCGGCGCGGCTCGATGATGGCGCGCGCCACGGCCAGCATCTGCTTTTGACCGCCCGACAGCTTGCCGGCGGGATGTAGCCAGAACTTCTTCAATGCCGGAAAGAACCCGAAAATCCATTCCAGCCGCGCCGTATCCAGCTGGCTGGCGTTCCTGGCCTGGCGCGCCGCGAGCAGGATGTTCTCCTTCACGGACAGGTCGGCGAAGATGCCCATGCTTTCGGGCACGTAAGCCATGCCCATGCGTGCCATGTCGGGCGGCGAGGTGCGCGTGCCCGGGCCGCCGACGGGCGTGCCGTCAAAGCGCACCTGGCCTTGCGATGCGCGCCACAATCCCATGATGGTGCGCAGCGTGGTGGTCTTGCCGGCGCCGTTGCGGCCCAGCAGCATGGTCACGGCCGCCGGCGCGACCGCCAGGTCCACGCCGTGCAGGATGTGGTACGCGCCGATGTGCGTGTGCACGTTCTTCAATTCCAGCAACGCCTGCGTCATGCCGCCTTCTCCGCCGGGCTCACGCCCAGATAGGCCTGCTGCACGATGGGCGAGGCGATCACCGCCGCCGGGTCGCCGTCGGCCATCAGCTGGCCGTTGTGCAGCACCACGATGCGGTCCGCCAGTTCGCGCACCACGTCCATCTTGTGCTCCACGAGCAGAATCGTTTTCGTCGGATCGTTCTTGAGTTCGCGGATCAGGTCCAGCACGACGGGCACGTCGTCCACGCTCATGCCTGCCGTCGGTTCGTCGAACATGAAAACCTGCGGCTCCAGCGCGATCAGCATGGCGATCTCCAGCTTGCGCTGGTCGCCGTGCGGCAAGTCGGCGGCAGGCTGGTCACGGCGCGCGGACAGGCGGGTGCGTTCCAGCAGCGCGTCGGCGCGTTCGATCAGGCCCCGGTCGTCGCTCCAGGTGCGCCAGAACCGGATCTGGCGCCAGCTCATGCCTTGCTGGCGCGATTGCAGGGCCAGGCGCACGTTCTCATGCACGCTCAGGCGCGGGAACAGCTGGGTCAGCTGAAAGGCACGCCCCAGTCCCGCATGCATGCGCGCGGGGGCGGCCAGCGGGGTCAGGTCGCGCCCGTTCAGGCGCACCGTCCCGGCGCTGGCGCGCAGCTGCCCGGAGATCAGGTTGAAGTAGGTGGTCTTGCCCGCGCCGTTTGGGCCGACTATGGCGGTCAGGGTGCCAGGCGCAAAGCTGCAGCTGACTTCATTGACCGCCACGTGTCCGCCGAAACGGATCGTGAGCGATTGGGTTTCCAGCATGGATGGACTGCGCGCTCAGCGTTTGTTCTGGATCGGCACCGACATCTGGTCCGGCGTGATTTCCTTGACCAGGTCCTGCACGGCCCACGGCACCGACGGATCGTTCTTGATGCGGAAGTGGTACATGGACTGCATGGCCTGGTGGTCCTCGGGGCGGAAGGTCATCTTGCCCTTGGGCGTCTCGAAGCTCATGCCTTCCATGGCCTTGATCAGTGTGTCGGTATCGGAGTCGCCCTTGGTCTTGGCCAGCGCGGTGGCGATGGCGATGCCCGAGGCCATGCCGCCTGCGGTGAAGAAGTCCGGCGGCTGGCCGTAGCGCTTCTGGTGCTCCGCCACCAGCCAGTCGTTGATCGGATTCTTGGGGATGCCGTAGTAGTAATAGGTGGCGCCTTCCATGCCCGCCAGCGACTTCAGCGGCGTCATCGCGGCCAGCGTGTTGCCGCCCGTGGCGATCTCGATGCCGAAGCGCTTGGGGTCCAGGTCGGCGATCTTGAACGGGTTGCCCGCGCCCGCCCACAGGATGAAGATGATCTTGCGGCCCGGCTTGTCCTTCAACGCATCGAACAGGCGCTGCGCGCCGGCGGTGAAGTCGGTGGCGTTGGCGGGCAGGTATTCCTCGTGCACGATCTTGGCGTTCTTCAAGGCGCCCTTGAACGCCTTCACGCCGTCGCGGCCGAAGGCGTAGTCCTGCGCCAGCATGGCGATCGAGGTGCCGGCCTGGTCGAAGGCGACCGCGTTGGCGATGGCGTCCTGCGACGAATTGCGGCCGGTGCGGAAGATGTACTTGTTCCACTTGTCGCCCGTGATCGAATCCGCCACCGCGGGTTCGACCAGCAGGATCTTTTCGTACTCCTCGGCGATGGGCAGCATCGCCAGCGCGACGCCGGAAGAGGTGGGGCCGACGGCGATGTCGGCGTTGTCGTCCGCGTAGGCCGAGGCCAACTGCGCGCGCGCCACGTCGGGCTTGCCCTGGTTGTCTTTTTCGATCACGCGGATCTTGCGCCCGGCGACCGTCATGGTGCCTTGCGTCGCATATTCCAGCCCCAGCATCAGGCCGTTCTGGGTTTGCTTGGCGTAGGCCTCCAGGGGGCCGGTCTTGTCGTAGACGTGGGCGACGACGAAGTCTTTCGCCGCGATGGCGGAATTCATGCAGAGGCCGGCGAGCGCGGCGAGCAGGACGCGTTTCATGGGTATCTCCTGTTATTGGGGGCGGTCAGCCGCCGTGTGGTCCGGCGTGGCAAGGAACTGGCGGATGGCGTCGATCTGCGCAGCGACATTGAGAGCAGGGGCGTGGCCGCAATCGGGGAAGTCGATGCGCTGCGCGCGCGGCCCGCGGCGGGTCATGGCGTCGGCGACTTCGGGCAGCAGCAGGTCCGAATCGGCGCCGCGCAGCAACAGCAGCGGCATGCGCAGCGAGTCGTAACCATTCCAGCGGTCGTAGTCCCGCGGGTGGTTGCTGAACTGGCCGACGATGGCCGGATCGTAGTGCAGGGTGATCCGGCCGTCCGGCAGCCGGCGCACGGATGTTTCTGCCATACGGCGCCATTGCTCGTCGCTCTGCCAGCCGTAGGGCTTATAGGCGACGCGCAGCCAGGCTTCGAGTTCGGTGACCGTATCGAAGGCCGGCGGCGCGCCGACATAGGCCACGATGCGGTCGATGGCGGCCTGCGGCAGTTCGGGCCCGATGTCATTGACGACCAGGTGCGAGATCCGGTCGCGCAGGGTCGTGGCGGCAGCGTGCATGCCGGTGGCGCCGCCCATGGACGTTCCCACCCAGCGCACGCGATCCAGCGACAGCCCGTCCGCCAGGGCGCGGGCCAGCGTTGCATAGAAGTCGAGCTGGTATTCGGCGACCGGGTCGGGGCTCCATTGCGACAGGCCGCGGCCGATCGCGTCCGGGCAGATGATGCGGTAGTCGTCCGCCAGCGCCTGCGCCAGGTCGTCGAAGTCGCGGCCAGTGCGGGCCAGGCCATGCCACATGATGACGGGGGGCGCGTCCGCGGCGCCCCATTCGGTGTAATGCAGCTCGCGGCCTGCGCAGCGCAGATAGCGCGAAGCCGGCGCGTGGCGGCCGGCTGGTGCGGGCGCTGGTGCCATGAGTCTCCTCCCGGGTTGTCCAGGTTGTGTGCTTATCGGGCTGAATATAGACTTGCGCCAAGCGCGCCTTCAAGGCGCCGGACACCCCGCAGCAGGGTGAGTCAAGAATATGTAGACGCAGGATCACGAGCGCCCGGCCGCGGCGCAGGCGTCCAAGGAGACCGAACCATGTCCGATACGGAATTCGCCATTTCGGCCAGCGCTGGCGCTGACCGGCGCGACGAATGGCGCGCGGCGTTGTCGCACGCGTTCGGTCCCTTCGAGGTGCATGGCGGCCGGCCCGACAATTTCGCCGGACATGTGCGCTACGCGCGGCGGGGCAGCCTGCAGTTCAACGACCTCCATTACCAGGGACAGAAGCTGGAGCGCACCGCCGGCAACGTGTCGCGCCTGGATCAGGAGTTCTATACCTTCGGTCTGCCGCTGGCGGGACCTCTGGTTGTGCAGCAGCAGGGGCGGGAGTTCCAGGTCGAACCCGGCTGCGTCTATCTGATGAACCAGAGCCTGCCCTACCAGGCCACGGCACAGGGCGCTGCGGGGTACCGCAGCCTGAGCGTGTCTTTTCCGCGCAGCGCGCTATTGCAGCGCGATTCCCGCGTCGGCGCCTTCTACAAGCTGCGCGTCGACGACGGTTCGCCGCGCGGCGCTTTGCTGGCCAGCTACATGGACCACTTGTTCAAAGGCGTGGACGGCTGGTCGGATGTCGAGGCGGCGGAACTGGGCGAGCGCCTGATCGACCTGATCGTGCTGTTTCTGGTGCAATCAGGGCAGGGGCATGCATCGGAGTCGGACAGCAGCGTCACGCTGGCGCATCGGCAGCGCGTGCTGGCCTACATCCGCCAGCATTTGGCGGATCCCGCGTTGTCCCCGCAGCAGGTGGCGCAGGGCTGCGGCTTGTCGGTGGCCTATCTGCATCGCATCCTGCGCGCGGGCGGCCTGTCGGTGGAATCCTTCATCTTCGACCAGCGGCTCGACAAGTGCCGCGAGCTTTTGTTGAGCCCGCAGCACAGCCACCGCAGCATTGCCGAACTGGCCTATCAGGTGGGTTTCTCGCACCCCTCGCATTTCAGCCGACTGTTCAAGCGCCGCTTTGGCATGACGCCGCGCGATTTGCGGGCAAGTTCCTGAGCGGCCTTCTGCCGCGGACATCCCGGCCCGGTTCTCCAGGCATGAGGCAAAAAAAAGCCCCGCAGAAATCCTGCGGGGCTTTGTTGTCACTGCCAGGTCAGATGTGCGTGATGAACTTCGTGACCAGGTAGCCGTCGAACGTTTCCAGACCGCCTTCGCTGCCGATGCCGCTGTCCTTGATGCCGCCGAAGGGCGTCTCGGCCAGGGCGCTGCCGAAGTGGTTGATGTTGACCATGCCGGCTTCAAGGCCGTTGGAGACCTTGGTGGCCGTCTGCAGCGAGTTCGTGAACACGTAGGACGACAGGCCGAAGGGCAGGCTGTTCGCGCGGCGCAGCACTTCATCGGTATCCGTGAAACGGACCACCGGCGCGACCGGGCCGAAGGGCTCCTCGGTCATCAGCATGGAGTTGTCGGGCACTTCGGTCACGACCGTGGGGGCGAAGAAGAAGCCCTTGCGGTCCAGCGGGCCGCCGCCGACCACCACCTTGCCGCCGTGCTTCTTGGCGTCGTCGATGAAGGCGCTCATGGCGGGGACGCGGCGCTCGTGCGCCAGCGGGCCCATGTCGGTGCCGGCTTCCAGGCCGTCGCCGACCTTGATGTTCTTCAGCACTTCGGAGAAGCGCGCGAGGAACTGCTCGTAGGCGCCGTTCTGGACATAGAAGCGGGTCGGCGACACGCACACCTGGCCGGCGTTGCGGACCTTGAACTTGGCCAGCATGGTGGCGGCGCGGTCGATGTCGGCGTCGTCGAACACCAGCACGGGCGAGTGGCCGCCCAGTTCCATGGTGACGCGCTTCATGTGGGCGCCGGCCAGCGCGGCCAGCTGCTTGCCCACCGGCACGGAGCCGGTGAACGACACCTTGCGCACGATGGGCGAGCGGATCAGGTAGTCGGAGATCTTGGCGGGTTCGCCCCAGACGATGTTCAGGCAGCCCTTGGGCAGGCCGGCGTCGTGGAACATGCGCGCAATGGCCATGACGGCGCTGGGCGAGTCCTCGGGACCCTTCAGCACTACCGTGCAGCCGGCGCCGATGGCGGCGGCGATCTTGCGGATGGCCTGGTTGTACGGGAAGTTCCAGGGCGTGAACGCGGCGCAGACGCCGATGGGTTCGCGCACCACGATCTGGCGCACGTCAGGATTGCGCGGCGGGACCACGCGGCCGTAGATGCGACGGCATTCCTCGGCGTGCCAGTCGGCGTGTTCGGCGCAGGAGGTGACTTCGCCCACGGCTTCCGCCAGCGGCTTGCCCTGGTCCAGCGTCATGTTGCGGCCGATTTCCTGGGCGCGTTCGCGCGACAGCGTCGCAACCTTGCGCAGGATGGCCGAGCGGTCCATGGGAGAGGATTTCTTCCACGACTCGAACGCGCGCTGGGCGGCGGCTAGCGCGCGATCCAGATCCGCTTCGGTGGCGTGGGGCAGCTGGCCGAGAACTTCCAGCGTGGCCGGGTTGATGACGTCCTGGGTGCGCCTGCCCTCTCCGGCGACGAATTCGCCGTCGATATACAGCGCCAACTGTTCATACATGCCTGTCTTCCCTTGCGAAATAGGAGTGGATAGCGATCACTGTCGCCCACGCCAGTCTAAACCAGCTTGTCCGCGGCGGGGAGGGCCAATGCCCGGCGGCGCCTTGGAGCCAATCTGCTGGCGCAAGTCTTGCGTGCCCGCGCCGGCATGGACAAAATGGTGCATCTTTGGCTGTCTATCCGGCTACCTATTGTGCAACCCCTCGATGCGCGTCCGCCCAGCAAGCCCAGTTTCTACTCGCGCACCTTTTTCCGTTTCATAGACTGGTTGCGCAACCGGATCGCCCAGGCCTCGCTGGTCGGCGACCGTCCCATTTTCGACAATGACCAGTTTTCCTGGGTCGCCGCGCTCGAGGCCCAGGCGCCCGCCATCCGCGCTGAGCTGGCAGGCCTGCTCTCCGAACGCCAGCACCTCCCCGCCTTCCATGAAATCTCTCCCGACGTGGGCCAGATCACCTCGGACGACCAATGGAAGACTTTCGTCTTCATGGGCTACGGCCTGCGCTCCGAGCGCAATCTGGCGCGCTGCCCGGCGACCGCCCGGGCGCTGCAGGGAATCCCGGGCATCCGCACGGCGTTCTTCTCCATCCTGGAGGCCGGCAAGCGCATCCCCCTGCACACGGGGCCGTACAACGGCGTCCTGCGCCTGCACCTGGGGTTGGTGGTACCCGAACCGGCCGAGCAATGCTGGATCGAGGTCGGGGGCGAGCGTTACAGTTGGCGCGAAGGGCAGGCGGTGGTGTTCGACGACCTGTACCCGCACCAGGTCCACAACGACACCGCCGGACTGCGCGCCGTGCTCTTCGTGGACTTCGAGCGTCCCTGCCGCGCTCCGGTAAAATGGCTAAACCGCCTGGTGCTCATGGCTGCCCCCTTCACGGACGAAATCCGTCGCGGCAAGGCCAACCACGATGCCTGGGAGAAGGGCTACTACCGCCAGAAATAGGGGCGGATAGCCTCGGTTCACCCCGGTCACGGGGAAAGCGTGGCTTTTGTGGGTTATCCACACAAAGTGCTTGCGCTCAAAAATTAACCACGTTAGAATTATCAGCTTTCCCAGATTGTCGATCGAGTTGGCCCGCGCCTATGCAGGTTAGCCCGACGTGTTGGGGGAATACCCGCAGGATTTCAACCCAGGGTCGTTGCGTTGCCAACCAGTTGCGTGAGTAGGGCGAAAGCTCCAGACATGCCAACACAAAAGCAGGGCGGCAGACCTGACGGGACCAAAACTGGCAGGAATTGCAGTGTTCCCTTGTTGGGAAAACCGTATTTCCAGTTAAGTTGGAACAGGAAAAATCATGATCCAAATGCAGACCACGCTGGATGTGGCCGATAACACTGGTGCGCGTCATGTCATGTGCATTAAGGTGCTCGGTGGCTCCAAGCGCCGTTATGCCGGTATCGGCGACATCATCAAGGTGAGCGTCAAAGATGCGGCTCCGCGCGGACGCGTCAAGAAAGGCGAAATTTACAATGCCGTGGTGGTTCGTACCGCCAAGGGCGTGCGCCGTAAAGACGGTTCGCTGATTCGTTTCGGTGGCAATGCCGCTGTGTTGCTCAACGCCAAGCTGGAGCCCATCGGCACCCGCATCTTCGGACCCGTTACGCGTGAACTGCGTACCGAGAAGTTCATGAAGATCGTGTCGTTGGCCCCGGAAGTGCTGTAAGGAGCCCTACGATGAACAACATTCGTAAAGGCGACGAAGTCATCGTCCTGACCGGCCGCGACAAGAAGCGTCGCGGTACCGTGCTGGCGCGCGTCGATGCCGACCACGTTCTGGTCGAAGGCGTCAACGTCGTCAAGAAGCACGTGAAAGCCAACCCGATGGCTAACAACCCGGGCGGGATTGTCGAAAAGACCATGCCGATTCACATCTCGAACGTCGCGCTGTTCAACCCGGCCACCGGCCGTGGCGATCGCGTCGGCGTGCAAGAAGTCGAAGGCCGCAAGGTTCGCGTGTTCCGTTCCAATGGTGCCGTTGTCGGCGCCAAGGCGTAAGGGGCGATAGACATGTCTCGTTTGCAAGATCTCTACAAGAGCAAGGTCGCTGCCGACCTGCAAGCCAAGTTTGGCTACAAGAGCACGATGGAAGTGCCGCGCATCACCAAGATCACCCTGAACATGGGTGTGTCGGAAGCGGTGTCGGACAAGAAAGTCATCGAGCACGCTGTTGGCGACCTGACCAAGATCGCCGGCCAGAAGCCCGTCGTGACGAAGACCAAGAAGGCTATCGCCGGGTTCAAGATCCGCGAAAACTACCCGATCGGTTGCATGGTCACGCTGCGCGGTCAACGCATGTACGAATTCCTGGATCGCCTGGTGGCGGTTGCGCTGCCTCGCGTGCGCGACTTCCGCGGCATCTCGGGTCGTGCGTTCGACGGCCGTGGCAACTACAACATCGGGGTGAAAGAGCAGATCATTTTCCCCGAAATCGAGTACGACAAGATCGACGCGCTGCGTGGGCTGAACATCAGCATCACCACCACCGCGAAGACCGACGAAGAAGCCAAGGCGCTGTTGACGGCCTTCAGCTTCCCGTTCCGTAACTAAGGGGCTGATGACGTGGCTAAACTTTCCCTCATCAATCGCGACATCAAGCGCGCCAAGCTGGCTGACAAGTTCGCCGCCAAGCGCGCTGAGTTGAAGGCGATCATCGACGACCAGTCGAAGACCGACGAAGAACGTTACCAAGCTCGGCTCAAGCTGCAACAGCTGCCGCGCAATGCCAACCCGACGCGTCAACGTAACCGTTGCGTGGTCACCGGTCGTCCGCGCGGCGTGTTCCGCAAGTTCGGCCTGACGCGCCACAAACTGCGTGAAATGGCGATGAAGGGTGAAATCCCCGGCATCACCAAGGCCAGCTGGTAGGAGAAACAATATGAGCATGAGCGATCCCATCGCCGATATGCTGACCCGCATTCGCAATGCGCAGCAAGTGGACAAAGTTACGGTGAGCATGCCCTCCTCGAAGCTGAAGGCGGCCATTGCCGCTGTGCTGAAGGACGAAGGCTACATCGACAGCTTTGAAATCAAGGGCACCCAGGCCAAGCCTGAGCTCGAGATCACCCTGAAGTACTACGCTGGCCGTCCGGTCATCGAGCGCATCGAACGCGTTTCGCGCCCCGGTCTGCGTATCTACAAGGGCCGTACCAGCATTCCTCAGGTCATGAACGGCCTGGGCGTGGCTATCGTTTCGACCTCGCGCGGCGTCATGACCGACCGTAAGGCTCGCGCCAACGGCGTCGGCGGCGAAGTGCTGTGCTACGTGGCCTAAGGAGAAATTCGAATGTCACGTATCGCTAAGTATCCGGTCGAACTGCCCAAGGGTGTTGAAGCCAACATCCAGCAGGATCAGATCACCGTCAAGGGCCCGCTGGGCTCCCTGACCCAAGCCCTGACCGGCGACGTCACGATTGCGTTGGACAACGGCAAGCTCACGTTTGCCGCCGCCAACGACAGCCGTCACGCCAACGCCATGTCGGGTACCGTGCGCGCTCTGGTGGCCAACATGGTCACGGGCGTGAGCAAGGGCTTCGAGCGCAAGCTGACCCTGGTCGGCGTGGGTTACCGCGCATCGATCCAAGGCGACGCCGTTAAGCTGCAGCTCGGTTTCTCGCACGACGTTTTGCACCAGTTGCCGGCCGGCATCAAGGCCGAGTGCCCGACCCAGACGGAAATCGTCATCAAGGGCGCCAACAAGCAAGTCGTCGGTCAGATGGCCGCTGAAATCCGCGCGTACCGCGAACCCGAACCCTACAAGGGCAAGGGCGTGCGTTACTCGGACGAACGCGTCGTCATCAAAGAAACCAAGAAGAAATAACGGCGCACGCAAGGACGAATCATGGACAAAAAAGTTTCCCGTTTGCGTCGTGCGGTTCCGACCCGCCGGAAGATCAACGAGCTGCGCGTTCATCGCCTCTCGATTTTCCGCTCGAACCAGCACATCTACGCCAACATCATTTCGCCGGAAGGCGATCGCGTTTTGGTCAGCGCCTCGACGGTCGAAGCCGAAGTGCGCGCGCAACTGTCCGGCCAGTCCGGTCAGGGCGGCAACAAAGCCGCTGCGTCGCTGGTCGGCAAGCGCGTGGCCGAAAAGGCCAAGGCTGCCGGTATTGAACTGGTCGCTTTCGATCGCTCGGGCTTTCGTTACCATGGCCGCGTGAAAGCGCTGGCCGATGCCGCGCGTGAAGCCGGCCTGAAGTTCTAAGCGAGGATCTGTCAAATGGCTAAAGTACAAGGCAAGAACGCCGCGGAAAAAGAGAACGATGACGGCCTCCGCGAAAAGATGATCGCGGTCAACCGCGTGAGCAAAGTGGTCAAGGGTGGTCGCACCATGAGCTTTGCCGCGCTGACCGTGGTTGGCGATGGCGATGGCCGCATCGGCATGGGTAAGGGCAAGGCGCGTGAAGTGCCGGTGTCCGTTCAGAAGGCTATGGAACAGGCCCGTCGCGGCATGTTCAAGGTCGCTCTGAAGAACGGCACGCTGCACCACACCGTGGTTGGCAAGCATGGCGCCGCTACCGTGCTGATCTCGCCCGCTGCTGAAGGTACCGGCGTTATCGCCGGCGGCCCGATGCGCGCTATTTTTGATGTGATGGGTGTGCGTAACGTGGTTGCCAAGAGCCTGGGCTCGAGCAACCCCTACAACATGGTTCGCGCCACGTTGAACGGCCTGCGCGCCTCCATGACCCCGGCTGATGTTGCTGCCAAGCGCGGCAAGTCGGTCGAAGAAATCCTGGGGTAAATCATGGCTCAGAAGCAGATCAAAGTGACCCTCGTGCGCTCGGTGATCGGTACCAAGCAATCGCACCGTGACACGATTCGCGGTTTGGGCTTGGGCCGTATCAACAGCAGCCGCGTGCTGGTCGATACGCCCGAGGTGCGTGGGATGATCCGTAAGGTGGATTATCTCGTTTCCGTCTCGGAAGCCTAAGGAATCACCATGTCGGATATGCAACTTAATTCGCTGAAGCCCGCTGAGGGCAGCAAGCACGCCAAGCGCCGCGTCGGCCGTGGCATCGGTTCGGGTCTGGGTAAGACCGCCGGCCGTGGTCACAAGGGTCAGAAGTCGCGTTCGGGCGGTTTCCATAAGGTTGGCTTCGAAGGCGGTCAAATGCCGCTGCAGCGTCGCCTGCCCAAGCGTGGTTTCACCCCGCTCGGTCAGCACCTGTACGCCGAAGTCCGTCTGTCGGACCTGCAAGCCCTGCCCATCGACGAAGTCGACGTGCAAGTGCTGAAGGCCGCTGGCGTGATTGGCCAGGCGGTTCGTTTCGCCAAGGTCATCAAGTCGGGTGAACTCTCGCGCAAGGTCGTGCTCAAGGGCATTACCGCGACGGCCGGCGCTCGCGCCGCCATCGAAGCCGCGGGCGGCTCGCTTGCTTGATCACGAGGTGACGAGTGGCTAACGCGCAGGCATTGGGCAAAACCGGAGCACGGTACGGCGATCTGAAGCGCCGCCTCGTGTTCCTGGTGCTCGCCCTGGTGGTTTACCGTTTGGGTACACACATCCCCGTGCCGGGCATCAACCCGGATGCGCTGGCGGACTTGTTCCGTCAGAACCAGGGCGGGATCCTGGGCCTGTTCAACATGTTCTCGGGCGGGGCGCTCTCGCGCTTCTCGATTTTTGCCCTGGGGATCATGCCGTACATTTCGGCATCCATCATCATGCAGCTTATGTCTGTGGTGGTGCCGTCGCTGGAATCGCTCAAGAAAGAGGGCGAAGCCGGCCGTCGGAAGATCACCCAATACACCCGCTACGGCACGGTTGTGCTGGCGCTGGTGCAGGCTGTGGGCATTTCGGTAGCGTTGGAGTCCCAGCAGGGACTGGTGATCGATCCGGGCATGCTGTTCCGCTTTACGACCGTCGTGACCTTGGTCACCGGCACCATGTTCGTCATGTGGCTGGGTGAGCAAATCACGGAACGTGGTCTGGGCAACGGGATTTCCATCCTGATCTTCGCAGGTATCGTTGCGGGTCTGCCCGCGGCGCTGGCTGCACTGTTGGACCTGGTCCGCACCAACTCGATGTCCGTGCTTTCGGCACTGTTCATCGTGGCTCTGGTGGTGCTGGTTACCGCTTTTGTGGTGTTCGTGGAACGCGGACAGCGCAAGATCACGGTGAACTACGCCAAGCGTCAGGTCGGCAACAAGGTCTACGGTGGTCAAAGCTCGCATTTGCCGCTGAAGCTGAACATGGCAGGGGTGATTCCGCCGATCTTCGCATCGTCGATCATTCTGTTCCCGGCCACGATCACGAGCTGGTTCTCCAGCAGTGAGAACATGCGCTGGCTTAGCGACCTGGCTGCGGCCCTGTCGCCTCGTCAACCGCTCTACATCACGCTGTACTCGGTCGCGATTATTTTCTTCTGCTTTTTCTACACGGCTCTGGTGTTCAACAGCCGCGAAACGGCGGACAACCTGAAGAAGAGTGGTGCGTTTGTTCCGGGCATCCGTCCGGGCGAACAAACAGCGCGCTACATCGACAAGATCCTGATGCGTCTGACGCTCGCAGGTGCCATCTACATCACGTTGGTGTGCCTGTTGCCGGAATTCTTGGTGATGCGCTGGAACGTTCCTTTCTACTTCGGTGGTACGTCCCTGTTGATTATTGTGGTGGTGACGATGGATTTCATGGCGCAGGTTCAGGCCTACATGATGTCTCACCAGTACGACTCGTTGCTCAAGAAGGCTAACTTCAAGGGCGCGGGTTTGCCGATGCGGTAAGCAAAAGAATGTCCAAGGACGACGTCATTCAGATGCAAGGTGAGGTTCTTGAGAACCTCCCGAACGCGACATTTCGCGTCAAGCTCGAAAACGGCCACGTGGTGTTGGGCCATATTTCCGGCAAGATGCGTATGCATTACATCCGGATCCTGCCGGGTGACAAGGTCACAGTGGAGCTCACGCCCTATGACCTGACGCGAGCCAGGATAGTTTTCCGCTCCAAATGAGCGGAACCGGATTACGGAAAATTAGGAGTCAACCATGAAAGTAATGGCATCGGTTAAGCGGATCTGCCGCAACTGCAAAGTTATCAAACGTCACGGCGTGGTGCGCGTTATCTGCACCGACCCGCGTCACAAGCAGCGTCAAGGCTAACTCGGGTTAGCGACTACGCAACGGATTTATTCAAGGAACAGTCATGGCCCGTATTGCTGGCATTAACATTCCGCCGCAACAGCACGCCGAGATCGGCCTGACCGCCATTTTTGGCATCGGTCGTACGCGCGCTCGCAAGATTTGCGAAGCGGCAAACGTACCCTTTGACAAAAAGGTCAAGGATCTGAGCGACGCTGAATTGGAACGCGTCCGCGAACATGTTGGTTTGTTCACGGTTGAAGGCGACCTGCGTCGTGAAGTACAGCTCTCGATCAAGCGTTTGATCGACCTGGGAACCTACCGCGGCATGCGTCACAAGCGCGGTTTGCCCGTGCGCGGCCAGCGCACTCGCACCAACGCCCGCACCCGTAAGGGCCCGCGTCGTGCTGCTGCGTCCCTGAAGAAATAATCGAGGAACTGGATTATGGCGAAAGCTTCCACCAGCGGCGCTTCGCGCGTGCGCAAAAAGGTCAAGAAGAACGTCTCGGACGGCATCGCGCACGTTCACGCGTCGTTCAACAACACCATCATCACCATCACCGATCGTCAGGGCAACGCGCTGTCGTGGGCCACGTCGGGCGGTGCTGGCTTCAAGGGTTCGCGCAAGTCGACCCCGTTCGCCGCGCAGGTCGCTGCTGAAACGGCTGGCCGCGTTGCGCTGGAGTACGGCATCAAGACGCTGGAAGTGCGCATCAAGGGCCCCGGCCCTGGCCGCGAATCGTCGGTCCGCGCTCTGAACGCGCTGGGCATCAAGATTTCGTCCATCGCCGACATCACGCCCGTTCCGCACAACGGCTGCCGTCCGCCGAAGCGTCGTCGTATCTAAAGGGAATCCACATGGCTCGTTATACTGGACCCAAATGCAAGCTCTCGCGTCGCGAGGGTACTGATCTGTTCCTGAAGAGCGCCCGCCGCTCGCTGGATTCCAAGTGCAAGCTGGATTCCAAGCCTGGCCAACACGGCCGCACTTCGGGTGCCCGCACTTCCGACTACGGTCTGCAGCTGCGCGAAAAGCAAAAGCTCAAGCGCATGTACGGCGTGCTGGAAAAGCAATTCCGCAAGTACTTCGCTGAAGCCGAGCGTCGCCGTGGCAACACCGGCGAAACGCTGATCCAGCTGCTGGAATCGCGCCTGGACAACGTCGTCTACCGCATGGGCTTCGGCTCGACCCGCGCCGAAGCTCGCCAGCTGGTGAGCCACCGCGCCATCGAACTGAACGGCCACACGGCTGACATCGCTTCGATGCTGGTCAAGGCTGGCGACGTCGTGTCGGTCCGCGAAAAGGCCAAGAAGCAAGGCCGCATCAAGGAATCGCTCGACCTGGCCACCAGCATCGGCATCCCCCAGTGGGTGGAAGTCGATACGACCAAGTTGACCGGTACGTTCAAGTCGGCCCCCGATCGCGCTGACGTCGCTCGCGACATCAACGAATCGATGGTCGTCGAACTGTACTCGCGTTAATCAGGCCTGCCGGCGCTACCTTCGCAATGCGCCGGCGAGCTGGTCTCGCGACCCGTTCGCACGTCCCGCAGCAGCCCGCTTTCCGCCTTCAGGCGGAGCGGGCTTTGCGGTAAGTATTGGCCGGTGTTTTTCGCGCCGTCCGCATTTCAAGTTTCACCCTGTCCATCAGCCTTATCGGTGTAACGAGCCGAGGGTATTGAAAAGGAACACAGTAAATGTCCACTCAAGGTTTCCTGAAGCCGCGCTCCATTGAAGTCGAACCGGTCGGCACGCACCATGCCAAGATCGTGATGGAGCCGTTCGAGCGTGGCTACGGTCACACGCTGGGCAACGCCCTGCGCCGCATCCTGCTGTCTTCGATGACCGGCTACGCGCCGACCGAAGTCCAGATGACGGGCGTGGTGCACGAATACTCGACCATCCCGGGCGTTCGCGAAGATGTCGTCGACATCCTGCTGAACCTGAAGGGCGTGGTCTTCAAGCTGCACAATCGCGACGAAGTGACCCTGGTTCTGCGCAAGACCGGCGCGGGCACCGTGCTGGCCAGCGACATCGAGCTGCCGCACGACGTCGAGATCATCAACCCCGGCCATGCCATCTGCAACCTGACGGATGCAGGCAAGCTGGAAATGCAGATCAAGGTTGAAAAGGGCCGCGGCTACGTGCCGGGCAACGTGCGCGCGCTGTCGGAAGACCGCACCCACACCATCGGCCGCATCGTTCTGGACGCTTCGTTCAGCCCGGTCCGCCGCGTGAGCTACGCGGTTGAAAGCGCCCGTGTGGAACAGCGTACCGACCTGGACAAGCTGGTCCTGGACATCGAAACCAACGGCGTCATCTCGCCCGAGGAAGCGGTGCGCCAGTCGGCTCGCATCCTGATGGACCAGATCTCGGTCTTCGCCGCCCTGGAAGGCGCTGGCGATTCGTACGAAGCCCCGGTCCGCGGCACGCCGCAGATCGATCCGGTGCTGCTGCGCCCGGTCGACGACCTGGAACTGACCGTGCGTTCGGCCAACTGCCTGAAGGCCGAAAACATCTACTACATCGGCGACCTGATCCAGCGTACCGAAAACGAGCTGCTCAAGACCCCGAACCTGGGTCGCAAGTCGCTCAACGAGATCAAGGAAGTCCTGGCCGCACGCGGCCTGACGCTGGGCATGAAGCTCGAAAACTGGCCCCCCCTGGGCCTGGAGCGTCCCTAAGTCTTGAAAGGGTGCCGCCTCTGGAAAGGGGCGGTTCCCGCAGGCAGCCGGCCTCGCGCCGGCCAGTTTGCGAAACCGTCGTAAAATGCACCGTTTTCTACCGGACCGCGGCCTGATTGCAGGTTGATAGAAGAGCCGGCAACCCGATGGCTGACGCCATCTTTAGATTCAAAGGAAACTTATCATGCGTCACGGTAATGGCTTGCGTAAGCTCAACCGCACCAGCAGTCACCGTCTTGCCATGTTCCGCAACATGGCCGTTTCGTTGATCACCCACGAAGCCATCAAGACCACGCTGCCGAAGGCGAAAGAATTGCGCCGCGTCATCGAACCCCTGATCACGCTGGGCAAGGAGCCCACGCTCGCGAACAAGCGTCTGGCTTTTGCCCGTCTGCGCGATCGCGATGCGGTGGTGAAGCTGTTCGCCGAAATCGGCCCGCGCTACGCGGCCCGTAACGGCGGCTACACCCGCGTGCTGAAGATGGGCTTCCGTCAAGGCGACAACGCTCCCATGGCTTTCATGGAACTGGTTGACCGTCCGGAAGTCGATGAAGCCGCTGAGGACAGCGCCGAATAATTTCGGTAGCTCGATAAGCGACAAGGGCGGGTCTTCGGACCCGCCCTTGTTTTTTTTGTGCGGCCGCCGCGCGCTACGAGGCGTGCAGCTCGCTACGCAGTTGCGCCGCTGTTGCGGCCAGCGCCTCGGTTGCGGGCTGCGGCGGCATCTTGAAGGTCAGGTCCTGCTGCTCGATGTATTGGGTGGACGTGACGTCCTGCGGGTGATGCATGGGGATGACGTGGGCGTGCGCATGCGCCACGTGGATGCCGGTGAAGGCGAAGCCCACGCGTTCCACGTCATACAGGCGCTTCATGTGGCGTCCGAGCTTCTGGCCCAGGTTGAGGATGCTGCCTGCCAGGTCGGCCGGCATATCCTCGTAATAGGGATAGTGCTGCTTGGGGATGATGAGCACATGCCCGGGGCGCACCGGGTGGATATCGAGAAAGGCCAGCAGGCGTTCATCCTCGTGGACCACGTGCGCGGGGATTTCGTGACGGGCGATGCGGCAGAACAGGCAGTTATCGGACATGCGTGCCTCGGTGGGTGCGGGTGGCATGGCGGCGCGTTCAGGCCCGGCGGATCCGGACGATGGCCGCAATACCGATAAAATACCCCGAGTTACGTCCCATACGGGTATCCCGAGGAGCCTCCATGTTGCGAGATGACGACGTTGTGCTGGTCATCAGCAATGCGCCCGACCTGCTGCTGGCCAAGCGGATTGCGCATGTCCTGGTCGAAGACGGATTGGCCGCCTGCGTGAACCTTGGCGCGCCGGGCCTGTCCATCTACATGTGGAAAGGAGAGGTCGAAGGGGCGGAAGAAATCCCCATCCACATCAAGACCACATACGCGCGCCACCAGGCCGTAGTGCAGGCCCTGGCGCAGATGCATCCCTACGATGTGCCCGAGATCATCGTGCTGCCTGTCATTGGCGGCGCGGCGCCCTATCTGGACTGGGTGCGTGAACAGACGGCCGTCACGCAGAACAAGAGAGACTGATGTTGCAACTAGTCGGTATCGGCGCGCTCCGGCGCGAGTCCCGCGCGCCGCGCGCCTTCTTCAGGCAGTGGCTGGCCTTGTTGGCCATGATGCTGCTGTTGCTGGGCTGGCAGGCTGCCGCGCGCGCCGAGGCCGAGTTCCTGGAGCCCGAGAAGGCCTTCGTGTTCAGCGCCGAGATGGTGGCGCCTGAAACGCTGGAACTGCGCTACCGCGTCGCGCCGGGCTACTACATGTACCGCGAGCGCTTCGGCATCACCATCAGTCCCATCGGCGCCGCCAAGCTGGGCGAAGCCGTCTATCCCAAGGGCGAGGTCAAGTACGACCCGACCTTCGAGAAGGACATGGAGGTCTTCCACCAGGACGTGGTGATCCGCGTGCCGGTGGCTGCGGGCGGACAGCCCTTCACCCTGACCCTGACCGCGCAAGGCTGCGCCGATGCGGGGCTGTGCTACCCGCCCATGGACAGCAGCGTGAAACTCACGCCGGTGGCAGGTGGCTATGCACTGGCTGGACCGGGAGGAATCCCGGCCGCCGCGTCTGGCGCATCCAGCGGGCTCGGCGCGCTGGTCAACGCGGGCGACACCGGCCTGGCCGACGCCCTGGGCGGCCTGGGCTGGGTAAAGACCGCCGGCGTGTTCCTGGTGCTGGGCCTGTTGCTGGCATTCACGCCCTGCGTGTTGCCCATGATTCCCATCCTGTCCTCCATCGTGCTCGGCGGGGCCGCGCAGGCCAAGCCGTCGCGCGGCCGCGGCCTGGCTCTGGCCGCGACCTATGTGCTGGGCATGTCCGTCGTCTACACCGCGCTGGGCGTGGCGGCCGGATTGAGCGGGGCCGGACTCGCCGCCTGGCTGCAGACGCCTTGGATCCTGACCCTGTTCGCCATCCTGCTGGCTGTGTTGGCGCTGGCCATGTTCGATGCCTTCACGTTCCAGATGCCTGCCGGCATCCAGGGCTGGCTGTCGCAGCGCTCGGCGCGCATTCCGGGCGGGCGCTACACCGGCGCCTTGGTGATGGGCGCCTTGTCGGCGCTGATCGTCGGCCCCTGCGTGGCCGCGCCGTTGGCGGGCGCGCTGTTGTATATCTCGCAGACCGGGGACGTGGTGCTGGGCGGATCGGCGCTCTTCGCAATGGCCTGGGGCATGGGCGTGCCGCTCTTGATCGTGGGGGCGTCCTCGGGCGCCTTGCTGCCCAAGGCCGGTCCCTGGATGGACGGCGTGAAGCGCTTGTTCGGCATGCTCTTGCTGGCGACCGCCTGGTGGATGCTGATCCCGGTAGTGCCGACCTGGGTGCAGATGACGGGCTGGGCTTTCCTGGCCGTGGTTGCCGCCGTGATGCTGCGGGCGTTCGATGCCTTGCCCGATGGCGCGGGCGCTGCGCGCATGTTCGGCAAGGGTGTGGGCCTGTTGCTGGCGCTGGCGGCCGCGGCCTGGCTGATCGGCGCAGCCAGTGGCGGACGCGACGTGCTGCAGCCGTTGTCGCACCTGGCGGCGCGCGGCGATGCGCCCGTGGGCGCGGCGGCCAGCAGCGGCGAGGTGCACTTCACCCGCGTGCGCAACAACGCGGAACTGGACGCCTTGCTGGCGCAAAGCCGTCAGCCGGTGATGCTGGATTTCTACGCCGATTGGTGCGTGTCGTGCCGCGAGATGGAGCGCTTCACCTTTACCGATCCGGGCGTTGCGCAGCGCATGTCGGGCATGCTGCTGGTGCAGGCCGACGTGACCGCGAACAACGCCGATGACCGCGCGTTGCTCAAGCGCTTCCGCCTTTTCGGCCCGCCGGGCATCATGTTCTTCGAACCGGGTGGCAAGGAGCTGCCCGAGGCGCGCGTGGTGGGCTTCCAGGACGCCAAGCGCTTTACTGAATCGCTGGACAAGGTCCTGCTGCGCTGAACGCGCGCGGCTTTGCCGCAAGCGTGATCCGCCATACAAAAGGCCGCTGCATGGAACCGACCGTGCAGCGGCCTTTTTTTGCCGCGTGGCCTTTCTGTTCTGCGGACGCTAGCCCTGGCGCGTCGCGCGCACGTCGTGGTTCTGCCAACCCAGTTCAGCTGAGATGGCGTCGGCGCAGCGCTTGATGTCATCGATCAACGGACTGGTCCAGCGCACGTCGAACACGCCGGCTGCGCCGATGGCTGTGATCACCAGCACCACGTTGCCGTTGGAGTCGAACACGGGGGCGCTCAGGCCGTTGATGCCGGGGATGGGGTCGCCCATGGCGCGCGCGACGCCGCGCTGGCGGACTTCGCGCAGGGTCCGTTCGAACTTTTCTGTCTTGCCCAAAGAAGGCACGGCGCCCAGGCGCAGATGGTCTTCATGCAACAGGCTTTCTATTTTTTTGGGCGGCAGCAGCGCCGCGAACACCTTGCCCGTCGCCGTGTTGGTCAGCGACATGACCGTGCCGGTGCGCATGTTGACGTGGATGGGGTAGTTGGATTCGTGCAGGTGAACGATGACTGGCCCCAGGTTGCCCAGCACCGCGATGGCGATGGTTTGTCCGGTTCTTTCGGCGAACTCGCGCGTCATGGGGATGGCGATCTTGATGGGATCGAGCCGGTGCAGCGCCGCCAGCCCCAGCTGCAGCGCGAGCGGCCCCAACTCGTATTCGCCGGTGTTCGGGTCTTGCCTGACCAGGCCCAGATTGCCGTAACTGACGAGATAGGCGTGGGCGTTGGCGCCCGACATGCCGGCGGCTTTGGCCAGCGCGCCCAGCGGCAACGAAGACGAGTGTTCCAGCAGCGCCAGCAGAATCTTGCCGCCGACTTCGATGGACTGGATGCCGCGCCTGCGCGGCGGCGAGGCAGGAGCGTGATCGGCATTGCGCTTGCCGGAGCTGGGTCTGGTGGCCATTTTCTTTTATCGAATGAGATTGCCTATGTTAGTACTTTCGCTAATCGTGAACCATATTGACATTATCAAATGCGTTCTCTACAGTCGAAAGAATAAGAAGGCTGCCCCGGTTTTGCGATCGGGAGCAAGCCGCCCCAAGGGTATGGAGACAACGTGGAAGATTCTCGTCAATACGACTGCGACGTGTTGGTGGTCGGGTCGGGCGCGTCGGGCATGGCTGCCGCAATCACCGCGGCAACGTCAGGCCTGAAGGTCCTTATCGTTGAAAAAGAGCCGCGCTTCGGCGGCTCCACCGCGCGTTCCGGCGGCTGGCTGTGGATACCGGGCACCTCGCTGGCCAAGGTGCAGGGCATCCATGAAACGCCGGACGAAGGCCGCGCCTATCTGCGCCACGAAGCCGGCGACAGCTACAACGCTGAACGTGTGGATGCCTTTCTGGAGCAGGGGCCGCGCGCGGTGGACTTCTTCACGTCGAACACCGAAGTGCAGTTCGACATGCCGCTGGTGTTCCCCGACTATCACGCGGAAGCGCCCGGCGGAAAGCAGGGCGGACGCTCGATGGTGGCGCGGCCCTACGACGGCCGCAAGCTCGGCGCCCACGTCAGGGACCTGGCGCCCGCGCTGCCCGAGCTGACTGTGTTCGGCATGATGCTGGGCTCTGGCAAGGAGATCGTGCACTTCATGCGGGTCACGCGCTCGCTGGCCTCGGCCTGGTACGTGGCCAAGCGCCTGACCCGGCATTTCCTGGACGTGGCCAGGCATGGCCGCGGCATGACGCTGACCAACGGCAATGCGCTGGCGGGCCGGCTGGCGGCCTCCGCGTTCAAGCTGGGCGTGCCCCTGTGGCTGAACGCGCCGGCCAAGTCCCTCATCATCGAAGACGGCGCCGTGCGCGGCGCGGTCGTGCAGCGCGATGGCGCGGCCGTGCGCGTGCGCGCCGCGCGCGCCGTGGTGCTGGCTTCCGGCGGCTTTCCGTACGACATCGAACGCCGCAAGCAGCTGTATGCACACGCACCCAACGGCACGGAACACTACTCTCCGTCGCCCACGGGCAATAGCGGCGACGGGCTGCGCCTGGCCGAGAGCGCGGGCGGGCAGGTCAACACCGCCTTGCCCAATGCCGCGGCATGGGTGCCGGTGTCCGTGGTGACGCGCAAGGACGGCAGCCCGGGCTACATGCCGCACTTCATCGACCGCGCCAAGCCGGGCGTCATCGCCGTCACGCGCAATGGCCGTCGCTTCACCAACGAAGGCAGTTCGTACCACGACTTCGTGCAGGAGATGGTGCGCGCATGCGAGGGGCAGGGCGAGACCTGCGCCTGGCTGGTCTGCGACCACAAGACCCTGCGCAAGTATGGTCTGGGCAGCGTGGCGCCGTTCCCATTGCCCATCAAGCGCTATCTGGACACGGGCTATCTGACTCGCGGCGCGTCGGTGGCGGAACTGGCGCAGAAGACCGGCATTGATGCCGGCAGCCTGCGTCAGACGGTCGAAGCATACAACCGGGAGGCGGCGCTGGGCCGCGATCCGCAATTCGGCAAGGGCAGCAAGGCCTACAACCGCTATCAGGGCGATGCGCTGCATGGCCCGAATCCCTGCGTGGCGCCCATCGTGAAAGGGCCGTACTACGCGATCAAGGTCATGATCGGCGACATCGGCACTTTCGCCGGCCTGAAGGTCGATGGCCAGGGCCGCGCACTGAACGAACTGGGGGCGGTCATACCCGGCCTGTACGCCGTGGGCAACGACGCCTGCAGCATCATGGGCGGCAACTATCCGGGCGCGGGCATCACCTTGGGTCCGGCGCTGACCTTCGGCTATATCGCGGGCCAGAGCATTGCCGCCGCCGGCAAGGCCGCAGCGCGCGTGCAGGCGGACGCTTCCGCGCAGGCGGCCGCATGAGTGCCGCGCCGGCGGGACTGCTGCAGGGCAAGCTGGTCCTGGTGACGGGAGCGGGGCAGGGTAACGGACGGGCATTGGCGCTGGGCCTGGCGGCCGCGGGCGCGCGCGTGGTGGCGACCGACGTGCAGGCCGACAACGCCGCGCAGACGGCAGGCGCCATCATCGACACCGGCGGCGACGCCTGGAGCCACGCGCTCGACGTGACGGACCCCGAGGCATGCGCGGCGGTCGCGGCGCAGGTTCAATTGGAAGTGGGGCCGATCGACGTGCTGGTCAACAACGCCGGCATCCTGATCCGCGAAGGCATAGACAGCCCGCGCGCCGCCGAGAACTGGCGTCGCGTGCTGGACGTGAACCTGAACGGCAGCTTCAACATGATCCACGCCTTCCTGGGGGCGTTGCGCGCCACGCGCGGCGTCATCATCAACGTCGGCTCCATCGCGTCGTTCGCCGGGGTAGGCGCCACCCTGGGCTATTCGCCGTCCAAGGGCGGCGTGAAGATGATGACGCAGGCCATGGCGCGCGACCTCGCGCCCGACGGCATACGGGTCAACGCCATTGCGCCGGGCGTCATCGAAACGCCGATGACGCAGTACACGCGGGACGATCCCGCCCGGCTGGCGAACTTCATGCAGCGCATTCCGCTGGGACGGGTGGGACAGCCCGAAGACCTGGTGGGACCCGCCGTGTTCCTGGCTTCGCCGATGGCGCAGTACGTGACAGGCGTGTCCCTGCCGGTGGACGGCGGCTATCTCGCGGTATAGCGCCAGGCTCCACGGGCGAGAGGCAGAAAAAAGAATCATCGACGTGCAGCACATCTGAAAAACACAGGAGACAACGATGAAAGCAACGGGGATTTTTTCCACCTTGTCCAAGGCGGCCGTCTTGTGCGCGCTGGCGGTGGGCGCGCAGGCCTACGCCCAGGACATCAAGATCGGCTTTAACGGCGACCTGTCGGCTTCGCCGTCCGCGCAAAGCGGGCAGGCCGCGGTGCTGGGTTTGCGCACGGCCATTGACGACATCAATGCCAATGGCGGCCTGCTCGGCCGCAAGTTGGTGCTGGTGGTGCGCGATGACCTGTCGCAGCCGCCGAAGTCCATCCAGAACATGGCGGACCTGATCGATAACGAGAAGGTCGTGGCCATCGTTGGTCCCACCAATTCCGGCAACGCACTGGCCTGGAAGCACATCCCGAACCAGAAGAAGATCCCCGTCATGGGCGCCATCGGTTCCGGCACCGACATCACCAAGCCCATGCGCGCGGGCGCGGACAACTACATGTTCCGCGTTGGCATGGTGGACCGCGAACAGGTGGACGGCGTGATCGGCTACCTGAAGAAGAATCCCAAGGTCAAGAATGTAGGCTTCATGATCGAGACCACCGGCTACGGCCAGAGCGCGCTCAAGGACCTGGAGGAAGTCGGCGCGGCGCAAGGCGTCAAGGCCGTGGCGGTCGAGAAGTTCGGTGTGGCCGATACCGATATGACGTCGCAGCTGAACAAGCTGAAGGCGGCGGGCGTGGATACGGTGGTGATCTGGGCGCAGAGCACGCCGATCGCGCACGTGTTCCGCAGCATGGAGAAGATCAACTGGTTCCCGCTGACGCTGACCTCGTGGGCGGCGGACAATATCGCCTTCTACGATACGGCGGGCAAGACGCTGTCGGAGAAGCCCTTCTTCCTGCGCACCATCACCGACAACCGCACGGCCGCGCAGCAGAAGCTGTATGACCGCGTGTCGGCCAAGATGACCTCGCCCACCGCGTTCGGCTTCCTGGCGCATGCCTATGACGGCATGAACCTGCTGGGCATGGCGATCAAGCAGGCGAACTCCACCGATGGCGAGAAGGTGCGCCTGGCGCTGGAGAACCTGGATGGCACCTACGAAGGCGCGATGAAGACCTACACCAAGCCATTCTCGGCCACGGTGCACGATGCGCTGCTGGTAAGCGATTACAAGTGGGCGCACTGGCAGGACGGCAAGCTGGTGCCTTACGCCGACGACGTGACCGTCGCCGTCGCCAAGTAGCAGGACAGCGACAGGCATAAGGGGCCATCATGTTGGCGACATTGTTGCAGGCGCTCGTCAGCGGGCTAGCAGTGGGGGGCGCTTATGCGCTGGTGGCGCTGGGCTTCAGCATCACGTTCACGACCACGCGCACGCTCAACTTCGGGCATGGGGAATTCGTGTCCGTGGGCGCGTTCATCGGGGTAGGCGCCTTGTTCCTGTTTGCCGGCAAGCCGGTCACCACCGCGGCCTTCACGGGGCTGGAATTGAGCGGTTGGGAGTATCTGCTGGCGGGGCTTGCGGCGGTGCTGGTGATGGGCATGCTGGGCGTGCTGCTATACGTGTTCGGCGTGCGGCCGTTCGCTTCGCGCCCGGGCATGGCGTGGGTCATGAGCACGCTCGGCTTTGGCATCCTGCTGCAGAGCGCCGCGTTCGCGGTCTGGGGACCGGCGCCCGTCACGGTGCCGGCGCCCTTCGGCGACGACGTGATCCGCGTGTTCGGCGCGGGCGTGCGCAGCCAGGAACTGCTGTTGCTCGCCGTGGCGGTGGTGGTGATGGTGCTGTTCGACCGCATCATGAACCGCACGGTGCTGGGCAAGGCGATGCGGGCCGTGGCCGCCAATCCCGCGGTCGCCAACCTGATGGGCATCAATGTGAACGCGGTGATGACCGGCGCCTTCTTCGCCAGTTCGGCGTTGGCCGGGCTGGCGGGCTTTCTGGTCGCGCCGATCACGTCGGCTTCGATATTCATGGGCCTGGCCATCGGCCTGAAGGGCTTTTCCGGCGCGATGATAGGCGGCCTGTCGAATCCGCGCGGCTGCGTGCTGGGCGGCTTTGTGCTGGGGCTGCTGGAGTCCTACGTGAACCTCTGGCAGTCGCAATGGCGTGAAGTGGCGATCTTCGGATTGGTGATCCTGGTGCTGGCGGTCAAGCCCACCGGCCTGTTCGGCAAGCGTCTGGCGGAGAAGGTATGAAGCGGCACGGCCAGACCTTGATAACCGTGGCGCTCGCGGCGGCGCTAGCCTTGTTCGCCGCCCTGGTGGACAACGATTACTACCTGCGCATCGTGTTCATGGCTTGCGTGTACTACTTGTGCGCGGCGGGCGTGAACGTGCTGGTGGGGTATGCGGGACAGAAGTCGCTGGGGCAGGCGGGCCTCTTTGCAGCCGGCGCCTACACGGCGGCGTTGCTGACCTCGCGCTGGCAAGTCGATCCATGGCTGGCCCTGGCCGCGGCGCCCGTGGTGGCCGGCGTGTTCGGCGTGCTGATCGCCCTGCCGTCGCTGCGCGTGAAAGGGCCTTACCTGGCCATGGTGACGCTGGCCTTCGGCATCGTCATGGAGAAGATCGTCACCGAATGGGTGGACGTGTTTGGCGGCCCTTCGGGCCTGTTCGGCATCATGCCGCTGACCTGGGGCGGCAACCCGTTCACCAACCAGCAGTGGGTGTGGTTCGCGCTGGTGCTGTGCGTGGCGACGCAGCTCCTGCTGCGCAACGTGCTGGACGGGCGCTTCGGGCGCGCGCTGCTGTCGGTGCAGGCCGACGAGATCGCCTCGTCTTCCGTCGGGGTGCGCGTGTATCGCGCCAAGGTCATCGCCTTCGTGGTGGCGGCCGTGACCTGCGGCATTGCGGGCGCGCTGGTGGCGCAGCAGAACCAGTACATCAACTCGGACTTCATCGGCTTCAACCTGTCGATCTTCATCCTGCTGCTGGTGCTGTTCGGCGGTGCGGGCTCGAAGGCGGGGCCGGCCGTGGGCGCGATTGCGCTGACCATCATCGACGCGATGCTGGCGCGCTGGCCCTCGGTGCAGCATTTCTTCTACGGCGCATTGCTGCTGTTCGCGCTGTACTTCATGCCAGGCGGCGTGATGGGACTGTTCTCGCGCCGCACGCAGCGGGTCGCGGATGCGCGGCCGCAAGGCGCGGGCGAGGCGGCGGCCCCGCCCGCGGCCAAGCAGGCCGTTGGGGCGCAGGAAGACCTGCTGCTGGTGGTTGAGAGCCTCTCCAAGGCCTATGGCGGCGTGAAGCCGGCGCAGGACATTTCCTTCTGCCTGCGGCGCGGCCACGTGCATGCGCTGATCGGGCCGAACGGCGCGGGCAAAAGCACCCTCATCAACATGCTCAGCGGCGTGGTGCTGCCGGATGCGGGCGTGGTCCGTTTCCAGGGCACGGATATCGCGGGCGAGCGGCCGCATGTGATCTGCAAGCTGGGCATCGGCCGCAGCTTCCAGAACCTGCGCCTGTTCGGCGAGCTGTCGGTGCTGGATAACGTATTGCTGGGCCGCCACAGCCGCATGAAGAACGGCTTCTGGGCTGCGCTGCTGGGACTGCCGCGAGCACGGGCCGAGGAGCGTCGCGCGCGCGAGCACGCCTATCGCCTGGTGCGCATGGTGGGTCTGGAGCATCTGGCCGATACGCCGGCGGGCAGCCTGCCGTATGGCCTGCAGCGCAGGGTGGAACTGGCGCGCGCATTGGCCACCGAACCGACCTTGCTGCTGCTGGACGAGCCGGCGGCCGGGTTGAACCCGCAGGAGACCGCGGAACTGGGCGAGCTGCTGGTGCGCATCGGCGAGTCCTGCGGCATCACGCTGTTGATGGTCGAGCACCATATGGATCTGGTGATGGCGATTTCCGATCACGTGATCGTGCTGGACTACGGCATCAAGATCGCCGAGGGCAAGCCCGCCCAGGTGCAGGCGGACAAGCGCGTGATCGAGGCGTATCTGGGAACCGGCATGGCCTGAGGCCAGGCCATAGGCGTAGGAACAGGCCGTAAGACGATGCTGAAACTAGAATCCGTGCAGATTTCGTATGGCGCGATCCAGGCGGTGCGCGATGTGTCGCTGGAGATCCGCGCGGGCGAGATCGTGACCATCATCGGCGCTAACGGCGCGGGCAAGAGCACGCTCTTGAAGGGCGTGGCGGGCCTGGAGCCCTTGCAGCGCGGACGCGTGACCTTCGACGGGCGCGATATCACGCAGGTGGCGGCGCATCAGCGCGTGGGCCTGGGCCTGGCGCTGTCGCCGGAAGGGCGCGGCGTGTTCGCGGACCAGACCGTCTACGACAACCTGGTGCTGGGCGCCTACATCCGGCGCAGGGATCCCGCGGCAGTGGCCGAAGGCGTGGAGCGCGGCTACCGGCTGTTCCCGCGGCTGCGCGAACGGCGCGAGCAGCTGGCCGGCACCTTGTCGGGCGGCGAGCAGCAGATGCTGGCGATGGCGCGCGCGCTGATGAGCGAACCGCGCCTGCTGTGCCTGGACGAACCCTCGCTGGGGCTGGCGCCTTTGATCGTGCAGGACATCTTCGCGGCGATCTGCAAGCTGCGCGACGACGGGCTGACCATCGTGCTGGTGGAGCAGATGGCCAACCAGGCGTTGGGCGTGGCGGACCGGGCCTATGTGCTGGAGACCGGCCGCATCACCCTGAGCGGCTCGGGCGCGGAACTGCTGCGCGATCCCAACGTGCGGGCCGCATACCTCGGCGCGCATTGAGTCCAGGCCCCAGGCGCGATACCATGTCCGCGGCGCCGCGTGGGCGGCGCGTCCCATTCCCCTTCCAGGCCGGCGCCCGTGACGTCCCCGACAGTTGATGCAAGCCAGGACCGCACAGGTCTTATCTATCTTCAATTGATGTTCGTCATGGCCACATGGGGCCTGAACATCGTCTCGGTCAAGTACCTGACGCTGCACATGGATGTGCAGGCCCTGGCGGCCGTGCGCATCGTCATTGCGTTCATCACAGTCACCCTCATCATCAAGGCCCGCCGCGGCCGCATCCCCCGGCTCGGGCGCGCGGAGCTGGGCTGGGTTGCGCTGGCGGGCTTCCTGGTCGTGTACGCGCACCAGATTGCACTGGTGACAGGCCTGCGGGTGTCGTCAGCCGCGAACGGCACGCTCATCATGGCGACCAGCCCCTTGCTGTCGGCGTTGCTGGCGGCCATCTTCTATCGCGAGAAACTGACGCTGGTGCGCATTTCCGGCGCCTTGCTGGGTCTCCTGGGCGTGGGCATGGTGGTGGTCGGCAGCGGCGCGCGGATCGGCCTGACGGGTTGGGGCGATGCGATCGTGTTCGTGGCGGTGCTGGTGTTCGTCTGCGGCGGGCTGGTGATCCAGCGCATGTCGCGCAGCATGGATCCGCTGGGCATGCTCTGGTACATGTACCTGGCCGGCGGCCTGATGCTGGTGGTGCACGCGGCGCTGACGCCCGCGTCCTACCAGGGCGATACCTGGCAGATGACGTGGTGGCCGTGGCTGGTGCTGCTGTTTTCCGCGGTGATCGCCTCGGGCGTCAGCAACATCGTCTGGAATGCCGGCATCGCGCGGCTGGGCATCAGCCGGGCAGCCTTGTTCGTGAACTGGCTGCCGATCTTCGGCCTGCTGTTCGCGGCCCTGTTCCTGGACGAGCACGTCACGCCCACGCACGTCGCGGGACTGGCCTGCGTGCTGGCGGGAACCTGGCTGGGATTGCGGCGCGGGGCGCCGGCAGCGGGCCGCAATGCGGCCGCCAAGACTTGATTTGCGGCAGGCGTCGCGGGCGGCCCATGGTGGCCTGGCCCGCGATGCCGCAAGCGCTTAACGCTGGCTCTTCAGCAGCTTCGCGGCTTCGATCGCGAAGTACGTCAGGATGCCGTCGGCGCCGGCGCGCTTGAACGCCAGGAGTGCTTCCATCATGACCTTGTCGTGGTCCAGCCAGCCGTTGGCGGCGGCGGCCTTGATCATGGCGTACTCGCCGCTGACCTGGTAGGCGAAGGTGGGCACGCGGAACGTGTCCTTGACCCGGCGCAGCACGTCCAGGTAGGGCATGCCGGGCTTGACCATGACCATGTCGGCGCCTTCCTGCAGGTCGGCGGCGACTTCGCGCAGGGCTTCGTCGAGGTTGCCCGGATCCATCTGGTAAGCCATCTTGTTGGACTTGCCCAGGTTGGTGGCCGAGCCCACGGCGTCGCGGAACGGGCCGTAGAAGGCGCTGGCGTACTTGGCGGAGTAGGCCATGATCTGCGTGTGGATGTGGCCGTTGGCTTCCAGCGCGCGGCGCACGGCGCCGATGCGGCCGTCCATCATGTCGCTGGGCGCGACCATGTCGACGCCGGCCTCGGCTTGCGTGAGCGCCTGCTTGACCAGGATTTCGACGGTGGCTTCGTTGATGACGTAGCCGTTCTCGTCGATGACGCCGTCCTGGCCGTGGCTGGTGTAGGGGTCCAGCGCCACGTCGCACAGAATGCCGAGTTCGGGGACGTGCTTCTTCAGTTCACGCACCACGCGCGGGATCAGGCCATTGGGGTTGGTGGCTTCGATGCCGTCGGGCGTCTTGAGCGAGGGGTCGATGGCGGGGAACAGCGCCAGCACGGGAATGCCGAGGTCCACGCATTCGCGGGCCACCGGCAGCAGCGTGTCCAGCGAATAGCGGACCACGCCCGGCAGCGACGGCACGGCTTGCTGCAGGCCAGTGCCTTCGGCCACGAACACGGGATAGATCAGATCGTTGACCGTCAGGGCGTTTTCGCGCACCAGGCGGCGGGTGAAGTCGTCGCGGCGCAGGCGGCGCGGGCGGGATACCGGGAATTCAGGGGAGATGATCTGCGGGTTCATGGTACGACCTTGGGTGAAATCCAGTTTTCTATGTGCGCGCCGGCCTCTTCCAGGCCGATGCGTTCGGGCGCCGAGAAGGGGATGGTGTGCAGGGCGCCGATATCGGCCAGGTCCTTGCGCACGGAGAACACGGTGCGCACGCGCTGGCCGTAGGGCAGCTTGTCGGCCTTGGTCAGCAGCGCCAGCACCGGGCGGCCGGTGGGGGCGATGAAGTTGGCGAGGCGGCGGTCCAGTTCGGTGACGCCGCGGCGGATGTCGATGAGCAGCACGATGCCGGCCAGCGATTCGCGGTCGCGCAGATAGCCGCCCAGGATGTCGGCCCATTTTTCTTTTTCGTCGCGGGCCACGGAGGCGTAGCCGTAGCCGGGCAGGTCGACGAGATAGCCGATGTGGCCTTCCGGATCCAGCGGGTCGGGCAGGCTGAACATATTGATCAGGCGCGTGCGGCCCGGCGTCTTGCTGGAGAAGGCAAGGCGGCGCTGGTTGCACAGCACGTTGATGGCCGTGGATTTGCCGGCATTGGAGCGGCCGACAAAGCAGACCTCGGGAGCGCCGGCGGCCGGCAACTGGTCGAGGCGAGCCGCGGACGTGAGGAAAGAGGCGCGATGTAGGAGGGACACGGGTGGCTTTGGATACGGTTGGTTTCGAGCCCTATTGTATAATCCGGCGTTTGCAACAGTGGTCCCCGTGCGCGGAGCCGTCTTTTTTGCTTACTGTTTCGCTTGCTGAACGCTTTATCCGGCAAGTTCGCAGCAACATCGCAGGCAGGAAGGCAAAACAGGTTCGATACGGTATTCCAGGGTGTGCGGGCAGGCGTGGGCGCCTTTTTGCGCCTTGATCGATGCGATCGTCGAGGTCTTCATGAAGCGTGTGCTGTCCCGGATGTTGGTTGCGAGCGGGCTGTTGCTCGGCGCCTCCGCCTTATCTACTACGAGTTTCGCCGCCGAAGGCGCCGCGGGCCCGGTAAAACCAGATGCCGCCAAGGGCGGACAGCTGTTTGACCAGGGCGATGCGGCCAGGGGCATCATCGCCTGTGCGTCCTGTCATGGCGCGGCGGGCAATAGCACCATCCCGGTGAACCCCAACCTGGCCGCGCAGTCCCACGAGTACCTGGCCAAGCAATTGGCCGACTTCCAGGTCAAGCCCGGCGCCAAGCTGCCGGTGCGCAATGGCGCGGGCGGCAATCCCACCCCGATGACGGCCATGGCGCAGAACCTGACGCCCGCCGACATGCAGAACATCGCGCTGTACCTGGCGCAGCAGCCGCTCAAGGAGCCCGCCACGGCCGGCCAGGAGAAGCTGGTTGATCTGGGTCAAAAGATCTGGCGCGGCGGTTTGCCTGATCGCAAGGTTCCGGCTTGCGCCTCGTGCCATTCTGCCAATGGCGCGGGCATTCCCAGCCAGTACCCCCGGCTGTCGGGCCAGTTCCCCATGTACATTGAAGAGCAGCTGAAGCTGTTCCGCAGCGGCGACCGCAAGAACGACGTCATGTTCGCCATCGCGGACCGCATGTCGGACGCCGACATCAAGGCCGTGTCGGACTACGCCGCCGGTCTGCGGTAGGCGCCAGCCCGCCACGCGCGCGGCTGGTCCGCGTTCTGCAAACTCAGCGCAGCGGAACCTGCTTCCGCCGCGCGCTGTCTATGAGGGGGGTAGCCGATAGCGCGGCCCCCCTTTTTTCATGAATTCGACCCGTACACACTCCCGTCCTTCCCTGCGCAGCCTGCCCGGCGATTTCTTCGAATTGCTGGGTTCGATGCGTTTCGCCGTCAGCCTGCTGATGTTCATCTGCGTGGCGAGCCTGGTCGGGACCGTCCTGCAGCAGAACCGCTCGTCCAACAACTACATCGATCAATTCGGGCCGTTCTGGTTCGAAGTGTTCGACAAGTTCTCCATCTGGCACGTCTACAACAGCTGGTGGTTCCTGCTGATCATGGGGTTCCTGGTCGTGTCGACCTCGGTCTGCCTGATCCGCAACGCGCCCAAGATGCTGCGCGATGCGCGCTCGTTCCGCGAACATGTGCGCGCCAGCAGCTTGCGCGCCTTCCCGCACCGGGTGGAAACCGAAGAGCCCACCGACGTGCCGCAGACGGCTGCGGGCCTCAAATCCCTGTTGGGCCGGCTGGGTTATGCGGTGCGCGAACGCCAGGATGCGGATGGCGTGCTGCTGGCGGCGAAGAAGGGCAGCGCCAACCGCCTGGGCTACGTGTTCGCCCACGCCGCCATGGTCATCATCTGCATCGGCGGCCTGCTGGACAGCGAGTTGCCGGTGCGCCTGCAGGTCATGTTCGGTGGTAAGAAACCCATCGTCGAAAACATGCTGATCTCGGAAGTGCCGGAAAGCGGCCGCTTGTCGGTCGACAACCCGAGTTTCCGCGCCAGCGTCCTGGTGCCCGAGGGCGGCCAGGCCAGCACGGCGGTCGTGATGGTGGGCGACGGCGCCCTGGTGCAGCCCATGCCCTTCACGCTGAAGCTCAAGAAGTTCGTGGTCGACTATTACTCCACCGGCATGCCCAGCCGCTTCGCCAGCGAGGTCGAGGTCACCGACCCGGACACCGGCAAGAGTTTCGATTCCACCATCGAGGTCAATGAGCCGCTGCGCTTCAAGGGCATGACGGTCTACCAATCCAGCTTCGACGACGGCGGCAGCGCGGTGACGCTGAAAGGCTATCCGCTAGTAGGATCTGACGCCGCTACCTTCGCGGTTGACGGTACGGTGGGCAAGACCAGCGAAGTAACCGCTCACACTGCCCGCGGCGCGCGCAGCATGGGGATCGAGATCACGGCCCTGCGGCCCATCAACGTCGAGGATCTGACCGGCGGCGTGCCCAAGGGCGGCAACCAGAGCTTTGCCGATCATGTCGCGTCGGTGTCCGGCAGCGCCGCAGGCAAAAAGAACGAAAACCTGCGCAACGTCGGTCCCAGCGTCGAATACAAGCTGATCGACGATGCGGGCCAGGCCCACGAATTCCAGAATTACATGCTGCCCGTCGAGCTGGACGGCGCCGCCGTGTTCCTGGCCGGAGTGCGCAACAACGCCTCCGAGCCGTTCCGCTACCTGCGCATTCCGGCGGACGACGACAGCTCGATCGCCGAATTCATGCGCCTGCGCGCGACTCTGGCCGACCCCGCAGCGCGCCAGGAGGCCGCGCGCCGCTTCGCGGAACGCAACAGCCCGGCGGGGACGGATCGCCAGCCCCTGCAGACGGCCGCCGA
Source organism: Achromobacter sp. GW823-FHT04E03 (assembly GCF_058796095.1). Classification (NCBI taxonomy): domain Bacteria; kingdom Pseudomonadati; phylum Pseudomonadota; class Betaproteobacteria; order Burkholderiales; family Alcaligenaceae; genus Achromobacter; species Achromobacter sp. GW823-FHT04E03. The sequence continues at coordinate 186,260 of NZ_JBXAIJ010000002.1, read as the reverse complement.
GCGCGCCCTGGAAACCTTCGCCTCCGGCGGCTTGCAAGCCGTGGCGGCGTTCCTGCAGGCCAACACGCCGCCGCAGGACCTGGAACGGGCAGCCGACGTGGTGATCCGCCTGATCGGCGCCAGCATGAACGAGTTGCGCGCCATCGAGCGCGAGCGCGCCGGCCTGCCCCCCGTGGCCACCGAAGGCCCGGAGGCCGAACGCGCCGCCGTCTGGTCGCGCCTGTCCGTGGCCGCGCTGTCGGACCTGACCGTCTATCCGGCGCCAGTGTTCCTGTCGCTCGCGGACTTCAAGCACGTGCAGGCCAGCGTGTTCCAGGTCAGCCGCACGCCCGGCAAGAACACCGTCTACCTGGGCAGCCTGCTGCTGGTCCTGGGCGTGTTCTCGATGTTCTATATTCGAGACCGCCGCATCTGGATCTGGATCAAGCCGCAAGGCGGCGGCAGCAGCGTCCTGGCGGCCATGACGTCCCAGAAGCGTACACTCGACTTCAACCAGGAGTTTGAACGCTTCAAGCAGGCGCTGCTGCGCCAGAAGAGGTCTTAAGGTTTCCTATGTCCACTACGACCACTACGCATCCCGCGCCGGCGCAAACGTTGGCTGCCTCGCCTGATCAACTTTGGCAGGACGCCCTGTCCGAAACCGGCGACGGCCGCGCGCAGCGCGGCAGGCCCGACTGGACCGACGTCGTCTTCTTCCTGTTGCTGGCGGTGGGTGCGGGATTCGCGCTGACCCGCTACAGCAACGCGATGGACTATTACGAGAAGATCATCCTGTGCGGCACCGTCCCGGTGCTGGCCTGGATGGGCTGGCTGTGGCGCCCGCTGCGCCACCTGATGGTCGCCTGTGCCATTGCGGCGGGGTTGGCGCTGATGCTGTACGGCAACGACCTGGCCCGGGCCGAGCAGGTGTTCTTCCTGAAGTACCTGTTCTCGTCGCAGTCGGCCATCCTGTGGATGTGCGCGCTGTTCGCGCTGGCCATGGTCTGCTACTGGATCGGCTTCTTCAGCCCTACCGCCGCCTGGCTGGGCACGGCGCTGAGCTGGGGCGCGGTGTTCGCCGGCGTCACGGGCCTACTGGTGCGCTGGCGCGAAGGACACTTGATGGGCCCGGACCTGGGCCACATCCCGGTCAGCAACCTGTATGAAGTGTTCGTGCTGTTTGCGCTGATCACGGCGCTGTTCTACCTCTACTACGAACGCAAGTACGCCACGCGCGCGCTGGGCGGTTTCGTGATGCTGGTGGTGACGTCGGCCGTGGTGTTCCTGCTGTGGTACTCCTTCACGCGCGACGCCGGGCAGATCCAGCCGCTGGTGCCGGCGCTCAAGAGCTGGTGGATGAAGCTGCACGTTCCGGCCAATTTCATTGGCTACGGCACCTTCTCGCTGGCCGCCATGGTGGGCTTTGCCTACCTGGTGAAACAACATGGCCAGACCACGTCCTGGGCCAAGCTGGCGCCGCTGTTCGTGCTGGGCGTGCTGCTGTGCGCCGAGCCCATGGTGTTCCGTACCGATGGCCTGTCGGCCACCTGGATGCTGTACTTCGGCGTGGGCGCGGTGATCGTGGGCGCCATCCTGCTGGGACGCCGCCGCATCGCCGCGGCGCTGCCCTCGCTGGAAGTGCTGGACGACATCATGTATCGCGCCATCGCGATCGGCTTCGCGTTCTTCACCGTCGCCACCATCCTGGGCGCGCTGTGGGCGGCCGACGCCTGGGGCGCGTATTGGCAATGGGACCCCAAGGAAACCTGGGCGCTGATCGTCTGGCTCAACTACGCGGCCTGGCTGCACATGCGCCTGATCAAGGGCCTGCGCGGGACCATGGCGGCCTACTGGGCGCTGATGGGCCTGCTGATCACCGGCTTCGCCTTCCTGGGCGTGAACATGTTCCTGTCGGGCCTGCACTCCTACGGCGAACTGTAGGCGCTGACGGCCTGTTCAGGCAGTCAGCACGACCATCACCGGCTGGGGCGAGTACACCTTGACGCCAGGCGCATTGATGGTGTTCTGCAGGGTCAGGCTCGTCATGCGGACGATGGGCGCGCCGCGAACCAGCATGGTGAACGCGCCCGTCATGTAGCGCGACTGGCCCATGAAGGTCTGCGAGATCAGGCCGCCGCCCACGCCGGCGGTATCGCCCAGCGTGACCGGTATCACCGTCGCCATGTTGTGCACCGGCGCTGCCATCAACCATACATTCCAGACCACGGGGATACCCATGGACGAGGTCGCCGTGTCGATGTGCGGCACCGGCGGCACCGGGGTCTTGCAGACGTCGGGAACGCCCACGGCCAGGCTGGGCAATTGGCAGACTGCGAGCATGTTGATCTCCTTAGGCGGCGAGGGGGCGGCGATGCCGCGTGGGGTCAAAGGGAGGCGCGTCCGGCCGACCAGAGTTCGGCTTCAAGCAGGGGCGCGTCGTTTTCGATGATGCCGCGGCGTTGCGTCCAACGCGTGCCCTGGGTCAACGCGCGATGCATGCGCGTGCGCAGGAAGGTGGCGTCGCGCAGGTCGGCCCCGCCCAGGTCGGCCAGCGAGAAGTCGGCGTCGGTCAGGTTGGCGCCGCGGAAATCGGTGTCGGCGCAACGCGCGCGCTGGAAGATGCACAGCGACAGGCTGGCGCCGCGCAAGGAGGCGCCGTCCAGCGTTGTCTCGGCCCAGATGGCGCCGTCGAAACGGCCGCCCTGCAGGTCGGCGCCGCTCAGGTCGGCCTGAGGGAACAAGCACTGCGGGGCCGACGCGCCAGCGAAGCGCGCGCCGCGCAGCGACGCGCCCTTGAAGCCGGCCTGGCGCAGGTCGGCATTGCGGAAGTCCGCGCCGTCCAGCTGGCTGTCGGTGAAATGGCAGAGCGGGTAGGCTTGCGAGGAGAAGTCCTGCGCCGTCAGATCGCATTCGATGAACATGGTGCTTTCCGCGCCGGCGCCCGCCAGCACGATGCTGCGCAGGTCCAGCTGGTGGAACAGGGTGTAGCTCATCCGGGCCTGCGACAGGTCGGCGCGCGTCAGCACGCCGCGCGAGAACACCGAGCGTTCCACGCGGGCGGATCGCAAGGAGGCGCCTTCGAGCGAGGTGGAGTTGAACGCCGCTTCCCTCAGCTCGGCCCCTTCCAGGCTGGCCTGACCCAGATCGCATTCGGTGAAGCTGACGCCATGGGCGTGGCTGCGGTCCAGCACCGCCCCGCGGGCCTGACAGCGGAACAGCCGGGCCATATCCAGATTGGCGTCCGCGGCGTCCACGCCAGTCAGCACGCAGTTGAGGAATTGGCTGTCCTGCAACTGGCAACCGCTCATCCTGGCGCCGCTCAAATCCACCTGGTCGAAGAACGCGCCCGCCAGGTCCAGGCCGCGCAGGTCCCGGCCCGCCAGGCTGCGGTGCGCTATCGGCTCGCCGTGGCGCACCTGGTCCAGCAACTGATCCAGGTTCATGCGGCGTTCTCCGGCTGCCGGGCCGGCCAGAGCTTGGCGCCTTGGGTATGGGCGTCGTCCAGCCCGGTGCTGCCGTCCATCTGCGCCTGCGCGACATCCGCGCGAAAGAGGTTGGCGCCGGTCAGGTCGGCGCGCAGCAGGATGGCCTTGCCGAGCAGGCTGTTGATCAGGTTGGCGTTGCGCAGGCGCGCGCCGGTGAAATCGGCGCGCACGAAGTGGGTGTCGGGGGCGGCCATGCCGCTGAGGTCTGCCTCCCGCAGGCTGCAGTTCGAAAAGTCACTGGCGGCGACTTGCGCGCCACGCAAGTCGGCGCGATCGAGCATCGCGCCACGCATGCTGCCCACCTTGAACCGCATGCCGCGCAGGCAGGCGCCGGCAAGCGCTACGCGTCCCGCGTAGGCGCAGCCATCGAGCGTGGCGTTCTCCATGCTATGGCGGCCCGAGAACTCCACGTCCATGAAGCTGACGCGCAGCAAGTCCGCGCCGGAGAAGTCGGCGTTCGCCATCGTGCCCTGCATGAACACGCATTGATTCAAGCGCGCTTGGTGAAAGCGGCAATCCTCGAAGGCGGCCATCATCGCGGCCCATTGCTCGAAAGACGCGCCGCTCAGGTCGCAGCCGCGCAAGCGCGCCTGATGCAGGCGTCCCAGCAACCAGACGCTGCCGGCAAAGCTGCAATCTTCGCAGTTGGCATGGTCCCAGATGGTTTCCTTGATGCGGCTTTCGGTGAAGTCCGTCTGCACGCACTGCGTGCGGCCCAGGTTCGCGCGCGACATATCGGCGCCGCGCATACTGGTGCGCGCCAGGTCGGCGCCTGCCAGCACGGCGTCGGTGAGGTTGCAGCCGTCCAGCCGCGCGTCGGCGAGATTGGCGCCGGCCAGGATGGCGCGCTGGAAGTCGACGCCGGAAAGATCCATGCCGCTCAGGTCCGCGCCAGTCAGGTTCATGTCGCGGCAATCGCGATTGCCTTTCAGGCGGGCTTCCAGCTTCGAACGCGTGCGCCGTGCGCGCAACGGCGGCATGGGCGGGGGCGGCGAGAACTGATGCGCCGATTGCTGATAGGCCTGATGCACCTGCGGACCCAGGGTCTGGCTGAGCGGGGGCGGCACGCCTGGTGCATCCGGCGCGCCGCGCTCGGCCTGCGTGTGCGGGTTGGCATCGAAGTCGGCGATGTGCCGCTTCACCTTGCGTGGGTCGAAGCCGGCGGGAAGCTTGCCGTCATCCTCCAGCTTGCGCAGTGCGTCCATGTCGACCCCCGAGACCGCGGCCATGGAGGGCAGGTTGGGATCGGCCAGCGCGCGCGCGCCGGGACCGCCCGACAGGCGTTTGGCCTCTTCCAGCTCCCGCTGCATGCGCAGGATGGTCTGCGGCAGATCGGCCAGGTTAGGCGCCTTTGGCGGCGGCTGCAGGGGAACCATGTACAGATCGGGATCCAGGCCCTGGGCGAGCAGCGATTCGCGCTCGCGGGCATGCCGCCGTGCGGCGCCGGCATGCAGGTTGCGGTTCGACGGACGCTGGGCCGTGGCTTCCATGGCCGCCTGCGGCAGCTCGCCGCAGATGTCTTCCGGTACGAGCTGGGCATCCAGCAGGGCATGGACCGCGCCGAGCTCGGTATCGAGGCGCTGTCCCACCACAGTCTGGTAATGCGCCACGTCGCGCTCCTGGCCGGCGTGTTCCAGCGCGGGCATGATGTGCAGGATATCTGCCGCATCGTCTTCGCGTACCGGCAGCGCGCCATGCCAGATCAGCGCCAGCTGCGTGCGGTCGGGGAAGAACCAGGCCGTGGTCAGGCGCAACGCGACTTCCTCGAGCGCGCTGCCATCGGCCTGGCGGCTGAAGAAACAGCGGGCGCGCCAGTCGGGCAGGCGGCCGCGCAGCACCTCGCGTTCAGGGTGCATGTTCCACAGTTCATAGTCGGCGCCGCCGGCAAGCGCCGAATTGGCGGGCCCCCATTGGTCGGGCGGGGCGGCATTGAAGAAGCGCCAGTCCATGTCGGACGCGAAGCCCGGGAAGTCATGTTCCAGCCACTGCTGGCCATACTGGCGGCCCAGCAGCGCGGCCCGCTGCGGCCAGTCCATGGGCATGGCGGTGAAACCGGCGGGCGCGACGCGCTGGGAGGGCGATGCGACGCGTTCCTGCGGGTGTTCGATGTTGGGCAGCCGGCGCACGCGCACGCCGTTGACGTCCCCTTCCTGCGCGCCTATGCCCTGCGGGTTTTCTGCGCAGCCGGGGCCGCCGTAGGCGCGGCTCCAGTCCAGACGCATGCGCTCGAAGGGCTGGGGGGCGGTGGCCTTGCCATCGAGCCAGTAGCGGTCGCCGAAGACCAGCAATGATTTGTCGATCGCGCCCACCTTCAGGCGCACGGCGCAGGCGCCGGGACTCTTGGGATCATGCGGATAGGCGTGGCCGGCGACCAGCACTTCCGGACACAGCTTGGGCGTGGCCAGGTCCAGCAGGCCGCCAGCTTCGGCGCCTGCCAGCTTCCAAAGTTCCTGGTCCATGAGCAGCGTGGGCGCGTGCGCGATATCGACCAGCGCGAACACCGCCACGCCCAGCACGTCGCGGCGTTGCCAGCGGTAGGGGCGGGTAAGCAGGCCCAGGCGGAACGGCTTGATGGTCTTCATGGCTATCCGGTGGCCTGGTCCACGACGACCTCCCGGGTCGCGGGATCGACGCGCACCTGTATGGTCTTGCCGACGCCGAAATCGGCCAGGTGCAAGGGCGACAGGGGCACGCTGAGCGTGCGCGACAGCGCGGGCGTGGCGCTGGTGGCGGCCACGTCCAGGTCCAGCTCGATGACGAAGTACAAGGTATCGCCGATGCGGCGGCGCGTGTCGCGTGCCGCCGTCACCCGCGCGGTGCCGGGCAGTCCGCTGACGCGCAAACCGTCCTGCCGCTGCACTTCCTTGCGTCCCGCCGCGCGACGCTGGCGCTCGCGCCACAACATGTACGCCGCCTGCGCCAGGGACAGCAACAGGCCCAGCCATACCCACTTGGCCCAGCTGGGCCATGCATCGATGAAGTCGGACATGGCGGCCTTAGATGATGCTCCAGAGACCGACCATCGACGCGCCCAGGCCCACCTTTTCCGCAGTGACCGCGTCGAACTGGTAGCTGGCGCCGGTGGTGCGGTACGAGACCATCTGTCCGATGCTGCTGACCATGGCGTAGTTGGTGAACGAGAGGTTCAGCATGACCGTGGTGCGGAACAGCGCCAGGCGATGCATGCCGAATTCCGCCTTGGCCACTGCCAGGCCGATGGAGAATGGCGTGGCCTGAAGCCAGCTTTCCTTGGAAAGATCCTTGACGTTGGCAGCGTCCATCACGACATCGGCAGGGGTTTTCAGCGTGATGTTGCCGTCGGCCTTGACCAATACGGTGGATCCCGTCGACTCCATGTCTATCTTGCCCTTGGCCTTGAGATCCATGGTGGACGTTTCGGACTCCACGTGCATCGCGGTCTTGGCCTTGACGTCCATGTTCGCGTCGGTGGAAAGCACTTCGACCTTGCCCTTGGCCTTCTCGGTGAGCATGCCGGTCTTGACGTGATGCAGCGAGTCGCCTTCGTTCACGTAGACCTGCTCGCCGTTCTTCAAGGTTTCCTTGAAGAGACCCGTGATCTCGCGTTCCTCGCCCTTGGCTGCGACCGTCGTCTTCAGGCCGTTGTCGAACTTCTCGTCCATCAGGCCGTCTTTCACGTTGACCGTGCGCGATGCCTTGACGGTGTATTCCTCGTGCCCCTTCACGAAAACGTCGCGCGTCTTGTCGACATGCAGCTTGTCGGTGCCGGTGACCTTGATGTCGCGGTTGCCGCCGATCCTGGTGGTGTCGTTGTCGCCGATGGTGGTGCTGCGGTTCTCGTCGGTCGAATGGAATTCGTTGGCTTCCACCTCGGTGCAGAGTTCGCGTTCCGCATGCAGCCAGATGCGTTCGCTGCCGCTCTTGTCCTCGAACATGAGCGCGTTCGCCGTCGCGGGCGTGCCGCTCTTGGAGCGGCTCAGGAAGCCGCTTTGCGTGGCGTTGTCCGGCAGGTCCCAGGGCGGCAGGTTGTTGGCGTTGAAGACGCGGCCGATCACGATGGGGCGGTCGGGCTGGCCGCCGATGAAGTCGACGATCACTTCATCGCGCACGCGCGGCAGCTGGATGCCGCCAAAGCCGCCGCCGGCCCAAGGGCTGGACACGCGCACCCAGCACGAGCTGTTCTCGTCCTTCTTGCCATAGCGGTCCCAATGGAACTGCACCTTGATGCGGCCCATCTTGTCCGTCCAGATTTCCTCTCCTTCCTTGCCCACTACCGTGGCGGTCTGCGGGCCATGGGTGCGCGGAACGGGAGTCACGCGCGGCGCGCGGAATTGTGTGCTGGACGGCAGCACGACGAACTCCAGGTCGAAGTCGCCGGGATCGGGCTGGCCGCTGGCATAGCCTGTTTCACGGATCCGGTAGTAGGTGCTGACGACGAGGTACTCGCGGTTCTCGGCCTGGCGCGGATGATTGCGCAGCGTGAAGAGATGGCCCGTGGCCAGCCCGCGGGCGTTGGAGCCGCCGGCGCTTTGCTCCTTTCTGCATTGCAGGTCTTCGAGCCGCACGCGGGTGTAGTGCTCCGCGTCGTCAGGATTGGTGTAGCCCCCTTGCCATTCGTACATCTCCAGGTCGCCATGGTCGTGCGCGCCGGGGTTGTTGCGGCGCGCTTCCAGGCTGGCGGCGGGCGTGAGCGGATGGTAGTCCGTGGTGGCAAAGGCGCCGGGCGTGATCTGTTCGGCCACTTCCCATTTGTAGACGTGGTCTTCGCGCGGGATGGTGATGCGGTCCGGCCCGTAATAGGGAATCTGCTCGTAGCCCGAGACGGGCTCGTGCTGCGTGATGTCGTCGGTGAGGACCAGGGTGTGCTTGCCCTTGTCGTGCTTGAACCAGAAGTAGATGCCCTCGTGCTCCATCAGGCGGCTGATGAAGGCGTAGTCGGTTTCCTGGTACTGGACGCAGTATTCCCAATTGCGGTAGCTGTCCACCAGCTTGAACTCGATGGGATAGTCGTAGTCCTTCAGCACTTCCCGGATGACGTCGGGCACGCTCTTGTTCTGGAATATCTTGTTGTCCGAGGTCTGGGTCAGGTACCAGAGCCACGGCCGCACCGTGGCGCGGTAGATGGTGTAGCGCGAGGTGTTGTTCTCGCGGCCCACCAGCGCGCAACGCGTGATGTGTCCGCTGAGATAGCGCGGTGCGGCGGACCCGGTTTCGATCTCCAGCGTCAGCGGCTTGCCCAGCAGCGACTTCATATCCAGCGAATAGGATTCCGAGACCAGCTCGACCTCCAGTTCGTACAGCTGCGAAAGGCTCTCGGCGCCATGCATGGCGCGGAACTTCAGTTGCTCCGGCGGCAGGGGCGTATGCGCCTTGACGACACGTTCGCTGGGCACGTTGCGGTCCATCTCACCGTCTCCTTATGAGAATGCTTCGCCTGTTGCTGCGTTTGCTGCTTTCGATTTCTTCGCGGGCGCGCGCCAGGCGCGTCACGATGACTGCAATGGGATGTCCGGCCACGCGATGGGGCCGCTTGCATAGGCGGGCAGGGGCTCGTCACGAACGGGTCTGCGCCGGGGAAATCTGTCTCTGGATCTGATGCGCGCCGGTCTTGCCGCCAGCGTGAGCGCCGATTGTAGGCAGGGGCGAAAGCGCCGGAGAAGCGCTCTCACATGCTTTTGTGTTTTTTACGCTTCGGTAACAGTCCTTCCGTGATGCGCCCGATTCCGTAAGGTCTGTGTCCAAAAATCAATGCAGCAGGGAGACAAGTGTTCAATTGTTTACTCGGGTGTTAGCTATCTGTAAGAAAAATCTGTAGTTGTTAGGTTGCCGTTGCATGCGGAAAGAGATGCCTAGAATTCACCCTTCCGTGAAGCAGCGCGGAGCGTAGTGGTTGTATCCAGGCAGCATCCCAGCAGGCATTTAACTGATGACTATGGAATTCGCCGACATCCTCAATACACTCGATTCACGTCTGCCCTGCGGGGAAGACCTCGAATACGACGCCGACTTCCTGCAACTGCAGCAAGCCGCGGCGGGGCGCGACGAACAGCAGTTCGGGTCGACCATCATTGCCGCGCAGCCGCCTGACTGGCGCGAAGTCGAACGCCTGGCGCGCGCGCTGCTGGAACGCACCCGCGACCTGCGCATCATTGGCCTGTTGACCTCAGCCTGGACCGAAATCCGCGGCCTGCCCGGCTATGGCGATGGCCTGGCGCTGGCCGTCGATACCCTGGAACGCTATTGGGAGCCGGTGCATCCACGCCTGGACAGCGTGGGGGAAGACGATCCCATGCCGCGCATGAACGCATTGGCGGCCTTTGGCGACATGCAGGGCTGTGCGCGCAGCCTGCGTTCGGCCAGCCTGATCAGCGGCGTGCATGGACAACTCACCGTGCGCGATACCGAAGCGCTGCTGGACGGCAGCCGCCAGGATGCGGACGGCTATCCAGGCGGGCGTCCGCGCCTGGTCGAACGCTTGCGCCAGGCATGGACGCAAAGCGATGCCGACGTGCAGGCGCTGGCCTCAGCCGCCGATGCGCTGCGGCGCATTCAGAAACTCGTGACGGACAAATTGGGCGCCGCGTGGGCGCCCGACTATGCGGCCATCCTGCGCACGCTGGACCTGGTGCTGGACGCGGCGCGCGATCCGCAATCCGCGAGGCCGACCGCGGCGCCGGCCGACGAGGCGCGGACCGCGGCAGAGGCGCCAGCCACGCAGCCGGTCGCGAGCGCGGCGGATCACGCCGCACGCTGGCAGGACGCGACGATCCAGTCGCGCGACGAGGCCGTGGCGATGCTGTCCAAGGTCTGTGCGTACTTCGAGGCCAACGAGCCCGGCCATCCCGCGCCTTACCTCATCCGCAGGGCGCAGCAGCTCATCCCAATGAGTTTTCACGACATCATCAGGAATCTGGCGCCCCAGGGGCTGGAGCAGTTCGAGGCATGGCTGCCGCGGTCCGAGGCGAACCGGCAGGAACCGTAAGGCGGGCCAGCCGCCGCACCAACAAGAGGAGACGACATCATGGCGACCAGCCTGAAGGGAAGCGGCCAGAAGTTCATTGCAAGAAACCGCGCGCCGCGGGTGCAGATCGAATACGACGTGGAGATCTACGGCGCTGAACGCAAGATCCAGTTGCCGTTCGTGATGGGCGTGCTGGCGGACCTGGCCGGCAAGTCCGAAACGCCGCAGCCGGAAGTGGGCGAGCGCAAGTTCCTCGACATCGACATCGACAACTTCGATGAACGCATGCGTTCCATCCAGCCGCGCGTGGCGTTCCAGGTGCCCAACACGCTGACGGGCGAAGGCAACCTGAATGTGGACGTCACATTCGAGAGCATCGACGATTTTTCGCCGGCCACCGTCGCTCGCAAGGTTGGCGCGCTGAACGAATTGCTGAGCGCGCGCACCCAGCTGGCGAACCTGTTGACCTACATGGACGGCAAGACCGGCGCCGAGGAACTGATCGGCAGCGTGCTCAAGAATCCAGCGCTGATGAACGCGCTGGCGGCCGCGCCGAAGCCGCAAGAGGAGCCGCGCGCATCCGATGCCCCCGCGCCGGACCCGGCCGCCTGATTTCCGCTTGAATCGCTTTTCGGAGAATGCCATGACCGCAGTGGCCAAACGCGCCGACGCGCGTGCTGTCGAGACCCTGCAGGCGGACGATCTTTCCGCCCTGCTGAAGAAGGAATTCAAGCCCAAGACCGAGCAGGCGCAGGAGGCGGTGGAACACGCCGTGCGCACGCTGGCGCATCAGGCGCTTGAGAACAGCGGCGTCGGCCTGTCGTCGGACGCCTACCGCACCATCCAGGCCATCATCGCCGAGATCGACCGCAAGATGTCGGAGCAGATCAACCGCGTGATGCACCACCCCGACTTCCAGCAGCTGGAGGGCGCGTGGCGCGGCCTGCATTACCTGGTCACCAACACCGAGACCGACGAACTTCTGAAGATCCGCGTGATGTGCCTGTCCAAGTCGGAACTGGGCCGCACGCTCAAGCGGCACAAGGGCGTGGGCTGGGACCAGAGCCCGATCTTCAAGCGCGTGTACGAGGAAGAGTACGGCCAGTTCGGCGGGGAGCCCATCGGCTGCCTGGTCGGCGACTACTACTTTGACCACAGTCCGCCCGACGTGGAACTGCTGGGCGAGATCGCCAAGATCTCATCCGCCGCGCACTGCCCCTTCATTGCGGGGGCTTCGCCCAACGTGATGCAGATGGATTCGTGGCAGGAACTGGCCAACCCGCGCGACCTGACCAAGATCTTCACCAACACGGAATACGCCGCATGGCGCAGCCTGCGCGAATCCGAGGACTCGCGCTACATCGGGCTGGCGATGCCGCGCTTCCTGGCGCGGCTGCCCTACGGCGCGCGCACCAATCCCGTCGACGAATTCGACTTCGAGGAAGACACAGACGGCGCGAACCACGACCGCTACACCTGGACCAATTCCGCCTATGCCATGGCGGCCAACGTGAACCGCTCGTTCAAGCTGTACGGCTGGTGCACGTCCATCCGCGGCGTGGAGTCCGGCGGCGCGGTGGAGAACCTGCCGTGCCACAGCTTTCCCACCGATGACGGCGGCGTGGACCTGAAGTGCCCGACCGAGATCGCCATCAGCGACAGGCGGGAGGCCGAACTGGCCAAGAACGGCTTCATGCCGCTGGTGCATCGGAAGAACTCCGACTTCGCCGCCTTCATCGGCGCGCAGTCGCTGCAAAAGCCGCACGACTACTACGAGGCCGACGCCTCGGCCAATGCCAAGCTGGCCGCGCGCCTGCCGTATCTCTTCGCATGCTGCCGTTTCGCGCATTACCTGAAGTGCATCGTGCGCGACAAGATCGGCTCGTTCCGCGAACGCGACGACATGGAGCGCTGGCTGAACGACTGGATCATGAATTACGTCGATGGCGATCCGGTGAACTCCTCGCAGGAAACCAAGGCGCGCAAGCCCCTGGCCGCGGCCGAGGTGCAGGTGCAGGAGATCGAGGACAACCCGGGCTATTACTCCGCCAAGTTTTTCCTGCGGCCGCACTATCAGCTGGAAGGGCTGACGGTGTCGCTGCGGCTGGTTTCCAAGCTGCCTTCGCTCAAACAGAACGAAGGCTGAGTGGCGCTGACAAGTCGGGGCGCAACCGTGCCCCATAACTCCAGGAGACAGATGTGGCAGTGGATATGTTCATGAAGATCGATGGCGCCAACGGTGAATCCAAGGACGCCAACCACAAGGACTGGACCGATATCGTGTCCTTTTCATGGGGCGCAACCCAGCCAGGCAACCTGGCCAGCGGTGGCGGCCTGGGCGCGGGCAAGGCAAGCTTCAACGATCTGCACGTAGTGGCCCGCATCGACAAGGCCGCGCCAGCCGTGATGAAGCACTGCGCCAGCGGCAAGCACCTCAGCAAGATCGAGCTGTCCATGTGCAAGGCGGGCGGCGAGCAGATCGAGTACTCCAAGATCACGCTGGAGGACGTGCTGGTGTCGTCGGTGCAGATATCCGGGGACCGCAGTGCCGAAGGCGTGGTGGTGAACTTCGCGTTCCAGGCGGCCAAGGTCAAGCAGCAGTACTGGGAGCAGACCGACAAGGGCGGCAAGGGCGCGGAAAGCCTGGTGGCTTGGGACATCAAGCAGAACAAGGAAGTGGGCTAGGGCGGAGACACCCATGTCCATCGCTGCGGTTCCCTTCGGCGCGCTCAGCCTGGCTGGCCAATTGGACGAGCTGCAGGCGCAGGTGCGCCGGCAGCCCGCCGACGCGGACCTGCGCGCCCAGCTGTTCCAGCTGCTGGCGGTGCAGGGGGATTGGGCGCGCGCGGCCGAGCAGCTCAACGTCTGCGGGCATCTGAACGCGCAGGCGCGGCCGACGCAGGTGCTTTACGCCAGCGCCATCGCGGCGGAACGCGAGCGCGAGGCCGTGCTTGCCGGGCAAGGCGAACCCGCGCTGCTGGACGAGCCCGCTGATTGGCTGCGGGCCATGATATCGGCGCTGCGCCTGGACGGCACTGCGCCAGGCCAGGCGGCCGAGCTGCGCGGCAAGGCTTTCGAGGATGCCAGCGCGCGTGCCGGCCTGCTGGAACTGGCGGCGCAAGAGACGGCGCAGCCGTTCCAATGGATCTGCGATGGCGACAGCCGCCTTGGTCCGGTGTTCGAGTTCCTGGCGGGCGGGCGCTACGTGTGGCTGCCCTTCGCCGGGCTCAAGCGCGTGCGTCTGCTTGCGCCGGAAGGCCTGTGCGACCTGGTCTGGGCGCAGGCCGAGATCGAACTGGAAGACGGCCGGGTGCGGCAGGGCCTGGTGCCGGCGCGCTATCCGGCAGCGCCCGGCGCGCGCATGGTCGAACTGTCCGACTCGGCCAAGCTGGGCAGGACGACCGATTGGCGCGCCTTGCATGGCGATACCTACGCAGGCGTGGGGCAGAAGATGTGGCTGACGGATGCCGCGGAAGTCGCGCTGCTCGAGGTACGCAGCCTGGAGCTGGCGTGATGGGCCACGCCGATCGTCCGCGCGATTGGGAGCCGTTGTCGCGCGGCCAGCGCGCGGCGCGAGACCGGTTGCAGCCGTCGCTGCTGGATCGCCTGATGGACAACGAGCCCGCCAAGCGCGAAGAACCGCGCGAAAACGCCATGTTGACGCATGAGGCGCTGCGCGCGGCGGTGCTGCGGGACCTGCGCTGGCTGCTCAATACCGTCAACCTGCAGGCGTCCCAGGACCTGTCGGCGCACCGGCCGGTAGCGGCCTCGGCGCTGAACTTCGGCGTGCGCGCCATGGCGGGAAAGCGCATGTCGGAGATCGACTGGATCGACGTCGAAGAGTCGATCCGCGCAGCGATCTCCGCGTTCGAGCCGCGCATCCTGGACTCGTCGGTGGAAGTACGCTGCGTGTCCGATGCCGGCACGCTGGAACACCACAATGTGCTGAGCCTGGAGATACGCGGCATGCTGTGGTGCGTGCCGCAGCCGCTCGAGTTCCTGTTCCGCACGGACATCGACCTGGAAAGCGGCCACATGGATCTGCGCGATCTGGGCGGTGCCTGATGGACGATCGCCTGCTGGATTACTACAACCGGGAACTGGTCTATCTGCGGGAGCTGGGCGCGGAGTTTGCGCAGGCCCATCCCAAGGTGGCGGCGCGGCTGGGCATGAATGCCACGGAGGTCGCCGATCCTTACGTCGAGCGTCTGCTGGAGGGCTTCAGCTTTCTGACCGCCCGCATCCATATGAAGATGGATGCCGAGTTTCCGCGCTTCTCGCAGCGGCTGCTGGAGGTGGTCTATCCCAACTACCTGGCGCCCACGCCGGCGATGGCCATCGTGCAGTTCGCGCCCAGCATGAACGAAGGCACCTTGGCGGGCGGCTTTGAATTGCCGCGCGGCACGTTGCTGCGCGGCCGCGTGGCGCGCGGCGAGCAGACGCCTTGCGACTTCACCACCGGCCACGCCCTGCGCCTGTGGCCCTTGCAGGTCACGCAGGCGGAATTCACCGCCGCGCCGCAGGATCTGCCGCTGGCGCGGCTGGGCCTGGCCGGGCGCGCCGCTCGCGTGCTGAGCGCGCTGCGCATCCGGATAGAGGTTTGCGGCGGGCAGCGCCTGGAGGACCTGGATCTCGATCAGCTGGTGTTCCACCTGAACGGCCAGGACCTGCAAATGCAGCGTCTGCTTGAAGTCGTGATGGGGCATACCGTGGCGGTGCTGGGCCATGACACCGCGAGACCGGTGGCATGGATCAACAGACTGCCGCCGGACGCGGTACGCCACGAAGGTTTTGCCGACGAACAGGCGTTGCTGCCGGGCGACGCCCGCGTGTTCCAGGGCTATCGCCTTCTGCAAGAGTATTTCGCATTCGCGCAGCGCTATCTGTTCTTCAGCATCAACGGATTGAAGCGGGGGCTGCGCACGCCCGCGATGCCCCAGGGCGCGCAGCGCGAAACCCGCGCATTCGATCTGACTCTGCTGTTCTCGATGGCGGCGCCGGAGCTGGAAGGCGCGATATCGGCCGCCAACCTGGCGCTGCATTGCGTGCCGGTGATCAACCTGTTCGCCAAGCGGGCGGACCGCGTGGCGGTTACGCCCAGGACTTCCGAGTACCACGTCGTCATCGACCGCAGCCGCCCGCTGGACTACGAGGTCTACGGGGTGACGCGCGTCGCGGGCCATGCCGCCGCGCAGCGGCAGGAGCAGGAATTCCGGCCGTTCTACGGTTCGCTGGGCAGCGATCCCGAAGAGCACGGCGCGTACTTTTCCATGCGCCGCGAGCCGCGGCTGGTGTCCGATAGCGCGCAACGCAACGGCACCCGTAGCGGCTACATCGGCAGCGAAGTGTTCCTGTCGCTGGTGGACCGGCGCGAGGCGCCGTTCTCGGGCGACCTGCGCCACCTGACCCTGGAAACCCTGTGCACGAACCGCGATCTGGCACTGCTGTTGCCGCTGGGCGGCGATACCGACATGACCTTGCGCGTGTCGGCGCCGGTGCGCGCGGTCAAGGTGCTGCACGGACCCACGCGGCCCCGCGCGGCGCTGGCCGAAAACGCGGCCACCTGGCACCTGATCAGCCACCTGGGCCTGAACTACCTCAGCCTGACCGACCTGGACGCCGAGCAGGGCGCGCAGACCTTGCGCGAAATGCTGCACGTGTACGGCAACCTGGCCGAGCCGGGCGTGCGCAGGCACATCGCGGGCCTGCGGCACGTCAGCGCCACGCCGGTGCATCACCGTCTGCCCGTGCCCGGCCCCATCGTCCACGGGCGCGGCGTGCGCATCGCGCTGCAGGTGGACGAGACCGCGTTTTCGGGCATCAGCCCTTATCTGTTTGGCGCCGTGCTGGAGCAGTTCTTCGCCCGCCACGTATCGATCAACCTGATGTCGGAGCTGGTCCTCTCGACCCTGCAGCGCGGCGAGGTCGCCCGCTACAAGCCCCGCATGGGACGCCGGCCCGTGGTCTAGGGGCTGTGCACATTAAAAGGAGCGCGTGATGAAGTCCGCCGCACATCTGAACCGCATGGCTTACGACCCCGTCCATCTGCTGGGCGAGCTGCTGCGCCGCGAAGACGACGGCAGCTATGCCGTGGCCTGCGATGGCCGCGTCTGGACCGTGCAGCGCGCCGCCAGCTGCCTGCTGGAGCCGCAGCCGGGCGACGAAGTGCTGATCAGCGGGCCGGACCCCGCCCGCATCTACCTGATCGCCGTCACCGTGCAGGCCGATCCCGCACGCACCACGCTGCAGGCGGAGGGCGAATTGCTGCTGCGCTCGGGCAGCATCCGCATGGTGGCCAGGCAGCTGCATGCCACGGTGGGCGAAGTCCGTCTGGTGGGCCGCAGCTACGAGGCGGTGATGGACCGCATGACGCTGATGGCGCGGCTGTCGCAGCGCAGCGTCAGCGAGATGGACCAGGTGCGCGCTGGCGCCATCGATTTCCAGGCCGAGCAGAGCGCGCGGCTGCACGCGGCCTACACGGTGGTGACGGGCGGCGACCTGGTGAAGGTGGACGCCAAGCAGATACACATGGGGTAGGACGGTGGATATCGCCCAGCCCGTTGCCGACCCCGTCCATCCGTCCGCCGCGCCTGATGGCGCGCTGGCGCAATGGTGGCGCGCGGTCGAACGCGAACCGTACGCCCATGACCTGTTCCATGCCTTGCGCTGGATCGATGCGCTTTCGGGCGCGCGCAAGCCCTTGGGACGCGACACGGTCGCGCGCCACGAACCCGTGCGGCTGCGGCAGGAGCCGTCGATGGCGTTCGCGCCGTCCACCGTGGCCGCCGCGCGCGCCGCCACGGGCGGGCGGCCCGCGGAACTGTCGATTTACAGCTTCGGCCTGTTCGGCCCCAATGGACCCTTGCCCCTGCACCTGACAGAGCATGCCCGCGAGCGTCTGGCGCATCACGGGGACCGCACGCTGTCCGCATTTGCCGACGTGTTCCATCACCGGCTCATCCTGCTGTTCTACCGCGCCTGGGCGGACGCGCAGAGCACGGTCAGCCTGGACCGCAAGGATGAGCGCTTCACTCGCTACGTAGCCAGCCTGCTGCATATGGGCGAGCCGTCGATGCGCCGCCGCGACGCGGTGCTGGACCACGCCAAGTACCACATGGCGGGCCATCTGACGCGACAGACCCGCAACCCGGAAGGGCTCAAGCACATCTTGCAATCGTTCTTCGGCCTGCCCGTGCGCATCCGCGAGTTCGTGCCGCAATGGATCCGCCTGGAACCAGCCCAGCGGCTGGGCCTGGGCGGCTTTGCGGGGCTGGGGCGCGACACGGTGCTGGGCGTGGCGGTGCGAGATGCCCAGCACAAATTCCGCATCGAGATCGGCCCGCTGGCGCTGGAGGACTACCAGAGCTTTCTGCCGGGAGGCATACGCGCCCGCCAGCTGACGCATTGGGTCAGGCATTACATCGGCATGGAGCTGGCCTGGGACCTGAGACCGGTGCTGCGCGCGGAGGACGCGCGTGGCGTGAACCTGGGCGCCGCGCGTCCGCTGGGCCTGTCCTCATGGCTGGGCAAGCGCCGGCCCGAGCAAGGCGAGGCGGGCGATCTTCTGCTGGACTACGAAAGCCGCGGCGCCAGGCCGCCACGTGGCCGTGCGCCGGCCTCAACCTCAACGACGACGCGCGCGTGACGCGCCACCCTGCCATGTCCGATATCGGCCGCATCGACCTCTTCGGCAAGCTCAATCCACTGCTCTACCAGACGCTGGAGGGCGCCACCGCGTTCTGCAAGCTGCGAGGCAACCCCTATGTGGAGCTGGTGCATTGGGTGCACCAGATCCTGCACGCGCAAGACAGCGACCTGCATCGCATCGCGCGCCGCTTCGAGCTGGACCTGGCCGCCTTGCAGGCCGACCTGACGGCGGAGCTGGACCGCCTGCCGTCCGGCGCGGGCTCGGTCTCCGACCTGTCCGAACACATCGACCATGCGGTCGAAAGGGCCTGGGTGCTGGGCTCGCTGCGCTATGGCGCGGCGCGCATCCGCAGCGGCCATCTGCTGGCGGGACTGGCGCGGACCTATGCGCTGCGTCACGTGCTGCTGGGCATGTCGGCCCAGTTCTCGCGCATCGCGCCGGACACGCTGTTGGAACAGCTGCAGGAGATCGTGCAGGGCTCGCCGGAAGACGCGGCCGAGACTGCGCCCGTTGCCGCTGCCGGGGCGCCGGACGCGGGCGGTTCCGCGCTGGCGCGGTTCGCCGTCGACCTGACGGCGCGCGCGCGCGCGGGCGAGATCGACCCGGTTTCGGGACGCGATGAGGAAATCCGCCAGCTCATCGACGTGCTGATGCGGAGGCGGCAGAACAATCCGCTGTTGGCCGGCGAGGCCGGCGTCGGCAAGACGGCCGTGGTGGAAGGGCTGGCGCTGCGCCTGGCCGCAGGCGAGGTGCCGCCGCAGCTGCGCGATGTGGCGCTGTACCTGCTGGATATTGGCCTGCTGCAGGCGGGCGCGGGCGTGAAGGGCGAATTCGAGCAGCGGCTGCGCGGTGTCATCGACGAGGTGCAGGCCAGCGAGAAGCCGGTGGTGCTGTTCATCGACGAGATCCACACGCTGGTGGGCGCGGGCGGCGCGGCAGGGACCGGAGACGCGGCCAATCTGTTGAAGCCGGCGCTGGCGCGCGGCGAGCTGCGCACCATCGGCGCCACCACCTGGTCGGAATACAAGAAGTACATCGAGAAAGACCCCGCATTGAGCCGCCGCTTTCAGGTCATACAGGTGCACGAGCCCGACGAGGCGCGCGCATTCGGCATGTTGCGCGGACTGGCTGAAACGCTGCAGGCGCATCATGGCGTGCTGCTGCTGGACGAGGCGATCGAAGCGGCGGTGACGCTGTCGCACCGCTACATTCCGGCGCGCCAGCTGCCCGACAAGGCCGTTGCGTTGCTGGACACGGCCTGCGCGCGCGTCGCCGTCAGCCAGCATGCGGCGCCGCCCAGCCTGGAGGATGCGCGCAGGCGGGTCCAGGCGCTGGAGCTGGCTCAACGCATCGCCGAACGCGAGCTGCGTCTGGGCGAGGGCGATGCGCAGCGGGTCGGACGCCTGGCGGCCGAGCAGGCCGTCGCCGCGAAAGAGGAGCAGGCGCTGGCGGAGCGCTGGGAGTCGGAACGCGCGCTGGCCGGAGAGGTGCTGAATTTGCGCCAGACGCTGGAGCTCGCCTCCTCCGATGCGCAGGAAGACCAGCGCCGCGCACTGGCGCAGGCGCGCATAGCGCTGGCGGCCAGTCAGGATGAATCCGCGATGGTGCATTGCGCGGTCGATGCCGCCGCCGTGGCCGCAGTGGTGGCCGACTGGACCGGCATTCCCGTGGGCCGCATGCTGCGGGACGAGGCGCGCGCGGTGCTGGACCTGGCGGACACGCTTTCGGCGCGTGTGATCGGCCAGCGAGATGCCCTGGAAGCGGTGGCGCGCCGCGTCCAGACTTCGCGGGCCGGCCTGACCGACCCGGACAAGCCGGTAGGCGTGTTCCTGCTCTGCGGCCCCAGCGGCGTCGGCAAGACGGAGACCGCGCTGGCGCTGGCCGAGGCGCTTTACGGCGGCGAGCAGAACCTGATCACCATCAACATGAGCGAGTTCCAGGAGTCGCACACGGTGTCCACGCTCAAGGGTGCGCCGCCGGGGTATGTGGGGTATGGCGAGGGCGGCGTGCTGACCGAGGCCGTGCGCCGGCGGCCCTACAGCGTGGTGTTGCTGGACGAGGTGGAGAAAGCGCATGCCGATGTGCACGAGATCTTCTTCCAGGTCTTTGACAAAGGCTGGATGGAGGACGGCGAGGGGCGCTATATCGATTTCCGCAATGCGGTGATCATCCTGACCTCCAACGTGGGCGCGGAACGGATCGCGACGCTATGCCGCGATCCCGAGCTGCTGCCCGACGCCGCCGCGTTGGCCGCGGCATTGCGCGAGCCGCTGCTGCAAGCCTTTCCAGCCGCGCTGTTGGGGCGGCTGGTGGCGGTGCCCTACCTGCCGCTGCCGGACGCCATGCTGGCGCGCATCGTGGACCTGCAGTTCGAGCGCGTGGGCCGCCGCCTGCTCGAGCAGCACGGCATCGTGCTGGAGGTGACGCCCGAGGCCACTGCGCTGGTGGTGGCGCGCTGCGCGGAAGTGGAGTCGGGGGCGCGCATGGTGGATGCCGTCCTGACCAATACCGTGCTGCCCCGGATCAGCCGGGAACTGCTGGGCGCCTCCATGCAGGACCGCAGGCTGAGCAAAGTAGGCCTGTCGGTCGCCGACGGGGAGTTCCGCTATGACTACGCCTGAGGCCTCAGCGGTTCTTGTCGCCGGGTTCTGGCTTGACGGGCGCGGGCCGCAGGTAGCCGCCGATCTCGCGCAGATGATCGGACGCGCTGCGGCCGTCTGCCGCGTCGCGCGGGCGGCCCAGCGCGTCGTCGACGGGATGGGCCCGGTGCTCGGCCAATGCGTCGTGCGCGGGCAGGGCGGACGGGGTGCCGTCCGAGAAGATGCTGGGCGTGTCGTCGCCCGGCGCATCGAACAGCGCCAGGGGATCGGTGGGCGGGCGCGACACCGCGCCGTCGCCGGGCGGCAGGTGGCGCAGGGGATCTTCCGGGTTGCGCGCCTGCGCGGAGTCCAGATCGAAGGGGTGTGTGGAGACGTCCGGCGCGCTGCCCACGGGCAGGGTGCCGGGGCCGATCAGGTCGCTGAAGATGTCGTCGTCGACCACGGCGGCCGCGCTGGCCGCCGGAGCCTCCGGCGCGGCCGCTGCGGCGCGCAGCCGGTAGTCGCCGATCTGCAGCTCGTCGCCTGGATGCAGCGGCACTTCCTGGTCGCGCGCGAGCGCCTGGCCATTGACGCTGACCGTGCTCATGTCGCTCAGGTTGAGCAGAAAGCCGGCGTCATCGTCGTTGACGCGGATCGCCGCCTGCACGCGGCAGATGCCGCGCGTCGGATCGGGCAGGGCCAATTGGTTGTCGAGACTGCGGCCTACCGTGCCGCCGGGCGCCGTGAACACGGCGTGGATGGGTTCGAAGGCCGGATCGCCGGCACGCTGGAACACGGTGAGTTTCACGCCTGTCTCCTGGGCGCCGTCGGCGCGTTAACGGATCTGGGACGCTTGCGCCGCCTGGAATGCCGGTCCCCACTGGGGGTGTCCGGCCTCATTCGGCGCGAGCTGGAACGAGGGCTGCAGCTGCAGGATGCGCGCGAAGCTGTCCTCGCACAGTTGGCGATAGTTGGTCACGCAGTAGCTGAAGGCCTGCAGCTTGAGCGCTTCGACCCGCATGGGCGTGGGCGCGGTGGCAAGCGCGTCGGAAGTCGCCACCGTGCGCACGACGGCTCCGAAGCGGCTGGCGGCATATTCGTCGCGCACCTGCTGCAGCGCTTCCACGGCTTGCGGCGATGGGGTGGAAGCACAGGCTGCAAGCAGCGCGAGCGTGGATATCAAGCAAATGCGTGCGGACTGTTTCATGGCGCGGGCGTGTCGTTCGGAGTGTGTAGGCCTGGTCATTCCGCCGATGATAGCGGCCCGCCGTGCAAGGTATGCGTCGCGGCGTAACAGACGTGTGTACTTTTATTTCCGAGGTCTTATGAACGGTCCATGCCTACGAGTGATTCCGACGGGACGGCGGCGCACCGCGGCGATTCTCGCGGCTGCGTTGACGGCGGCGATGCTCGCGGCATGCTCGTCGACGGCCAAGCGAGTGCCCGTGCCGTACGCGATCGAACTGCGCGCGGATCCGAAAGTGAACCAGAACGCCAGCGGCAGGCCCTCGCCGGTGCAGGTGACGATCTATGAACTGAAATCGGCCAGCATCTTCGAATCGCGCGACTTCTTCACCTTGCAGGGCGATGCGCATGCGGCGCTGGGCGCGGAGCTGCTCAATGTCGACCAGGTCATCCTGAAACCGGGTGAAACCAAGGTGGTGCAGTACCCAGGCAACGCCGAGGCGCGCGTGGTGGGCGTGGTGGCGGCCTATCGCGAACTGGAGCAAAGCAAGTGGCGGCTGCTGGTGTCGTTGCCCGAGGCGCAGAACACCAACATCTACAAGGTCTGGCAGTTTTCGCCGAACGAGGAGACGGTGAAGGTCGCGGTCAAGCGCGACGGGCTGGAAGAAGTGGATCGCAGCCGTTCGTGGTGGCCCTTTTAGAAGCGAAGAGAACCGCACATGGTGAGTAGAGACAAAGTGATCTGGTCGGAGGGCATGTTCCTGCGGCCGCAGCATTTCCAGCAGTTTGAACGCCATATGCTGCATACCGCGCAGCAGCGCGCAGCCACGCTCCAGGGATGCTTCTGGGGCTTTGGCCAGCTGTCGCTGGACCGCGACGCGCTGGCGATCGGCAAGGTGGCGCTGACCCGGGCGCAAGGCGTCATGCCCGATGGCACGCCTTTCGATTTCTCGCATCCGGACGCGGCGCCCGCGGCGTTCGAAGTACCGGCGCAGACGCGCGGCGCGCGCATCATGCTGGCCCTGCCGCGCGTGCGCGCCGGCGCCAGCGACGTCATCTACGAAGGCGAGGAAGACACGCTGGCGCGCTATCTGGTGCACGAGGCCGAAGTGGAAGACAGCGGCTCCGTGGCGCTGGAACCCGTCCTGATGCAGCTCGGACGCTTGCGGTTGCGATTGATGCTGGAGGACGAACTTACCGACGACTGGCTGGGCCTGGGCGTGGCGCGCGTGCTGGAGCGGCGTTCGGACAACCGGGTGGTGCTGGACGAAGGCTATGTGGCGCCGTGGCTGGCGGCGGGCGAGCATCCGGTTCTGCGGGGCTTCGTCGATGAACTGCAGGGGCTGCTCGACGCGCGCAGCGAGGCGCTGGCCTCGCGCCTGTCGCAGCCCGGCCGCGGCGGCGTTTCCGAGGTGTCGGACTTCATGCTGCTGGAAACCGTCAACCGCTATATGGGTTCGATCTGGCATGTGCGGCAGCTTCCCGCGCAGCATCCCGAACGTCTGTTCCACGACTGGCTGATGCTGGCCTGCGACCTGGCCACCTTCACGTCCGCCACGCGCCGGCCCGGTGTGCTGCCGGACTACGTGCACGATGATCTGCAGGGCAGCTTCACGCCTTTGATGAACGAGCTGCGCCGCTCCCTGTCGGCCGTGCTGGAGCAGCGCGCCTTGCAGATACCGCTGCAGGACCGCGGCCAGGGCGTGCGCGTGGCGCAGATCCAGGACGCGGAACTGTTGCAGTCGGCCGGCTTCGTGCTGGCGGTGCATGCGGACCTGGGCGTGGAGACCGTGCGGGCGCGCTTTCCGGCGCAGGTCAAGATCGGTCCGGTGGAACGCATCCGCGACCTGGTGCACCTGCAATTGCCGGGCGTCGCCGTGCGCGCGCTGCCGGTGGCGCCGCGACAGATTCCGTACAGCGCCGGACATGTCTATTTCGAACTGGATAAGAGCGGCGAATTCTGGAAGCAGCTGGAGCGCACCGGCGCGCTGGCGTTGCATCTGGCGGGCGATTTTCCCGGGCTGACGATGGAGTTCTGGGCGCTGCGCGACTGAGCGCGGCCAAACCAGGCGGAGACAACTATGCATGCTTCGGATCACACGCTGGCCGGCCCTCCGGGCGGCATCGGCGAAGGCGCTGCCAATACGGCGGGCAGGCTGCGTCCCCACGATTACGTCATCAGCGGCGCCAATCCGCTGGTGGCGGCGGCCAACCCGCTGCTGGACCTGATCCCGCAGATCCGCGCCACGGCGACGCATCCCTCGCCTGCGATGCTGCGCGAGCACCTGCTGGACGAAGTGCGGCAGTTCGAGCTGCGCGCGCAGCAGGCGGGCATCCCCAACGAAACCATACTGGGCGCGCGCTACTGCCTGTGCACGGCGCTGGACGAGGCCGCGGCGCTCACGCCATGGGGCGGGGGCGGCGTGTGGTCCGCGCACAGCCTGCTGGTCACGTTCCACAACGAGACCTGGGGCGGAGAAAAGTTCTTCCAGCTGCTGGCCAAGCTGTCGCAGAACCCCGGGCAGCACCTGGATCTGCTGGAGTTGCTGTATTACTGCCTGCTGCTGGGCTTCGAAGGGCGCTACCGCGTGATCGACAACGGCCGCTCGCAGCTGGAAACGCTGCGCCAGCGCCTCTTGCGGATCCTGCGCGGCGCGCGCGGCGATTATCCGCTGGCGCTGTCTCCGCATTGGCGCGACGAGCCGGCGCAGACGCCATTGCGCCGCCTGCCCGTGCCGCTGTGGGTGTTCGGCGCGTTGGCAGCCGTCCTGGCGCTGGCCCTGTACTGGGGCCTGGGCTGGCGTCTGGGCAGCGAGTCCGACGGCGTATTCGCGTCCATCGCCAAGCTGCGTCCGCCCACGGTGCAGATCGCCCCGACCGCCGTGAAGCGGCCCGCGCCCGCGCCGCGGCTGGCGGTGTTCCTGGCGCCCGAGATCCGCGACCAGTTGGTCACCGTGCGCGATGAGGTGGACCGCAGCGTGGTGGTGCTGCGAGGCGACGGCGTATTCGAATCTGGCGCCAGTTCCGTGCGCGACCAGTACCTGCCGGTGCTGTCGCGCGTGGCCGATGCCTTGCGCGAGACGCAGGGCAGCATCCTGGTGCGCGGCTACTCCGACAACACGCCGATGCGCAGTGCACGCTTTCCGTCCAACTGGCATTTGTCGCAGGCGCGCGCGGAT
Organism: Achromobacter sp. GW823-FHT04E03; assembly: GCF_058796095.1. Lineage (NCBI taxonomy): Bacteria > Pseudomonadati > Pseudomonadota > Betaproteobacteria > Burkholderiales > Alcaligenaceae > Achromobacter > Achromobacter sp. GW823-FHT04E03. The sequence continues at coordinate 161,265 of NZ_JBXAIJ010000002.1, read as the reverse complement.
GCGGTCAAGGACATGCTGGAGCAACGCCTGGGCCAGACGGCCCGCGTGCGCGCGGAAGGGCGCGGCGACGCTGATCCGGTGGCGCCCAATGACACGGCCGCGGGCCGCGCGCTGAACCGGCGGGTGGAGATCACGGTGCTGGTGCCGCCGGTGGCGCACGAGCAGGGAGGACAGGAATGATCTACAGGCTGTTCGGATGGTTCTTCAGCCGCCGCGTGTGGAACTTCCTGGGGCTGGTGGCCCTGGCGGTGCTGATCTGGATCGCGGGGCCGCTCATCGCCATCGGCACGGTGCGCCCGCTGGAAAGCGAAACGGTGCGCATCGCCGTCATCGTGGCGATGTTCGCGATCTGGCTGCTGCGGCTGTTGTGGCGCAAATGGCGCGAAGGGCGCTTGAACGCGCAGCTGCTGAGCCAGTTGCGGCGGCCCCGGCCCAAGGCGGAAAAGCCGCTGGAGGAAGCCGCCGGCAACGACGAGATACGCCAGCTGGAGGCGCGCTTTCACGAGGCCGTGGAACTGCTGCGCAAGACCCGCTTCGAGAGCCGCGGCAGGCGCGGCGCGCTGGACCGGTTCTCCAAGCAGTACCTGTATCAGCTGCCCTGGTACGTGATCATCGGCGCGCCGGGCGCGGGCAAGACCACCGCGCTGGTGAATTCAGGCTTGAACTTTCCTCTGGCCGAACGCTACGGCAAGGTGGCCTTGCGCGGCGTGGGCGGCACGCGCAATTGCGACTGGTGGTTCACTGACGATGCCGTGTTGCTGGACACGGCGGGGCGCTACACCACGCACGAAAGCGATCCGACCGGCGACGAAGAAGAGTGGCGCGGCTTTCTCGGCCTGCTGTCCAAGTACCGCGGCCGCCAGCCCATCAACGGCGCCATGCTCACTGTCAGCGTCGAAGACCTGCTGTCGGCGTCGGATGCGGAACGGGCGCAGCATGCGGCAGTGCTGCGACGCCGCCTGCAGGAATTGCGCGAGCAGCTGGGCATCGCATTCCCGGTGTATGTGCTGGTGACCAAGACGGATCTGCTGTCCGGCTTCGAAGAGTACTTCGCTTCCTTTACCCGAGAGGAGCTGGCGCAGATCTGGGGCTTTACCTTGCCGTATGCGCGCGCGCAGGAGCCGGGTTTCGACCTGTATGAAGCCTTTCACGAAGAGTATGCGCTGTTGCAGCGGCGGTTGGATGACGCCTTGCCTGAAGTGGTGGCGGCCGAGAGCGATCCTGCGCGGCGCGCGCTTGCCTACATGTTGCCGCAGCAGTTCGCGGGCCTGCAGGCCATCCTGGGCCATTTCCTGAGCGATGTGTTCGCGACTTCGAAGTTCGAGGCGCGGGTCATTCCGCGAGGCGTCTACTTCACCAGCGGCACGCAGGGCGGAGAGACCTTCGACCAGGTGACTGGCCATCTGAAGCGCTACCTGCGCATCGACGGCGGCGCCGCGCCCGCGGCCAGCGTGCCGGGCGAGGCGGAAGGACGCAGCTACTTCCTGAAGAACCTGCTGCAGGACGTCATCTTCCGCGAGGCCGGCCTGGCCAGCCGCAACCTGCGTTGGGAACGCCGCTATCGGCAGTTGCACTGGGCGGGGTACGGCCTGGTGACAGCGGCCTTCCTGGCCTTGGTCGCGGGTTGGACGATGAGCTATCGCAACAACGCCGATTACGTGGAAGAGGTGGCGCGGCGGGTGCCGGCGGTGGAGAAGCTGAGCCGCGACATCAAGATCACGCGCACCGGCGACCTGCTGGGGCTGATGCCCTTCCTGGACAGCCTCTGGTACCTGCCCCAGCACGAGGGCTTCGAGATCGACAATCCGCCCCTGAGCTATCGCTATGGCCTCTACCAGGGCCAGAAGCTGCGGGCGGCGGCGCAGGGCGTGTACGGCAACACGCTGGACCAGGTGCTGCTGCCGCAGGTGGCGCGGCGCGTCGAGACCGCCCTGCGCGACGCCTCGGCCAGCGACCTGGAGTATTCCTACGAGGCGCTGCGGGCCTATCTGATGCTGTACGAGGCCGAACGCTACGACGCGGAGTTCATGCATGCGTGGCTGCTCTCGGACATGCAGGCCACCCTGCCTGAAGGCTACACGCGGCGCCAGTATGAGCAGCTGTCGCTGCACCTGCGCAACCTGACGCAGAGCCACGTGCTGGCGTCGCCGTTTCCCAAGGACGACGCGCTGGTGGCCCAGGCGCGCGAGAAGCTGGCGCGCTACACGCTGGCGCAACGCGCCTACAGCCGGCTGCGCCGCACCCTGGCCAACGCCGACGCGGCGCCCGAGATCACGGTGGTGACGCTGGGCGGCGCGCAGGCCAGCGCCGTCTTCGTGCGCAAGAGCGGCAAGCCGTTGAGCCAGGGCATTCCCGCGCTCTACAGCTATCGCGGCTATTGGGACGTGTTCAACAAGCGCGTGACCGGCGTGGCCGAGGTGCTGCGTTCGGATGATGCGTGGATCCTGAACATCCCGTTGCGCAGCCAGCTGGACCAGACGGCGCAACGCCAGCTGGTGGTCGACATCAAGCGCTTGTACATGAACGACTACGTGGCGCAGTGGGACGGCTATCTGAACGATATGCAGCTGGCGCCCAGCAAGTCGCTGCTGCAGAACATCCAGATGGCGCGCACCTTGTCCGCGCCGGAGTCTCCGCTGGTGCAGCTGGTGCGCGGCGTTGCGCGCGAGACCTCCTTGCTGCGCGATACCGGCAAGGATGACCGCTCGCTGGTGGACCAGGCGCGCGACCGCGTCAGCAGCACGCGCGAGGCGCTGGAGCAGATGTTCGGGCCAACCGGGCCCGGCGCGGCCATGCGGGCCGACGCCACCGACGAGAAGCTGGAGCGCATCGTGGACCAGCATTTCGAGCCGTACCGTCGGCTGGCCGAAGGCGAGGGCGCGGCGGCCGGCGCCACCTCGCCGATCGCAGCTACCACCGGCCTCATCAACGAGCTCTATACCTATCTGACGGCGGCGGATGCGGCCTTGCGCAGCGGCAGCCCCGCACCCAGCTCGGATTCCGTGACCAAGCTGAGGGCCGAGGCGGGCCGCTTGCCAGGGCCGCTGCGCGACGTGCTCAACTCGCTGTCGGTGAACGCGTCCGGCGAGGTGTCCGACGTGGCCCGCGCGCGCATGGGCGAGACCGTGTCCGCCACCATCGGCATGTTCTGCGGCCAGTCCGTGGCCGGACGCTATCCGTTTTCGAGCCGTTCGGCGCGCGACGTGGCGCCCAACGATATGGCGCGGCTGTTCGGGCCCAATGGCCTGATGGACGACTTCTTCCAGAAGAACCTGGCGAACCAGATCGACGTTTCCGGACAGCGCTGGCGCTTCAAGCCCGGCATCGACGGCAAGTCGGGGGAGAACTCCACCACGCTGGACGCGTTCCAGCGCGCGGGCGTGATCCGCGACGTGTATTTCATGGCGGGCAACCCCATGCCCTCGTATCGGGTGGCCATCAGGCCCGTGGAAATGGACGCGGGCATTACCCAGTTCGTGATGGACGTGGATGGCCAGGCGGTGCGCTACGCGCATGGTCCGCAGGTGGCGACCACGGTGCAGTGGCCCGGTCCGCGCGGCAGCAACCAGGTGCGCATCGAGCTCACGCCGCAGGTCGGCGCGGCTGGCATGACCACGTCGGGCCCCTGGGCGCTGAACCGCATGCTGGACCGCGCCCAGCTGCGACGGGGGGCCACGCCGGAGGTCACGCTGGCCACATTCGATCTGGGCGGGCGCAAGGTGGTGCTGGAGATCACCGCCAGCAGCGTCAAGAGCCCTTTCCATCTGGCCGAGATGCAGGCGTTCGCCTGCCCGGGCGCGTCGTGAACAGGACATGGACATGGAGCTAGCAGTGGAGCGTGGGCGTGTGGGCTGGTACGGCAAGATTCCGGCGGCGGGCGACTTCGTGCACCGGCGCCTGCCGCGCGAGCTGATCACCTGGTGGGACCGCTGGCTGCAGTTCGGGCTGGCGGCGCTGAAGCAGGCGCCGGACGTCAATGCCGCGCGCGGTTTCGCGTCGGCGCCCATCTGGAATTTCGCGATTCCCGCCGGGCCGGGCGCGGGTGTCGCACAGCTGGGCTGCATCACGCCCAGCCGCGACCGGGTGGGCCGGGGCTACCCGCTGTGCGTGGTCATGGCCGTACCGCCCGCGCAGTACCACAGCAGCATCCTGGATGGCGCCAGCGACTACTACCGGCAGATCGGCGCCAGCATGCTGGCGGCGGTGCGCCATGGCTGCCCGGCGGAGCAGTTCGACCGCAGCCTGCAGCAGGTGCGTACGCCTGCCGCAGCGCCGGGCGCCGCCGCGCCGCGCGGCGGCAGCGACATCATGGATATCCTGAGCGCCGGCCGCGAGCAGGATTCCGCGCCGCTGGCGCGCCGCGCGCTGGGCGCCTGGCCCGACCTGCCGTTCTGCTTCAACCCCAGTTCCCACACCAGCTATTGGTGGACCAACCAGGCGGACGGCGCGGCCTTGCAGACCTACATCCATGGCGGCGCGCTGAACGCGACGCTGTTCGCCAGGCTGTTCTCATCCCTGCCGACCTGGCATCCCTGAATCTGCCGGAGGACCGCGCATGCTACGAACTTCAGCTGTGCCGCCTGGACCGGGCGCGGGGGGCTTCCCGGCCGCGCCAGATGTGGAGCGCCTGGACGATATCCTGCGCCTGTCGCCCGGGCGGCAGCGTGAACAGGAGATCCTGCGCGTGGTCGCCGGCCTGTCCGCGTCCCTGGCCGCCATGCACGAAGGCGGCCGGGCACATGGCGGCATTTGCCCAGATGCCGTGGTCCGCGACGGGCAGGGTTTTGCCGTCCTGGCGCCGCCTTTCGATGCGGCGCCCGATGACGAAGACGCAGCGCGGCATGCCGGTTACGCCGCGTTCGAACAGTACACGGACGATCCGGGGCATTCTTGCGGCCCCTGGACGGACGTGTACGGGCTGGCGGCGCTGGCGTACTTCCTGGCGACGGGCGCGGCCCCTCCAGGCGCGCTGGCGCGCCGTGTACGGGACGATTGCCCGCCTCTGGATGAGTGGCATCCGGGCGCCTATCGGGCGGCCTTCTGCGCCGCCGTGGACGAGGGCCTGGCGATGGAGGCGCAGGCGAGGCCGCGGACAGCCGTGGCGCTTGCTGCGGCGATGGGCGTGATCCCGCCGGCGGTGCCGGCTCCTGCGGCGGTTTCTGTGGCCGCTCCTGTGGAGGATCCGGAGCCGGACATGACCGCGCCTTCATTGATGATGGAGACGCCCGCCGGCGACCTTGCCGATCCGCCGCCGGCCGCCGCTCGCCTGACCGCGATGCGGCCGGAACACCCGACGCGCGCGCGGCGCATGCTGCCGCTGGCCGTGGCGGGCCTTTTGCTGCTTGCGGCGGGGGGATATGCATGGCTGCGGCCGGCACAGCCGCCGGTGGAGCTGGCTGGCGTGGCGCCGCCTCAAGCTCAGCAGCAACCCCAGCCCCAATCGGAGCCACCGTCCCAACCGCCGCCGCAACCCCTGCCGCCGTCGGAACCACAGCCGCAACCCGCGCCCGCGCCGACTCCACCGACCCCGCCGGATTCCCCCGCCGCGGCCCTACCAGCCTCGCCGCCGCAGGCCGCAGCCACTGGCTCCACCATGCCGTCCGCCAGCCCGAAGCCAGATAGCGCCCCTGAGCCTGAAGCCGCGGCAGCCCCCGCCGCGTCAGAGCCCGCCGCGCCCGCGACGCCGCCGCCTCAGGCGGCGCCTGTCACGGTGCGCGTGGCCGTGCGTCCGTGGGGAGAGGTGGTGGTCAATGGCCGCTCGCGCGGCGTCAGCCCGCCGCTGCGCGAACTGTCCCTGCCGCCAGGCCGTTACCAGGTGACGGTGCGCAACGCATCAGCGGGCGATTACCGCATGACCCTGACAGTAGCGCCGGGCCGGCCGGCTTCCATCACGCATGAGTTCGAGTGAAATGAGCGGCATCGCGCCCCTATGCGGCGCGCGGTCCGCGCCGCGGATGGCGGCAGCCCCTCAGGGCAGCGTGGATTCGCCCTTGAGCAGGTCGTCCAGCGTTTCGCGCTGGCGCACGACGTAGTACTTGTCACCGTCGACCATGGCTTCCGCCGCGCGGGGGCGGGCGTTGTAATTGCTGGCCATGGCCATGCTGTAGGCGCCCGCGGACTCCACCGCCAGCAGGTCGCCCTGTTGGAGAGCAAGCTTGCGCTGCCGGGCCAGCCAGTCGGCGCTTTCGCAGACCGGGCCGACGATGTCGTATAGGGTTTCGTCGCCCGCGCGCGGATGCACGGGGCGCACGCCGTGGAAGGCTTCGTACAGCGCGGGACGCAGCAGGTCGTTCATGGCGGCGTCGACGATGGCGAAGTTGCGCGCTTCCGAGTGCTTCAGGTACTGGACCCGCGTGAGCAGCACGCCGGCGTTGCCCACCAGCGAGCGGCCGGGCTCCAGCACCAGGTGCAGATGGCCGAAGCCGCGCGCGTTCAGGCGTTCGAAGACACGGTCCAGCAAGGCCTGGGGCGAGGGCGGGATCTCATCCGTATAGCGGATGCCCAGGCCGCCGCCCAGGTCCAGATGGACGATCCGGATGCCGGCCTGATCCAGCTTTTCGATCAGGTCCAGCAGCTTTTCCAGCGCGTCGAAATAGGGACTGATGTCGGTGAGCTGCGAACCGATGTGGCAGTCCACGCCCACGATTTCCAGGGCCGGCAGCGACTGGGCCAGGCGGTAGACGTCCAGCGCCGATTCGATGGCGATGCCGAACTTGTTTTCCTTCAGGCCGGTGGAGATGTATGGATGCGTCTGCGCATCCACGTCCGGATTCACCCGCAGCGAAACGGGCGCGCGCAGACCCATGTCATGCGCGATGTCCGACAGCCGGCGCAGTTCGGCTTCGGACTCGACGTTGAAGCACTTGACCTTGGCGGCCAGCGCGGCGCGCATTTCCCAGGCCTGCTTGCCCACGCCGGAAAATACGATCCTGGACGGGTCCGCACCGGCCGCCAGGGCGCGCTTGAGCTCGCCGCCGGAAACGATGTCGAAGCCCGCGCCCAGGCGCGCGAATTCCTTCAGGACGGCCAGGTTGGAATTGGCCTTCATGCCGTAGCAGACCAGCACCGGATGCTGGCCGACGGCATTGCGGTAGGATTCCCAGGCAGCCTTGAGCGCGGCGCGCGAGTAAACGTACAACGGCGTGCCCAGCTTTTCGGCCAGGTGATCCAGCGGCACGTCCTCGGCGTACAGGACATTGTTGCGGAACTGGAAGTACGGATGACCGGCCAGTTCAGGCTGCGCGGGGAATCGGGGGGTCATGGAATGGACTGCACCGGCGGGATGGCCGTCGGTTGCGGCTGCGGCTGCGTGCGCGAGGGCGGCTTGCCGTCCGGCGTCGGCATGTACAAGGGGCCCTTATACCCGCAGGCGGCAACCATGCCGGTCGCCAGCAGCGTGGCTACAATGCGAAGGACCATGCGGCGAAATGCCAAGTGGAACACTGGGAACTCCTAAATCTTGCAGGCTCGATTATGACCGAAACCGAATTTCTTGCGTTGATCGACCAGGTGCTGAACAGCATCGAAAGCCAGGCCGATGACTGGGCGGCTTCGCTCGATGTCGACGTCGAAACCAGCCGCAGCGGCAATGTGCTGACGATGGTTTTCGAGGACAACACCCATGTGGTGGTGAACAGCCAGGCTGCCATGCAGGAGCTGTGGGTCGCGGCGCGCAGCGGCGGCTTTCACTACCGCTACGATGGCCAGCACTGGAACGATACCCGAGGCGGCCCGCAGTTGCCGGATGCCCTGTCGCAGATCTGTTCCGCGGCAGCCGGCGTACCCGTGACGATACGCCTGTAAAACGTCAGCTTCAGGCGAAAAAAAGGCCGGCCCCATGGGGCCGGCCTTGTCATTTGCGCGTCAGAACGGAATCTTCTGGGACCAGGGCGTGTTGCCTTGCGTGCCTACGCCCGGCGCCACCTTGATCCGGGTTTCCTCGCTGGTGCTGCCGTTCAGGCCGTTGAGGAACTCACCCAGCGTGTCGGCCTCGGGCAAGCCCAGGCGCGCCACCGCTTGTCCGGGCGGGAATTCGGAGAAGTAGAACTCGCCGTTTTCGACCAGCAGGCCATCGGGGCGGGGACGCGGCTTCTCTTCGGGCACGCCCTTGAGGACCGTCTGCATGTAATCGACCCAGATCGGCATGGCGACGCCGCCGCCGGTTTCGCGCGAACCCAGGGACTTGGGCTGGTCAAAGCCCAGCCATGCGGTGGCGACCAGCGACGGGGTGTAGCCGGAGAACCAGGCGTCCACCGATTCGTTGGTGGTGCCGGTCTTGCCTGCGATGTCGTTGCGCTTGAGCAGGACGCGGGCGCGCGCTGCGGTGCCGTAGGTGGCCACGCCGCGCAGGATGTCGTCCATGACCCAGGCCGTGCGCGGATCGATGGCGCGGGCCGCGGCGTCGCCGGCCACGACCGGCTTGGACTGCATGATGACCTTGCCGCTGCTGTCGGAGACGCGGTCGATCAGGTAGGGCGTGACGCGGTAGCCGCCATTGGCGAACACCGAGAAGGCGCCGGCCAGCTGCAAGGGCGTGACCGAGCCCGCGCCCAGCGCCAGCGGCAACACGGCGGGCTGGCGGGCCTTGTCGAAGCCGAAGCGGGTCAGGTAGTCCTGCGCGTACTGCGGGCCGATGGCCTGCAGGATACGGATCGACACCATGTTCTTGGACTTGTACAGGCCCTGGCGCAGGGTCAGCATGGGTTCGTACTGGTTGCCGTAGTTCTTCGGGTTCCAGGCCTTGGAGCCGGTCTGCGCGGCCGTCAGTTCGAAGGGCTGGTCCGAGATCTGCGTGCCCGGGGTCAGGCCGCGTTCCAGCGAAGCGGCGTAGATGAAGGGCTTGATGTTCGAACCCGGCTGGCGCCAGGCTTGCGTCACCCGGTTGAAGTTGCCGCGGTAGAAGTCAAAGCCGCCGACCATGGCGCGGATGGCGCCATCTTGCGGCGACAGCGCCACGAAGGCCGCCTGCACCGAAGGCAGGTTGATGATTTCCCAGTTGTCGCCGAACTTGCGGATGTAGACCACGGAGCCGCGCTTGATGCGCTGCTCGGGCTTGGCCTTGTCGTTCAGCGCGCGCGCCACGACGCCCAGCACCTTCTTGTCGGTGACGGTGATGATCTCGCGCGAGCTGCGCGCCAGCTTCACTTCGGTGGGGCTGGCCGACAGCACCAGCGCCGTCAGCAGGTCACCGCTGTCGCTGAACTTGTCGAACACGCCGTCCAGGAATTCGTCCAGCGCCTGCGGGTTATTCTCGGTGCCCGGCGGCAGGTCGAGCTGTTCCTCGGGGCCGGGGTAGGGCGCGCGGCGCGTGTATTCCAGCACGCCTTCGCGCACGGCGCGGTAGGCCGCTTCCTGGTCCTTGGACTGCACGGTGGTGTAGATATTGATGCCGCGCGAATAGACGTTGTCCTGGTACACGTTGAACAACAGCTGGCGTGCCAGTTCCGCCACGTACTCGCCATGGATGGAATAGCCGCCGGCCGGCGTGCCTTCCGCGGACTTCATGACGATGGGCTGGGCCAGCGCCTGCTGGTATTCCGGTTCGGTCAGGTAGCCCAGCGAGTGCATGCGGCCCAGCACGTAGCGCTGGCGCAGCTCGGCGCGCGGGCGGTTGGCGATAGGGTTGAAACGCGAGGGCGCCTTGGGGATGCCGGCCAGCATGGCGGCTTCCGCAGGCGTGACTTCGGACAGGGGCTTGCCGAAGTAGGTGCGCGAGGCGGCCGCGAAACCATAGGCGCGGTGGCCCAGGTAGATCTGGTTCATGTAGAGCTCGAGGATCTGGTCCTTGGTGAGCTCCGACTCGATCTTGAAGGTCAGCAGCAGTTCATAGAACTTGCGCGAATAGGTCTTTTCCGACGACAGGTAGAAGTTGCGCGCCACCTGCATCGTGATGGTGCTGGCGCCCTGCGACTTCGACATGCTGACCAGGTTGGTCAGGCCGGCGCGCGCCACGCCCATCCAGTCGATCCCGCCGTGCTGGTAGAAGCGGTCGTCCTCGGCCGCCAGCACCGCGGACTTCATGACGTCCGGGATTTCGTTGAAGCGCAGCACGTTGCGGCGCTCTTCGCCGAATTCGCCGATCAGGACGCGGTCCGCCGTAAAGACGCGCAGCGGCACCCGGGGGCGGTAGTCCGTCATGGCGTTCAGGTCGGGCAGGTTGGGCCAGGCCAGCGCCAACGCCATCCCAGCCAGCAGCACGCCGCACAGGAACAGGCCGGCAAAGAAAATGCCGGTTTTTACGAAGAATCGCAGTATCGGGGAACCGCTCTTGGCGGGCTTGTCTTTCTTGGAGGAATTCTGGGGCTTGCTCATCGCGGCGATTTTACGGGTATCTCCGGGTCCGTCTTGGCACGGGGCACCGGTTTCTGTAACAAAATCGTTCAGTGTGGTAGGCGGGCAACTGGCGGCTGATGTGATAATGCCGTCATGAACTTTTCCGCTAACTCATGTCCGGAGGCTGACCCGGACCCGGCGTCCTCCTGCGAGACGCCCGAAAACCAGCCTTGCGCGATCGAGTGCACAGGCAAGGCCGCCACGCTGCCGCATGACCTGCCGGTTTTCCTGGTCGGGATGATGGGCGCGGGCAAGACCACCATAGGGCGTGGCCTGGCGCGTGCCCTGGGGCGCGAGTTTATGGACTTGGATCATGAGCTCGAGGCGCGTTGCGGCGTGCGGGTGCCGGTAATCTTCGAAATCGAGGGCGAAGCCGGTTTTCGTCGCCGGGAATCTGCCGCCTTGGAAGAGTGTACCCAACGGCGCAACATAATTCTTGCGACCGGCGGCGGCGCGATCCTGGCGCCGGAAAACCGTCAGCGCCTGCGCGAGCGCGGCATCGTGGTCTACCTGCGCGCCAGCGTGGACGAACTGTTCCGCCGCACCTGCCGCGACCGCAACCGTCCCCTGTTGGCCACGGCCGACCCGCGCGGCACGCTGCGCGACCTCATGACCCTGCGGGAACCCCTCTATAAGGAAGTAGCCGACCTGGTGGTGGAGACGGGCGCCATGCCCATACACACCCTGGTCAAGGCGCTGCTGCCGCAACTGCAAGCCTTCGAGAAGCGCATATGAACGTAGTACACGTGGACACCCCGGGCGGAGCCTACCCGATCCACATCGGCCCCGGCCGCCTGGACGCCCTGGACCAGTGCATCCCCGCCGACGCCACCGCGATCGCCGTGGTGACCAACCCGACCGTCGCCGCCCTGTACGGCGAGCGCGCCGAAGCCGCGCTGGCCCGGACCGGCAAGCGGGTGCTGCGCATCGAATTGCCCGACGGCGAGGCCTATAAGGACTGGCAGTCGCTGAACCTGATCTTCGACGCGCTGCTGGGCAACCGCCTGGACCGCCGCTGCGTGCTGGTGGCGCTGGGCGGCGGCGTCATCGGCGACATGACCGGTTTCGCGGCCGCGGTCTATATGCGCGGCGTGCGCTTCCTGCAGGTGCCCACGACCCTGCTGTCGCAGGTCGATTCGTCGGTGGGCGGCAAGACCGCCGTCAACCATCCGCTGGGCAAGAACATGATCGGGGCGTTCTACCAGCCGGTCGCCGTCGAGATCGATACCGACGTGCTGAACACGCTGCCGGCGCGCGAGGTGTCCGCGGGCCTGGCGGAAGTGATCAAGTACGGCCTGATCCTGGACCCGGAATTCTGGTCCTGGTGCGAGGACAATGCGCAGAAGCTGCGCGAACTGGACCCCGAGGCGGTCGCCTACGCCATCCGCCGCTCCTGCGAACTCAAGGCGCAAGTGGTGGGCAAGGACGAGCGCGAGTCGGGCCTGCGCGCCATCCTCAACCTGGGCCACACCTTCGGCCACGCCATCGAATCCGGCCTGGGCTACGGCGCCTGGCTGCATGGCGAAGCCGTCGGTTGCGGCATGGTGCAGGCTGCCGAGCTGTCGGCCGACGTCGCCGGCTTTGACCGTGCCGACGTGGAGCGCGTGCGCGCGCTGGTGGCCGCCATCGGCTGTCCCGTCGTGGCCCCCGACCTGGGCGCCGACCGCTGGCTGGACCTGATGCAGGTCGACAAGAAGACCGAAGGCGGCTCGATCCGCTATGTGCTCATGACCCGCATCGGCGAGGCCATGATGCGCGCGGCCCCCGACGACGCCGTGCGCGCCGTGCTGGCCCGCACCACCCAATAGCCGTGATGGAGACGGTGTTGCAGATGAAAGAACTGGCTTCCTATGCATCCCACCCGTCTCAATCGCGCGGGCGGACCTATGCCGAGCCGCCGCCGGAAAACCGGACGGAGTTCCAGCGCGACCGCGATCGCATCGTCCATTCCAGCGCCTTCCGGCGCCTGGAGTACAAGACCCAGGTCTTCGTGAACCACGAGGGCGACCTGTTCCGCACCCGCCTGACCCACAGCCTGGAAGTGGCCCAGATTGCGCGCACGCTGGCGCGCAGCCTGGGCCTGTCCGAAGACCTGACCGAAGCCATCTCGCTGGCGCACGACCTGGGCCACACGCCGTTCGGTCATGCGGGCCAGGACGAACTCAACGCCTGCATGCGCGAATTGGCGCCGGAGGCGGGCGGCTTCGAGCACAATCTGCAAAGCCTGCGGGTGGTGGACGAACTGGAAGAACGCTACGCGGACTTCAACGGCCTGAACCTGTGCTTCGAAACGCGCGAAGGCATCCTCAAGCATTGTTCGGCCGCGCATGCGCGGCAGCTGGGCGACGTGGGCCAGCGCTTCCTGGACCGCACCCAACCCTCGCTGGAGGCGCAGTTGGCCAACCTGGCGGACGAGGTCGCCTACAACAACCACGACATCGACGACGGCCTGCGCTCGGGCCTGATCACGCTGGAACAGCTGAAGGAAGTGTCGATCTTCGAGCGCCACCACGCCCACGTGCTGGAAAGCTATCCGGGGCTGGCTGCGCGTCGCGCGGTGGCCGAGACCATACGCCGCATGATCAATACGCTGATCGTCGACCTGACGCGGACCTCGTTGGCGCGCATCCGCGAGTTCGCGCCCGCCACTGCCGACGACGTGCGCCGCGCGCCGCCGCTGGCGACCTTTTCGCCCGAGATCCGGAGCGAGGCCGACGCGCTGAAGAAATTCCTGTTCGACAACCTGTACCGCCACTACCGCGTGTTGCGCATGACGACCAAGGCGCGGCGCATCGTGCGCGAGCTGTTCGCGGCTTTCCTGGACGATCCGCGGCTGTTGCCGCCCGACTATCGCCGGCCGGCTTTCAACGAGCAGGCCCGCGCCATCGCCGACTACATCGCGGGCATGACGGACCGCTACGCCATCCGCGAGCACAAGCGCCTGTTCGAGATGGCCTGAGGCCCGCGGGCCTCAGGCTTGCGCCGCGGCCTCAGCCCGCCAGATAGCGCTGCGTCAGCAGCACCCAGTAGGCAGCGCCCACGGGCAGGCTGTGGTCGTTGAAGTCATAGCCCGGGTTGTGCACCATGCAGGCCCCATGCCCGCTGTTGAAGCCTTCCGCCGAGCCATCGCCATTGCCCACCAGCAGGTAGGACCCTGGCACTTCCTCCAGCATGAAGGCGAAGTCCTCGCTGCCGGTCAGCGCGCGGGTCTGGAGTTCCACCTGGTCGGCGCCTACCAGTTCCACCGCCACCTGGCGCGCGAAATCGGTTTCTTCGCGGGTGTTGACCAGCACGGGATAACCGCGGCCGTAGTCGATGGTGGCGCGCACCTGATAGCTGGCCGCCTGGCTGTGGACCAGTTCCGTGATGCGGGCTTGCAGCGTGTCGCGCACGCCGCGGTCCAGCGCGCGCACGCTGAGTTTCAGCGTGGCGGTCTGGGGGATGACGTTGTTGGCTTTGCCCGCGTTGAATGCGCCGACCGTGATCACCGCCATGTGCAGGGGATCGATATTGCGGGCGACGATGCTTTGCAGGCCCAGCACGATGGCCGCGCCAGCCACCACCGGATCGGCGGCGCAATGCGGCATCGCGCCGTGCCCGCCCACGCCTTCCAGCACGATGGTGACGTTGTCGGACGAAGCCATCGCGGCGCCGTCGCGCAGCAGCAGGCGGCCTTGCGGATGGCCCGGCATGTTGTGCATGGCGAAGATGGCGTCGCAGGGATACTTGCTGAACAGTCCGTCTTCCATCATGCGCTTGGCGCCGCCCAGGCCTTCCTCGGCGGGCTGGAAGATCAGGTTGAGCGTGCCGTCGAAGTCGCCATGCCTGGCCAGGTGGTGCGCGGCCGCCAGCAGCATGGCGGTGTGGCCGTCGTGGCCGCAGGCGTGCATGACGCCTTCGTTGCAGCTGGCGTGTTCCAGGCCCGTCGCTTCCTGGATGGGCAGGGCGTCCATGTCGGCGCGCAGGCCCAGGCGCTTGCCGCCGCTGCCGCGGCGCAACTGCCCCACCACGCCGGTGCCGCCCAGCCCGCGTTCCACTTCATAGCCCCATTGCGTCAGGCACTGCGCCACCAGGTCGCTGGTGCGGAATTCCTGGAAGCCGAGTTCGGGGTGGCGGTGGATGTCGCGGCGGATCGAGACGAATTCGTCGGCCTGGGCGGTCATCGCCTGCAGGATGGGATGCATGTCGGAGAGGTCCTGGAATCGGGTCACTGGTTGCCTGCCAGTTTCACGTGGCTGGAGATTTCGCGAAAGCGCTCGGTCTCGGCGCGGTACATGGCGTCGGCCTGTTCCGCGCTCATGGGGGCGGAGACTTCGATGTTCTGGTGCGCCAGGCTGTCCTTCACCGCCGCATCCTGCATGGCGGCGTTGAGCGCTGCGTTCAGGCGCGCCACCACGTCTTGCGGCGTGTCGCGCTTGACGAAGTAGCCAGTCCAGGTGGTGAAGTTGAAGCCCTTGATCAGTTGGCCTTCGTTGACCGACGGCACGGTCTTGAGCGCGGGCAACTGGCTGCGCTGCGGGTCCAGGCTGGCCAGCAGCTTGATGCGGCCCTGCTCGGCCAGCGCCACCTGCTGCTGCGACAGCGGCAGGATGGCCAGGTCCACCTGGCCGCCGCCGATGTCCTGCATCAACGGCGCGCCGCCCTTGTAGGGCACATGCATCATGTTGGCGCCGATGGTGCGCGCCATGTGCTCGCCCAGCACGTGGTACAGCGAACCCACCCCCACGCTGCCGAACGTCAGCGGCTGGGTGGCCGAGCGCGAGCGCGCCAGCGTGACCAGCTCGTCGGCATTGTTGGCGGGCAGGTCGGCGCGCGCCACGATCACCAATGGGGCCATGCCGATCATCTGCACCAGGCGGAAATCCTCGCTCTTGAGCTTGACCGCGGGATTGGCAATGGGGGACAGGATCAGCTCGTTGGGCGAGCCCTGGAACAGGTAATAGCCGTCAGCCTTGGCGCCCAGCACCTTCTGCGCGCCCAGCGCGCCGCTCACGCCGCCCAGGTTCTCCACCAGCACGGGTTGGCCCAGTTGCTTGGAGACGGGCGGGGCCACCACGCGGGCGATGGAATCGGACGCGCCGCCGGCCGGGTAGGGCACCATCATCATGACGGGCCGGTCGGGATAGTCTGCGGCCCGGGCGCCCTGGGCCAGCAGCGCCGCGCCCAGCGCCAGCGCACAGCCGGCCAGGCGCAGGCCATTGGAAAGCATGCTCACGAAATTCCCCTTGGAATGATCTAGTCGTGATCCGCATGCTAGGGACAGGCCTCGCTAGTTGTCTAACGAATTGTTATTCTGGAAGCTAGAAAAAAAACTCATACTTAATCGGGACCCGGGCATGAATCTCAAGCAGCTCGAACATCTGCTGGCCGTGGCCGAGGCGGGTTCCTTCAGCCGTGCGGCCGAACGCCTGTACCTGACCCAGTCGGCGCTCAGCCGCAGCATCCGCCTGCTGGAAGAAGACCTGGGCGCGCGCCTGCTGGACCGCATGGGCAAGCGCACGGAGCTGACCCCGCTGGGCCTGACCGTCGCCGGCCGCGCGCGGCGCATCCTGTTCGAATCGGGCGAGCTGCGCCGCAGCGCGGAACTGCTGACCCAGGGCGACCGGGGCAGCATCAGCATCGGATTGGGTTCAGGGCCGGGCGTCATGCTCATGACGCCGCTGCTGGCGCACGTGGCGCAGCACTATCCGCAGTTGCGGCTGGACGTGATGCGCGGCTCGCCCGAGGCCCATCTGGCGCTGTTGCGCCAGCGGCGCCTGGACGCGCTGGTGGTCGATACGCGCGGCATCGTGCCGGCGGCCGACCTGCGCATCGAACCCATCTCGGAAATGCGCGCCGGATTCATCTGCCGCCGCGGCCATCCGCTGGCCCAGGCCGGGCGGCCGGCGCGCTTCGCGGAGGTTGCGGCCTATCCGCTGGCGTCCACGTTTCTTGCAGCGGATACCGTGCGCATCGTGGTCGACCATTTCGGCGTCGAGGCGGATCCGCAGACCGCGATGCGCCTGCGCTGCGATGAAATCGGCAGCGTGCTGGAAGCGGTGCGCGTGTCGGACGCGGTATTCCTGGGCATCGTGGGCGCGGCGCGGGTCGGCATCGCCGCGGGCGAACTGACGGAACTGCCTACCGACCCGCCGCTGCGCAGCCACGCGCTGTTTGCAATGGTGACGCTGACGGGCCGCACCGAGGCGCCGGCGATGGCGCTGGTGCGTGAATTCGTGGCCCAGCGCCTGCGCGATTGAACGCGCCGATTGACGTGCTTCAGCGCTGCTTGCGGTAGGGCTCGTCCTCGGGCACGAAGGTGGCTTCCGCGAGCGCGTCGCGGGTCCATTCCTGCATGGCGGGCAGCGCCTGCACGGCGTCCATGTAGTCGCGCACCGGGCCGGACGCCGCGATGCCATAGGTCGTGAAACGCGAGACCACCGGCGCGAAGAAGGCGTCGGCGATCGAGAACTCGCCGAACAGGAACGGCCCGCCCTGGCCGAATGCCGCGCGCGTGTTGCGCCAGATCGCTTGCAGGCGCTCGATGTCCTGTTGCGCGGCCGCAGGAAAGTCGATGCCGGGCAGGTGCGCTTCGACGTTCATGGGCAGCGCCTGGCGCATCGCGCCAAAGCCGCTGTGCATCTGCGCGGTGAGCGACCGCGCGCGGGCCCGGGCGCGCGCGTCCTGGGGCCACAGGCGGGCTTCGGGATGGCGTTCGGCCAGGTACTCGCAGATCGCCAGCGTGTCCCAGATCGCGAACTCGCCATCCAGCAGCACCGGAACCAGCCCCGCGGGCGACACCGCGCCCACGCGGCGCGAGAATTCCTCGGTGAAGAAGCCGAGCTTCTGCTCGGTAAAGGGTATGCCTGCGGCGCGCAGGGCGATCCATGGCCGCAGGGACCAGGACGAGTAGTTCTTGTTGCCGATGATCAAGGTGTACATGCCGCGATCCTTCCTAGCCGTTGATGTGATGATTCAGGCGCCGGTTCAGCGGCGCAGCAGCTTGCCCAGGTATTGTCCGGTGTGGCTGGCGGACGTGCCGGCCACGTCTTCGGGCGTGCCCTGCGCCACCACGCGCCCGCCGCCGTCGCCGCCTTCGGGACCCATGTCGACCACCCAGTCCGCGGTCTTGATGACGTCCAGGTTGTGTTCGATGATCAGCACCGTGTTGCCGCTGTCGACCAGCTGGTTCAGCACCTGCAGCAGCAGCTCGATGTCGCGGAAATGCAGGCCCGTGGTGGGCTCGTCCAGGATGTAGAGCGTGCGGCCGGTGCTGCGCCGCGACAGTTCCTGCGACAGCTTCACGCGCTGCGCTTCACCGCCCGACAGGGTGGTCGCGCTCTGGCCCAGCCGGATATACGACAGGCCCACGTCGATCAGCGTGTGCAGCTTGCGGGCGATGGCCGGCACGGACTCGAAGTATTCCAGCGCCTGCTCGACCGTCAGGTCCAGCACTTCGCTGATGTTGCGGCCGCGATAGCGGATTTCCAGCGTTTCGCGGTTGTAGCGCTTGCCGTGGCAGACGTCGCAAGGCACGTACATGTCGGGCAGGAAATGCATTTCGACCTTGACCACGCCGTCGCCCTGGCAGGCCTCGCAGCGCCCGCCCTTGACGTTGAAGCTGAAGCGCCCCGGGTCGTAGCCGCGGGTGCGCGCTTCCGGCACGCCCGCGAAGAGTTCGCGGATGGGCGTGAACAGGCCCGTGTAGGTCGCGGGGTTGCTGCGCGGCGTGCGGCCGATGGGGCTCTGGTCCACGCTGATGATCTTGTCGAAGTTCTCCAGCCCCTGCATCGACACGTAAGGAGCGGGTTCGCTCTGCGCATGATGCAGCTGGCGCGACACGGCGACCGCCAGGGTGTCGTTGACCAGCGTGGACTTGCCCGAACCGGACACGCCGGTCACGCACACCAGCCGGCCCGCGGGGATGCGCAGGTCCACGTTCTTCAGGTTGTTGCCGCTGGCGCCCGTCAGGGTCAGCCAGGACAGTTCGTCGTTGACGGGGCGTCGCTTCGGGATGGCGATGGCGCGCGCGCCGCTCAGGTACTGGCCGGTCAGCGACTGGGGGTCGCGCTGCACGGTTTCCGGGTCGCCCTGCGCCACCACCTGGCCGCCGTGCTCGCCCGCGCCCGGTCCCATGTCCACGACCCAGTCGGCCATGCGGATCATGTCTTCGTCGTGCTCCACGACGATGACGCTATTGCCTAGGTCGCGCAGGTGCTGCAGGGTGCCGATGAGGCGGTCGTTGTCGCGCTGGTGCAGGCCGATGGAGGGCTCGTCCAGCACGTACATCACGCCGGTCAGGCCCGATCCGATCTGGCTGGCCAGCCGGATGCGCTGCGCCTCGCCGCCCGAGATGGTATCGGCGCTGCGGTCCAGCGACAGATAGTTCAGGCCGACGTTGTTCAGGAAGCTCAGGCGCGCCTCGATCTCGCGCACGATGCGTTGCGCGATCTCCTGCTTGGCGCCCGTCAGGCTCAGGTCGCGGAACCAGGTAAGGCAGGTCGACAGCGGCATGGCCTCGACCTCGTAGATGGCCTGGCCGTGGCGTTCGCCGCCGCGCGGATCCTGGCCGATCAGCACGTTGCGGGCCTCGGGCCGCAGGCGCGAGCCGCCGCAGTCCGGGCAGGTCTTGATGTTGCGGTACTTGCCGAGCTCTTCGCGCACGGTGGCCGAATCGGTTTCGCGCCAACGGCGCTCCAGGTTCGGGATCACGCCTTCGAATGTATGGCGCTTGACCGTGCTGCGGCCTTTTTCGTTCAGGTAGAGGAACGAGATCTCTTCGTCGCCGGAGCCGTACAGCACCTTGTCGCGCAACGCCTCGGGCAGTTCCTCGAAGGGCGCTTCGATGTCGAATTCATAGTGCGCCGCCAGGCTGGTCAAGAGCGAATGCGTGAAGGCGTTGCGGCGGTCCCAGCCGCGGATGGCGCCGGCCGCCAGGCTCAGCTCCGGGAAGGCGACCACGCGCTTGGGGTCGAAGAAGCCGACCTGGCCGATGCCATCGCAACTGGGGCAGGCGCCCATGGGATTGTTGAAGCTGAACAGGCGCGGCTCCAGCTCGGGCAGGCTGTGGCTGCACACCGGGCAGGCGTAGCGGCTGGAGAAGACCTGTTCGCGGCCGCTGTCCATGTCCAGCGCCAGGGCGCGGCCCTCGGCCAGCTGCAACGCGGTCTCGAAGCTTTCCGCCAGGCGCTGCTTGCTTTCAGGCTTGATGCGCAGCCGGTCGATGACGACGTCGATGTCGTGCTTCTCGGTCTTCTTCAGCGGCGCCATGCCGTCGATTTCGGTCAGCTGGCCGTCCACGCGCAGACGCACGTAGCCCTGCGCCTGCAGGCTGGCGCATTCGTCCTCGAAACTGCCTTTCTTGCCGCGGGCTATGGGCGCCAGTACCGCCAGCCGGGTTTCGGGCGTCCAGGACAGCACCGCGTCCACCATCTGGCTGACGCTTTGCGCCTGTAATGGCAGGCCGTGGTCAGGGCAATAGGGCGTACCGACCCGCGCGTACAGGAGGCGCAGGTAGTCGTGGATCTCGGTGATGGTGCCGACGGTGGAGCGGGGGTTGTGGCCCGCGGCCTTCTGTTCGATGGAGATGGCCGGGGACAGGCCCTCGATCAGGTCCACGTCCGGCTTGTCCATCAGCTGCAGGAACTGGCGGGCGTAGGCGGACAGGCTTTCCACGTAGCGGCGTTGGCCTTCCGCGTACAGCGTGTCGAAGGCCAGCGACGATTTGCCCGAGCCGGACAAGCCGGTGACGACCACCAGCTTGTGGCGTGGCAGGTCGAGCGAGACGTTCTTGAGATTGTGGGTGCGCGCACCCCGAATGCGTATTGTCACGTCCATCGGGCTCTTTTAAGCGGTTTCAAAGGCCAACTTGGTACTATAGCGCGCCGAATCCCCCTGCGTTCGGGGCAGTACTCCAGCCTGG
This sequence comes from Achromobacter sp. GW823-FHT04E03, assembly GCF_058796095.1. NCBI lineage: Bacteria > Pseudomonadati > Pseudomonadota > Betaproteobacteria > Burkholderiales > Alcaligenaceae > Achromobacter > Achromobacter sp. GW823-FHT04E03. Next base: position 141,032 of record NZ_JBXAIJ010000002.1, on the reverse strand, counting down.
ATAGACCCGGGGGGCGGCGCCGCACCGCCAGATCAGACCGTGGGCGTGTGACATCCACGCGCGCGGGCGAGTCCTAGTCATCGTTGAATTTTTCGCATGCAGGCAGATAAAAAACTGAAATTGACCCCGTCCGAACGCCGCGCCAGCGTGGCGCTGGCCGGACTTTTCGCCGCGCGGATGCTGGGGCTGTTCCTGTTGCTGCCCGTCTTCGCCGTGGCCGCCGCCGGCATGCCGGGCGGGGACGATCCGGCCCGCGTTGGCCTGGCGCTGGGCATGTACGGCCTGACCCAGGCCTTCATGCAGATTCCCTTCGGCCTGGCGTCCGACCGCTGGGGCCGGCGTCCCGTGGTGCTGTTCGGCCTGCTGCTGTTCGTGGCGGGCAGCATCGTCTGTGCACAGGCGTCCGACGTGTACTGGATCACCATCGGCCGCGCCATCCAGGGCGCCGGGGCGATTTCCGCGGCCGTCACCGCCTGGCTGGCGGATTCCACCCGCGACGAGGTCCGCACCCGGGCCATGGCCATGGTGGGCGGGTCGATCGGCCTGTCCTTCGCCGTGTCGCTGGTCCTGTCGCCCGTGCTGGTGGGCTGGTGGGGCCTGTCCGGCCTGTTCTGGACCATCGCCTGTCTGGGCGTGATCTGCCTGGCCGTGGCCGGCTGGGTGGTGCCCGTGGTGCCGCTGACCCAGGCCCGCACCATGCAGGCGGCCCGGCCGCGCGAAGTCCTGACCCACAGCGACCTGCTGCGCCTGAATTTCGGCGTTTTTGTCCTGCACCTGATCCAGGTGGCGCTGTTTGTCGTGGTGCCCGCCCTGCTGGCGAAGGTGGGCGGCCTGGACGCGCGCGAGCTCTGGAAGGTCTATCTGCCGGTCATCCTGGTTTCCTTCGTGCTGATGGTGCCGGTGGTGTTCGTCGCCGAAAAGCGCCGCGCCCATCGCGGTGCCCTGCGCGCCGCCGTGGCCGGGCTGGCGCTGGTGTGCGCCTTGCTGCCCGCGGCCAGCCATGGCTTCTACACCCTGGCAGCCGCCCTGACGGGCTTCTTCGTGGCCTTCAATGTGCTGGAAGCCCTGCAGCCGTCGCTGGTGTCGCGGGTCGCGCCGCAGGCCTACAAGGGCCTGGCGCTGGGCTTCTACAACACCGCCCAGGCCGCCGGCCTGTTCGCGGGTGGCGCGCTGGGCGGCTGGCTGGCCTCGCATTCCGGTTCCAGCGCCGTTTTCATCGCCGCCGCCGCCCTGTCGGCGATCTGGCTGGCGGTGACCTGGGCCCTGCGGCCGTTGCCCGAGGCGGACCGCCCCGCGTCGGCGCGGGCGGGCTGAAAAATCGCGGATCGCACCCCGAATAGCGGTCAATAGCCACGAAAATCGGGCCGCCGGGGTGGACGGCTTTGTCACATCCTGGTTTGGCGCGGCGGGCGCTTTTCGTCGATAATACGCATCAAATCAGGGCTTCACTCAGGGTTCAACCCGGCGTCGCCGGTCATCGTTGCGGTGACCGGCGTGTTTCATGAAGCCGGTCTTCAACATCATCGCTTTTATGTTGTTGCCGGCGCGTCCGCGGCAACGCACACGCAGGCTGTCAACAACAGAGGGACAACGGCATGGCATCGGTTAACAAAGTCATACTCGTGGGCAATCTGGGACGCGACCCGGAAGTCCGCTACAGCCCCGAAGGGGCGGCAATCTGCAATATGTCCATTGCCACCACCTCCACCTGGAAAGACAAGGCTTCGGGCGAACGCCGCGAAGAAACGGAATGGCACCGCGTCGTCATGTACAACCGCCTGGCTGAAATCGCCGGCGAGTACCTGAAGAAGGGCCGCTCGGTCTACATCGAAGGCCGCCTGAAGACGCGCAAGTGGCAAGACAAGGACACCGGCGCTGACCGCTACAGCACCGAAATCGTTGCCGACCAGATGCAGATGCTGGGCGGCCGCGAAGACGGCGGCGGCGGTGGCGCAAGCTTCGGCGGCGGTGGCGGCTACGACGACGCGCCTTCGCGCCCGCAGCAGCAGCGCGCCCCGGCCCAACGCCCGGCCCCGCAACAGCGCCCGGCTCCCGCCGCGGCTCCGGCCAGCAGCGGCGCTAATCTGGCGGATATGGACGACGATATTCCGTTCTAAGCCACAGCGCGGCATCAGACTTCAACAAGAACCCGGTAAATTCCTGATTTACCGGGTTTTTTGTTGCCCCTGGTGGTAGTGTGGGCCGACGCGTTCGAGAGGCCGACTCGCGGATGGGGCGCCATTCCGGCATAGGTGAGGCGAAGTCCCGGTGTTGCTTGAATTATTTTGTTTCACAAAACCCCCTTGCGCTATCTACCTAGTAGTAGATAAGATTCATCCATCGACGCAGCAAACCAACCACCCGCCGACGTCGAAACCAGAAATACAGTAGGACCGCTTTTTTATTTCCCTTCTTGTCTACCTATAAGTAGATAGTTTTTTGAATCGCTACGCAATCGTTATCTGGAGATCAACCATGAAGACCCTCGTATCCGCCCTGATCCTGTCCGCTTCCTTCATTGGCGCCGCCCAAGCCGGCGAACTGGACTATCCGCCTGCCCTGAACACCGAAAGCACGGTGACCCGCGCCCAAGTGCAGCAAGAGCTGGCCCAGGCCCGCGCCAATGGCGAACTGGTGTCTGGCGAAGAAGGCTACGCCGCCACGATCTTTGCCGCCTCTGGCGACAAGAGCCGCGCCCAGGTCCAGAAGGAACTGGCCGCCGCCCGTGCCCAAGGCCTGACCGACAGCGCCGAACTGGCTTACCCGCCCGTGCAAGGCTGAGTTTTTTTCCCTCGATGTTTATCTATAAGTAGATAGCTCCATCGAAACCCTGATGCAGCACCTGATCCTTACTGGAGATCAACCATGAAGACCCTCGTATCCGCCCTGATCCTGTCCGCTTCCTTCATCGGCGCCGCCCAAGCCGGCGAACTGGACTATCCGCCTCCCCTGAACACCGAAAGCACGGTGACCCGCGCCCAGGTGCAGCAGGAACTGGCCGAAGCGCGCGCCAATGGCGAGCTGGTGTCGGGCGAAGAAGGCTACGCCGCCACGATGTTTGCCTCGGCCGGCGACAAGAGCCGCAAGCAAGTGCAGCAGGAATTGGCCGCCGCCCGCGCGCATGGCCTGACCGACAGCGGTGAGCTGGACTACCCGCCCGTGCAAGGCTGAGCTTCATGCCGGTACATGCGGATCCCGGGGGGCGGGATGATTCCCGGCCGGGGTCCGCAAGGGTTTTGGAGCAGTGGCAACGCTGCCGGAACCGATGACGAATCAACCTATTAGTAGGTAATATTCAGCCATGGACACTCCTACTTCCAACACCACTCGCGAACAGCTTCTGGCCCATGCCGAGAAGCTGATCCGCACGCGCGGATGCAACGGCTTCAGCTACCGCGACCTGGCTGAGCATGTGGGCGTAAAGACGTCCAGCATCCACTATTACTTTCCGGGCAAGGACGACTTGCTCTACGAGGCCGTCGAAGCCTACAGCGCACGCGCGCTGGCAGCCATGCGCGGGATCGACACGTCGCTGCCGGCGCAAGCGCAGCTCGACCAATATCTGTCGATGATGGAATCGCGCGCCTGCGGGTCGGGCGAGCTCTGCCTGGCCGGCATGCTGGCGGCCGAGGTCAATTCGCTGCCCGAACGCGTGCGTGGCGCATTGCAAGGATTCTTCCGCGCGCACGAAGCCTGGTTGGCACGCGTGCTGGCCGAAGGCGCGGCGCAGGGCACGATGAAGTTCTCTGGCACGCCGGAGGCGGCTGGCCGCGCGGTGTTCGCCACGGTGCAAGGTTGCATATTGGTGGCGCGCCTGTTCCAACAGCCCGCGGCATTGTGCGAGGCCATCGGCGCGCTGTACGTGGAGTGCGACGGCAAGCACGGCGGCGCCGCCTGAGCGTTCCCGCTCCACGCAGCCCATCAACCACGGCCGCCATGCGCAAGCAGGCGGCCGTTGTGTTTTGCGCGGCGGGATCAGGCCGCGAGCAGCGCCCGCGCCATGTCGACGCTGGTGCGCGCCTGGATACCCAGGTCGCGCATGCGTTGCTGGAAGGTTGCCTGTGCGTCTTCGAAGCCCGCGACGGGGCTCATGCAGTCCGTCAGCAACACCAGGCGCGACAGGTCGCGGCCGGGCAGGTGCTCGGCCAGGTGTTCGACAGTGGCCTTGACGCAATGGCTGCCGGCCTGGCCGGCGATCAGGATGAGTTCGGCGCGGTCCAGCGAATCGAGCAGGCTGCGGTTGAGCTGGCTGCGCGGATCGTCGGCATCAGGGACTTCGGCCATCAGCGCGCTGTAGTGTTCGGTCCAGGGGTTCATGCCCTTGGGCACCTTGCGCACGATGAACTGGCGCTCGTCTTCCCAACGGCTGTAGGCCGCGCGCACGTCCGCATGCACGTTATGGCCCCAGGTGCCGATTTCGCAATGCAGCGGCCACACCATCAGCGTGTAGCGGCCGCGCGCTTCGAGTTCGTCCAGGTACGACAGGGTACGCGGCAAGTCGTCGTCGTGGCGGGGCCGGAAATCGCCCGCGCGCAGCTGCGCCGCCGTGATCTGCGTGTACGGCGCTACGGGCTGGCCGTCGCCGGTGGACCAGAAGGTCGGATGGGCGATGTCCAGGCGATGGTGCGAATCCAGCGTCACCGTGATCGAGGTAAGCGCGGGCGCGGTCGTGTCGATGAAGTGCGCGAGCCGCTGCATGTCGGCGTGGGCGCCGGCCACAGGCAGGGCGGGCGCGTGCGCGGCGCCCGTCACGGGATCCGTGGGCAGGTACGACTCGGGCAGGTCGCAGAAGTCATTCTGCGGATCGATGATCAGTAGATGATTGGAGCGCGGCATGACGACGTTCGGGACAGGCGAACTCGAAATATAGAACGGGATGGCCATGTCTTTCTAGAAAAGTACCAGATGCTCGGCGCGGTCTGGTAACTGCTTGAGCAGCTCGCGCCACTGCAGCCAGACGCTGCCCCCGGCTGAAACGGCGATCACTGCGATAACGATCCACATGTCAGGCTCCTGGAAAATTTCGCACGGCCGTGCGAAATTAAGGTAAAGAATTGCCGGCACGGGCCGGCGCTGGAAATACGGCTACTCGAGGTACTTGAAACTGCGGTAGGTGGAAATCAATCGTTCATAGGCCGCCCGCACGCGCTGGGGAGCCTTGGGATCCCGCAGGAAGCGGGCATCGTGCATCAGCCCGATCATCAGGCTGTAGACCTCGAATACGAGCTGCTCGGGATCCGTGTCCGGCCTGACGTGGCCGGCTTCGAGCGCCTGGTTGACCGTGCGCAGCATGGCGCTGCGCCAGCGCCGTAGATTGCCCTCCAGCACCGAGCGCAGCGGGGATTCCACGTCGTCGTATTCGAAGGCGCCGGCCACGTAGATGCAGCCCGTCAGCGTTTCGACATTGCTGGCGCGCTCGATCCAGAGCGAGACCAGGGCGTTGAGCCGCGGCAGGCCGCGGGGATGGGCCAGGGCCGGGGTGAACACGGCTTCAAGGAAGCGCCGGTCGTATTCGTCCAGCACCGCCTGCTGCAGGGCTTCCAGCGAGCCCACGCGCGAGAACACGCCGCTCTTGCTGATGCCCAGGCGCTTGGCCACCTGGCCGAGCGACAGGCTCTCCATGCCTTGCGCCGCGGCCATGTCCAGGGCCGCGTCCACAATGGCCGCGAAGGTCAGCTCGCTTTTCTCGGTTTTGGCAGTCATGCGGCAAATTTAGCACGACCGTGCGAAATTGGCCTCGCTTTTTTTCAGGGTCGCGCCCCGCAAAAAAAACCGGACAGCCAGGCTGTCCGGTCTTGTTGCGGCAAAGCGCGCCGGGATCAGGCCTGGTTGGCCTTGAACTCCAGGCGGTACTTGTGCAGCAGCGGCTCGGTGTAGCCGTTGGGCTGGGTCAGGCCTTCGAACACCAGCGCGCAGGCAGCCTTGAATGCCAGCGAGGTGTCGAAGTTGCCGGCCATCGGGCGGTAGAGCGTATCGCCCGCGTTTTGGCCGTCGACCACCTTGGCCATGCGCTTGAAGGTTTCCATGACCTGCTCGCGGTTGGTCACGCCGTGGCGCAGCCAGTTGGCGATGTGCTGGCTGGAGATGCGCAGCGTGGCGCGGTCTTCCATCAGGCCGACGTTGTGGATGTCCGGCACCTTGGAGCAGCCCACGCCCTGGTCGATCCAGCGCACCACGTAGCCCAGGATGCCCTGCACGTTGTTGTCGAGCTCCTGCTGGATGTCCTGCGCGGACCACTTGGACGGATCGCCGACCGGCACCGTCAGCAGGCCGCCCAGCAGGTCATCGCGCACGCTGTCGAGCTTGGTGCGTTCCAGCTCCTGCTGCACCGCCTGCACGTCGATCTGGTGGTAGTGCAACGCGTGCAGCGTGGCTGCGGTGGGCGAAGGCACCCAGGCGGTGTTGGCGCCGGCCTTGGGATGGGCGATCTTCTGTTCCAGCATGGCGGCCATCAGGTCCGGCATGGCCCACATGCCCTTGCCGATCTGGGCGCGGCCGCGCAGGCCGGCATCCAGGCCGACCAGCACGTTGTTGCGCTCGTAGGCGGTGATCCAGGCGGTGGACTTCATGTCGCCCTTGCGCAGCATCGGGCCGGCTTCCATGCTGGAGTGCATTTCGTCGCCGGTGCGGTCCAGGAAGCCGGTGTTGATGAAGGCCACGCGCGCGGCGGCGGCCTCGATGCACGCCTTGAGGTTGATGCTGGTGCGGCGCTCTTCGTCCATGATGCCCATTTTCAGGGTGTTGCGCGGCAGCTTGAGCAGGTCTTCGACGCGGTCGAACAGTTCGCTGGCGAAGGCGGCTTCGACGGGGCCGTGCATCTTCGGCTTCACGATGTAGACGGACCCGGTGCGCGAATTCAGCTTGTGCTTGCGGTCCTGCAGCGCGGCCAGGCTGGTGACCACGGCGTCCAGGATGCCTTCGGGGATTTCGCGGCCCTCGCGGTCCAGGATGGCCGGGTTGGTCATCAGGTGGCCGACGTTGCGCACGAACATGAGCGAACGGCCATGCAGGGTCAGCGGCGAACCGTCGGGACGCGTGTAGTCGCGGTCGGCGTTGAGCTTGCGGGTGAAGGTCTTGCCGCCCTTGGTGACCTCTTCGGTCAAGTCGCCCTTCATCAGGCCGAGCCAGTTGCGGTAGATATGGACCTTGTCCTCGGCATCCACGGCGGCGACGGAATCCTCGCAGTCCATGATGGTGGTGAGCGCGGCTTCCACCAGCACGTCCTTGACGCCTGCGGCGTCGGTGGCGCCGATGCTGTGGCTGCGGTCGATCTGGATTTCGAAGTGCAGGCCGTTGTTCTTGAGCAGGATGGCCGTAGGCGCGGAGGCCTCGCCCTGGTAGCCGGCCAATTGCGCGGGATTCTTCAGGCCGGTCGAGCCATTGGCCAGCGCCACGCGCAGTTGACCGCTTTCCACGGTGTAGCCGCGGGCGTCGGCATGCGAGCCCTGGGCCAGCGGGGCGGCGGTGTCCAGGAAGGCGCGGGCGCGGGCGATGACGGCGGCGCCGCGTTCCGGGTTGTAGCCGCGGCCCGTGTCGCCGGGCGTGGCGGGGATGGCGTCGGTGCCGTAGAGCGCGTCGTACAGGCTGCCCCAGCGCGCGTTGGCGGCGTTCAGCGCGTAGCGCGAGTTGGACATGGGCACGACCAGCTGCGGGCCGGCCTGCTGCGAAATCTCGGTGTCGACGTTGTCGGTGGTGGCGCGCACACTGGCCGGCTGCGGCAGCAGGTAGCCGATGCCTTCCAGGAATTTGCGGTAGGCGGCCGGATCGGCGATGGGGCCGGGGTGGGCGCGGTGCCATGCGTCGAGCTCGGCCTGCAGGCGGTCGCGTTCGGCCAGCAACGCGCGGTTCTTCGGAGCCAGGTCGTCCACCAGGGCCGCGAAGCCTTGCCAGAAGCCTTCGGCATCCAGGCCGGTGCCGGGCAGGGCTTCCTGTTCGATGAATTGATTGAGATTGGCCGCCACTTGCAGGCCGTGGTGCTGGATGCGTTGAGTCATGCGGTTCTCTAGCGGTAAGGGACTGGCCGACGCCGCGCGCCGGGCGTATCTGGTCTCGACATCATCGTTCGCGCCTGCCGCAATGTCCATATCAAAACCCACTGGTCATACCAGTTTGTGCACTGCCGTATGGGCAAAGCCGTAATTTTTATGGTTTTATATCAGCTACTTACGGGGGTGTGATGCAAGAGGTCCGATCGGGGATGCGCTTGGTCATACCACTGGTGCGGAGAGTGCATGTACGCGGAAACTGAAGAAAAGCCTCGCCAGGTGGCGGACGAGGTCGCCGAACGGATCGAACGCCTGATCCTGGACGGCGTGCTGAAGGCCGGCCAGGCGCTGCCTTCCGAACGGCGTCTGACCGAGAAGCTGGGCGTGTCGCGCACGGCCCTACGCGAAGGGCTCAAGCTCTTGCGCGCGCGCGAGATCATCCACACCGCGCAAGGCAAGGGTTCGTATGTGGCGCACATATCCAAGGTGGATGCCGGTCCGCTGATGCACCTGTTCAATTCGCAGCCGCGCACGCTCTACGACCTGCTGGAAGTGCGTTCGCTGCTGGAAGCCGAGTCTGCCCGGCTGGCGGCCATACGCGGCACCGAGGCGGATTTCATCATGATCCGCCGCCGTTATGACGAAATGGTGGCGGCGCAGGGCACGGCCACCGACACGGCGACGCACGCGCATCTGGACCATGCCTTTCACCTGGCCATCTGCGAGGCTTCGCACAATCCGGTGCTGGTGCACACGCTGCAATCGCTGACGGACTTGCTGCTGGGCTCGGTCTTCGCCTGCGTCAACAACCTCTACCACCGCCAACCTGAGAAACGCCAGATCGACCGGCAGCACACGCGCCTGTTCAATGCGGTGACGGCGCGCCAGCCGGAGCAGGCGCGCAAGGCGGCCGCGGACCACGTGGACAGCGTGCGCCAGAGCCTGGCCGATATCGAGCAGGAAGAGCAGCGCCTGGTGCGCGCGACGCTGCGGCTGGAAGGCTGGAGCTAGCGTCCTGCGCTCTCGCGGGGCAGGACGCATGAGGGCGCGTCGTGGTTCAGCGGTCGGCCATGGCGCCGCTGCCCACCAGCGCCAGTGGCTTGCCCGCGTACACGCGGCCAAAGCGGTTGTTGATGAACGCGTCCAGATCGATGGCTTCCTGCCCGACGAACCCGCGTTGCGGCAATGCGCCCTGCGCCACCAGATCCAGCGCGGCGCAGATGCCGGCGGCGGTGGACAGCTGGATCGCGCTCAGGCGATGGCCGTCGACGTCCGCGCCGAAGATGCGGATGGGATAGGACTCCTCTTCCAGCCGGCCATGGCGGCGGCCCGATGCCGAAGCCTGGATCACGATCACGTCCTGTTCGGTCGTGGGAATGGCGGCTTCGAAAATTTCCTTGAGCAGGTCGCGGCGGTCCCGCAAGCGCAAGTCGTTGAGCAGCAATTTCATGATGCTGCAGTGGCCCGGGTAGCGCACCGATTTGTAGTCCACGTTGCGGGCGCGACCGCGCAAGGTGGCGGGCAGGGTGCCCAGTCCGCCGGACGTGTTGAAGGCTTCGTACTCCACGCCGTCCAGCGCGAAGGTCTCGTAGCCTTCCAGCGCGGGCACGCTGGTCAGTTGGCCGTCGACGATGGCCTCGCAGGGATTGCAGTACTCGTTGATCAGTCCCTCGGTGCTCCAGGTCAGGTTGTAGCGCAGGCTGTTGGAGGGATAGCGCGGCAGGGCGCCCACGCGCATGCGCAGATCCAGCAGGGTATCGAAGCGGCGCGCCAGCGCGTTGCCGACCACGCCGATGAAACCCGGGGCCAGGCCGCATTGCGGCATCAGCACGCTGCGGGCGTCTTCCGCCAGCGCCTGGATGGCGTGCGTGCTGGCCACGTCTTCGGTCAGGTCGAAGTAGTGCACCCCCGCCTTGGCGCACAGGCCGGCCACCGCGGCGGCGCGGTGAAAGGGCAGCGCGTTGATGACCGCGTAACGCCCCTCGATGCATTGCGCCACGGAGTCGTCGCCGGAAATCTGACGGGTTTCACAACCCAGTTCGGCCACGATGCGCAGCCGTTCGGGATCCTGGTCGGCTACCAGTACCGAATAGCCGCCGCTGCGTTCCAGCATCAGGGCAATGGCGAAACCGATTTTTCCGGCGCCCAGAAGTACGACGGGCCGGGGAGAGGCGGTGGTCATGGTGCGGCTCCTGCATGGATGGGGGAGAGGGTGAGCTCATCCTATGCGCGGTCGCTGTCGATGTGTAGAGACTAAATAGTCGAATCGGCCATAGGTAACGTCAATTCGACTTAATTAAATATCGAAACGTCAAAAACAAAGCCCTCCGGTTTGGGGCCGGAGGGCTTTGGGGCGCTGCCTGGCCGGGGAGGCCAGGGGGGGATCAGCTGCCCAGGGGCGGGTAGTCCAGGTTGCCGAAGGTGACCAGGCCTTCCGACTTGGCCTGGGCCAGTTCGGTGCGGACTTCGGCGCGGGTCAGCGAGGTGGCTTGTTCAGCCGCGGCGACGGGCGGGTAGTCCAGGTTGCCGAAGGTCACTTCACCGGCGTTCTTGGCTTGTTGCAGTTCAGCTTGCACTTGCTGCGAGGTCAGGGTCGACTTCGGGGCGATGGCGGCGGGGTAGCCTTCTTCGCCGAAGGTGTATTGGCCCGAGGCCTTGGCTTGTTGCAGTTCGGCTTGGACCTGAGCGCGGGTCGGGCCCTGATCAGCCTCGGCGGCTTGGGCGCCGGCAGCCAGAACGGACGTGGACAGCATCAAAGCGGTAGCAAGGGTTTTCATAGCAGACCTCCAATGTCTTGAGCTTGGGAGCCGAACCGCTGGCCTGATTGCCTGGGGTTCGCTTGCTGTGTCCCGATGAGATGCATTCTGGGCGCAAATCATCTCCGGATAAACCCTGATTCTCTGAAAACATCTTTCCAAAAAGAAGACTAATAGGTTTCCATTTCACCAAATGGCACCATGGGTGGTGGAATTTCCATTTGATGACACCATAGGAGGTAGTCCACCCGGTAGGGCGGAGGTCTGGCGGCGGGGGGAGTGGGGGGCGCAGCCCCGGAAAAGCCCGGGACCGGCAAGGAGGAGGGAATCAGCGGTTCAGTTCGACCAGCGCGGCGTTGTATTCCGCCTGGGCTTCGTCCAGTTTGCGCTGGGCTTTGTCGATCTTGTCCTGCTTGCCCTTGGCGCGGGCCTGCTTGAGCTCGCTTTCGCGCTCGGCGACCTTGTTCTGCTTCTCGCGCACGTCGGCTTCGCGCTGGGATTGCAGGCGGCTGTCGGTGCAATTCGCTTTGGCTTCGGCCAGGGCCTTGCGCAGGCCGGCTTCGCGGCGGGTATTGTTCTGCGCCTTGGCAGCGGCGATGTCGTTTTCGATTTCGCAGAACTTGGCGGCGCAGCCGCGCTGGGCCGAGCAATCGCTGGCGGCCTGGGCCGGAATGGCCACGAAGGCGGCGGCTGCGGCGGCCGTCAAGGCCAGGGATTTGAGCAATGAGGGCATGCGTGGTCTCCGTAATGCGTTGCGGAGGTTCCATCATGGGCCTTGCGCGCGATGCTCGCAATGCGCGGCATCAACGCAGCCTCAGCGCGGCGCGGACCCCGCCGATCGACCGGGTTCGTTGCCGCGCCGGCAGGACGTCAGCGGATCAGCGTGCCGGCCAGTGCGGCGGCGACCAGCAGCGCGCCCAGCCAGAGGTTGGCGCGGAACAGCATGAAGTTGCGGTCGGGGCGCTGGATGTCGAAGACCTTCAACTGCCACGCCAGGTGCACGGCCACCGCCACCATGCCGACCTGATAGGCCCACGACAGGCCGATGGCGTAGCCGCCCCAGGCCCACAGCACGATGGTGGCCAGATAGAAGCCGCCGATCCAGAGCTTGCCCTGATCGCCAAAGCGCATGGCGGTGGAATGCAGGCCCAGGCTGCGGTCGTCGCGCACGTCCACGTAGGCGTAGATGCTGTCGTAGCCCACCTGCCACAGCACGGCGCCCGCCCACATGGCGATGGCGGCCAGCGGCACGTGGTTCTGCGTGTCCGACCAGGCCATCAGCATGCCCCAGTTGAAGCAGATGCCCAGCACCACTTGCGGCCAGTAGGTGACACGCTTGCACAGCGGGTAGATGAAGACGAAAGGCAGCACGGCCACGGCCAGCCAGCGGCTCATTTCGTTCAGGAAGAACAGCAGCGACCCGCAGACCAGCAATTGCCCGAGCAGGAACCAGACCGCGTTCTTCATCGTCAGCTGGCCGCTGGTCAGAGGGCGGAAACGCGTGCGCTCGACGTGCTTGTCGAAGTTGCGGTCGCACATGTCGTTGACGGTGCAGCCGATGCCGCGCATCAGCAGGGCGCCCAGCGAAAACACGATCAGCCGCTGCAGGTCCGGCAGGCCGCCCGCGGCCTGGATCAGCGCCGCAATGGCCGGCAGCAGGGTCAGCCAGGTGCCGATCGGGCGGTCCAGGCGGCACAGGCGGGCATAGGGCCGCCAGGACTTGGGCAGCCAGCGTTCGACCCAGTCGGTGAAAACGATGTCGCTGAGGTCGACGGGAGATTGTTGGGGGGCGCTCACTGTCACGGCGAAACGGAATGGGAAAACCAAGAGCATAAAACAACGGCGGCCGGACATCGCGCCCGGCCGCCGTTCATGTCCTACCCCCCCTTCGAGGCACCCGCGTCATATCGTCACTGTCGTGGCGAAAGCGGGGCCGCACGGATCCGGGCTCCGCCGGTCCGTAGCGGCGCCCCCCTGGGGGGGAAGCGCCACAGGCGCTTCGGGGGGGACCTACTACACCTCGGCTTTTAGCAGCTTGCCGAGGATGGCGATGCCGCGGCGGATCTTGTCTTCCGGCACGGTGGCAAAGCTCAGGCGCAGCGTGTTGGTCTTGCCGGCGCCGCAATAGAACGGCGCGCCGGGCACGAACGCCACGTTTTGCGCGATGGCCTTTTCCAGCAGCTTGGTGCTGTCGATGTGCTCGGGCAACGTCAGCCAGATGAACATGCCGCCTTCCGGCTTGGTCCAGGTGACGGTGTCCGGGAATTCCTGCTTGATGGCATCCAGCATGCAGCTGCCCTGAGCGCGGTAGATCTCGCGGACGTTGGGCAGGTGCTCTTCCAGGAAGCCTTCCTTGACGATCTCGTACACGGCCATCTGCGTCAGCGTGGGCGTGTGCAGGTCGGTGGCCTGCTTGGCTTGCACCAGTTTGTTGATGAGCGGGCGTGCGGCGGCGATGTAGCCCAGGCGCAGGCCGGGGGCCAGCACCTTGGAGAACGTGCCCAGGCGCACGACGTTGGCGCCGTACTCGGCGGCCAGCGCGATCAGGCCCGGCTGCGGTTCGCCTGCGTAGCGCAGTTCGCCGTAGGGATCGTCCTCGACGATGGTCAGGTTCAGTTCCGCGGCGCGCTTGACCAGCGCGATGCGGCGTTCCAGGCTCAGCGTGCGGCCGGTGGGGTTCTGGAAGTTGGGCAGGGCGTACAGGAAGCGGGCGCCTTCGGCCAGTTCAGGCGTGATGGCTTCGGGGATCAGGCCGCCTTCGTCGGTGGGCACCGGCACGAAGTTGGGCTGGTACAGGCTGAACGATTGCAGCGCGCCCAGGTAGCTGGGGTCTTCGACCAGCACCTTGCTGTCCTTGTCGATCAGCACCTTGCCCAGCAGGTCCAGCGCTTGCTGCGAACCCGACACGATCAGGATCTGGTCGGCGGCGACGCTGGCGCCGGCCTTGTTCAGGTCGTCAGCAACCCATTGGCGCAGCGGCGCAAAACCTTCGGTGGGGCCGTACTGCAGCGCGGCGCGACCGTTGGTGGACAGTACCTTGTCGAATGCCGCGCGAACTACCTCTACCGGGAAGCCGCCGGGCGCCGGCAGGCCGCCAGCGAACGAGATGACTTCGGGGCGCTCGGTTACCTTGAGGATTTCGCGGATGGCGGAGCTGGTGAGTTGCTGGGCGCGTTCCGAAAAGGAAAACGCAGGTTCGAGAGGCTTGTCCATGGAGTGCTTCTTGATCAAGAAGGGTAGGAAAATACGGGCGGTTGATCCCTTGGGGTGGCCCGGCGGAAAAAACATTCGGCAAAAAACTATTGTCCCACACGGCAGCGGCCCGGCCCCCTTAATGGCGCCAAGCCCTAAAATCACCTGCATCGATAACCGCCTGTACAGTTACATTTCCCATGTTCGAAGCCGCTCCCATCGTCGCCGATTCCAAGGCCGCCCTGTATGCCGGACTGGTCGCCCAGGCCCGCGCCCTGCTCGAAGGCGAGCATGACCGCATCGCCAATGCCGCCAACCTGAGCGCGCTGGCCTATCAGGCCCTGCCCGAACTGAACTGGGCGGGCTTCTATTTCTACGACGGCACGGAACTGGTGCTGGGCCCCTTCCAGGGCAAGCCGGCCTGCGTGCGCATCCCGCTGAACCGCGGCGTGTGCGGCGCGGCCGCCAGCCAGCGCCAGACCCAACTGGTGCCCGACGTGCATGCCTTTCCCGGCCACATCGCCTGCGATGCGGCCTCGCGCTCCGAGATCGTGGTGCCGCTGGTGCACCAGGGCCAGTTGATCGGCGTGTGGGACGTGGACAGCCCCGTGCCCGACCGCTTTGACGAAGACGACCGCCAGGGCATGGAAGCCCTGTGCGCGGTGTTCCTGGCCAGCCTGGGCTGAGGCGCGGCGTTGACAGCGTTGCGGGCTCCCGGTAGATTCCCGCATCTGCGCTTGCAGACCACTGCATTCAATCCATACATGATTCATCAGGCCAACCAATCCGCTTTCCCGTTCCGCGCCCAGGGCGTGGTGCTGGTTTGCGCCGGCCTGAAATCCAAAAAACAGCCGCTCATCTGACCGGAGCATGCTGTTCCGTCTGATGGGCGACGGAACAGCGGCCTCCTGGCGGCGCTTGGCGCCGTCCGCGCATCCTCTAGTATCCCGAGCACTTCTGTACGGTCCCCAACCACGGTCCGCTTACACCGAAGGAGTGTTCTCATGCAATCTCATCATCAATCTCCGATCCAGGGCGTCTGGGTGCCGCTGGTCACGCCGTTTGCCGGCGGCGCCGTGGATGGCGGGGCCTTGCGCCGGCTGGTGCGCCACTATGCCGCCGCGGGCGTGGACGGGCTGGTCGTGTGCGGCAGCACCGGCGAGGCCGCATCGCTGGATGACGCCGAGCAACTGGCGGTGCTGGACGCCGTGCTGACCGAAGCGGGCCGGCTGCCCGTCATCATGGGCCTGGCGGGCAACCACCACGGACACGTGATGCAGCGCCTGGCCGCCTTCGGCACGCGTCCGCTGGCCGGCATCCTGGCGCCCGCGCCGTATTACGTGCGGCCCGGCCAGGAAGGCGCCGCCGCCTATTTCCGCTGCCTGGCCGATGCCTCGCGCTTCCCCCTGGTGCTCTACGACATTCCCTATCGCACCGGCACGACGCTGGACACGGCGACGCTGCTGGCGCTGGCCGCGCACCCGAACATCGCGGCGATCAAGGACTGCGGCGGTTCGCTGGAAAAGACCATCGCGCTGATCGCCGACGGCAACATGCACGTGCTGGCAGGCGAGGACCTGCAGGCGCTGTCCGTGATGAGCCTGGGGGGTTCGGGCATGATCGCGGCCGCCGCGCATATCCGCCCCGATCTGTTCGTGGCCATGCATCAGGCGGTGAAGGCGCAGCAGCTGGACTTGGCCAGGAAGCTGTTCCACGCGCTGGTCCCCATCATCCAGCTGACGTTCGCCGAGCCCAATCCCGGCCCCCTGAAGGCGCAGTTGGGACGGCAGGGCCTGCTGAGCGAGGAGCTGCGCATGCCCATGCCGTCCGCCAGCGCGGGCTTGGCCGCGCGCATGGACGCCGCCGTGGCGGGGCTGAACCGGCAATATCCCTGCCAGTAGCACGAACTTGGTGAGCAGTCCGCCAGCTTTGTGGCCTTCGGATTCATTTTGTAATAAATGTCCTACCGGGAAGCTGACGGATTGCTTATCATGCGCCCATTCTTCGGGTGAAACAGAACGTTCATGGCCCAAGCTTTTGTAGCCTTGTCCGCCTGGCAAGTCATGCTGGCGGGCCTGCTTTTCTTCGGCGGCATCTATCTGGTCTTCGGTGCGGCCACCTGGCTGCTGACGCACCACATCCTGCCGGCGCTGGGCATCGGACGCCCGCTGGATCCGCGTCCGCTGGCGCCGGGGCAACTGCGGCGCGAGTTCGCGCAATCCGGCCTGTCCATCCTGCTGTTCGGCACCGGAATGATTTTTCCGTGGGGCCTGTTGCAGCTGGGCTGGGCGCACCTGGATCCGGATGCCAGCTGGCAAAAGATCACGCTCGAAATCCTGGTGCTGGTGGCCTGGAACGACGTGCATTTCTGGATCAACCACCGCCTGCTGCACACCAAGCTGCTGCGCCGCTTCCACTTGCCGCATCACCGTTCGGTCGTGACCACGCCGTTCTCGACCTATAGCTTTCATCCCATCGAGGCGCTGATGCTGGGCAACGTGATCATGCTGCCCATGGTGCTGCATGACTTCAGCTTCTGGTCGCTGGCGTCGGTGCCGCTGTTCAGCCTGTTCTTCAACTGCATCGGCCACGCCAACTACGACTTCTTCCCCAATGTGTCCTACGCGCATTGGTTCGCCGCCAGCCGCCGCCATCATCTGCACCACGCCTGCTACAACGGCAATTACGGCTTCCAGTTCACCTTCATGGACCGCCTGTTCCGCACCCGCCTGAAGGCCGAGGCGGCGCAGTCCCAGCTGAATGCTTTCCGGCAACGAGAATCGCTTGGCGGGCGCGCTTAAGCGGCAGCGCCGGCTGCCGTCGCTGCGCAACCGGCGCGACTGGCAAAGCCTGGCCTATCTGGGCGCATTGCCCGCGCTGGCGGCCTGGCAATGGGTGCACGGGTTCTGGTGGCCGCTGTACGGCCTGATGCTGTTCCTGACCCTGGGCGTGGGTGTCATCCACCACAACCACACGCATATCCGCATGTGGCGGGGGCGCTGGACCAACCGCGCCACCGATTTCTGGATCACGCTGCTGCAGGGCCATCCGACCTTCGTGTTCTACCCGGCGCACGTGGCCAATCACCACCGCTACAAGCACGGCGCGCGCGACGTGGCGCGCACCTACCGCTTCGGTGGCGACACCAACCATCTGTGGGGCTACCTGATCCATCCCTTGCAGGCCGGCTGGGTGCTGTACCCGCTGTTCTTCGCCTGGCTGGGCCGCCTGCGCCGCCACTGGCCGGGCGCCTGGCGCTATTGCATGGCGCAGTACGGCGTGTGGCTGGGCCTGTGGGGCGGACTGCTGGCCGTGAATCCCATGAAAGCGCTGGTGTTCGTCATCGTGCCGCAGTTGCACGGCCTGCACTGGCTGCTGGCCACCAACTATCTGCAGCATGCCCATGCCGACGGCGGCCCCCGGGCCGTCGCGGGCCTGAACTATGCGCGCAATTTCGAAGGGCTGGTCAATCCGCTGCTCTTCAACATCGGCCTGCATACCGCGCACCACGAGCACCCGCGGGCGCACTGGTCCGAACTGGAGCGCCTGCATCGCGAGCAATACCGCAGCCGCGTGAATCCGGCGTTGAACGAGCCCGGCCTCACGCCCTACATGTTCCGCGTGTTCGTGCTGGGCGCCTTCCTGCCTCGCTTTCGCAGCCGTTCATGCATGGCGCCCGAGCACATCCGCTAGCGCCACACACCCTATATCCACCAGAGGCCTCTCATGCCCATCGCGTTTCATCGTGTCTATCTGGAAAGCGCCGGCTATTTCATGCCGGGCGAACCCGTGTCCAACGATGCCATGGACAGCTACATCGCGCCGCTGAATCGCATGTCCAGCCGCATCAAGAGCCGCATCCTGGCCGAGAACGGCATCAAGCAGCGCTACTACGCGATCGACCAGGAAGGCGCCACGGTGTTCAGCAACGCGCAACTGGCGGCCAATGCCATCCGCGATTGCCTGCGGCGCAACGACAGCGACCTGTCCGCCGTGTCGCTGCTGGCCAGCGGCTCGTCGGGCGGGGACGCGCTGATGCCGGGCTTCTCCAACATGATCCAGGGCGAGCTGGCCGTGCATCCGATGGAAACTTTGTCGGTGCACGGCATCTGCGCCGCGGGCGTATCGGCCATCCAGACGGCCGCGCAGGGTGTGGAGCTGGGCGGCCATGCCAGCGCCCTGGCCGTGGCCAGCGAGCTGCCGTCGCGGCTGTTCAAGCGTTCGCGCTTTGCGGCGCGCGGCTACGACGCCGACTTCGACGCGCATTTCCTGCGCTGGATGCTGTCCGACGGCGCGGGAGCGGTGCTGCTGGGCAATAGCGGCCGGCCCCTGCCGGGCGCTTCGCAGGGCGTGCGCCTGCGCTTGAAGTGGGTGCACCAGCGCTCGTTCTCGGGCGACTATCCGGTGTGCATGCAGCTGGGCCTGTCGGCCGACCGCGCTCGCGGCCATCTGGACTATCCGTCCTGGAACGAGGCCGAGGCCGACGGTGCGCTGTCGCTGCGCCAGGACATCCGCCTGCTGCCGCACCTGTTCGACATCGGCATCCATGAATACGCCAAGCTGGTGCGCGACGGCTGGGTGGATCCGGATCAGGTCGACCACTTCCTGTGCCACTACTCATCGGAGAAGTTCATTCCGGTGGTGGAAGACCTGATGGAGAAGGCCGGCCTGGTGATCCCGCGCGAGCGCTGGTTCAGCAACCTGGCGTGGCGCGGCAATACCGGCGCGGCGTCCATCCTGATCATGCTGGCGGAGTTCCTGGAAACGCGCGAAGTGAAACCGGGCGAGCAGATCTTCTGCTACATCCCGGAATCAGGCCGTTTCATGGCCGCCTACATGCTGCTGGAGGCCGAGGCCGTCCACGCCCCGCAAGTCGCCGCGGGCGCGCCGGCCGCGGCTGCGCCGCGCGAGGACGCGAACAGCGATGACGCTGCCGCCATCGCGCCGCCGCATGACCCGGACATGGCGCCCCAGGGCCTGGGCCAGCTGCTGACCGAATTGGCCGCAATCTGGCACGACTACCGCTCGCGCGTGTGGCGCACGCCGGTGGTGCGGCGCCTGCGCAACCGCCAATTCCAGACGGCCGACTACCTGAACTGGATGGAGAACTGGATTCCGCAGGTGCGCGAAGGCAGCAAGTGGATGCGCGAAGGCGCGGCCTCGCTGACGGAGCAATACGCGCCGCTTGCGGCGTTGATCGACACGCATGCGGGCGAAGAGCAGAACGACTTCCAGATCCTGTTCCAGGACTATCGCACCGCGGGCGGCGAGGTCGCCGACATTGACGCCCTGCGCCGCAATCCCGGCGGCGAAGCGCTCAACGCCTATCTGCACGGCCTGGCCGCCACGCGCGACCCCATCGGCCTGCTGGGCGCCATCTACATCATCGAAGGCACGGGCCAGCGCATCGTGCCGGCGCTGCTGCCGCTGCTCAAGGCCAGCCTGAAACTGCCGCCGGACGCCTTCCGCTTCCTGGAGTATCACGGTCACAACGACGAGCATCACCTGGCGCGCTGGCTGTCGGCGGTGGAACTGGCGCTGGATTGCGATGAGGACGGCCGCGCCGAGCAGCGCATCGTCGACACGGCGCGCCGCACGGCCGCGCTTTACCTGATGCAGTTCCACCACGTGATGGAAGGCGAGGCGTGATGAGCAAAGAACCCGAGTTCCTCGCCAAGCCGCACGATCCCGCCGATCCCAGCCCCTGGCTTGCGCTCTACCTGGACCGCAGCACGCCCTTGCCGGACAAGGTGAAGAAGGCCTGGCTGACGGATTCCAGCTGCGCTTCGCGCCAATACCTGCTGCCGTTCCTGCGGCCGTTGGCGCGCGCCTTCATCATCCTGATCCAGGTCATCAAGACCTTCCTGCCGCGCCGCTGGTCGCATTCGAAGCTGCTGCACCGCATCCTGGCGTGGGGCTTGAAGCGCTTCGTGTCGCCGGAGGCCAACTGGCTGATCCTGCGCCACTTCCACCTGGGCGCGCAGATTCTGTCGTTCATCGCCGCCAACTCGCCGGTGCCGGTCACGACCACGCCGCTGGAGCCGCGCGATATCGATGACCTGAAGGACGAACTCTTCGTCAAGCATGACCTGAACCTGTTCAACTTCGTCATCCGCCTGAACCAGGCGCTGCGCGATGCGGGCGTGGAAATGCATGCGCCGCAGCGGGTCGATTTTTCGATGATCCGTGATCCCGATCTGCGGCTCGAAGACATGCCGCAGGGCAAGCTGAATTTCCTGGACCTGCAAAGCGCCATCGAGCTTTTCACGCCGCTATATCAGCTGATGCTGACCGACAATGACTTCTGGCGCGCGGCCAATTCGCTGCAGCTGGACGAGACCATCGGCATCTATGCGGCCAAGCTGCTGGGCGCGCCGCAGCACCTGATCCTGGTCAACAACAACCATCCGCTGGTGCCGATGTCGACCCTGCGCGCGGGCTACCGGCTGGTGCTGCACGGGCTGTCCACCGAGATGCTGCACAGCCTGCTGATGGAAATGAAAGAGGCGCAGCAAGGCGGGGAGCCGCCCGCGCCGATCGCCTGAGTCCTTACCGCTTTTCGGCGTATACGCCGAAGCGTTGCAACTGGGCTTCGCTGTTGCCGATTTCGCGCAGGCTCTCCTCGCCGCTGTGCGCCACCAGCATGGCGGCCAGCGTCTGCGCGATGGACAGCGCAGGCACCACCGAGGGGAACAGCGAGGGCGTGTCGTTGGCCACCAGCAGCAGCGCCTTGGCGCCCGGGGCGATCGGCGACACTGCGCTGTCCGTGACCGCCACCACGCCGGCGCCGCGCTCACGCGCGAATTCCACGGCCGTGACTGCCGCCTGCGCATAAGGCGCCTGGCTGAAGGCGACCAGCGCGTCATCCGGTCCGATGCGGCGCAACTCATCGGCCAAGGTGCCGCCGACGCCGCTGAGCAAGGTCACCTTGTCCAGGAACATGCCGCAGGCATAGCTGAAGTGATAGGCGGCTGGATACAGGCTGCGCAGACCGATGACATAGATGCGGCGCGCGCCCGCCAGCAGGCCATGCGCGGCCTTCAGCGCGGGCAGGGCGGCGGGACCCAGGCTGCTGCCCAGGTTGCGCACTTCGGCGTCGAGGATGTCGGCGACCAGCCCCGCGTCTGCGTCGTGCTGTGGACGCTTGCGCAGCGCGGTGGCGCGGCCCGCGAAGCTGGACCCGCCTTCGGCCAACCAGTCGCGGTAGGGCTGGCGGAACGCTTCGTAGGTATCGAAACCCAGCTGCCGCGCCAGGCGTAGCATGACGCCGGCCTGCACGCCGGCATGGCCGGCCGCGGCGCGCATCGACTCCAGGGCGATGTCCTTGGGATGATCGATCGCATAGCGGGCCGCCTGCCGCAGCTTGGGCGGCAGGGCGGAAAACTGGGCTTCGATCAGTTTGTCGATGGCGGCTTTATCCATCTGCGCTCCGGGTAAGGTGCCGCGTATTATGGCGCATCGTCCGCCAGCGCCAGGTCGATGGCGCTGGCCAGCGCGTCCACCGCGAAGGCCAGTTCATCGGCCGTGCTGAGGTAGGGCGGCGCCAGCAGCACGTGGTCGCCAAGCTTGCCGTCTATGGTGCCGCCGCCCGGATAGCACAGCAGGCCCAGTTCGCGCGCCTGCGTCTTGATGCGCGCATGCAGGCGGCGCTGCGGCGCGAACGCGCGCAGGCTGCCGGGATCCTCGGCCAGCTCCACGCTCCAGAACAGGCCCCGGCCGCGGATGTCGGCGACGTGCGGGTGTCGTTCCAGGCGCGCTGCCAGCATGGCGCCGAACTGCGCGCCCATGTCGGCGACGCGCGCCACCAGCTTGTCGCGCAGCACGATGCGCTGCACTGCCAGCGCCGCGGCGCAAGCCACCGGATGGCCGACGTAGGTGTAGCCGTGCTGGAACGAGCCAGAGCCCGCGTTGATGGCGCCGATGACGCTGTCGTGCGCCAGCACCGCGCCGATAGGCACATAACCGCCGCCCAGACCCTTGGCCAGCGTCAGCAGATCCGGCACCACGCCTTCCTGCTCGAAGGCGTGATAACTGCCGGTGCGGCCTAGCCCGCACATGACCTCGTCCAGGATCAAGAGCACGCCATGGCGGTCGCATACCTGGCGGATCTTGCGAAAGTAGCCCGGTACCGGCGCGACCGTTCCCGCAGTGGCGCCGACCACGGTTTCCGCGATGAAGGCGGATACCGTGGTCGGACCCAGCCGCAGGATCTCTGCGTCCAGTTCCGCCGCCAGGCGGTCGGTGTATTGCTCGTCGCTTTCCCCGGCTTCGCGGTAGTGCAGGGCAAAGCAGGGCGAGACGTGATGGCTTTCGATCAACACGGGCTGGTACAGCGCGCGGCGGCCTGCGTTGCCGCCCACCGACAAGGCCGCCAACGTGTTGCCGTGATAGCTCTGGCGCCGTGCGATGTAGCGGTAGCGCCCGGGCTCGCCGCGCTCGACGTGGTACTGGCGCGCCATCTTCAGGGCGGTCTCGACCGCTTCCGAACCGCCCGAAACGAAGTAGGCGTTGCCCAGGCCCGCCGGGCTGTTGGCCGCCAGGAGATCGGCCAGTTCTTCGGCGGCCGGGGTGGTGAAGAAGCTGGTGTGCGCGTATTCCAGCGCGTCGAGCTGCGCGACGGCCGCGGCGCGCACTTCGGGGTGAGCGTGTCCCAGGCACGAGACCGCCGCGCCGCCCGAGGCGTCGAAGTAGCGTCGGCCTTCCTGGTCGACGATGAAGCTGCCTTCGCCCTTGATGGCGATGGGCAGGGGGCTGGAGTTGCGATGGATGATGCGGCTCATGGCGTCGTGAGTGGTGTGGTTTGTCAAATAAAACACATGGTATATTTGTTGTGAAAATAAACCAAACGGTTTTATTGCCACGTAGGCCGTTGCATCGTCATCATTCGCTCAAGGGGGCGTCATGAAGTTTTCCCATCTGTTGCGTCGTTGGACTTTCGGGATTGCGGCGGCTGCCGCGTTGGGCGCGGCTGCTCCGGCCAGCGCCGCCTGGCCGGAGCAGCCGGTGCGCCTGGTGGTGCCGTTCGCCGCTGGCGGCACGACCGACTTGCTGGGCCGCCTGATGGCCGAAGGCCTGGGCGCGGAACTCGGCCAGTCCGTGGTGGTGGTCAACAAGGCCGGCGCGGGCGGCAGCCTGGGCGCGTCCGAGGTGGCGCATGCACAGCCGGACGGCTACACCTTGCTGCTGGGCACGCCCGGCACGCAGATCATCAACGCCTACGTCTACAAGAAGATCGGCTACGACCCGGCCAAGGACTTCGCGCCGGTCGCCTACGTGGCGCAGGTGCCCAACGTGGTGCTGACCCATCCCGGCTCTGGCCTGAAGAGCATGGACGACCTGCTGCGTACCGCGCGCGCCGAGCCCGGCCGCCTGAACTGGGGATCGCCCGGCGTGGGCAGCTCGGGCCATCTGGCGCTGGAGATGATCAAGCGCATGGGCAAGGTGGACATCCGCCACGTGCCGTACAAGGGCGCGAGCCAGGCCAATAATGACCTGCTGGGGGGCCAGATCGACCTGTCGGCCGACAACCTGCCCACCGCCTTGCCGCTGATCAAGGCGGGCAAGCTGGTGGCGCTGGGCGTGACCTCGGCCCAACCAGTGGCCGCCGCGCCGGGCGTGGCCGCCATTGCGCAGTCCGTGCCGGGATTCGAACTGACCTCGTGGTTCGTGGTGATGGCCCCGGCCGGCACGCCGCAGCCCGTCATTGACAAACTGAACGCCGCCGCCCAGCGGGTGCTGGATGCGCCCGCCACGCGCGAACGCTTGGCCGCCTTGGCCGCGCAGCCCATGGGCGGCACGCCGCAAGCCTTGGCGCAGCATCTGCAGACGGAGCGCGAGAAGTACCGCGTCCTGATCGAAGGCACCGACATCCGTCCGGAATAAGCGGGGAAACGCATGGGCAAGCGCACGAAGAAAAGGCTGGCGGTGGCGCGCTTCTGGTACGAAGGCAACGCCTTCTGTCCGGCGCCCTGCACTATGGCGGATTTCGAACGACGCGAGTGGCGCAAGGGCGGCGACGCCCTGGCCGCCGCCGCCGGCACGGCCACCGAACTGGGCGAAGTGGCCGAGTTCGCCCGCGCGCATCCGGACTGGGAGGTCGTGGCCTTGCGCTGCGCGTCCGCTCTGCCTGGCGGGCCGATAGACGACGCCGTGCACCGTGCCTTTACCGAAGAGGTGCTGGCCGGACTGGCCGCGGATGAGGATGGCTGGGACGCCGTCTACCTGTCGTTGCATGGCGCCGCCATCACCGACCTGCGCCAGACACCCGATCTGGATTTCGTGCGGGCCGTGCGGGCCTTGTTGCCCGACGTGCCCCTGGGCGCGAGCTTCGACCTGCACGCCAACCTGGCCCCTGAGCTGGGCGGCCTGCTGGACTGCGCCAGCGGCTACAAGACCTATCCCCACATAGACATGCGCGAGGCGGCGAGCCGGGTGCTCGACATGTTGCTGCGCACGCAGGCCGGCACGCTGTCGCCGCGGGTGCTGGTGGCCAAGCCGGACCTGCTGTTGTCCAGCTTCAACATGCGCACCGATGCCGGGCCCATGCGCGAATTGCAGGATCTCGCGGCAGTCCAGTGCGGCGAGGGCGTGGTCGAAGTCTCGGTGTTTGGCGGCTTTCCGTATGCGGACACCGTCGATACCGGGGCATCGGTGCTGGTGGTGGCCGACATGACTCGCGATGCCGCCGGCGCGCGGGCGCAGGCCGTGGCCGAAACCATGAAGGCGGAGATGCGGCGTCTGGAGCCCGCGTTTGCGGTCACCTTGCCGACGCCGCAACAGGGATTGGCGCAAGCCGTGGAAGCGGCGCGCGCGGGCGGCCTGGTGGCCGTCACCGACCCGGGCGACAACCCCTTGTCGGGAGGCGTGTGCGACACGCCGGCGCTGTTCCGCGCCTTGCTGGATGCGTCGATCGACCTGCCTTGCGTGTTCGCCAGTTTCGCGGATCCGGAGGCAGTGCAGCGCGTGCACGAAGCGGGCTTGGGCGGCCACTGCGAACTGGAACTGGGCGGCCGCGTGAGCCGCGATTTCGGCGCGCCGGTGCGTGCGGCGTTCCGGGTTGAACGCTACACCGATGGCGAATTCAGCAATACGGGTCCGATGGAAACGGGCGTGCGCACGAGCTGCGGCCGCACCGCGCTGCTGTCGCTGCGCGACAGGCCCAATGTGCAGGTCATCGTCACCGAGCTGGTGGCGCCGGCCAACGATCCGGGCTTCTTCACCTTGCATGGCCTCGATCTCGATCAGGTGCGGCTGCTGTGCGTGAAGGCCAAGAACCACTTCCGAGCGGCCTTCCTGCCGCTGTGCGCTGCGATCATCGACGTCGACGCGCCCGGCCCCGCGGCGCTGGACCTGCGGCTGCTGCCGTTCCGGCATGCGCGCAGGACGCATTGACCAGCGCGCAAGACCTGCGGGAATAGCGGCGCGGACCTGCGCGCCTTGGTGTTGACCCTGCGTTACACGGCAAGGGCCTTGCGCTATATTGCGACCCTTGTCCCGCAGGCCCGCCGGGCGGCGTCCGCGCTGTCGTATCCCTCTTCCGGAAGTCGTTTACATGCCCCAGACACTTGAAGTCATCGCCACCCTCCTGTTCGCCGTGGCGGTTCTTCATACCTTCTCGGTTCCGTTCTTCGCGCGGCTCGCGCACCGTGGCGGACCGCATGCGGGCTTCTGGCATCTGTTCTCCGAAGTCGAGGCCGTGTTCGGCGTCTGGGCCTTCGTGCTGATCGTGGCGATGGCGGCGCTGGCCGGCCCCTCGCATGCCATCGAGTACATGGACACGCGCAACTTCACCGAGCCGCTGTTCGTCTTCGTGATCATGGTGGTGGCGGCCAGCCGGCCTATATTGGAACTGGTGGGGACGCTGGTGCGCCTGGTGGCGCGCGTGCTGCCGCTGCCGCGCGAACTCGCCACTTTCTTTGTCGTGATGTCGCTGGTACCGTTGGGCGGCTCCTTCATCACCGAACCCGCCGCGATGACGCTGGCTGCCATTCTGCTGCGCGACGCCTATTTCCGCAGCAGCGGGCGCGCGGGCTTCAAATACCTGACGCTGGGCGTGCTGTTCGTCAACGTCTCCATCGGCGGCGTGCTGACTTCCTATGCCGCGCCGCCCGTGCTGATGGTGGCCTCCACCTTCGGCTGGGACTCCACCTTCATGGTGCAGCATTTCGGCTGGCGCGCCGCGATTGCCGTCTGCCTGAATGCGGCGCTGTTGACCTTCATCTGCCGCAAGGCGCTGCTGGAGCGCTCGGTGGGCACGGGCGGCGGCGTCGACGCGCCCGAAGGCGGCGATGCGCGCGGGCCGGTGCCGCTGCTGGTCATGCTGGTGCACCTGGTCTTCCTGGTCGCCGTGGTGCTCAGCGCGCATCATCCGGCCATCTTCCTGGGCCTGTTGATGATGTTCATCGGCTTTGCCGAAGCCTACAAGCGCCACCAGAGCCGCCTGATGATCAAGGAAGGCCTGATGGTCGGCTTCTTCCTGGCCGGGCTGGTGGTGCTGGGCGGCCTGCAGAAGTGGTGGCTGCAGGACCTGCTGGGCGGGCTTGAACCTTTCGTGCTGTTCTGGGGCGCTACCGCGCTCACCGCCATCACCGACAACGCCGCGCTGACCTACCTGGGCTCGCTGGTCGAAGGCACCAGCGAGGCCTGGCGCTACATGCTGGTGGCCGGCGCGGTCACGGGCGGCGGGCTGACGGTGATCGCCAATGCGCCCAACCCGGCTGGCTTCGCCATCCTGAAGAACCACTTCCCGGACGGCAGCATTTCGTCGGGGCGGCTGTTCATGTCGGCCCTGGCGCCGACCCTGGTGGCGGCGGTCATGTTCCTGCTTCCTGTCTAGGGAGACGGCCCTCGGGATGCCCCTGAGGCGCCGCCCAAGGCGGGCCGCCGGGGCCGGACACCGGCCGTTCACGAAAAACCGCTAAAATTCAAGACTTTCCCGTATTTTTTCCGGCCTCGCCCACCCGCCGCTTTCCGTTCGGACCAGGTCTTGCGACCCGATCCGGCCCCGGACATTGCGTCCGGCGACAGCGGCTCTTGATATGCCGGGCCCGCGCCTGGGAGCCCTAGATGCCCATTTACGCTTACAAGTGCAGCGCCTGCGGCCATGCCAAAGACGTCTTGCAGAAGATTTCCGATGCGCCGCTTTCGGTTTGCCCCGAATGTGGCGAAAGCACGTTCTCCAAGCAGGTGACCGCGGCTGGGTTCCAGCTCAAGGGCTCCGGCTGGTATGTCACGGACTTCCGCGGCAACGGCAGCGGCGGTTCGGCCTCGGCCAGCACGCCGGCCCCGGCTGAAAGCGCCGCGCCCGCAGCCGCAGCCGCGCCCGCAGCTCCGGCCGCCCCGGCGACGCCTGCAGCCGGTAGCGCCGCCTCCTAGAGCACACGCGATGCGTATGCGCGTCATCAAGAAGTACTTCATCACCGGCCTGCTGATCTGGGTTCCCCTGGTCATCACGGTGTGGGTGCTGGGCTTGCTGGTCGCGACCCTCGAAGGGTTCGTGCCCGGCTTCCTGTCGTCCGAATCGCTGTTCGGCATCGACATCCCCGGCTTCCGCTTCGTCCTGGTCATCGTGGTGGTGCTTCTGACGGGCGTATTCGCCGCCAACCTGATCGGCCGCACCATGGTGGACCAGTGGGAAAACCTGCTGGGACGCATACCGCTGGTGCGTTCGATCTACAACTCGGTCAAGCAGGTCAGCGATACCGTGCTTGCTCCGAATGGTCAGGCGTTCCGCCGCGCGGTGCTGGTGCAGTATCCGCGCGCCGGCAGCTGGACCATCGCTTTCGTTACCGGCACGCCCAGCGGCGAAGTGGCCGACCGGCTTCCCGGCGATCACATCAGCGTGTACGTGCCGACCACGCCGAATCCCACGTCCGGCTTTTTCCTGATGGTTCCGCGCGCTGACGTCATGGATCTTCAGATGAGCGTGGACGCGGCATTGAAGTACATCGTTTCCATGGGCGTGGTCGCCCCGGTCCAGGCGGCGACGCCCGCGGACCGGCCGGCCGCGCCCGTCCCGGCTCCCGGCGTGCAAGACACGCCTCGCGCCGATTTGTAACCCTTACGCTATAACCAAGCACATAAACGGAGTCCCCCGCATGCGTACCTGCTACACCGGCCAGGTTTGCCGTGACCATCTCGGCCAGACCGTCACCCTGTACGGCTGGGTGAACCGCCGCCGCGACCACGGCGGGGTCATCTTCATCGACCTGCGCGACCGCGCGGGCCTGGCGCAGATCGTGTTCGATCCGGACAATGCCGCCTTCGCCACCGCGGAGCGCCTGCGCAACGAATTCTGCATCCGCGTCACCGGCCTGGTGCGCGAGCGTCCGGCGGGCACCGCCAACGCCGAGCTGGCTTCGGGCGAAATCGAAGTGCTCTGCAAGGAAGTCGAGATCCTGAACGCGTCGGTCACGCCGCCGTTCCAACTGGACGACGACAACCTCTCGGAAACGACGCGCCTCACGCACCGCGTGCTGGACCTGCGCCGTCCGCAGATGCAGCGCAACCTGATGCTGCGCTACCGCGTGTCCATCGAAGTGCGCAAGTTCCTGGACCAGCTGGGCTTCATCGACATCGAAACCCCGATGCTGACCAAGAGCACGCCCGAAGGCGCGCGCGACTACCTGGTGCCTTCGCGCGTCAACGCCGGCCACTTCTTCGCGCTGCCGCAATCGCCGCAGCTGTTCAAGCAGATGCTGATGGTGTCCGGTTTCGACCGCTACTACCAGATCACCAAGTGCTTCCGCGACGAAGACCTGCGCGCCGACCGCCAGCCCGAATTCACCCAGATCGACTGCGAAACCTCGTTCCTGAACGAGTTCGAGATCCGTGAAATCTTCGAGAACATGATTCGCCACGTGTTCAAGGTGGTGCAGGACGTCGATCTGCCGACGCCGTTCCCGATCATGACCTGGACCGAAGCCATGCGCCGCTACGGCTCGGACAAGCCGGACCTGCGCGTGAACCTCGAATTCACCGACATGACCGACGTCATGCGCGACGTGGACTTCAAGGTGTTCGCCGCCGCCGCCACGGCGCCCGGCAGCCGCGTGGTCGCCTTGCGCGTGCCGGGCGGCGCCGAGATGTCGCGCAGCGAGATCGACGGCTACACCCAGTTCGTCGGCATCTACGGCGCCAAGGGCCTGGCCTACATCAAGGTCAACGAAGTGGCCAAGGGCCGCGACGGCCTGCAATCGCCCATCGTCAAGAACCTGCATGACGCTGCCCTGGCCGAACTGGTCAAGCGCACCGGCGCGCAGGACGGCGACATCATTTTCTTCGGCGCTGACCGTGAAAAGGTCGTCAACGACGCCATCGGCGCGCTGCGCGTGAAGATCGGCCACAGCGAATTCGGCAAGAAGACCGGCCTGTCCACCGCCGGCTGGAAGCCGCTGTGGGTTGTCGACTTCCCGATGTTCGAATACGACGAGGAAGACGGCCGCTACACCGCCGCCCACCACCCCTTCACCAGCCCGAAGGACGGCCACGAGGACTTCCTGGAATCCGATCCCAGCAAGGCTTTCGCCAAGGCCTACGACATGGTGCTGAACGGTTGGGAAATCGGCGGCGGCTCGGTCCGTATCCACCGCGAGGAAGTGCAGAGCAAGGTGTTCCGCGCGCTCAAGATCGGCGCCGAGGAAGCCCGCGAGAAGTTCGGCTTCCTGCTCGACGCGCTGCAATACGGCGCGCCTCCGCATGGTGGCATCGCTTTCGGCCTGGATCGCATCGTCACGATGATGACTGGCGCCGAATCGATCCGCGACGTGATCGCCTTCCCGAAGACCCAGCGCGCCCAGTGTCTGCTGACGCAAGCGCCGTCCGAGGTCGACGAGAAGCAATTGCGCGAACTGCACATCCGTCTGCGCAACGTAGAAACGAAGTGATCCCCCCCGAAGCGCCGTAGGCGCTTCCCCTCCCAGGGGGGGCCGCTACGGACCGGCGGAGCCGGATCCGTGCGGCCCGGCTTGGGGGGCGTTGTTTGCTTGCGGGGTTCGCGTCTCGATTGAGCAGTGAAAGTTGTTGTTCCTGGAGGGCAGGGGCGTGCGCCGCAAGCGCAGGAACTGTCTTCTGAATTGGAGTAATCTGGCAAACGCCGCCTGCTTGTGGGCGGTGCTGGCCGGGCTGCTTTTTTTGCTGCGGCCGGTGGTTCCCCAGTTTTGAAAGGCGCCATTTTCCATGTCGCTCATCCGCGTCGTCAGCTACAACATACATAAGGGCCGCTCGGCATTGGGCCGGCGCGACTCCCTGAACGAATTGCGTCTGGGCCTGTATGGCCTGCGTCCGGATCTGGTCTTCCTACAGGAAGTCCAGGGCCGCAATGAGCAGAAATCCCTGCTCGACGCCCAGCACGAATCGCTTGCCGCCGCCTTGCGGCTGGACGTGGCCTACGGCCGCAATGCCATCCGCCATGAGACGGACCACGGCAACGCGCTGTTGTCGCGTTTCCCTATCCTCGACCACGAAAACCAGGACATCTCCGACCATCGGCT
Organism: Achromobacter sp. GW823-FHT04E03; assembly: GCF_058796095.1. Classification (NCBI taxonomy): domain Bacteria; kingdom Pseudomonadati; phylum Pseudomonadota; class Betaproteobacteria; order Burkholderiales; family Alcaligenaceae; genus Achromobacter; species Achromobacter sp. GW823-FHT04E03. Next base: position 110,609 of record NZ_JBXAIJ010000002.1, on the reverse strand, counting down.
GGAGCAGCGCGGACTGCTGCACGCGCGCATCGAACTCGACGGGCGCGCGGTGCATTGCTTCGTCGTGCACCTGGGCTTGTTCGCCGGCAGCCGCAGCCGCCAGATCCTGGCGCTGACCGAGCGCATCCGCCGCATGGTGCCGGACGGTGAGCCGATCCTCATCGCGGGTGATTTCAACGATTGGGGCGACCGTCTGGCGCCCCTGTTCGTGCAGCAGCTGGGCCTGTATGAAGTGTTCTCGCATGCCCCGCGCAGCCATGGCGGCGAATTGCCGCGCCTGCGCGACTCCGTCAAACGGCTGAGCAACGCGCTGCGCGGGCTGCCCAATAGCGGCGTGTCCGTCATGGAACGCACCAATCAACTCGGCATGGATGGCAATTCGCGCCTGCTGCTGCCGCCGCCCCGCACCTTCCCCGCGGTGTTCCCCTGGTTCCGTCTGGACCGCATCTACCAGCGCGGCTTTGCCGTGCGCAGCGCGCGCGTGCTGCGCGGCCGCGAATGGGCCAGGCTTTCCGATCATTCCCCCTTGCTGGCCGAGCTGGAACTGCCGTGAGGGCAGAGCAGTCCAAGCTGGACTGGACGGTGGGCAACGATATCCGGTTGCTCCAGAACGGCTCCGACTTCTTTCCGGCGCTGTGCGCAGCCATCGACGCCGCCCAGGTCAGCGTGCACCTGGAAACCTACATCTTCACCCCGGACCGCACCGGTTCCCAGGTGTTGGACTGCCTGGAGGCGGCCGTGCGGCGCGGAGTCAAGGTGCGCGTGGTGCTCGACGGTTTCGGCAGCGCAGAGTTCGTCGATCCCTTGCGTACGCGCCTGACCAACGCCGGCGCGCAGTGCCGCATCTTCCGTCCCGAGCCGCGCTGGTTCGCGCGCTACATTCCGTCGCGCAGCCGGCTGCGCCGCCTGCACCGAAAGGTCACTGTGGTCGACGGGCGCATCGCCTTCATCGGCGGCATCAACATCATCGACGACTACGATGACCGCGATCCGACGGACGGCATCACCGGGCCGCGCTTCGATTTCGCCGTGCAGATACAGGGGCCGCTGGTCACCGAGGCCGCCTATGCCCAGGAACTGCTGTGGGTGCGGCTGAACTGGGCGCGCCTGCGCCGTCATCCGCGCGACTGGAACCGCATGCGGCTGCTCAAGCCGCGCCACGCTTCCGTGGCGCCCTGTGGCGACCTGCGCGCCGCGCTGGTGCTGCGCGACAACCTGCGCTTTCGCCAGACCTTCGAGCGCGCCTATCTATACGGTATCGCGCATGCGCGCCGCGACATCCTGATCGCCAACGCCTACTTCTTCCCCGGCCGCCAGTTCCGCCGCGCGCTGGCCAAGGCTGCGGCGCGCGGCGTGCGCGTGCGCCTCTTGCTGCAGGGCAAGATCGAGTACCGCATGCAGTACCACGCCACGCGCTCGCTGTATGACCAGCTGCTGCGCGACGGCATCGAGATCTACGAATACATGCCGAGCTACTTGCACGCCAAGGTGGCGGTCATCGACAACGTGGCGACGGTGGGCTCGTCCAATCTGGACCCCTTCAGCCTGCTGCTGGCGCGCGAAGCCAACGTGGTGGTGGACGACCAGCCATTCTCGTGGGACCTGCAGGAACGGCTGGAGACCGCCATCCGGGAGGGCGGGCGCTTCATCCGACCGCTGGAGTATCAGCGCCGGGGATGGCTGCGGCGCTGGGTCGACGCGGTGTCCTACACGCTGCTGCGCATCGGGGTGGCGCTGACGGGGACGTCGGACAAGTACTGAGCGCGGGCGTTCAGGCGCGCCGCTTCAGCAAGCCCAGCGCCAGCGCCGTGCCGACCAGGATAATGGCCGCGCCTGCCGCGATCGACGGCGTGATGCTCTCGTCCAGGAACCACGATCCCCACAGCACGCCGAAGATCGGCACCAGGAAGGTGACGCTGACGGCGCCGGTGGGGCCGACATTGGCGATCAGACGGAAGAAAATGATGTACGCCGCGCCCGTGCACAGCACCGCCAGCAGGATGGTGGCGATCCAGGCCTGCATGGACGCTGGCGCTTCGGGCCAGTGCGTGACCGCAAGCGGCAGCAGCACCAGCGTCGCGCCTATCATGCTGCCGGTGGCGTTGGCCAGGGCATCCACGCCTGTCAGGAAACGCTTGGTCCAGTTTGCTGCAATGCCATAGAACACCGGCGCCGACACTGCGGCCAGGACCGCTGGTCCGGTACCGCCATCGCTGAAGTTCAGCTTGTCCCACACCAGCACGACGATGCCGACCACGCCTATCAACAACCCCAGGGAGCGCGTCCAGGCGAGCTTGTCCTTCAGCCACAGCCAGCCGATGACCGCGCCCCATACCGGCGTCACGGCATTGGCTACCGACAGGAAGCCTGCGCCCAGCGATTGGGCTGCATAGGCGAACAGCAGGAACGGCACGGCCGCGTTCAGCACGCCCACCATCAGCAAGGCTTTCCAGTGCCGGGCGATGACGGGCAGCTTGCCGCGCCACAGCGCGGCGGGCAGCAGGACCAGCGCGGCCAGCCCTACGCGCAGCTCGATCAGTGCAATCGGTCCGAATTCCGGCACCGCCAGGCGCATGAACAGAAAGGAGCCGCCCCAAACGGCGGCCAGGAGCAGCAGATCCAGCAAATTGCGTTGACGCATGTTCAGTCCCGCGAGGGGCTCATTTGCGGTTTGTGGCCAGGTTCTTCATCTTGACCCGGTAGGCCAGCAGGGCGCAGGTCAGCGACAGGACAATACACAGCACCAGGCCCGCGCGCACTCCGTTTAGTACTGTGCTATGGGAAATGATGATGCCGACCACGGCAGTCCCCAGCGCGCTGCCGATGGCGCGCGTGGTCTGGACCAGGGCGGAGGCTACGCCCACGTCGCGCCGCTCGCTCAGCATCTGCATGAACAGAGTCAGGTTCGGAAGCAGGAAGCCCAGCGCACAGCCGTTGACAAAGAAGGCGGCCAGGATCCACCAGGCCGAGGTCCCCGGCGAGATCAGCAGCACCATCAGCGAACCAGCTGCCAGCAGGCAGCCGCCGAACACCATCAGGCGCTGCGGTTCGGTCTGCTTGGGGAACAGGCGGCCGTTGATGATGCTGCCCACCGAAATCGCGGCAACCAGCGGCGTGAGCAGCAGCCCAGCCTCGCTGGGGGTGTAGTTCAGTACCTGTTGCAAGAGCAGCGGGCTGTAGAAGATCAGCACGAACATGACCGCGCCCACCATCATCGCCGCCAGGTTCAGCAGGCGGGATTCCGCGCCGCCGAGCACGCGCAGCGGAAAGATGGGTGAGCTTACGCGCCGTTCCGTGGGAATCAGGATGGCGATAGCCGCCACACCCACCACCGCCAGGCCCAAGCCCAGCATGGGGTGGGCATGGTCGCCGCTGGCAAACGCCAGTTCCAGCGCGGCCAGCGGCGCGCCCACCGCCAGCACCAGCAGGATGGCGCCCAGCCAGTCGATCTTGCGGCTGCCGTCGTGGATGGGGCGGATGCGGGGAAAGTAGCGGGCCAGCAGGAAAAACGCACCCGCGGCCGCGATCGGCGCAATGAAGAAGGCCGCGCGCCAGCCCAGCGCCTGCGTCGCGGCCCCGCCCAGAACCGGCCCGATGCCGCTGGCCATGGCGAACGCCGCTGACACCAGCGCCATCCAGCGCACCCGCTGCTTGGCATCGGGGAACAGGTCAGCCGGCGCGGCGAATGCGGTCGCGATCATCATCCCGCCGCCTATGCCCTGTAGCGACCGGAAAATGATCAGCTGCATCATGCTTTGCGACAGGCCACAGGCGATAGAGCCCAGTGCCACGATCAGCACCGACAGCAACATCAGGGGCTTGCGGCCAAACATGTCGCCCAGCCGCCCGAAAATCAGGATGGACGCCGCGGTGGCCAGCAGATAGCCCGTTCCCACCCAAGCGTACAGCGCCATGCCGTTCAGCGCCTCGGCCACGCGCGGCAGCGTGGTGCTGATGATGGTGGAATCCAGCGCGGCCAGGACTACCGTCGCCGAAACCCCCGCCATGCCCATCAGCAGGTCGCGTCGTGTATGGGCGGGGGCGGTTGGGGGCGGTGATTCGGGCGGCGGCGTCATGCCGCAGAGCATATCACCCGCGCGTCAGGGATTTCACTTATAGAAGGTGTGATAACCCCAGAAAACAGCGATGACCAGCACCACCATGATCCAAGACCAACGCGAATTGGACAGCCCGCGCGGCTCTGGTTCGGGGGGAGGGGGCGGCGGCGCGAGGCGGGGCTGGGCGGCCATGTAGTCGATGAAGGTGGCGAAGAACTTCTCGATGATCTTCTCGCCGGCCTTCAGCACCAGCCCCTCGCCGCATTCGGCCAGCTTGCCTCCGGTCATCCCCGCGACCGTGTAGGCCACGCGGGTACCCTGGTCCTTGGTGCTGAGATTGATCTGGGCGGTGCCGATGGCCAGACAAGCCGCACGGCCCTTGCCTTCGAACACCAGGGTGCAACTGTCGGGGGCATTGACGTCCGAGAGCAGGATCTCGCCGTCATAGTCCGTGTCCAGGCCGGCAATCTTGGCCCGCAGCGTGACCGCGTACTCCGTGTCGCTGCGCTTGTCGACAGCGATGCATCCGGGGATACATCGCTGTAAAACGGCCGGATCCGTCAGAGCGTCCCAAGTCTGGTGCTGGGTTGAAGGAATCCACTGGGCATCTGCAATGCGCATGATTGTCTCCTTGGAAGAGCCTTACATGCCCATTGTGATACTGCTTTGGCCGTTTGGCTACCGCCCGGAGTCGCCGTCTTCGGAGAACTCTCCTTTAGTCCCGGGAGTGCAAAGGGCCGCCAGCCAGGCAAGCAGCGCGACGTACAGGCTGATGGTGCGCATGCCGCGGTACATCAGTTCGGTCAGTCCGAAAATGGTGAAGCCCAAAGTAAGCGCCAAGCCCATTGCTGCTGCAACCCTGATCTCGGTGGGGTAACGGTTGTGGAAGCGCTTGGCGAATGCAACCGCTGGCACGGCGTACACCGCAAGCAAGGCCACGCCACCCAGCAAGCCGAAACTGGTCAACATATACAGCATGTCGTTGTGCGGTTCGCCGAAATCGGCGGCGACGAAAGGCGCGACAATGCCTTCAGCGACGCGGGCTTGCAACTCGTCTGGGAATCGGTTCGTGGCTCCCAGTCCGAACCACGGATGCTTTTCGACCATATCCACCGAAGCTCGCCAGAGCTGTAGACGGATACAGACGGAGGTCTCTGCGATGCGATTGGTGGTTGTGCATTCCCGCACTTCCTCGAATCCTTGGTCTACTCGCTCGCGCAATGCCTGGCTAGTGGAACCGAGAGCAACCAGTGCGGCAACGCCCAGGACCGCCACCATTGCCAGCTTGATGGGGTGGCGGAACTTGCCCAAGAGCAACAATCCAATCGCAAAGAAGATGGGCAGCGCCATCCAGCCCGTGCGGGTCTCGGTCAGGATAAAAGCTCCAAACACGATGACGCCCGTTAGCACCTTCAGCGCGCGTTCCGCGCGCGGGTAGCGAGTAAGTTGCCACCGAATGCTGTAGACGATAAAGACGACAGCGAGCAGCATCAGATTGCCGTAGCCTACAGCGTTGTATTCAGGTGTATTGGGACGTTGGAACTTGGGCAGAACAAGCCAGATCACGATCGACGCCGAAGCCCAGCCTGCGAGGATGAATCCCCAGACAGACTGCCGGAGCATCTTGCGGTCGATGGCCAGAAAGGCGCCCAGCAGGATCGGGAATGCGATGGCGAACCGAGCCCCTCTTTCCAGGGATGGACCATGGACAGCACCATTGGCCAGTTGGGATAAAACAACGGCGACCAACGGAAGAAATGTTGCGATAATTAAGGGTTGATGCCGACAGAGCGAGCTGATCGTCACCCGCCATCCGCCTTGGCGTGTGAAACATTTGATGAGGCAACAGGCCAAAAGCAGGTAAAAAACGCCACTGCCGCCACCCGTTGTGAGATTTGAGAGTGGAAGTAACGCAACAAGACAGACTAGAGCGAAATCCATGCGATATGGCATAAAGAGAATTGAAAATTACGGAATGATGCGAGCCACATCGAGGCGGTAACGCTTTCAATATTGTGCTTTAAATGGCTCCAAGAGACAATAGCGCCGACTGATAGGCGCAGGCTTCGTCCGTCAGTTTTGAGGCCTGAATAGTTTTGCTACTTGAATTTATATTGCGACAACGAGCTTTCAATCTGAGTTCAAATTAGAAGCCATCGGCACCTGGACCATATGCTTTATCTGCTCGTTGCATTTCTGATTTCTTTCGCGTCGTCTTTATTGCTGGTGAGATATAACTCTCTGCATAGTCGTTTTACGGCCGACTGCGATACCACGGGGGTTCAGAAATATCATGACCAGCCCGTCCCGCGCGTGGGTGGATTGGCGCTTGTCTTTGCCATGGCGTGCATTCTTGCTGTGGCAATAACACGCGAGCCGGAGCTGGGTAATGATCCCATGATCCTATGGCTGGTATCTTTGCCTGCATTCCTGGGGGGGCTGGCAGAGGATCTGACCAAGCGGGTTCGCGTGCTTTCCAGATTGATTCTCGCCATGATATCTGGGGTTGCTGCTTATTATTTTCTTGATGCGACCCTAACGCGCCTGGATATATTCGGAGTGGATTGGTTTTTGCAATTTGGCGTGATTTCGCTGGTTTGCACCACGATAGCCATCGCGGGAGCCGCCAATGCCATCAATATTATTGATGGATATAATGGATTGGCCGCGGTGGTTTCCGCCATGATTTTTGCCGGATTTGCCTACGTGTCGTATTATCTTGGGGATCGTTTGCTCCTCATTTCAAGCGTCGGAATGATCGGAGCAATCATGGGATTTCTACTGTGGAATTATCCTAGGGGTTTGATATTCCTCGGCGATGGTGGCGCGTATTTCATCGGTTTCATGATCGGCGTGATTTCCGTGTTGATGCTTGCGCGTCATCCCTCTGTCTCTGCGTGGTTTCCGCTGCTGCTTTGCATATATCCCGTCTTTGAGACGCTCTTTTCGATTTATCGGAAGAGAATCTTGCGAGGGCATTCCCCAGGGGTGCCGGACGGGGTACATTTGCACATGCTCATATACAAGCGGCTCATACGCTGGGCGTGGGGGGGGGGTAAGGACTTTCGGCACCGATATGGCCGAAATGCGATGACATCGCCTTATCTGTGGTTGTTATCGTCATTTGCTGTCATACCAGCAGTACTGTTCTGGCAATATCAGTATATTCTTATAGCTTGTGTATTTGGGTTTTCGATTGCTTATGTGGTGCTGTATCGGAAATTGGTCAGATTCCGCGCTCCATCTTGGTTGGTCATCCGTAAGCGACGTCAACGCAAGTAGTGGGTCAGGTCTCATGGCGTAACGCCATTGCGGCCTAAAAACAACGAATGGAGCCAATTGCCGTGCTTGGTGGGCCTGAGGCGCACCGGCGGGTCGTATCATCCAGTAATATTCTGGCGTTTGTTATTGTTCACGTTGATCCGCCCCCAAATATATGGCGGTGTCTCAGGGGTGGAGCACAGTGCTGAGAAAAAAAAACTTATTTGTTATTGCGGCGCTGTTTGCGACGTTCTTCGTGCTTTTGCTGCCCGTGCGCCCCGACTGGGAGGCCGATGCCACTGTGCGGCTGGTTGCTACCGGTCAGAAGAATCCTGCCTCCAAGTCGGCGGAAATCTGGGTAGACGCTGAAACGACGCGCCAGATGCTGGCGAACATCATTCACCAAGATTCCGCGTGGGAGACACGCGAAGGGTTCCTGCTTTCGTTCAGGAACCAGCCGGGTGCGATTGAGGCGAAAGTTCATGTCGAGCCGGGTACCAAAATGACCCTCACTCGTCATGACTATTCCGGCATCCTGGAGCTGACCGTCGACGGACGTACGCAGACCCTGGACTTGTACTCTCCCGGGCGAGAGTCCCTCACAATTGATCTGGCTTCGCTCGCAGATATGTCCATCAGCATTCCACGGACTGCGGACAAGATCATCCCCAATTTTCTTGGGGCTTTCGTCTGCGCACTATTGGCGGGTTGGGCCATGGGACGCAGGCGAACCTTGCCAAGCCTTGATGCTGCCAACACGACATGGAATTGGCGCCAGATCGTGTTGCTGGCGTTGCCGGCCTTTGCGATCTACATAATTTCGCTGTTGGCGTACTGGCCGGCACAGATGTCGCCGGACTCCATAACACAGTGGAATCAGCTCGTAAGTGGCCGCTACGACGACTCGCACCCGGTTCTATCTACGCTGTTCTATGCGATTCCATATGGAATCTACCCATCACCGGCGATATTGATGGTGTTTCAGGCGACGCTGTTCGCATGGGTAGGCGCCATGGCAGTCAGCGAAGCCATGGCTTGGGGCCTCAGCCGGCGTATGGCATGGGTGGCAGCCTTCGCATTTCCCTTGTTTCCGCCTAACTTTCTGCTTGCGTCCACAATGTGGAAGGATGTTTCCTTCGCAATGGCGCTGCTGCTCATGACCGTGCTGGCCGCTCGGCAGGTCCGGCTGCGTTTCACGTTGAGTGACGGTACATTGCTGGCGCTAACCATTGTCGGCATGCTAGTCGTGGGCTTGAGGCACAATGGGCTACTGATCACTCCTCCGTTCTTCCTGCTGCTCCTATGCTTGGCAAGGGGTAAGGTTGCCCGCATCAAGGTGGGTCTGGCGCTTGCTGCGCAGTTAATTGCGTTCGTGATGCTAAAGACTGTCGTCCTCTCGGCGCTCGGGGCGTCCGGCATTGGGGCGCACTATAAGGCCATCTACGCGTTGCACGTGCTTGGCGCAATGAAACAGGCCGATGTGCAGTGGGAGCCTCAGGAAAAACGGCTACTCGAACAGACCCTGCCGGAGGAGGATTGGCAGCGGGACTACCGATGCGAGAATATCGTGCCCTTATTCTGGAGTCCGAACATTTCGTATAAATTCCTGGCGCATAATCAAGCAGAGTTGAATATGCTGGCGCTCAAGTCGATCGTCCGACATCCGCTGGTTTTCTTGAAACACCAACTGTGTCTTTCGGGATTGGTGTGGCGAATCGGAACCAACGAAAACGAATGGCTCACCTTATCTCCTTTGGTGATTTACGACATGCCGCTGACCCGAGAGCTAGGGGTAAAGGAGGATTCAAAAATACCTTGGTTGAAGCAGCGAGTCAGCGCGGTGCATGAGAATATTCTGGCGAAAGAGAATACGCTTTTGCGGCCTGCTTTGTACGTTTTTCTCGGCTTGTTTGCGCTGGTGATGCTGGTCGTGCGACGTGGCAAGGCTGTCATGCTCATAGCCGTTCCGCTAGTGTTTAATTGTCTTGGGCTTTTAATAATGATTGGGTCGCAAGACTATCGTTATATGTGGCCTTCAGTGCTGGCCTCGTTATTCATTATCTTACTGGGCGCAACCTTGGCGTTCCCCCGGACAACGACAGATACTGTTGTTTCAAAGGCTTAATTTTCATGTCAATTGCCTTGTATTCAATCCTTCTGCTTTGCGTGTCCGGCCTTGCTGTAGGAAATCTGTTGCTCAAAAAAACGGCGACGACTATTGTCCATGTGCCGCAAGACATATTTGGACTGATTTTCAATCCGTGGTTCTATGCTGCTGTTGCCGTCTACGGGGGGTCGACTCTGCTTTGGATCATGATTCTGCGCAAAGTATCGTTGGGTTTGGCCTACCCCATGTTTGCTTTGGGATTCATTATTGTGCCAGTGTTGGATTATCTGCTTTTCAAGGAGCAGTTGCGTTCCACCACGATCATTGGCGGGTTAATCATAATTATTGGCGTCGCGGTAGCGACGCGGGGAGGCTGAGATGCGATCGAGCACATGGGTGGTCATCGCCGCTTATAACGAGGGACAGGTTATTCGCGCAGTGGTGACAGGCTTGAAAGCGGAGTGGCCGAACGTCGTGGTAGTCGATGACGGCAGCGCGGACTCGACCGCCGCTGAAGCCGAGGCAGCAGGCGCCTTCGTGATTCGGCATCCCATCAATCTTGGGCAGGGTGCGGCGTTGGCGACTGGCCTCCAATACTGCATCGAAATTGGTGCGAAATATATTGTCAACTTCGATGCCGACGGTCAGCACCATGTCGAGGATATCCAGGTGCTGGTGGATCGAGCGTCTCAGCCGGATGTGGATATCGTCATCGGCAGCCGCTTTCTTGGCGAAACGCGCGCAATGCCAGGGCGGCGCAGGTTGTTGCTTAAGGCGGCCGTACTCTTTACGCGCATTACTACTGGTCTGAAGGTCACGGACGCGCACAATGGGCTGCGTTGCTTCACGCTGGAAGCGGCCAAAAAGATAAGAATCAACCAGAACCGGATGGCACACGCCTCAGAGATTCTGGAAGAGGTCGCTCGACACAAGTTGCGCGTCGCGGAGGTTCCTGTGACCATCACCTATACCGAGTATTCACTCGCCAAAGGTCAGCGTCTATCCAACTCCATAAACATATTGCTCGAATTGTTCCTGGGGCGGCTCCATAAATGATTGCTCAAATTTTTCTTACATTGGGCTTTGCTGCTCTCGCGGCTTGCGGTTGGTTGCGGATGGGCCGCGTCCGTGTCTTCGCCAGTGCGCTAACGCTCATATGCCTTGCCGGCATTTACTTCATATGGTCGCCTACCGATCTGACTGTGGTTGCCAATTTTCTGGGGGTTGGCCGCGGAGCGGATTTGTTGTTGTACATTTTCCTGACTTTCGTGATGTTCGAACTCTTGATGGTTCGAATTCGCGATAAAGAACGCGATGAACTCATCACGCGCCTGGCTCGGCGGCTTGCTATTGAAGAGGCCAAGCATCGGGCCGAGCGGCGTGCTCCCGGAGCTTGATGCCCAACTTGATCCTTACTCGTCGCCGTGCGGTATGCCGGCAAATTCTTAAGCTAGTTGTGGCTCGGATAACGCCGAGTCTTTGCACATGATCCAAAGTCAGACAGAAACGAGCAAGCCTGCCGACGCGTCGACGCGTGGGGCTGGGGATGACCAGGAAGCGGGCAAGGAACTTGCTCGGCTTAGGGCGGAATTGGCCCGTGTGTCGGATGAACTGGTGGTGGTTGCCGCCCAGCAGCAGGAACTCCGGGACTCGATGGCGTTTCGCGTGGGCACGGCCATATCCAAGAGTCCCATTGGTGCACTGTATCGCGCCTTGAAGCGATCGTCTCACAGCGGGGGCGCACCTGATCAAGAGGCTGCCCCGTCAGTTCCTGTAGTTGAGTCTACTCCCGCTGCGCACGAACCCGTGCCCGTCAATGAGCCCGCGCCATCCTCCCTACAGAAGAAAACGCATACTGAATTTGATGTTGCTGAGATCGCAGCGTTGCCGGAACATGTGCCGATTTCCATCGCGCACCCCCATTGGCTAGGTATTCGCAGTTCGGCGAGTCAGCTGTTCGATCATCTGCTGCTGGTTACCGATTTGCTCACCCCCGAGGATGCGCGTGAATTCGTGGTGTTGTTGCTGTCGCGCAAGCCACGGGCCGTCGTGCTGCAGGGATTTCCTTTTGCTTACCAGCATATCGTCGAAGCGATGCATCGGTTGGCGCCAGAGGTGCCAGTATGCGTGGTCTGGCACGGAACTTTCATGCAGGCGAGTGAGGATTACGCCTGGCGCAGTTTTCGGCGAGTATGTGCCCTGGCACGAGAAGGAAAAATCCGCCGTATAGGCTGCGTGAAACAAGGGCAGGAGCAAGTGCTGCGGCGTCAAGGTCTGGACGCCGCATTCCTCCTCAACAGCTATCGAGCGATTCCTGAACGAGCAGCACCCGTGGGCTCAGGCCCGTCAGCGCTAGGGATATGGAGCATCTCTGAACTCAGGCACAAGCCGCCGTACGAGATGCTCGCTGCCGCATCGATGGTGCCCAATTGCAAGGTCGTCGGCTCCGTTGCGTCTCCCCGCATGTTGGAGTTCTGCGAGGAATTCGGCATCGCCAATGATTTTGTGGGAAGAATGATCCCCCAGGTAGAGATGCCTCGCTATCTGAAGACAGCGCACCTCAATTTGTATGTGACCTTGAACGAATGTGCTCCCATGCTGCCGCTGGAGAGTTTTGCCGTGGGCGTGCCTTGCATCGTAGGCCCTAATACTCCCTATTTCGCCAACAATGGCTATTTGCAGGATCGCCTCGTAGTGAAGGTCCCGGACGATGCTTACGCAATTGCACAGTGCATTGAGCGGGCGTTGAGTGAGCGGGACGAGATAGTGGCCGCTTATCGGGAATACATAGTCGGGCACAACTCGGAGTCGGCTCGAACAGTGCAGCAATTCTTGGATTTCTAATGCGCACTATCTGCTTTGTCACCTACGAACTTTATCCTGTCACCCGAGGTGGGTGTGGGGCGTTGCTATACAACGTAGCGTGCCAGCTACTGCAAGCTGGTCACCGCGTCGTGTTCTTGCTCGACGTGGACCGCCCGACATTTGAGCGGTTCGATCTCGAAGAACGGCTGCTTCTGCCGCAATCCGAGAATTGCGTTGCTTATCAGTTGTCGGCGGTGCTGCCGGAAGGCACGTTGTCACGCGAGGATTTCAGTTCCTGGTATGAGTGGCGATCTTACCTGCTGTCGCTCGGTGCGCAGCACGTACACGAAGCCGAGCGCCCCGATCTGATCGAGTTCTTCGATTACCACGGTGTTGCTTATTACTCCTTGTGCGAAAAGCTCGCGCTTGGTCGGTTTGAAGGCAGTCATATCGCGGTGCGTTTCCACGCAACGATTGAGGCGATGGACAGGGTCGATCTGACCAATTTCCTCAGCCCGGAGTTGTGGACGCTGTATTCGCTGGAACGCGGGGCGCTCGATCTAGCTGAGACGGTAATCGCACCGTCGCATTCGTTCTATGAACGTTCGTTGTCAAATCTCTACCCAGGTTCACGCGGACGCGAACGTATTGCAGTACCTCCTTTGCGCAAGGCTTTGACTCGGCACCAAGCTCCGAAGCGAGACCCGCAGGCCGTACTTTGCTACGGGCGCTTGTTTTCCATCAAAGGCGTAGACCTGATGGTGGATGCGGCCGTGCTGTGGATGCAGCAGTGTCCGGAGATCAGGCCCAAGTTCTACTTTGTTGGCGGTGACTCCATGCAGCCACCTGATGGCGGTGGGGAGTATGCTGAGTATTTGAAACGCCGTATCCCCGCAGAATTGAAACAGTACTTCCACTTTACCGGCCACATGAGCCACGAGGCGATGGAGGAGTTGCTGGCAGACGTCCGTTTTGCGGTGTTCGCAAACCGTTACGAATCATTTTGCTACGCCGCGCACGAGCTCTATGCAGCCCACGTGCCGCTTATTGTGTCCGCAATCCCTGGCTTTGCAGATTTCTTCGAGCACGAAAAGAATGCGCTGGTCTTTGATGAAACGAGGGCGGACTCCCTCGTACAATCCATGGATCGGCTGTGGCACGACGGCGATCTACGCGCCAGGCTTGCGTTTCCCTATCCGGTGATTCCGCAGAACGTGGCGCCAGTCTACGAGGAAGAGCACCTCGAGAGTTGGATGGATGCCGCGCAGCGGAAGGCAACACTGGCGCCACTGCGTATTACGACGTTGATAGTCGCGGCATCATTGTCCGATGCCAGGCAGACGGCAAGGCCATTACGTGGGGCCGAGGGACACCACTATCTGGTGCTCCTGCCTGCGGAATCCTATCCCGATGAAATTTCAGCGTATCTGTTCGGTCGCAACGTGGTATGCGTTGATCTGGACGGGAAGGTTCAGGATTTCCATAGCCTGCGAGCGACTGACGCGATCCTTATTCTGCGCAGCGGCGATACCGTCGATGGGCAGTACCTGACGGCTGCGGCACGCATCCTGTCCCAATTCGCGAACGTGCCGTTCGTGACATGTTGGCAACATCGCCTTACCTCCGCGGCCGGTTCTATTGATACCTACGCGCTATCATTGGGCATGGACGTGGCGCCGATGAGCGGGCGCAGCCCGTTCACCAGGGCAGTGTTCCGCACAAGTCCAGATAGGCTGATCCTCGACAGCTTTGACACCAATCTGGGCGAGTACGCAGAGTTGGGCTTTCTTTGGAGCCTGACCGCCGCCTCGGGACCGGGTATCGTGATTCCTGAAGTGTGGATCAAGCCGACGGTGGAGAGCTACGAGCCGCCGACGCCGAAGCAGCTTTCATACCTCTTGAACCGAGACTCTAGCAGTGTTCGCCGCACGCGTTTGGCACAGTTTGCAGTGGCGAACTGGAATGTCGTGCCGAACGTCATTGAGCGGCAGGAAATCGCTGCAGAAATGCGCGCGTTGCCCCCAGAGCTGACGCATCTGCTTTTGCGGATAGGTCACAAGATTGTTCAGCTGTACACGCGTTTTGGATTGGCGCGAACAATCATAAAATGGGCGCGGCGGCGAATTCGCGCGGTGTCAATGGGTATGCCGAAAATTCGTTGAGAGAATAATAATCATAGAGGTATATCTTGATTAAAGAAGTAAGTGCGATAGGGCACGATATCGTGTTCAAGCACCGGCATCTAATTTTTCAGATGATAAAAAGGGAGGTCTTGGGCCGGTATCGTGGCTCAGTGATTGGCCTTGGTTGGTCGTTCTTCAACCCCTTATTGCTGCTGATTGTCTACACCTTCGTTTTTTCGGTTGTGTTCAAGGCGCGGTGGGGCGGTGCCGGTGGCGTGCAGCCGCAATCCCATGGCGATTTCGCGGTAATCCTGTTTGCCGGCCTGATCATGAATAACCTGTTCGTCGAGTGCATGAACAGGGCGCCTTCACTCATCCTCAATAACGTAAGCTACGTCAAGAAAGTAGTGTTCCCGCTCGAAACGCTGATAGTCATCGCGATAGGCTCGGCACTCTTCCATCTCTTGATCAGTTTTGTGGTCCTGATCATTGCGCAGCTGATTTTCCTTGGACATATTCCTTGGACCGCAATTTACTTTCCCTTGATTCTTGCGCCGCTGCTGCTGCTTTCACTGGGGCTGTCGTGGTTCCTGGCCGGATTAGGCGTGTACATCAGAGACATGACGCAGGCTGTGTCACTGGCTACCATCGTCCTGACCTTTGTTTCGCCAATCTTCTATCCGCTGTCTGCGTTGCCGCCCAATATGCAGGGGTACGTCAAACTGAATCCGATCACTTTCGTTGTCGAGGAAACTCGTAACGCCGTGATCTTTGGAAAGCCATTCAATTGGTCGGGTTGGCTAGTCTATACGGTGGTGGGTGCGTTGGTGGCGATGATCGGTTTGGCATGGTTCCAGAAGGTTCGCAAGGGATTTGCCGATGTACTCTGACGACTTTTCCATTCACGTTGAGAACCTCGGCAAACGCTACTCAGCCTACGCCAAGCCGCAAGACCGGCTGAAAGAGGCGATTTGGGGTCGGGTGTCGTCCGCATTGGGCCGCGCTCCGCGCAGCATGGCCCAAGATTTCTGGGCGCTTTCCGGCGTTTCCTTTGACGTAAAGAAGGGCGAGACGGTTGGCATTGTGGGCCGAAATGGCTCCGGCAAGTCCACGTTGCTCCAAATGATCTGTGGCACCGTGACGCCCAGTCAGGGAACCATACAAACGCGTGGCAGGGTTGCCGCGTTGCTCGAGCTTGGAGCGGGCTTCAATCCTGAATTTACGGGGCGGGAAAACGTATACCTGAACGCATCGCTTCTGGGCCTGACCCACGAGCAGATCGACGCTAGATTTGACCGTATCGCGGGATTTGCTGACATTGGCGAGTTTATAGAGAGCCCTGTCAAGAAATACTCCAGTGGCATGTTTGCGCGACTCGCATTCTCCGTAGCCATTCACACTGAACCGGATATCCTGATCGTCGACGAAATCCTTGCGGTTGGCGATGCAGCTTTTCAACGGCGGTGCTTGAAGAAGTTCTACGAAATACGGGATGCCGGTTGCACGATTCTGTTCGTCTCGCATGACCAATATCAGGTCAAGAGCATCTGCCAGCGGGCCCTGTATCTGGAGCGCGGCAAGCAAAAGGCCTTTGGTCCCGCTGGTCGTGTAATCGATCAGTACACGATTGACATGCAGGAGGCGCTCAGGGAGTTCGAGGCGCGTGAGGAAGTGCTGACCAATCATCAGCATGTCGCACTGCCGGCCGAATTGGAGCAACTCGATACCTCGAATCCAGAGGATATGCCTGGAAGGGAGGCTACGCCGCCCGAAAGCGTCGCGCCGGCGGCCGAGCTTGCCGCCGCGGTCGCCGTGTCCGAGGTCGAACCGGAACGACTGTACACGATTGACGATGTGTGGCTGACGAATGACGCGGGTGAGCGGATTGAACACGTAGCCACGGGCGATAATCTGAATTTAAATGTTGAGTATCGAGCGCTGACTAGCAAGTTGCCGCCTGAGACCAGTTTCGTCTTCAATCTGTACCGACATGACGGCTTGTATGTATGCGGAACGACAACCCTCATGGACGGGTTCACCGCGCATGAATCCGTCGCTGCCGGTAAGTTTGCCGTGCACTTTCCCAAATTGTCTCTGCTGAGTGGGTCCTACAAGTGGCGTGTGGCCCTAAACGATGGCCGTGGATTTGTTGTCTACGCGGAAGCCAAGGACGTATGTCAGTTTCACGTGTTGGACAATTTTGAGGCAGTGGGTGTCGTCTCATTGGAACGGAAGTGGACTTTTGAAGTCGAATCCTCTCGCGACGCGGTGTGAATTGTTTGTTGGGATATAAATGGAACGTCTGAACTTCAATGAAAGCGGCGCATACGAGGGGATCGAAGCGGCCGTCCACATAGCGCGCTATTCTTTTGCCAAGCACTGTTGTGCGGGCAAGAGGGTCCTGGATATCGCGTGTGGCGAGGGCTACGGTTCGCGTCTGCTCGCAAATTGGGGCGCGAGCGCGGTAGTTGGTGTGGATGTTTCCGAAGAGGCTATCGCCAATGCCCAACGCTACTTTTCCAACGATAAAGTTTCGTTCCTGAAGGGCACGGCAGAGTCCATTACCGAGCAATTCGAGCCACATAGCTTTGACATGATTGTTTCGTTCGAAACAATCGAGCATGTGCAGGACCCGGTGCTATTTTTGCGTAATATAAAGGCGTTGCTCAAGCCCTCCGGAATTATTGCAATCAGCTGCCCGAATGATTGGTGGTATTTCCCAACGGAAGAACAACGTAACCCGTTCCATTTGCGAAAATATCATTTTGACGAATTCAAGGAACAGGCCGAAAGTGTATTGGGGCGGCCTGACGCATGGTTTCTAGGCGGTCCGATTTTCGGTTTCGCCAATCTGCGGCATGAGGGATATTTGGCAGCGGATGGTGTTTCCGGCCAAATCCAAATGCAAAGAACATCGGCAGCTCGGGAGGCGCAATTTGTGCCCGCTGAATTCGGTGGCGGCCCTCAACCGTCGAACGCGAGCTATTTCTTGGGTATCTGGGGAGCTTCGGACTACGCGTTGACCAGCAATGCGGGCGCCGCGATACTCCCGCTTTCCATGGATAGTTTCAAGACGGGAGTATTTCAGGGACACCTTCCTCAGAAAGACGGTCTGCAGACGATCTCCGTTCCTGCAGGACCGGAGGAGAAAGTCTGCGCCGATGAGGGATTTGCAGCAATTGGCGCGCTCGCTCGGTCAGTCCGAGATTTCGGACTGAAAGCAGAAGTCGCGGCGGCCGAATTGGGCCTGATGCGGGAGCAGGCGGCCGGAAACCAGATCGTCAGTGAGTTGTATGCAGTAATCGATTCCGTCCGATCAGACGCGGTGAAGTTGCAACGAGATTTGTCGTCGTTCCGTCCGCAATTGGCTTGGTACCGTGAACGAGAGGAGGAGCGGGTGCGGGCGTTGGAGGACGCCGGTATCTGGAAGGCCGAGATGGAGCGCGCGCTGGAGGAGTTGGGTATTGCCCAATCCAAGGCGGAGAGTACGGTGGTTGCGTTGGGTCATGCTCATGAGGAGATCCAGAGAATTACCTTGGAAGCGGCGCGGTATCGAAAGCTCAGTGCCATCTTGCCAAGCTGGTTCAGGTCGGGCATTGTGTCGGTGTACCGCAAGCTTCGGCCCGGCAAGGAAGGTAAACGGCCTTAGCGTTGCCGTCTCTTTCTTGCCAAAGGCAAATTTTGAAAACAGTCTATGCTTTCAAAAGGGGCTAAGCTGGTTTGAGCATTCTATTAAGGCTCATTTATGACTCAAACTGCCCAGGGCACGCAGCTGATGTCTGCAGAACAAGAAACGCTGCCCGGTACAGACCGGAGCGCCATCGGCCGCCGACCAAAAATTGCTTTGGTCATAGATACTGACGATTGGGCTTTTTCAAATATTGCTCGCATGCTCGAAGTTCACCTCTCGGGCATTTTCGAGTTCAAAATAATCCCGTCTTCCGTCCTCACGTGTGTGGACCATATATTTCTTGCTGCGGCGGGTTGCGATATGGTTCATTTTTTTTGGCGTGAGTACATGCGCCTGATCGAGTCGCCGCTCTCCAAAATCCATGTCGAGCGTTTTGGCTTCTCCTTCGATGAATTCAAGCGCCGCTATTTGAACAAGCCCGTCACCACGGGTGTGTACGACCACCTTTTCCTCAATCCGGAGGAGCGTCAGCTGCGGTCGAATTTTTTTCGCAACGAAGTGACCGCATATAGCGTAGCGTCCAAACGTCTCGAGAAGATATATCGCGAGCTACAGGAGTATCCGCCGCCAACTGCTGTGCTGGAGGATGGCGTATCGCTCGATATGTTCAAACCGGCCGGTCTGGCGAGATTCAATCTTCCCAT
Organism: Achromobacter sp. GW823-FHT04E03; assembly: GCF_058796095.1. NCBI lineage: Bacteria > Pseudomonadati > Pseudomonadota > Betaproteobacteria > Burkholderiales > Alcaligenaceae > Achromobacter > Achromobacter sp. GW823-FHT04E03. Next base: position 91,920 of record NZ_JBXAIJ010000002.1, on the reverse strand, counting down.
GGAGCGGCCGATCGTGATTGGCTGGGCCGGCAACAGCAAATGGGCGGCGGAGCAGGACGATGTCAAAGGCTTCAATACGATACTTTTGCCCGCCCTTCAGATATTGAAGGGTGAGGGGTTCGACATATTGTCACGCTTTGCGGACCGGCAGGTCGAACTTGTCCCGCACTCAAGTATGCCCGGGTATTACAACTCGATAGATGTTTATGCCTGTACATCAAAGTCCGAAGGAACGCCAAATCCCGTGTTGGAGGCGATGGCTTGCGGTGTTCCCGTCGTCAGTATGGATGTCGGAGTTGTGCCGGAGGTATTCGGACCCGAGCAGCAGAAATTCATTGTCCGCGAACGCTCGGTTGAGGCCCTTGTTGAAGCTCTGCGTCGACTGCTGACGCAACCACGGCTCTTTCAAATACTCTCAGCAGAGAACCTGCGATCTATCCAACCCTGGGACTGGAAGTTTAAGGCCCAGGAGTTTGCGGCCTTTTTTGATCACGTGCTGCGCCAGCGCTCCGCTAGCTGATTTATATAAATGTTTCCATTTGGCGCAGCGCAGGGCGGCATTCACCCATTTAAAAGTATATGAACCTAAAGGAAATTGGCGCATTCGCCAACTTCGGCGCTGAGACCTATCGGCTCCTCCCGGAGCACTATCGTTTTGCAACCCTCCGGCCAGTGCCTTGGCCATCGACCGCCGCGGATTATGTGGTAGCGAGCGGGGGCAGAGCATTGGTGTTGGGTGATTTTTATGACGCACCTGCCGATGCGGGGCTTACTTTTCATCCTATTTCTGGTGTCGATGCGCAGGGTGTTCCGCATATATGGTACTTCGACAACTGGGCTGGCTACGCCGAAGAGATTATTGGCAAAGCTTCTGCGCCGCATGCATGGGTGGTGTCATCGGGCTTTCTGTCTGCACTGCTCGATCCGCGCCCCATGTTGCGTGCACTCAAGCGGCTTTGCTTGGAGCAAGGCGCCGAGGTGTTTTTTGTACACGCCAATGGTGAAGGTATCTTTCGCACGTGGACAGAAGGCCAATTTAGGGAGTTCCTGAAAGCGAGCGGGTTTGAGCTTGCCACGCCGCCGGGCGGAACGGGCCTTGAAGTCTGCATTGCGACTATCACGCCTCAAAGCTACCAGGCATATCTGCGGCGCCAAGGCTTGGCGCCAGAGCTGCTGGATGTCGATTTTCTCTTGATTTCCACGGAAGATGCGACCGTTAGGGCAACCGGCGGGATTGGCACATACGTAAAGAACATCAAGGCGCTTGACAGGCGCGCCGCGGTGTTAATGTGCGATATAGATTTGGCGCCTGCAGGATTGGATGGAAGAACACTGGTTCCGCGCATGTTTGTGGATAGCCTCGGCCGCGAGAATTTTTTCGACGGACTTGGCTTAATTGAGGTATGCCGCGCTATTCTTTACTTGCTGCCGCGCGTTGCCGTGCTGGAGTCGCAGGATTACAAGTCCATCGCTTATCGGTTGGTGCAATCGAAACGCACGGGAGGACTGCCACAGTCTATTCAGCTGCGCGTGTTCATGCACGGCTCGATCGACTACATGAAATACGGGGTTCAGGATGAGTCGGCGATGGACTATACGCCGTACGAACTGGGGCAGGCGGTAAGAGACAGTTATATATTTCAACAGGCAGATGAATGCTATGCGCCATCCCGATATCTGGCAGTCCAGCTACTGCAGGAGGAATTCGGCTATAGCCTGAATAATCTCTCCGTGAGACGGCTGCCTTTCGACCTCAGCACGGTTCCGGGTGAAATTCAAGGCGAGCTGACTGCGATCAAGCGTATCGTATTCGTGGGCAAATACAGTCGACTGAAAGGTTGGCCGGACTTTGTCGCGGCCATGGAAGGCTTGTACGACGCTGGCAATCTGACAGGAATCGAAGAGATTGTTTCGTTGGGACCGGTCGGCCCGGGCAACGAAGACCGCGCGCGTCTTGAGCGGTTGTGCGCGTACAAGGACTATCATCTTTCGCATTCCGAGTTGCTTGCATTCTTGGCGAAACACAGATGCGACTCGTTGTTCGTTGTGCCGTCACGCGGCGAGAACTATCCTTTCGTCATCCTGGAGCAGATGCTGATGGGTACCCGGCTGGTGGCCTACAACACCGGTGGCGCCGTAGAGGTGGTTGACGACGAGGAGTTTGTCCGCGCCTATTTCTCGGATCCGCATGCAGCTGCGCTACAGAAAAAAATCGGCGCAATGCTGGTGCAGGATGTCCGGGATAGCGATCAGGAATTGCGGGCCTCGCGCCAGCGCGTGCGGGATCGGCAGATTTCGGTGAATCGAGGATGGAGTCGGGAAGCTGCACAACCGGCAGGGCTAATCGCCATGTCCTTGCCCGACTTGCGACGCTGCGAGATCACGGTTGTTATCCCCGTATACAACACCTCGATGGAATTGGTCGATGAGTTGCTGCGATCGTTGCTGGGGTCGCGGGTAAGACCGTCCGAAGTGATTTTGGTTGATGACGGTTCGGCCGATGGTTATGGCGCGGGATTGAGCGAGTGCGTGGAACGGGCTTTGGGCGGCGTCATCAAGTGGCGCGTGCATTCGCAAGCCAATCGAGGACTCGCGGGAGCCAGAAATGCTGGCTTGGCGTTGTCGACAACTCCTTATACGTTTTTTATAGATAGCGACGACCTATTGCTCCCTGCGACGCTGGAGGAGGCATGGATTGCGTTGCAATTAGATCCGGATTTGGTGATTGCAACGGGTTTTGCCGTGCATTTCTCTGAACAAGGCAGTTTGCCAAAAACGCCGGAACCGGCAAGAGATGGCTGGTTCTGGAAGCCTTTGGGTATACCCGAGGCGCGCGCGCTCGCGATGTTGGAGAATCAATATTTGACCGCTAATGTCATGGCGCGGACCGCAGCGCTGCGTGAGTCCGGAGGTTGGGACGAGAGGGATAAGTCCACATGGGAGGATTGGGCCTTTTTCTCCAAGCTTGCATGGGAAGGCAAGCGCTTTTCTCTGATTCCAAGTATGGGCTATTTATACCGCAATACACCAGGCAGCATGTCGAAGACATACAACCGCTATTTCGGCCGCCGGCGGTTGATCCGCAATATTGCAGGTATGAGCAGATTGGACGCGAATGCGCTATTCAGCCTGATCAATGTCGACAGCGGTGGCGGCGCGCAGCTCAAAGGGCCGAGTCTGTCCGAGAAAGAGGTTGAGTTAATCAACCTCCTTCGCTCATTGATACAGAAGCCGCGGTTGCGGCGATTGGTCGTTGCGGGATATCGCTGGTACACGAAGGTACGGAGATTTTTCAGATGACGACTTGCGCGGCCCGCCGTCCGTCGGGCGCATTTTCCGTGCTTATGTCGGTTTATGCGGGAGAACGCGCAGCGTGGCTCGATCAGGCATTTGCCAGTCTGGCCGCATCAACGGTTTGGCCAGCGGAAATAGTACTTGTCCAGGATGGCCCGTTGGGAAAGGACTTGGTCGAGGTCATTGGTCGCTATCGCGCCGTTTTGCCGATGAGCTTGCTGCCACTGGAGCGGAATGTCGGCCTGGGGCCCGCCTTGTCGGCCGGCCTGTCATTGTGCCGGCAGGAGTGGGTTGCCCGATTTGACACCGACGATCTGCTCGAGCCGGATCGATTTGAAAGGCAATTGACCTATCTAACCGAGCACCCGGATGTGGACATCCTTGGAGGCTGGATTCGTGAGTTCGAATCGGATCCTGAGCTGGAAGCAGGAAGGGTCCGCCGCGTGCCCGAAACCCATCAGGCTGTGCTGGCATACGCGCGGCGTCGGAATCCCTTTAACCATATGACGGTGATGTTTCGCCGAGAACTGGCTCTAAATCATGGCGGCTACCAGGGAGAGCGGCTTTACGAAGATTACGCCTTGTGGGTGAGGATGCTTCAAGGAGGCGCTGTGGCGGCAAATATCCCCGGCGTTTTGGTAAAGGCTAGGGCCGGGGAGGGCATGTTTCAGCGGCGAGGCGGGGTGGGCTATGTGCGAAGTGAAGCGGCCGTACAGTGGTCCTTTTACAGGTGTGGATTTATCGGACCATGGCGTCTGGCGCTGAATCTGGCGCAGCGACTACCGGTTAGAATCCTACCCGGCACCGTTCGGCGTTGGATTTACCAGCAGTTTCTGCGTGCCTAGCCGTGAACACACCAGACATTTCGACATGACAACATCCCTACTCGTTACGGGCGGCGCCGGCTACATCGGTTCGCATACGCTGCTCGAACTCATCAAGGCTGGCCACAAGCCTATCGTGCTTGATAACTTCAGCAACAGTTGCGCCGAAGTGCTCAGCAGAGTGGAGGAGTTAAGCGGTTGCGCCATCGATCTGATTGAAGGTGACATCCGGGACGAGGCTGCGGTCGTGCGGGTGTTTGAAGCGCGTCGTCAAGCGAATGAGCCGGTAGCGGGCGTCGTTCACTTCGCGGCATTGAAAGCAGTGGGCGAGTCGGTCGAAAAGCCGATCGACTACTACGACAACAATGTCGGCGGTACGTTGTGCCTGCTGAGGGCAATGGAAAAATGCGATGTCCGCACTCTGGTGTTCAGTTCCTCCGCCACAGTGTATGGCGAGCCCTTGAGCTTGCCCTACACCGAAGATCACCGATTTGCGCCCACCAATCCCTACGGTCATACCAAAGCAATGGTGGAGCAGATTCTGATGGACTGGTGTCGTGCCTCGGATGACCGAAGCGCGGTTGCGTTGCGTTACTTCAATCCGATCGGCGCGCATCCCAGCGGCCGCATAGGTGAGGCGCCGCAGGGGCGTCCGAACAACCTGTTCCCCTTCATTACGCAGGTCGCAGTTGGAAAGCGCGACAAGCTGAGTGTGTTTGGAAATGATTACGAAACGGTCGATGGCACGGGTGTCCGAGACTATTTGCACGTGGTTGACCTCGCCATTGGCCATGTCCTTGCCGTGGCGTATTTGGCTGGCGGCAATCGTGGATTCAAGGGGATCAACCTCGGTACGGGCCGTGGCACAAGCGTATTGGAGCTTGCGCAGACTTTCGAACGTGTCACGGGTCGAAAAGTGCCTTATGAAATTCTGCCGCGCAGATCTGGCGACATCGCTCAAGCATGGGCGGATCCTACTGTGGCTGCCACACTCCTGGGTTGGCGTGCCAGCCGGGACATCGAGGAAATGTGCATCGATGGCTGGCGTTGGCAGAGCCAGAACCCAGACGGATATCAATCGGCCTTGAAAAAGTAGTCGCCTATGCGCATTCTCATCGTCCGCACCTCATCCCTAGGTGATCTCGTGCACATGTTGCCGGCAATATCCGACATTGCCCGCCATGTGTCCGATGCCCAGATCGACTGGATCGCGGAAGAAGCCTTTGCCGACATTCCTGCCTGGCATCCGGCCGTCAATCAGGTCATCAAGGTCGCCCATCGTCGCTGGCGCAAGGCCTGGTGGTCGGCGGAGGTGCGGGCGGAGCGCAAAGCGCTGAAAGAGCGGCTGCGCTCGGTGCAGTACGACATCGTCCTGGACATGCAGGCGCTCCTGAAATCCGCCTGGCTGGTGCGCCAGACCCGTGGCGTACGGCACGGGCTGGACTGGCGCTCTGCGCGCGAGCCGCTGGCGTCGCTGTTCTACAACGTGCGGCACAGGGTGGAATTCTGGCAGCCGGCGGTGATCCGCCAGCGCAAGCTGGCCGCCCTGACGTTCGGCTACCAATACGCCGGTGCGCCCGATTTCGGTCTGCAGGCTTTTGCGCGCCAGGCGACGCAGCCTGCGGCGGACCTGGTGCTGGAAGTCGGCAGCGAGGGTATGAACGTCGGCGAACTGCCGCGCTTGCACCATCTGGATACGGACCGCGGCTACGCCGTGATCATGCCGTCGGCCAGCCGCGACGACAAACTCTGGCCGGAAGAAGACTGGCGCGTCGTGTTCCGCCGCCTGCGCGAGGCCGGCTGCACCCTGAAATTGTTGGCGGGGAACGAGCAGGAGGCCGAGCGGGCCCGCTTGCTGATCGCCGGCATGGATGGGGCTGAGGTGATGCCCCGCATGGACCTGACGGCAGTGGCGCGTTTGCTGGCTGGGTCCCGCCTGATGGTGGGGCTGGACAGCGGTCTGACCCACCTGTCGGCTGCCCTGGGCCGTCCCACCATCGGCATTTACCGTGCCTCCACGCCGGTGCGCACCCCGCTGGTCGGTTCCAGCTACACCGCCAGCCTGGGCGACCGCGGGGCTTCGCCGTCGCGCGAGGCCGTGATGGCGGCGGTGGAGCAGGCCTTGGCCGCCCAGTGACATGAATCGCGGCGCTTACTCGCTGGCGCTCAGGGCTCTATCACCGCTGGTCTGGCTGTGGATGGGCCACCGCGCCCGGCGCGCGGGCGGACAATGGGAAATCTTCTCTTCTGAACGCTTCGGCCACGCCGCGCCTGCCACGGCTACGGCCGCTGCCGCGTCCTGGACCGCACCGGTCTGGGTGCATGCCGTCAGCCTGGGCGAGACGCGCGCCGCACAGCCTCTGCTGCAAGCGTTGCTGGACCGCGGCCTGCCGGTGTTGCTGACGCACATGACAGCCACCGGCCGGGCCGAGGGCGCACGCCAGTACGCGGATGCGATCGCCCGCGGCCAGTTGCGCCAGGCATGGCTGCCTTATGACTTTCCCGGCGCAACCCGCCGTTTCATGGCGGCGTATCGGCCGCGTTGCGGCCTGCTCATCGAACGCGAGATCTGGCCGAACCTGCTGGCGGCCGCGCGCGGCGCTGGCGTGCCCATGGCGTTGGTGAGCGCCCGGTTTTCGGCGTCGTCGCTGCGCCAGGCGGGCAGGATGGGCGGTGTGATGCGTGAAGCGCTGGGCGGGCTTGACTCGGTGCTGGCGCAGACCGCGGAGGACGCGGACCGGCTGGTGCAGGCTGGGGCGCCGCAGCCCATCGTGACGGGCAATCTGAAATTCGATCTGGTCTTGCCGGCGCCGCAGGTTGCTGCGGGGCAAGCCTGGCGCGAACAGCTGGGCCGACGTGTGGTGGCGGTGGCCAGTACGCGGGAGGGCGAGGATAGCGGTTTCATCGAGGCCATCAAGCGTCACGCCGCGGTGCCGGGCGCGCCCTTGTTCCTGTTGATTCCGCGTCATCCGCAGCGCTTTGACGAGGCTGCGCGTCTGTTGTCGGAGGCCGGGCTGCCGTATGTCCGGCGTTCCGAAGGCGTAGCGCCGGGGCCGGGTACGGCGGTGCTGCTGGGCGACACGTTGGGCGAGATGGCATTCCACTACGCCGCGTCGGATGTGGCGATCGTGGCGGGCAGTTTCGCGCCGCTGGGCGGGCAGAATCTGATCGAGGCCTGTGCGGCGGGCGTGCCGGTCATCGTGGGCCCGCACACCTTCAATTTCAAGCAGGCGGCGGAAGACGCCATCGCGGCGGGCGCGGTGCTGCGTGCGGCCGACGCTGGCCAGGCGGTGGAAGCGGCCATGGCATTGCTGACGGACGAGCCGCGCCGCCAGCGCACGGCTGAGGCGGCGCTGGCATGGTTCCGCATGCATTCGGGAGCCACGGGGCGCACGCTGGACGCGCTGGCGCCTTGGTTGGAGGCAGGAAAGGGGGGCTAGCGCCCGCTTCACCGGCGTGTGCGCCGGATGGGGCTTCAGGGGGCGGCAGGCGGAGTCTTGGGAACCAGGGTCACCGCGCCCGGATTCAGTTCCTGATTGAAGCGGCGCGGGTCGCGGCCTTCGTCCTCGGGACGCACGCCCAGCCAGCCCTGGCCCAACGCATAAACCCCCAGATTCGCCAGCAGGATGAGGATGAAGAGCACGCGCATGGCCGGGGTCTCCCGTTCAGGCTTGGTCGTCCAGGGTGGCGCGGGCGACCGCGGCCAGGCCGTCCAGGACGGGGTGATCCAGATAGATGGGCACGGGGGCCGCACCTTCGGTGCCGCCCGCGTCCGCCAGCAGGCGTTCGATTTCCTGATGCACTTCAGGCCAACCGCCGCCCGCCGCGTAGATCTGCGGCGTCTGGCCGTAGCGCTGGCGTCCCGCCAGCCATTGGCGCACGACGGCGCCGGCCTGCGCGGCGGCGATGCCGGAGGCGATGGCTTCGTGCGTGTCCGTGGGATAGGCCACGACCTGGCCGTTGGCGATGGGCAGGTTGGCGGTGCCGTGGGCCAGGGCGCTGCGCATCATGGCCGGGCCTGGCAGGATCAGGCCGCCGGCAAAGACGTTGTCGGGGCCGACGGTGTCGATGGTGGTGGCCGTGCCGAAGCTGGCCAGCACGAAGGGCGGGTGCGCGCCAGGCAGGCGCGACAGCACGCCCAGCAGTGAGGCCCAGCGGTCGGCGCCCAGCTGCGTGGGCGTCTTGTAGCTGTTGACCAACCCCAGCGTGGTTGCTTGCGACGGCGACCAGGTCACCGGGCAGCCATGTTTTTGCAGGATGGTGGCGATGGCCGCGCCGCGGGCCTCGCCGGCGACGTTCACGCCCAGCGCGCGCATGGGGCGGCGCGGCAAGGCGGACAGCCAGCGGTCCAGGGCGTCCAGGTCCAGCCCGTCGAAGGCGACCGCCGCGGGTTCGCGCGGCGTGTCGGGGTTGCTGGCGTCCAGCCAACCCACCTTGAGACGGCTGTTGCCGGAGTCGATGAGAATAATCATGCTTGGCGTCGAATCGAGATTTCACCGACCAGGATCGGTTGGGTGCCCTCGGGGGTTTGCACCAGCAGGCGGCCTTGTTCGTCCACGCCGCAGGCGGTGCCGCCTAGAAGAATAGCGCCCTTGTCCAGCACGTTGACCTTGCGGCCGGCCAAAGCGTCCACCTGGTCGAAACGCGGCCTGAAGGCGCCAAAGCCTTCGCGCTCCAGGGCCTGGACCGCTTCCAGCCAGGCCATGGCGCTGGCGCAGACCAGGTCGGCGGCGGAGGCCTGGCGGGCGGCGGCTGCCTGCACCTGGCTCCAGTCGGCGACTTCGCGTTCCAGCGCCAGCGACAGTCGGGCGGCGTCGGTCAGGTTCACGCCCATGCCGATGACGACCGTATGGCCCGCCTCGCTGCCGCCGGGGTTGCGGGTAGTCTCGACCAGTACGCCTGCCAGCTTGGCGTCGTGCCACTGCACGTCGTTGGGCCACTTCATGCACAGCCCGGCGGCTTGCGGGCCGGCGACGGTGCGCAGAGCTTCGCAGGCGGCGATGCCGGCCAGCGGCGACAGGGCGGGCAGTTGCGCGGGCGGCAGGTGCACGTCGAAGGCACAGGAGAACATCAGCGTGGAGCCCGTGCGGTTCTGCCACGGACGGCCGGCGCGGCCGCGGCCGGTTTCCTGCAGGTGCGTGCCCAGCAGCCAGGGTTTGCCGCCGCTGCCTGCGCGAGCGCGGGCCAGGAGGTCGGCATTGGTCGATCCGGTGCTACCGATCCAGGAGATGTCCTGGAAGGCGGGCAGGCGCGTGCTGAGCGTGCGGGCCAGGGTTTCCGGCGCGGGCAGGTCGATGGGGCTGGCTTGAGCGGACATGGCGGCGATTGTAGGGCACGCGGCCCGCGCTCGCGGTCTGCCGGCGCCAGCGTTTATGATTGGCGATACATTTTGCATCGGTATTCTGTCTTCATGCCGCATTCCGCTTCGTCCGCACCTGCCGCCGCCGCGCCCTTCCGTTTCGAAGGAGGCGTGTGCCATGTGGCCGGCGACTGGAGCGTGCTGGCGCTGGCAGAGCCTGGAGAGGTCCAACGCCGCCGCGAGGCGCTGGCCTGCGCCACCGATGGCGGCGCGCGCTGGGACCTGCACGGCATCGGCCGGCTGGACACGATAGGCGCGCTGCTGATCTGGGAAGCCTGGGGCCACAAGCTGCCCGAGCGCGTGCGCTGGTCCGCCGGCCAGCAGGACGTTTTCAACGCGCTGGCCCTGAACAAGGGCGAGACCCCGGCCGCCGCGCCCAAGCGCGACCCATTGAGCTGGCTGCGTGCGATGGGCGAGGCGATCTTCCAGGCTATCGACAATGGCCGCGCCTTGCTCATCATGCTGGGGCAACTGGTCCTGGACCTGGGCGGCATGCTGCTGCGCCCGCGGCTGGGGCCGTGGCGCGAAATTTCGGCGCAGGTGTACCGCACCGGCGCTCAGGCGCTGGGCATCACGGCGCTGGTCGGGTTCCTGATCGGCGTGGTGCTGTCCTACCTGTCGGCGCAGCAGCTGCAGATGTTCGGCGCCGACCGTTTCATCGTGCGCCTGCTGGGCGTATCCATCGTGCGCGAACTGGGGCCGGTGCTGGCCGCCATCCTGGTGGCGGGCCGTTCGGGCTCGGCCATCACGGCGCAGATCGGCGTGATGCGGGTGACGCAGGAACTCGATGCGATGCTGGTCATGGGCATTTCGCATGGGCAGCGCCTGATCCTGCCGCGGGTGGTGGCGCTGGCTGTGACCATGCCGTTATTGGTGCTGTGGACGGACGCCATGGCGCTGTTGGGCGGCATGCTCGCCGCGCAGATGCAGCTGGGCGTGTCGGCGCAATGGTTCCTGCAGTCGCTGCCGGACGCGATTTCGCTGACCAACTACTGGATCGGCATCCTCAAGGGCGTGACCTTCGGCATGCTGATCGCGCTGATCGCCTGCCATTTCGGGCTGCGTATCCAGCCCAACACGGAAAGCCTGGGTCGCGGCACCACCACATCGGTGGTCACCTCGATTACCGGCGTGATCCTGCTGGACGCGCTGTATGCCGTGATTTTCAGCTCGGTGGGCATCTGATGAACAGCGCCGCCCAGCACAAGCTTTTCACCGAGGATGGCGTTACGGTAGAACCCGTCATCACCGTGCGCGGGCTGCGCACGGCGTTTGGCGACCACGTGGTGCACGACAATTTGGACCTGACCGTCTTCCCCGGCGAGATTCTGGTGCTGGTGGGCGGCTCGGGCACGGGCAAGACGGTGCTGCTGCGGCAGATCATCGGGTTGGACCGGCCGGCCGCGGGCACGGTGCGGGTGCTGGGTCATTCGCTGTTCGAACTGACGGCGGCTGAACGCCGGCGGCTGTCCTATCGCTGGGGCATGCTGTTCCAGGCGGGGGCGTTGTTCTCCGCGCTGTCGGTGTTCGACAATGTGGCCTTGCCGCTGCGCGAACTGCGCACCGTGCCGGAAGACCTGGTGCGCGATGTCGTCATGTGCCGGCTGGCGATGGTGGGCCTGTCGGCGCGCGATGCCGACAAGCGGCCGTCGGACCTGTCCGGCGGCATGGTCAAGCGCGTGGCGCTGGCGCGTGCGCTGTCGCTGGATCCGGAGCTGCTGTTCCTGGACGAACCCACGGCTGGCCTGGACCCCCTGCGCTCCGACGAGTTCGTGGACCTGGTGCGCAGCCTGCACCGGCAATTGGGATTCACCGTCGTCATGGTGACGCACGACCTGGACACGCTGCTGGCGCTGGCCACGCGCGTCGCCGTGCTGGCGGACAAACGGGTGATCGTGTGCGACACGGTGCCGGAAGTATTGAAGGTCGATCACCCGTTCATTCACACGTTCTTCCTGGGCGAGCGCGGCCTGCGCGCGCTGGGGGATCTGGCGCCGAAGGGATTGCATCATGGAAAACCGTAGTCATGCGCTCATGGCCGGCATCTTCACGCTGGCCTTGCTGGCCGCAGCCGCCTTGGTGGCCATCTGGATCGGACGCGACCGGACTCAGCTGCAGCCATACGAAATCATCTCCGCGACCGCCGTCAGCGGCCTGAACCCGCAGTCCACGGTGCGCTATCAGGGCGTGCCGGTGGGCAAGGTGCAGTCCCTGGCCCTGAACCCGGACAAGCCCGGGCAGGTACGCATCCGCATCGGCGTGGCGCCCAACACGCCGATCACCGAGTCCACCTGGGCCGAACTGGGCGTGCAGGGCGTGACCGGCATTTCCAACGTGGAGCTGCGCGATGACGGCACCTCGATGAAGCGGCTGGCGTCGTCGGCCGCGCATCCGGCAGCCATTCCGCTGCGCCCCGGTTTTCTCGACCGCATCGAGCAGCGCGGCGGCAAGCTGATCTCCAACGTCGAGGAGGTCACCGAGCAGCTGCGGCGCGTGCTCAGCGAGCAGAACGTGCAGGCGCTCACCGCCAGCCTGCAGAACGCCAACGACATCACCCAGTCGCTCAGGGGGGCCAGCCAGGATCTGGCGCCTACGCTGGCCAAGCTCGGTCCCCTGATCGATTCGCTGGACAAGACCTCGCGCCAGGCCGACCGCGCCGCGCGGGAAGTCGGCGACCTGGCGGCGCAGGCCCGCCAGTCGCTGGCCCGCCTGAACGCGCCGGATGGTCCCCTGTCCGCCGCCACCAGCAGCCTCAACGACATCGCCCTGGCCGCCGCGCGGCTGGATGGCGAGACCCTGCCCGCCATCACCAGCATGGCCACCAACGTCAGCGCGGCCGCGCGCGGCGCCACCGTTACTCTGCGCCGTGTGGACAACACGCCGCAATCGTTCCTGTTCGGCCCGGCGCCCCGCGAGCCCGGGCCCGGCGAGGCCGGTTTTGCAGGCTTCGGGAGATCGCCCAAATGATGAAGATGCGTAGCGCCGTTCTAATCCTGACGCTGGCCCTGGCCGGTTGCGGCATCGGCCGCGTGGCAGCCCCGCCTTCGGTATTCGACCTGGGCCTGGACTCCCGGCCCACGCCGGCCTTGCCCGCGCGCGCGCCGCTTGCGCTGGTCTTCCAGGCCGTGCCCAGCCTGTCCGACACGGGGGTGACCTGGCGCGTGGGAGACAGCGCCGCGCCCAAGGCCTATGCCAGTTACCGCTGGGCCTCGCCGCCGGCGGACCTGGTGCGTCAGCGCCTCACGGAGCGCCTGTCGCGCCAGGGGCCGGTGCTGGACGAGCGCGTCACCCTGCAGACGCCGCAATTGCAGGTGTCGTTGTCCCAGTTCGAACAGGTATTCGCGGCCGACGGCCAGTCCAGCGAAGGCCGCGTGCTGCTGCAGGCGGTCTTGCTCAGCGGCCGCAGCGTGGTGGGCCAGACGCGCATCGAGGCCCGCGCGCCCGCGCCCACGCAGGACGCGCAGGGCGGAGTCGCGGCATTGCGTCAGGCGACGGACGATGCCGCGGACCAATTGGCGCAGTGGCTTGCCACGACGCCCAAGCCCGCCGCCAGGCCGGGCGGTTAAGATCGCTGTTTTTCCCGCATCCTGAGTCACGCCATGTCCGCACGCACTGAAACCCACGCCTTCAACGGAGCCGCCGGCCGCATCGATTGCGCCGTGGACTGGCCCGCGGGTACGCCGCGAGGCTGGGCGCTGGTTCTGCATCCGCACCCGCTGCAGGGCGGCGCGCGCGAGAACAAGGTGGTCACGACCCTGTCGCGCGCCTGCGTGCAGCATGGCCTGGTTGCGGTGCGGCCCAATTTCCGCGGCGTCGGGCAGTCCGAGGGCGTCTTCGACAAATCCGTGGGCGAAACCCAGGACATGCTGGCGGTCGTGGCGCAGATGCGCGAGCTGCACCCGGAACTGGCCCAGGCGCCGTGGGTGCTGGCCGGCTTTTCGTTCGGCACTGCCGTCGCCGCGCAGACCTATGCCGCCCTCGCCGAGCAGGGCGACACGGTACTGCCCTCCGCCCTGATGCTGATGGGCCCCGCCGTGAACCGCTTCCAGTCGCACGAAGTGCAGGTGCCGGACGATACGCTGATGGTGCACGGCGAGGAAGACGAAGTCGTGCCGCTGTCCGAAGCCATGGACTGGGCGCGCCCGCGTTCCATCCCCGTGGTGGTGGTGCCGGGCGCATCGCACTTCTTCCACGGCAAGCTCCTGGTGCTGCGCCAGTTGGTGCAGGCGCGGCTGAAGGTTGCGCTGGACTAAAACCGGGGGCGCCGCTTGCGCGGCGCAGCAGGTTCAGCCCGGCCAGCGCGAGCCGCGGATCACGCTGCAGAAATTGCCGGGCCTGAAGGCCGGTTCCTTGTCGGCGATGACATCGGCCTTGACGTTGCCGAAGGTCGTCTGCGGCTTGTGTTTGATGCCGTCGTAGAACGCCTGGATGATTTCTTCCTTGAAGCCTGGCCCGCGTGGATGCGCAGCGACCACGGCTTCGCGCTGGGTGTCGCTGTAGTCGCCGTAGGTCAGGCCCAGCACGTCCATTTCCACGCCCGCCGTCACCAGCGCGACCACCGGATGCATGAATTCGGGAATGCCGGGCGTCGTGTGCAGCGCAATGGCGGTCCACACCAGATCGATGTCTTGTTGGGCGATGCCGCGGCTGCCAAGGAAATCGCGCGCCGCGTTGGCGCCGTCCACTTCGAAGCGGCAGCAGTCGCTGCTGTGCTGATGCGTCAGGCCCATGTCGTGGAACATGCAGCCGCAATAGAGCAATTCCGGGTCGAACTTCAGTCCGCGCCGCTTGCCGGCAAGCGCGCCGAAGTAGTAGACCCGGCTGGAATGGTGGAACAGCAGCGGGGTGGCGGTGTCGCGCACCAATTCCGTGATTTCGCGGGCGAGCTTGCTGTCGGGGATCTGAATGCCGTCGATGACAGGGTTCATGGCGGGAGTCCTTGCGTGGGGTTGGGGGTTCGATAAATTCTCCCGCCGCACTAGAATGGCTTCAATTGTCGTAATACGCCAGATTCCGCCAAAACATGCGATTTCCCGACGCCTGCCGTCCAGGCGCGATGCCATGACCAAGACCATAGCCATTCTTGCGCTGCCCGGCGTCCAGATGCTGGATGTCTCCGGCCCCCTGGACGTATTCGCCCAGGCCAATGCCGAACTTGGCCGCGAGCTATATGCGCTGCGCGTGGTGGGCTATGAGGCCGGGCCCATCCGCTGTTCGTCGGGCGCGCGCCTGCTGCCCGACCTGGCGGTGGGCGATCCGATCGCGCGTCTCGATACCCTGTTGGTCGCCGGTACGCCGCAGGCCGCCAGCGCAATGCTCAGCAGTTCCGCCTTGCGCTGGCTGCGCGTGACGGCCCGGGGCGCCCGGCGCTATGGCTCCGTCTGCACTGGCGCGTTCATGCTGGCCGCAGCCGGCCTGCTGGATGGCCGGCGCGTGACGACCCATTGGAACGCGGCTGCGCAATTGCGCCTGGCCTATCCCAAGGTGACCGTCGAGGAAGACGCCCTGCATGTGCGCGACGGCAAGGTGCGCACTTCCGCCGGCGTCACGGCCGGACTGGATCTGGCGCTGTCGCTGGTGGAGGAGGATCTGGGCCGGGAGGTGGCCGCCAACGTGGCTGCGCAGTTGGTGATGTTCTTCAAGCGCCCCGGCGGACAACTGCAGTTCAGCCGCAAGGGGCAGGCCGGTCCGGTCGGGCGCTCGGCCCTGCAAGAAGTCCAGCGCTGGGTCGCCGGCAATCCCGGGCTGCCGTTGTCGGTGGACGCGCTGGCCGAGCACGCCGGCCTGAGTCCCCGGCATTTTGCGCGGCTGTTTCATGCCGAGGTCGGCGTCACGCCGGCCGCGTGGGTGGAGATGACGCGCATCGCCGCAGCCCGCGCGCTGCTGGAGGCGGGCGCCGCCACGCCCAAGCAGGCGGCCGCGCAATGCGGCTTTGCCAACGTCGACACCTTGCGCCGCGCCTTCGTCAAGCACGTGGGGGTTTCTCCGGCTGTGTACCGCCGGCATCACGGCGGCGGTACGGATTGATCCGTTGCCACATCCCGAGGCCGGCAGGTTGCATCAAGTTGCATGTTTTAAATGCGCGGGAACCCCGGGCGGGCCGGACGGGTCTGATCGACTGCCTATAATTGTCAGCCACTTGCCCCGCGCCGGCGGGCGTCATTACTGGACCCACGTTGCCGATGAAGAATTTGCCTTACTCCGCTCACTCCCCCGTTGTCTTTACCCGTCGCCTGCTGTCAGGCGCGGTGCTGTCAGCCATGCTGGCGGCTTCGATGCCGGTCTGGGCGCAGCAGGCTCCCGCCGCGGCGCCCGCCGCAGCCGCCGGCGCCGCGGCCCCGGCGCCGAATGCTTCGGCGGTGGTGCCCGTGGGCGACGTCTCGGCCGTGCCGGCCCCCACGATCGCGGCCAAGGCCTGGATCGTGATGGACGTGAACAGCGGCCAGACCCTGGCCGCTTCCAACCCGGACATGAAGGTGGAACCGGCATCGCTCACCAAGATCATGACGGCCTATGTCGTGTTCAACGCGCTGGACGAAAAGCGCCTGACGCTGGAGCAGACCGTGCCGGTGTCCGAGCGCGCCTGGCGCACGGGCGGTTCGCGCATGTTCATCGAACCGCGCAAGCCGGTCACGGTCGACGAACTCAACCAGGGCATGATCGTGCAGTCCGGCAACGACGCCTCCGTGGCCCTGGCCGAGGCCGTGGGCGGCAGCGAGGCTTCGTTCGCTTCGCTGATGAACCAGGAAGCCGAACGCCTGGGCATGCGCAACACGCACTTCATGAACGCCACGGGTCTGCCCGATCCGCAGCACATGACGTCCACGCGCGATCTGGCGATCCTGTCGTCGCACCTGATCACGGATCATCCGGACCACTTCCACTACTACAAGCAGAAGAGCTACACCTACAACAAGATCACCCAGCCCAACCGCAACCGCCTGCTGTGGGCCGACCCGTCGGTGGACGGCATGAAGACCGGCCACACCGATTCGGCCGGCTATTGCCTGGTGTCGACCGCGGTACGCGGCGACCGCCGCATCCTGGTGGTCGTGGTGGGCACGGACAGCGAAGCCACGCGCGCCGAGGAAAGCCTGAAGCTGCTGAACTGGAGCTTCCAGAACTTCGATACCGTGAAGCTGTTCGACAAGAGCCAGCCCGGCATCGATGCGCGCGTCTGGGAAGGCACGGTTGAAAACGTCAAGCTGGGCCCGCCCAACCCCGTGTCGATCGCGGTGCCGCGCGGCAAGGCCGGCGACCTGAAGCCGGTGGCGCAGCGCACGGATCCGCTGATCGCCCCGCTGGCCAAGGGCCAGCAGGTCGGCACCCTGCAGTTCACGCTGGACGGCAAGGTGCTGCGCACCGAACCGCTGGTGGTGCAGGACGCGGTCGAACGCGCCGGCTTCTTCGGCCGCATGGTCGATACCGTCAAGCGCTGGTTCGAGTAATTCCGCCGCGCCGCGGGCGCTATCGCGGGTGTAAGCTAGCAACGGGCGTTTCGCATGAAACGCCCGTGCTCTATTCACGGGACGGACCGGACGGTTCGTCCCTCTCCATTTCATATTCAGGAGTGCCTCATGATTCCGGGCGTGCCGGGCGAAAGCCAGGTGTATCTCAACGGTGAGTTTCTGCGCGTGGACGAGGCCAAGGTCTCCGTCCTGGACCGCGGCTTCATTTTCGGCGATGGCATCTACGAAGTCGTCCCCGTGTACCAAGGCAATGCGTTCCGCATGGCCGAACACCTCAACCGCCTGGACCGCAGCCTGGCTGCCTTGCGGATCGCGCAGCCCTTCGACCGCGCGGGCTGGATCGACCTGATCCAGCAATTGCTGGCGCGCACCAACCTTGAAACCTGCATCGTCTACCTGCAGGTGACGCGTGGCGTGGCCAAGCGCGACCACCAGTTCCCCTCGACGCCCGTGGCGCCGACGGTTTTCGGCATGATCTCGGCCTGGGCGCCGCCGCCTGCCGCGCAGCGCGAACGCGGCTTGAGCGCCATCAGCATCCCGGACGAGCGCTGGCTGCATTGCGAGATCAAATCGGTGTCGTTGCTGGGCAACGTGCTGGCCAAGCAGCAGGCCGTCGATGCGCAGGTCGAAGAAGTGGTGCAGTTCCGCGACGGCTATCTGACCGAAGGCTCGTCCACCAATATCTGGGTGGTCTCCGGCGGCAAGCTGCTGGCGCCGCCCAAGAACAACCTCATCCTGGAAGGCATCCGCTATGGTCTGATGGGCGAGCTGGCCGCCGAGGCCGGCATCCCGTTCGAGTCGCGCCCGATCTCGCGGCAAGAGGTGGAAGAGGCCGACGAGCTGATGCTGTCCTCGGCCACCAAGGAAGTGCTGGCCATCGTCTCGCTGGACGGCAAGCCGGTGGGCTCGGGCAAGCCCGGCCCTGTTTTTGCGCAATTGCGGGCGGGTTATGATGCCCGCATCGCCGCGCTCTGAGTCCGGCGTTACCGGGTGGCTCCCGCGGGGCCGCCCCGGCGGCCTTGCCGGCTGGCGGTTTGCCCCCATATAGACAAGATCTGGCCGCCCCGTGGCAGGCATCCCCGGGTGCAGTATCGAGCCGTGGCCGCGCCCTGGGGGGCAACACCAAACAGGTAATAGGCACATCATGCAACATATCCCGCCCGAAGACTCCCTCATCGAATATCCCAGCGACTTTCCCATCAAGGTCATGGGCAAGCAGCATCCCGAATTCGCGCAGACGCTGACCGAAGTCGTGCTGCAGTTCGATCCCGAGTTCGACGCCGCCACGGTGGAAATGCGGCCCAGCAAGGGCGGCAACTACATGGGCCTGACCTTCACGGTGCGCGCGACCTCGCGCGAGCAGCTGGACGCGCTCTACCGCGCCCTGCACGGTCATCCGATGGTGTCCATCGTCCTCTAGCGCAAGAGCAGGACAGCTGTGATCAAGTGGCTCGCGCGGCCGGCCGACTACCTGTCGGTCTGGCACGACATGCAGGCGTACACCAATCTGCGCGGCGCCGATACGCCTGACGAGATCTGGCTCTGCGAACACGCGCCGGTCTACACCCTGGGGCAGGCAGGCCTGCCCCAGCACGTGCTCAACCCCGGCAACATTCCCATCGTCCATTGCGACCGCGGCGGGCAGGTGACCTACCACGGTCCTGGCCAGGTCATGGCCTATGCGCTGTTCGACCTGCGCCGCGCCGACATCTACGTCAAGGAATACGTCAATCTGCTGGAAGGCGCGGTCATCGACACGCTGGCCCAGATGGGCGTGGCCGACGCCTGCCGCAAGCCCGGCGCGCCGGGCGTCTACGTCCCCGATCCGGACGGGGGCGAGCTGGCCAAGATCGCGGCGCTGGGCATCAAGATCCGCAACGGCCGTGCCTACCATGGCGTGTCGTTGAACGTGCAGATGGACTTGACGCCGTTCCTGGGCATCAATCCCTGCGGCTATGCGGGCCTGCGCACCGTGGACATGGCGGCCTGTGGCGCGCGCCGCGAGCCCACCGAGACGGGCGAGGCGCTGGCGCGCAATCTGGCGCAGGCCTGGGACCGCGCAAGGAACAAGACATGAAGACCTTTAGCGCGGCCGACGTGGCCGCAACCACGCCAGAAGCACTGGCCCGCCTGCGCGAACAAGGGCCGGCCGAGGACTATGCGGCCTGGATCCGCGCGGCGGCCGAACTGGGGCTGATCGAAGCCCAGACCATCTACGGCCAGATGCTGCTGGACGGCGCCGGCGTGGAGCGCGATCCGGAACAGGGGCTGACGTGGTTCAAGCGCGCCGCCCATGCCGATCACCCCATGGCCATCAACATGGTGGGCCGCTGCTACGAGAACGGCTGGGGCGTGCCGCGTGACGACACGGTCGCGGCCTACTGGTTCCGCCTGGCCGCGGACAAGGGTCTGGACTGGGGCATGTACAACTATGCTCACATGCTGCGCAGCGGCCGCGGCAGCGTGGCGCAGGATCCCGCGGCGGCGCTGGCCCTTTACCAAAAGGCGGCAGACGCCGGCCACGTGAAGTCCATCGGCGTCGTCGGCCGCTTTTACGAGGCTGGCGAGGTGGTCGAGCAGGACATGGAACGCGCCTTCGACTGTTATCAACGCTGCGCCGAAGGCGGCGATTTCCGCGGCATGTTCCACCTGGGTCGGCTGCTCTTGCTGCGCGGACGGAAGCAGGACGCCGTGCAATGGCTGGTGCGCGTGCCTGAAACCGCCACGCCTGCGTTTCTGCAGGAAGCCAACACCATGCTGCAGGACAGCGGTTTTCCGGCGTTGTACGAGTAGGAGAGGTGTAGCGCGGCAGGGCAGAGGTAAGCACTCTCGCGCTTTACGCATCCTACGTGCTCAGTCTTTCCTCAAAAACCACTTCCACCGTAATCCGCTCGCCCGTGCCGCATTCGCCATCCAGGCGGTCCAGCAGCAACTGGCCGGCGCGCCGGCCCAGGAGGGCGGCGTCGGCGCCCAGGGTGGTCAAGCCCTGCGCCCACTGCGCGGCGCTGCCGTCGTCCGAGTAGCCCAGCACCGCCAGGTCCTGCGGCACGTGCAGGTCGCGGTTGTGGGCTTCCGAGACCGAGGCCGCGGCCAGCAGATCGCTCGTGCAGAACACCGCATCGAAGATCGTGTTGGTGGTCAGCAAGCGCAGGAAGGCCATGCGGCCGTCGTTCATGTGCTGCACTTCAGGCTGCACGATGTCCGCTGCCAGTTCCAATCCGAGTGCGGCTGCACTGCTGATGAAGCCTTCGCGCCGGGCGCGTTCCCACGGGTTGTCTGCGCTGACGCAGGCGACGCGCGCATGGCGCTTGGCGGCCAGGTGCCGCGCCGCCATGCGGCCGGCTTCCGCGTTGTCGACCACCACGGCGCCGTCCAGCGGCTGTGCGGACAGGCTCCAGGTCTCCACGACGGGGATCTCCAGCGCCGCCAGGGCAGCGCGCAGGGCGGGATCGTCCAGCGGGCCGATGGCCAGGGCGGCGGCGGGGCGCAGCTCGCCCAGCAGGGGCTGTGACTGGGCCTCATGCCAGGGGCCGGCGGCCAGATAGTAGCCCGCAGGCAGCAGCAATCCGGCGCAGGCCTGGATGGCGCGGGCCGCGGGCGCCCAGTCCAGTCGGGGTGCGATCAGGGCGATGGGGTGGGGCGGGGGCAGGGAAGACATGGGCAAAACCGGCGGATTCGTCAGGCGTGACGATAACCCAGCCCGGCTGCGGCCAAGGAGGTTTGCCGCCCGGGGGACGGGACCCCGCGCGGCGGATCCGGGCGGCGGAGGGTAAAATGCCGTTTTTGTCTCAGACCCGGCGCGCGCTCGCGCCGGTCATGAAGGTGCTCCATGTCCACGCTCGCCGAGTCTCCTGTTCCCTCGAACGAATCCGCCGCTGCGCCCGCGGAAGCGGTCTACGATCCGACGCAAAAGCAGAAATCGCAGGCCAAGACCGCGCGCATCCCGATCAAGATCGTTCCGGCCGAGCGCCTGAAGAAGCCTGAATGGATCCGCGTGAAGGCCGCCGCGCCCGGCTCGCGCTTCTACGACATCAAGCGCATCCTGCGCGAGCACAACCTGCACACGGTGTGCGAGGAAGCGTCCTGCCCGAACATCGGTGAATGCTTCGGCAAGGGCACGGCCACGTTCATGATCATGGGCGACAAGTGCACCCGCCGCTGCCCCTTCTGTGATGTGGGCCACGGCCGCCCGGATCCACTGGACACCAACGAACCCCTGAACCTGGCGCGCACCATCGCCGCGATGAAGCTGTCCTATGTCGTGATCACCTCGGTGGACCGCGACGACCTGCGCGACGGCGGCGCCGGCCACTTCGTGGATTGCATCACGCACATCCGCGAACTGTCGCCCAGCACCCGCATCGAGGTGCTGGTGCCCGATTTCCGCGGCCGCCTGGACCGCGCGCTGACCATCCTGAACGCCGGTCCCCCGGACGTCATGAACCACAACCTGGAAACCGTGCCGCGCCTGTACAAGCAGGCGCGCCCGGGCTCGGACTACATGCACTCGCTGAAGCTGCTGGCCGAGTTCAAGAAGCTGCACCCCGAAGTCCCCACCAAGTCCGGCCTGATGCTGGGCCTGGGCGAGACCGACGAGGAAATCCTGCAGGTGATGCGGGATATGCGCGAGCACAACGTGGACATGCTGACGATCGGGCAGTATCTGCAGCCGTCGGAACACCATCTGCCGGTGCTGCGGTACGTGCATCCGGATACTTTCGCCATGTTCGAGCGCGAAGCTTATGCGATGGGGTTCTCGCATGCGGCGGTGGGTGCGATGGTGCGGTCTTCGTACCACGCCGACGAACAGGCGCACGCCGCTGGCGTGAACTGATTCAGCAGGCCGGCGCGTCGGCGAACGGCGCGCCGTTGCGGTCCTTCTCGGACAGCAGGGGCGGTTGCACGCAGGGCCAGGCAATTGCCAGCTGCGGATCGTTCCAACGTATGCAGCGTTCGTGCTGCGGGGCGTAATAGTCCGTGGTCTTGTACAGCACCTCGGCAAACTCGGACAGCGTCAGGAAGCCGTGGGCGAAGCCTTCCGGTATCCACACCTGGCGCCTGTTCTCCGCGCTCAGTAGCGTGCCCACCCATTTCCCGTATGTCGGCGAGCCGCGCCGCAGATCCACCGCTACGTCGAAGATCTCGCCCGCGCACACGCGCACCAGCTTGCCCTGCGCCTGTTCGACCTGATAGTGCAGCCCGCGCAAGACGCCCTGTACCGAACGCGAATGATTGTCCTGCACGAAGCTGGGGCGCAGCCCCGTCGCTGCTTCGAACGCGGCCTGGTTATAGCTCTCGAAGAAAAAGCCGCGTTCGTCGCCCACTACCCTGGGCTCCAGGATCAGCACATCGGGAATGGCTTGAGGGATGGCTTTCATCAAAATACCTTGTCCACCAGGATGCGCATCAGATATTCGCCGTAGCCACTCTTGGCCAGGGGTGCGGCCAGCTTTGCCAGCGCGTCGGCGTTGATCCAGCCTTGGCGGAAGGCGATTTCCTCGGGGCAGGCTACTTTCAGTCCCTGGCGATGTTCCAGCGTGGCGATGAACTGGCCGGCCTCGAGCAATGATTCATGGGTGCCGGTATCCAGCCAGGCGTAGCCGCGGCCCATGATTTCTACGGCCAGCCGGCCCTGTTCCAGGTAGCGCTGGTTGACGTCGGTGATCTCGAGTTCGCCGCGCGCGGACGGCCGGATGCCGTGGGCGATATCAATGACGTCGTTGTCGTAGAAGTACAGCCCGGTCACGGCATAGCTGGAGCGCGGCTGCACAGGCTTTTCCTCGATGGACAGTACCTTGCCGTGCTGGTCGAATTCCGCCACGCCGTAGCGTTCCGCGTCCTGGACATGGTAGGCGAACACAGTAGCGCCTTCCGTGCGCGCGTCGGCCCGTTGCAGCAGTCGGGGCAGTTCATGGCCGTAGAAGATGTTGTCGCCCAACACCAAGGCGCAGGCATCCTGGCCGATGAAGGGCGCGCCGATGAGGAATGCCTGCGCCAGGCCGTCGGGCGCAGGCTGCACCGCATACTCGAGATTCAGCCCCCACTGCGAGCCGTCGCCCAGCAGTTGCTGGAAGCGCGGCGTGTCCTGCGGCGTGGAAATGACCAGGATGTCGCGGATGCCCGCCAGCATCAGCGTGCTTAGCGGGTAGTAGATCATCGGTTTGTCGAAGACCGGCAGCAGTTGTTTGCTGATGGCTAGCGTCGCCGGGTGCAGCCGGGCGCCCGAGCCGCCGGCCAGAACTATGCCTTTGCGCGCCATGCGGGGTCTCCAGGGGTGACGAGTTGATCCAGGGTACGGTCGACCTGTTCGGTCCAGGGCGGCATTTGCCGTTGCAGCGCGCGCGACAGCACGGCGGTGTCCAGCACGGAATTGAGCGGCCGTTGCGCAGCAGCGGGATAGTCGCGCGTGGCGACGGCGCGAATCCGCTCGGGAGCCAGCGCCAGGGTGGCGCCGCGCGCGGCGGCGCCAGCGACGACGTACTGTGCGTAGCCGTGCCAGCTGGTGGAGCCGGCGGCGGCCAGATGGTAGGTGCCTGCGGGCAGCTGGTCCGCGCGGCGGCGCTGGATCGCGAGCGCCGTCAGGTCGGCGATCAGTGTGGCCGACGTCGGCGCGCCATGCTGGTCCGCAACCACGTCCAGGCTTTCCCGTTCCCGCGCCAGGCGCAGCACCGTCGCCAGGAAATTGCCGCCATGCGTGGAGTAGACCCAGCTGGTTCTGAATATCAATGCATCGCAGCCGCTAGCCAGGATGGCGTGTTCGCCTTCGAGCTTGCTGCGGCCGTACACGTTCAGGGGGTTGGGAGCGTCGGTCTCCGTGTAGGGCCGCTCCTGCGTGCCGTCGAATACGTAGTCGGTCGAATAGTGCACCAGCAAGGCGCCGGCCGCACGCGCATGGCGGGCCAGGGTGGCCACCGCGAGCGCATTGACCTGGTGGGCGGTGTCGGGATCACTCTCAGCCTGGTCCACCGCCGTGCAGGCGGCCGCATTCACGATCACGTCAGGCCGGTGGAGCGTCAGAATCGTGAGCAGCGCATCCTGGTCGCGCAGGTCGGCGTCGCCGCGGCCCAGCGCCACGACCTCTCCCAAGGGGAGCAGGGCGCGGCACAGTTCCCGGCCGACCTGGCCGTCCTTGCCCAGCAATAAGATCTTCACGCGGCCCTTGCTAAGTCTCGTAGCGTTTTTTGGCCCAGTCGCGATACGCGCCACTGGCGACGTTCGCCACCCATTGGGGGTGGCCCAGGTACCAGAGTACCGTTTTTCGAATGCCGGTTTCGAATGTTTCGGCGGGCGTCCAGCCCAGCTCGCGCCGCAGGCGGCCGGCATCGACCGCATAGCGGCGGTCATGGCCAGGCCGGTCGGTGACATGCTTGATCTGGGCTGAATAGGGCTGCCCGTCGGCCCTGGGGCTGAGTTCATCGAGCAGCGCGCAGACGTGGCGCACCACGTCGAGGTTGGTTTTTTCGTTCCAACCGCCCACGTTGTAGGTCGCGCCCGGTTGCCCGGCCTCCAGGATCTTGCGGATCGCATCGCAATGGTCCGCCACATACAGCCAGTCGCGGATCTGCTTGCCGTCGCCATAGATCGGCAGGGACTTGCCGGCGAGCGCGTTGCGGATGACCAGCGGGATCAGCTTTTCCGGGAACTGGTAGGGGCCGTAGTTATTGGCGCAGTTCGAGGTCAGCACCGGCAGGCCGTAGGTGGTGTGGAATGCCCGCACCAGATGGTCGCTGGCGGCTTTGCTGGCGGAATAGGGACTGTTGGGCGCGTAGGGAGTCGTTTCCGTGAACGCGGGGTCGGTGTTTCCCAGTGTGCCGTAGACCTCGTCGGTGGACACATGCACGAAGCGCAGGCGCGCCTGTTCGCCTGTCGGCAGGCCGGTCCAGTAGTCACGCACCGCCGTCAGCAGGCGGGACGTGCCCACGATGTTGGCCTGGATGAAGGGCTCGGGATCGGCGATGGAGCGGTCGACGTGGGTTTCGGCAGCGAAATTGATCACGGCCCGCGGTTTATGGGCACGCAGCAGGCGCGCAACCGCCTCCTGATTGCCGATATCACCCTGTACCAAGGTGTGCCTGGGATCGCCGCGCAGCGGCGCCAGATTGTCGGGGTTGCCGGCGTAGGTGAGCTTGTCCAGCGTAACGACGGGTTCGTCGCTGCGGGCAAGCCAATCCAAGACGAAATTGGAACCGATGAAACCGGCTCCTCCGGTGACCACAATACTCATTTCTTCAAATCCTCAGGTCCCTGCGGCGCCAGGCGCGGCAGGGCCGCGAGACTACTTGCGCGCCTGGGCGCCCGCCCAGAACGTGTC
Source organism: Achromobacter sp. GW823-FHT04E03 (assembly GCF_058796095.1). NCBI lineage: Bacteria > Pseudomonadati > Pseudomonadota > Betaproteobacteria > Burkholderiales > Alcaligenaceae > Achromobacter > Achromobacter sp. GW823-FHT04E03. Next base: position 66,663 of record NZ_JBXAIJ010000002.1, on the reverse strand, counting down.
TTTCTGTCCCGCATGCTGGTTTATACAACGCGCCAGCACGAACATCAGATCCGACAGCCGGTTCAGATACTGCCGCACGGGCGGGTTCACCGGTTCGACCCGGGCCAGCGCCACCACGGCCCGCTCGGCCCGGCGGCAGACCGTGCGCGCCATGTGCGCCTGCGCCGAACCGCGCGAACCGCCGGGCAGGATGAATTCGCGCAGAGGCGGCAGCGCCGCGTTGTAGTGGGCCAGGCGCGCGTCCAGGCGGGCGATGTGGTCGTCCGTGAGCGCGGTATGGCCAGGGATGCAGAGTTCCGCGCCCATGTCGAACAGGTCGTGCTGGATGGCCAGCAGATCCGCGGATATCTCGGCGGGCAGGTCCTCGGTCAGCAGTACGCCGATCACGCTGTTCAGTTCGTCGACGTCGCCGATGGCCGCGATGCGCGGGGCGTCTTTGGGCGTGCGTGATCCGTCCCCCAGGCCCGTGGTGCCGTCGTCTCCCGTGCGGGTGGCGATGACGGATAAGCGATTGGCCATGGGGCTCCTGAAATGAGTGACGAAAGGTATGGGTTTTGCGTCCAGCCATGAAACATGGGGGGGCGCGTCGCGGGTTCCGCAATCAACTGTCAGAATTGTTGCGTCCGGGCGAGGGAACTGTTGCACAAGGGCGGTATCCTAGCACTGTGGAAAGCGGGGACGCCGGTTCCGTGCTTTCCCTGCAATCGGAGGATATCTGCATGATTTTTGACCGCAAGTATGCAATACCCATGGCCGCCGCGGCAGCCGTGGCCGTCGTCACGCTGGCCGCGCCGCTGGCGTTCGCGCAGCAGGCCGATGCCAGCGGGGAAGTGCGGCGGGTGGACCCGGCGGGCGGCAAGGTCACGATCAAGCATGACGCCATCAAGGCGCTGGACCTGCCCGCGATGACGCTGGTCTATGAAGCGGATCCGGCGCTGCTGGCCAAGATCAAGGCGGGCGACAAGGTGCGCTTCACGGCGGTCCGCAAGGACGGCAAGTACATCGTGACGGCGATCAGCAACTAGCGTCGCCGGGATGGCGCCGCGCGCACGCCGGGCGGCGCAGCGGGCCTGCTGGTCAAAAGAAAACGCCGTGCGCAGCGCCAGGCTGCGGACGGCGTTTTGCTGGCGGCGCGCAGGGCGCGCCCGCGGTTTACAGCACGTAGCGCGCCAGATCCTGGCTGCTGGCGGCTTCGGCCAACTGCGCGTTGACGTAGGCGGCGTCGATCTTCACATGCTTGTCGCTGCTGGAGGTCGCGTCGAAGGACAGTTCGTCCAGCAGTTTCTCCATTACCGTATACAGGCGGCGGGCGCCGATGTTCTCGGTGGTTTCGTTGACCTCGTAGGCGAGCTCCGCCAGGCGGCGCACGCCTTCTTCCGTGAACTCCAGCTGCAGGTCCTCGGTGGCCATCAGCGCCGTGTACTGCTTGGTCAGCGAGGCGTCCGTGTCGGACAAGATGCGCACGAAGTCCTCGGCGGTCAGCGATTCCAGTTCGACGCGGATCGGGAAACGGCCCTGCAGTTCAGGGATCAGGTCCGAAGGGCGCGACAGGTGGAAGGCGCCAGACGCGATGAACAGGATGTGGTCGGTGCGGACCATGCCGTAGCGCGTGTTGACGGTGGTGCCTTCGACCAGCGGCAGCAGGTCGCGCTGCACGCCTTGGCGCGAGACGTCCGCGCCACCGGATTCCTGGCGGGCCGCGATCTTGTCGATTTCGTCCAGGAAGACGATGCCGTTCTGCTCGACGTTGTTGATCGCCACGGTGCGCAGGTCTTCTTCGTTGACGCGCTTGGCGGCTTCTTCGTCGACGATCAGCTTGAAGGCTTCGCGCACCTTCATCTTCTTGGGCTTCTTCTTGTCGCGGGCCATGCCGGCGAACATGCCGCGCAGCTGCTCGGCCATTTCTTCCATGCCGGGGGGCGTCATGACGTCCATTTGCGGCACGGCCTGGGCGACTTCGATTTCGATTTCCAGGTCATCGATCTTGCCTTCGCGCAGGCGCTTGCGGAAGGTCTGGCGGGCGCTGTTGTCTTCGCCGCGTTCCGGCTCGCCGGAGGCGCCGCGCGGGGGCGGCACCAGGGCGTCCAGGATGCGGTCTTCGGCGGCGTCTTCTGCCTGGGTGCGCACGCGGCGCATTTCCAGTTCGCGGGTCTGCTTGATCGAGTATTCGGTCAGGTCGCGGATGATGGTGTCGACGTCGCGGCCCACATAGCCCACTTCGGTGAACTTGGTGGCTTCGATCTTGATGAAGGGCGCGTTGGCCAGCTTGGCCAGGCGGCGCGCGATTTCGGTCTTGCCCACGCCGGTGGGGCCGATCATGAGGATGTTCTTGGGGTGGATCTCGTGGCGCAGGGGTTCGGCGACCTGCTGGCGGCGCCAGCGGTTGCGCAGCGCCACGGCCACGGCGCGCTTGGCGCGGTTCTGGCCGACGATGTACTTGTCGAGTTCGGAGACGATCTCTCCGGGCGTCATGTTGGATGCGGACATGAGGGCGGATCCTTGAAGCTAGGGCGGGCTGGGGTGGCGGCCGCGGCGCGACTGGCGCGCCGCGTGGCGGGCGTCAGTCGCCCAGCGTTTCGATGACGTGGTTCTGGTTGGTGTAGATGCAGAGGTCGCCGGCGATTTCCAGCGATTGCTTGACGACGGCTTCCGGGGAAAGCTCGGTGTTGCGCAGCAGCGCCAGCGCGGCCGACTGCGCATAGGCGCCGCCAGAGCCGATGGCCGCCAGGCCGTGTTCCGGCTCGAGCACGTCGCCGTTGCCAGTCAACACCAGCGTGTGCTCGGCGTCGGCCACGATCAGCATGGCTTCCAGGCGGCGCAGGACGCGGTCGGTGCGCCAGTCGCGGGTCAGTTCGACCGCGGCGCGCATCAGGTTGCCCTGGTGTTTTTCCAGCTTGGCCTCGAAGCGTTCCTGCAGGGTGAACGCGTCGGCGGTGGCGCCGGCAAAGCCGGCCAGAATCTTGTCGTGGTACAGGCGGCGGATCTTGCGGGCGGTGCCCTTGATGACGATGTTGCCCAGGGTGACCTGGCCATCGCCGCCCAGTGCGACGCGGTTGCCGCGGCGCACGCACACGATGGTGGTGGCGTGAAATTGTTCCATGCGTTCCTTCCTATGAAGGGATTAGCTGGGGGCGGTTCTGGGGAAATCAAGGCGGGACGGTTGCGTCCCCTTTGCGTGCCGGCCCAAGAAAAAAGGCCATGCTGGAAACCAGCATAGCCTTTCAGCGTAGGGCTTGAATACGGGACGGATCAGTCGCCGTAGAGCTTCTGGCGCATCTCGCGGCGTTCCTGCGCTTCGAGCGACAGGGTGGCCGTGGGGCGGGCCAAGAGGCGCGGGATGCCGATGGGTTCGCCGGTTTCCTCACACCAGCCGTATTCGCCGCTGTCGATGCGGGCGATGGACTGTTGCACCTTCTTCAGCAGCTTGCGCTCGCGGTCGCGGGTGCGCAGCTCCAGGGCGTGTTCTTCCTCGATCGTGGCGCGGTCGGCGGGATCGGGCACGAACTGCGTTTCGCGCAGGTGCTCGGTGGTTTCGCCGGCGTTGGCCAGGATGTCCTGCTCGAGTTGTTTGAGCCGTTCCTTGAAGAAAGCCAGCTGGCGTTCGTTCATATAGTCGGACTCGGGCATGGCCAGCAATTCCTTCTCGCTGGGCAGATCAATCGCCGTATCGCTCGTCGACTTGCTTGATTTCTTGGTTGCTGCCTTGGTAGCCATGAAAACACTCCACTATGAATCGATCCTGGCGCGGGCGTTCATTCCCGGTCCGTATTACTTGTTGCCTACGCTATTCGTACCTCACAGTACTGCCTTCGTCGCATCACGTCACGTCAGGAAGGGGGATTACCCCGCCAGGCACTGCTCCAAGCCCCGGGTGAAAATCTCCTGGGGCAGCTTACGGCCGATGAAAACCATCTTGGTGGACGGTTTTTCGGCTGCGGTCCACGGCTTGCCGGGTTCGGCGCCCATCATCATGTGCACACCCTGGAACAACATGCGGCGGTTGATGCCCTTCATGTACAGGATGCCCTTGTAGCGCATCAGGTCGGGACCATAGACCTGCACCACGCCGCCCAGGAATTCCTCAAGGCGCGCGGGATCGAACGGCTTGTTGGAACGGAACACGAACGCGCCGATTTCGTCGTCGTGCTGGTGGTGGTGATGATGGTGGGCATGATTGCAATGCGCCCCGCAGTCGCCTTCGTGATCATGGTCATGATCGTGGCCATGGTCATGCCCATGGTCGTGATCGTGGCCGTGGTCATGGGCGGCGTCGGGGTGCTCATCGGCCAGGAAATCCGGGTCGATGTCCAGAATGGAATTCAGGTTGAAGCCGCTGATGTCGATGATGGACTTCAGGTCGACTTCGCCGAAGTTGACCGGCGTGATCGGCGCGCGCGGGTTCATGTGAACCAGGCGGTGGCGCAGCGCTTCGTAGTCGACTTCGTTGACCAGGTCGCGCTTGGAGATCAGGATGCGGTCGGCGAAACCGACTTGCTTCTGGGCTTCGGGCTGGGCGTCAAGGGTGGCCATGCCGTGCTTGGCGTCGACCACCGTGACCACCGCGTCCAGGCGGTAGTACTCGGCAATGTCGTCATCCATGAAGAACGTCTGGCAGACGGGGCCGGGGTTGGCCATGCCGGTCGTTTCGATGATGACGCGTTCGAAAGACAGTTCGCCGGCTTCGCGCTTGGCGCGCAGTTCGCCCAGCGTGCGCATCAGGTCGCCGCGCACCGTGCAGCAGACGCAACCGTTGGACAGCTCGATGATTTCTTCGTCGCGGTCCTGCACCAGCAGGTCGTTGTCGATGCTTTCCGGCCCGAACTCGTTTTCGATGACCGCCACGCGGCGGCCATGGTATTCGGTCAGGATGCGTTTGAGCAGGGTGGTCTTGCCCGCACCGAGAAAGCCGGTGAGGATGGTGACGGGAACCATTTTGTCCAAACTGCGCGGGGTGTTCATGGCGAAGCTGCTAGCGTGAAGTCAAGGCGTTAAACAGGAACTCTCGGCGGGGATCGCAACCCTGTCTTGCAACGCCGTCTTGCGACGTTTCGACGGGGTTTCCCAGTCTTTGCCGGAGGGTGTTTGCCGCAGGCTGCGTGGGCCGCCTGCAGCGGCCGGACGCAGGATTACAGCACAGTCGGGGGCAGGGGGCAAACCCAGGGTCAACCCTGGGGCCGTAGCCATCCAGATGGCGTCCGTACGCCGTCAAGTATCGGGCGATACCACTATTTGGGGGCGGTTTGCCCGATTTCAAGAGCGCGATGCGCGCATCCGGATGAAACGGCCTGTACGGGCTTGCTGCCGATGGCGGAGAACCGCGGGCGGGCTGCCCGCCAGCACTAGTTCTTAATGATGGTGGTGGCCGTGGCCGGCGTCCGCGGCGGGCTGCTTCTGCTGGCATTGGGGGCACAGCGCGCGGATTTCGGTTTCGTGGGTGGCCAGGGCATAGCCGGTCTGGGCGACGCGTTCAGCCAGTTGGCGGCTCATGGCGGGGTCGGACACTTCCGCGACTGCGCCGCAGCCCGTACAGACGACCAGCAGGTCGTGGGGCGCGCCGCCCGCGTCGTGGCAGGCGCTCCAGGCGTTGACGGCGTCCAGGCGGTGGATCAGGCCCTCGTCCATCAGGAAGTCCAGGGCGCGGTACACGGTCGGGGGCGCGGCGCCCGGATGCACGGCGCGCATTGCATCCAGCAATTCATAGGCCTTCAGGCTGCGGCCATGGCGCAGCAGCAGTTCCAGCACCTTGCGGCGGATGGGGGTGAGGCGGCGCCCGCGCTGCTCGCACAGCGCTTCGGCGACGCTGAGCTGGGCGCCGACGGTATCGCTGCGAGGGGTGCGGGGCGGTGCGGACATGGCTGGCTTTATCTCTATGGAAAACGCGCGCGATGCGCGCGAGATGCCTGGAAGGTAGCAGAAAACATCCAGATGCGGGCGAACGCCGTGGAATCAAGCCGTTTAGTTATGATATAACATAATAAAACTGGCTGTAGCCGCTATTTGCCTCCGCATTCTTTCCATGTCCCATTTCACGCTTTTGCCCCGGCGGCCCGGTGCCGCGCCGCGGCAAACACTCCCGCCGCGTTCCGCCTTCCTGGTCTCCGCCTGGCGCCGCATGGCCGCGGCCGTGGTCGCTGCGGCGGCCTTGTGGGCCTTGACCGGTTGGGCGCTGGATTGGTGGGTGCGATGAACGCGCCGGTCACCATCGAGCTGGACGACGCGTCCTTCGGTTGGCATGGGCACGCCGCGCTCAAATCGGTGTCGGGGCGTTTCGCCGCGGGCGGCATGACCGCCGTAGTGGGTCCCAACGGAGCGGGAAAGTCCACGCTGATCAAGGGCATCATGGGTGTGCTGCGTCCCATGGCCGGCAGCGTGCGCATCAGCGGCGCGGGCCGTTCGGAACTAGCCTGGCTGCCCCAGGCCGCGGAGCTGGACCGTTCGTTCCCGGTGTCGGTGCTGGACCTGGTGGCAATGGGCGCCTGGCGCCGAGTGGGGGGATGGCGCAGATATGCGAACCAGGAGCTCGAGCGCTGCATGGACGCGCTGGAGACCGTGGGCATGGCCGACGCGGCCGGACGCGGCGTGGACGCGCTGTCGGGCGGGCAGATGCAGCGTGCGCTGTTCGCGAGGATGCTGGTGCAGGACGCGCCCGTGCTGCTGCTGGATGAACCCTTCGCCGCCGTGGACAGCCACACGGCGGACGACCTGATGGCCCTGCTTTGCGGCCTGCATGGCCAGGGCCGCACCGTGATTGCGGTGCTGCATGACCTGGATCTGGTGCGTGACCATTTCCCCGAGTGCCTGCTGCTGTCCGGTTCGGTGGTGGCCTGGGGAGACACCGAGCACACGCTGAACGACGCGCATCTGAAGCGGGCGCGGCAGTGGTTGGCGGAGGTCCGCGCATGAGCCTGGCGCAATGGGTGGCGTCGCCCTTCCTGGATTACGGTTTCATGCGACGCGCGCTGGCCGGCGCCTGCGCCCTGTCGCTGGGCGCGGCGCCGCTGGGCGTGTTCCTGGTGCTGCGGCGCATGAGCCTGATGGGCGATGCCATGTCGCATGCCATCCTGCCTGGCGTGGCGGCGGGCTTTCTGCTGGCCGGACTGTCGCTGGGCGCAATGATGCTGGGCGGCATCGTCACGGGGCTGGCCGTGGCGTTGCTGGCGGGATTGGTGGCGCGCATGACGCCGCTGCGCGAGGACGCCAGCTTTGCCGCGTTCTATTTGATATCGCTGGGGCTGGGCGTGCTGCTGGTGTCCCTGCGCGGCTCCAATATGGATCTGCTGCACGTGTTGTTCGGCACGGTGCTGGGGCTGGACGACGCGGCATTGCTGCTGGTGACGGCCACGGCCAGCGTGACCCTCCTGGCGTTGGCCGCGATCTATCGGCTGCTGGTGGCCGAATGCCTGGACCCGGGTTTCCTGCGTGCCAGCGGCGGCGGCGGAGGCTGGGTCCACATGGCTTTCCTGGTGCTGGTGGTGGTGAACCTGGTGGCGGGCTTTCAGGTGCTGGGCACGTTGATGGTGGTCGGCATCATGATGCTGCCGGCCGCCGCCGCGCGCTTCTGGGTCCGCTCTGCCGCCCGCCAGATCCCGCTGGCCGCGGGACTGGGCGTGACAGCCTCGACGACCGGTCTGCTCATTTCGTACCACTTCAATGTGCCGGCCTCGCCCGCGATCATCCTGGCGGCCGGCGCCTTTTATCTGTTTTCCATCGTGGGCGGCCCGCAAGGCGGGCTGCTGCCGGCGCGACGCCGCATGCGCCGCGCCTGACTCATCCAATAGGAGATACGCCATGCGTTTCCATTCCCTGGCGCGCCGCCGCGCGCTGCTCGCCACGGCCGGCCTGTGCCTGTCGGCGCTGTTCGGAACCGCGCAGGCCGCCGAACCGTTGAAGGCCGTGGCTAGCTTTTCCATCCTGGGCGATATCGTGCGGGAAGTGGGCGGCGCCGACGTCAGCGTGGCTACGCTGGTGGGGCCCGATGGCGACGCGCACGAATATGAGCCGACGCCGGGCGATGCGAAGAAGCTGGCTGCCGCGCGCGTGCTGTTCGTCAACGGCCTGGATTTCGAGACCTGGATGCCGCGCCTGGCGAAAGCGTCGGGTTTTGCCGGCGCTACCGTGGTCGCGTCCCAGGGCGTGAAGACGCGCACGTTCGCGGGCGGCGGGCATGATGATGGGCACGACCACGACCACGACCACGACCACGATCATGGCCATGGTCATCACCATCACGGCGGCGCCGATCCGCACGCATGGCAGAACCTGGCCAATGGCGTCATCTGCGCCCGCAATGTGGCCGAAGGGTTGGCTGCCGCCGATCCCGCGCATGCCGACGCCTACCGCCAGCGCGCGCAAGCCTATATCGCGCGCCTGCAGGCGCTGGACGCGCAGGTCCGCAAGACCTTTGCCGCGATTCCGGCCGAGCGCCGCAAGATCGTGACTTCCCATGACGCCTTCGGTTATTTCGGCGATGCCTACGGCGTGGCGTTCATTCCCGTGATGGGCGTGTCGACGGATGCGGAACCCGCCGCAGGCGAGGTGGCCCGCATCATCGAACAGGTCAAGCGCGAGCGTGTGCCTGCGGTATTCGTGGAGAACATCAGCAGCCCCAAGCTGGTCCAGCAGATCTCCCGCGAAACCGGGGCCAAGGTGGGTGGTACGCTTTATTCCGACGCCCTGTCCAAGCCCGGACAGCCCGGCGCCACCTACCTGGAAATGTTTGAATGGAACGCACGTCAGCTCGCCGCGGCCATGCAGCCCTGACCGCGGCGGCGATGCTGCTGGCGGCAGGCGCCGCCAGCGCGCACCCGCATATGTGGATCGATGCCCGCGCGGCGATCGATATCGATGGACAGCAGCGCATCACGGCGGTGCGGCAGGTCTGGCTGTTTGACGAGATGTTCGGCGCCTACGCCACGCAGGGATTGAAGAAGGGCAAGGACGGTTCGCTGTCGCCCGAGATCCTGCAGGGCATGGCGCGGGACTGGATGCAGGCGTTGGGCGAACCGATCTCGCACTACTTCACCCGCGTCACCGTGGACGGCAAGACCTTGGCTTTCGCGGCCCCGCAAGATGCGCGCGTCGACTGGAGCCCAAAGACCACGCGGCTGACGCTGTCCTTCACTTTGCCGCTGGCCACGCCAGTGGCGCCGGACGCAGGCGGCGCGCAGGTGGACATCTACGATCCCACCTATTTCGTGGCCTACGCCTTCGATGAGAGCGGCGCGGTATCGCTGGGCGGACAGGGCGCCAAGACCTGCACGTCCGCCTACCGCAAGCCCAAGGAACTGGATTGGAAAACCATGCAGCAATTGGCCGCGATCCCGGCCGACCCGGACGCCTTGCCGGACGAGCTTTTTGCGATCACCAAGGGGCTGACGCACCGCATCGAGGTGCGGTGCGGGTAATGCTCGCGCTGCTGGCCGTGCTGCTGCTGGGCGGCGCGGGCGCGGCCGCGGCCGCGGCCCAGGGCGCGCACCCCTTCGGCGTGCCGGAGAGCGGGGCGGGCGCGGGCGGGCCGGGTTGGCTGGCCGGCTTCTTTGGTCAGGTATCGGTCTGGCAAAGCCATTTCTACCGCCAGCTGACGGGCGCGGTGCGCGCCTGGCAGGCCGAAGGCGGCGCGGCCTGGGCCTTGATCGGCCTGTCCTTTGCCTATGGCGTATTCCATGCCCTGGGGCCGGGACATGGCAAGGCCGTGATCTCTTCCTACGTGCTGGCCAACCGCCAGACCGCGCGCAACGGCGCGCTGCTGGCGCTGGCGTCCGCGCTGATCCAGGCGTTGGTGGCGATTGCGCTGGTGGCGGTGCTGGCGCTGATCTTCAACGCCACCGCGGCCACGATGAACAACGCGACGCGCTGGCTGGAACTCGGCTCCTATGCGCTGGTGACCTTGTTGGGCATGTGGCTGGTGTGGGTCAAGGCGGTTCGTCCGCTGTTGCGGACCCGTGCTGGACGGGCGTCTACGGGGTCGATGCCAGAGCACGGCCATGGACATGAGCACACTCACCATCATCACCACGATCACGATCACGATTGCGGCTGCGGCCACGCACATGTGCCCGCGCCGGCGCAGGTGTCTGGCCCGTTGAACTGGCGTCGCGCGGCAACGGCGATTCTGGCCGTGGGCTTGCGCCCGTGCAGCGGCGCGTTGATCGTGCTGGTGTTCGCGCTGGCGCAGGGCTTTTTTCTGGCCGGCGTGGCCTCGGCCCTGGCGATGGGCCTGGGTACCGGACTGACGGTGGCGGCGCTGGCGTGCCTGGCGGTTGCGGCCGGGGGCGCGGCCACGCGCGTCGGCAGCCGGCTGTCCGGTGTTGGCGCGGCGCGCCTGCGCTATGGCGTGGAAGCGCTGGCGGCACTGGCGGTGCTGTTGCTGGGGGTGATGCTGCTGGGCGGCGTGATCGCGGGAGGCGGCTAGGGAACGGTCGCGCGAATTTGCGTAGCTGTTTCACCAGAATGCGTCGGACCCGACGCGTTCAGGATTTGCGTCCGGCCCGAGGATGCGCCTGGTCGTAGGCGCGGGCCAGGTGCTGGAAATCCAGCCGCGTATAGATCTGTGTGGTGGAGATGTTGGCGTGGCCCAGCATTTCCTGCACCGCGCGCAGGTCCTGCGCGGATTGCAGCACATGGCTGGCGAAGCTGTGGCGCAGCACGTGCGGGTGCACGTGCGTGGGCACGCCGGCCTGCTGCGCGATGCGAGCCAGCTGCAGTTGCACCACGCGCGGCGAGATGCGCCGACCGCGCGCGCCCAGGAACAACGCGGCTGCGTCCTCGGGCTGCGCCGTGAAGGGCGTGAGCTGCGGGCGCGCCGCGATCCATTTGCGCAGGGCGGCCAGAGCCGCCTGGCCCACCGGCACCGAGCGGCGCTTGCCGCCCTTGCCCAGCACGATGACCTCGGCCTCTTCCAGGCTCAGCCAGCCGCGCGATTCGTAATTGCCGGAGCGTTCATAGCGCAGGTCCAGCCCGACCAGCTCCGACAGCCGCAGGCCGCTGGAATAGAGCAGTTCGAACATGGCCTGGTCGCGCAGCGCCGCGGGTTCGTTCGCCACTTGCGCGGGCGCGCGGTCCAGCAAGGCCTGGGTCTGCTCCACGGACAGGGCCTTGGGCAGGCCGCGCGGCGCCTTGGGGGCGCGCACGCCGGCCACCGGATTGCCGGCCAGCTCGATGGCCGGGGCCCACCATTGATAGAAGCCACGCCAGGCCGCCAGCGTGCGCGCAAGGCTGCGGGGCCCGCGGCCCTGGGCATGCAGGCGCGCCACGAACTGGCGGATGTGGCCGTTGCCGATCTTGTCCAGCGGCAGCTTGGCCTGGTCGGCAAGCTCGCGCAGGAAATGCAGTTCGCGGCGATAGCCGTCCAGTGTGTGGGGCGAGTAGCGCCGGTTGGTTTCCAGATGGCGCAGCCAGGCGCTCATGGCGTCCGGCAGGGGAGTATCGGGCGGGGCCGCGTCTTGCGCTTGCGTGGCTGTCGGCATGGCGTCCGCCCGTGTCACCGCTAGGCCTTGGGCGAGGCCGGATTCAGCCGATGCAGCGCCGCGGAAGCCAGCTGGCCGATGGATTCCAGGAAGGTCGTGCCCATTTCAGGCGTGAAGCGCTCGGCGTCGTCCGAACCCAGCACCAGCAGGCCGACGGCGGGGCCGTCCGCTTCCAGGCGCAGCGGCACCAGCGCCAGCGACTTGGGCTTGGCATCCAGCCAGCCGGCCGCTTCGAATTCGGTGTCGGTGCCGCAGTACGGCGTCTTCAGGCTGTCGGTAAAGGTGCGTACGTCCTGCGTGACGGGTTCGCCGTAGCCGGTTGCGGGCAATTCCGACAGGTCCCACAGGCGCAGCGCCACATGGTTCAGCTCGAACTGTTCGGCCAGCCCCAGGGCGATTTCGCCTGGTACATGCTGCGGATCGCATTCGGACAGCAGGCGGCAGCACCACTTGGCCACATGGGTGCCGATGCTTTCGTTGGCGGTGGCGTTGCGCACGAGTTCGTTCAGGCGCCATTCGAGTTCGCGGTTGCGCTCGCGCAGCGTCAGGATCTGGCGTTCGCCCAGCGAAATGGCGCGCGAGCCATGCGGATGCGGCACCTGCAACGTGGCGAAGACGTCAGCGTGATCGTCGAAGAAGCCGGGGTTCTCTTGCAGGAAATCAGCGACGTCCTGAGCGGTAATAGCGGTATCAGTCATGGCTTATCGGTTCAGCCCCATGGAGAAGACGAGCTTGTCGATATCGACCTGCCCCGTGAAGACGGACTCGGCAGGGCCGGTCATGCGCAATTGCTCGCCGTTCCAGGCGACGGTCAGCACGCCGCCGCGCGCTTGCACGCGCACCGGCGAGTCCAGCAGGCCGCGGCGGATGCCGGCCGCGACGGCGGCGCAGGCGCCCGTGCCGCAGGCCAGGGTTTCGCCGGCGCCGCGTTCGAACACGCGCAGGCGGATGTTGTTGCGATCCACGATTTGCATGAAGCCGGCGTTGACGCGGCGCGGGAAGCGCGGATGGGTTTCGATCAGGGGACCGAGAACGGACACGGGCGCGGTGTCGACGTCGTCCACCACCTGCACGGCGTGCGGATTGGAAATCGCCACGGCGGACAGCGCGACGGTGCGCGGCAGGCCGGCGGGCGCGTCCAGTTCCAGTTCCCACAGCGCGTCCTGGCCTTCGACCCGCGATGCGAGGCCTGCGGTGTCGAACGGCAGCGCGGCGGGCTCGAAGCGCGTGCTGCCCATGTCGACGGTGACCTGCTCGTCGTCGCCCTGGTCCAGCACCAGGATGCCGGTGGCGATTTCGGCGCGCAGCGGGTTGCGGTCGGACAGGCCCTGCTCGTGCACGAAGCGCACGAAGCAGCGCGCGCCATTGCCGCAGTGCTCGACCTCGCTGCCGTCGGAATTGAAAATGCGGTAACGGAAATCGGCATCGGGCCGGGTCGCGCGTTCGACCAGGAGGATCTGGTCGGCGCCGATGCCGAAATGCCGGTCGCCCAAGGCGCGGGCGCGCTCGGGCGTCATTTCGATGGTCTGGCGGACCCCGTCGAGCACGACGAAATCGTTGCCCGCGCCATGCATTTTGGTGAAGTTCCAGTTCATCACTGGATTATCGCCCATATTGGGGCGCGAGCTGCGGACTCAGTAGAGTTTGGGTTCGCCCGGCGGACGGGTCTTGAAGCGGCGATGGACCCAGTAGTACTGGCTGGGGCAGCGGCGCACCCAGGATTCCAGCTCGCGGTTCAGGCGCGCGGTGGCGTCTTCCAGCGATTCGGTCCCGGGGAAGTCGGCCAGCGGCGGCAGCACTTCGACGTGGTAGCGGCCGGTATCCGGGTTCCAGAAGTCCAGGATGGGCAGCACGGCGGCATCCCATTTCTTGGCCAGCTGGGCGGTGGCGAGCAACGTCGCCGCAGGCACGCCGAAGAACGGCGCGAAGGTGGCGCCCTGGCGGCCGAAGTCCATGTCCGGCAGGTAGTAGACGGGGCGGGGCTCACGCAGGTGGCGGATCAGGTCGCGCACGCCGTCCTTGCGGCTGACCAGAAAGACCTCGTTGAAGCGCTTGCGGCCGGCGGCCACGATGGCGTCGACCTGGGGATCGCTTTGGGGCGTGTACATGGTGGCGGCGCTGGGCACCTCCATGGTGAGCCGCGTCGCGGCCGCGTCCAGCCCGATGAAATGGGGCGCCAGCAGGATGACCGGGCGGCCCTGCGCGGTCAGCGCGTTGATGCGGTCCGCGCCAGTTTGCGTAACCATGTCTTTGATGGCTTCGGGCGTGCCGTACCAGAGCACGCCGCGGTCGACGATGGATTGCGCCAGCGCGCGGAAATGGTCCGCGACCCACTGTTCGCGCACGTGTTCCGGCTGGTCGGGAAAGCACAGTTCCAGATTGCGGCGCACGATGCGGGCGCGCGACTTGGCCAGCCGCGGGGCCAGCCAGCCCAGGGTTGCGCCGATGCGCTGCCGGGTCGACGGCTTGATGCGGCCGAACCATTTCAACAGGGATGTCAGCGCGCGCGTTTTGAAATCAGTCATGGTCGGTAATAGGGAGCGGACAGGGCGCGGTGGTTCAGCTTGCCGGAGTAGCAGCGTCGGCGGCGGGAGCCGGCGGCGCGCCGCGCGGCGTCTTGTAGCGGTTGTAGCTCCAGAGGTATTGCTCCGGGCAGCGGCGGATCAGCGTTTCCATGGCGGCGTTGAGCAGCGCGGCCTGCTCGGCGGCGTCGGCGGGCAGCGGCTCGGGCACGCGCACATAGTGGATGCGCCAGCCCCGGCCTCCCGGCAGTCGTTCGCCTGCGGTCAGGATGATGGGTACGCCCGTCTGCGTGGCCAGCTTGCCGGGGAGCGTCATGGTGTAGGCCATGCGCCCGAAGAACGGCGCCCAGACGCCGTCGCCCACGCTGGGCGCCTGGTCGGGCAGCATGCCGACGGATTCGCCGCGGCGCAGGGCGCGCACGAATTCGCGCACTCCCTGCATGGTGGCCGGCACGGCGTTGACGGCCGAGGTGTTGCGCGCGGTTTCCAGCAGCGGGGCCAGGACGTCCTTGCGCGGCGGCCGGAACATGACGGTCATGGGCATCTGGCGGGCCAGGTAGCGCGCGGTGATCTCGAAGCAGCCCAGATGCGGCGTCAGGAACAGGATGCCGCGGTTCTCGGCGCGGGCCGCGCTGACCACGTCGTTGTCGTCCGAGATCACCTGGGCCAGGCTTTGTTCATTGCGGAACCAGACCCGCGGGCTCTCCAGGATCATGGCGCCGATTTCGCCCGCCGCGCGTCGCGCGAAGGCCGGATCGGGGTAGCCGGCCTGGGCCGCGTTGGCCTGCAGCCGCCGGCGATACTTGCCCGGCCAGGCGTAGATCGCACGCCCGGCCAGCCGCCCCACGGCATGCGCGACGGAAAGGGGCAGGGCGGCGAATGATCTGAACAGGAAGAGCAGCATGCGGCAGAAAAATGGGACGGACAGAAAGTGCGCCTGGGTCTGGGGCTATATGCATACGTCCCCCAGCTTTGGCGGCAGAACCGCATTTTCGCTTAAAATAGCGCAGTCGCCGAGTTAACCGACAACTTGCGGGGCGACGGCAAGGGTACAGCGCTTTGCGCGCCTCTTGCCAAATCCGCTAAAGCGTCGCGCCCAGATTTGCGTATGTCTTGCGGTCAGGGGTGCAACGCGCCTCGTGAACCTATGCGCCGGCAACGCCGGCCACCAAGGACGCATCTGTGGCCAACAACGACTTTCTCTTTACTTCCGAATCCGTCTCCGAAGGGCACCCCGACAAGGTTGCCGACCAGATCTCCGACTCGATCCTGGACGCGATCTTCACGCAGGACCCGAATGCGCGCGTCGCAGCCGAGACCCTCTGCAACACCGGTCTGGTAGTGCTGGCTGGCGAAATCACCACCACCGCCAACGTCGACTACATCCAGGTCGCGCGCGACACGATCCGCCGCATCGGCTACGACAACACCGAATACGGCATCGACTACAAGGGCTGCGCGGTGCTGGTCGCCTACGACAAGCAGTCGCCGGATATCGCCCAGGGCGTGGACCGCAGCTCCGAGGACTACCTGAACCAGGGCGCGGGCGACCAGGGCCTGATGTTCGGCTATGCCTGCGACGAAACCCCCGACCTGATGCCGGCCCCGATCTGGTACGCGCACCGCCTGGTGCAGCGCCAGAGCGAACTGCGCAAGGACGGCCGTCTGCCGTGGCTGCGTCCCGACGCCAAGTCGCAGGTGACGTTCCGCTACATCGACGGCCGCCCGGCTGAAGTCGACACCGTTGTGCTGTCGACCCAGCACGCGCCCGAGGTCTCGCAAGAGACCATCCGCGAAGCGGTGATCGAAGACATCATCAAGCCCAGCTTCCCCGAAGGCCTGATCACGCCGCAAACGAAGTTCCTGGTCAACCCGACCGGCCGCTTCGTCATCGGCGGTCCGCAAGGCGATTGCGGCCTGACCGGCCGCAAGATCATCGTCGACACCTACGGCGGCGCATGCCCGCACGGCGGCGGCGCGTTCTCGGGCAAGGATCCTTCCAAGGTCGACCGCTCGGCCGCCTACGCCGCCCGCTACGTGGCCAAGAACATCGTGGCCGCCGGCCTGGCGCGCCAGTGCCAGGTGCAGGTCAGCTACGCCATCGGCGTGGCCGAGCCCATCAACATCACCGTCTACACGGAAGGCACGGGCGTCATCCCCGACGACCAGATCGCCAAGCTGGTGCGCGAGCACTTCGATCTGCGTCCGAAGGGCATCGTCAACATGCTGGATCTGCTGCGCCCGATCTACGCCAAGACCGCGGCCTATGGCCACTTCGGCCGTTCCGAGCCGGAATTCTCGTGGGAAGCCACGGACAAGGTGCAGGCGCTGAAGAAGAGCGCGTAACCCTTTCAAGCCGACAAAATGCCCCCGCGCTGCGGGGGCATTTTTTATGCAGCCACGGATGAGCGCGGCGGCTCAATGGACGGACCATGGCGGCGGCAATCCCGTGGCCTGGCCGATGGCCTCCAGTTCACGCGCCAGGGCCTCGGGAATACGCAGGCCTTCTGCAAGAGCCGCCTGCTCGCAGGCGGCAGCCCGCGCTCCCGGTAGACGGGCTTGCGCGCCGCCGCGCTGGTGGAAGCCCGCGGCCCATTCGCGCATATAGTCGGCAAACGACGCCGAGCCCGCGCGTTGCGGATTCACCAGCCAGATCAAAGTGCTTTGTCCGCCCGCTGCGCCGCTGCGCGGGGTGTGATGGACCTTCTGGCGCGACTCGGGCTCGGCGCCGGCCAGTGCGCCAGCCAGGCACTCGGCCATGATGGCTAGCCCCATCCCCTTGTGGCCGGACATCGGCAATAAGGCGCCTTCCAAGGCGGCGTCGGCGGCGGTGGTCGACTGGCCGGCGCCGTCCAGGGCCCAGTCCGCAGGAATGTCGCGCCCTTCCCGGGCCGCCAGCAGGATGTGGCCGCGCGCGGCCACGCTGCAGGCCATGTCGAAGACCAGAGGCGCAGCGCCAGGGACGGGGCAGCCAAAGGCGATCGGGTTGTTGCCCACCGTCCGCCCCGCATAGCCTGGCAAGGCCATGAGCGGAGGCGTGCGTTGGAACACCAGGGCGATGTAGCCGCGCTCAGCCGCCAGCAGGACATAGTGGCCCAGGGCGCCCAGGTGTCCGCAGTCGCGGATGCGACATATGACGGAAACCTCTGTTTCCAGCATCGCCAGGCCTTCCTGTATCGCTATCAGGGCGGCCACCTGGCCCAGGGCGCCGTCGGCGTCGATGGTGCAGATGCCAGGGCTGCGCCGCACGCCGATGTCGGGCTCGGGGTTCACTTCGCCGGAGCGCAGCTTCTCCAGATAGGAGGCCAGGCGCGTCAGGCCGTGGGTGGCGACGCCTCGCAGTTCCGTGCGCACCATCGCGCCAGAGGCCAGCGCCGCATGTTCGGCGCTGACGCCCGCGTGTTGCAGGACGGCAGCGACCCAGCCGGTCAGCTGGGCGGCGCTAGCGGTCGGCCCGCTCATGCCCGCAGCTCCGGCGCGTGCTCGCGCAAGTGACGCATGAAGCCGAGTTCGATGCGGGAGATGGAGACTTCGGTGTCGCCCAGCACTTCGCTTTGCGTCATCCGGCCGGCGGCCACGCGCAGCATGGTTTCCCGCAGCTTGGTCGCGGCTTGCTCCAGCGTCTGCCCGTCCGTCAGGATGCCGCTGACGTCCACGTCGATGTTGTCGGCAAAGCGCTGCGCAGTGGTCGGATTTCCAGTCAACTTGATGGTGGGCGACAGCGGATGCCCCACCGGATTGCCCACCCCTGTATTAAACAGAATCAGGTGCGCTCCGCCCGCGGCCAGCGCGGCGATGTTCTCTACGCCTGGCGCAGGCGCATCCATGAACACCAATCCTTTGCAGCGAGGCTTTTCGCCGTAGCCGACCACCTCCTGCAGCGGCGAGGTGCCTCCTTTGCGTACCGCTCCCAGCGATTTCTCTTCCACCGTGGTCAGGCCGCCCGCGATGTTGTCCTCGCCCAGCGGCCACAGTTGCAGCCCTTGAAAGGCAGACTGGGCCTCCAGGCGAGTCACGGCCGCCAGCAGTCGCGCCGCGACTTCCGGCTTGCTGGCGCGTGCGGCGAGGCTGGCCTCGGCGCCCACGATTTCGTCGGTCTCGGACAGAATCACGACACCGCCAGCCTCTACCAGCCAGTCAGCCACCAATCCGGTGGTCGCGTTGGCGGTCAAGCCCGAGGTGGCGTCGGAGGCCCCGCATTCGACGCCGATCACCAGCTCGCTCAAGGGCATGGGCGCGCGCACGATGTCCGAACTTTCGACCACCAGCGCAGCGGCATCGCGGATTCCTTGCGCGACCGCTTCGATGGTGCCTCCGGCGCTCTGCACATCGAGCGCCCGTACCGGGCGTCCGGCCGCTCCTGCGGCTGCGGCCAGGCGGTGCGTGGTGACGGGTTCCAGGCCGACGATCAACACTGCGGCCACATTGGGATGAGTGGCATAGTTCAGCAGCACGCGATCGTGCTGGGCCAGATCGTCTCCGAACTGGCCGCGGCCATAGGCAACGCAAATGGGCACCGTGCCCTTGACGGATTCGCAGATGCGGCGAGCCACCGGGTTGACGTTGTCCATCGCGGCGATGACGGCAACATGGTTGCGGATGCCGAAACTGCCATCGCCGCGCGGGTATCCCCAGACGGATGCGTTCATGAACGATCTCCCCTGCCGCGCAGGCTTTCCAAATTGTGAAGATGAATATGGGCGCCTGCCGGTATCGCACGCAGGGCGCGGCCGATGGACGCGCCGTATTTGCGCACTTCGCAGCCTGCGGCGATGTCGGCCACAGCGAACTTGTGGCCGGAGGGGATAGCGTCGCGCAAAGTGACGCGGTACGCGGCCGAGCCGGCTGCCACCGCGATGGCGCTGCCGGCGGCCAAGGGCACGAAGGCCGTGGCCACGTGGTCGCTCTGGTCGATCATCAGGGCGAGATTGGCGGTCATCATTGAACCTCATAGCGAAGAATGGCGTCGCGGTAGTAGCCGGATTCGGCCTCCAGCGCCTTGGAAAACGCGGACTGCTGCAGACCGGTGACCTGGATGCCCAGCTCCTGCAGGCGGGCCTGCACGGGGGCCTGGCCCAACAGCCGTTCAAAGGCGGTGGAAATCTTGCGCACCTCGTCCTTGGCGGTCTTGCCCGGCATGAAAAAGCCGTACCATACTTGCGGCAGGCCCTGCTGAAACTGGGTCTGCTCGGAAATCGCGGGCACCTGAGGAAGCAGCGGGGAGCGCTGTTGCGCCAACACGGCTACCGTGACGAGGCTGCCCCCGTCCAGCAGGCTCTTGGCGGCCGAATACCCGACGGCGCCATATCGGGTGGATCCCGACAGTACGCCCGTCAGCACGTCAGGCGCACCCTTGTATGGCACCGGCAGGAATTGTCCGCCGGCCTGATGAGCCACGTCTTCCAGGGCGATATGCATGGGCGTGCCGCGTCCGGGTATGCCGATGGACAAGTCGCGCCGCTCCTTCAGGCCTTGCAGCAATGCGTCAGGGCTGGCGTTGGTCCCCGCCTTGGCGACAACCACCGACGGCACAACGCCGACCTGCAGTACCGGCAACAGGGATTCCAGCGGCCGGTAGTACTCATCCTTCAGCAGATGTGGCGCAATGGTGATTTCCTGGTTGCCCCCTGCCAACAGGGTCGTCTGGCCATCGGGCGCATTCATGACCGCGCGGGCGGCAATCGTGCCGCTGCCGCCGGGGCGGTTTTCCACCACCACGGGACGTTGCAGTTCCGTTCCCAGTTGCTGGGCCAGATAGCGCGCCATGACATCCACGCCGCCGCCAGCCGGCAACGACACGACGATGCGGATGGCTTGATCCTCGGCCCGGGCAGCGCCAGTCAGTAACAGCGCGCCCAGCGCGACCATGACTGCGCGTTGCAGCCAGGGCAGGCCCTTGCGGGGCGCGCCTGGCCGCTTGTGCATTTCAGACATCATGTCCTCCTTCAGCGTCCGGCGTCAGGTTCGGCCGAGCTGAAAAAACCTTGCCCTAGAGCGTGTCGAACACCGGCCGCACCGTGCGGTTCCGTAGCAGCCATTGGCCGTCCCGCAGGCACAGCTCATCGCTGTACTCCGCGATGGTTTCCGGCTGCCGGGCAGCCACCGGCAACACGGGCGGCAGCGGTTCCTGGCCCAGATGGCGGTAGACCGAGACATAGCTGAAGGCGCGTATCTGGCCGGGGCTAACCGGTTCCAGCAGCACGTTGGTGAGGATGTGGCGCGTCAGGCGTTGGACGGGGCGGGCCTTGAACGACGAGAGCAGCGCGGCACGGCCTTCGATGCGCTCATCGGGGCGTTGCAGTACGCCATCGACCGCGAACAGATCGGCAGCCTCGTCGTACCTTGCCGCATCCACCAGCATTGCAAAGCGCTGGATGGCGGCGATGCAGGCCATGTGATCCTGCGGCGTGATTGCTTCGATGGTCATGTTTTTGAATGTCTCCTTTGGGTGGGCCTTATTTTTGCCGCATTTTTTCTAAACGTGATGCCAATCGTCGTTAGAATTTCTAATGTCACCCATGGAATTGCTTGATAGCCAACATCACGATGAGCCGCAGACTTCCTCCTTTGAAGGCGCTTCAGGTATTCGAGGCGGCCGCGCGTCTGCGCAGCTTCGCGCAGGCCGCGCAGGACCTGCACGTCACCCCCGCGGCGGTCAGCCAGCAGATCAAGGGCCTGGAAGAATGGCTCGGCTTTGCGGTGTTCCGCCGCACGCGCGCGGGGCTAGAGCTGACGGAGCGGGGCGAGAGCCTGGCGCCCGCGCTCAAAAGCGCATTCGACTTGATCCAGACGGCGACAGAGGACGTGACCGGCCCGCAAGCCGCCGCCACGCTGACCTTGAGCGTGCTGCCCAATTTTGCGATGCGTTGGCTGATACCCAGGCTGCCTGATTTCACGCGGCGTCATCCCTGGATCCAGATCAAGCTGTTATCGGTGACCCATGCGCTGACGGATTTCTACGACACTTGCGATCTGGCCATTCGGGCGTATGAGCACGACCCGCAGTTCTGCTTCGAGCCGCTGGTCAGTCCGGACATGGTGCCCATGCTGTCGCCGCAGCTGTACCGGCGCGGCGCGCTGTTGCAGCCCGACGAACTGCTGCGCTTCCCGCTGCTGCATATCACCACGTCGCCGGAGGATTGGCCCCGCTGGTTTCGGGAAACGCGCCGGGACGGGGAACGTCTGCCTGATCCCGCCCTGCTCGCCAAGGGGCACCAGTTCGACTCCTATGTCGTGGCGGTCGAGGCGGCACTCGCAGGCATGGGCGTCGTGCTTGGCCGGCCTTCGTTCGCCACTGAAATGTTGCGGCGCAAGGAACTGCTGGTTCCCTTCGAACGTCCCATCGCGAGCAACAAGAGCTGGTATCTTGTGTATCCGCGCGCCGAGCTGCCGCGCAAATGCAGGGTGTTTCGCGAGTGGCTCTTGAGCACATGCGCTGCCAGATAGCGTTGCATGCCTGGCAGCGGATGTGGTGGGCACGCGGACCTTACAGTCCCCAGGCCGACAGGTCGGGCCGGCGCAGCTTAGGCGCCAGCACCGGCTCCAGCGCCGCGGCGCAATCCAGCATTGCCGCGTCGCCGCCTGCCGGCGCCAGCAACTGCACCGCCATGGGCATGCCTTCGGCATCGATGCCCACGGGCAGCGAGATGGCGGCCGCGCCCAGGAAGTTGGCGGGACGCAGCAGCTTGCCCAGTCCGGCGTGGCGCGTATCGTCGGCGTCCAGCGCTTGCGCGGCCTGGTCGCAGGCGGGCATCAGCAGGGCGTCCAGGCCTTGCATCGCTTGCGCGAACGCGGCCATGTCGGCGGCGCGGCGTTGCAGCGCGGCTTCGTAGTCGGCCTGCGCGATGCGGCCGCCGGCCGCGATGCGCTTGCGCACCACTTCCCACAGCGGCGTGGCCGGGTCTTCGGCCAGCGCGCCGTAATAGCGGTAGGCCTCATAGGCCAGCACCAGCGAGTTGTCGTCGGCCATGCGGGCAAAGGACAGGGCCGCGGGCGGATGCCAGGGCGTGGGCGTGTAGCCGGCCCGCGCCAGGTTTTCCTCGGCTTCGCGCCAGGCTCGCAGGCCGGCGTCGGCCAAGGAAGCGGGCCAGGCGTCGGGCGCCAGTACCGCCACCGGACTGGGGGCGCGCGCGGCGGGCTGGCGCAAGGCGGCGATGGCGCTTGCGGGAAATTCCAGCGTGGCCGCGTCGCCGATGTCGGGGCCGGCCAGCAGTCGGGTGAGCAGCCGGGCATCCGCCACCGTGCGTGTGATCGGACCCAGCACGTCCAGCGTGTCCGACAAGGGCAGACAGCCGGCGCGGCTGATCACGCCGGTGGACGGCTTGTAGCCCACCAGGCCATTCAGAGCCGCCGGCGCGCGCACCGAGCCGCCGGTGTCGCCACCCAGCGCCAGCGGCGCCAGGCCCGCGGCCACGGCCACGCCGGCGCCGCTGGACGAGCCGCCCGGCGCGCGCGCCGTCTGCGCGTCCCAAGGGTTGCGCGCCGTGCCTTGGGTGGGGTTCTGGCCCGACAGGCCAAAGGCGAACTCGGTCATGCGGGTCTTGCCCAGCACCACCATGCCCTGGGCGGCCAGCTTGTGCAGCGGCACCGCCGTTTCACCGCTGATCCGGCCTTGCAAGGCAAGCGAACCCAGGCTGGCGCTGACGCCGTCCCATTGCACGCTGTCCTTCACCGCCACGGGCACGCCGTGCAGGGGACCTAGCACAATGCCCGCGGCCAGCAGGCGGTCGGCGGCGTCGGCCTGGGCCAGCGCGCGCTCGGCCGTGACTTCACTGTAGGCAGCCAGCGCGGGGGCGCGCTCGATGCGGTCCAGGAAGTGGGTGGTGACCTGGCGCGAACTCAGTTCGCGCCGGCGGATGGCGCCGGCCAGGGCCTGGGCGTCTTGGAAGTGCAGGGCGGTGTCTAGTGCTGGCATGGGTCTCATCGGAAAAGAAAAAGCTTTCCGGTCCCGCGGGAACCGGAAAGCGCTATTGCGTGACGTTCGTTCTCTCTGCTTACTTCAGGCTCTGGCCCTTGGTTTCCGGCATGCGGATGAAGGTGATCAGGGTGATCACGGCGCCCGCCAGCACGTAGTAGAAGAACCAGCGCTCCATGCCCTTGCTTTGCAGCCAGGTCAGCAGGTAGGGCGTGGTGCCGCCCAGCAGGGCCACGACCAGGTTGTACGGCGTGCCGATGCCGACGGCGCGCACGCTGGTGGGGAACTGTTCCGACATGATGGCCGGCGCGATCGAGGTGTACATGGCGTACAGCACCAGGCCGAACAGCTCCACCGCCAGGATCGAACCGAACGACGGGCCCAGCGTGGTCATCAGCGGATAGAAGAACACCAGGTAGCCGGCGGCGAAGAAGATCAGCTGCGGCTTGCGGCCGATGCGATCGGACAGGATGCCGAACAGCGGCTGCACCAGCATGAACACGATCAGCGCGACGGTGTTGGCGGCGAACGCGGTCTTCGGGTCGGCATGCACCTGGCGGATGGCGTAGGTGGGCACGTAGGCCACGAAGATGTAGAACGCGAACGTGGTCAGGATGGAGAAGCCCACGATGCGTAGCACTTCACGCGGATGGTCGCGCAGCAGCGTGCGCAGCGGCTGCTTTTCGACGCCAGCCTTCTTGGCGTGCGAGAACGCTTCGGTCTCCGGGATCGAGCGGCGGATCCACATGCCGGCCAGGCCGCCCAGCGCGCCCAGGAAGAACGGAATGCGCCAGCCCCAGGCGGCCATCTCGACCTTGGTCAAGGTCGAGGTCAGCACCCAGCCGATGGCCGAGGCGGCCAGGATGCCCACGGCGGCGCTGAAGAACACGAAGCTGGAATAGAAGCCGCGCTTGTTGGGCGGCGCCATTTCCGCCAGGAAGGTCGTGGCCGAGGCATACTCTCCGCCCAGCGACAGGCCTTGCAAGAGGCGCGCAGCGGTCAGCAGCAACGGAGCAGCCAGGCCGATGGAGGCGTAGGTGGGGGTGACGGCGATGATCAGCGAGCCGCCGGCCATCATCAGGATGGTCAGGCCCAGCGCGGCCTTGCGGCCGTAGCGGTCGGAGAAGATGCCCAGCAGCCAGCCGCCGACCGGACGCATGAAGAAGCCCACCGCGAAAATGCCGAAGGTCGCCAGCAGGGCCGTGGTTTCATTGCCTTCGGGGAAGAACTGGCTGGAGAAGAATATGGCGAAGGACGCGTAGATGGTCCAGTCGAACCATTCGACGGCATTGCCTACACTACCGGCCAGAATGGTGCGCGAGCGGGAAACGGGCGCGGTGCCGGCCGAGGCGGCTGCCCCCTGCGGCTTGCGCAGGGGCGCTGAAGTGCTGCTCATGAAAACCTCAAATAAGAATTTATTTTTGGTCAAAAAGACCGTTTAATTTTGTGTTTTTATCAATGCGCGAACGTTAATTTAATGAATATAGACACGTCAAGTAAGGGTAAGCCCCTAGCTCCGGGGCTGGACGACACCGATCTCGCCTGTCTCATCGCGCTGCAGGCGGACCCGCGTGCGTCCTGGCGCGAGCTGGGAGCCGCCACCGGCATTCCCGAGCGCACTGTCGCGCGCCGCATCAAGCGCCTGATGGATGCCGATGCCCTGCGTGTCATCGCGGAACCCGATCCCCTGGCCACCGGCCGCGGCGTGGTGCTGCACGCCTGGGTGCGCTGCCGGTCGGGCCGCGTGCCCGAGGTGGCCGATCAGCTGGCGCGGCTGGACCTGAGCCAGCTGGTGGTCACGCTGGCCGGTTCGGCCGACCTGATGGCCGAGCTGACGCTGGCGGACGCGGCCGACATGCCGGACGTGGTCACGCGTGTGCTGCCGTCCATCGACGGGGTGGAGCACGTGGAGGCGCGGCTGGTGTTGCGGCCGTTCCGGCGCGCCGGCCAGTGGCGCATCCAGGCCCTGCCCGATGCGGCGGCGGCCGAGTCCGCCATGGCGCAGCCGCCCGCGGCGTTGACGGACGCCGAGCAGCGCATGGTGGCCTGGCTGATGCGTGATGGCCGCGCCAGCCTGGCCGAACTGGCCGAGCAGGCTGGCGTCAGCGAGCCCACCGCGCAGCGTCTCTTGCACAACATGGTGGAGCGCCGCGCGCTGAGTTTCCGTGTGGAAGTGGAGCCGGCGCTGGTCGGCTTTCCTGTGGAGGCGGTTATCTCCGTGCAGGTGCGCCCTCAAGCCGTGGACGCGCTGGCCGCGCATCTGGCGCTGGATCCCAACACCCGCTGCCTGTTCGGCACCAGCGGCGCGTCGCAGCTGTTCTGGCACGTGCTGTGCCGCGACAGCCTGCACCTGTGGGACGTGGTGACGCGCCGCCTGGGCGAGCTGGATGGCGTGTTGAACAGCGAAGTCGGCGTGGTGATGCGGGCGCACAAGCGCTGCGGCATCGTGCGCGCCGGCGCGCGGCTGGGGGCGGACGCGTAGCGTTGCGTGCCCGTCAGTGCGGAATATGACGCCGCGTGTTCACCAGACCGCGTCGTCCGAACCGGGCGCACGCAAATGCCGGGCGAAGCGCTGCGACAGGAACTCCACGAAAGCGATCGTCTTGGCCGGCAGGTTCAGGCGTTCGGGATACAGCGCGTGGATGTCCGCGCGCGGCGTGCGCCAGTCGGCCAGCACCGCGCGCAGGCGGCCGGCGCGCAGGTGCTCGGCCGTTTCCCATTCCGAACGCATGACGATGCCGTGGCCGTCCAGCGCCCATTCCAGGGCGCTTTGCCCGTCGTTGGAACTGAGCGGACCGCGCACTTTCACGGTCTCCGCGCGCTGGCCCGATTCCAGCCGCCAGGTGCCGTAGGCCACGTCGTTCTCGCGCACCACGATGCAGCGGTGGCGTTGCAGGTCGCCCGGCGCGCGCGGCTCGCCATGGATTTCGAGGTAGCGCGGCGACGCGCACAGCAGCCGCCGATTGGAGGCGATCTTGCGCGCGGTCAGGCGCGCATCGGGCAGGTCGCCAAAGCGCACCGCCACGTCGAAGCCTTCCTCGATCAGGTTCAGCGGCCTGTCGGTCAGCCGCATCTGCACTTCCACTTCCGGGTACTGGCGGGCGAAGTCCGACACGGCGGGCACGATGTGGGCGCGGCCGAAGCCGAACGTGGCGTTCAGCCGCAGCAGCCCTTGGGGACGGGCGCGGGCGCTCGATACGGAACGTTCCAGCGCCTCCAGGTCCGTCAGGATGCGTGCGCCCTCGGCCAGATATAGCTCACCTTCCTGCGTGACGCTGACCCGGCGGGTGGTGCGGTTCAGCAACCGCACGCCCAGGCGCTGCTCCAGCTTGGCCAGGCGCGTGCTGACCGCGGGCGGCGTCAGGCCCAGTTCGCGGGCGGTGGCGGACAGATTGCCGTGCTTCACTACCAGTGAGAAGAAGGCGAGATCGGAGAGGGCGTCCATGCGCTTATTTATAAACTGAATTTAATAAAGCTTTATCTGGATAAGCAATTATAAGAAGAAGACCCGCTTATACACTGGCCTCACCACTAAAGAGCCGCCTGCGCGGCCAACCGAGGAGACCAGGAATGAAGATCAACAAAGCGGCCGGCGTTCTATGCGCGGCCATTGCCGCATCCTGTTGGACCCAACCGGCCGCCGCCGCCGACGCCTTTCCCCAGCGCGCCGTGACGCTCATCGTGCCGTTCGCGCCCGGCGGCAGCGTGGATATCGCCGCGCGACTGATTTCGGACGCCTGGGGCCGCGCCCTGGGGCAGAGTGTCGTGGTGGAGAACCGCGCCGGCGCTTCCGGCAACATCGGCATGGCCGCAGTGGCGCGCGCGGAGCCCAACGGCTACACGCTGGCCGTCAACACCATGTCGCTGGCGATCAACCCGGCGCTGTTCCAGAACATGCCGTTCGACACGGCCAAGGACCTGCGTTCGGTCGGCACGATAGGAACGTCGCAGCATGTGCTGACGGTGACCAACCAGTTGCCCGTGGCCAATGTGAGCGAGCTGCTGGCCTATGTGCGCGCGCGGCCCGCCAACGACCTGAGCTTCGGTTCGGCAGGCACGGGCAGCACGTTCCACATGGCCGCGGAACTGTTCAAGTCGGTGTCCAAGACCCAGATCCTGCACGTGCCCTACAAGGGCGGCGGCCCGGCCATGGTGGACACCATCAGCGGCCAGGTGCAGATGAGCTTTCCGGTGCTGTCCGCAGCCAAGCCACAGGTCGACGGCAAGAAGCTCAAGGCGTTGGGCGTGACCGGCACCACGCGTTCGCCGCTCTTGCCCGACGTGCCCACCATCGCCGAGTCCGGGCTGCCCGGCTACGAGTTCAACACCTGGTTCGTGATCAGCGCGCCCGCGGGCACGCCGCAAGCCGTGATCGACACGCTGAACGCCAAGCTCGAACAAGCCCTGCGTTCGCCGGAGCTGGCGCAGCGCATGGGCCGCGAGGGCTTCGATCCGCTGATTTCCTCGCCCGCCAAGACGGACGCCATGGTAGCCGCCGAGATGACGCGCTGGGCTGGCATCGTCAAGGACGCCGGCATCCAGGCCAACTGACCGGGCCGCAAGACCCAACTACGAAGGACGCAAGACATGCCCGGCATGACGCTGTACGACAAACTGGTGGCCAGCCATGAGGTGGCCCGGATCGACGACGAGCACATCCTGCTCTACGTCGACCTGCACATCATGAACGAATACACCAGCCCGCAGGCCTTCAGCGGCCTGGCCGCGCGCGGGCGCGGCGTGCTGCGCCCCGGGCAGCAGATGGCGGTGGTGGACCACATCATCCCCACGCATCCGGTGCCGGCGGCACTGCGCGTGATCGCCGACGACGCTTCGTCGCGCCAGGCGCTGAACCTCAAGCGCAATTGCGACGAGCAGGGCATCGCGCTGTTCGACACCACCGATCCGCTGCAAGGCATCGAACACGTGATCGCGCCCGAGCATGGCATGGTGCTGCCGGGCATGGTGGTGCTGTGCGGTGACAGCCACACCACCACCTACGGCGCGCTGGGCGCGCTGGGCTTCGGCATCGGCACGTCCGAAGTCGAACACATATTGGCCACGCAGACGCTGGCGTACCGGGTGGCGCGCAACATGCGCATTCGCGTCGATGGCGCGCTGCCGGCCGGCGTCACCGCCAAGGACCTGGTGATCTGCGTCGTGCACCGCATCGGCGCGCAAGGCGCGCGCGGCCATGCGGTGGAGTTCTGCGGCGAGGCCATCGCCGCGCTGTCCGCCGAGGCCCGCATGACCTTGTGCAACATGACGGTGGAAGCCGGCGCCCGTGCCGCGCTGATCGCGCCGGACGCCACCACCGAGGCCTACGTCGCCGCGCATGCGCCCGAACTTCAAGGCGAGACGCTGGCCCAGGCCCGCGCCCATTGGGCCACGCTGCGCTCGGACGGGGACGCCGTGTTCGATGCCGAGCACGTGCTGGATGCCGCCGCGATCGCGCCCTTCGTCACCTGGGGCACCAGCCCGGACCAGGCCATGCCGGTGGATGGCGTGGTGCCGGACCCGCAGGCCGAGCCCGACGCGCTGGCCCGCCTGGCGCTGGAGAAGGCCATGGACTATATCGGCCTGACGCCGGGTACGCCGATAGCCGGCGTGCCGATAGACCGCGTGTTCATCGGCTCCTGCACCAACGGACGCATCGAGGATCTGCGCGCGGCGGCAGCCGTGGTGCGCGGCCGCAAGGTAGCGGCCGGCGTGCGGGCCATGGTGGTGCCCGGATCGGGTGCGGTGCGCGCACAGGCCGAGGCCGAAGGCATTGCGGCGCAATTTATCGAGGCCGGCTTCGAATGGCGCCAGCCTGGCTGTTCCATGTGCCTGGCCATGAACGACGACGTGCTCAGCCCGGGCGAGCGCTGCGCCTCCACCACCAACCGCAATTTCGAAGGCCGGCAGGGGCGCGCAGGACGTACGCACCTGATGTCTCCGGCGATGGCCGCCGCCGCCGCGCTGGCCGGCCGCATTGTCGACGTCCGCGTCTGGGAGCAACACGCATGACCGCAACCATCGAGGGCGTTGCCGCGCCGCTGCCTTTTTCCAATCTGGACACCGACCAGATCATGCCCAAGCAGTTTCTGCGCATCATCGACAAGGCAGGGCTGGACCGCGGCCTGCTGCATGACCTGCGCTTTGATGCGGGCGGCGCGCCCAGGCCCGATTTCGTGCTGAACCAGCCCGCCTATGCCGGGGCGTCCATCGTGGTCGCGGGGCCGAATTTCGGCTGCGGCTCCAGTCGCGAGCATGCGGTGTGGGGCTTGCAGCAGTTCGGCATCCGCGCGGTGATCGCGCCCAGCTTCGGCGAGATCTTCTACTTCAATGCCGTAAACAACGGCCTGCTGCTGATCAGCCTGGCGCCGGCCGAGATCGACGCCTTGCTCGCCAGGGTGTCCAATACGGCCACCAACCGCGTCAGCATCGATGTGGCGGCAGGGAGCGTCACCGCCATGGACGGCTGGACAGCGGCGTTCACGCTGCCAGAACGTCACCGCCGCATGTACGTGCAGGGGCAGGACATGGTGGGCGCCTCATTGCAGCAGCTGGACGAGGTGGAACGTTTCGAGGCCGGGCATTGGGCGCGGCACCCCTGGATGAAAGACCTGGCGCGCCGCGTGCGCGACCGCCTGGACCGAGAGGCCATATGACCGCATTCTTCGACCTGCCCGTGCGCCGCATCGCGGCCAACGGCATCGAGATCGCAGCCCGCGTCGACGGCGCTGGCCCGCCGTTGCTGTTGCTGCACGGCCATCCCCAGACCCACGCCATCTGGCATCGCGTCTGGCCGGAACTGGCGCGCCACCGCACTTGCGTGGCGGCGGACCTGCGCGGCTACGGCGATAGCGACAAGCCTGCCGCATCGCCGGACCATTCTGCCCATTCCAAGCGCGAGATGGCGGCCGACATGATCGAGCTGATGCGCGCCCTGGGCCACGAGCGCTTCGAGGTGCTGGCGCACGACCGCGGCGCGCGCGTGGCGCACCGGCTGGCGCTGGACCATCCCGCCGCCGTCAGCCGCATGATGCTGCTGGACATCGCGCCCACGCTGGACATGTACGAAGGCACCACGCGCGCCTTCGCCCAGGCCTATTTCCACTGGTTCTGGCTGATCCAGCCGGCGCCGCTGCCCGAAACCATGATCCAGCGCGACCCGGTGTTCTACCTGCGTTCCGTGATGGGCGGACGGCCTGGCGGGCTGGCGCACTTTTCCGCCGAGGCCATGGCCGAGTACGAACGCGCGGCGCAACTGCCCGGCTGGGCCACGGGCATCTGCGAGGACTACCGCGCTTCCGCCACGCTGGACCTGGAGCACGACCGCGCCGGCCGGGAGGCCGGCGAACGCCTGCGCATGCCACTGCGTGCGCTGTGGGGCGAGCGCGGCGCGGTGGGCCGGAACTTCGACGTGCTGGCGCTGTGGCGCGCGATCGCCGACGAGGTGTCCGGAGGCCCGTTGCCGGGCGCGCACTATCTTGCGGAAGAGTGCCCGGACGCGCTGCTGGCGCAGGCCGGAGAGTTCTTCGGCTGGCGCTAGCGGCAGGGCTCGGCCCGCATGTAGCACCCCGCGCGCGGACAGGCATTCAAGTCCGGGCGGGGCATAGGGCCTTCTAAAAGGGGACGCACTGCCGGTGTTAACCTACGCCCGATGAATCAGCACCACGTCGACCTCTCCAAACTCCCCGACGCCGAAGACGCGCAACGCGCCTTCAAGGCTTCGGATTCGCCCTGCGTGGCCGTCTGCTCCACGCTGTTTGACGACATCTGCCGCGGCTGCGGCCGCACCGCCATGGAAGTCGCCAACTGGGTGTTCATGACGGAAGAGGAAAAGCGCGAAGTCTGGGTGCGCATCACGGCGCAAGGGTATCCCCGCCGCAACAACTAGCCGGCGGCCGCGCAGGCCGTCTTGGGCATGTCACATGGCGCGGGCTAAATCGCGCTATTGCCCACTTCCGGCTCCATCATGCGCATCGTCCTGGTCACGGATGCCTGGCATCCGCAAGTCAATGGCGTCGTCCGCACCTGGACGACCATGCAGCAGATCCTCGGAGAATGGGGCCACGAGCTGATCGTGGTGAACCCGCAGGGCAGCCGCACCGTGCCGGCGCCTTCCGAGCCCGACCTGCGGCTGTGTCTGCAGCCCGGCCGGCAATTGCGCCGCATCCTGGGCGACCTCGTGCCCGACGCCCTGCATATCGCCACCGAAGGTCCGCTGGGACTGGCCGCCCGCCGCATGGCGCTGGCGCGGGGCTGGCGCTTCACGACTTCGTTCCACACCATGTTCCCGGACTACCTGCAGGCGCGCATGGGCATCCCGGCGGCCTTGCCCTGGCGCTATCTGCGCTGGTTTCACCGGCCCTCGCAGCGGGTGCTGGTGCCGACGCCCACGGTGCGCGACGTGCTGGCGCGGCGCGGCCTGGCGAACCTGCAGATCTGGTCGCGCGGGGTGGACCCGCGCAAGTTCCAGCCGGGGGCGGGCGAGGCCTTCCCGGACCTGCCCCGTCCCGTATTCCTGAGCGTGGGCCGCGTGGCGCGCGAGAAGAATCTGGACGCCTTCCTGTCGCTGGACCTGCCGGGCAGCAAGGTAGTGGTGGGGGCGGGGCCGGATGAGGCGCGGCTGAAGAAGCGCTTTCCCGACGCGATTTTCCTGGGCATGCGGCAAGACGAAGCGCTGCCGGCGCTCTACGGGTCGGCCGACGCCTTCGTCTTCCCCAGCCTGACGGACACCTTCGGTCTGGTCATGCTGGAGGCCATGGCCTGCGGCACGCCGGTGGCCGCTTTCCGCAGCGAAGCGCCGCTGGCGGTGGTGACCCAGGGCGTCACCGGTTTCCTGGACGAAGACCTGGCCCATGCCTGCCGCTCGGCCCTGTCGCTGGACCGCCATGCGGTGCGCGAACATGCCCTGACGCGCAGCTGGGACTCGGTGGCCGCGACCCTGCTGGCTGCACTGGTGCCGCTGGATGGGAGCGCCCGCGGCGCGGAACATGCCGAGGCGTCGTGCGTCCCTGAAGGGGCCATGCTTGCGCGGCGGCCGGGTGGCGAAATGCCCGCCAGGGAGCCAGGGGTTTGATCCCTGGCGCACGGTTCCCGGGTACAATGCCCGGCAATCCTGAGGAGCGTTGCGACGACCCTGCGGTTCCCGCCAGCCGGCACGGCAAGCGGAGCCAGGCTCGCCAGGCTCAGGAATCCTTGTTCAAGCGGCGCGCCTTGCGCGGCGCTACAGCAACGGCGCTCACCTTTGTCGCATATGGCGGGAAAGGCGAGCACTCGACCTTCGTGGTGCCTTCGCGTTGTCCGGCCATATCCTGCGCCGTTCGTATTTCACGTGGAGCCTACACACCATGAACGCTGTGACCGATAAATCCTTCTCCGACTACCTCGTCGCCGACATGTCGCTGGCCGGCTGGGGCCGCCGCGAACTCGCCATCGCCGAAACCGAAATGCCCGGCCTGATGGCCATCCGCGAGGAATTCGCCGCCAAGCAGCCGCTCAAGGGCGCGCGCATCGCCGGCAGCCTGCACATGACCATCCAGACCGGCGTGCTGATCGAAACGCTGGTGGCCCTGGGCGCCGAAGTGCGCTGGGCCTCGTGCAACATCTTCTCCACGCAGGATCACGCCGCCGCCGCCATCGCCGCATCGGGCACCCCGGTCTTCGCCGTCAAGGGCGAAACGCTGGAAGAGTACTGGCAGTACACCCACAAGATCTTCGAATGGCCCAATGGCGAAAACGCCAACATGATCCTCGACGACGGCGGCGACGCCACCTTGATGCTGCACCTGGGCACCAAGGCCGAGAAGGACATCTCGGTGCTGGCCAACCCGGGCAGCGACGAAGAGCGCATCCTGTTCGCCGCCATCAAGGAAACCCTCAAGCGCGATCCCAAGTGGTATTCGACCCGCCTGGCCCTGATCAAGGGCGTGACGGAAGAAACCACCACCGGCGTGCATCGCCTGTACCAGATGTCGCAAAAGGGCGAGCTGGCCTTTGCCGCCATCAACGTCAACGACTCGGTCACCAAGTCCAAGTTCGACAACCTGTACGGCTGCCGTGAATCGCTGGTCGACGGCATCAAGCGCGCCACCGACGTAATGGTCGCCGGCAAGGTTGCCGTCGTGGCCGGCTACGGCGACGTGGGCAAGGGCTGCGCCCAGGCGCTGGTCGCGCTGCGCGCCCAGGTCTGGGTCACCGAAGTCGATCCGATCTGCGCCCTGCAGGCTGCCATGGAAGGCTTCAAGGTCGTGACCATGGAAGAAGCCGCCGCGCACGGCGACATCTTCGTCACCGCCACCGGCAACTACCACGTCATCACGCGTGAGCACATGAACGCCATGAAGGACCAGGCCATCGTGTGCAACATCGGCCACTTCGACAACGAAATCGACGTCGCCAGCCTGGCCGACTGCAAGTGGGAAGAGATCAAGCCGCAAGTCGACCACGTCATCTTCCCGGACGGCAAGCGCATCATCCTGCTGGCCCAGGGCCGCCTGGTGAACCTGGGTTGCGCCACCGGCCACCCGTCGTTCGTGATGTCGTCGTCGTTCGCCAACCAGACCATCGCCCAGATCGAGCTGTTCACGCGCAACGAAGCCTACCAGTCGGGTCAGGTCTACGTGCTGCCCAAGCACCTGGACGAGAAGGTCGCCCGCCTGCACCTGAAGAAGCTGGGCGTGAAGCTCACGACGCTGCGCCAGGATCAGGCCGACTACATCAACGTGCCGGTCGAAGGCCCCTACAAGCCCGAGCACTACCGCTATTGATGGTTGTAGCAAAATAGGAAAGTGCCGCGCCATGCCGGCGCGGGCTTTCCGGTCCGCAGGACCCCTGTCGCGTACGTATCGCCGCGGCAGGGCCGGCGGGCTCACAACAGGAGATCGAACATGGCATTGATACTCGTCTGGATCCTGAACGCGGTGGCCCTGCTGGCCGTGGCCTACCTGCTGCCCGGCATCACCGTGGCCAGCTTCGGATCGGCGCTCATCGCCGCGCTGGTGCTGGGCCTGGTGAACATGCTGGTCAAACCGGTGCTGGTGCTGCTGACACTGCCCATCACGATCGTCACTCTCGGTCTCTTCCTCATCGTCATCAACGCCTTGTTGTTCTGGTTCGTCGGCTCCGTGCTGAAGGGCTTCCAGGTCAACGGGTTCTGGTGGGCCGTGGGCGGTGCGATCCTGTACAGCATCATCTCTGGCCTGCTCACGAAGCTGATCCCCTAATGTCTGACTCGACTACTCCCGCTTTCAGTCTGGAATTCTTCCCTCCGCGCGACCTGGCCGGCCAGGAGCGGCTGGTGCGCGCGGCCAAGCAGATGCTGGCCATCCAGCCCAAGTACGTCAGCGTGACCTTCGGCGCGGGCGGCTCCACCCGCGCCGGCACGGCGGATGCCGTGCGCACGCTGCGCAACCTGGGCTGCGAGGCGGCGCCGCACCTGTCGTGCGTCGGCGCCACGCGCCAGGATCTGCGGGACATCCTCCAGGCCTACAAGAACGAGGGCGTGCGGCGCGTGGTGGCCCTGCGCGGCGACCTGCCCTCGGGCATGGGCGGCGATGCGGGCGAACTGCGCTACGCCAACGAGCTGGTGTCGTTCATCCGCGAGGAAACGGGCGACTGGTTCCACATCGAAGTGGCGGCCTATCCCGAAATGCATCCCCAGGCGGCCAATCCCTCCGCCGACCTGAACCATTTCGTGAACAAGGTGAAAGCCGGCGCCGACGCCGCGATCACGCAGTACTTCTTCAACGCCGACGCCTACTTCGACTTCGTCGACCGGGCCCAGGCCAAGGGTGTGAACGTGCCCATCGTGCCGGGCATCATGCCCATCACGAACCACACGCAGCTGCTGCGCTTCTCGGAAATGTGCGGCGCGGAAGTGCCGCGCTGGATCCGCCTGCGCCTGGCCGAGTTCGGCGACGACAAGGCCTCCATCCGCGCCTTTGGCGTGGACGTGGTGACCGAACTGTGCCAGACGTTGCTGGACAACGGCGCGCCGGGCCTGCATTTCTACACCTTGAACCACGCGGAAGCGCCGCTGGCGGTGTGGAAGGAGCTAGCGGTGCAGGCGTAACAGGCTGCACCCGCCATAAAGGCCAAGCCCACCCGCGAGGGTGGGCTTTTCTTTGGGCAGCCCGCTGCTTACTCGGGTTGGATTCCCGCCTGCCGGATCTGCTGACCCCAGGCGTCGTACTGGCCGCGCACGAATTGCTGCAAGGGATCACCCGTGGCCAGGTCGGGCTCCATGCCCATGGCGCGCAGTTTTTCCTGGATCGCAGGCTCGCGCATCGTGGCCGTCAGTTGCTCGGACCACCACTTCGCCGCCTCGGGCGCGAGGCCGCCGGGGCCGGCCACGCCGATCCAGCCGGTCAGGTCCAGGCTGCCCATGCCAAGTTCCTGGGCGGTGGGAACGGAGGGCAGGATGGTCGAGCGCTTGTTGGAAACCAGGGCCACGGCGTTCAGGTTCTTGGCGCGGATCTGCGGCAGCACGGCCCCCAGGTCGGCCGCCACGAAATCGATGCGCCCGCCCAGCAGATCGGTGATGGCTGCCGGTTGGCCCTTATAGGGCACGGCCAGCACCTCGGCGCCCGCTGCGCGGCTGAACGCCGCCGCGACCACCTGGCCCGTGCCCGAGCCATAGCCGCTGGTCACCGAATTCGGCTTTTCCTTGGCTGCCGCCACCAGTTGGCGCGCGTCGCCATGCTGGCCGGCGGCGCGCGTGACGATGACCACGTCGAAGCGCACCACACGCCCGACCTGGGTGAAGTCCTTCATGGCGTCATAGCGCTGGAAGGCCTTGGACAGGTAGGGGCCGGACGAGCTGGTGGCGCTGGAACTCGGCATCATGGTGTAGCCGTCGGGCGCGGCCCGCGCCACCGTGTCCACGCCCAGCACGCCCAGCGCGCCGGGCTTGTTCTCGACGATGATCTGCGCGCCGGTACGGGCGCGGATATCGTCCACCACCACGCGCGAGACGTTGTCGATGGTGCTACCGGCAGGAAAGCCGACCACGAAATGGATGGGCTTGTCCGCCTGCGGATAGCCGGGGGCTGCGCCTGTCAGGGACGGCAGGCACAGCGCGGCGGCGATCAGGGCGGATCGGATGTTGTTTTTCATGTCTGTCTCCTCGTGCTTTGGAACCTTAGGACGTCCGGCCGGCCTGGGCTTCCGCCAGGATCTCGACTGTGTGTTCGCCCAGGCCGGGCGGATGCCGCCGGATCTCTGCCGGCGTGCGGCTGAAGCGGACGGGCAGGCCCGCCTGGATCAGGCGCCCTTCGGTGGGGTGCTCGGATTCATGCCAGAAGCCGGTGGCCCGCAAGTGCGGGTCGGCCAGCAGTTCCTCGAAGCCGTTGACCGGAGCATAGGGGATGTCGGCGGTCGCCAGCAGTTCGATCCATTGCGCGGTGGTGCGCTTGCCCAGCACGCCTTCGACGTAGCTGTACAGCTCGGGAAAATGCTTGCTGCGGCTGTTGAGCGTCAAGTAGCGCGGGTCCTGCGCCATCTCGGGGTTGCCGGCCAGCGCAAAGAAGCGCTGCCATTGCGGCGTGGTGTAAGGCACCACGCTCATGTAGCCGTCCTGCGTGCGGAACGGGCGGCGGTACTCATTGAGCAGGCGCGTATAGCCCGCCGGCCCTTCGGGCGGCACGAAGGTCAGCCCCGCCAGATGTTCCGGCGCCAGGAAGGCCACCATGCATTCGAACATCGGCACTTCCACGGCCTGGCCGCCCGCGCCGCGCTCGCGCGCCAACAGGGCGCTGGTGACGGCGTTGGCCACGTACAGCGCCACCACCTTGTCGGCGACCACGGAATTGACATAGCGCGGCGCCTGCTCGCCCGCGCCGCCCTGCAGCCAGGCCATGCCCGACGCGGCCTGGATGGTGTCGTCGATGGCGGCGCGTCCCGCGTAAGGGCCTTGCTCCGAATAGCCATAGCAGGCGCAATAGACCAGTTCGGGAAAACGGGGCTGCAGCGTCGCGTAATCCAGGCCCAGGCGGCGCATCGCCGGGGCGCGCATGTTGGAGATGAAGACGTCGGCGCCGCCGATCAACGCGTCCAGTTGCGCACGGCCTTCGGGGGTCTTGGCATCGATCACCGCGCTGCGCTTATTGCGGTTCAGGTTCAGATGGGTATGGCTCATGGCGGCATGGCGCTGGGGGGTGACGTGACGGAACACGTCGCCCTCGGCGGATTCCACCTTGATGACGTCGGCGCCCATGTCGCCCAGCATCTGGGTGGCCATGGGCCCCATGCCGACGCTGGTCATGTCGACGACGCGTATGCCGTGCAGTGGTCCGGGCATGTTCAGTCCTCCCCCAGCAGGCGGCGCGCCAGGCGCAAGTGCGGGCGGTCGATCATCTTGCCGTCCAGCCGCAAGGTGCCCGCGCCCGGGTTGGCGGCGAAGGCGGCAATGACCGCGCGGGCCCATTGCAATTGGCCGTCGTCCGGGCTCAGCGCCGCGTTGACCGCGGCTACGTGGCGCGGATGGATGGCCATCTTGCCGACGAAGCCGTCGCGAAAGGCTTCGCCGGCCTCGGCTGCCAGAACCTCGGGCGCGTCCAGGTCGACGCAGACCGTGTCGATGGCGCGCACGCCGGCCGCGGCGGCCGACATCAGGCACAGCGAGCGCGCCAGACGGAAGGGCTCCGTGTAGCGGCCCGCCTCGCGGTTGCGCAGCGCGCCGACGTCGGCGGCCAGGTCTTCCGCACCCCAGGACAGCCCCCACAGCCGCGGCGTGGCGTCGCGGTAGTCGTGCAGGCTGAACAGGGACTGCGCGGTCTCGGTGACGATGGCGAGGATGCGTGTGACGCCAGGGGCCGTGCCGGCCGTGGCCTCGAAGGCGTCAAGATAGTGCGACAGGTGCAGGAGACCATCGCGGCCGGCGCACTTGGGCAGCACGATGCCGTAGGGGGCGGCGGGCATCACGGCGGCCAGATCGGCCAGGGCGTCGCCGCCGTCCAGCGCGTTGATGCGCACCCAAAGTTGCTTGCCTGCCGTGCCGCGTTCCAGCATGGCGCGGACTTCCTTGCGTGCAGCAGGCTTCTGGTCCGGGGCGACGGAGTCTTCCAGGTCCAGGATCAGGGCATCGGCGGCGCTGGCGGCCGCGTGATCGAACTTGCGCCCGGAATCGCCGGGCACGAACAGCAGGGAGCGGGTCATCGTGATCCTCCTGGGCGGCGGCAAACTCAGGCCGGACGCTTGCGCATCAAGGCCGAACGCTTGCACGTGGCCACGACTTCGTCGCGATGATTCAGCGCGGTGTGCTCGAACTCGACGATGCCCGCGTTGGGCCGGGATTTGCTTTCGCGCACCGACAGCACGCGGGTGCGCACGTGCAGGGTGTCGCCCGCGAAAACCGGCTTGGGGAAGTTCACGTCGGTCATGCCCAGATTGGCCACGGTGGTGCCCAGGGTGGTGTCGTTGACCGTCATGCCGATCAGCAGGCCCAGCGTGAACAGGCTGTTGACCAGGGGCTTGCCGAACTCCGTCTGCGCGGCGAAATGCGCGTCCAGATGCAGCGGCTGCACGTTCATCGTCAGGGAACTGAACAGCACGTTGTCCATTTCGGTCAGGGTGCGGGTCCAGGCGTGCTCGAACGCCTGTCCGGGCGAAAACTGTTCGTAATAAAGGCCAGCCATGTTCTTTCCTTCATGTAGAGAGCGCCGGGGTATTGGCCCGGAATTCGAGCGGCCGCTACCGGTAATCCCGATCCGCGTTCTTACTCTTGAACAAAAGTTTATATTCATGAACGAAGGCGAGCAATGGTTTTGGCTAGTCGTAAACCCGCAGGAGCCTGCGCAGCCGCGGAGGACGCAGGCGCGCGCCGCCAGCGCGGGTGACGCGGCGGAAAGCAGGAAGGGGAGGTAAAGGCGCGGCCGCCAGGCGCCTCTCGGGGCAGCCAGGCGGCCGGAGCGGCGGAAGCCCTTTTAGGGGCTGGCCTTAGTAGGCAGTCACGGCGGGCGCCGGGCTGTCCAGGCGTTGCGTGAGTTCGCGGCCGGCGGCAAGCAAGGTCTGGCCGATGAGGTCGGCGCGGGAGGCGGAACGGTCCAGCGGAGCGCCCACGACCAGCGCCAGCACGGCGCCGTACAACACCAGCGGCGCGGCAACCGACAGGGTATCGGCCTGATGCTCCGCCAGATTGACGTGCCAGCCGCGCCGGGCTTCGGAATCGATCAGCTGCAGCAGTTGCTTGTGGGTCTTGACCGTCTTGCTGGTATAGCGGTCCAGGGGCAGGCGCGCGACCAGCGCCTCGCGTTCGGCAGGCGGCATGGCGCCCAGCAGGGCACGCCCGGAGGCCGATGCATGCAGCGGTTTTTGCTGGCCGACCCTGGCCGTGAAGCGCACGATGCGTTCGGGCTCGGCCACGTCCAGGTAGACCACCTGGTCGCCCGACCGTTGCGCCAGGATCAGGGTCTCGTCCAATTCGTCGCGCAGCGCCTCCAGCGTGGGCCGGATGCGTGTGGTCAGCTGGTCATGCTCGGCCACAGTGCGGGCCTCGTTCAGCCAGCGGCGGGTGAGGTAATAACGGCCCGCAGTCTGATGCGCGTAGCCGTCGCCTTCCAGCGTGTCCAGCAAGGCCAGGCAGCTGGACTTGGGGATGCCCAGTCCGGCCGAAAGCTGCGACAGCGTGGCCGGCGCCCGCGTCGCGGCGAAGAATTGCAGGATGTCCAGGACGCGCCTGGCGCTTTTTACGTCGTTCGTACTCATGCACGCGAATATATATTCATGAACGGGCAGCAGCAACCGCCGCCGCCCGCCGCGCCATCAGTCGGCGTACACCCCCGCCTTGCGGATGATGCCGCCCCATTTGTCGACCTCGGATTGCAGCCAGGTCTGCAGGCCTTGCGGCGTCTGC
The DNA here is from genome assembly GCF_058796095.1 of Achromobacter sp. GW823-FHT04E03. NCBI lineage: Bacteria > Pseudomonadati > Pseudomonadota > Betaproteobacteria > Burkholderiales > Alcaligenaceae > Achromobacter > Achromobacter sp. GW823-FHT04E03. The sequence continues at coordinate 26,919 of NZ_JBXAIJ010000002.1, read as the reverse complement.
TTGGATTCCGGCACGATCTCGGCGCCCAGTTCCGCCATCTTCTGCGTGAAGGCAGGATCCTTCAGCGCGGCGCGCAGGGCCTCGTTGAACTTCGCGACGGCTTCTGGCGGCGTGCCCTTGGGCGCGTAGACGCCATGCCACACCTTGACCTCGAAGCCCTTCAGGCCGTTCTCCTGCAGGGTCGGCGCATCAGGCAGCGTCTTGATGCGCTCCAGCGTGGTGACGCCGTACAGCTTCACGCGGTCGGCCTTGATCTGCGGAATGGTCTGGGTGGTCTGATCGCACAGCACGTCCACCTGGCCGCCCAGCAGCGCGGTCATCGCCGGCGCCGTGCCGGCATAGGGCACGGTGGTGAACTGCACGCCCAGCGATTCCTGCAGCAGCATGCCGCAGAGCTGCGACACCGCGCCCAGGCCGGCGTTGGCCAGGTTGATCTTGTTGCCGTTTTCCTTGGCGTACTTGATGAAGTCCTTCATGCCGTCCGCGGGCAGGTCCTTGCGGCCCAGCAGCGTCATGGGCACGTCGGCCACCTGGCCGACATAGGCGAAGTCCGTCAGCGGGTTGAACGACAGCTTGCGGTACAGCGCCGGCGCGGTGGCCATGCCGTTGTGGTGGATCAGGAAGGTGTAGCCGTCGGGCGCGGCGCGCGCCACGTGCTGGGACGCCAGCGTGCCGCCCGCACCGGTGCGGTTCTCGATGATGATGCTTTGGCCCAGCGTCTTGGACATGGACGCGCCCAGGCTGCGCGCCACGACATCGGTCGGCCCGCCCGCCGCGAACGGCACGACCAGCGAAATGGGATGGTTGGGATAGGCGCCTTGCGCGCCGGCGGCGCCGGAAACCAGGCAGGACAGGGCCAGCACGGGCCATGCTGCACGCTTGAGGGCGCGCGCGTAGATAGGGGGCATGTCTCGCTCCTTGTGGTGTTGTCGGGGCCCCCAAGGCAAAGCATGACGGCCGGACACCAGTGTGGCGCGACAGCGCCCGGATGAGAATTCGCGGTTCCGCAAGCCGGGTTTCGGCTGCTGGAAAGGAGGGTTTACGCGGAAGGCGATATGAGCGGGGGATTTTCCTGCTCTTCCTGCGAACCGAGTCCGCTGCACGGGAGGGCCGCGGCTTGCACGCGGTCATGAAAGTAACGGTGAAAAATCTCCCAGTCCCGGTACTGCGCGGACGCCACCTGGAAGGCGCACAGCCGGCCCACCAAGCTGCAGATCCAGTCAGCACATTGAAGGGTCTGGAACAGGTGGCTCTCACCTTGAATCAGCGGCTCGACCAGCGTTCTGCATCGGTCGGTGGCATCTTCGAACATCGCCAGCGTGCAGGCTTCGACATTCATTTCGCGCCATCGGCTGCCCGCCTGTTGCTCGTCGATCAAAAGCATGAAGGTGGCCTGCCTTGCCGAGAAAAAGCGATCCGCGCGCCGGACTATGCGTAGCAATTGCTGCTTGAAGATCTCCGCGGGTTGATGCGATGCCGCGTCTGTTGTCTTTTGCTCGCCGCTGTAAATCACGTGTCCGCCAATCTGTCTGATCCGGTTCAGCAAACGCCCCGTTGCGGTCCGCAACTGCTGGTACTTTTCAACATTCCGGACGGTATAGAGTTGCGCGCCCTTCTTTTCCCAGCGGTACGCAGGTTGGTCTTGCCGTTCCAGTTCGAACTTCAATAGATGGCATTTCAGTTTGTAGAAGTAGATGGCGAATTCGCGCACGGATTCAACAGGCAGGACCACCCCCCGAAGCCGAACACCGGGCTTGTCCGGTGCTTGTCGTGATCACGAGAGACGAATGGGCCAATGTGGCCGAACTCGTCCAGATACATGACGTAATGCATGACGTAACCCTTTGTCCGACACGTGGCTTGCATACGAATCGAAGCAGTGTAGGGCGCGGGAGACGGCTGGCTTTCCTTCAGTGAATGGAAAGATCGCACCCAAATTCAAAATGGCAACGATTCATGCCGCACAAAAACACGAAAGCCCGCAGCAATGAATTGCGCGGGCCTCGGAAGGTGGGCATATGGCGTGCATATACGTTGAAGAAACTGTAAAGCAGATTCCGGTCGTGCTGCAAGGGATCAAGGCGTCCGGAACACATAAATGCGCGCGGAAGCCTGCGGTATCAGACGGAGTCCCGGGTTCTGGCCTGGGAGGCTTGGCATGTTCCTGCCGGAAACCGCCCCTAGTTCGCCTGATCCTTCCCCGGATCTTCCGCCAGCACCTGCGGCGCCGGATAGTTCGACTCGGGCGCATCCACCGGCTCCGCGCGCAGCGGCTGGTGCACGCGGCTGGGAGGCACCAGCGAATCGGGCGAGTCGGGATTGGTCCACAGCGGGTCCGGGATCTCGGCGAAGACCTGGCGCAGGCGTTCGCCCCAGGTGCCGCGGATCATGCGGAAGTACTCGTTGTGCTCGTCGATGCTGGCGAAATGCGTGACGCGCAGCGAGTGCGTGTCGTAGACCAGCAGGTCCAGCGGCAGGCCCACCGAGATATTGGAGCGCAGCGTGGAGTCCATGGAGATCAGGGCGCACTTGGCCGCTTCGTCCAGCGAGGTGTCGGGACGCAGCACGCGGTCCAGGATGGGCTTGCCGTATTTGGCTTCGCCGATCTGGAAGTACGGGCATTCCTGGCCGGCTTCGATGAAGTTGCCGGCCGAATACACCTGGAACAGGCGGCAGCGTTCGGCGCCGATCTGGCCGCCGAAGATCAGGTTGACGTTGAAGTCCACGCCCTGCTCGCGCAGGGCCGGGGCTTCGTGGTGATAGACGCTGCGCACCGCCGCGCCGACGCGGCGGGTGGCCTCGAACATGTCGGGCGCGTTCCAGACGGTTTCGCCGCCTTCGTCGTGCTGGCGCGCCAGCGCGTTCAGCACCGCCTGGCTGACCGCCAGGTTGCCCGAACTCATCAGCACCATGACGCGGTCGCCCGGGCGCTCGAACACGGTCATTTTGCGGAAGACGCTGATCTGGTCGACTCCGGCGTTGGTGCGGGAGTCGGCCAGGAATACCAGGCCGGAATCAAGGCGGGCTGCGACGCAGTAGGTCATGATCAGAATTAGGGAAAACCACGCCGCATTGTATTGCGGCGCGGCTGGCGGGATGTTACTGCTGGGCGCTGGTCTGGACCTGCACGCTGACCTCCATGGATTCCTGGCCGCCGCCGCTGCGCACGCCGCGCACCGGCGAAGCCGAGTCGTAGTCCCGCGCCACCGCCAGCCGGCAATGGCAGTCCGAGGCGAATTGGCGGTTGGTGATGTCCACGCTGGTCCAGCCCACGTCGGGCAGCCAGACGTCGGCCCAGGCGTGGCTGGCGGCGTGTTCGGCGGTGGTGTACAGGTAGCCGCTGACGTAGCGCGCGGGCACGCCCAGGCCGCGCACGCAGGCCAGGAAGAGGTGGGCATGGTCCTGGCAGACGCCGTGGCCCATGGCCAGCACCTGGTTGGCGGCGGTGGTGACATCGGTGGTGCCGGGCTCGTAGGCGACGCGGTCGCTGACCGCGGTGGCCAGGGCCAGCACGTCGTCCGGCGTATGCAGACCGCCCGGCAGCGCGTCGCGCACGAAGGCCATGACGGTGTCGTCGGCCTGGGTCAGCGGCGTCTGCACGCAATAGGCGTGCACCGGCAGGCGGCTGTCCTCGCTGCCCAGCAGGCCGCGTTCCAGCGGCGCCACCAGCACCTGCCCGACCACGCGCAACTCGATGTCGGTGTGCGGCTGGTTGAGCGTCAGCGTGTGCGTGATGTTGCCGTAGGCATCCACCTGCTTGTCCAGTTCGCCGGGGGCTTCGATATGCCAGCGCAGCACGCGCTGGTGCTCGTCGTCGCGCGGGGTCAGGCGCAAGGTCTGGATGCTGTAGGTGACCGGGGCGGTGTAGCGGTAGTGAGTGACGTGGGTGATGATCTGTTTCATTCCGGTCTCCGGTCTAGGCCGACAGCGGCACCAGGAAATCCTGGCTGATCCGGTTGCCCAGATCGTTGATGCGGTCGAGGAAGTGCTCCAGGTATTGATGCAGGCCGCTGTCCAGGATGTCCTCGACGCGACCGTATTGCAGTTCCGCGCACAGCATGCCGGCGCGCCTCTCGGTTTCGGTCGAGCGTTGGTTGGAGACACGCGCCAGGTCGTCGGCCACTGCGCGCATCGAGGCCAGCAGCGAGCGCGGCATGTCGCCGTGCAGGATCAGCAGCTCGGCCACGCGGTCGGGGGTGATGACGTCGCGATATACCTTGCGGTAAATCTCCAGGCCGGACACCGAGCTGAGCAGCGCCGACCAGCGGTAGAACTCGCTTTGCAGCGCCGCCGCGCCGGCGCCCTCGGTTCGGCCATCGTGGCCGTTGGACCCGCGTTCATGGAACTTCACGTCCAGCATGCGCGCGGTGTTGTCGGCGCGTTCCAGGTGCATGCCGATGCGCAGGAAGTACAGGGCCTCGTCCTCCAGCATGGTGCCGATGGTGACGCCGCGCGCCAGGTGCGAACGGAACTTGACCCATTCGAAGAACTCGCCCGGGTTGCGTTCCAGCAAGCCCGTGTGCAGGTGCTTGAGCAGTTCCAGCCAGGTGGTGTTGTAGGTTTCCCAGACCTCGGTGGTGAGGCTGCCGCGCACGGCGCGCGCGTTCTCGCGGGCGGCGCGCATGCAGGAATAGATGGACGAGGGGTTCTCGGGATCGCGCACCATGTACTGCAGCACGTCGTGCGGCGAGATGGAGGCGTACTTGCTCTGGTACAAGCCTTGCAGCTCGGAGATGCGCAGCACGCCCAGCCACGAGCCTTCGCGCCGCTGCGCGTCCTGCGGCAGCAGCGACATCTGCAGGTTCACGTCCAGCATGCGGGCGGTGTTTTCGGCGCGTTCGGTGTAGCGGCACATCCAGAACAGATTGTCGGCGGTTCGGCTCAGCATGTTCAGTCCTCCTCCAGCACCCAGGTGTCCTTGGTGCCGCCGCCCTGGCTGCTGTTGACCACCAGCGAGCCCTCGGTCAGCGCCACGCGGCACAGGCCGCCCGGCACGGTGCGGATGTCCTTGCCGCACAGCACGTAGGGGCGCAGGTCCACATGGCGCGGCGCCACGCCCGATTCCACGTAGGTCGGCACGGTGGACAGCGCCAGCGTGGGCTGCGCGATGTAATTGGCGGGGTTGGCGCGCACGCGGTCCTTGAAGGCCTCGACCTCGGCGCGCGAGGCAGACGGCCCCACCAGCATGCCGTAGCCGCCCGAGCCATGGACTTCCTTCACCACCAGTTCGTGCATGTGGGCCAGCACGTGCGACAGCTCGTCGGGCCGGTTGCAGCGCCAGGTGGGGACGTTGGACAGTATCGGCTCCTCGCCCAGATAGAAGCGGATCATGTCGGGCACGTACAGATAGGTGGACTTGTCGTCGGCGATCCCGGTGCCGATGGCGTTGGCCAGCGTCACGCGGCCGGCGCGGTACACCGACAGCAGGCCGGGCACGCCCAGCGCGGAGTCGGCGCGGAATGACAGCGGATCGAGGAAGTCGTCGTCCAGGCGGCGGTAGATCACGTCGACCTTGCGCGGCCCCTGCGTGGTGCGCATGTAGACGGTGTTCTGTTCGACGAACAGGTCCTGGCCTTCGACGAGTTCCACGCCCATCTGCTGCGCCAGGAAGGCGTGTTCGAAGTAGGCCGAGTTGTACATGCCGGGCGTCAGCACCACCACGGTGGGATCGTCGCCGCCATGCGGCGCGACTTCGCGCAGGTTGTCCAGCAGCAGGTCCGGGTAGTGCGCCACCGGTTCCACCTTGATGCGGCTGAAGGCGTCGGGCATCAGCCGCATCGACATCTTGCGGTTCTCCAGCATGTAGGACACGCCGGATGGCACCCGCAGATTGTCTTCCAGCACATAGAACTCGCCCGCGCCGGCGCGCACGATATCCACCCCGGCGATGTGGCAGTAGATGTCCTCGGCCACGTCCACGTCCTGCATCTCGGGACGGTATTGGGCGTTCAGGAACACCTGCTCGGCGGGCACCACGTCCGCGCGCACGATGTCGTGCCCGTGATAGATGTCGTGGATGAACATATTGAGCGCGCGCACCCGCTGCTTCAGGCCGGCTTCCAGCAAACGCCATTCGGCGGCGGGGATGACGCGCGGGATCAGGTCGAAGGGGATCAGGCGTTCGGTGCCGGCCGCGTCGCCCGCCACCGAAAACGTGATGCCGACCCGGCGAAAGCTCAGGTCTGCTTCCAGGCGGCGCGCGGCCATGGCCTGCGCGGACTGCTCGTCATGCCAGCGCTCGAAAGCCTGGTAGTGGGAGCGTATGCCGCCGGCGCTGTCGCGCATTTCGTCATAGGCGGCGGGACGGGATGATCTGTCCTTCATGGCTCCTCCGGTACAGGTGCCGGCAGCCGGCTCGCGCGCGGCCGCCGTCCGGCCGATATCCGGCCGGTTGCAATGGATTAAGCAACCCGCATGCCAGCCTGGCTGGCGCGCGCGGGGGGCGCCCCTGAGAACCAATATCCTCCGAAGGGCGTTGCGGCGCCATCGCCGCGGCGGCTGAGGCCAGGGGATGGCGTGGGCGCCAGGCGCGGATTGGCCGGGGCTGGCGGGTGGATCGGGGTCAGCGGGGCTGGCGCGGAAATGCTTGGCCAGGGGAACGGGTGGGGCGGCGCTGCCGAAGAAAGCGCCCGGAAGTGCGCGGGCGCTGCGTGCTGCGGCCGGGGTCTGGGCTAGGCCCGGCAGCAGTCCCTATGATAGGTCGTGCACCGTATTGGTGCAAACTGGTGGAGCAGAACTGGTGCGTCAGTTCATGCGGAAGCTGTGCAGCGTGGTGCCGCTGGTGCCGCCTTGTTCCAGCGGCGCCTGGGGCACCCAGCCGTCCTGGGTCAGTACCGCGTCCAGCGGGAAGTCGTGGGCGGCGGGTTCATAACCGGCGTCCAGCTCGCCGCAGCTCCAGGCGATGCCGATGGCGATGAACGGGTGGCCGCGGTCGCGCAGCGCGGCCAGGGTGCGGTCGTAATAGCCGCCGCCATAGCCCAGGCGGTCGCCCTGTTCGGTGTAGCCCAGGGTGGGGACCAGCACCACGTCGGGCAGCAGTTCGGCGCCGGCGACGGGTTCCTGGATGCCGTAGGGGCCGGCACGCAATTCGGCATCCGGCGTCCAGGGCAGGAAGGCCAGCGGGGCATTGCGTTCGCGCACCACGGGCAGGGCCACGGTCACGCCGTTTTCGACCCATTGTTCTAGCAGCGGGCGCAGGTCCGGTTCGTCGGCCATGGGCCAGAAGGCGGCCACGGTAGCGGGCGCGGGGCGGCCCGCGCGCACGGCCTCATCGCGCGCCACATTCAGCCAGGTGAACAGGCGCGCGCGCATGAGCAGGCCGCCGCGGCTACGCTGGTCTTCCGGCAGTTCGGCGCGCAGTTTCCGCAATCGCGCGCGTAGCGGTACTGCGGTATCCTCTGGAGTATTTTGCGTAGTCATGCGGTGGCTGTAAGAGGGATGGACAAATGATGGCGAATGTGCGGACGCATGCGGACGAACAGGTGGATTGCCGGCATGCTGGCGTACGGCAAGGCCAGTGTATGAGGGACAGGGCATGACACAGACTCTGCAACCCGGACGGTATCAGAAAACCGCGCGGAAATCCGGGTCCGCCGCCGCCACCGAGGCCGCTCCCGGCCTGCGCCGCTGGCTGCCGCTGCTGGCGCTGTTCACCGCGGCCTGTGCACCGGTGGACGCGCAGCAGCGCAGCGCGTCGGTCAACACCCAGCCCCAGCCTCAGCCCGCCGTTCAGGCCGCGCAACCCGCCATTTCCGTGCCGCCCGCGGTGCTGGCCGGCCTGCCGCCGACTTCCCAGACCCCCGCGCTCGCCGCCGTGGTCGCTGCGCGCGAAGCCATGAACCGCAAGCAGTGGTCCGTGCTGGGCGCGCTGGTGCCGCAGGCCAAGCCGGATCCGCTGGGCATGTATCCCGAATATTGGTTGCTGCGCTATCAGTTGTGGACCCCGCCCGCCACCGGCCGGCCCACCGCCGACCTGCAGAAGTTCATCAGCGGCAATTCCGACGCCTACCTGGCCGACCGCCTGCGCGGCGACTGGCTGCTGGCCGCGGCCCGCAGCGGGGACTTCGAAACCGTGCGCAAGCTCGCGCCCGTGAAGAACAGCAATGCGCAGATCGAGTGCGCCATCCTCGATGCCAAGCACATGACCGGGCAGCGCGCCACGGCGGCGCAGGCCGCGGCCGTGTTCGCGCCGGGCGGCGCCTGCTGGGCGCTGTACGACCAGCTGGTCGCCGACGGCATCATGGGTTGGGAGCAATTGGAACCCCAGCTGCGCGACGCCATCGAAGCCAACAAGACCGCCGACGCGCGCAAGTTCGCGCAGTACATGTTCGAGCCGGGCGACCTGAAAACCTATGACCAGCTCATGAAGGACCCCATGAAGTGGCTGACGCGCCAGAGCCGTCAACCCGTGGGCCGCAACGAGAAGGAACTGGTGACGATCGCCTTGGCGCGCCTGGCGCGTTCCGACGTCAGCGTGGCGGATTCCTACCTGCGCCGCGAATGGGGCAAGTCCGGGGACTGGTCCAAGTCCATGGCCAAGTCGAACCTGGCCTGGGTCCGCGGCCAGTACGCGCTGGTCGCCGCGCTGAATCTCGACAGCCGCGCCGACGACTGGTACCACGAGGCCGGCCACATCCGCATGACGGAATACAACGCCGCCTGGAAGGTGCGCGCCGCCTTGCGCCAGCCCAAGATCGACTGGAAATGGGTCATGGAATCCATCGACCAGATGCCCGCCTCGCAGCAGGCCGATTCGTCCTGGATCTACTGGAAGGCCCGCGGCCAGGCCGCGCGCGGCAACAAGGAACAGGCCGCCACCGCCTACGCCAGCATCGCCGACCGCTTCGACTTTTACGGCCAGCTGGCTGCCGAGGAACTGGGCCGCCGCATCACCGTGCCGCCGCGCCCCGCGCCCCTCAGCGACCAGGAAATCACCGAGGCCCGCGCCAACCCCGGCCTGCGCCGCGCGATCCAGCTCTTCCGCCTGGGTTGGCGCGCCGAAGCCGTGCCGGAATGGAACTTCACGCTGCGCGGCATGAGCGATCGTCAACTGATGGCCGCCGCCGAATTGGCGCGCGCCGAGAACATCTATGACCGCGTGGTCAACACCTCCGACCGCACGGAAAAAGAGTTCGACTTCAGCCAGCGCTTCATCGCGCCCTTCGAAGGCCGCGTCACCGCCAAGGCCAACGCCATCGCGCTGGATCCGGCCTGGGTCTATGGCCTGATCCGCCAGGAATCGCGCTTCATCATGGACGCGCGTTCGCACGTCGGCGCGTCCGGCCTGATGCAGCTGATGCCGGCCACGGCCAAGTGGGTCGCGGGCAAGATCGGCATGAGCAACTTCACGCCCGACAGCGTCAACGACTTCGACACCAACACCGAACTCGGCACCAACTATCTGAACATGGTGCTGCGTGACCTGAACGGTTCGCAGATGCTGGCCAGCGCAGGCTATAACGCTGGCCCGCGCCGTCCGCACAACTGGCGCTCGACCTTCACGCATCCAGTGGAAGGCGCGATCTTTGCCGAGACCATCCCGTTCAACGAGACGCGCACCTACGTCAAGAACGTGATGTCCAACTCGGTGTATTACGCCGCCATGTTCACCGGCCAGCCCCAGTCCCTGAAGGAACGCCTGGGCAACATCGTGCCGCTGGGCGCGGAAAGCACTTCGATCCCATGACGCGGGATCCGGCCACGGACGGCCTGCAGGTCTATATCGTGGGCGGAGCGGTGCGCGATGCGCTGCTCGGCCTCCCCCCCGGCGACCACGACTGGGTCGTGGTTGGCGCCACACCCGAGGACATGGCTCGCCGCGGCTTCGTGCCCGTGGGCGGCGATTTCCCCGTGTTCCTGCATCCGCGCAGCAAAGAGGAATACGCGCTGGCGCGCACCGAGCGCAAGTCGGGGCGGGGCTACAAGGGCTTCACGTTCTATACGGGCGCCGACGTCACGCTGGAAGAGGATCTGCGCCGCCGCGACCTGACCGTCAACGCCATCGCGCAGAAGCAGGACGGCGAGCTGGTTGATCCCCTGGGCGGGGCCGCCGACGTGCGCGACCGCATCTTCCGCCACGTTGGCGAGGCCTTCGAAGAGGATCCGGTACGCATTCTGCGGCTGGCCCGGTTCGCGGCCCGCTTTGCCGATTTTTCCGTGGCGCCCGAGACCCTGGCGCTGTGCCGCCGCATGGTCGAGGCCGGCGAGGCCGACGCGCTGGTGGCAGAACGGGTCTGGAAGGAATTGTCGCGCGGCCTGATGGCGGCGGCGCCGTCGCGCATGCTGGGCATCCTGCAGCAATGCGGCGCGCTGGCGCGCGTGATGCCCGAGCTGCAAGGGGTGGAACAGACCGCGGCCGACGTGGATCGCGCGGCCGCGCAGGGCCTGTCGCTGCCGGGGCGCTATGCCTTGCTGTGTCGACTGACGCCTGAACGCGACGCCATGGGCCGCCGCCTGCGCGTGCCCACGGAATGCAACGATTACGCGCGGCTATTGCCGGAAGTGTTGGCGGGGCTGGACGCGGTGGAGCAAGGCGCCGATCCCGCGGATGCGCAACTGGCGCTGATGGAGCGCGCCGATGCGCTGCGCAAGCCGGAACGCTTTCTGGATCTGCTGGATGCGGCGGCCGTGCTGCGCTCCGTGGACCGAGCGGCCTGGCAATCGCGCGTGGCAATCGTGCGCGGCGTGGACGCCGGAGCTATCGCCAAAGCTTGCGCCGGAGAACCGGCGCGCATCAAGGAGCAGGTGCGCGCCGCGCGCCTGGAGCGCCTGCGGGCGCAGTGATTCCGCTATGGATCTGAAAACGTGGCGGCCATGCCTATGAGGCCGCCACGCGTTCCTACAGCTTGCCCAACCGGTCGCCGCGCGAGAACCCTGCCAGCGGTTCGGTGATGCCGCGTCCCACCGCCAACACCTTGAACAGTTCGCCCATCTCCGATTCGGACAAGAGCTTCTGCACGGGCGCCACGGCTTGCGCGTATTGCTGCACGTCGCTCGGATCCAGTTGCGCCAACAGATCCATCAGCCCCGCATTCATCAGGAAGCGGGCCTGCGAGGTATAGCCCAGGACTTGCATGCCGGCCTCGAGCGCGGCATCCGCCATGGCGGTGAAATCGACGTGCGCGGTGATGTCCTGCAGGCCCGGCGCGGTGAACGGATCGCCGTGGGCGTGATGGCGCAGGTGGCACATGAGCGTGCCGCCGGCCCGCTGCGGATGGTAGTACTCGCTGCGCGGAAAGCCGTAGTCCAGCAGCAGCGCCGCGCCGCGTTCCAGCCAGCCGCCCATGGCGGCGATCCAGGCTTCGCCTTGCAGGTTGATCTCGGACACGTAACCGGGCAGGGCCGGCATGCGGGCGGCGACAGCGGCGGCTAGCGCCGGCGGCGCCGGGCGGTCTTCCCAGACGAAGCCTTGCGCGGCGTCCACCGCCACGCCGCGCTCCAGCACGTCGCCCGTATCGCTCCAGCGGAAGATCGACACCGGCATCGCGTCCAGTACTTCGTTGGCCAGCACGCAGCCGGCAAAGCGCTGGGGCAGCGCGTCCAGCCATTGCACGCGCTCGCCGAATGCCGCCAGCCTTTCAGCCTGGCGGGCGCGCAGGTCGGCCGACACTTCCAGGATCAGGTAGCGGGTTTGATCCAGGCCCATCGCATCCAGTTCGCGCAGCACGCCTTCGGCCAGGGCGCCGGTGCCGGCGCCGAATTCCAGCACGGCGTCGGTCTGCGTCTGGCGCAGCACCTGGGCGGCCTGGCGGGCCAGCGTGCGGGCGAACAGCGGCGTCAGCTGGGGCGCGGTGACGAAGTCGCCGGCAGGCGTGCGGACGTCGCCGTCGGCCTCGGCCAGCTTGACGTTGCCGGCCGCGTAATAGCCCAGCCCGGGCGCGTACAGAGCCTGCGCCATCCAGTGGTCGAACGACAGCCAGCCGCCATGGGCGGCGATGGTGGCGCGCAGATGCGCGGCAGCGGCTGCGCTGTGTTCCTCGGCGGCGGGAGTAAGGGCGGGCAGGTTGGCGGGGGCGGATCGTTGCATGGTCGGGCGGTGCGTGGACAAGCGGTCATTTTCCCAAAAAACAAACCCCGCGACAGGCGCGGGGTTTGTGTTGGGTTCAAGCGGGCGGATTAGCCGCGGCGGTCAGCCGACTTGCCGAAGCGCTTGGCGGGGCCGCCGGGGCGCTTGTCGAACGAGGGCTTGCCACGGAAACCGCCTTCCGGACGGTCGCCGCCGCGGAAGCCGCCTTCACGCTGCGGACGGTCACCGAAGCTGGGACGGTCGCCAAAGCTCGGGCGGTCGCCAAAGCTGGCGCGGTCGTTGTAGCTGGGGCGCGAGTCGCGGTCGCCGCCACGGAAACCGCCTTCACGCGGGCCGCGCTCGCTGAACGGGCGGGCATCGCGCTGGGGGCGGTCGCCGTAGCTGGGGCGGTCGCCGAAGCTGGGACGCGAATCGCGGTCGCCGCCGCGGAAGCCGCCTTCGCGCTGCGGACGGTCACCGAAGGGGCGGTTGCCCTGGTAGCCGCCTTCACGCTGCGGACGGTCGCCGAAGCTCGGACGATCGCTGAAGGAACGGGCCGGGCGGTCGCCGAACGGGCGATTGCCTTGGTAGCCGCCTTCGCGCGGGCCGCCCTCGCGGTTGCCTTGATAGCCGCCTTCACGCGGCTTGAATTCGCCACGCGGGCCGCCGAAGGAACGGCCTTCGCGGTTGCCCTGGTAGCCGCCGCCGGGACGCTTGCCGAACGGCTTGCCGCCACGCGGGCCGGCGCCGCCAGCCGAGGGGCGCGGGGTGCGCTTGGGTTCCAGGCCGGCGATCACTTCGGGGGTGATCGATTGGCCGATGTAGTGCTCGATGCGGCGGACCTTATGGCGCTCGGAATGCGTTGCCAGCGTGAAGGCCAGGCCGCTGCGGCCGGCGCGGCCGGTACGGCCGATACGGTGCACGTAGTCTTCGGCTTGCATCGGCAGGTCGAAGTTGACGGCGTGGCTGATGCCTTGCACGTCGATGCCGCGGGCAGCCACGTCGGTGGCGACCAGGATGCGCAGTTGGCCGCGCTGCAGTTGCGACAGCGTGCGGGTGCGTTGGCGCTGGTTCATGTCGCCGTGCAGGGCGGCGGCGGCAAAGCCTTGGTCGGCCAGGCGGTCGGCCAGATCGTCGGCGCCGCGCTTGGTCGACGTGAAGACGATGGCCTGGTCCAGCGAGGCGTCGCGCAGCACGTGGTCCAGCAGCTGCATCTTGTGGCTGGCATCGTCCGCGTACAGCAGGCTTTGCGTGATGTTGGTGTGCTTTTCCTTGGCGCCGGCGATCTCGATGCGCTGCGGCTCGCGCATCATGCGCGAGGCCAGCTTGGCGACGGTGCCGTCCAGCGTGGCCGAGAACAGCAGCGTCTGGCGGCCTTCCGGCAGGCGGCTGACGATGGTCTCGATATCTTCGATGAAGCCCATGTCCAGCATGCGGTCGGCTTCGTCCAGCACCAGCGTGTGCACGGTGTTCAGCTTGACGCGGCCCGAGTTCAGGTGGTCGATCAGGCGGCCGGGGGTGGCGACCAGCACGTCCACGCGGCGCGACAGCGCCTTCAGCTGCGCGCCGTAAGGCATGCCGCCGACGACGGTGGCGGTGCGCAGGTCGGCCAGCTTGCGGCCGTAGGTGGCGGTGGCGTCCGTGACTTGCAGGGCCAGTTCGCGGGTCGGGGTCAGCACCAGCACTTGCACGCCGACGCCCTTGTTGGCGGGCATCTGGGCGATGCGGTGCAGGGCCGGCAGCATGAAGGCCGCGGTCTTGCCGCTACCCGTCTGCGAGGACACCATCAGGTCGTGGCCAGCCAGCGCTTGCGGAATGGCCGAAGCTTGGACGGGAGTGGGGGAGGTGAAGCCAGCGTCTTGAATGGCCGACAACAGAGCGGGCGCAAGACCCAGGTTTTCGAAAGACATTACTTTCCCTTGCCGCAATCAATGCGACGCAGTGCTTGGTCGGGCCAGGGGATTAGGCGGCCGGATCCAGGCGACGGTTGATGGAGCATCGTGCCGACCGAATCAACCGTGCGCGTGGCGCGTTCTCGTGTACTGAGTGGAACGCAGGGCGAAAGGAAAGGAGGTCAGGAATCGATGATGTTCGGCATGGGGCCGGGGCTGTGTCACCCGGCAGACTGCGAAAATTTCCGCTAAATCAAGGCGGTAAATGCCGAACTCGTTTTGTGCAGTGCGGCGATCATAACCCGAATTCGCCCTGCATGGGAATTATTTTTTTGTCCAGCTCCCAATCAATAGGGTTTTTCCCTTGGTTGGTCAGCCACTGATTGGTGGCCAGGAAGTGGCCGCAGCCCAGGAAGGGTACTGGGGGCCTTCTGGCGGACAGGGGCGAGGGGTGGTTGGACATCAGGACCAGGTGGCCGCTGTTGTCCGGGAGCAACGCCCGCTTGGCCTGGGCATGGGCTCCCCACAGCATGAAAACCTTGGGCGACGGGTCGCGCGCGACCAGGGCGATCAACGCATCCGTCACCGTTTCCCAACCACGCTTGGCATGCGAGGCGGGCTGGCCGTCTTCCACGGTCAGCGCGGTGTTCAGCAGCAGCACGCCCTGATCCGCCCAATCGCTCAGGTCGTTGCCGGCCGGCACGCGGGTGCCCGGAAACTCCTGGGCGATCTCATTGAAGATGTTACGCAGGCTGGGCGGCCGCTTGCAGTCGTCGGGTACTGAGAAGGCCAGACCTTGGGCCTGACCGGGGCCGTGGTACGGATCTTGTCCCAGGATCACCACGCGCACGTCCGACGGCTCCAGGCCGTGCAGGGCGCGGAAAGGCGTGGCCGGATAGACCACCGCGCCTTCTTCCAGGCGCTTGTCCACATGGGCGATCACGCCGGCCAGCGCGTCGGCCACGGCGCGTGTCTCGAAAGCGACTTTCCAGGCGGAGGAGAGCTGCGCGGCCTGAGTGGCCAGGGAGGAGTGGAGTAGGCGGTTGTCCTGGTGCATGGGCGCAATTGTGGCACAGCCTTCCGAGGACGCCGGGCGGGGCATTGAGGGCCGAAAAAGCGCTCTTCTACTGTCAACTATCAGAATTTTCTGGTGCGGAACGGCCTGCCATTCGCTTAACTTGCGACAAATCTTGCTGACCAGAATTCGTGCATTGCGCCAAACAACCAGAACCGCGCATTTGCACGTAGTCCCTCCCAAATGAAAACGAACAGACCTTTGCAGGTAGGCGCAATCGCTGCATCCGCGGGCGGTTTCATTAAGAAAAATCCAGAAGCAATGGCTTTCATATGAAGCTGACCGCAGTGGCCTTGCTGGCGGTGTTCGCATCCCCCTTGGCAGCCCAACCCATACTGCCCGCGGCCGCTGACCGCGCCACCGAGATCCAGCGCCGCCAGGAACAGGAGCTCGAGGCGCAGCGCGCGCGCGCCGCGCAGCGTCCAGACGTCCTGTCCGCGCCCGAGGCGCCGGCCGCGGGGGAAGGGCCGCTGGTCTTTCCCGAGGAAAGCCGGTGCTTCGTGCTGCGCGAAGTGCAATGGGACTCCCCCGAACCGCCGTCGGCGCTGCGCCGCGCGGCCGAGTCCGCCATCGGCCCCTGCCTGGGCGGACAGGGTTTGAAGAAGTTGCAGGAGCATTTGCACGCGCTGCTCATCGCTCAAGGATTGATCACCGCGCGCGTACTGGTGCCGGAGCAATCCTTGGCCGCAGGCGAGTTGCAGTTGCGTTACGTGCCAGGCCGCATTTCGGCAGTCCAGAGCGAGGGCGCCGCGGGCTGGTGGCGCACGGCGCTGCCGACCGGCCCGGGCGGCGAACTGAATCAGCGCGATCTGGACCAGGCCTTGGAAAACATCCGGCGGCTTGGCGGCCAGGCCGATGCCACCATAGACGTGGAGCCAGGTCCGAGCGTCGGCGACTCCGACATCCTCATCAAGCCCGGCAGCGGCAAGCGTTGGCACGCCTACCTGGGCGGTGACAACGGCGGCATGGAGTCCACCGGCAAGGAACAGATCAACGCCGGCCTCACGCTGGATTCTCCGTTGTTCCTGTATGACCAGTTGTCGGTTTCATGGAACAGCAACGCCGCGCTGCGCCGCGATGACGCCGGAACGCGCGCGGCCTCCATGAACTACAGCATTCCCTTCGGGTACTGGACGCTGTTCGCCGGCGCCAGCCGTTCGCGCTATCGCCAGACCGTGGCGGGTCTGGACGAGCCGGTCATCTACGGCGGCACCACCAAGCAGATCGAGGCGGGCGTGTCCGTGGTGCCTTATCGGGCTGGCGCCTACAAGGGCACGGTGACGCTGAAATTCCTGCGCAAGCGCGTCAACAGCACGATCAACGACGTCGATATCGACGTGCAGCGACGCGACATCGCTGGCTATGAGTTCGGTTATGGGCATCGCCAGTACATCGGCCCCGCCGCGCTGGACGTAGGCGGCGGCGTGCGCGGAACGCTGCCGCAGTTCTCCGACCGTCCCGGCTACATCTACGGCGATCCCGACTGGAACGGGCGCAGCACCCTGCTCACGGCCAACGCCGGACTGCATCTGCCGTTCAAGGTGGCGGGCCAGCAAGTGGCGTATCAGGCCAATTGGCAGATCCAGCACGCCAAGACCGCGGTGGTGCCGGCGGACTACTTCACCATCGGCAATCGCTACGCCGTGCGCGGCTTCGATGGCGAGATGACGCTGGCCGCCGAAGACGGCTGGACGTTGCGCCAAGACCTGTCGCTGAACCTCGGCGATCTGGGTCAGCAGTTCTACACCGGGTTGGACGTCGGACGGGTCGGAGGCCCGTCGGCGGAGTACCTGTCCGGCCGCACGCTGATCGGCGCGGTGACCGGCATGCGCGGCCGGATCGCCCTGCCCGGCCTGAGCGCGAGTTACGACCTGTCGGCGGGTTGGCCCTTGAAGAGACCAGAAAGCCTGAAGACCCAGAGCACCGTACTGGCTGCGTCACTGATGTTCGAGTTTTAGCGTCAAGCGCGGCCGGGCCACGCCCGCGCCTCGCTCCTTGCGCCGCGAGTCCCGCAGCGCGCCACAAGAACCGACTACCGAGTGTGCCTCATGTCCAAATTCCGTTCCGCCATCGTGTGGCTCGTGCTGTACACCCAGGTCTGGACGCCGGTCCTGGCGCAGACGCTACCTATCTCAGTGGACCGGAATGCTCCGGGCCAACGGCCAGTGGTGGGCGTGACCAACGGGGTGCCGGTCGTGAACATCGCGCCGCCTTCCGCGGGCGGGGTGTCGAACAACAAGTTCACGGACTTCAACGTCGGCCGCTCCGGCGTGGTGTTGAACAACAGCGGCGGGGCCAGCCAGACGCAACTGGCGGGCCAGGTCGCGGGCAACCCCATGCTGGGCAACCAGCGCGCGACGACCATCCTGAATCAGGTCACTGCCCCCAATCCGTCGCAGCTGGCCGGCGCGCTTGAAGTGGCGGGCAACCGGGCCAATGTCATCGTCGCCAACCCGGCCGGCATCACCTGCAACGGCTGCGGCTTCCTGAACGCGGACCGCGCCACGCTCACCACCGGCAAGCCCGCTGTCGGGCCAGACGGCAGCATCGGTCTGGACATAGCGAGCGGCAAGATCCGGGTCGAAGGCGACGGCCTGCTCGGCGGGAACGTCGGCCAGGTGGACCTGATGGCGCGCACATTGGAGATCAACGCGGGCATCTGGGCGCAGCGCCTGAACGTAACGGCGGGTGCATCGCGGGTGGATTACGGCTCTGGCGCGGTGTCGGCTCGCGAAGGCGAGGGCGCCGCGCCTGCGGTGGCGCTGGACACGGCGGCACTGGGCGGCATGTACGCCAACAGCATACGGCTGATCGGCACGGAAGCCGGCGTGGGCGTGAACGTGGGCGGCAATCTCGTGGCGCTTACGGGTGATCTGGAGGTGAGCGCCGCCGGGGACCTGCGCATCACTCCCAGCGGCACCGTGCAGGCCGCGAAGAACTTGCAGATGGCGGCGGGCCGCGATCTTGAAGTGGCAGGCGCGGCGCAGGCGTCGGGCACGGTGGCTTTGCGCGCAGGCGGGCAAGCCGCAATCCGCGGGGCGGTGAGCGCGGGCGGGGAACTGGCGGTCAACGCCCTGGGCGACGTGACCGTGGGGGCGCAGGGCAGCCTGCAGACGCAGGACGCGCTGCGCATGGCCGCAGGGCGAGACCTGGCCTTGTCGGGCTCTCTGCTGATGGGCGATCAGGATCTGAGCGCGCAGGCCGGCCGCCATGTGCGCGCCGGCGTTGCGACCCGCGTGCCGGATCCTGTGCCGCCCGTGACCGGCGGTTCGGATTCGGGCGGCGACCCGGCAACGGACGCTGGTTCGGGTACGGGTTCGGGGTCCGGCCAGGATGGTAATCCGCCGCCGGCGAAGTCCGGCGAGACGGCAGCGGGCGATGGCTCCGCGGGCCTGGTGTCGGCCAAGGGGACGGTGGCGCTACAGGCCGCACGAGACATCCAATTGCCGGGCCGCGTCGTCGCATCGCGCGAGTTGCAGGTCCAGGCCGGCGGCGAACTTTCATCCGCTGCGGGCGCGAAGTTGCAGTCGGGCAAGTCGATGAGCCTGCGCGCGGGCGAAGACGTGAGCCTGGCAGGGTCGGCGTTGACGGATGGCGCGTTGTCCATCGACAGCGCGCGCGGCCTGAAGGTGGACGGCAGCGCGCTGGCCTACGGCGGCGCGCTGCAGATGCGCAGTGGCGGCGATATCCAGCTGGGCGCCGCCAGCAAGACGCAGGGACACGTCGTCGAAGCCATGGCGACACGCGACTTGCGGGCTGGCGGAACCATGGCGGCGGCGGGCGACGTCCGCCTGCAAGCCGGCCGTGATACGGCTGTCTCCGCGGCCATCGGCGCCGATGGCGACCTGACGCTGGAAGCGCGGGGCGGCATGCAGGTGAGCGGGCAACTGGCCAGCACCGGCAAGGCGCGGCTGCAAGCAGGCGGCGACGCGGCGCTGACGGGCAGCGTGCGCAGCAATGGCGACCTCGACGTCCGGGCGGACGGCAAGCTGTCGCTAGATGGTACGGCCGGCGCCACGGCTGGCGCGCTGAGGCTGGCATCGGCCGGCGACCTGAGCATCGGCGCGGGCGGCGTGGCGCAGGCGGGCGGCCTGGCGGACCTGCGCACGGGCGCTGCGTTCCGGTCGGCGGGCGAGGTGTCATCAGTACAGGCGTTGACGGTGGCGGCCGCAGGCGATGCCGCCGTCGATGGCAAGCTGCTTGCCGGAGGTCCGCTGTCGGTGGATAGCATCGGCAAGCTCGTCGCGGGCGCGGGTTCCATCCTGCAATCCGAAGGCGCGATGCAGTTGCGGGCGGGACGCGAACTGACCCTCGCTGGGGTTGCTGAAACCAATGCGGGATTGGCGTTTCAGGCGGGTCAGGGCATGCGCATCGACGGCAACGCTCTGGCGTATGGCGGCACCTTGTCGCTTGCCGCCGGCGGCGATCTGTTGCTGGGGGCTGCTAGCCGTACCCAGGGCGTAGGCATCGCAGCACGAGCCGACGGCGACCTGACCGCAGCCGGCGCCATGGGTTCACGCGCAGACATCGCATTGACCGCCGGCCGCGACATATCGCTCGCCGGCAAAGGTTCGACGGCCGGGAACCTGGATCTGCGGGCCGCGCGCGACTTGCGAGGCAATACGCAGGCGCAGTGGGAAGTCGAGGGCGGCGTGGCGGCGCAAGCCGGTCAGGATCTGGCGCTCGCGGGCGCATTGCAAAGCAATGGCGGCATTGAATTGATCGCCGCGCGCCACGCAACCGTGGATGGCACGTTGACCGCCGCCACGGGCGCTTTGCGCTTGGCAGCAGGGAGCGACCTGGCGATCGGCGCGCAAGGCCGCGTGGCGGCCAAGGGGCGTGTGGAAGCCCTGGCGGGCGGCGATCTGCTGGTCTCCGGCGCCTTGAGTTCCCTGGATGAATTGTCCGCGCAGGCGGCGCGCAACGCCTCGGTAAGCGGCAAGCTGTACGCCGCGGGTCCGCTGGATCTGCGCGCGCGCGGGGATCTCGCCCTCATCCAAGGCGGGCATGTGCAAAGCGACCGGACGCTGCGCCTGAACGCAGGCCAGGATCTCACATTGGCCGGCACGACGTTGACCGATGGCGGCATGACGCTGGAAGCCGTGCGCGATTTGCGCGTGGCAGGCGATGCGTTGGCGTTCGGCGATCGCTTGCGCGCATCCGCCGGGCGGGACTTGTCGCTGGGCGCTGCCAGCAGATTGCAGGGCAAAGGCGTGAGCCTGGACGCGGCCCGCGACGCGCGGGCCGACGGCACGCTGGTGTCCACGGCCGATGCGGCGCTGACGGCCGGCGGCGATGTCGCGGCCCAAGGCACGATCAGCGCAGACGGCAGGTTGGACCTTACCGCTGGCGGGACGGCGCAAATCGCCGCGACGGGTCGGATCGAGTCGGCTGATGTCGCGCGTTTGAGCGCGGGCGGCGACGTAACCATGGCGGGTGAGCTGCGCGGCAATCAAGGCGTGAGCCTGCAAGCCGCAGGCGACCTGAAGCTGGATGGCGTGGCCGCCTCGGCCCAGGGCGAACTCGCATTGCGCGCCGGGCGGGATATGGCTTTGGGCGCCGGCAGCCAGGCGCTGGCTGGCGGCGCATTGAGCGCACTGGCGGGCGCCTCCCTGACGGCTGCCGGCATTGTGTCATCGCTGGCCGATGTGGCGCTGGACGCGGCCGCGGACCTGACGCTCAAGGGCCAGACCTTGGCTGTGGGCGATCTGCGATTGCGCACGGACGGGACGCTGGCTTCGACCTCGGACGCGCGCATACAGGCCGACGGCTCGGTGGTCGCGGACGCGGCCACGGCCGCGCTTGCCGGCCAGTGGATCGCCGGCCGCAGCGCAGATCTGCGCACCCGCGGGGACTTGAAGGTCGACGGTTCCGTCCTGGCGCGCGACGGCGCGCTCTCTGCTGTCAGCGGCGGCGATCTCGCGCTGGGCGCGGCGGGCGCGTTGCAGGCAGGCGGGCTGTTGGAGGCGCAGTCCGGCGGCAAGCTGATTCTTGACGGGACCCTCTCCGGCGAGAAGGATATCCGCCTGACGGCCACGACGGATGCGCTGTTGAACGGCAAGACGATCGCCAACGGCCTGTTGAACGTCACGGCTGGCGGAGATCTGCGCGTGGGCAAGGACGGGCTGGCGCAAGGCAGCCGCAGCCTGATGCTCGACGCGGGACAGGATCTGCATATCGCGGGCACCGCCGGCACGGCAGACGGCGCGGGCAGCGGCGGCACGCTGCGTGCACAAGCGGGCCGGGATCTCTTTGTGACCGGCGTGGTGACCGGCGGCACACCAGCCAGCCTCGCGGCGCGCAGGCATATCGGCATCGATGGCACCGTCACCGCGCTGTCTGGCGGATTGACCGCCGACGCCGGAGGCGATCTTAAAGTCGCTGCCGGCGGCCGCATGCAGGCCGCCACGGACCTGTCCCTGCTCGCAGCGGGAGATGTCGGCACCGACGGCACGCTGGCTGCCGGCGGCGCGCTGATGCTGCAAGCCGGGGGCGACGCCAGGTTGGGTGGCGTGGTGGCCGCGTTGGGCGAGATCGCCACGTCCAAGGCTGGCGACATGTCCGTGTTGGCGGGGCGTGACCTGATCGTCAAACAGGGCGCCCAGGTGCAGGCAGCAGGCGCCTTGAACGCGCTCGCGGGCCGCGACCTCTTTGTCGCTGGCGCTTTGGCGTCGGTGCGCGACCTGGCCTTGGCGGCTGCACGCGATGCGCGAGTGGAAGGGTCCGTTGCCAGCGATGCCAATCTGACCATGACGGGCCGGAATATCGTAGTGGGCGCGAACGGTCTGGTGCAGGCCGCAAACAAGCTCGCCGCGACGGCGGACGAACTCCTGGACGTGGCGGGCCGCATGCTGGCCGGCCGCGAACAGGCCCTGACCGCGGGTGACCGCGTCAAGATTGATGGCACAGTCGCGGCGCTGCAAGGCGACCTGTCGCTGCAGGCCGCGCGCGGCGATCTGACGCTCGGCGCCGGTTCGCAGGTGCAGGCGGGCGGCGTCCTGGTTGCCGCTGCGGGCGGCACGTTGCAGACGTTGGGGTCGGCTTCCGCCGGCCGCGGTCTGACGCTGCGCGCGGCCAAGGACGCGCTGCTCGGCGGCATCATCGCCACGCAGGCGGGCGCGCTGTCCGCCAGTGCGGCGGGCGACTTGCGGATCGCCGCCGACGGCCGCCTGCAATCCGCGGCCGCACTGATCCTGGACGCAGGCGGGAAGCTCGCCAATGCGGGCGTGGCCGTGGCGGCCACGAATGCCACCCTGACCGCAGGTTTCTCGCTCGCCAACACCGGCGCGGTGCTGGCCGGCGGCGATCTCGACGTTCGCACCCAAGGCCTGCTGGACAATGCCGGCAGGCTGGCTGCGGGCGTGGGCGCGGATGGCGTGCTCAATCAGCCAGGCAGCTTGCGTTTGACGGCAGGCTCCATTCAGCATGCCGGCGCCAGTCTCGCCGGCAAGGACATGACGCTGACGGCCACGGACTCGGGCGCGGCGGCGGGCGATATGTCGCTCGCGGGCGGTACGCTGTCGGCCAACAATCTGATGACGCTGTCGGCCAAGGGCGATATCGACACCGCCGGCGCAACCCTTCATGGCGGCGGCCTGGACTTGTCCGCCGCCAACTTGCGCAACGCAGGCGGCAAGATCACCTCCGCCGGCGATGCCCGCATCGATCTGGGTGCGGGCGGGACGCTGGACAACACCGGCGGCCTGATCGCGGCCGCGGGCAACGCGCGCATCAATGCGGGTACGCTGGACAACCGCGATGGCACGGTGGCGGGCGGCGACCTGAACGTCACCGTCGCGGACACGCTCAACAACCAGCGCGGACTGATCCAGGCCGATCGGACGCTGACGCTGTTGGCGTCCCGCCTGGATAACCGCGACACGCTGAATGGCACCGGCACGTCCGCGCGCGGCGTGTTGGGCAAGATCGTGAGCATCGTGGCCGACGGGGTGGACAACCGGGGCGGCGCCGTCAACGCGGGCGAGAGCCTCGCCATCAAGACCAGGGAGGTCGACAACACCGCCGGCGAAGTGGTCTCGCAGGGCGACGCGCGCATCGAGACCGACACGCTGAAAAACGTGCAGGGCAAGGTGTTGGCCGGCAAGAGCCTGGCCGTCATCGTCAAAACCCTGGAAGGTCTGGGGGTGGTGGAGTCCGCCGGCGATCTTTCCTTCGAATATGCCGGCGCGCTGAACCAGAGCGGCGACATCATCGCGGGCCGCGACCTGAACCTGGCGGTGGGTGGCGCCATGGACAACAGCGCCCGGCTCAGCGCCGGCCGCGACCTGAACATCAAGGCCGACTCGTTGCACAACCAGGCCACGGGCGAACTGCTGGCGGGGCGCAACAACAACCTCAACGTCACCAATGGTCTGACCAACGAGGGCTTGATAGACGGCGGCGTCACCAACATCAGGGCCGGCAGCCTGAACAACCTGGGCCGCATATTCGGCGACGCCATTTCCATCGGCGCGGGTACGCTGGTCAACGACGTGGGGGCGGGCGGCGGGGCCGTGATCGCCTCGCGCGGCGATCTGGATCTGGGCGCCACCAACCTCGTGAACCGCGAGCATGCGCTGATCTACGCGGCGAAAGACCTGCGCATCGGCGGCGCGCTGGACGCCATTGGCCGCGCCGTCGGCCAGGCCGTGTCGTTGATCAACGCATCGGCCACCATCGAAGCCGCCGGCGATGCCCGCATTTCGGCCGCATCGCTGATCAACCGGAACGATCACTACGCCAACGAAACCGTGGTGGTGTCGTCCAAGCCCAAGGTGTACTTCACGCCAGAAGGCACGACGGACATGTACGACGCCGAAACCAACTGGCTGTGCGACGAAGTCACGCCCATGTGCAGCAAGGATCCGGCGTGGCTGAATGACGATCCCGAACGCAAGCTGTTGTTGCCGTCGACCAAGTACCCGGCGGATCGCTACGGCCCTCCGTTCGATTATGTGCCGCGCACCAAAGGCAAGGCGGGCCGGGATGTGCCCATTCCGCCGGCCTATGCCAAGGCCTACGACGTCTGCTCCGGCGGCGATAACGGCGGCGACTGCACGCAAGTGCCCGAAAAGTTCAAGTATGCCAACGATGCGCGCGTATGGGCGGTCTTCGGCGTGACTCCGCCCGCGGGCGATATGCCCGTTTGGCGGGAACCGGATCGTCCCTGCAGGACGAGTGCCGAATGCACGGCGGAAAGCGAACGCCGCAAGGCTCACGACGAGGCCTATGCCGCCTACAAGGCCCGGCATTTGGAACTGGACGCGCGCATCCACGAGTTCAACGCCGACCACGCCAATCGGTTGGTGGGCAATTTCACCTACTACCAGGTGACCGAAACCGTCACCGAATCGCGCACGACCTCCACCGATCCCGCCCGCATCCTGTCGGGCGGCAATATGACGCTGACCGGCGCCGTCACCAACAACAAGAGTCAGATCGCGGCGGGCGGCGCGTTGTCGATATCCGGACCGGAAATCAACAACATCGGCGCCGGCGGCACGCGCACCATCACCCGCAACGGCACGGCAACCGTGACGCAGGAGCGCCGCCGGGACCGCAAGGAATACTCCACTCCCTACACCGTCACGCTGGCCGCCCAGCCCATCGAATTGCCCATCGCCACAGCGGGCGGCAATGTGCAGGTCGGCCTGAGCGGCAAGACGCCCGGTTCTACGGCGATCGGCAAGCCGGGCGCGGTTCAGGTCGCCAGCCTCGACCTCCCGGGCGGCAAGGCCGTCCGCACCGTATCCAATCCGGCCAGCATTCCCGACAGCCAACTGTTCACCATCAACGGCCGGCCGGACGCGCAGTACATCGTGTCCACCGATCCGCGTTTCACGGGCCAACGCCCCTACGTCTCCAGCGACTATCTGTTCGACCTGCTGCGCCAGCCCGGCGCGTTGCCGGGAACCTCGATCGACAACACGGCAGGCGCGGGCGCTGGCCTGACGGGAGATCGCAAGCAGGGGGACAACCCGTCTGGCGGCGTCAACGCCAATACAGGCGCCGATGGCCATGTGTCCGGCGGTTCCTCGGGGACCGGGGTTGCCGCCGGCGGCGCGCTGACCGGGTCCCGGCTGGGCGGTTGGGCCGCGCTGATTCCGCCGGGCGCCAAGTTCCTCACGCCCTCGGGCCAACCCAGGCGCCTGGGCGACGGCTTCTATGAACAGAAGGCGGTGTCCGACCAGATCCTGGCCACCACCGGCCAGCGCTTCCTGGAGAACTACAGCGACAACGACGCGCAGTACAAGGCCCTGCTCGCAGCGGGCGCCAAGTTCGCGCTAGACAACGGCGTCAAGCTTGGCTCCGCGCTGACCGAGGCCCAGCAGCGTCAGCTCACCACCGACCTGGTCTGGCTGGTGGAACAGACCGTCACCTTGCCCGACGGCAGCACCGAAACCGTGCTGGTGCCGCAGGTCTACCTGGTGGTGCGCGAAGGCGACCTCAAGGGCGACGGCACGCTCATGGCCGGGCGCGATGTGAAAATCGCCGCCGAAGGCAAAGTCACCAATAGCGGCACCATCGGTTCGCGGCAAGCCACCGTCGTCACCGCCGGCAACATCGTCAACCAAGCTGGCGGCACCATTCAGGGCGGCAGCGTCAATCTCGCCGCGCGGGAAGACCTGGCCAACATCGCGTCCCTGATCAAAGGCGACAAGGTCGCCCTGACCGCCGGGCGCGACATCGCGCTGACCTCGACCGCCGGTTCCGAAAACCACGGCAGCACCTGGGGCACGCACCTCACCGGCGTGGCGCGGGTAGAGGCGGGCACCCTCGACATGCAGGCCGGCCGCGACCTGACGCTGACCGCCGCGCAGGTCATGGTCAAGGACGACGCGCGTCTGCAAGCCGGTCGCGACATCACGCTGGCCACGCTGACGGAAAGCCATGGCGAAAGCATGGCGCTCAACCGGCGCAATCGTCATGACCTGAGCACCAGCAAGGAAATCGGCTCCGTCATCGACGCCGGCCGCAACCTGACCCTGATCGCAGGCCAGGATGTCAACGCTCGTGCGGCCGATGTCACCGCCGGCAAGCAGTTGGCGGTCGCGGCGGGGCGCGACATCAACCTGACCGCGGGCGTGGAGACGGGCTCTGCGCGCGACGAGGTCCACTACAAGACCAAGGGCTTCCTGTCTTCCAAGACCACCCACACCATCAAGTCGGGCGACTGGACGCAGGCGCAGGGCTCGACCTTCACCGGCGATACCGCCGTGCTGATGGCCGGAAGGGATTTGAACGTCATCGGCTCCAACGTCGGCGCGCAGAAGAACCTGGTCATGAACGCCGAGCGCGACGTGAACATCCTGCCCGGCGTCAACACCACGGACAGCTATGACTACAAGAAAGTCACCAAGTCCGGTCTCGGCGCGACCGGTGGCTTGAGCTACGGCAAACGCCAGCAGACAGACTCGCTCGATGGCAAGAAAGTCTTCCACACGGCCAGCACCGTGGGCAGCGTCGAAGGCGACGTGCTCATCAACGCCGGCAAGACCTTGAATATCGTGGGCAGCAACGTGGTCGCGCCCAAGGGCGACGTGACCCTGATCGGCCAGCAGGTCAACATCGCCGCCGCCCAGGACTCCGCCCGTGAAAGAGAGTTTCACGAGGTCAAGCAAAGCGGCCTCAGCATCAACGCCAAGAACCCCTTGCTTGATGCCATGCAAACCGCGAACCGCATGGGCAACGCCGCCGGCAAGACCGACAACAAGATCATGAAGGCCCTGGCCTTGGTGACCACGGGCGTGGCGGCGGTCAACACCTACGATGAAGTGATGGCGGACCCGCAGAGCGCGGGCGGCGTGACGCTGAGCCTGGACATCGGCAGCAGCAAGACCCAGACCATCACCAACCGCAACACGACGTCCTCGGTCGGCTCCAACATCGCGGCGGGCAAGGACCTCACCGTCATCGCCAAGGGCGCAGGCGCCGATTCGGACATCACA